>CAJIZI010000001.1 GCA_905181885.1 uncultured Gammaproteobacteria bacterium
TAGCGAATCAGAACTTGTTGCCCTAGGTAACGTCTTACGACAACACCCTCACGTACTGATTGCCACTGATGATATTTACGAACATATCTTGTGGGCTGATATGGGCTTTCATAACATCGTCACCGCTTGTCCAGACCTTTATGACCGCACTATCGTATTAAATGGTGTTTCTAAAGCCTACTCAATGACAGGCTGGCGTATTGGTTATGCCGCGGGCCCAGCACCTTTAATTGGTGCCATGAAAAAGATCCAATCACAAAGCACATCCAACGCTGCATCGATTTCTCAAGCAGCAGCTGTTGAAGCGCTAAATGGTGAGCAGCAATGTATCCAAGATATGTTAGTAGCATTTAAAAAACGCCATGATATTGTAGTCGAAAAACTCAATTCAATCAGCGGAATTGAATCTTTAAAGAGTGATGGTACTTTCTATCTCTTTCCCATATGCAAATAATGCAATTGAAAGGCTTTATCAAAGATAGGCCAGACATAAATAATGCTAATGATCATCGAATTTTGCTGAAGCACTTACTAGATCGATGAAAGGCGTCGCGGTTGTTCCTGGTACCTGCCTTTGGCGCTTAGAGGCCGTATACGTTAGAATATCCTTTGCTACCAGCGATGGATAATCTCAACGTTGCATCTATCAACGTATCGCTGAGTTTATAAGACAGCGATAGAAGTAAGCTAGAAGCTTGACCCAGTCTTGTGCCAAGCCTCTATGCTACCCCTCTTCTACGATATTCCCCGATAGCTCAGTCGGTAGAGCAATTGACTGTTAATCATTGGGTCCCAGGTTCGAGTCCTGGTCGAGGAGCCATATATAGCAAGGGTTTACAAGCGATTGTAAGCCTTTTTTTTTGCCTAAAAACAGCAAGGGGCGCAACCTGGGGCGCTACCTCCATTCCTAAATATCTAGCTTTTTTCCTTTCTGAATTGTTTACCTTACTTAAACATTGGCGTTGTTGTCATTTTGTAAACAATAGCCACACCACTCAAGAACCACTCGGCTAAAAAATACTCCACTTTAACTTTTTCAGTTGGCTGAAACACTGAATCAAACTTAACATCGGAGCTGAATGCTAAACGGGGTAGCCACCCACCTAAAAACGGCATACCAAACAACAGCAATCTTGCATCGTTATCAAAAGTAATAGGTTTAACAACCCACTCTCTTTTTTCCATGCTGGGCCTCCTTTGGACCTGTAATTATTCTTTTGACCACCGTTAATTACAAAATATCCCCAATTACCGCCTATAACTTTACGACTCATTCAGGCCTAGTGTGGCTTAAGCAACTTAATATGAGCTGAATCAATTTCAAATGGAATGGCTATTGCAGCAGCGATAACTCCCACTGACACGACAGCTGCGATTGAACTAATTGGGATCGGTAGTACCCCACTAGAAAATGCTATAAATTTTTCTTTGTCCTAAGTTGGAACTTTTGTAGGTGCTTCTTAAGTCAAATTCATTACTATAGATAGAGGTGAGTAAGGCTCTTTTACCTTTTGTTTAATTCAGATATAAGGCTTAAAAAATAATTTGCCTACACGTTTCCCTTCAGATAAATTTGTAAGGTCTAATTTAATTTTAAAGATAAAATAAATGGCTATTGCTTCTCCAACTTTTTTCTCGGCAACAAAAACTGACCATATTGATGGACTTATATCGGGTGCCTATTGGCAGCTAGGGCCTGATCGAACAATCTCATGGGGACTTGGTGATTTTGGTTATACATGGACCACTACTGGTCTTCAAGTTATGCAAGAAGCATTTAATGCATGGGAAGCAGTAATCGACGTGGATTTTGAGTATATTGGTTATGTCGATGACTATAGAAAATCAACCGAAGTTTTTATAGAACCTATAGACATTATGCTGTCTCTTCACGATAACACTTTTTTTAATAGTTCATCGATAGCTGGGAGAGGATTGTTTCCAAATACGGAGTTCGCGGATCGCATTGTGGCCTCTGAGGGTAATAATACGATTTCGTATCCTCAACCTGAAGGAGACATAACTTTCAATATAGAGCACCCCGTCTTTGATATGTCTAACTTAGGCAGTAACGCTTTTCATATCGTATTGCATGAAATAGGCCACGCATTAGGACTTAAACATCCTCACGACGGGGGGTTAGCTGGCTACACCACATATCAGGATGCAGGACTAAGTAATCTTGATGATGGTTTTTTAACTCTTATGAGCTACGATCCTACAAGCTCTATATGGGAGTATGGTTGGGCTTCAACGCCACTGCCTTTAGACATTATTGCAGCACAAACTATTTATGGCGCAAACACAACAACACATGCCGGCAATACTACGCATAGTTTATTAGACGATGGATTATTACGCACTGTTTATGACGTGTCCGGCACTGATACCCTTGATGCTAGCAACATTGATAAAGGGATTACACTTAGACTAGCTCAAGGGAGATCGACAACTGTCGATACGTTAAGCACTGTTTATATTGCTAAAAATACGGTTATTGAAAATGCTATAGGCACTTTTTTCAATGACACTATATATGGTGAAAAAGGTGATAATACTCTACAAGGTTGGAGTGGCAATGACCTTATCTTTGGTGGCTTAGGTGATGACTTAATTCTTGGCCAAGATGGTAATGACGAACTTCAGGGTGGCTTAGGTGATGACAACCTTCAAGGTGGTGATGGTGCTGATCTTATGGCTGGACAAGATGGCAATGACAGGTTATTTGGGCAGAATGGCAATGATCAGCTTCAAGGCGGTGCTGGATTAGATATATTTAAGGGTGGCTCGGGTAATGATACTTTGTATGGAGGTAGCGGGATCGATCAGGCCTACTTTACAGGCAACCGCTCAAACTTCACCCAGAGCACAGAAATTAACAGCTTATTTAGCAATCGAGAAGTGACCACCTTTACTGATAATTTGGGCTTCGAAGGTACTGACCAACTCACCAGCATAGAGCGTGCCTACTTCACTGATTACTACGTAAACTTAACGGTTAAAAATGAAAGCGCCGTCAGTAATATTGCGAGTAGTGATTTACAACAATTACAAGAACTCTATGTAGCCTTTTTTAACAGAGTCCCAGATGCTGATGGCTTAGAGTATTGGATCGGCCAGTTCAATAGCGGTCAAAGCATTAATCAAATAGCTGAATCTTTTTATAACTCTGGAATAGCCTTTTCAGAATTAACAGGCATATCAGCAGGAATGACCAACACCAGTTTCATTAATGTTGTTTACAACAATGTCTTAGGAAGAAGTAGTGGTGCCGATCCTGAAGGCCTCTCCTTTTGGACAACAGCACTTCAAAGCGGCGCTGAAACAAAGGCTACTCTAGTAGCATCAATTATAACGTCAGCACATCAATTTAAAGGTGATGCACAATGGGGCTGGGTTGCTGACTTACTTGATAATAAAGTTGAAGTAGCTAATTTATTTTCTGTTGAGTACGGCTTAAATAACTTAACCTCAGCTGAATCAATTTCAAATGGAATGGCTATTGCGGCTGCGGTGACACCCACAGACACGACAGCTGCGATTGAACTGATTGGGATCGGCAGTACTCCAATCGAATTCATATAAAATTCTGGTTAAAGCATTAGCTAAGCGTAATTTTTACTTGATTATATGAGCTTTTCAAGGGACCTACTAATCTTAAATGATAATAGTGTTGTTAACTTAATCCCTTTTTTATTCAACTGCTGCCCCATATTTGTTTTAGTACCCTCTTAAAATCAGGGTACAAGACTCTATTACCATGACCGCTTAAATGATCACCATCAAAGAATAGAGGTTCTCCTTGTGCATCAAAAGCCGAACATTTTTTATCAGGGCATAATATGGAGAAATTATCCCAAAGTATGAGGTTGTCATGTTTTTGATTCAATTCCTTCAGAGAATCAACAACAGGTGTCATCATATCTACTAAGAAACTTTTTTCGACATAGAAACCTCGTTCACAGATAGGGTTATCTTGATTAAACCAATCAGAACAACGAAATGGAGGCGCATTAAATACCGGCTTAGGGAGATCGATTAGTACATTAACACCCATCTTATCCAAACGTTCGATAAGATTGGAGGTCTCTTCTTTTCCATAAAATATATCTTTTATGGTCGATGCATTTTTGCTTTTATTGAGGGTACTCTGTGGATCAAATAGTGCCCATTGATCAATTAAACGATATGTTCTTAAAGAAGCAAAAAATACGATGTCACCCGGATTAGCCTTTTTCTCTACTATGTCCATCATGCGCTCCGAGGTCCCTTCGCACCCTGCTCTCGTGTTTATGGGAAGTAGCATGATCGCCCAATGCACACCTCCCTAACGCATATTTGTATACCGATACGCCGAGTCTTTTTGATGCTTCATTGAGCATTGTTGAGTAGGCATACGCATGAGAATCACCAATGACAAACATTTGACGAGTACCAAATATTTGGCCAGCTTCCTCATTGATGTTTTTCACCTCGTGATCATAGGCGTACCAAGTATATGAATCTTTTGTATCACTTAAACTCAGCCTATGTCTATGATCAAATAGACTACTTGTTCCTTGGAACGTCAAAACAATTACAGTTAGTCCCCCTAATACTTTGGTACAAAGAAGAAATTGAAAGCTTACTAGCACTTCTTTGGATTCCTTTTTCAATAAGATGATAAGACGTCATTGAAAATAGCATCGTTAGCGTTAGTGCTAATAGTTGTTGAGCTATAGTTTCTAAACCTATTGTCCATCTCATTAGGCTGTAGATTGGCCAATGCCAAAGATATAATGAATATGATATTTTCCCCAAATAGACAGCAATAGGGTTATTAAATAATTGCTTACATATTGACTTTCCTTGGCCTTGATCAATAACAGAATTAATAAATAGTAACGTTCCTGTTACAGACAATAGTGCCCAGGGGAAGGGAAAGTGTTGCCTGTCAGACCACCAGAGTCCAGCTAAAATAAAAGAAAAGCCGATCCATAACTGCCAAGTTGCATTGAAGTTAGATGTTGGAATAAATCTTTTTTCAGTGTGGTACTGATAAAGCATTGCACCTGCAGCAAGCTCCCAAAAGCGACTAGGAATAAGATAGTAGCCCCAATCAGGCTTATTTAAACCCAGCCAATAAGATGTATATAACGATGCAATAGTTAGGATAGGTAATATCCACCAAGCAATTGTTCCTTTTACTCCTGTTTTTTTTCGCCAAACAATCCAAAGTAAAAATACAACAGGGAAAAAAAGGTAGAACTGCTCTTCTACGCCCAGAGACCATGTATGAGCGAAAGGGTTATATTCAATTCTAGGAGAGAAATAACCATCATTAGATAAAACTAAAGCTATATTACTTAGTCCCGCAAAGGCAGCTAAACCTGTATTGTCAGTTGCGGAACTGAGCCAAGAGGAAGGAATAAATAATGTGGTGAAAATACTCACTACAACTAACATCACTAGGAGAGCTGGAATAATACGTATGATTCTCCTAGAATAAAAATCAACGAAATAATTGTAACCATCTATAAATTTTCTCTCAGCCAGTGATTTACTCACTACATAACCTGAAACTACAAAAAATATATCGACTCCAGAAAAACCTCCAGGAAGTATAGAGTCGTTTAGATGAAAGAACATGACAGCGAGAACTGCTAGGGCCCGTAAACCATCAATTTCTTTGTAATGTATGCGTTTTGAATTAATCATCTTTTTTATTTTATTTTGGCCTGTCTACACGAGTTACCCGAGACTTACCCTAACTGGAAACTCACCTATTTAAACAATCAAAGGAGTACTTCACAGTATCAAGGCTTAAATTATTTGTCCTGATTTTATCGAATAAAGGGGAATACTAAAGCAATAGACCCAATCATGAATGCTTATTTAAATACTTCACTTGACCTTATGATATTTGCTCTCGAAAATATGAAGTAAAGTGAAAATAGTAACGGCCAATTTTATCTTCTAAGCCATTACTTTTAGTAATGAATCACTACAGGCTGATTAAATCATGTTTTTCTTGCCATTACTCTAATCAATCCGTATAATTTCGCTTTTTCAAGCCGGTGTAGCTCAGTTGGTAGAGCATCTGATTTGTAATCAGAGGGTCGTAAGTTCAAGTCTTATCTCCGGCTCCAGATACAGTAAGGGTTTACAAGCAATTGTAAGCCCTTTTTTTTGGGTGAAAAACAGCAGGTGGTGGAATAGGTGGTGGAACTCAATATCAATGGCTTACAAGGCATTATTCGTTATAAGTGATTAGCTTACTTAAACATTAGATTGGTTAGAGGCAACATCAAAGCCAGTTTTGACCCGGCCCCAAACCCAATCAAGTAATCAGTAAATAGCGCCCATAAAAAACAAAACCCGCCGAAGCGGGTTTGTCTGAGATTAAGGTTATGTGCTTTGGTGCTTTTGACAAGCTTTAGTGTTTCATACCCTCTGCATCCATCATGATTCCCATGTGTTGGCTTGCAACATTAAGACCACCTTCATGTGCATGCCAGCTGATACCGCCGTCTCCATTGGCGTCAACACCATTAACAGCGGCTTGCGTCAGTTCTGCCATTTTGGCGGCATGAGCCGCAGCTTGACCTGCACTAGTTGCAATAAGCACTGCTTGTGCTTCATATAAAGCCATTCTGCTACGCGCGATGGCATTGTTTAATGATGTCACTGCGTGTTCTGTGTGGACTTTGACTGCTTCGGACGCACCTTCACTTTTACTGGCGAGTGTGGCGTGTCCAATTCCCCCATTGGCCGCCTTAATCAGCCCGTATCCAGTACCAGGTCCTGATGCTTCATATGATGAGTCTATCGCGTGGCGCACATGTCTTGCATGCAATTTCATTGCTGCTAGATCGTTTGGAGATTTAGCGGCAAGAGCAGCGTGAGCGGCTGCAATTCCTGCATCTTTCATTGCCACAGGCAAAAGGCCATGTTGGGACGGTGTATCATTCCAACTAGTCATCACATGCCCGATATGAGCATGTGCTTCACTCATAGCTTCTCCTGCATAAGCACTGGTGTTAAAAGCCATTCCTGCAATCATTACCGATACTAACCCAGATATGATTTTTTTCATTTTTATACTCCTAATAAAGTTTATTTTGACGGTGTAAATTATGTCTGACTAATTATTTAGGCTCAAAGATCAAAACGATCAGCATTCATAACTTTTGTCCACACTTTAACAAAGTCTGTGACAAATTTGTCATTTGCATCATCTTGAGCGTAAACCTCAGCATAAGAACGTAGTATAGAGTTTGAGCCAAACACCAAATCAACACGAGTGGCTGTCCACTTAGTCACACCTGTTGTTCGATCGCAGATTTCATAGAGGTTTTTACCGGCTGGCTTCCAAGTGTTAGCCATATCGGTTAGATTAACAAAGAAATCGTTAGTTAACACTCCTTCACGATCAGTCAGTACACCATGTTTGCTTCCAGCATGGTTGGCTCCTAGTACACGAAGACCACCGACTAGAACTGTCATTTCAGGTGCGGTTAAACCCATCAACTGAGTGCGATCTAGCATCAGTTCTTCCGGTGAAACAACATAGTCTTTCATGACCCAGTTACGATAGCCATCATGAATCGATTCAAGTGGTTCAAATGAATCCACATCGGTCATTTCTTGTGTGGCATCACCACGACCAGCAGTAAACGGCACTATGATATCAACACCCGCATCATGCGCTGCTTTTTCAACGGCAGCCGAGCCACCAAGTACGATTAGATCAGCAATACTAACTTTCTTGTCTAGGCCTGTCTGAATAGTCGACAGAACATTTAGTACTTTATGCAATCTTTCAGGCTCGTTACCTACCCAATCTTTTTGGGGCGTTAGACGAATACGTGCCCCATTAGCTCCACCACGGAAATCAGAACCACGAAATGTGCGAGCACTATCCCAGGCAGTTGCAACTAGTTCGGCTTTACTCAAACCACTATTAAGGAGCTGAACTTTGAGTACGGTGATTTCCTGTTCACTTAATGTGTAGTCAACTGAAGGCACAGGATCTTGCCAGATCAAATCTTCATCAGGTACATCTGAACCCAAATAACGGGATTTTGGACCTAAATCACGGTGGGTCAATTTAAACCAAGCACGCGCGAACACTTCAGAAAAGTAGTCTGGTTCCTTATAGAATCGTTCAGAAATTTTTCTGTAAACAGGATCCTTGATCATCGCCATATCAGCATCAGTCATGATCGGATTGTATTTGATTGAAGGATCTTCAACATCAACCGGCTTATCTTCGTCATTAATAGTAATGGGCTCCCACTGCCATGCATCAGCCGGACTTTTCTTCAATTCCCAGTCGTGATTTAACAGCATCTCAAAGTAGCCGTTGTCCCATTTTGTTGGGTGTGTTGTCCACGCCCCTTCAATACCGCTGCTGACGGTGTCACGACCAAATCCTTTACCATTAGGATTATGCCATCCAAAGCCTTGCTCATTTACATCAGCCGCTTCAGGTTCTGCACCAAGCTGTGTAGCATCGCCACGACCATGACATTTACCAACAGTATGACCGCCGGCAGTCAATGCGACAGTTTCTTCGTCATTCATTGCCATGCGCTCAAACGTGACTCGAATATCATGTGCCGTTTTGAGCGGATCTGGGTTACCATCAACCCCTTCAGGATTTACATAAATCAGACCCATCATTACTGCTGCAAGTGGGTTTTCAAGGTCTCTTTCACCAGAATAACGGCTACCTTCACTGCCTGTTGGCGCCAGCCATTCTTTCTCAGAGCCCCAATAAATGTCTTTTTCTGGGTGCCAGATATCAGTACGACCGCCGGCAAAACCGAAGACTTTGAGCCCCATAGACTCGTAAGCCATATTACCAGCAAGTATCATCAGATCTGCCCATGACAGTTTATTGCCATATTTCTTTTTAATAGGCCATAAAAGACGGCGACCCTTATCTAAGTTGACGTTATCTGGCCAACTATTCAATGGTGAAAAACGTTGATTCCCTGTACCTGCACCACCACGTCCATCAGCTACACGGTAGGTACCGGCTGCATGCCATGCTAAACGAATCATCAAGCCACCATAGTGCCCCCAATCTGCTGGCCACCATTCCTGGCTATCAGTCATCAGTGCGTGTAAGTCTTTTTTTACAGATGCTAGATCTAATTTCTTGAATTCTTTACTATAATCAAAATCTTCACCCAATGGGTTAGTTTTAGTATCATGCTGATGCAGAATGTCTAGGTTGAGCGAGTTGGGCCACCAATCTGTTTTGGATGTTGCCGAGGTGGTATTAGCTCCGTGCATAACGGGGCATTGTCCTGAAGAAGGTTTTTTATCATTATTCATTAGTATGATCCTTATTTTTTATTAAATGCTGATAATTACACCATAACTTTTAATTTTGAGATCTTTACTAAAATTTATACTAACAACAAATTAATTTATAAACCTAATTTTATTTAAAAAAAACCATATCCTACCCATAAGTAGTGACATAGTTACCTTCCTCCCACTGTCATTAAAGCTTTTTTTATAAAGGTATCTTATTAGGCTATCAAGTGTTTAACAAACAACTTGTTTCGATAATTTTAATCGGTAATAGCGATTTACTGTATCGTTAAAAATCCCAATAAATCACTACATCAATTTAAAGTTAGATAGGTAGAGGTATTAACTGAACCTGAAAATATGATGAATACATACCATAAAAGAAATAAACCACTCTCTGTAGCTTATTTAAGCAACGGAAGTCTATTTAATAACTTTTCACAATAATCCCATTCATCCAATGTTTCTCTCCACACCAATGGAATTGCATTAACGCCATTGTATGCACCAAGAACCATCCCGATAGCAATTCCCCTTGACGCATTGTCTCCACCCACCATCGTGTTTTGCTGTAATGCTTTTTTTAGTCCATCTTTCTCATTTTCATACTTTAGAATGAAATAAACAGCACCAGGAAGTGTTCCCTCAGTAGGACTTGCTTTGCCTACTTTTATAGGTTCTGAACGACCTACGTCCCAGAGTCTTGCCATGCTGGTAATGGCAAGATCATCAGCAAATATCTCCTTCGAAAGTGCTGAGTTTTCATCGGTTGCTTCTTTTACTTTTTCCATTGCCTGAGCAACTTTATCCTGAAAAAAGCTATCCATTTCTAAAGCAGAAGACTCAATTGCATTAGAGGGCGTCTCTCCATTAATGACACGATGGGTGACGCGAGCGAAAAACTCACCACCTCCTAGCGCATGAAAATCTCTATGGGTAAACATGCTTTTTCTTGCAACATCGACAACTTCATCTATTGAGTCGTAATAGGCGTGTGCTGCTGCGTGGCGTATTGCCATCGCGTTAGAGAGCCCACCAAGACGTTCAACAGGGAGTCCCTGCTTTACTTGACCATAAGTCTCTCGTGTCATAGTACAGATCCAAGAACCCCAGCCATTTTCAAGGCGCTTCATCCAGTGAGGGAGCAGGTCTGTCACATTAAAAGCTCTCGGGGCATCTGCAGTAGATGCCAAATGCTCTAAAACCACAATATTATAGTCACCGTAATCAGTTGTCCCTCCGGCCTTTTTACCTGGATGGTAGTTACGTTCCCCCCAGCCAATGCCATGAGTTTGCCCACCCATCATCTCACCCGGTGACATATATTTTTCTATGGGTTTGTTACCGTATGCGTTATATATTTTTTGAGCGTCATACTCATAATGACTACCAAGACAAAGTGCATCAGCCACGATAGCACCAAAAAATGTACCCTTTATTCTGTCTTTTTTTGAAATATTATCCACATTTATCCTATATGATTATTTGTGCTTTTCGCCCCATTCTTGAGCTAGCTCCATAGCCTCATTTATATCGGCTTCGCTCATTCTACCTGCAAGCTTTTCTTTACTCTTTGATGCTGTTATATGTCCACCAGAACTAGCGATCTCCAACCACATATATGCTACTAAATAGTCTTCCATTTCACTTCCCTCATCAGCATACATTTTGCCTAACTTATATTGAGCCCAATCATGGCCTTGTTCTGCTGCTTTGTTCCACCAGTAAACCGCTTGCTCAAGATCTTTCACTACACCTTTGCCATCAGCGTACATACGTCCCAACTTGTATTGAGCCCAAGCTTCACCTTGTTCTGCTGCTTTGCTCCACCAATGAACAGCTAACTTGTAGTCTGTTAATACGCCACCACGGCCCTTACTATACATATCGCCTAGCTTATACTGAGCCTCTGGGACACCTTGTTCTGCTGATTTTTCCCACCAATAAAATGCTTGTGAGGCGTCCTCTTCCACACCATAACCATGATAATACATAGCGCCAAGCTTGCCTTGGGCATAAGCATCATTTTGCTCTGCTGCTTTTAGGCAGTTAACTAGACCTTCTTTATCTCCCGAACTAAAGGTATAAAAGCAAGGAGCAGAATCAAATGACGCACAGCCAACCAACAACATAAATGAAAATATTAAAGCTAAGAGTCTCATATCGATCCTTTATTGTTGTTATTTAACGGTTAGTGTAATGGCAAGTGATAGAATATTAAAAGAGAAACAGACAGTCAACGTAGTAGAATTTATATCTAGGCTACATCACTTTGTTTAGAGTGATACTTCCAATACTCCACTATCAGCATATGTGGGATCGTTAATACAGATAACAAAATAATGACGCTTTTTAATGACAGAGCTGCGGAGGAAGTCCCGCTGTAATTTAGAGCTATAAGCCCTAAAAAGATATAACTCAGTATAGTCAGAGGAAAAAGAGCATAAAAGAATGCTCTAACAGTCTTAAAATTAAGAGTGAAATATAACTCGGATAGATGTTTCAAAGAATGTGATAAACAAAAAAACACAACCAAAAACATTAAAGGCGGTAGGAAGAGACCCGCGCTTAATGTCACTATAAATTCGAAGCGATCATTCAAGGGGACCTTTGATTTTAGAGTAGCAAAAATAATTGATAAGGGAATAAATATATAAGCCATATAGTGGCCTATCACTGAAAGGGAAAGTGCATTACTTTCCTCCACAAAAATGCTGAAGATCTGGGAAACATCATTTTGATAAAATACGAATGGTGTTGTTAAAAGAGCAATTCCTGGAATGATCGAAAAAAGATTTGAAGATGAAAATTTGGAAAAATCAGACCCAAAATGCCACGCTGATATCAAAAGGAAAAAAAGCAATGAAGCTAGGGGGAAAGTCACCCAAAATATAAAGCCAACAATCGACAATAATAGATAACCAGCAAAAAACAAAATAAGCTTCCTGCGAGTATCAACAAGGCCTGTAGCTTCAGCAATCTTATGATCAAGCGCACCATGAGGAAGGCCTAAAACCAACATCAATATGGAAAGTATAATAGCCTGCACCTCGAATGATAATGTACCTAAACTATAATTAAGAATGAGTAAAAACGCGACGGCTCCAACAAACAAACGCTGTATAGGTAAAAGAGAATTCGTCATGACAAAACTGCTTTTATGAATGGCTGTTTTGGGACTGCCGCGATTAGGCGCATAAAGTCATGTACCTGTGCTTTATCACTCATGAATTTAGCAAAGCTGTCTGGCCTCATATTTTTACCTATACTCATAAATATATCTTCTGCAAGATCAATATTATTATCTAACACCCGTAAGAATGTGTGATCAAAAAAATCAGGAATATAATGACCCGCTTTTCCGAGCTTTATGTCTAAAGTATCATTGCAAAATTTTGTCACTATTAATTTTGCCCATATTTGACTCCTCAAAAACCCATAGCCCGAAGAAGGTTTTAAATTATCATTCTTCATACCACCAAGGATAATGCCATCCTCGCTACGTGGTGGATGGTTAATTCCCATAGGTAAAACGCCCTGTTCTTCTCTAATTATTTTATAAGACACTTTCAAACTATCTAAATAGTACTGAAGACTGACGTCTAAATCTGAAGGAGGGTAATAGGCATTGGAAAAACTTGTGAGCTCTATAAGTGCATGACGCTTTGTAAAGGGAAGTAGATAACGAAACTGACATATTTTACCATTGCCTTTAATATCATCCATTAGTCCTACTAAATCAGAATCAAAGAAATCATCTTCTGTTTCAATCTCAACACCCGAAAATCCCTGAAAAATTTGTGTATATTGAATAAGCTCATCAGGTTCATAAGCACGCGTATCAATTACATGTGTTGCTCTCGCAGAAAGGTTTGGCCCTTCTACATTAAAATATTTTCCATTTTTTTCTATTTTCGAAACAACCTGTCCCAAAACAAGTGTTTGTCTAGGATCATCTTCGATCGCTTGAGTCGTTTTCTTATAAAAAGCTAAAGAAGCTATATGACAGTATGCAAAATGTTCAGAACGATGAATATAACTCTGCTCTTTAGATGAGAAACGCCAAGCTTTCCAGCTGTTTAAAATTATATCCCGATGGGAGAAATCTTGTTGATGATCAAGCCAAAAGCACCAAGTTTTATCATCATGGTAATTTTCACGTTTTTCCAAAATACAAACTGATAACCCTGCCTTCTTCATTTGTGCGTATTCGTAAGCGAGGCTTAAACCAGCACACCCACCACCTATAATTAATACATCACATTCAATCTTTCGCATAAGATGTTTTGATCCAAAATTTCGGGTTAAACCATAAAACAAACAGCGTACGTAATGCTATGATTATTTTTTCAGATCTTGATGTAAAAACACGCCCTTCCCAATACCTACACTTTTTTTTAATCAATTTTGTACCAATTGCTTTATACAGTCTAGATGCTACCAGAATGCATAGTTTTGAGCGAAGAGGCAAATAGGCCAGTCCCCACTCCGCTTTTTCATACAGAGTGTTTGCACGTAAAAGTAATTTTTGGCAAGCTTGTGCCATCTCTTTATTTTCTTGGGCTGGATCTTTAGTGATATCGCTTAGCGACAATGTCTGCGGAATGTAAATACGTCCTTTCAAGGCATCTTCATGTATATCACGACATATATTCGTCAATTGCATGGCCTTTCCTAGGTCACAGGCATATTTTAAGGCATCTTCATCATTTGTTCCCAATATAGGACTCATCATAAGACCAACGGTGCCAGCAACCTGATAGCAGTAATGATCTAAAGCGCATTCATCACTCATTGTGACTGGATCAAGATCAAATATGACACCCTCGAGAAGTGTACGTGCAGCTTGCACATCAATATTGCATTCTAATGCCAACGATAAGAAGTCATTGGTAACGTCATTTGTACTTGTTCCTAATTCTAAATCTCGACTTATTGAATTTAAGTATAGCCTAGCAGTATCGGGACAATCTCCCTCATCAGCAATATCGTCAACTACACGACAAAATCGATAAAGTCGGGCCGCTTTATCTATTGTTTTTTCACCTAAAAAAAAGCTAGCAAAAGAGAAGCTTCTTGCGTGTTTAGTGAGCGTATCCCTGGCCCTTTTTGTTTGTTCACTCATGATGCTTTTGGGATCAGATTATCAATAACTTTGGCTGAACAAACAACTCCTGGTAAACCCGCACCCGGATGCGTTCCCGCTCCGACAAGATACAAATTTTCGATACCTTCAGCTTTATTGTGATAACGAAACCAAGCCGATTGTGTAAGGAGTGGTGAAATAGAGAACCCTGCACCATGCACACTACTATAATCTTGCTCAAAATCATCTGGTGTTTTGAAAAAATCAGCCGTTATTGTGTTTTCTAGATCAGGAAGAATAGTATCGCTAAGTGCTTTTACAATTTTATCTCTAAGTTTCGGCCCTTCTACTTTCCAATCTATCTCACCCTGTTGATTGGGAACTGGGGCTAACACATAAAAAGAGTCACATCCTTCTGGTGCAAAAGATGGATCTGTTGCTGTAGGTCGATGAAGATATAAAGAAAAATCATCAGCCAGAATTTGTTTATGAAAAATATCATCTAGTAAGGCTTCGTAGCGTTTCCCTAGCCAAATTGTATGATGTTCAACGTCAGTATATTGTTTTGTTGTGCCAAAATATAAAACATAAAGTCCCATAGAAAATTGTGCATATTTTGTTTTTATTTGAACACTAATACTTTTATCTTTTCTATCAATCATGGAGCTATATAAGTATGCAGCATCAGCATTTGATACAACGATATCAGCTGATTTTATTTCACCACTCTTTAGTATTACACCCACAGCCTTACCATTTTTAATATCTACTTTTTGAACGGCCTTATTTAATGAAACTTTAATCCCTTCTTCATGCATTAGGGTTTCAAAAGCTTTTGTAAGAGAACCCGTTCCACCCATTGCAAAATGGACACCCCATTCACGCTCTAGATAATGAATGAGAGAATAAATTGAGGTCGTGTCAAATGGGTTTCCACCTACTAATAGAGATTGAATAGAAAAAGCTTGCTGCATATAGGGTGATTTTAAATGCGAAGAAACTAAGCCCCAAACTGTTTTAAACGATTTGAGCCTTATAAGATCGGGTAATACACCGACCATTTTGGAAAACTTGTGGAATGGTTCATCAGCTAAATCCTCAAACCCTATTTTGAAAATAGCTTTTGATTTCTCTAGAAGATGCAAATAGTTTTGTTTGTCTTCGGGTTCAAATTTTTCAATTTCTTTGAGAGTACTCTCTAAGCTTCCGCCATAGTTAAAGATTTTTCCATCAGGAAAATAGAATTGATACCAAGTCTTAAGAGGAACAATATCTACGTAATCGCTAATATTTTTATCAAATAAATTAAAAAGTTCTTCAAACAAAAATGGCGCAGTTAATACAGTTGGTCCCGCATCATGTTTAAACCCATCAATCTCATAGACTTGTGCCCTACCACCTATTGCACTGCATTGATCTATAACCTCAACATCATATCCTTTAGCTCGCAGTCTTAATGATGCTGCAATTCCACCATAGCCAGCACCTATTACAACAGCTTTTTTCATATTTTAATTTTGATCTAAAGTAGTTTGTTTTATTAAACTTTCTAATAGTAACGTTTCATTATGAATAATTTGCTGACAAACAAGCGGTAATTCAACAAGTTTTTCTCGTGCAAGCTGTAAATGATCCAATGCCGTATTAACAGCCTTTAGTTGAGGATCTAGAATATTTTTCTCTTGATACAAAGTGATTATATTCACTCCAGACTTTAACCCTTGTTTTGATTGGTCCATTTTAAAGTCACCAATATCATCAAAGATCTGATAAGCAATTGAATAATGTCTAAACACTGTCTCTGCTGGTTGAATAGAACCGCTATGCCCTTTAGCAATGAGAGGGAGTGTTATCGCCAAGGAAAAGAGTGGACCCGACTTACCTGCAGCGATATCCTCATAAGCGACTAGATCATCAAGCGATTGATCTTTACTTTGCCGAATATCTAAAAGTTGCCCTTTGATCAGTTCTGATATTTTAGAATGTATATGCTTGATCAATTTGCTTTTAGGTATATCAGTTGATAGATCTGCAACGCAAGCATAGGCGGCAGAAATTAAAAAGTCACCAATACAGATAGCAATATCAGGCCCAAACTTTTTCCATACAGCTTCTTGACCTCGTCTTAAATCATCAGAGTCTTGCAGATCATCATGTATTAATGACGCGTTATGGAATAATTCAGGCACACAGCTCATAACAATTGAATCTTCAAAGCTTAAGCCTAAGTTCTTAGCGAATGAGAATGTCAATCTAGCTCTTGTTCTTGAGCCACCCGAACTGAAATGATAAGTAACAGCATCTTCCAACACCGTTTGATCTTTAAAATCATTGATGTAAAGAGACAACTTTTCTTCAACTAAAGTTAAGGCGTAAAAGTCATCTACATTTTTTTCTAGGGGAGCAGCTAAGTGCATAATATAATCAGGTTGAAGGAATAATACGCAGTCGTATTACTCCTTCAAATCCTATTACTTAGCGATATAGCCTTCAGCTTCTGATTTTTTACGTGCAATCATGTAGATCAAGATTCCAAAACCAACTTTTGCTGCGATATCAGCAATTGAATAGCCTATTTCTACAGCAACACCCGCTGATTCAAAGCCAAGCATTGGAAGGAAATATACTACAGGATAAAATGACCAAGTAATGACTACAACCCAGCATGCTTGTGAAACCAACCCTCTTGCTTCTATAGGCTGTGCTTCAATTGAACTTTTCAAACCAAAGAAAAGTACATAAACAATGAATAGGAATGGGATCATAGCTGCTAAGCCCCATGATAATCTGCCAGCTAAGTCCGTTGAAATTTCACCTGGGTAACCAAGTAAAATCATAAGAGCAGCTGCTGATCCTAGCACCACACATCTATTGAGTGTTTCGCTAGATGATAGCTTCATAACTAAAATCAGTTCAATTAGAAGCAATGGTACAGTTAATAACCAATCTACATAACGATATGTAACGTTAAAAGCTTCACCTGTTGAAGAGACGACACCATCTACTGCACTGTATGCGCCATCGAATGAGATAAAAATTTGTAAGTAATGATAGGCAGCAATGAAAGTTACAAGTCCTGTCACAACCATAGCGGGTCGGTACGATGCTGAAACTGAGCCTAAATTAAGCCATGAAAATAAAGTTCCTGCAGCCATTGCTGCAAATGTAAATGAGAAGAAATTATAAACAAGTTGATACTCGTTAAAAGATAAGTTTTCCATTTTATTCCTTTGTTTTGAGTTTTTTTATTTAAAAGTACTAAAAGTAGAGAGTAAAATTAGATGAATAGTTCCAACAATAAACTAAAATAAAGTAATCTTCAAAATAGTTTACATGGTTGCATAAAAACCACATCATAAAATCACTTTATGGACTGACTATAAAGCAGCAAAAAATCTAATGCAAATAATTCACATTCTTATCTAGTCCAGCACAAATGATTAGAGCATTGTTCTCTGATCTGGCCTCCATTTAGCAACGTTCAACTTCATACTCCCAATACCTAGGCTTCTCACCCACTTTGCTGCACTATCTATTGTACTCCAGGTCTTAATATCACCTTTCAGAGTGGTTGCAGGTTGTGAATTACCGCTACCTGTAGTAATTGAAGCATGAACAACTCCTCCATCAGCTACAATGCATACAGACTTAATAGCACCCGCTTCTATGAGTGCCTTCAGAGTCGTACTATTCATTTTTGTTAGCCTCGAATAAGCTTGACTGTATGGCTACGGGAAAGCCTTCAGCCTTACAATGTTCACGTATGAGAATTTCTACCATATTGGCTACGCTTCGATGTTGGCGTTCTGATGCCTCACGTATAGCTTCTTTAATGATAGGGTCAACCCGGAGGTTCAGTGTTGCTGTTTTTTTCATTACCATGCCTGAGTAATTTACAGCATAATGCGTTACATATGCAAACATTAAGAGCTTTACATTTAGAATATAAAGAATAAGCTAAACATTAATCAGCGTTTTAACAAAAGGAGAATTATGAATAGGTTTTTATTGGGGATACTTATGCTTGTAATGTTTATTCATAATGCTGAAGCATGCATCGACGTCAACATTCAGGACACAAGAAACTTCAGCAACTGCCAAAAATTAGCTGAGCAAGGTGATTCTGTATCTCAATATCAACTAGGACTCATGTATCAGATGGGAAAAGGTGTTTCACAGGATTACCACAAGACATTCCATTGGTGGAGCATGGCAGCTGACCAAGGTAATGCTACTGCTCAACATCGCCTAGGCTATATGTACATTCAAGGGTATGGTGTAGCACAAGATTATGTCATGTCTCATCTATGGTTCAACCTTGCTACTCTAAATGGTGATAGAAGTGCCGCCGAAAATAGAGAAATTGTTGCCGCTAGGATGAATAGGTCTCAAATAAAACAAGCACTATCACTGGCTAATAAATGGATTGCTCAACACTAGTTTATAAGAATGAATAAGTGACTTGTGGAACTGTCAAAATTATAACAGGTGATCAAACACTACAGAACGTTGAAGGTAATAATATGAAAAAATGGAAGAATATTGGAGCACTCTTTTTTTTACTTACAACTTTCACAGCACAAACTGAAACCATAACTGGCCGGGTTTTTCACATATCTGATGGAGATACACTCAAGATCCTCACTGAAACTAATGAAAAAATAAGGATAAGGTTAGCTGGTATAGATACTCCAGAAAAAGGGCAGCCTTTTGGTAGGGAAGCAAAGCAAGCTTTAACCGTACTCACATTACAAAAGAAAATCACGATTGATGTGCAAACTATAGATCGCTACGAACGGACGGTCGGACTTGTTTATGTTCAAGGACTGGATGTTAATGCTGAACTAGTCAGACAAGGAATGGCCTGGGTTTATCGTAGATATACCAATGATGAAAGGTTATACGCTCTCGAAGCTAAAGCAAAAAAAGAAAAACGGGGCCTTTGGTCAACAAATAACTTTATAGAGCCTTGGTTGTGGCGTAGAGGTGAACGTAAGTTCAAATAAACTTTATATTTTTTAACTCACTGCACCACCCTAAGATTTATTGATAGAGAAAAGCTGTTGTTGAACTTTGGTTATTAATTTATTTTTAACGATGCTATATTAAATTATGGCGATATTTACTACAGAGGGAACTGTTTATGGAGTTATTCTTTTTCTACATTCTCTTTTCTGTCTTAGTTGGTTTTCATGCTGATAGTAAGGGTTACTCTGGCATAAATTTCTTTGTTCTAGCCATATTACTTTCTCCAATTATCGGCTTCATCACAACTTTAATACTGTCTCCTACAACTGAAGAAATAGAAGATAAAGAGATCGCTACTGGAAATAAAAAAAGATGCCCCGAATGTGTAGAGCTGGTAAAACTAGATGCATCTGTATGTAAACATTGTGGGCACACATTTACTTGAGAAATTGATGTCATTATAATTACTAATAACGCTAGCGTTCAGAGCATACTTTGTTATGAAAAAACGATGTGAGATTTGGGACAACGCCTGATGAGTGATTTAATCTTAGACTCTGAGGTAACTTGCCCCTCTTGTGGGAACAAAGAGTTAGAAACAATGCCAACAGGCTTTTGCCAGTGGTTTTACGAATGCCGCTCATGCCATGACATCATCAAACCAAAGCCAGGAGACTGTTGTGTTTACTGCTCTTATGGGACAGTAAGCTGCCCCTCAAAACAAACCATATAATTTTTATGAAATCGTGAATTTATTCAACAAATTATTTTTTTTTGTTTTTTACTTTTTCTTCTTTAAGGCTTTTAAATTCCATCACCGTTAAAATAGCTCCAAAAATAGTTAGAGCGCTACAGAACAATCCTGTAAAAAATATTAAGGACGCTTCCATCGTTATTCCTTTCTCGTGATGACTTTAAAATAAATTGCAAAACTTAGTATCGATGGGATCCACGTTGCTGTGAATAACCCTTCTTCTCTTTGTCCAGTAAACCATAAGAATGCTGTAGTCGCAAATGCTATAAAAACTGCGAGTAAAATACATAAATCTGACTTTTTTAACATTAATCTTCCTTTCGTTTTTTTAAATTAATCGCTGTTCCAAAAACCCCATGATGCTATCAACAAGAAAATTAGTGTTATTGATGCATGAGTTCTGAGGCTGGTTTCCCCTGGTATTTCAAACAAAAGCGGGACGATAGAAAACATTCCAAGGAAAAGCCAGAATGTTGATAGAACCGCCAATACAGCTGCTAATGTTGCAATATAGTGTCGCATACCCACACTTAGATAAAATAATTTCAAGTACATTACCACACAGCTTTAACTAAAGCTAAAGTAGTCTTTCCTATACTGTCAAACTTCATTGCTATCAACTATATAAATAACTAATGAGTGAGTCCTACTAAATTTGTAGGCGCTAATTTATAAAGTTTAATGCACCATAAAAAATACTAATCATCACACATTCTTTATTACTAAGCTCTCTGCATCCTCTACCCCCGCCATTGAGTCATCATAAACCCCTCGATCCAAACTACCTTCACTCTTTGCTACAATACTGCTAACTACAGCATCACCAGACACATTGACGGCTGTTCTGATCATGTCCATGAGACGATCAACTCCCAAGATCAAACCAATACCTTCCACTGGCAAGCCGACCTGAGTAAAGACCATTGACAACATGATCAGGCCAACACCAGGTACACCCGCTGTACCAACCGAAGCCAATACTGACATCAAAATGACAGTTAAATAGCCCATCACGCCCAATTCAAGTCCATAGATATTAGCAATAAAAACAGTCGCGACCCCTTGCATAATCGCTGTTCCATCCATATTTATGGTCGCACCAAAAGGGACCGTGAAAGATGCAACAGCATTGTCGACACCAAGGCGTTTCGTCACAGTTCTTAACGTAACCGGGATCGTTGCATTTGAACTAGCTGTACTAAAAGCAAATACCTGTGCACTTCTAATCTTTCTTAAAAAGATCATAGGGCTCAGGCCTGAAAATAACTTCAGCACAATCATCAAAGTAAACAGCAGATGAATTAGCAGTGCAGAAACTAAAACAGCTACATATGCTGCCAGCTGTATTAGTAACTCTAGCCCTAGCTCAGCTACTGATTTAGCAATGAGAGCAAAGACAGCATAAGGTGCAATAGCCATAACGATGGTCACCATCTTCATCATGATCTCATTGGCGATCTCAGCACCTTTTACAAAAGGGGTAGACTTCTCACCCAGCATCAACATACTGATACCAACCAAGATCGAGAAAAATATCAATGGCAGCATATCGCCATTAGCCATTGCCTGAATAGGGTTAGAAGGAACAATATTGATAATAACTTCTGAAAGCGGCGGCGTCTCTTTTGCTGTAAAGCTCGTGGCTTCTTCAAACTCCATGCCTTCACCCAAACCGACCGACACTGCAAGACTAATAGCAACAGCAATCGCTATCGCCGTCGTCATCATATAAAGTAGAAATGATTTACCACCAACACGGCCTAAAGTACTCAAATTACCAATTCCACAAACACCACAAATGAGTGAAAAGAAAACCAGAGGTACTACCAACATCTTTAAACCATTCACAAACATTTTGCCGATAACAAAAAATAAGCCATCAACAATGTATGTATTAATCCAACCATCTTGGCTATTTAAGCCAGATAGATTAATGAACAGGCCTAGCAATATCCCTAAAAAAACTCCCACCAATACTTTTATCGTTAAACTCATTTTCTAACCTTATTTTATTTTGATATTCAGTTTCATTAACAAGTCTTTTTAAGACCTTATTATCAATGACATTTTAAAAGAACCCAAGTTTGATATATATCTTACTTCTATTGAATAAATATTATTATGACTAACAGCAAGTTTTATATGCTCTTCCTCCTGCTTTAATGCATGAGGAAAGAAAAACTTAAATCCACATAAATGTGAAATTAAAGTGAATGAGTGGGAACTCTTATTCTCGATAATGTTCAGATGAAGTAAGCATTAATATATGGGTAATAAAAAACAACATATGTATACAAATAACCGTAAATGCACACCAAGTATATGATATTAAAATATAAACGTGTCTTTTTGGCGTACATCGTTCACACCAACCACATTTATCAAGTGAAAATAAAATATAAATATAGTCTTAAAACGCATGACCAGCTTCAAAAAGTCCTATATAATGTGGCCTGTTAAATACCGTGGCAGACGAAAATATAAAAAATCACTGCTTTAATTAATTAAATTTGTAGAAGATGTTGCCTTAAATTTAAGGCCTGACAAAATTAAGGAAAACTATTCATGCGTCGATTCCTGCATCAGTTGAGTATAACTCTTGCTTTCTTTATTCCTGGTAGCGTCTACGCTGCTATGGAAATGAATATGCCGCGAGGTGTAACCGATACGAGTCACATAATATACGACCTACACATGCTCATATTATGGATATGTGTTGCCATCGGTGTTGTCGTCTTTGGCGTCATGTTTTGGTCCATTTTCTATCACAGAAAATCGCAAGGTGCAGAAGCATCACAATTCCACGAAAGTACAACAGTAGAAGTGATCTGGACTGTTATTCCTTTCTTGATCTTAATTGCTATGGCCATTCCATCAACCAGTGTACTCATTGACATGTACGACTCGAGTGATTCTGACATTGATATACAGGTCACTGGATACCAATGGAAATGGCAATACAAGTATTTAGGTGAAGATATTAATTTCTTTAGTTCTTTGATTACTCCAAAGGAAGAAATTGCAAACGAGCAGGCAAAAAACACTAATTACCTATTAGAAGTCGATAACGAACTGGTTCTACCCATTAATAAAAAAGTTCGCTTTCTTTTCACGTCAAACGATGTTATCCATGCTTGGTGGATGCCAGATCTAGCTATTAAGAAGGACGCTATCCCTGGCTTTATAAACGAGTCTTGGACACGCATTAATGAAGTCGGCACCTACCGCGGACAGTGTGCAGAATTATGTGGTAAAAACCATGGTTTTATGCCAATTGTCGTCAAAGCCGTAACCCAATATGATTACGACATATGGGTTGAAGAACAACAAGCAGCCGCAATAGCAAAAGCCGCAGAGTCAGAGCAAGAATGGACAATGGATGATCTCGTCGCTAAAGGTGAAACTGTTTACCAAAAGAATTGTGCAGCCTGTCACATGGTCGATGGTTCTGGCCTACCTCCCGCCTTCCCAGCTCTTAATGGTAGTGATGTAGTATTGGGTGACATAGAAACACATATGCATATGATGTACTACGGCGTACCAGGATCAGCAATGGCAGCCTATGGTAAACAACTATCAGCAGTCGATTTAGCAGCTGTAATTACATACAAACGTAATGCTTGGGATAACAACACAGGTGAAGTTATTTCTCCTGCTGATATGCAAGCATACATAGACAAGCAATAAAGAGGTCTTCATGAGCGAGCAAACATTAACACTGGACGATCACGAGCACCACGAACACGGGCCTGCTAAAGGTCTCTTACGTTGGGTGTTTACCACTAACCATAAAGATATCGGTACCCTCTACCTTATCTTCAGCCTGACCATGTTCTTCATTGGAGGCATGATGGCAATGGTTATCCGTGCCGAATTATTCCAGCCAGGCCTGCAGCTAGTGGAACCAGGATTCTTCAACCAAATGACCACTATGCATGGACTCATAATGGTGTTTGGTGCCGTCATGCCAGGCTTTGTTGGACTAGCAAATTGGCAGATCCCGCTTATGGTCGGTGCTCCAGATATGGCACTCCCGAGAATGAACAACTGGAGCTTTTGGATACTTCCTTTTGCATTCACAATGTTGTTATCTACATTGTTTATGGATGGTGGCGCACCCGATTTTGGTTGGACATTTTATGCCCCTCTATCAACAACGTACGCACCTCCAAGTGTAACTTTCTTTATTTTTGCAATTCATATGATGGGTATATCGTCAATTATGGGTGCAATGAATATAATCGTCACTCTGTTTAATATGCGTGCACCTGGCATGTCATTAATGCAAATGCCAATGTTTGCATGGTCATGGTTAATCACAGCCTTTCTACTTGTTGCTGTTATGCCTGTTCTCGCAGCCGTAGTCACAATGATGTTAATGGATATCCACTTTGCAACAAGTTTCTTTAGTGCTGCTGGTGGTGGTGACCCTGTATTATTTCAACATATTTTCTGGTTCTTTGGACACCCAGAAGTTTATATCATGATTTTGCCAGCATTTGGAGTGGTTTCTCAAATATTACCTACTTTCTCACGCAAACCTTTATTTGGTTATCACTCAATGGTCTACGCACTCATTGCGATTGCTATCTTATCCTTTGTTGTTTGGGCACACCATATGTTTACTGTCGGCATGCCTATCGGTGGCCAGCTGTTTTTCATGTACTCGACCATGCTAATCGCAGTACCAACTGGTGTGAAAATATTTAACTGGGTAGCCACTATGTTTAAAGGCTCACTCAGTTTCGAAACACCGATGCTCTTTGCTGTCGCTTTCGTTGTCCTATTCACTATTGGTGGCTTCTCAGGCATCATGCTAGCGATCGCTCCTATTGATTTCCAGTATCAAGATACTTACTTTGTAGTAGCTCACTTCCACTATGTACTTGTGCCGGGTGCAGTGTTTGGTATCGTTGCAGGTGTTTACTACTGGTTGCCAAAATGGTGTGGCAAAATGTATGACGAATCATTAGGGAAAACGCATTTCTGGCTCTCATTTATAGGTTTAAACCTTACTTTCTTCCCAATGCATTTTGTTGGATTAGCAGGTATGCCACGCCGCATTCCAGACTACTCATTACAATTTGCAGACTTCAATATGATGGCAAGTATGGGGGCTTTCTTATTCGGTGCCTCACAGCTGGTCTTTGTCTACCTTGTGATAAAAGCAATACGCAGTGGCGAAAAAGCAGCCCAAGTACCATGGGAATCAGCTGAAGGTCTTGAGTGGACATTACCAACACCACTCCCATACCACACATTCACTACGCCACCCGTGTTTGAATCAAAATTATGAATTTAAAGACACCAAAAGGATTAACTGTCCTAGTTGTATTCATGTTTGGTTTTGGCTTTATGCTAGTACCTCTCTACGATGTGTTCTGTGAGATAACAGGCCTGAATGGAAAAACTAATGGACAATATCAAGGCGAAATAACCCCTGCCGGTTCAGAAAAAGGCAGACAAGTCACACTGCAGTTTGTCGTTAACAAAAATGATAACCTGCCTTGGGAATTCGAGCCGAACCAGACTGAGATGACATTAGCAGTAGGTGAGAGGAGGGAGACGACATATCGAGTTACAAATACTTATAAAACAGCAGCTATTGCACAAGCAGTACCTAGTGTATCCCCGGCAGAGGCTGCCGAGTATCTAAATAAGATAGAGTGTTTTTGTTTTGAACAACAACCCTTAGAAGCCGGTGAGCACAAAGATATGCCTCTCGTTTTCTTTGTTGACCCTAAATTGCCAGCACATATCAACAAACTAACACTTTCGTATACCTTGTTCGATATTACAAATTCAAAGAAACCAGCAAGCGATCCACATAAAGTTAAAAAGGTAGTTAATTAATGGAGCACTCATCAGACGAGTATTACGTACCCGACCAAAGCATTTGGCCTATCGTAGGTGCAATAGCCATGTTCTTAATGCTTGGAGGTACAGGATCAGCGTTGATTGATCTTCAGAATTCAGAGCACATTTCTCTAAGTAGTTCCATTATCATGTACTCGGGTATGGCTATACTTATATTCATGCTTTTTGGCTGGTTTGGTAATGTCATAGAAGAATCACGTCGAGGTGCATACTCAGCACAAGTTGATATTTCATTCCGTTATGGCATGACATGGTTCATTTTTTCAGAAGTTATGTTTTTTCTAGCATTCTTTGGCGTTTTATACTATGCGCGCACATTCTCCGTACCTTGGTTAGGTGGTGAAGGTGATAAAGGGATATCACACATGTTGTGGCCCGATTTTGTAGCAACATGGCCTCTTCTGACTCCCCCAAACCCAGAATTATTTATGCCTATAAAAGAAGTGATTGATCCATGGCATTTACCACTGATAAACACAATCTTACTAGTAACATCGAGTTTTACAGTAACATTTGCTCATCATGCGTTGAGACATGGCGAACGTGCCAAAATAAAAATATGGTTAGCGATCACGCTAGTATTTGGCATAATCTTTCTTGGATTACAGGCAGAAGAATATATTGAGGCATATCAACAACTTGACCTGACTTTAAACTCAGGTATCTATGGAGCAACATTCTTCTTATTGACTGGCTTCCATGGTCTCCACGTTACTATTGGTAGCATCATTTTATTTATCTTGCTTATTCGTGTCATTAAAGGCCACTTCACCCCAGACAACCACTTTGGTTTCGAAGCTGGTTCATGGTATTGGCATTTTGTTGATGTCGTATGGTTGCTACTTTTCGTTGTCGTTTACGTATTTTAAAGGTTGGAACATTTATAACGATGCTTTGATTAGGTCAACACTTGAGGACAAGTGAAGTGACGAAAAACCGATATATTTGGTCATTTTTTAATTGGAAAATATCAGTACAAATTCCTTTTTTTCTTTTCGCTGCTTTTGCCTTTATAGTCTGTTGCACTCTTTCAAATTGGCAGTTGCAAAGGGCCCATCAAGCTGACGATTTATTTCAAACCTACCAACTGCAGGACTCACGACCAGAATCTGTTTTATCAGAGTCTCCCGAGTCCTATCAAAAAGTTAGTATTGCAGGAGTAGTAAAAAACCATTACTTCCTTGATAACAAAACTTATCAAGGTTTTGGTGGTTGGCATGTACTAGCAGAGGTCCAAACCAAAAAATTTTTAATATTAGTTAACCTCGGGTGGCAACCGAAACAAAACAAATTAGTCTTACAAGAACCATTACCAAGCTATCTCGAAGTACAAGGTTTAATTAGGAAACCACAAGCTGGCTTTATGTTACAAGCAGCAGAAGAGGATCCGAATTGGCCCAAGTTACTACAGCAAATAGAAATACCATTGATCAACAAGCGTCTTAACCGAGAATTGTTTCCCTTTGTCTTATATGCAGAAAATCAAATTGGTAAGCTAATTCCAGCCCCCATAAAAATAGAAAATAAATATTACATGCATATTGGTTACGCCATTCAATGGGTCTTGATTGGTCTTGCGGGCTTAATATGTTTTATTATCGTCTCTCGAATAGAGTACAAAGAAAATGAGTGAAAAGAAAAAAAGCTGGTTGCACAACTCCATATGGCTAATTACCCTCGTTCCCTTGGTCATTGCATGGTCAATGGCTTTTACCGGTATTGGTGTGCCCGGAAGCACTAAAAATAAGGGTGAACTCATGCCAATGGGCCTCACTGTTCCAAAAAACATTATTAATGCCCAACAAGGCCATTGGGGAATTATAGTCGTGAGTGACACCTGTAATGAAGAATGCCAACAACAACTCTTTCGTGCCCAACAACTTTACCTTGCAATGGGTAAACGTGCGGAACGATTACAAACAGTATGGGTCTCAAATGATGTTAGACGAGAAACAAGTGATCTGGTTGTCGATGTTGCATTTAAAGATGACAATAATATAAAGCCATCTCAAACATCACTCCTTTCAGTCGAAACAGAATTTCAAAAAATGGCTCAAGTCAATGATAACGAAACGTTCAACTGGTTCAATAACAATAATATAAAGTGGCAAGATCACAGCATATTCTTTATAGACCCAAATGGAATTTTAGTTTTACGTTTCGAACCAGCACTATCTGGTCAAGACATGATGTCGGATATTAAGTGGCTATTAAAGGCCTCTCGTCTCGGTTAAATAAGACTATAAGGAAACATAAAGAGTGATCGATAAATTATGTAAGTACTCGTTTTTCATGGCACTCATAGTTGTCACACTAGGTGCACTAACACGCCTGTTAGATGCCGGCTTAGGTTGTCCTGACTGGCCTGGCTGTTATGGTCAGGTTATTCCCCCAAATTTAGCGGAACTTCCTATTATCGATGAAGGTAAAGCTTGGATGGAAATGATTCATCGTTACGTTGCTACCGCATTGGGCTTTATTATTCTGGTCCTCGCAGTGGCCATACAAAGTACATTTAATATCTCAAAAAAAATAAAATGGTTAAGTCGATTTCTATTAGTTTTAGTGATCGTTCAAGGTATTTTTGGAATGTGGACCGTTACATTAAAACTATTACCACAAGTGGTCACCATACATTTACTCGGCGGAATGGCAATATTAGCAACTACATTTTTGCTTATTCTCATGCGCAGAACTAATCAGGAAGTAACAGGCCCCTCTTCCAAGCCTAAAATACTTTCGCTAGTTGTCCTTGTTTTATTATCAGGCCAAATCGCATTAGGTGGCTGGACTAGTAGTACTTATTCAGGCCTCGCTTGTACTGACTTTCCAACTTGTGATGGTCAAATGTTCCCACCACTTAAAATGGAACAAGCTTTTCAACTTACTGAGTTTAGTGATAGAAATTATGAAGGTGGTTTATTAGACTCCGAAGCACGCGTCACGATACAATACACACATCGCGTTTTGGCTCTAGTCTTATTGCTCGCTATAGTGGCATTGTTTTTCCGTCTCAGAAAAACAGAGTTATACAAGACCAGGGCTAATATTTTATTGGGCTTAACCGTATTACAAATTGTGATTGGAATTAGTACAGCTATGTTGATGCTACCCCTCTCACTTGCCCTACTGCACAATACAGGTGCCGCACTACTATTACTCTCTGTCGTTTATATTATATATAGCGTCTTTTCGACAGATGAAACAGCTCAAATAGACTAATCGCAGAGAAAATATTCACAGGTGACATGATGGAAGAAACAATTGGAACTATTAATACAATAGCTAGAGCCACCTGGAAAGATTATCTCGTCTTGTGCAAGCCAAAAGTCGTTGTACTTATGCTCGTCACTGTGCTTGTAGGAGCCTTACTTGCTATCCCTGGGTGGCCTGATGTGTTCAAGTTAACGATAGCTCTTATCGGTATTGGTGCCTGTGCAGGTAGTGGCGCCGCAGTCAACCACATCATTGATCATCGCCTTGATACTAAAATGGCAAGAACTAAAAATAGACCCATTGCAAAAGGACGTGTTAGCCCTAAACAAGGGCTAGTCTTTGCTTTAGTCCTTGCTATCGGCGGTTTTTCTTTATTATGGATAGTGATCAACCCCATAACGGCATGGCTAAGCCTAGCATCATTGTTAGGCTATGCTGTTGTCTACACCATGTTTTTAAAACGAGCAACGCCACAAAATATTACTATTGGTGGCCTTGCTGGCGCCATGCCGCCCCTATTAGGCTGGACTGCTATGACAGGCCACGTGGATCCCAACGCCTTATTATTGGTACTTATTATTTTTGCATGGACCCCTCCACATTTCTGGGCCCTAGCTATTCACAAAAAAGATGAATACGCAGAAGCTGATATACCAATGCTACCCGTGACGCATGGTAATCATTTCACTCGTATTCATATTGTGCTTTATAGCTTACTGATGTTTGCAGCCACGTTAATGCCATTTATATCAGGTCTAAGTGGCTGGCTCTACCTGATGGGTATGTTATTGCTGAATGCTCGTCAATTTTGGATGGTAAAAAAAATATTTGACGAAACAAACGTCCAAGCTCCTATGGAGCTATTCAAATATTCTATTCAATATCTATTATGGCTATTTGTACTTATTCTCGTTGACCACTACGCTATCGTCAGTAGAGTTGTAGGTTAGATATTATAAGCCAGCCATAAAGGTACTTAATATAAGCGAAAACTCAAGTTGTGATCTTAATTTTTATTCTATTTATGTTCGATAGCAGTCAAAAATAACATTGGAACATACATTACCAAGCTGCTCGCTCAAGATTCATCTATATAGGTATTTTAAAATCTAACCCCACTAGATAAATAAGCTATCAGATGAGTACCGAAACGCAACTAAAAATAAGAAAAAATTTATGATAGCCGTTGAGTTTTAAAATACTAGCATTCATACTTTGATTATTTAACAGACTGCTGCCAAGATAAAATAAAGAAATAAGGGGTATAAATGGAGGCTGCGGTCGGAATCGAACCGGCGTTAACGGATTTGCAATCCGCTGCATGACCACTCTGCCACGCAGCCTAAATATCAGATCTAAAAGCAAAAAAGCCGCAGTGAAACCGCGGCTTTTTTATTTGTCTGGAGCGGAAAACGAGATTCGAACTCGCGACCTCAACCTTGGCAAGGTTGCGCTCTACCAGCTGAGCTATTCCCGCTTTGAAGGACTGCATTATAGGCAGTTCATAAGATATGTCAAGCACTGATAATTATGAAGTTAATATCGGCCAAGCCGCTTTTAAATAACTCAGCATTGAACTAATTGTTAGCCCTGCAGCAACATATAATAAAGTCACACCAATCTCAAAGATTGGTAAATCAAATGCAGGCGAATGATAAAGAAGACAAGCAATTGAAAGCATTTGAAAAGCAGTTTTTAATTTCCCTACGTAAGACACCTTAATAGCGCTCCTTGATCCTAATTCTGCCATCCACTCACGTAATGCCGACACGGTAATTTCACGACCAATAATTATGACAACAGGTAATAAAATATACCACTCGTTTGTTTTAAATAGAATTAAAACCAACGCAACCGCGACAATTAATTTATCAGCAACCGGATCAATAAAGGCACCAAAGGCTGAGGCTTGATCCCACTTCCGTGCAAGATAACCATCTAACCAGTCTGTAATAGCAGCCACAACAAAAATAGCTGTTGCCCATGCTGGCGCTGATTTATAAGGTAATAAGAACACTACGATTAATACAGGTATCAAGGCAATCCGCAGCAAACTCAATATATTGGGAATATTTGACATAACAGGTCTTTTAGCTGAATTTAATAATACAATGGTAGCACCATAAGCTGCTTATTTCTCATCATGGAACACATCATATATTTTTTGTGCCAATGCTTCACTAATACCATCCACTAATGCGATATCTTCTACACCAGCCCTCTGAACCTCTTGAATTCCTCCAAATTGCTGCAATAACTTCTGTCGACGCTTTGGGCCCATTCCATCAATACCCTCTAAAGGTGATATTTTTCTGGATTTGGCACGTCGTTGCCTGTGGCCAGTAATGGCAAAACGATGAGCTTCATCTCTGACTTGTTGTAACAAATGCAACGCTGGTGAGTCTGCATTCAAGTCAACCTCTCCAGACCGGCCCACTAAAAATAATGTTTCTTCACCTGGTTTACGAGCAGGACCTTTTGCAATACCTAAAATTTCTATATCTAACTGCAGTTCGGCCATGACTGCTTTCGCCTCAGTTAATTGTCCTTTACCACCATCAATCAATAATAGATCTGGTCGTTTACCCTCACCTTTTTGCAAGCGCTTATAGCGCCGGCTTAATGCTTGATTCATTGCTGCGTAATCATCACCAGGCGTAATACCATCAATATTAAACTTTCTATAATCACTTTTAATCGCACCTTCCAAGCCAAACACCACACAAGATCCTACTGTTTTTTCACCGCTCGTATGACTAATATCAAAGCACTCAATGCGCTTTGGCATCTCTTCTAAGTCAAGCGCTTCTTGTAAGCATTCAAAACGCTTTAATAAATTAGAACGACTACTCAAACGCTGAACGAGACTAACTTCAGCATTAACCATAGCCATCTTCATCCATCGAACACTTGGCCCCCGTTGTGGGCAACGTAATAAAACGCGATGTTTTGACTCTGACTTTAGGACTGATTGAAGTAGTGACATATCATCGAACTCATGACTGATCAATACTTCTGTCGGCACGTTCTTTCCTAAATAATATTGAGGAATAAATGCCGATAGTAGTTCTTCTGGTGAACTGCCTGATGAGCCCTTTGGAAAGTAACTTTTGCTCCCCAAGCTATGTCCACCTCTAATAAAACTTACTTCAACAACAGACATCCCATCTCGTACAATCGCAGCTAGTACGTCTAAGTCCCCCTGCTCAGCACTTACATATTGGCGTTCTTGCACACGCCGAAGATTAATTATTTTATCTCGGATCGATGCTGCTTTTTCAAAAGATAATTCAGCCGAAGCTACTTCCATTTGGTCTGATAAATCATCAACAACTTGTTGGTTTTTACCCTCTAAAAACAGAATGGTATGCTGAATATCCTTTTGGTAGTCTTCTATAGATATAAGACCAACACAAGGCGCTGTGCAACGCTTGATCTGATATTGCAAGCACGGTCTAGATCGGTTTGCATAATAAGCATCGTCGCATTGTCTGACGGGAAATATTTTCTGTAGTAAATGTAAACTCTCTCTGACCGCACCGGCACTTGGGTAAGGCCCAAAATATTGTCCTTTTTTACGCTTAGTACCCCTATGGAGGCCGATCCGAGGAAATGAGTCTCCTGAAATAAATAAGTAAGGATAAGTTTTATCATCTCGTAATAAAATGTTGTAACGAGGCATCAACTCCTTAATTAGATTATTTTCAAGGATAAGAGCTTCATTTTCTGTATGCGTGACTGTTGTTTCTATATGGTCAATTTGCGCTACCATCACAGTATTCTTTCGCGTCAAACCACTTAAGCGAAAATAACTAGCCACCCTCTTTTTTAGGTTTTTAGCTTTGCCAACATAAATGACGGTATCAGTATTATCAACCATTCGATACACACCAGGACGACTGGTCAGTTTGTCAAGGAATGCCGCCGAATCAAACGGCGTTGTTTGTTGATCTATTTCTTCTGTCATAACAGTCTGAAATTTTGCCCCAAAATTTGATGATCATTTTTACTAAAATGCATTATCTCATATACGCTATCACCAATAAATTAATGTTACTTGGAAACAAGAACATCGACTCAAAAGAATTAATTGGTCTTATAATGCCAATATATGTGAGAATGTCATCCTTTAAATCATCTGTTTATCAACAATGTCATCACCTGTCGCACTAAGCCCTTTAAAACCCATACTTCCTGAAAACACTCATGATGCCTTTCAGGCCGGTCAACTCTATGGTAGTGCACAGGGTTTATTACTTGCTAACGCTGCCCAGCAACACGATGGACCCATATTAGTACTGACTGATGATGCGGTAAGTGCTCATAAATTAGAAATTGAAGCACGGTTTTACTTTGGAGAAACAAGTCTTCCAATTTTACACTTTCCTGATTGGGAAACTCTGCCCTACGATACTTTTTCTCCACATCAAGACATAATTTCCGAACGCCTTGAGACACTTCATCAATTACCAAACTTTAAACGAGGCATATTATTAGTACCAATAACCACAATAATGCACCGCATTTCGCCACGCTCTTTTTTAGAAAGTAACACTTTATTTTTACGAACTGGTGATATCTTTGATTTGGAAAAATGGCGGAGTAAACTTGAAAAAGCTGGCTACCGCAATGTTTCACAGGTAATGGAGCATGGAGAGTTTGCTGTTCGCGGTGCTATTATCGACCTATACCCTATGGGAAGTAAACATCCCTATCGAATTGATTTATTTGATGATGAAATAGACAGTCTTAGATCGTTTGACCCTGAAACTCAGCGTTCGATTGAAAATATTAGCTCATTAGAATTACTTCCTGCTAGAGAGTTCCCAGTCAGTGATAATAGTATTCAGCATTTTCGACACCGGTTTAGAGAGCAGTTTGAGGGAGACCCACAAAAAAGTCTTATCTACCGAGAAGTAAGTGAAGGTAATATGCCGGGGGGTATCGAATATTATCTCCCTTTATTTCTTGAAAAAACCAATAGCTTAGTAGATTACCTGCCCGACAACACCTTACTAGTCAATATTAATGATCCACACCAAGCAGCTACTGATTTCTGGCAGGAAATTAATCAGCGCTACCAAGAACATTACATCGATAAAGAAAGACCTCTACTCCCTCCTCAGCTCGTTTTTTTCCCAGTCGAAGAACTGTTTGCAAAATTCAAAGAATATAAGCGGCTTCATAGTCAATCCTTTGAGTTAGAAAAAGGGGTCGGTAAGCAGAACTACCTCACTACAATTCCGCCACAAATGACACTTACAGCACAACAAGATAGGCCATGCGAAGCGCTAACTAAATTTATTGATAACTTTGATGGCCGCATTCTTTTTGCAGCAGAAACTGCAGGGCGGCGAGAAACGTTGCTGGATATATTACGCGAGAATGGCATCCTGCCAAAAGTGTATGTCAATTGGGATCAATTTCTCATAGACGATACCCCTCTTGGCATAGTAATAGCACCACTAGAACAAGGGCTGGTTCTAATTCAAAATAAACTAGCCGTCATAGCAGAGCCACAGTTGTTTGGTCAACAAGTAATGCAGCGCCGTAGGCGTAGTCGTAAAAAACGAGATTCAGATGCTGTTATACGTAACCTAGCAGAACTTACTATTGGCAATGCCGTTGTACACGAAGATCATGGAGTCGGCCGCTACCTAGGGCTTCAAACACTCGATGTTGGCGATGTTACAACTGAGTATGTCACCCTCGAATATGCCAAAAGTGACAAACTATATGTTCCTGTCGCAGCACTTGACCTTATAAGCCGTTATTCAGGAGCCGCCCCCGAACTAGCGCCCCTTCATAAGCTGGGTTCAGGTCAATGGGAAAGAGCCAAACGCCGTGCGGCTGAAAAAGTTCGAGATGTAGCTGCAGAATTGCTTGATATTTACGCTCAGCGTGCAGCTCATAAGAAAACGCCTCTAGATACTCCTGACGAGCAATACAACTCGTTTATAGCTGCTTTTCCATTCGAAACTACGCCCGATCAGCATGATGCAATCGAAGATGTCATAAAAGATATGACTTCTGACTCACCAATGGATCGTCTTGTTTGCGGTGACGTTGGCTTTGGTAAAACAGAAGTAGCTATGCGTGCAGCCTTTTTAGCCACACAATCAGGCAAACAAGTCTTAGTATTGGTGCCCACAACATTATTAGCTCAACAACACTATGAAAACTTTAAAGATCGCTTTGCAGATTGGCCGGTTCACATTGAGGTGATGTCACGCTTTCGCTCCAAAAAACAGCTCGATAACGTTAAGCAATCCATGTCAGATGGCACTGCAGATATCATTATTGGAACCCATAAACTGCTTCAACAAGATATTAACCCAAAACGCTTAGGACTCTTCATACTTGATGAAGAGCATCGGTTTGGTGTTACCCAAAAAGAACAGATAAAAAAATACCGTGCAGAAATAGATGTACTAACGCTCACCGCTACTCCAATTCCTCGCACACTAAATATGTCGATATCTGGGATCAGAGATCTTTCCATTATTGCTACCCCACCAGCACGCCGTTTAGCCATAAAAACATTTGTACAAGAATGGAAACAAGACAATATTCGTGAAGGGATCTTGCGTGAAATAAAACGTGGGGGTCAAGTTTACTTTCTTCATAATAAGGTTGAAGATATAGACCGTGTTGCTCGTGATATTGAACGGCTATTACCTGAAGCTAAAGTTGCAGTTGCACATGGTCAAATGCGTGAACGTGAGCTTGAACAAGTAATGCTGGACTTCTACCATCAGCGTTTTAATGTGCTCGTCTGCACCACAATTATCGAAACAGGTATCGACATTCCCTCTGCCAATACTATCTTCATCGATAGGGCAGACAAGCTAGGCTTAGCTCAGCTCTATCAGATCCGAGGTCGCGTAGGCCGTTCACATCATCGAGCCTATGCATACTTAATAGTACCCCCCCAAAAATCAATGACCAAAGATGCGATAAAACGTTTAGAAGCGATTGAATCTATTGAAGACTTGGGTGCCGGCTTCACCTTAGCAACACATGACATGGAAATCCGTGGCGCAGGTGAACTTTTAGGCGATGACCAAAGTGGTCAAATGCAAGAGATTGGTTTTGGCTTGTATAACGAACTCCTTGAACGAGCTGTTAACGCATTAAAATCAGGCCAAGAACCGACTTTATCAATGTCCGATAGGAAATTTATCGAGATAGATTTACATGTTCCCGCCCTTATTCCTGATGACTATCTCCCGGATGTCCACACCCGCCTTGTTCTCTATAAACGAATTTCAGCAGCAAAAGACAATGAGGCTTTAAAAGAATTACAAGTTGAAATGATCGATCGATTTGGGCTGCTTCCCGAGCAAAGCCAAACCTTATTTGCCATTCATGAGTTACGGTTTAAGGCAAAACTGCTTGGCATTCGAAAAATAGATGTTTATGAGCAGGGGGGCCGTATTATATTTGAACAAACACCCAATGTTGACTCCATGACTCTTATTCAGTTAATACAAAATAAACCCGCTAAGTACAAGCTCGATGGCCAAGATAAACTTCGTTTTACTGACAATATGCCCGAAGCAGATGACCGTTTATTAGTACTCAATGATTTATTAAATAACTTACAAAAAAACTAATTAAACCTATATGTGTCAAGTCTTTAGTGAGCATGGTAATAAAAAATTCTAAATCAGTAAAATAAAAACTTTAAGCTATTTTTTCTAACCTTCCTGTCTTAGTAGACTTCAATGCTGCAACAATCGTTTGGCAGTTCGCTCTTGCATCCGCAACTGACAAATCCGGCAAAGTATTATTTAAAACACAATCACTAAAATGTTCGATTTCTTTAACAAAATGATTAGCTATCTCAAGTTTTACTTTGTGTTGTTCTCCTGCATCAGTCCACCATGAGATAACTGGTGCATCATCAGGGTTTTGCCATACCGTATCGCACTTTATTCCGCCTAGTGTGCCAATAATTTCATATTCACTCCGCCGTGCACGTTCAAAGCTCATATCAAAATGGGCATATCGGCCATTATCAAAATCCAAGATACCGCTCAAACTTATATCTGCCCCACTCTCCAACAGTTTAGCCATTGCCATTACTGATTTAGGCTCACTATCAAACCATTTTCGCGCCGTATGAACAGCGTATGGCCCAATGTCCCACATCGCACCACCACCATTATCAATGTCTCTCTCCAAACGATACATTCGTGCTGGTTTCATAGGAAAAGAAAAGCATGTCTTTACAGTTCTCACTTCTCCAATTGCACCTGATTTAATCAACCCATCCACATAATCATGTTGAGGATGAAAACAGTACATAAACCCCTCCATAACATGCACATTCTGTTGTTTAGCTGCACTCGAAATCGCATCAATATCTTCAACGGATAAAGCCATGGGTTTTTCAATCAAGACATGCTTACCTTGCTCAATTGCTTTAAGCGCCCACTCAGTATGTTCTTCATTAGCCATAGGTAAATAAATCGCATCAATATCAGCATTATTTAATAATAAAGCAGGAGAATCGTAAGCCTTAACATCTGTTTCATTCGGTGCATACTTTGCCAAAATATCAGCCGCAGCTCCCGGTCTACGACTAGCTATTGCAATAAGCTTACTATTCCCAGCTTCAATAATGGCTGGCATCAAGCGTTCATTCACCCGTGCAGCGCCTAAAATTCCCCAACGTACAACTTTCATGTTTCACTCCCTAATGTATTATTACCACTCATCATACCTAATTAAACCTAAGGCAATTAAAGTAGCCTCGCAAAAAGCGACTTTTTATCATTTCAATTTTAACCTATGGTAAGCTCACAAGCAGTTTACCAATCAACAATAAGGAATCTATCATGACTATCGAAATAGGCCAGCATTTACCCTCAGGAGAACTAACTGAATGTAATGAGTTTGACCCTAAAAATGGCTGTCCCATGAATCCAAAGCCTCAGGATGTCTTAGCATTAAGTAAAGGTAAAAAAATTGTCATCTTTGGTGTTCCAGGTGCCTTCACACCCTTATGTTCAGCACAGCATTTACCTGGCTTTGTAGAGTATGCTGACAGTATCAAATCTAAAGGCGCTGATGAAATTTGGTGTCTCTCGGTCAACGATGCTTTCGTCATGGCTGCTTGGGGTAAAGCTAATAATGCCAGCGGCAATGTACGAATGATGGCTGATGGCAGCGCCATATATACTCAAGCCTTAGGCCTTGACCGTGATTTAACGGGTGGAGGAATGGGTATTCGCTGCTTTCGTTTCGCAATGATAGTCGAAGATGGTGTTGTCAGCTATATTGGCGTCGAGGGATCTGGCGAGTTTGGCGTTTCAAAAGCTGAAACAATTTTGGCCCAGCTTTAAAAGACTCAAATAGAGCAACGTCGTTAAGACCTTAACGACGTTGCTCTATTACTCCAACTGTTTCATCTGCAATAAAAACTGCTGTGGCTAAACCTGTAAATATTCCATGTTCGACTACACCAGGCACGTCATTCAACATTTTATCCAAAACTAAAACCTCTATGTCACCAAAAGTCATATCTACCACTAAGCTACCGTAAGATGATACTGCTAGACCATCACCAGCAGCATTGGGCCTTAATTCTCCCTGCCCACCTAATGCTTTCAGACTAGCTAATACCATCTGCCAAGCAAAAGGCATTACTTCAATTGGTACTGGGTAGTTTTGGCCTATATGATCAACCACTTTACTTTGATCAATCAAAACATAAAACTCATCACAGGCTCGTGCCAATAATTTTTCCCGCACCAGATCTGAACCACGTCCTTTGAGTAAAATATTGTCTACCGTCACTTCATCTGCACCATCCACATACACATCAATCTGGTTCAAATTATCCATACCAAGCTGAGGCAAGCCCAAACTTTTTGCTTTCATCGTACTCACGATGGAGCTTGCAACTGTTGAACATTTAAGGCCCTGCTTTTGGCGCTCTGCCAAAGCTTCTATAAAATAGTTAGCAGTTGAACCTGTTCCGAGGCCAACAATCATTCCATTTTCTATCAAACTGGCCGCATGTTCTGCCACGAGTTTTTTTGCACTTGAAGAAGCCAGCATTTTTTTCTCCTTAGGGACTTAAACATCAAAATTCAGTATCATCTTCAGACATTGTGAACACCTAATGAACTAAATTCAATATCAAGGAAAGCAGCATGACGTCTTTTGATGCTATCGCAAACCATATTCAACAAAGTACAGGCCAGCGACTCACTAGTATTAAGCTCGCACCCATAAGTGGTGGGGGTATCAATGAGGCTTATCATCTAAGGAGTGAGGAACAATCTTATTTCGTTAAACTTAATACCCCCGAGCGAGAGATCATGTTCGAAGCCGAGGCAGAAGGTCTAACTGAACTCGCAGCTACTCAGTGCCTTCGTATCCCAAGCCTTATTTGCTCTGGTAAGACAAATCAACATAGCTACCTAGTCCTAGAATATATTGATTGTCAGCCTTTCAATGCAGCTTCAAGTAAATTGTTAGGTGAACAATTAGCCCAGTTACATCAAATAGAACAACCTTTTTTTGGATGGCACTATGACAATACGATTGGCAGCACACCACAGTACAATTCACGTGAAGATAATTGGTTACCCTTTTTTCGGCAACAGCGTCTGCAACAGCAACTTACCTTCGCCACGAAAAATGGATATGGTCATCAATTGCAAGACAAAGGTGACAAGCTTTCAGAAAATTTACACATGTTTTTTGAAGGCTACCACCCTAGTCCATCGCTACTTCATGGTGATTTATGGGGTGGAAATGCTGCAGTAGATCCTACTGGAAACCCCGTTATATATGATCCCGCATGTTATTATGGTGACAGGGAAACTGACCTTGCTATGACAGAATTATTTGGTGGCTTTAGTAATGACTTTTATGATTCCTATAATTCATCTTACCCACTTGATAGCGGCTATAAAACTAGAAAGTCACTCTATAACCTTTATCATATTCTTAATCACGTTAATATATTTGGAGCTAGTTATCTTGGCCAAGCCACTAATACGCTTGATCAGCTTAATGCGGAACTTACCTAACGCTTGAAACTGTAGATAAAAAGCAAATTAATTGGGTTTTTAAAGCTTATCCTCTATACCAAGCTAATTAAACCACCTCACATTCATCAATGGATGGTCATATATTCTTTCTTTATTGGAGCACTAAGGGAAGTCTAACGAACAAATTGAGGTTTTATAAAATCAAATAAGACTGATAAAATTCCATTTCACTGTAATTCAAAGTTTTAGGAACTCTATGAAACCAATAAAAGTGTTGTTTGTATGCATGGGCAATATCTGCCGCTCTCCCACCGCTGAAGGAGTCTTCAATAAATTACTTCACGATAAAAAACTTAGCGACAGGTTTATTGTCGATTCTGCAGGAACTCATGCTTATCATGTTGGTAACGAGCCCGATATTAGATCGCAACAAACGGCACAGCATCGGGGTGTTGAATTATCTGCCATTCGTTCTCGCCAGGTCACAGAAACCGATTTTGCTCACTTCGATTACATCCTTGCCATGGATAGTGACAACTATCAGCTACTGATTAATGCCAGTCCAAGTGAACAACATCATAAAATAAATCGATTTTTAGATTATGCACCCGCACGGAAAGAAAGTGATGTACCTGACCCATATTATGGGGGGCAAAATGGTTTCAATGATGTTTTTGATCTAATCGAGGAAGCTTCTCAGGGTTTTTTACACGCTGTTCTCAAATAAAGTTGAGTTTCCCCTTCCACTAGAATAAGTGGCAGGGTATGATCTCAGCTTATAAATTATTTGAAGCTAGAGGTCTATACACTTTGAATCATCTACAAGTTAATACAACATTAATAATGACATTATTAATGAGCATACTCATCTTTATATTCCCACAAGTTTCTTTTGCCGCTGGTGCCGGTGATTTACCCTTAATAAATCTAACCACCCACTGGGTTGGTTACGCCTCTCTTACCATTTTTGTTTTTGCCTATGTGCTCGTTATTCTTGAAGATAAGATCCATATGCGAAAGTCCAAACCAGTCATGCTTGCTGCAGGCATTATTTGGGCAATGGTTGCAATAATATATGCACAACAACCAGATGATGCTTTCCATCACACAGCAGAGGTATTAATAAGACACAATCTGCTTGAATTTGTTGAGTTGTTCTTATTTTTACTAGCTGCCATGACCTATATCAACACAATGACTGAACGTGGCATATTTGATTCCCTACGAAGCTGGCTGGTCAATCAAGGCTTTTCACTTAAAACTATCTTCTGGCTAACCGGACTACTCGCCTTCGTTATCTCGCCTATTGCTGATAATTTAACTACGGCGTTACTGATGGCAACAGTTGCCATGGCTGTTGGCGGCGATAACACTAAATTTGTGGCAATTGCCTGCATTAATATCGTTGTTGCTGCAAATGCCGGTGGTGCATTTAGTCCTTTTGGTGATATTACTACCCTAATGGTTTGGCAAAAAGGTATAGTTCAATTTGAACAGTTTTTTGCTCTCGTCATTCCCTCAGTAGTCAACTGGGTTATACCAGCAGTTATTATGTCAATGGCTGTAGGCAAAGGTCATCCTGCTGCAACCACAGAAAAAGCTGTTTTGAAACCAGGGGCCTTTACCGTTGTTTTTCTATTCTTACTAACGATAACAATGGCAGTCTGCGCTCACAACTTCTTACATATACCCCCTGTCATCGGCATGATGACTGGTTTAGGTCTACTCAAAGTATATGGTTACTTTATTAAGATTAATGATAAACGGCAACTTGCTCTAATGGGTGATGCCAACGGAACATCCTTCAAATCGGAAGTTGCTAACCAAGAGCAACCTTTTAATATATTTCAACAATTAGAACGTGCTGAGTGGGATACGCTCATGTTCTTTTATGGCATTATTTTATCTGTCGGTGGCTTAGGTGCTATAGGCTACCTAGCACTAGGTTCGGAGCTAATGTACGTCGATATGGGCCCAACTAATGCCAATATCCTTGTAGGAGTATTATCCGCTATCATTGATAATATCCCAGTAATGTTTGCTGTCTTAGCTATGATGCCCTCGATGGATCTTGGTCAATGGTTACTTGTCACGCTAACTGCTGGTGTTGGTGGTTCAATGCTCTCTATCGGTTCAGCTGCCGGAGTTGCAGTGATGGGGCAAGCAAGAGGTATATATACATTTTTCGCCCATATTAAGTGGATATGGGCAATTGCTTTAGGTTACGCTGCAAGTATATGGGTACACTTATGGCTGAATGCAGACTTATTCGATAATATACCTTTAACGCTTTAGCATAGAATGCTGACTACAGCCATAGCCCCTTAAATTCCTTTTGAGTATTTTGTTACATGCGACATAGCACCAATAATTTACGTATCGTTGGCACTCAAAAAGTTTTGCCGCCGGCTAAGCTATACCTTGAGTTACCCATGAGCGATGTGGCTTCTGAAACAGTATTTAAAGCACGTACGCAAACTCAAGATATTTTACAAAGTAAAGATGACCGTTTAGTTATTATTGTAGGTCCTTGTTCTATTCATGATCCTGATGCTGCACGTGAATACGCCGCCAAACTTAAGCCTTTGATCACTGAATTAAAAGATGACTTGCATATCATCATGCGAGTTTACTTTGAAAAACCCCGTTCAGTAATCGGTTGGAAGGGTCTTATCAATGACCCGTATTTAGATGGCAGTTTTAAAATTAATGATGGTCTACACTTTGCTCGAAATCTTCTTCTCGACCTTGCTGAGACAGGGGTTCCTGCAGCAACAGAATATTTAGACCTAATTAGCCCTCAATATATAGCAGACCTTGTCTCTTGGGGAGCTATTGGTGCTCGCACAACGGAAAGTCAAGCTCACAGAGAGTTAGCATCAGGTTTGTCTTGTCCTGTTGGCTTCAAAAATGCGACTGATGGTAGTTTACAAATTGCCGTTGATGCATGTTTATCAGCTTCTAAGCCTCATCATTTTATGTCCCTGACTCATGAAGGACAATCCGCTATTTTCTCAACAACAGGCAACGCAGATTGCCACATTATTCTTCGAGGTGGAAAATCACCTAATTATGATGCTCAAAGTGTCAATGATGCAGCTAAACAAATTGGTCGCTCGGGGCAAACAGTTCGGATTATGATTGATTGTAGTCATGCCAATAGTGGTAAAAATCACATACAACAAGAAAATGTTTGTCATGAGGTAGCAGCTCAAGTAGCAAATGGTGACAAACGTATTGTAGGGTTAATGCTTGAAAGTCATTTAGTCGCTGGCCGCCAAAACAAGCAAGTAGGAAAGCCATTAGTATATGGCCAAAGTATCACAGATGCTTGTATGGCCTGGGCTGATACTGAGCCTCTATTACGCGAACTTGCAGCAGCAACTCGTGCGCGTCGTCAACACTGAGTAATAAAGAGAGGCAAAGCTCCTCCCAATAAAGCAACGCCAATAATCAAGTTTGAGTTTCGTAAAACCCTTTAAATCAGCTATAATATATCTGCAATCCATGCTAATAAAAAGTAAACATTTAGCTGGCTTTATTTTAGATTATATCAACAGGTTATTGCATGGCAGATTATGCCCTCATCCTCGTTAGTACCATACTTGTAAATAACATTGTGCTGGTTAAGTTTCTAGGCTTATGCCCATTTATGGGTGTTTCGCGGAAATTAGAAACCGCTATCGGTATGGGGCTAGCAACGACTTTTGTACTTACTCTGTCATCGATTACTAGCTACCTTGTAAACGAATTTTTATTAGCTCCATTAGGCATTGAGTTTTTACGCACTATTAGCTTTATTTTTGTTATTGCCGTTGTAGTTCAATTTACTGAACTTGTTGTACATAAAACTAGTCCTATGCTCTATCAAGTCTTAGGGATTTTTCTACCATTGATTACAACTAACTGTGCTGTATTAGGTGTCGCCTTGCTCAATGTACAACAAGAAAACGACTTTATAGAGTCAGCCTTATACGGTTTTGGTGCTGCCGTTGGTTTCTCTGCTGTGCTTATTATTTTTGCAGCAATGCGCGAGCGCATTGCTGTTGCTGATGTCCCTACTCCGTTTCAGGGTGCAGCGATCGGTCTAATTACTGCTGGACTAATGTCAATGGCCTTTATGGGCTTCACTGGCCTAGTTAAAGTTTAATCGTGTTTACTGCAATTATTGCCATCACCATGTTGGCACTCGCCTTCGGGTTATTATTGGGCTTTGCCTCAATACGTTTTAAAGTTCAAGGTGACCCAATTGTTGAGCAAATTGATAAACTATTACCACAAACCCAATGCGGTCAATGTAGCTTTGCTGGTTGCAGACCCTATGCTGAGGCTATTGCAACCGGTGAGGTCGACATCAACCGCTGCCCACCTGGTGGTGAAACTACTATCAATGCACTCGCCAACCTGCTTGAAGTCGAAGTTAAACCATTGGATGATGATTGCGGTGTTGAAAAACCAAAAGCATTAGCCATTATTGATGAAGGGCGTTGTATCGGCTGCACCCTATGTATACAAGCCTGTCCAGTGGATGCCATTTTAGGCGCTGCCAAACAAATGCATACTGTAATAGCTAATGAGTGTACTGGCTGCGAGCTCTGTCTCCCTCCATGCCCTGTCGACTGTATTGATATGGTTGAAACACCTGTCAACCCTAATACTTGGCGCTGGCCAGACCCCGCCCATCTTGATTTAAAGAAGGTCAACCAACCATGAGACAGCTCGGCTCTTTCCCTGGTGGATTAGTATTAGATGGTCAAAAAAACCGTTCTACACATTTGGCAATACGCCAAGCCCCCCTCAGTAAAACCTTGATTTTACCGTTGCAACAACACATAGGTGAGGCCTCAGTTCCAACAGTAGTTATAGGCGAAAGAGTGCTTAAAGGGCAAATGATCGCCCGAGCTAATGGACATGTTTCTGTCAATCTGCACGCCCCTAGTTCTGGCCATATTACCGCCATTGACAACCAAGACATACCCCACCCATCAGGACTTTCAGCCCTTTCCATTAGTATTGAAACTGATGGAAAAGAGCAATGGGCGCCGCTCATCAAAACTGATAATTATCAAAAGCTTTCAGCCCATGACTTACGTCAGAATATTCGTTACGCAGGCATTGTCGGTCTCGGTGGCGCCGGCTTCCCGAGCTTCATTAAGCTCAACCCTGGCATACACCATTTCGTCGACACTTTAATTCTAAATGGTGTCGAGTGCGAACCATATATTACTTGCGATGACATGATCATGCGTGAACGTGCTGAAGGTATACTCGACGGCATAGCCATCATGCGCCATGCAATCAAAGCAAAAAGTTGTATTATTGCGATTGAAGATAATAAGCCCGAAGCTATTACAGCCATGCAAAGTGCCTTAGCTCAACACTCTGATCACATTGATACCGAAATTGTTATCGTACCAACACGCTATCCCGCTGGTAGTGAAAAACAATTGATCCAAGTAATTACTAAGCTACAAGTACCTAACAACAAGCTACCAATTGACATTGGTATAGTCATGCACAATGTAGGTACAGCCTATGCAATTGGTAGGGCTATCAATCATGGTGAACCATTGATATCACGTATCGTAACGATTACTGGCCAAAATGTTAATAAAGCGGGTAATCTCGAAGTACTCTTGGGTAGCCCAATTCGAGACCTATTAGATTTTTGTGAAGCAACAACCCAAAATCCTAGTCAGCTACTTCTTGGAGGACCAATGATGGGTTATCATCTTACTGGCTGCGATTTACCAATAACAAAAACCTCAAATTGTATTCTTGCGGGCGTAGAGAACGCTGTAACAGAACCAATGCCTATGCCCTGTATTCGCTGTGGTGAATGTGCTACAGCATGCCCTGTCAGCTTATTGCCCCAACAGATCTATTGGCATGCCAGAGCAAAAGAACTTGAGAAAACACAAGAATATAACCTCTTCGATTGCATCGAATGTGGTTGCTGTAGCTATGTCTGTCCCAGCGAGATTCCACTAGTTCAGTATTTTCGCTTTGCAAAAACAGAAATCATGAATCAAGAAGACGAAAAGAAAAAGTCCAATGTAGCCCGTATTCGCCATGAAAACAGACAAACTAGACAAGAAACGGAAAAGCGTGAAAAAGATCTTCGCCAACAACGACGTAAAGCAACATTAGCAAGTGAGCATGTTGATAAGGAAACATCCTAATGGGTTTGTTTAAACTCACTCCTCCATTTTTATCTAGCACTAATCGTGTTACCGATCACATGTTACAGCTCTCCTTAGCCTTATTCCCAGCAATCATAGCTCTTGTTTATTACTTTGGATCTGGCGTACTAATTAATATTATCTTAGCTATCGTAGTAGCTATAGCTTCTGAGGCTTTGATGCTAAATTTACGTCAACGCCCGCTCAAACCTTACTTAAGTGATGGCAGTGCAATAGTCACAGCTCTCTTAATAGCCGTAGCTTTACCTCCTCTATCTCCTTGGTGGTTAACAACTGTCGGTACACTCTTTGCCATAATTTTTGCTAAACACCTTTATGGTGGCCTCGGCTATAACCCCTTTAATCCAGCCATGATTGCCTATGTGTTGCTCTTAATTTCTTTTCCTGTTGAAATGACAAGCTGGCTACCTATTGCAAGCCTCGCTGAATCTCAGGTCACCTTTAGCAGTGCACTTCAAATTATATTTACCGAACAGTTGCCTCAACAGTTATCCTATGATGCAATTTCTGCTGCCACCCCCCTAGATATGATGAAAACTCAAATAGGCTTACAACAGACGCCTAGCCAAATTCTAGAAAACCCACTCTTTAGCCGCTTTGCTGGAGAGGGTTGGCAATGGGTCAACTTCTGGTTTGCAATTGGCGGGATATTTTTAATCTATCGCAAAATAATTAGTTGGCATATCCCCGTTGCAGTTATAGTTTCACTTGCAATAATAGCCTTTATAACTTGGTTAATATCACCTGAGACCACAGCATCGCCATTATTTCATCTGTTTAGTGGCGCCACAATGATAGGTGCCTTTTTTATTGCAACAGATCCGGTATCTGGTGCCACAACCATAAAAGGTCGGCTTATCTTTGGTGCTGGCATTGGTCTATTGACCTATGTTATTCGCGTATGGGGAGGCTACCCTGATGGTATTGCTTTTGCTGTTATATTAATGAATATGCTTGTCCCACTCATCGACTATTACACCCAGCCAAGAGTCTATGGCGCTAATAGATAATGAATACACTCCAGCATCATGTTATCAGTATAGGCTTAATACTAGCTGCCTTTGCAATTGGATCTAGCAGTATTGTTGTGATCACCGAAAAAGCAACACGCCAAAAAATCATTGATAATGAGCGTCAAACATTATTAAAAGCTATCAATATATTAATTCCTAAGCAGTACTATAATAACGATATTTTAGCTGACACTCTTGAAATTCCTGCTGAACAAAAATTGGCCACTTCAAAATCTAGCACTGTATATAGGGCAAGACTCGATGGTAATCCTATAGCTGTAGTTTTTACCAGCATCGCACCTGATGGTTATAGTGGTAAAATAAAATTATTAATTGGTGTATACAATAATGGTGATTTGGCTGGTGTGCGTGTAATTCAACATAAAGAAACCCCAGGCTTAGGGGATAAGATTGAACCTCGAAAGTCAGATTGGATTAATAGGTTTAGTGGTTTGTCATTGAATGACCCTGTTTCTTCGCAATGGCAAGTTAAAAAAGATGGTGGTTATTTTGATCAATTCACAGGTGCAACTATTACGCCACGAGCTGTCGTTCGTGCAGTTAAAAATGCCTTACTTTATTTTAAAGTGCATCAAGAAACATTATTTAAACCACAGTTTGAGAAAGTGCTATGACCCCGTTATATAAGTCTATTATTCGTGACGGCCTTTGGAAAAACAATCCAGCTTTAGTACAGTTGCTCGGTTTATGTCCACTTCTAGCTGTAAGTAATACTGTTATAAATGGCCTTGGTCTTGGCCTTGCCACCATCTTAACTTTAGTTGCATCAAACGGTATTATTTCACTATGCCGCTATCACATTCCTGATGAAGCACGGCTACCAGTATTTGTTCTAATTATCGCCTCCATCGTCACAGCCATTGAATTGTCTATGAGTGCTTGGTTTCATGAACTGTATTTAATACTTGGTATTTTTATTCCTCTCATTGTCACCAACTGCGCGATCACTGGGCGTGCCGAAGCTTTTGCAGCTCGCAATCCTGTAGGCCCTGCTATCTTAGATGGCTTTATGATGGGTATTGGGTTTACAGCTGTATTAGTTTTACTTGGGGCGATGAGAGAAATCCTTGGCCAAGGCACGTTATTCAGTGAGGCCCACTTGATGTTTGGAGAAATAGCTAGGCACTTTACTATCATTGTTATCGATGATTATCGTGGGTTTTTAATAGCTCTCTTGCCGCCTGGAGCTTTTATTGGCCTAGGGTTAATTGTCGCATTAAAAAATGTTCTAGATGCCAGGCAGGCAAGGCATAACATTTCAGCGAGGACTACCTTAGAGGACAACTACTCTCCTCAGGTACCCACTCAATGAATCAAGTCCAGCGCCATGATTTTTTTGCTGCTCTGCAAACCCATAATCCAGAACCCACAACAGAGCTCAATTTTAGCGACCCCTTTGAGCTCTTAATTGCTGTCATTCTATCCGCTCAAGCAACTGATATTGGCGTTAATAAGGCTACAAATATACTTTACCCTGTGGCAAATACACCCGAAAAAATTTATGCTCTAGGTGTCGATGGCTTAAAGCACTATATCAAAACTATTGGCTTATTTAACAGTAAAGCAGCCAATGTAATTAAAACCTGCAGGCTATTAATTGATAAGCACAATAGTAAAGTTCCTGAAAATAGAGAAGCTTTACAAGCTCTCCCTGGCGTAGGCCGGAAAACAGCAAACGTCGTCTTGAATACTGTTTTTAACCATCCTGTTATCGCCGTAGATACCCACCTGTTTCGTCTGTCTAACCGCACTGGTTTAGCCAAAGGAAAAACAGTTCGAGCCGTTGAAGATAAACTAATTAAAGTAGTACCCAAAAAGTTTATGCAAAATGCCCATCACTGGCTAATTTTACATGGCCGCTATGTTTGCACAGCTAGAAAGCCCCATTGTGAACAATGTGTTGTATCTCATTTGTGTGACGATTTTCGTCGTCAGCATAAAAAAGATCAAAAAAAATAATGTTTAGTCAAAACAGACAACAGTTACGCCAGTATTATCATGATATCTGGCAAAAGAGACAATCAAACCAGTCACTATTACCCTTAGAAATAATAATTTGTCAGGTCATTGAACAACACCCTGAATATCACGTCATTTTTGATACCACGAGCAATTTAGAGCAAGAATATTTTGTTGAAAATGGCCAAAGTAACCCATACTTGCATATGGGACTCCATATTTCCTTACACGAGCAAATTTCCACTGATAGGCCACCTGGTATTCGTGCTATCTACTCACAGTTACAAGTAAAATATAGTAATGCTCACGAAACAGAGCATGAAATGATGGAATGCTTGACGGAATCATTGTGGTTAGCACAAAAGAATAATCTGCCTCCTTCAGAAGAAAACTACTTGGCGGCCCTTAAAGCTCTACTTTAAATTAAAAGAAGTAAAAGATAATCTTTCACTTAGCTCAAAAATGTAAAATTAGTCAAAACACAAGAAATTTTCAAATGCTCATTTACTATAAAAGTACACAAGCGCCATGTTAAAGAAAATGAAAGCAATAGGTTGTCACTTAGCTGAAGAGTCCCCTATTCAGTTTGAACAAAGTATTCCTATCGCAAAAGGACATGATGTTCTTGTTGAAATTAGTGCGGTTAGTGTTAACCCTATTGATACAAAAATAAAAGCAGGCATCACCGATAGACTTAATACTCCACGTATATTAGGTTGGGATGCAATGGGAACTGTCATTGCCGCTGGTGACAAAACAACCCTACTTAATGTTAGTGATAAAATTTTTTATGCTGGTGATATCTCACGACCGGGATCCTATGCCCAATATCAGCTCGTTGATGAGCGTCTAGCAGCCAAAGCACCTGTAAATATAAAACCAGAACAGTCTGCCGCCATGCCCTTAACAAGTATTACTGCTTGGGAGGCGCTCTTTTCACGTTTAAAAATCATTCCAGGCCATGATGATGGTAAAACTATTTTAATTATAGGCGGTGGTGGTGGTGTCGGTTCCATTGCAATTCAATTAGCTAAGGTCGTTGCAAATTTGCACGTCATTGCTACCGCCTCACGACCCGAGACGGAGCAATGGTGTGCTAAATTAGGAGCAGATGAAATAATCAATCATCATTTAGATTTAATTGAGCAATATCGTATGCTTACGATCGAAAAACCCGACTATATACTTTGTCTAGCTGATACTGACCAACACTTCAGTGCTATGGCAGAAATAATTGCCCCAGAAGGGATGATTTGTAGCCTTGTTAATAGCAAAGAAAAATATGACATGAACGTTCTGAAAAACAAAAGTGCAGGCTTTGTATGGGAATTTATGTTTACCAAGCCTATGTTCAAAACTAAAAACATGGTTACACACCATAATATCTTAACGCAAATTGCCAGCATGATTGATGAAGGAAAAATAATAAGTACTCTACAGCAAACAATCGGACCGATCACACCGGGAAATATAATCACGGCCCACCAAAAGTTACTCACTGGAAAAACCATTGGTAAGATTGCTTTAACAGCACTCGTCTAAAACACACAAAATGCCTTCTCAAAGTAGCTTCATAAAAGCGACCGGCGTATAATTCTTATGTATATGATCATTTGTCTACGGCAAGCGCTTACATGAGTTCAAAACAACGAAGTCTTTTTTTTGTTGATAATCTTATTGCTATTACTGTCTTTACTTTACTCACAGTTTTTAGTGCATCAGCTATAGCAACTGCACCAGTGACTTACCACAGATATAATATGACTCCAGAAGAAGTCGTCGAGCGCATAAAACCAATTGGAAAAGTTAATCTCAGAGATCCGTCATCAGCACAAAAAAAGGATCAAGAGACCCTCGGTAATTTAAGTCATGGGGAAAAAGTTGTTAGAGACTATTGTATCCGATGTCACACTGCTGGTTTAATGCGTTCCCCTAGGTTAGGGGAAGCTAAAGATTGGGCTCCACGCCTCAAAAAAGGTCTCTTCACTCTCCATGATAATGCCATCTATGGCATCAACAAAATGCCCGCGCGTGGTGGCCGAAAAGCCCTAAGTGATGCCGATATCGAAGCAGCCGTTAACCATATGTTATTACTCGTCAAATAAGTACTCTGAACGTTCAGGCTCAGATTGACTCATAACATCTCACCCTCCCCCTCGATTAAGCACCCCTAAAACTCCTTAAATCAAGTAGACTACTTAAAAGTTAACCTAGCATGTTAGACATACTATTGAAGTTAAACTTATGAATAAAACCCTCATCACTTTGGCGCTAGTTTTAAGCATAACCACTATCGCCATCACGACACAAGCCAAGCCTGGACCTTATGATCCTAGTCGTGATGCATTCAAAGACTTCCAAAATGCTCAACTCCGTGCAGAAAAAGAAGAAAAGTTAATTCTTGTTCAGATTGGTGGTAACTGGTGTAGCTGGTGCCACAAATTAGAAAGTTTCTTAAATAACAATTCAACAATAAAAACACTTCGGGATGAAACCTTTATAGCTATTAAAGTAAATGTCAGTCCTGAAAATGATAATGCAGCCTTTTTAAATGAAATGCCTGAGTTTGAAGGCTATCCCTTTCTCGTTATTACTGATAAAGATGGGGAAGTTTTAAATTCTAGAACATCAGGGGCTTTGGAAGATGGCTTTAGCTATTCAGAAACTAAATTCAAAGAATATTTCGAATACTGGAAACAAGCAGAACGATAACTTAACTAACGAAACATTTAACAGACTAAAGAGTAAATTATGAAACTCGAAACACTAGCCCTTCATCATGGTTACGACGCTGAATCAACCACTAAAGCCGCTGCTGTACCTATTTATCAAACTACATCTTATACCTTTGATGATACCCAGCACGGTGCTGATTTGTTTGACCTTAAAGTCCCGGGGAATATATATACCCGTATAATGAATCCCACTACTGATGTACTAGAACAGCGCATCGCAGCATTAGAGGGTGGGATAGCTTCGTTGGCTTTAGCCTCTGGCATGGCTGCCATTACTTATGCCATTCAGTGTATATGTAGCGTCGGTGATAATATTATCAGCACCAGTCAACTCTATGGTGGAACTTACAACTTATTTGCACATGCTCTCCCCAGACAAGGTATCAACGTAAAGATGCTTTCACACGATGACTTTGAAGGTTTTGAAGCAGCGATTGATGAAAACACCAAAGCCATTTTCTGTGAATCTATCGGCAATCCAGCGGGTAATGTCGTTGATATCGAAAAACTAGCAAAAATAGCAAAAAAACACGGTATCCCATTAATGGTTGATAACACCGTTGCTACACCTTTCCTATGCCGCCCTATCGAACATGGTGCTGATATTGTTATTCATTCCCTAACAAAATACATTGGTGGCCATGGTAACTCTATCGGAGGTGCGATTGTAGACTCTGGCAAGTTTGACTGGGTTGCAAATAAAGCCCGCTTTCCTGTATTAAATGAGCCTGATCCTTCATATCATGGTGTTGTCTATACTGAAGCACTTGGACCAGCCGCATTTATAGGCCGCTGTAGGGTTGCACCATTGAGAAATACTGGTGCCGCTATCTCTCCAATGAACTCATTCCTCATACTACAAGGACTAGAAACGCTTGGAATTCGGATGGAAAGACACTGTGAAAATGCCCTCAAACTAGCTAATTACCTCAATGACCATTCTAAAGTTTCATGGGTCAGCTACGCCAGTTTAAAAGATAGTCCTTACTATGAAACATGTAAGAAAATCTCTGGGGGTAAGGCCTCTGGTATTTTAAGTTTTGGCATTAAGGGTGGCGAAAAAGCAGGCGGACAATTCATCGATGCCCTTGAGATGATTTTACGACTTGTCAATATCGGTGACGCTAAATCACTTGCCTGTCATCCTGCCTCCACCACACACCGACAGCTTAATGAAGAGGAGCTAGAAGCTGCTGGCGTAAAAGCTGACTTGGTCCGTATCTCTGTCGGTATCGAAAATATTGAAGACATTATCGCTGATGTAAGCCAAGCTTTAGATAAAGTGAAGTAGCTGAGAAATACCAACGAATTAAGAGCTAGATATAACCTTTTTTATTAAAATAAACTATCTAACGCCTTCTTATCTCTATCAAGCATTGCCTGGCCGCAGGGCCAGGCACAATTTAAGTTAATATGACTTATATCTTTCCAACTAGCTCTACTGAAGGTCTTAATGTTTCTGCACCAGGCTGCCATGATGCTGGACAAACCTCACCCTCATTGGATGCAACGTACTGTGCAGCTTGTACTTTTCGTACTAGCTCTTTAGCACTACGGCCAATCCCTAAATCGTGTATCTCACATACTTTAATCATTCCTTCAGGATCTAAAACAAATGTACCTCTGAGAGCTAGGCCAGCATCTTCTATCATGACATCGAAGTTTCTTGTGATAGCTCCCGTAGGGTCGCCAATCATAGGGTAATTTATTTTGCCAATCGTATCAGATTCATCGTGCCAAGCTTTGTGTGTGAAATGTGTATCTGTAGATATTGAATAGACTTCAACGCCTAACTCCTTTAATTGAATATAATGGTCGGCTAAATCTCCTAGTTCAGTTGGGCAAACAAATGTAAAGTCAGCTGGGTAAAAGAAAAACACAGACCATTTTCCTTTAAGATCTATATCAGACAGTTCAACAAAATCGCCCTTATGATAAGCCGTGGCCTTAAAAGGTTTCACTTGTGTATTTATAAGTGATGACATAATTACTTTCCTCTCACTGTGATTAAAGTTTTTTTATAAATGCATAATATAAGGCTATCAAGTGTTTAACAAACAACTTGTTTCGATAATTTTAATCGGTAATAACGATTTACTGTATCGTTAAAAATCCCAATGACTCGCTACATCAATTCAAAGTTAGATAGCTGGAGGTATTAACTGAACCTGAAAATATGAATCGATAATCTCGAAGATACTAATGGGGAAAACAAATTTAGACCTTACAACTTTACTTTAACAACCCACGAATATTCGACAAATGAGCCTTGCCTCTTTCCTTACGCTCTTGAGGATCAGCTTGTACTTTTTCAGTCGTCCAGATTAAGTCATCAGAAGGAAGCTCTCTTAAAAAACGACTCTCTTCACACGTAATTTTTTCACCGTAACGTTTACGAGTATTGGCCATAGTAAAAACTAAACTACGCTGTGCACGTGTAATACCGACATAAGCAAGTCGTCGCTCCTCCTCAATGCTGTCCCCTTCAATACTAGCTCTGTGTGGGAGAATTTCTTCTTCCATACCGATGATAGTGACATGTGGAAACTCCAAGCCTTTTGCAGCATGTAAAGTCATTAAATGAACTGCATCAGACTGATTCTCATCAGCTTGACGTTCTAAAATATCCATCAAGGTTAGGCGGGCGGTTATATCACCAATACTTTTCTCTTCAGTATCTTGTTCGATAAGTCGGCTAATCCAGGTTAACAACTCTTCAACATTATCCATCCGGCGTGTCGCTTGATCAGGATCGCCTGTCACTTCCTCTAACCAGGCTCGATAATCTATCTCTTCAATCATATCCCGAATTGCTTCCATCAGATCGCCACGTTTTGCCCTATTAGCAATATCTATAAGCCAACGGCTAAAATGCTCAATACGTGTAACTGCTGCTGATGATAGCTTTGCATGGAGACCCATTTCAAAGCAGGCACCAAACATACTTGTTTTACGATCTGCAGCATAGTTTCCTAACGCTTGTAATGTTGTTGATCCGATCCCTCGACGTGGGGTATTAATAACACGTAAAAAAGCATTATCATCATCTTGATTAGCCAATAATCTGAGATAAGCCATAATATCTTTTACTTCAACGCGTGAGAAAAATGACGTGCCACCTGTTAAGATATAGGGAACATTATGTTCTCGCAGAATACGTTCTATGGGCCTTGATTGATGATTGCTCCTGTATAAGATCGCATAATCTTTAAAATCAGTTTGATGCTTTAACTTATGGTAGAGAAGTTCTGACACAACTTTTTCTGACTCATGATTATCGTCGCGACAACCAATTACACGAATGGCATCACCCTCTCCCATTGCACTCCATAATTTCTTTTCAAACAGGTGCGGGTTGTGACTGATTAACCCATTAGCTACACGTAAGATACGACTCATTGACCGATAGTTTTGCTCAAGCTTGATCAATTTTAAGCGTGGAAAGTCCACTTCTAATTGCGCTAGGTTTTCAGGTCTTGCACCACGCCAAGAATAGACTGATTGATCATCATCTCCTACCACCGTCAAAGCTTCACGAATACCAACTAATTGCTTCACCAATTCGTATTGGCAGCCATTGGTATCTTGATACTCATCTACTAATAAGTAATGGATCCTAGCTTGCCAGCGTTGTAAAATCTCAGGATACTCTCGGAATAATACTACCGGCTTTAAAATTAAGTCGTCAAAGTCAACGCCATTGTATGCTTTCAGTGCATCAACATAACGAGAATATATCTTAGCAGCTGCTTTTTGTTGTTCATCTTCTGCTACTTTTATTGCCTCTTCAGGCAAAATAAGCTTATTTTTCCATGCAGAAATCTGCCACTGGCATTGTTCTGCATGTTCACTATCTGCAGCAAAGTCACGACCCATTAAATCACGTAATACAGCTAAGCTATCGTGTGCATCAAAAATTGAAAAACCTGACCGAAACCCAATATAGCTAAACTCTTTTCGTAAGATCGTTAAACCCAAATTGTGAAAAGTTGAGACCATAAGACCACGACTCGACATTTCACGGTCAGCCATCAATTGTGCCACCCGTTTTTTCATCTCACTCGCAGCTTTATTAGTAAAAGTTACTGCGGCAATGCGATGTGCAGGAATATTACATTGTTCAATCAAGTATGCAATTTTTCGCGTGATCACCCGTGTTTTACCGCTACCCGCACCAGCTAATACCAGTAAAGGACCGTCAATATGACGTGCAGCTTCTCGCTGTTGTGGGTTAAGATCTTGCAACTTGTTTTTACCTCGGATTGATATGTTTTAGGCGCTCTACACATCGCCAATACACTGAAGCAAGCCGCTAATAATGGCTAGCTGAGTTTGCAATTGATAAACTAATTAGCCAAATATAATAATGTTGTGAATCTCAATAACCAAACGATGAGCTAATAATATCTACCTGATATCTCACATAAGCGTTTCATAACTAGACTTATTCACAATTATACGTGCAAACTTATGGCTTGAATAAACCTCGATACCCATAAAGCTATGAATTTAAATTCTTGGTCAAATAGGTGGAAAATAATAACTATCATTACAAAAGTAATTCTTACTGGCGTTACTTTAAAGGAGGTCTTATCAAAACCTAACAAAGAAAAAACCCACTTATTAGCCACGTTTTGTAAACTAATTTATAATTTTGTCAGCCTATATATGAGCAACAATAATCAGTTAGTTGAGTTACTTTCAAATGAAATGAGGAATCACCTGGCACATTGAACGATTCACCACTTTCCACATCAATCCAATTATCAGAACTTTCTATACGATAGGTTAATTTTCCTGCTAATATTTCCATCACCTCGGGCTTTTCTGTACCGAAGGTATAATCACCAATCATCATAATACCTAATGTTTTAACGGTACCATCGCTAAATACTATGGACCGACTAGTGACATTGCCATTGAAATAGACATTGGCTTCACGTGTCAGCGTCACATTCTTAAACTCTGACATAAATTATTTTTTTTCTGTGGTTGATGACTTTTCTAGTTCAGCAACTTTTTGTTCTAGCACTTCCAACTTGGCACGAGTACGTTGCAAAACTTGGCTTTGAATGTCAAATTCTTCTCGTGTAACCAAATCTAATTTTGCAAACATACCACTAAGTGCACTTCTGACGTTTTTTTCAACATCAGACTGCATGGCTGTTAAACCAGAGGGCATAGCCTTCGAGAGACTTTCTACTACTTCTTCAATTTTTTTTGGATCAAGCATCTTTCTATTCCTAATTTGCTGCAAGTATTCTATTCTACGTTAATCTAGCCCGGACTCAAACCATCTTTATAAGGCAATATCAGCAAACCAATTTACAATCCTAGATTATTTAACCATATTAATACATCAGCTTTTTTAAGCATTCCACTGTGACTAATAAGCTGTTCACCATCGTATAAATAAGTTAGAGGTAGCTCCCCCCGCCAGCGCTTCTCCACATCAAAATAAAGTATCTCTGGATGGTCATTCGCAAATACCCAGTTTTGAGCTTGTATTAAGCCAAACCCAAATATTTTATTCAACACAATACTGGATTCTAAAAAAGGATCAGTTGCTACAGTCACGACCTTTACATCAGGATAGGCTTCTAGTAGTTTCCCTAGCATCGCCAACTCTTTCATGCAATATGCACAGTCAATTCCCCAAAATAAAAGCAAATAGGGCTTATCAACATATTGTTGTTGGATCTCAAGAAAAGAGCCTTTTACAAAAGGCTTAACGCTATGATCGGACGTGAAGCCTAATAACGCTATCAAGCTCACAAAAATAAGGATACGTAAGCTTTTAATTTTATTGGCCAAAGGGAACCGTCATCATTCGGATTGTGCTCGCGTCTTTTGCCTTACCTTCAGTCCATAAAAGTAAAAACTTATTTGTCATCGCCACAACACGCGGGTGTGTAGCACGTATACCCTCTTCAGAAGCGATTACAGTCTTAGTCCAACTTTTTCCCTGGTTAATTGACTGTGAGTAAGCGATTTGAAAACCTGTTGCTGTGATATTATCCCAAGTTGCTAGTACCTCACCACCACTAGATACGGATAGATCACTATGCACTGCCGTATCCTCACCTAAGCGAAGTGGTTCAGACCAAGATTGACCATTATCTATTGAATTCAAATAGTAGGTGCCGCTATGCTTGGTATGACCTGTTCCTACGGTACTATGAATCAGATCCCTCTCGTCATCAAAAGCAATGCTCCCCCCTATATGTGGACAGCCCTGAAAGTCCCAATTAAAATTACCTACAGTGCTGAGTTGTTCCCAGCCTTGTTCTGAGTCAACTCTGCCTAAGGTCATATCAGAAGGATCTTTATCTCGATAAAATACATAAAACAGCCCATCATGATATTTTGCTGTATTCCAACAGCAGGCACAACTTCGCTCGTCTAGAGTTAGGTTAGTCGACCAAGTCAACCCACCGTCAAGACTATTTGAATAACGTAGCCCCTGTGTTGCTCCTTTGCCCTTTTTAGTGCGGCTATCTAGCCAAGTTAGACTGATTGTATCTGCATCTGCATCCATTGCAAAAAAGCCATGAGCTCCGTGCCAATCAGCGGGAGAATCTATCCTCTCCCACGATTCCCCTTTATCTTCTGATATCATTACGATCATGGGCCCAGCGTTATGCTTGCCGTCCTCTATTCGACTTCCCCAAACTGCAACAAGGTGATTTCCCTGAACAGCTAGTCGTGCATCATTGCCCCTCACAACTCTGGCTGTGATATCCAAGCCTCGGGTAATATTGACAGGTTTGGACCATGACTCACCTTGATCAACAGAAGATTGATACCAAAGGCTATCTTTATTTTTTATTTTTTTCCCAAGTAATAAATGTACAGAATCGTCAATATATTTAATATCAACACTCGTTACATTATTAGATGAATAAACCAAAGAGGCTTTTGACTCATTTGAGCCCACATGATGTCCTGCCATAGTAGTTGGCATATTTATGCTAAATCCCATAAATAGCATTAAAACCATGTGTAGTTTATTCACTGTCATTACCCCATCATAACTAAAAAGTGCTGGCTTAGTTCAATAAGCCAACACTTTACATTTCTTAAAGTTTATATTCGAAACCTACAAAGGCTTGCCTTGGTGGCGCAGGCGTATAACGCTCGGAACCATAAGCAAGCTCAGCGCTCTCTGCATACAACCTATCGGTTATATTATTTACTCGCGCAAAAATTGTAAAGTTCTTATCTAATCTCATATCTCATTTTAATATTACCAACATCATGCCCCGCATAACGTGCTGTATTTGCATCATCTAGCCAATAAGAACCAACATGTTCCCATTCAAACATGGTCGTCAAACCGCTCAATTGATTTGGCGTATATATCAAACGTGCATTAGCAGTGTTTTCAGGTGCCTGTTGCTGTTCATTATCACCATAAACATCATCTCCATCAAATTCGTGCTGCGAGAAGCTGTAAGCCAGTTTTGTAGTGACTTCATCAGATAATTTAGAGGCTAATGAAAATTCTAACCCGCGGTGGAGAGTTTTACTACCATTAACAAAATAACGCTCCCCGAAGGCATTTTCTCTACGAACAATTGTATCGTCAATTACAAGTGAGTAGATAGCCGTTGTAAATTCATGCCCCCCTTTTCTATATTTGTAACCAACTTCAAATGTATCTGTTACTTCTTCATCTAAACTAAAATCAATATTATTTGTTCTCAAGCTATACAAGCGTGATGCTTGAGGAACTCTAAAACCATTCGCATAGCGACCGTATACTGACTGCTGACTTGATATCTGATAAGTTAAATCAAGTTTAGGGCTAAGATGGTTAAAAGTAGGGTCAATATCAGAACTAGCCCGAGAGTATGTAGAGGCAGCGTATTGACCATCTGTTAGCTTATTCGTGTATTCAAAGCTATTTATGTCATATCGTAAACCTGCACCTAACTTAATCTTTGGGGTTATTGCAAGTTCAACTCTAATGTAGGGGGCAATGGCCTTATAATCAACTTCATAATCATAAATTTTACCCGCAGCCACCGTACTTCCCCAACCAGAGGGAGTATAGTCAAATCCTTGTTCAAACTCAGTTGAAGCTTGAGTATATTCAACATCTAAGCCTGTTATTGTCTGCACTCTTCCTGTATCGATATCTGCTTTTAATAATAATCCATAGCTATTTTCTTCGCTATCGTTAGATGGGGCATTCGCCTCCCAAGTCGCATTGTACCTATTCCTATTGTTACGAATATAAGCAATTGTGTTAACTTCAAGCATGTCAGATACTATATGATTCAGTTCAAAATTTAAACGAGAATAATCAAATTTTCGTATAGGTTCAACACCAGCACTTATGGTCCTCTCAACATTTTGGCCAATATAGCTAGGTTCATCACGATAACGTCTGAACCCATTAATAGCACTTGTCATTTCTGACTCTGAACTATTTATGCTCAGACCTATTTTAAGCTGATTCTCATCATTTAGGTCATTGACATAATTAATTGAAAGTTCGTCCCGCTCATATTTGGAGTGCTCTCGCCAAACATCACTTTTTGCATGTGAAATATTGGCAGAAATTGCAGCATGCTCATCGATCTCTATAGCAGTCCCAATTTCAAATCGTTGAAAATCATCGCGGCCTGATTCGGCTGATAATTTAGTACCTAAATTATCCATGGGGTTAGATGATCTAACATTTATGATTCCACCCACGGCATCAGAACCGTACAAGGCCGTACCAGCACCCTTAAATACTTCCACTGCACCCGCCGAACTAAAATTCGTATAAGCCAAGCCATTATGATTAAAAAATCCCGATGACTGGATCGGTATACTGTCTTGCAAAAACAAGTAATATGGGTTCGTACTTTGCGGTAAACGAATACTTGTCGTATGACCAACAGTTGATCCCGTTTGAGTCAAGCGGACACCAGCTATTGAATTTAATAATTCACGCTGCGTTGATGCTTTGTCAACTTCAACCTCACTGGCAGACTTTATATCTATGCTAGCTGGTAACTCTAGGGAAGAGCGCTCACTTCGCGTGGCTGTGACAGTCATATCATCAAAAGTGATATCTTCAGCATAGCTGAAGCTAGCAAAACATAATAGCGACATCAATGATAGTGCTGAAGTAAGTATAATATTCATAACAATTCCCAATAATACAAATTTATCTAGCTAAGAGTCCAGCCTTTAACTTACAGGTATAGATACACAAATAAAACCATCATTTGTTTTAATGATTATTTTATGGATTTTGACTTATTCAACTCAATGAGATTGTGTGATAACACCCAATTTGATAACTTTTTTACAGTCCCACAGAAACACAAAAAATAAGTTGCGCGAAATTTAAGCCAATTTAATAGCTTACTATGAGTGAGGGAGAACTAGACGAAATCCAAGTCCACCAGTACGTATTTCACGTGGGTATCTATATCGAAAGGCAGAACGCATGTAATCAACAGCGCCATGCCATGTACCCCCCCTAAAAGTATGTCGTTCGCACTCACCAGCCGTCCCTGACCAAGAGCTACCATCTGTTGGAGCACCCTCATAATTTGGATGCCAACAATCTGCAACCCACTCATAAACATTGCCATGCATGTCGTATAGGCCAAATTCATTGGCTGGAAAACTAGCCACTGGGACTACTTTTTTACGATTTACTCCTTCTTTGTTGCACCCAGCAACCTTAAAGGCATTACCCTCAAAGTTAGCTTGTTGATCAGTGATACACATTCCAGTATTAAATGGCGTATTAGTCCCTGCTCGAGCAGCATACTCCCACTCTGCTTCACTAGGCAGTCGGTAATTTTTGTCAGTAACCGAATTTAACCATGTAATAAAAACCTGAACATCATCCCAAGAAATATACCTTACTGGCATGTCAGACTCAGTCCAGCCATTGTTTTCAGGTTCATGAGTACAAGCTTTAGCACTAACACAAGTAGCCCATAATTCAGCTGTCACTTCAGTTTTTGTCATTTGAAAGGCGGGAATAGTCACCAAGTGAACAGGTTTTTCTCTATCCTTACAATCAATAGAACTAACACAGCCCATCTCAAATTTTCCAGCTGGAATATTCGCCATTTCAGGTAAGGTGAAGTTTACGCTCTCCTCTGCATAGGAGTTTTCTAACGTTGAAAATATAACCAACACAAATAAAAACAATATCTTAAGGATATTTTGAAATGGGAAATAAATTTTCCCAAGGATGTCTATTGTCATTTCTGTTCCAAGATTAAGCCATAATCGAGCGGTAATCCTATAGCCCAAATCATAATAGGTCAATAGTCCGAATATATAGATAAGGCCACACTGACTATAACTGTAAAACAATACAACATGCTTTATCACTTAGTAATTTTTGACCAGGCTTTTCTTTTGCTTTACCGTGAGTCAACTATTTTCAACCAAATGATAAGGCCTCAATGCATACAAGCAAAACAGAACAACTCAAAAACACACTATTAGGTGCTCTCACTGCTGATGCTGCTGCTTTAGGCTTTCATTGGATTTATGACCAGCAACGTATTTATGATATTGCTTCTCTCTTGCCCGAGTTTCATACCCCGTCTTCAGCCGATTACATGGGGGTTCCAAGTTACTTTGCTCATAGTAAAAAAAATAGCGGTGATGTCTCACATTATGGCGAGCAAACAATAACCCTTCTTCATTCGCTTTCTGATAATCAAGGTGTTTATAGCAAAGCTCACTATCAAAATTTATTTTGCGAGCACTTTGGCTATGGTGGTGATTATATTGGCTATATCGATAGGCCCATGCGCGACACCCTAGACAAGATTACATCAAACCAGCTACTCGTCACAAAAAAAGCTAACGCCATTACTTTCCATGGTGATGAAGAACAAAAACAAAAACTAATCACACTCATCACCAACTTAGTTAAACAAAATACAAGTTCATCAGCTGTTGCACAGGCTGGTATCGAAAACAAAGATCTGCCTTATGCTAAAAAACTATTTCAGGTGTTAAAAACACTTACCGACTATCACGGCGCTGATGATGAACAACTCCCTGCCATAGCAAAATTACCCGCTTTGGCTGCTCTCTACGCTGGTGACAATAAATTGTGTCAATTTACCGAGTCTGCTGTTCGTGTCACGAATAATAATGACCGTGCCGTAGCCTTTGGCCAAGTCGCCAGTAAAATGATTGAGACAGCTATCCTCACGCAAGATGTTCCTAATGTGATTGAAGCTGCACGTCAATCAGCCACGCCCGAAATACTATCCTTAATAGATCAAGCGCTTAATTTACGAAATAAATCCACACCCGAAGTGACCAAACAGCTCGGCATGAGTTGTAACTTAGAATTTGGTATACCCTCAGTAATTCATAATTTATCGAAACAAGACACTTTCACAGAATCAATCAGACAGAATATTTATGCTGGTGGTGATTCCTGTGGTCGCTCTATATTGCTTGGTGCTGTTCTAGGCAATATCTATGGCGTAAACGAAGATAACGGGATTCCACAGTCTTGGATTGAAAAACTCGCTCAAAAAGAGCATATCACTCACTTACTGAGCTGTCTTTAATCAACGCCAGGCTCGTAAAGCTGATTTAGAAGCTTAGAAGGGTTAAATATCAATGTGATTGAGCCACACGTCATGTTTATTACACATACTTAATACATTTAAACGGCCAGAATAGTTACCTAATGAAAACATTGACATCGGTACGTCGTCTGTCATTGGATCAAACAGATTCTCAGCAATGAACTCAAAATGTTCATTTAATAGCATGTGCTTGACGATATAATGCTCATAACCCCTCATTTCATGCCCTGTCAAGACTTTGACCATCACACCTTCATCACCAGAATCTAACTCAATACTTGGTAAGTGACCCGCAACTTTCTTACTCCAACGACCGGGGGCATCTTTGGTATAGAACAAACCACCAGCACCCTTAATTGTACCCCCTTTTACTTTGCTTCCCGCTATAGCTGCGCTTGGCATAATAGCGCTGGCTGCTAGACCAAGTCCCGCTGATTGAATAAAATCTCTACGATCCATTTCCATATCCTCTAAGGTTTTAATAACTTATTCAAGCTGGCATATTGTCGGATTAAGTACCCAATCAATATAAAACTCCGATTCCACTTTTTCAATACAAACAACAGTCGCATTAGTAAATTTTACAACGGCTGTGTTTTCTTTACCTGTGAGTATATAAGAAACTACTTTTTCTATATGGGGCAAATGGCCGACAAACATAATGTCATCGCCTTCCAAATTTTTTAGGAACGCGGCAATATCATCAGTAGGCTTCATCCCAGCCAATTCAGTCACAGTACCAACAGTCAGTATTTGAGAAAATACTTCTGCAGTCTGTTGCGCGCGTAGTTTACCACTGTGGCAAATGCCACTTAAAACTACACCATGCTGCTTTAAGTGGTTTGCAACACATACTACACCTGCCTCCCCATCCAATGACAGTGAGCGTTCTGAACCCTCTTCTTTTACTAAAGCAACACCATGTTGTACGAAATATAGAGCCATTATTAATTTATCTGCCTATTATTTAATCAATTTCCATCATCAAACCCATTTCACGATCTTGTTGTGATGTTAAAGCTTGTATCAATATACTTTCTGTCGCGATCAAGCTAATTTTTACTTTAGCTCTCGTTATGGCGGTGTAAAGTAACTCGCGTGTTAATAATGCTGTCGCCTGCTCTGGTAAAATAATACAGACTTCCTCAAACTCCGAGCCCTGGCTTTTATGAACAGTCATGGCATATGCAGTTTCATGAGCTGGCAGTCTATTTAAAGGTACCCACCGCAACATCCTATTATCTAAAAAACAAGCAGCCAAAACACCTTGATCATTATTCATTACCAAGCCCGTATCACCATTAAATAAACCTTGGCTATAATCATTTTTCATCACCATAATCGGCCGGCCATGATAAAAGCCTTGATGAGTTCGCCAAGATTGCTTCGCTAATGCCCGTTCGATCAAACTATTCACTGAATTAACTGATTCTGCTCCATTATTTAAAGCACATAATACTTGTGTTTTCTCAAATAACTGCATACAAGTTAAAGGATCTTGTTGAGTTTTTATTGCCTCAAAAAATGTAAAATATAACTTCATTACGCGCTTTTCAATGGTAGCCTTATCCATTTTTTGCCACCAGATAGTCTCATCTGTTCTCATCAGGACATTGATGAATTTATCACTGTCGCCCGCTTGTACTGATTGTGCTAATTGGCCAATTTCACTCTGCTTATCAAACCGATAACTATGCTTGAGAATAACTACAGTATCAGCCATTAGCGATGAAGTTTTTACAGTTGGTAAGGCTTGGCTAGTTAACCGCAAGACTCCTTTTGCAAAACTCTCTGAAAAAACTGCATCAGTGCGACATAAATCAGCTAAAACAGCACCTGAGTCAATTGAGGCTAATTGCTGACTGTCCCCCAGTAAAATGAGTCGTGCAGTTTTAGGTAGGGCTTTAAGTATTTTTGACATCAAAATAATGTCGATCATTGAAGCTTCATCAACAATAAGTACATCGACAGCTAAGGGGTGCTCTGTATTATATCGCCCCTGCTCATTCTCAGGTGTGATACCCAGCAATCGGTGCAGGGTTTTAGCCTCAACGTCTTCTTTGTATTCACTCTGACTCACATTAGCGATAACTTGTTGCATTCGTGCTGCAGCCTTCCCCGTTGGCGCTGCCAATGCAATACGAAAGGTCTTATCTTGATTAAAAAATGACTCGAGTAGCCTTAAAACAATTGTTGTCTTGCCAGTTCCCGGTCCGCCAGAGATCACGCAAAATTGGCGTGTTAATGCCATCAATACAGCTACCTTTTGCCAATCAAGTCCAAGTTGTGGACTTGTCCAATTAGCTATGTATTGTTTCAACAATGTCTCATTCTGCAACGGCAAAGGCTTTAATCGTTCCTTGATTAAAACGGCTACTTGTTGCTCAGCCTGCCAATAACGATAGAGATATAATAGCCCTGAATCTGTTAAAACTAACGGTGTAAAATCACCCGCCTTACCAACTAAATGACTTTTTCGAAGTTTAGTAACCCAAAGCGCCACACTCTCTGGCAGTACCTCATCAAGCCCGATTCCTAGCTCACCTACCCGTGCTAAATTTAAGCAAACATGTCCTTTTGATACGGCCTCACTCAACAAAGCTGCTGTCAATACAATCAGTGGGTCACTATTGTTATCTTGACGTTGAATATACTTGGCAAACTGATATGCTAATTCACTATAACCCGCCTGCCGCAACAAGGATAAAACAGATTGTTCCTTTATTACTTTAGTCATTTGTCAGGCCCTGTCAAGCAAAGGTCTAAAGCATCTAAGACCTGTACACTCGGCCTATCAAAAAATATTCCAGACTGGCCCCATTTAGGTTGTATACCTCTAATAAACAAATAATATGCACCACCGAAATGTACATCTGGATCATAATCCGATAAACGTAAACGTAGATAGCGGTGTAGGGCTAAACTATAAATAAGGTATTGCAATGGGTAATCATGACTAATCATTGCCTGATCTAGAACGTCTTGTTGATATGCTCCTTGGCTCGTCCCAAGCCAGTTAGATTTGTAGTCAACAATATAAAAACGACCTTGAAATTCATAAACCAAGTCTATAAAACCTTTCATAAAGCCGCTTAAACTTGAAAATTTAAGCTGTGAAATAACTTGAGCCAAAGGTGATTCAGTGTTTAATAAAGGAAGTAAGCATTTTTGTAAACCATCAACAGTTAAACCTGTAACTGGAAAGTAAAAAGATAATTCATCAAGTCGTTGGTCTTGATTTAAATCAGCAAGTTTAAAAAAGCTTTTACCACTTGTGTTATTGAGCGAAGTAGCTATCACCTCTCTCACCCACCGACAAACTGCCGCTGTCCACAGCTCATCAAAGCCATATTGTAATAAGGTCCGGCTCACCAACACTTGCATCGCATCATGATCATCACTAGCAAAGTCCCAATGCTCGAAAATAGCATGTAAACATGTACCAGCATGTGCACCACGAGGAAAAGTAAAGCGATCTCTTGCGGCTGCATTATTAGCTTCTAAAGTAACAACCGTTTCATTTGAAGCTGGTGAGTCATAATCTGGAAGTTCGGCATCATGACCACCTGTTAAAGCACTAAAACTACCAATACGCCATGGCTGATGAATAAAGCGTTTAAATTTTTTGGCTGCGAATTTGCTCTTATTACTCTTAACACCCTTATAAATAACAGGCTCTTTTTTTTCTATAATATCAAGCGAGATAGTACCTTTACTGCCAGCTGCTAAACTTCTTACTTGTGCTAACATTTCCCCTCTGTCTAGTTCCTCCAACTCAGGGTGCAACAAGCTAAATAATGCGCTGCCTATAGCAGCATCGACATGGCCCCAAGAGATAACACAGCGTTCCCGTGCTCTTGTTAAAGCCACGTATAATAGGCGCAGATCTTCTGCACGCTCTTCTAGAGCAATAGATTCTCTTGCCGTACTTAATGAAGGCTCTGAGAAAGCTACATGTCCACGATAGTCGTCATCTATTGCATGAAAACTAATGACCTCCTGATTCGTCGAGTCTCTATTTGCTGTCCCATAAGAAGGGGCAGAATACGATTGGGTACTCCAAGCCCTTACTTTTATGAATAGTAATTATTTTAACTAATTGCTCATCACTTTCTAGTCTTAACTGCCCTGACTCATCATTAGGGTCGATTGATTTTCTCCGGCTTGTAATCCAACGTAATACCTTTTCCATGCCATACTTTTGGCTGGCTACACTGGGTCTGGATCAATTCAGATAAGTGCAATAAATTAGTAAGCTTACGCTCGCCTTCCAGTCAGTTTTAATAACTGCTGCTGACCAGATATTTTATTCATTAAATGGCGAAATGCTCTCATAAAGCCATGTTTCAACCATAATTGATGCAAGTCATAAAATAAATCTAATTGAACAGACCATTCTTGTTCATCTTGTTGTAATTCATAAAGCTCGGATGCATCTAACCCCCATAGTTCTGTTGATAAAGCCACTAGTAATTAATCGTTGGTTTTGTGGTTCAGAAATCGCAAAAAGAACACGTTCTAACATCAGAGCTTCTTTAGAACTAAATACATTATCTCTGCCTTGTTGAACACTATTAATGCCTCGCATTTGCAAACATTGCTGAACTATATGTGCTTGATTATGATTACGCACTAATATTGCTATGTCACCACCAGACACAGGAATAGGTTTTTCTGCTTTTTTATCTAATAATATAGCTTCACAAGAATCGGCCTGATTCAAAAGTAGAGCAATCTCATCAGCAACCCCTTTTGCTGCTAATTGGGCCATCTCTATCTTGCCCATTTCCTTACTGCTATCTATCCATAAAAACTGTAATGCACTATTAGAATTTAGTGTTGTCAGAATAGTTTTTCTCTCTCTTGAAGCCTTAACTGGGTGAAAAGGTATCCCCTCATAAATAAAAGGCTTTGCCTTCTTACTGTTAAGTATCATATTCACGGCATTCACTAAGTCGGGATGTGAACGCCAGTTAGTGCCTAAAGTATGTTCATGTTGCGTTGACTTTTTTGCTGACAAGTAAGTGAAAATATCCGCACCACGAAAGCTATAAATCGCCTGTTTAGGGTCTCCCACCAAAAAAACTGGCAAACTACTATCAGCATATATACGACTAAAGCTGGCATATTGGACCGGATCAGTATCTTGAAACTCATCAATTAGCGCTGCTGGGTACTGTTGACGTAAACGTGCGACGAGCCAATCTCCTCCACTTCCTTCAAGCACCCGTTCCAAATTAAGTAACAGGTCATCATTAGATTGAACTCGTTGCTGCTGCTTTTCTTTTTTTAACGTCGTAAGTAATTCAATTAGTAGATCATAGCGAAGATGTTGGTATTGCAGAGCTTGCGCAGCTTGTACATGCTCCACCAACTCCTGTAACTGTTCACTTGCCTCCCAAAATGCTAATTCAGGTAATTGCTGATCTTTTTTTAATGCATCTTGAAGTTTTGTAAGGGTGAAACGCTCAAAACCATGAAATAATTTCAATGGAACATCGTCACAGGACAATAGGTCATCTATGGATTCAAGCCCATCTTGTACGGGGCTTGTACCATACTTGACGCCATTCAATAACGTTCTATCTTGTAAAGTAGCTCTTATTATATCTTGCTCAATATTCCAGAGCATTTTCAGCTTTTCAAATTGTATTTTTGCTTGCTGATGTTCCTTTTCTATATCAACATCGCGGATTGGTAAATAATGCAAATAAGGCTTACCTAATAGAGATCGTATCGACTTCAATAAAGCCTCAGGACTCTGTTTTTTGGCTAATAAATACTGTACTAACTTATGATCTGCTGTGGTGATATGGCGCCGCCAGAAATCATCAACAGCTGCCTGCAATAAGGCATGATCGTCGCGAATAACCTCTAAGTCAAAGGCTAGGCCACTTTCAAAAGCAAAGTCACCTAAAACCCGTTGGCAAAAGCCATGCATAGTAAAAATAGCTGCTTCATCAAAACTTTGAATCGCTAAATTAAGTTTTTGGCGTGCTAATAAACTGCGTTCATCAGCCTCCTCTATCAATTCGTTACGAGTATTGACTAATTTCTCTCTCAAGCGAGATCGTAACTCTTCAGTTGCAGCTCGTGTGAAAGTTACTACTAAAATTTGTTCTACTGTAAGATCTTGCTCTAAGATCAGCCGACAGTAAATTTCGGCTAAAGTAAAGGTCTTGCCGGTACCTGCACTAGCCTCAATTAAATTAAGGTCTGAAAGTGTAACTGTGCTGACATTGAAAGAATTTACCATTTATCGGGGTCTTCTAAATGATCATAAATAGGTTTATAAATTGCAATGGCTAATTTTTTAAACTCATCATTTAGTGGTGCAGCCTTATATAGCTGCTGATAGTAATTATCATCCATTTCCCCCGTAGTATGTTTGTTACCTTCCCATGAGGCCATCATAGGATTATCTGGATCACCTTTTCCATTTTTTAAAAACGCTTTAGCATAGGCAAAACTAGTTTTAGAAAATAATGGTATAGCTTGTTGACAGCCTTGCCAGTAGACCTCTAATAACTCTAGCAACAACGACTCGGGGTCAGCAACAACCTTCAACTTGATATCTATGTCTTCAGTGATCCATCGACTTTCACACAACACTCCCTGGGGCCTCAAACAATTTAATACTAAGTGACTGCACCAAATACTCAGTAAGTCCCCACCTTTTGCTTTACTCAAACGATAATTAAACAAGCCCTTGGCACTACAATCATCTAATTGTCCCACAAGGGAAAATTCTGAAAGTGATAGTTCAAATGAAATTGGATCTATAAATTGTTCAGGATAATCGGCTAGGCGCACAGCAAACTTATTTACTTTATTCGCCTCTTCATAAAATAACTGCTGACCAATCTCACCATGGGGCAAGCTACCTGTGGCTTTAATCATTGGTAAAGCGTCCACCAATGACTCGCCTTTCAAATGTTGAGATAATAACTGTTGCCTTAGTTGCCATGCTTCCAAAGAACCTAGTGAAAAAGGTTCACGAGGGTCTAAAAGTTCATCGTCAAATTCTAATCTCAGTCTCAAACGCTGTTGCAATAGATAACGACCTGGATGACGATAAAATTGATTTAGCTCGTTTAAACTTATCTGCCGCCATGATATATCGGGGGCTTGCAAAGATTGCTCAAACCAAGCGGTAGCATTTGTCTTTTCAGCTTTGTCAGGCGGGCAATACGCGACCTGATAACTGAATAAATTTATTAGTGGCTCAGACGTCTGCTCAAAATAGCGTTGACTAAAAGCCTGTAAAGGATGCTCGGTTAAAATTTGTTGCCAGATATCATTTTCACTATTAGTCGAAAACCCCTGCAATAAAATATCATGCATATCGCTAACTAATACTGAAGGCGGGATCTCACTGTTATCAACGATACTGCGCCCAACGTAGCTGATATATAAGTGCTCACCTGCCGACAATATGGCTTCTAAAAAAAGATAACGGTCATCATCACGCCTAGAACGGTCGCCTCTTCTAAAATCTGCAGATAGCAAATCAAAACCTTGTTTTGGCTGTCTGCGTGGATAACTATCCCCATTCATCCCAATCAAGCACACTACGGAAAAAGGAATACTTCGCATCGGAACCATGCCACAAAACGTCACGCCCTGCCCCATAAACCTTGGCTCGTTTTCATTCTTATTCAAGTGCCCTTTCAACCATTCGCATACTAAGTCAATCGACATTTTTTTTTCAAAGTTTGCTAGCTCTGTCGACTCGACAAAACGATCTAAAGCTCCTGCTTATTTTGAGTGTTTCTGCTTGCTGCATGGTCTTCTAAGAAAAAAGCTTCAACTAATAACAACAAGTGCTGCTGCCATTGACTTGCCGTTCTAGGTTTTTTTAAACTTTTCCTAAAACGATCCAAACAATCGACAAAAGCACATAGCTGCGCCATAGTGTTTGCTCGATCGCTACTTATTCCATCAAAAGCAAGCTTGTCATCAAACAAAGTCCATTGACCTTTATCGTTTGATAACGGCATCGCATAACCCAATAACAAACGGTCAAGCCCCGCTCTCCAGCTATTTATCTCTGAAGTAGGTAGCCCCATAGCAAGCTTATCTTCAGATGAGTAAGCCCAATGTATCTTAGTCTCACGGCACCACTTACGCACTAAGTCTAAAGCTGTTTGATCAAAAGAAAATCGATTTTGAATTGCCTCACATTCCAATAAACTGATAATACTATCAACTTCAAAACGTGAAGCCGGTAAGTCTAGCAATTGGTTAAAGGCAGATAACAATGGACTTTGTTGCTGGCCACTAGCTCCTGAAATACCATAAGGAATATATTGACCTTGGCTTGCGCAGCCAAAAACAGCATCAATAGAGCCAGCATAGACATCAATGTCAGGGGTCATCACCACCACATCAGCTGGAGCTAAACCTGAATGTCTATCAAATAACGCTAGTAATTGATCATGTAATATCTCAACCTCGCGTAATGCACTATGGCAATCATGAATCTGAATAGAATTATCGGCCTCATAAATTAGCTCGTTTTTGGCCTGATAAGCTTGGGTCATACAAATCGTAAATGTCTCGCTGTATGTAACCTAATAGATGTTTTTTTTCTGGCGATGAAAATATAGATTCAGACTCATGTTCACAGCCCTGTATCTGTTCAAAGAACTCCTGGCCTTGCTTACCTAAGCTTGCTAACAAGGGGTGACCAGTATCTAAAAAATAAGCTTCTTCACCCGTCTTAAGCACTTGCTGACTTTTACGTTTAGAGTCCTGCAAGTCGCCCCAATAACCTTCACTTGGCGATAAAAAATACAAGGTAATATCGCAAAACTTAGCCATCAAGACATAGAGTTCTAGATATACTGGAGGAAGTGCAGAAATACCAAAAATAGCTAAGCGTCGAGGCAAACCCTCAGGACGTTTTTCACTTTGCCATAAATAGTGAGTTAATTGATCTAGTAGATTGGCGCGGTGCAAGGCAGGTTTTGGCTCCTTCTTCGTTAAGTGCTTCCAAAGTTTCGCCTGCCAATGAGGCAAAGAAGCATCTGCTTTTTCCCAATCTTTTATCCAATCAGGACGATACATCAAATACTGATCAAAACTATCAGCAATTCGGTGAGCTAAACCATAACGCTTCACCACATCATCTTCCTCACCTAAATAGCCTGCCACTACTTCAAAGCCGGGCTGCTGAGAACATACAGGTAACAAATCAAAGATCCGCCATGTCATCGCAACTTTACTAAAGGCTGATTCATGTGGAATTTCAGGCAAGACTCGCCGGAATAATGCCCATATATAGGCAGAGGGGTAAGGAAAGTCAATATGGCTAGCAATACCATGATGTTGGGCTATGTAGAGTGATAGCCATCGTGATAACTCATTACTCTGAACAATAATGATTTCTGCTTCGAGTGGCGGTAATGGCGCTGATTTTTGCTGCTCAGCTAGTCTAGCAGCCAGCTGCAACATATCATTACTGTAGACCACTTTAAGCATCTATTTTCTTGTCCCTTTTTTAAAGTTCTTATGACATATACTTCACTTTAAACTATACCGAACTTAAATATAAATGCATCAATAATTGTTGGCGTTGCCCCTGTCTTTTCTATTCTTAGTCAACAACCCAAACAATCATCTAATGAACTGTTTCGGAATTAAAAACTGAACCCTCACTATTTTCAATAAAAATAAACACGACCTCATTTTTATCGAAATAGTAATGTTCATTGCAAAATTCACAAGCTACTTCAATATTACCCTTTTCTTCAACTAAGTTCATCGCATCCTGCTGTCCCAACAAACTAATAGTGTTGGCAACTCGCTCTCGTGAGCAGTTACAAGCAAATTCTAGTGTATTTAATGACAGAAGGCGACATTCTTCCTCATGAAATAAGCGATGTAACAATGTCCCCGCACCCAGATCCAATAGTTCAGAATCTTTGACCGTTGCAGAGAGCTGGCTGATCCGATTCCATGACTCTGCATCTTGAGCATTATGCTCATCTGCTGATGGCAGTTGTTGTATCAATAGTCCAGCAACGCAATGTGCATTAGAAGATAACCAAACTTGAGTTTCTAATTGTTCAGATTGTCTGAAATAAGTTTGTAGTAATTCTGCAACTGACCCCCCATCTAGGCTAACAATACCCTGATAAGGCGTATTTGCACCATCCATTTCAATCGTAATTGCTAAATTACCCTCACCAGTAATTTCAGCTAAAGATCCATTATCTATAATTTCCTCGTCTTCATCCCACTGGGCAAAGGCCCGCAAAGTATTTTGGCTCGTACATTCAACCATCATTAGAGTTACCGGTCCTGATGACTTTATTTGCAGTACTAATCGACCATCTATTTTCACTGTTGCTGCTAACAAAGCGGCCGCTGCCATCATCTGACCTAACAAATTCTGAATTGCAGGTGGATACTCACGACGCGAGATTACATTTTGCCATGTCTCATGCAAATGAACCCATTCGCCACGGATCTCGGCATTATCAAAAATAAATCGTTGTAAGTTATCAGACTGAAATGACAATGCGACCCTAGTTTCATTCATAAAATTTTCCAAAAAAAATGCCGGACATAAAGCTTCGTCCAGCATTTTACCCTAACCGGTTAACTAAATAACATCCTGTTCTTGTTACATACTGCCATCGTTAAATAAAAACACGAACAGATTATGCAACTTGGAGTAACAATGTATTTAAACGTTTGACGTAGCTTGCAGGATCTTCTAGTTGGCCACCTTCGGCCAATAATGCTTGATCGAACAAAATTGATGACCAATCGCTAAAGCGATCGTCATCTAATTCATCTTTTAAACGCATAACCATGGGATGCTCTGGATTAATTTCAAAAATAGGCTTTGTACCACCGACTTCCTGACCAGCTGCTTTTAGCATCCGCTCGAGATTAGCACTCATATCCATATCATCCACTACCAAACAAGCAGGAGAGTCAGTTAAGCGATGCGTAATACGAACATCTTTAACATTGTCACCTAATGCAGTTTTCACTCGCTCGACTAAATCAGCAAAGTTTTTATCAGTTTCTTCCTGAGCTTTTTTCTCTCCTTCATCAGCCAGCTCACCTAAATCAAGATCACCTTTGGCAACTGATTGAAGTGACTTACCATCGAACTCAGTTAATGAGTTAGTTAGCCATTCATCTACACGCTCGGCCATTAATAAAACTTCAATTCCTTTTTTACGGAATACTTCCAAGTGAGGACTGTTTTTAGCTGCAGCAAAACTTTCTGCCGTTATGTAATAAATTTTGTCCTGTTTTTCTTTCATCCGACCGACATAATTAGCCAAGGAAACAGTCTGCTCCTCGCTACCCGTTTCAGTAGTTGAAAACAACATCAATTTTGCCAAAGCTTCTTTGTTAGGTAAGTCTTCTCCTGGTCCTTCTTTAATCACCTGCCCAAATTCTTTCCAAAAAGTTGCATATTTTTCAGCATTCTTTTTAGCCATTTTAGCTAATTCGCTGAGGATTTTCTTCACAGATGCCGCGCGAATACTATCAATTGTTTTGCTACCTTGCAAAATTTCACGCGACACATTTAGCGGTAAATCATTAGTATCAATTACACCGCGAATAAAACGTAGGTATCTTGGCATCAATTGCTCTGCATCTTCCATTATAAATACGCGCTTAACATACAATCTTTAAACCATGAGTCCGTTCACGATCCCAAAGATCAAATGGTGCTTTTGAGGGAATATAAAGTAAAGATGTGTATTCTGTTTTGCCTTCTACTTTATTATGACTCCAGCTCAAAGGTTCTTGGAAGTCATGAGAGATTTGTTTATAAAATTCCTGATACTGCTCGTCAGTAATCTCACCCTTAGATAAGGTCCATAAAGCAGTTGCTTTATTGACAGTTTCATCCTCAAGTACAGCATTTTCATCAATTTTACCGTCTTCATCCGGCATTGGCTCTTTTGACATCATAATCGGTAAATCAATATGATCTGAATATTTAGTAATACAACTTCTTAAGCGCCAACTATTTAAAAATTCGTCTTGGTCTTTACGTAAATGTAAAGTGACCTCAGTTCCTCGTAAAGGCTTTTCAACTGTTTTAATAGTGAACTCACCCTTACCTTTTGACTGCCATTCCACACCATGTTCGGCTGTCAAACCAGCACGACGTGTTTTTAATGTGACTTTATCTGCGACAATAAAAGCTGAATAAAAACCAACACCAAATTGACCGATTAGTTGTGAATCTTTAGTTTGGTCTCCAGTCATATTATCGAAGAACTTCTTAGTTCCTGAATTAGCAATAGTTCCTATGTTGTCAATCACCTCTTCTCGAGTCATCCCAATTCCATTATCGGTAATTGTGATCGTTTTAGCATCTTTATCAAAAGTTACTTTTATTTTTAGATCGGCATCTTCTTCATATAGGCCATCATCAGCAAGTGCTTCAAAACGCAGTTTATCTGATGCATCTGCAGCGTTAGAAATAAGCTCACGCATAAAGATTTCTTTGTTGCTATATAGGGAATGGATCATTAAATCCAATAACTGGGCTACTTCTGTTTGAAAACCTAAGGTTTGTTTATCTGCTTTAACGGTCATTTGAAATACTGCCTCCATTCTGGCTTTGTTTTTTATCATAAAGACATCAAATGGGGGCAAGCTTGTAAACTTCAAGGGGAAAACGAGATGAAACTTAACCTTTTCTTGCAAAAATTATTCTCATAATATTTACCCAAAGATAACTCAGATAATTCAATTAAGTAATATTCCCCTGAAGTGCCCGTCCTCTGATAAAGTGAGAATGTAGTAATCAGAGTAATAACTGCCATATGCAAGAAACTGAATTACGAGTACTAACCTATAATATCCATAAAGGTTTTAGTACCGGAAATCGCCGCTTTGTACTTCCACGTCTCCGTGAAGCAATTCTTAAAGCCGATGCGGATATTCTTTTATTGCAAGAGGTTCAAGGTAAGCATAGTCGACATGAAATAACACAAGATGGCTGGCCGAAATGTTCTCATGCCGAGTTTATTGCTGAGGGTGTATGGCCTCATATTATTTACGCCAAAAATGCGCTTTATACCAAAGGAGACCATGGAAATGCCATCCTTAGTAAATATCCTTTTATACGTTGGGAAAATATTAATGTATCTGCACTATCTTGGGCAAGCCGTAGTCTATTACATGGCGTACTTAAATTACCCCATGTAAATGAAGAGCTACATATTATTTGCATCCATCTTGGGCTCATAAGTATCGAAAGAAAGAAGCAGTTTAAGATTCTTTGTGAGCGAATAGAGGCCCATGTCCCAAAAAACTCTCCACTAATTTTAGCTGGTGATTTTAATGATTGGAGTGAAAAGGCACAGCACTATCTTTCCGAGCATCTAAATCTAAAAGAGACTCATCAAACACTACATAATAAACATGCTAGAACTTGGCCTGCTTGGATGCCTATTTTGAAAATGGATAGAGTCTACTATCGGGGGGTCGAACCACTATCTTGTATAAGACCTCGCCACGGCTTATGGCGCAAGCTATCTGACCATGCACCCTTACTCGCAACATTTAAAATTACTACAGATGTTGAATGAAGCCTAATTTGCGATCTCTGCTTAAGCAGTGCGAATAAATACCCAATCAACACCATTCGACATCTCAGCACTAAACCTATAGCCATCGCTATCGAATGACTTCAACTGCTCAGGATCATTGATACGATGATCGATGATATAACGACTCATTAAACCCCGTGCTTTTTTTGCATAAAAACTGATGATCTTATATTGACCACCTTTCAAGTCTTTAAATACTGGGGTAATAACTTTGATATTAAGCTTCTTGGCTTCTAGAACTTTAAAGTATTCATTAGATGCTAGGTTGACCACAACAGCATCTGACTGCGAAGCTTCACTTTCTATTTCAGTACGAAGTTGACCTCCCCAAAACTGATATAAATTTTTACCTTTAGAATTAGCAAGCTGTGTACCCATCTCTAAGCGATAAGGCTGAATTAAATCCAAGGGTTTTAATACACCATAAAGACCCGATAAGATTCTTAAATGTTGTTGAGCAAAATCTAAGCCCTCTTGGTCAATTGTATCTGCATCTAAACCAGAATAAACATCACCCTTAAATGCCAATACCGCTTGTTTTGAGTTATCAAGATCAAATGGCTGCTTCCATGTTTGAAAACGGGCCGAATTCAAACCTGCCAATTTATCACTCAACTTCATTAATGTAGCGATACCCGATACAGATAATTGTTGCAACTCATCAATCAGCGCTTGTGATTGTGCCAAAAACTTTGGTTGCGTATGGCAGTCTGTTCCTGGCTTTGATTCGAAATCCAACGTTTTCGCTGGTGAAATAATTGTAAGCATAATTTAACATCCTAGATCTGCAAACTTGATTAACACTCTACCATTTCTTTTTTAACTACACCAAGTTATCCAGCTTGATATCACAATACCACTAGAGCTTACTTCCTAAGTATGTGAAAATCAGAAGTTAAATTAAACCTTAATCTAACGACATTATGATAAAAAATATTATTAACAGCATCGACATCCTAAATGAAACCATCGGCCGTGCAGCATCTTGGCTCGTACTCGCAATGGTTTTGCTTATTTGTTATGACGTTACTATGCGCTATTCCTTTCATCAGGGGTCCGTTGCTCTGCAAGAGCTAGAATGGCATCTTTTCGCACTCATCTTCTTGCTTGGATCAGCATACACACTAAAACATAATAATCATGTCCGAGTAGATATACTCTATCAAAGTCAGTATCTATCGAATAAACATCGCGCGTTGATCAATATTCTCGGCATCCTCTTATTCTTGATACCCTTTTGTGTCTTAATCCTCATAACTACCTGGCCATTTGTAGAAAATGCCTATTACTATTTAGAAGGTTCTCCTGATCCCGGTGGCCTGCCCTATCGATACCTACTCAAAGGCAGCATTTTAGTTGCTTTTACACTCCTTATTTTACAAGGGGTCGCTGAACTACTCAGAAATTACCTCATCTTGACCAAACAGGATCCAAGTTAATGGAGGTCTGGGCTTTAGTTATGTTTGCAGTGTTATTTGTCCTGTTACTCGCAGGATTCCCTGTGGCTTTTACACTCGGGGCTGTTGCACTCGCATTTGGTAGTACATTTTTAGGGCTAGATTTCTTTGATCTACTGCCTCTCAGGATCTGGGGCATTATGACTAACTTCACACTGTTAGCAGTGCCTTTGTTTATTTTTATGGGTGTAATTCTAGAAAAATCTGGCCTCGCCGAAGAACTACTCGAGACAATGGGTCGCTTATTCGGTCGAGTTCGCGGCGGTCTTGCCATTTCTGTAGTATTGGTCGGTGCTCTTCTAGCTGCCACTACTGGGGTTGTAGGCGCCTCTGTTGTGACAATGGCAGTAATTGCCCTACCTGTCATGCTAAAGCATGGCTATGCGCCCTCACTTGCCGGTGGGACTATTGCTGCATCAGGCACATTGGGCCAAATCATTCCACCTAGCATTATTTTAATATTGTTAGGCGATGTCATTGGTGTTCCCGTAGGACAGCTCTTCATGGGAGCTGCCATCCCAGGCATGATGTTAGTGTTTTCTTATATTCTATACATTACTTTTGTCTCATGGCGACACCCCGAACTCGCGCCTGCAATAAGTGCCATTACTTATGATGATAGCGAGCTCGGTTTTAAAGTTCTTAAAAGCTTGCTCCCCCCACTTTTTTTAGTACTTGCTGTCTTAGGGTCTATTTTTCTTGGCATTGCATCCCCAACAGAGTCGGCGGCTGTTGGTGCATTAGGTGCCATGCTTCTCGCTGCATCCCATCACAAGCTGAACCTAGTAAATCTTAACGAAGCAATGCAACAGACGACTCGTCTAACCAGTATGGTATTTTTAATTTTGATTGGTGCCACTGCTTTTGGACTAGTCTTTGTCGGCATGGGTGGTGATCACTTAATCTTTGAAATTTTTGATGAGCTGCCTGGAGGGAAATGGACATTCTTAATTCTGAGCATGCTGCTTATTTTCTTGCTTGGCTTTTTCTTAGACTTCATTGAAATTTGTTTCATTGTCGTACCTATTATTGCCCCTGTGGCTATTCACTTGGGACTTGATCCGCTTTGGTTCGCTTTGTTGATTGCACTAAATTTACAAACTTCCTTTCTAACTCCACCTTTTGGATTTTCACTCTTTTACCTAAAAGCCAGTGCACCAGACTTAAAGCTGCAAGAGATTTATAAAGGCATCATTCCTTTTATCATTATTCAAGTAGTTATTTTGGGACTCGTCATTACATTTCCAGGCCTTACGCTCTGGCTCCCTAACTTAATGGGATAATACTACTGGTACATTCACGTGGTTTATTGCTTACCAAATTCACTAACACCTCACTCCCAGAATAACTATTTACGCTCTTTTGAACGGCCTTTTGGCTTTTATAACCAGTGAATTTATGGCCACTTTCCTTTTAATAAAAGGGTAGGTTCTGTACACAATCGATTGACTCTTTATTCATAGCGAGCATTAGTAAACGATCAAGTCCTAATGCCACTCCTGTACAGGGAGGTAAACCCAAACTCCATCGCAGCAAGTAACTTTTCATCAATTGGCATTTCTGCTTTACCAAGTTTTAGACGTTGTTGATTATCGTACTCAAATCGTTTTCTAAGTTCTTTAGCATCTAATAATTCATCATAGCCATTTGCCACCTCAAGTCCACCAGCATAGAGCTCAAAACGAGCAGCCACTTGCTCACCATCATTATCTAGTTTTACTTTTGCTAGTTGAGCCTGTGAAGCAGGAAAGTTATAAATGAAAACTGGTTTTTTTAAGCTTGCTAATTCCGGTTCAATCACTTGACTCATTAGCAACTCTAACCAGCCATCACGATCCAGATAAAAGTCGCCTGAAAAGCTCGGGAGTTTCTTGATAGCAAGCTTTTGTAATTCATCCTTTGAGCATACTAAAACATTAATATTCAGATATTGAGAAAAAACCTCTTTGTAAGAAAACCGAACTGATTCTGAATAACTAGTAATTGTCTGAAGTAAAGCAGCAACCTCATCCATCAGCTCTTCAAGGTTTAGTTCAGGCCTATACCATTCCAACATTGTGAATTCAGGGGAGTGTAGTCGGCCTCGCTCACCATTACGGAAAACTTTGGCGATTTGGTAAATTGACCCTGACCCTCCTGCCAACAAAACTTTCATCGCAAACTCAGGGGAAGTTTGTAAATAATAGCTGGCTTTGTCAATAGAGCCCATTGGAATGAATTCCGTTTTAAAACTTTCTAAATATGGAGCCGTCGGTGCAGCTCTAGATAATATCGGTGTATCAACTTCCAACACATGCCTTTGAGAGAAAAAATGACGTATATCAGAAACTATTCGAGCTCGCCCTTTTATTATCTCTATGTCCATAAAGGTTGCAGCTCCCTTTTCATAATCGCCACTTTTATCTGTTTGACTTTTTTCTGAATAATAAAGTAATTTTTAACTGACACTTAGACGACTTAAATTACAAAGCTATAAGAATAAAAAGAACAGTATTAAAACTTATAATTCTAAGTCTTAGCCCGCTCTACATACTCTCCGCTTCGTGTATCAACACGTAATAGCTCACCAATTTCAATAAATAAGGGAACACGCACTACGGCTCCAGTTTCTAATGTTGCTGGTTTTCCACCACCACCAGACGTATCACCTTTTAAACCAGGGTCAGTATCGGCAACCACCAAGTTAACGAAGTTAGGAGCTGTAACTAGTAAGGGTGAACCATTCCACTGAGTAACCGTATAAATATATTGTTCTTTCAACCAGTTTTTACAATCTTCAATTGAACTCGCATCAGCAGTATGTTGTTCAAAACTTACGGGATCCATAAAGTACCAAAACTCCCCATCGGTGTAGGAATATTCTAATTCAACTTCCATTACATCAGCGCTTTCTACGCTATCACCTGATTTGAAGGTTCGTTCGTTCACGCGCCCTGTTTTCAAGTTACGGAATTTAACTCGGTTGAATGCCTGGCCTTTGCCTGGCTTAACTAATTCGTTTTCGAGGATGCTACAAGGATCGCCATCCAGCATAAATTTGAGTCCGGATTTAAATTCATTTGTACTTAAATTTGCCATAGCAACCTCTTATAGGGGACGATAAAACGTCATTTTCATTAGTTAGGCGCATCATGATAACCCAATCCCCCATATTGTTACCAAAGGAAGGCTGGCAAAAAGCTTTGACTAATGCGATCAATGACCCAAAAGAGTTACTGGCACAATTAGGGTTAAGTGGTTACCTAGAGGCCATTGATGGTGATATTATCAAGAAATTTCCTCTGCGAGTACCTCAAAGTTATATCAATAAAATGCGACATGGTGACCCATTTGATCCTCTATTACGCCAAGTTTTTCCGCTAATTGATGAAGGATTTGATGTCGAAAATTTTGTAAAGGATCCTGTTGGTGACCAACTTGCAATAACAAGCCCAGGAATCTTACAAAAATATCATGGCCGTGCCTTATTACTCACAACTGGTGCTTGCGCCATACATTGCCGATATTGCTTTCGACGCCACTTTCCCTACCAGGATAGCAATCCACTAGCAAGCCAATGGCAAGATACTTTAAATGCACTTCGAAGTGATTTATCTGTTAGCGAGGTTATTCTTAGTGGCGGCGATCCACTTTCACTCTCAGATAAAAAACTTGCAAACATGGTTAAAGAACTCGAAAAGATACCTCATTTAAAACGACTTCGAATCCACACTCGTCTGCCTCTTGTATTACCTGAACGTATTAACACTAAGTTATTAAGCTGGCTTAGTGAAACACGTTTTCAAGTTGTCATGGTCATCCATGCTAACCATGCCAATGAATTAGCAGATGATGTTGCCCATGCATTGAGCTCGCTTTCTGGCATTAATGTTCAGCTACTGAACCAATCGGTCTTGCTTAAAGGCATCAATGACAGCGTCAAAGAACTAGCCAATTTGAGTGAGAGGCTCTTTGAACTTGGTGTTATGCCATATTACTTACATCTACTTGACCCTGTTGCAGGTGCTTCTCATTTTGATGTTAGCCAAACTCACGGGATTAAACTGGTCGAACAACTACGTAAGCAGCTCTCAGGTTACCTTGTGCCAAGATTAGTTAGGGAGCAGCAAGGAGAACCTAGTAAAACTATTATTGGATAGCCAGATTAGCTTCGTTCACTCATAGGGGTGTACCCACGCACATCACTACCTATATAGATTTGTGTAGGGCGATAAATCCGGTTATCAGAAATCTGTTCTCGCCAGTGCGCTAACCAACCTGCTGAACGCGCCACAGCAAATAGAGCTGTAAATTGATCTGCTGATATACCCATTTCAGCATATAAAATACCCGAATAAAAATCGACATTTGGGTAAACTCCTTTATGACCAAGTCTATCTTTACAAATTTCTTCAACTTTCATTGCAGTTTTAAATGTACTATCTAAACTATTCCCACGGTCAGATATTAATTCATTAACAAGTTTGTGTAAGATAGTTGCTCGCGGATCTTTAACTTTATATTCACGGTGACCCATCCCCCAGATCACTTCTTTATTAGCTAATGCGTTATCAATCCAAGCTTCCGCTTTATCTGCACTACCAATCTCCTTCAACATCTCCACAACACGAAAATTTGCGCCGCCATGTAAAGGTCCTGACAACGTACCTATTGCGCCAGATATAACGCTATAAGGCGTTGCTAGAGTTGATCCTGAAACCAAGGCAGAAAAGGTCGAGGCGTTTAGCGTGTGCTCAGCATGCAAAATAAGACATACATCCATTATCTTTGACAGCATGGGATCAGGCTCTTTTCCCGTAAACATATATAATAAATTTTCAGCTACCGACAAGTCTTCACGCGGCTCGACAGGATTATAACCACCTCTAATATGTTCCCACATCGCTACTAATGGTGCCATTTGAGCAATAATATTGACTGTCATATTACGAACATAACGCAGATCTTCACCGGCATCAGAACCTGTTAAACATTCGGTCCCCGGATAGAACATACCCAAACTCGACACCGCAGTTTGTAGCATATCCATCGGGTGTGCACTTGAAGGGAAGTGGCGCATCATTTCACGGATATGATATTTAATTCGGTAATGACTTTTTAACTTAGTCTTAAAACTAGCTAGATCGGCTGAAGAAGGTAATTCACCTTCCAAAAGTAATAATGTTGTTTCCTCGAAGCTACTATTAGCAGCTAAAGTTTCAATAGAGTAGCCCCGATAGGATAGCAGCCCCTTCTCGCCATCAATAAACGAAATGGCAGACTTAGTGGCGGCAACGCCCTCTAGTCCTGGTAAAAAATCACTCATCCAACGACCTCATGCTCTATTTAAGAGCGATACAGTTTAAAATTTAAGTGCGCCATTATACTGCATACAATATTTTGTAACATTTAAGATTTTCTAGTTCTCGGTTAACACACACGTTTGAATTGACTAGTAACAATGCCAACTAAGAAACATGTTTTCCTTCAGCCTGCAAATCTGCATGGTAAGAAGAGCGAACCATTGGTCCACTAGCTACATGCTCAAAGCCCATTCCTTTGGCCACAACAGCTAAATCATCAAATTCTGCCGGCGTAACAAAACGTTCTACTGCTAAATGATGGCGACTCGGTTGAAGATATTGTCCAAGAGTCAACATTTGACAATCATGATCACGTAGATCTTGCATCACTTGTTTGATTTCATCTATTGTTTCACCTAGACCTAGCATCAAACCTGATTTTGTCGGTACGTTTGGATGTTGTGCTTGAAATTTTTTGATTAAATCTAATGACCACTGATAATCTGAACCTGGACGAACTGCCTTATACAAGCGAGGTATACTTTCTAAATTATGATTGAAGATATCGGGAGGACACTCAGCTAACACTTCTAATGCCACATTCATTCTCCCCCGAAAATCAGGGACTAACACTTCAATATTAGTATTAGGTGACTGTGTGCGAATTTCTTTAATACATTCCCTGAAATGAGCAGCGCCTCCATCGCGTAAATCATCTCGATCAACTGAGGTAACTACGACATGTTTAAGCTTCATAGCAGCAATGGTCTTTGCTAAATGAGCAGGTTCATTCTGATCTAGTGGGTCAGGTTTACCATGTGCCACATCACAAAAAGGACAGCGTCGAGTACAAATTTGCCCCATAATCAAAAAAGTTGCCGTGCCCTGCGTAAAACACTCACCTAAATTAGGACAAGCCGCTTCCTCACAAATGGTATGCAATTGATGCTCTCGCAGCAATGTCTTTAACCGAGATACTTCTGGATTACTTGGTACCTTTGACCTTATCCAGTCTGGCTTGCGTTTGGGTTCTGTTGGCACGACTTTAATTGGGATTCGTGAAACTTTCGACTCCCCCCTTAGTGCACTTACATCCCTTTTTGTTGATACTATTTCAGCCATTAAAACACCTTAAAATTACATTCTTGCTATCAATTCGTTCACAAATTGTTGCTTTACTTCTATCATTGTCAAATCACATCTTAAACCTTTGAGATCAATCATTTTCATTCCCTCAATACCACAAGGGTTAATCGACAAAAAAGGTGATAAGTCCATATCAACATTTAAACTAATGCCATGATAACAGCACCCACGCTTAACTCTTAAACCTAGAGAAGCAATTTTACTACCTTCTACATAAACACCCGGTGCCTCAGGATCTGTATATGCTAAAAGTCCTTGCATTGCTAACAAACTAATAACAGTCTGCTCCAGCAGCATCACCATCTTTTTGACACCTAGATCAGAACGCTTTAGGTCAAATAAAGTATAGGCAATTAATTGACCAGGCCCATGATATGTAACTTGGCCTCCGCGGTCTGATCTAAATACCGGTATAGAACCTGTATTTAACAAATGCTCCTCTTTGCCATTTGAACCTTGACTAAAAACAGGAGGGTGTTCACATAACCACAATTCATCCTCAGCCTCAGTCTTTCTTGAAAGTGTGAAATCTTTCATAGCTCGGAAGGCCAGAGCATAATCAATTAATCCTAAGTCTTTAATTATCATTTTAAATGATTACAAAATATATTTAACTAACTCATGGCTGCTTAAGGCTTCATAAATAGTATCAACCTGTAATTTACTCGTCACATAAACAGTTACAGTGATTGAGGTGAACTTACCACCAGAACTTTGTTTTTTTGTGACAGCGCCTTCTCGAATAATTTCTACGTGCTCACCGACGATCCTCACAACTGTAGCATCAAAATCAAAGCTCGTTTCTCCCATTGCTTTAATATCAAAATCACAAGGAAACTCAATTAAAGACTCGCGTTCTTCAACCATCATTTCGTTCCTCTGCTTTAGCATGTTGATAAAGTGCATCTATTTTTTGCCAAACTGGCCCTGGTATTCCTTCCCCAACTTTCACACCATTAAGACGTGTTATTGGTAATACTTCTTTGGTAGAACTGCTCGTCCACAGTTCATCGACATCGGTCAATTTAAATTCGGCGACAGGCTCTTCAATCAGTCGAATTCCTGCTTTTGAAGCAAGACTTATGACTACCTCACGTGTAATACCAGCTAATATTTTTCCACTTTTAGGCGCCGTATAAATAACACCATCGATAACCGCATAAGCATTACTTGTAGAACCCTCTGTAAGATACCCATCACTAATCAATAGTGCTTCTTCAGCACCCGCATCTTTTGCCTGCTGCTTTAACAAACAATTTGGTAATAAACTAGTCGATTTAATATTACATCTCTGCCAACGAGAATCTTTTAATGAAATTGCAGAAATACCATTTTTCTTATATTTTACTGGCACTACCTGCATCAGATTACTCATAACAAACACTGTTGGATTGGTATTTTCAGGAAAAACATGGTCTCTTGCTGCAACTCCTCGTGTTACTTGTATATACAGTACTTGGTCACCACCTAAATGAAGGTTAATTAATTTGTTAAGCACTGTTTCCCAATGTTTCTCAGAGTAAGGATTTACAATTCTGCTCTCATCAAGACTATTTTGTAGCCGTTCTAAATGGCTTTTCAATTTAAAGCAATGTCCATCATAAACGGGAATAACTTCGTACACCCCATCACCGAACACAAAACCTCTATCAAGAACGGATACTTTCGCCTCATCGGCGGCAATAAACTTTCCATTTAAAAAAACATCAGTCACAAACTAGGCCCAGAACATCATCAACAAAGTATCTATCAAACGGCGCCACCAACTACCCTTTTCTATCGCCTCTAATGCCACTAAGGATCTTGTTGCAACTAGCTTTCCATGTAGATGTATTTCTACATTACCTAACGCCTGGCCAATTAAGATAGGAGCAATAAACGGCAAGTTAAAGTTTGTTGTAGCTACCAATTCTTTGTAGCTACCTCGGGGAACAGTAACAGCCAAGGGCGTCTCAAGACCCAAGCTCACTATATTTGTTAAACCTTTCCAGACTTTACTAGTAGTAACCTCTTGATCAGCACCATACAATACATGGGTTTCAAAAAACCGAAAGCCGTAGCTAAATAATTTCTGTGTCTCTGCTGCTCGTGCATTTTCACTGTCTGTTCCCAAAACAACAGAGATTAATCTTGTACCCTGACGCTCTGATGAGGCAGCCAGACAATAACCGGCTTCTTGAGTGTGGCCTGTTTTTAAACCGTCAACGCTTTTATCCCTCCATAGCAATTTATTTCTGTTTTGTTGTGTAATATTATTGTAAGTGAACTTTTTCTCGGCATACCATGCATAATGATCTGGGAAATCACGAATTACTGCTGTAGACAAAATAGCAATATCTTTGGCCGTAGTATAGTGATCCTTTCCTGGTAAGCCGGTGGCATTTTGGTAGTTAGTATCGAACATACCCAACTGTTGAGCATATTGATTCATCATTTGAGAAAAAGTCTCCTCACTGCCAGCCACATGTTCCGCTAAGGCGACTGCGGCATCATTTCCCGATTGAATAATCATACCGCGCAATAAAACACCTACGGTTACCTTAGTATTGACTTCAATAAAGCTCCGAGAACCCACCATCCTCCATGCCTTTTCACTAATGAGCACCTCATCTTCTAAAGTAATGTTGCCCGCTGATAATTCATTTGACACAACATAAGCTGTCATCAGTTTCGTGATGCTTGCGGGGGGCAAACGCTGCTTTGCATTTAATTCTGCAATGACATGACCACTTGCAAAGTCCTGTAATATATATGATTTTGCTGATACTACAGGTACACTTGGTACTGGCCTTACAGCTGCATGTGATACAACACTCAATAAAACCAAACTAAATAATAAAAATATTTTTACTGTCTTTAACATTCAATATTCTCTAGAAAATAATTTATTCCACAACAGCATGGCTCTCAGCCACACCCAGAACTTTCAGCTTTTCTGCCAGAGATTCACTGGCTTCAACATTGGCTAAGGGCCCTACTCTAACACGATACAGAACACTTTGACCTCGATAAAGAGGCATCAGAAAAACAGTTTCAGCAAGGTGTGCTGCTAATTTCTCTTTAAGCTCTTCAGCCCGACCAATAGAACCAAAAGTGCCTACCTGCAAATACACACTGGAATGGGCATCTTGCTTCAATGGTTCTACATTTACTACGAGATTTTCAATATGCTGTTTACTCATCTCATAGTCTTCTGCATTGATAGCATTGACTTCTACTTCGGCTGTACCGTTGCCAATTATGTCTAATTTTGTAGCACCGGCATAAGATAAGTCAATGATACGCCCTTGATGAAATGGCCCTCTATCATTTACTCTGACGATGATTTTCAAACCATTATTTAAGTTGGTAACTTCAACATAACTTGGGAGAGGCAATGTTTTGTGTGCTGCTGTCATTTCATACATATCATAGATTTCACCTGTGGCTGTTTTACGACCATGAAACTTTTTACCATACCAAGACGCAATACCTTTTTCACTATAACCTTCATTTGTCGACATTGGATAATAACGTTTGCCAAGCACTACATAACTCTTTAACTTATCAGACCTTATTTTTTCAATTTTTGGCACTGCGTTTAACACCCCAGAAACGTCTGCAGGATTGCTGGGGGCACTATCACTTTTTTCCATTATATTCCCACCACAGCCAACTAAAAATAGTAGGATGAAGGCAGCAATAATCTGTTTCATTCCAACTTTCTTCATAGCTAGTTTGTTAGGTTATATTCTTGACTAATTAATGCAGCTAACTGTGTAACAGCCATCGCATACATGCGACTATGGTTATAACGAGTAATACTGTAAAAATTCTGGCGTGTAAGCCAATATTCCTCACCTTCAAGCTGGGTCAAACTAATAATTGCTAACTGATTAGTATCTGAAGGTAATGATATTGTTGCTACGCCAGCATTAGTTAATTCATCTCGCTCAATATCTGGCTTGGTCCCTTTCTCTAACAATGCAATTGGCGGACTACCGGCAACTGTCGTTTTATGAGCAATACTTTCACCTGCAACCCAACCGTGACGATTTAAATAGTTAGCAATACTGCCAATGGCATCTGTTGGATTAGTCCAAATATCACGCTTACCGTCACCATCAAAATCAACCGCGTAAGCTCTAAAGCTACTAGGCATAAACTGCCCGAGACCCATTGCGCCCGCATAAGAACCCATTGGGGTTAATATCGACATTTTTTCTTCGCGTGTTAAAAACAAAAAATGACCTAATTCACTTCGAAAAAACTTACTTCTTGGAGGGTATCGAAATGCCAGCGTTGATAACGCATCGACAACACGATAGCCGCCAACATTGCTACCATAGCTAGTTTCGACCCCAAGGATAGCAATGATTATTTCAGCTGGAACGCCGAACTCCCTCTCTGCTTTCACTAATGTACTCTTATTGGCTTGCCAAAATACTGCCCCGTTATTAATTCGCTTTTGAGTTATAAATATTTTGCGATAGTCATACCAAGGCTTGCTTTTCTCAGCCGGTCTAGCTATTGCCTTTAAAATAGACTTTTTAACATTTACTTGCTCAAAAACTGTCTGTAATTCAGCTTTATCAAAGCCATGTTCATCATGCATTTCATCAATGAATTTGGACACTCCCGGCAAATATTCATTAGCATAAGACAATGATGAAAAAGTCAGGTACAAAAAAGTAATAAATAATAATGATTTCATGATTCCATCATCCTTCTATGAGTATGAATAGACATAAGAATACCGAAGCTAGCCAACAAGGTCACCATTGAAGTACCTCCATAACTGACTAGGGGCAATGGCACTCCTACAACTGGCAATAAACCCGTTACCATTCCAACGTTTACGAGTACACCCACCAGAAAAGTTAATGAAATACTCCCCGCCAATAATCTCGCAAAACTTGATTGAGCTCGACTAGCAATATACAAACCTCTGCCTGCAATAGCTAAGTACAAAAACAAAAACATGCTAACACCTAAAAGTCCGAACTCTTCTGCAATCACAGAGAAAATAAAATCTGTTGATCTTTCTGGTAAAAAAGCTAGATTAGACTGGGTTCCTTCTAACCAACCGCGGCCGAACAAACCACCCGACCCAATTGCTATTTTGGATTGGATAATATGATAGCCAGCACCCAATGGATCACTCTCTGGGTTTAAAAAAGTTAACACTCGTTGCTTTTGATAGTTATGCATGAGGTGCCATAAAACAGGTAGCGCCGAGGCTACAGAAATTAAAAGCCCAATAATAAACCTCCAAGAAACACCTGATAAGAATATGACAATCAGTCCTGAGCTTGCTATTAGCAATGAAGTCCCTAAATCAGGTTGTTTAGAGATTAATAAGGAAGGTATAAAAACCATCACTAAACACACGACTATGCGTAAAAAGCTTGGTGGTAAAGGGCGCTCTGCTATGTAAGCCGCGACTGATAGTGGTACTGCAATTTTCATTAATTCTGATGGCTGAAAACGAACAATACCTAGGTTTAACCAGCGCTGTGCACCTTTGCCTTCATCCCCAACCATCAGCACTGAAATTAACAGAAGCAGTCCGACACCATATATCCAATATGCCAAGTCACGCATGCGATCAGGATGAATATTAGCCAGGAAGATTAATACTAAAAATGCAGTTCCCACCCGTATCAACTGTCTCACTACTAAACTTATATTTTGATCCCCCGCACTAAACAAAACCATCAGTCCAGCACCTAGTAGGACTAGTAAACCAAGTAGCAACAAAGCATCGATATGGACTGCTCGTAATGCTAAAGTTAAACTCCAGCGCTCAGGACTAGATAAACTATTAATCATTGGCAACAAGTCCGAAATACTCCTCGATCATTCTTTTCGCCATCGGTGCTGCAACTTTACTCCCGCTCCCCCCATTTTCAGCCACCACCACAACCACAAACTCAGGATTTTCTGCTGGTGCAAAACCAACAAATAAGGCATGATCCTGCAGCTTCTTTTCGAGTGTTTCTGCATCGTACTTTTGATTTTGTTTAATACCAAATACCTGTGCTGTACCAGTCTTACCTGCTACGTTAAAAGGTAGTGTTTTGCCTAGCAACCTGGCGGTACCTCTTGCCCCTGTCGTCACTTCTACCATCGAATCAATCACACTCTCCCAGTTTTTCTTATTTATCACTGGTAAACTCTCCGCGGTCTCACTCGACAAAAGGGTTAGTTCATTGGTATTGTAATCTCGAATAGCTCTGGCAACCTTCGGCTTTACATGCACCCCTCTCATAGCTAACATTGCTGTAGCTTGAGCCAATTGAACAGGTGTCGTCTGATTAAAGCCCTGCCCAATCCCTGAAATTAATGTTTCACCCGGGTACCAAACTTGATTTTTTGCTTTTATTTTCCACTCCCTAGATGGTGACAAACCTGAGCTTTCACTCGGCACATCAATACCTGTTAGATGGCCAAAGCCAAAATGATCTAAAAACCCATGTAACTGATTGATGCCCATACTATTTGCTAAATCATAAAAATAAACATCACAAGACTGCGCAAGAGATTGTTTTAAATCAACAATACCATGACCATGAGTTTTCCAACATCGGTATCGATGATCATGACCTGGCAATTTGTACCAACCAGGACATAATGTTTTACTGTTAGACTTAATAACGCCCCTTTCCAAACCAGCTAAGGCAACGAATGGTTTCAATGTTGATGCTGGTGGGTAGTGCCCGCGTATTGAACGATTAAACAAAGGTCTATCAGCCGAGTCTCTCAATAGATCATATTCTTTAGAGCTAATACCTGAAACAAAAGAGTTCGGATTAAAATCTGGTTTACTAACCATTGCCAAAACACCACCAGTCTTTACTTCTAGAGCTACTATGGCACCGTTATAGTCAGCCAAAACTTCTGACGCTACTTTCTGTAAATTAATATCTAAATGTAAAAAGAGTTCCTGCCCAGAATGTGAAGGCTCTCTATGTAATTCGCGAACTGTCCGCCCTTGTACGTTCGTTTCAATATGCCTAAAACCCACCTTTCCATGTAAAAGTTTTTCGTATTCCTTCTCAACACCCGTTTTACCTATTTGCAAAGTTCCCTTATATTCGTTCCTATCAACATTTTTTTGATCCCGCTCATTTAGTCGCCCTACATAACCTACGGTATGGGCAAATAAAGCCCCATGGGGATAATGTCGAATTAAACGAGCCACTACATCAACACCTGTTAGCTTATGCTGGTTAACTGAGAAAAGGGCGACCTCTTTTTCCGTTAAGCTTTTTCTAATAACCACTTGACGAAAGCCACGCTGCTCTTTAATAGTCTTTTTTATCTCTGCAACATTATCACTAGACAAGCTAAACAGTTTTGTTAATGTTGTTAATGTATTGTCGACAGAATGAACGTTCTCAGGAGTTAACTCCAGACTAAAAGTTGGAATATTTTCTGCTAATACAACACCATTGCGATCATAGATTAAGCCCCGTTGTGGGGCTAAGGGTTGTGTACTCACACGGTTATTATGGGATAAATCATTAAAATGCTTATATTCAATGATTTGTAGTGTAGCTAACCGTACCAAAATAATAGCGAACAATATTCCTGCCAAGATAGCTGAAAAAATCAAACGGTCATTAACTAATCGACTTTCACGGAAATGATCTTTTAAAGTAAGACGAGTTTTCATCTACACATCATCTAACATTAAAAGTACGCCTGACAGCTCTTAAAAACATATACACAAATGGCCATAAAAGTGTACTGGTAACAGCCGCCGGAAGCCAAACAAGCCAACCTGAACTCAATGAAGTCATAGAAACTGTAACAATATGCACTAATAAAATAAATGACATCAAACTTAAAGCCTGCTGCCAGAGTGGAAACTGTCTTAATTGCAAATGAAAACGTAGAATCAAGTACACTACTAAGGCATAAGAAAAGGCTAATACGCCGAGGACACCACCAAGTAAAATATCCATTAATATACCAACAACCCATGCACAACCCACCCCAACACTTCGCGGTAAAGCCAGAGCCCAATACATTAATGTCAGTAAAACCCATTCTGGCCGTAAATTTCTTATGCTATCTGGCAATGGAATTATCATCAACACCATTGCAATTAAAATAGAAGCAATTATGATATGGCCACCTCGTGACTGGTTAGCTTTCACCATAGTTATCTACCCTCACTACCAATTTCATCTTTATCACTTTCTATAACTTTGATTTTGTCTGGTGCAGTCACCTCAGCTTCCGGTGATGAAAGCACTAACAATACTTCTCTTGATGTCGCTATCCTTGCAGTAGGTTCCACTGTAACTTCCGAAAAGTTTTTTCCTGGTGATTCTTTAACTGAAATTACAGTCCCAACAGGGTATCCCGATGGAAAACGACCGCCTAAACCTGATGTCACTAATAAATCTCCGACACGTATACCGGAGTTGTGAGGAAGATATTCTAACTGTAGTAACTTATTCAAACCACGGCCTCTGGCAACAGAACGCAAACCATTACGATTAACCTGTACAGGGGTTCCATGACTAGGATCTGTTACTAAAATTACACGGCTTGAGAATTGGCTGACGGTCATCACTTGACCCATAACCCCACTAGAATCTAGTACTGATTGCCCCTCGAATACAGCATCTCTCTCTCCTTTGTTTATCACAACATGTTGTGAAAGAAGAGCAGAATCCACCCTCAATACTTCTGCTACTTGTACACGTTCTGGCAGACGAAAAGAAGAGCCTAATAACTCACGTAAACGTAGGTTTTCTCGCTCCAGCCCCCGCAACTTTTGTAGATGAAAACTACTTAACAAATTAGTCGCCTGAAGTGATTTATTGTGCTCTTTTAAATCAGCTCTACTTTGAAGATACTGATTCGTCCAACTAACTAGATCACTTGGTAAAGAGGCTACGCGTTGTATAGGATAAATAGCCGTTGATAGAGTGCTACGTATTGAAGTTAAATAATTTAATCTAGAATCTATAAAAATTAAGGTCAACGAAGCTAATAACGCCATAACTAAGCGGGTATTGAGTGATGTTCTATTGCTAAATAACGGTTTAATTATCTATTACCTGCAAACAAGTGCTCATTATACAAATAGGGTTATCCAAAAGTTGTTTTTGATGCAATGTAGAGAGCTACTCAAAGGTGAAAACATCGGTACCTATTTCATCAAGCATCTCGAGTGCACGGCCACCACCACGAGCAACACAAGATAGTGGATCCTCGGCTATAATAGCTGGCAAGCCTGTTTCCTCAACTATCAGACGGTCTAAGTCACGTAATAATGCACCACCACCCGTCAAAACAATACCACGTTCTGCCACGTCAGCGCCAAGTTCGGGGGGTGTTTGCTCTAATGCTGTTTTAACGGCAGCAATAATTCCAGATAAAGGATCTTGTAAAGCTTCTAAGACCTCATTGCTGTTCAATGTAAAACTACGTGGGATACCTTCAGCTAAATTACGTCCATTGACCACCATCTCTCTTACTTCGGCACCAGGATAAGCTGAACCAATTTCTTTTTTAATTTTTTCTGCGGTCGACTCACCAATCAAACTACCATAATTACGACGAACGTAATTAATAATGGATTCATCAAACAGGTCTCCACCGATACGCACTGAGGCTGAGTAAACAATACCATTTAACGAAATAATGGCTATTTCTGTTGTGCCACCACCAATATCAAGAACCATCGACCCACTAGCTTCCTCAACAGGCATACCAGCTCCAATTGCTGCCGCCATTGGCTCTTCGATTAAATATACATCGCGAGCACCAGCCCCCGCAGCCGATTCTCTTATTGCACGACGCTCAACTTGTGTAGAACCGCAAGGTACACAAACTAGGACTCGTGGACTCGGTTTTAAAAATCGGCCTTCATGTATTTTACGAATAAAATGTTGTAACATTTTTTCTGTTACCGTGAAATCAGCAATCACACCATCTTTTAAGGGCCTGATGGCCATAATATTACTGGGAGTTCGTCCTAACATCCTCTTTGCTTCAACACCAACAGCCGCGATAGACCGTGGGCCCCCTGGACCTTTATCTTGTCGAATTGCAACTACCGATGGTTCATCGAGTACAATACCTTGACCACGAACGTAGATTAGCGTGTTGGCTGTGCCAAGATCGATCGAAAGATCATTAGAAAATATTCCACGTATACGTTTAAACATTAATCCAAACCTAACCAATTCAATTAAAAAAGTATACTTTATCAACGCATAGGGCTGTTGAGCAAGCAACTAATCATTTAAACTTCACACTTTGACATAATTAACTACTGAGAGCATCAATGAGTTTAGATAAAACAGATGTAGAAAAAATTGCACATTTAGCCCGTCTAGCCATTGATGAGCAAGCTATCCCTGCCTATGCGAAGGATTTAACAAACATATTCAATTTAGTTGAACAGCTCACTACAGTTGATACTGCCGATATAACACCAATGGCCCACCCCCTCGATGCCAATCAACGTTTGCGTGCAGATGAAGTTACCGAAGCAAATCAGCGCGAATTATTCCAAGCAATTGCCCCAAAAACTGAAGCCGGTATTTATCTGGTTCCACAAGTTATTGAATAACAGGTTCTCTCATGCATACAAAAACACTTTCCGAGTTATCTACATCTTTACATAAAGGTGATGTCAGCAGTGTTGAACTAACACAGCATTATCTTGACCGTATCAGAACCCATAATAACCAGCTCAATGCTTACATCACTGTCTGCGAAGATGAGGCGTTAGAACAAGCTCGCGCAGCCGATCAAAAGATACAACAAAAAACTGCAGGAAAACTAACTGGCATTCCACTAGCACATAAAGATATTTTTTGTACTAAGGGCGTTCGCACGAGTTGCGCCTCAAAAATGCTCGATAATTTTATTGCTCCCTACAATGCGACTGTTGTCGACAGGGTCAATACTGCTGGTATGGTGACTTTAGGCAAAACAAATATGGATGAATTTGCCATGGGCTCTTCAAATGAAACTAGCTTTTATGGCCCCGTTAAAAACCCTTGGGATAATGCACGTGTTCCAGGAGGTTCCTCTGGGGGATCGGCTGCTGCCGTCGCTGCTAAGCTTGCTCCCGTTGCAACAGGTACTGATACTGGTGGCTCAATTCGTCAGCCCGCTTCATTATGTAACCTAACAGGGCTAAAACCAACTTATGGCCGTATCTCACGTTATGGAATGATTGCTTTTGCATCAAGCCTTGATCAAGCAGGCCCATTGGCTCGCAGCGCTGAAGATGCAGCACTATTACTTAACGAAATGGCTGGCTTTGATACTCTTGATTCTACTAGTGTTGAACGTGATGTACCAGACTACACTGCGACGCTTAAAGATTCCATAGTAGGTCTCAAAATTGGTTTACCTAAGGAATATTTTAGCGAAGGCTTAGATCCTCACGTTGCGGCTACCATCGAAGCCGCTATTAAAACCTATGAAACATTAGGTGCAACTATTAAAGACATCACGCTACCTAATACTAGTTTGGCAGTACCAACATACTATGTCGTTGCTCCGGCGGAATGTTCATCCAACCTGTCCCGTATGGACGGCGTTCGTTTTGGTCATCGCTGCGATGATCCAAAGGATCTACTAGACTTATATCAGCGTTCACGTGGCGAAGGCTTTGGTGAGGAAGTCAAACGCCGTATTATGACTGGCACCTATGCCTTATCAAGTGGTTACTATGATGCCTATTATCTTAAAGCTCAGCAATGCAGACGGTTAATTAGTAATGACTTTCAACAAGCTTTTAGCGATATCGATGTAATTATGGGCCCAACGACACCCACAACTGCATTCAAATTAGGTGATAAAACAGATGACCCTATCTCGATGTACCTCGCAGATATTTATACCATCAGCACCAATCTAGCTGGCTTACCCGCTTTATCTATTCCCGCAGGTTTCGTCAAAGGCCTGCCTGTCGGTTTACAAATCATTGGTAACTACTTTGAAGAGGCACGCTTGTTAAACGTGGCACACTCATACCAGCAAGCTACTGATTGGCATAAAAAAAGTCCTCTTTATTTTGAGTAAGCCATTAATAAGTGTCGGGCACTTATACATAAGGTTAGGTGTCCCAACATTAACCATACAACGGAAGATCTCATAATAATGAAAACCTTTAAAAATCCACTTCTCTTAACCACCCTGTTAGCAGGCTTGTTCTTTGTCGTTATCTTTATAAAAAATGGCAATGGCGAGCTAGCACCTGAGATTAGTTTTAAGGATATTGATGGCAAACAACATACACTCTCGCAATATACTGATAAGCCAGTGCTAATGATCTTTTGGGCAACAGATTGCCCGGGTTGCGTAGAAGAAATGCCCGAACTTAATGCACTTTATCAAGATTATGCTCACCAAGGCTTAGCGATGATAGGAGTGGCTATGTCTCATGATTCACCAGAACATATTAATGCCATGCGTATAGAACGAAAACTTTCCTATATTCTTACATGGGATAAAAATAATGAAATAGCTACTGCTTTTAGCCGTGTTCGCGTTACGCCAACCCACTTTTTAATTGCCCCCAATGGTGAAATTGTCATGCGCAAGATTGGGGCTCTCAATTTTAAACAACTACGTAGTAAACTAGACCATATGGGACTTACACCTACATAACCCTAATCCAACTACCTTTACGATTTCATATATGGTATAAAGTTCGGCTTTGCAGTTTCAGGTGGGCCGTCACATGCGTCCCTTGTTAATAGTTAAAATGTTCATCAGGAGCAGGTTCTAAAATGGCTAGAGTATGTCAGGTAACGGGTAAACGTCCCATGAGCGGCAACAACGTTTCTCACGCCCACAACAAAACACGTCGTCGCTTTCTTCCTAACCTTCACCCTCACCGCTTTTGGGTCGAGGAGGAAAATCGATGGGTCAAGCTACGCGTCAGTAATCATGGTCTACGTATTATAGATAAAAAAGGTATTGCCGTCGTATTAAATGATATCCGTGCCCGCGGCGATAAAGTTTAGGAGAATAGAATATGCGCGATAAAATTAAATTAGTCTCATCGGCTGGTACAGGTCACTACTACACCACAGATAAAAACAAACGTACTATGCCTGAAAAGCTGGAAATAAAAAAGTTTGATCCTGTTGTTCGCAAACACGTTATATACAAAGAAGCTAAGATAAAATAGCTATTATCAGATTAGTACTATAATAAAAAAAACCTGCTTGGAGCAGGTTTTTTTTTATTATAAATTGCTATGATGAAAAGTATAAGTTGTAATAAAAATGTTATTTTAAAAACAAATCTTATGTCTTCGGCTGCTAATACACGAGCTTGTTCATTCGTTTACTCGAATGATTTATAAACAGCCCATATTATCAAAAGTGATAAACAATGCCTGAATTACCCGAAGTTGAAACCACCAGAAAAGGCATACAACCTTATCTAGAAAATACGACTATCACCGCGGTCATTATTAGACATTTTTCTCTTCGCTGGCCAATAGCGAATAATCTTGCTGAAGTACTTACTAATAAAATTATTCATCGCGTTAGCCGACGTGCTAAATATTTATTGATTGAATTCGGGAACAGTACCTTAATGATCCATCTAGGTATGTCAGGTAGCCTAAGAGTATTAGATAAACTTGCTCAGGATAAACCTGGCAAACATGATCACCTTGATATCGAGCTAAGCAATGGCCATATACTTCGCTATAATGACCCGAGACGTTTTGGCTCGGTAATCTGGACGAGCGAACCTATAAGCCAGCATAGATTAATCGCTCACCTTGGTCCCGAACCCCTCTTAAAAGAATTTAATGCTCAATATTTGCAACATCAAGCACAATCAAAACGCTGTAGCATAAAAACATTAATTATGAATGGTAAGGTTGTAGTTGGTGTTGGAAATATTTATGCGAATGAAAGCCTTTTTTTAGCAAATATTCACCCAAGAGCAGTGGCTAAATCACTGTCTTTAATACAATATATTGATCTCACAGAACAAATAAAAAGTGTATTACAGAGAGCTATTAAGTCCGGTGGGACAACTTTAAAAGACTTTACAAATAGTGACGGTAAACCCGGCTACTTCGCTCAACATCTTAATGTTTATGGACGAAAAGGAGAAAGTTGCTTTATTTGTAAAAGCAAAATACAACATTTCAAAGACTCACAAAGAGCAACCTACTATTGCCCCTTGTGCCAACCAGAAACTAACTAACTGGTGATACGTCTTCTGCTTGCCAACCCTTATCGCCTTTAGTGACCGTGAACTCAACTTGTTGGCCTTCATCTAATGTTTTAAAACCATCACCTTGAATTGCTCTAAAGTGAACAAAAACATCATCACCATCCTCACGTTCCAAAAACCCGAATCCTTTTGCTGCATCAAACCACTTAACACTTCCTATCACACGCTCAGACATAATCTACCACTTTTATTATTAATTAGGTTGTTATTAAATCAATTAAAATACTAAGCAAAATTATTACTCTGCCTAAGTAAAATATGTGCAAATAACACAAATATCACACTAGCAATTTTTTAATGAAAGTGCAACTAATAAAAACACACACCTTTTCGTGTAAAATTTTGCAAAAAAACTAAACCAAAAAATAATTACTAACAGTATAAAAATATACTTTTCAACTATGTATTAACTATTAACTAGAAAATCGACGACTAAATTCTGGCTAAGTTATAATTACCTACTTATTTACTTTGTGTAGACCTTATGTCAGATATATTAGAATTAAATGGCACTATTCCGGATGACTGTGCAGGGTTTAGACTTGACCAGGCTCTAGCCCAACTTTTCTCCGACTATTCTCGTGGACAGATAACAAAATGGATAAAAGCTGGCTACGTCCTTATCGACGAAGAAATACATAGGCCAAGAGATACCGTGTTGGGAGGCGAAAAAGTCTCTATCCATGCAAAAATTGAGGCTGTTGATGAGAGCTGGATTGCACAGGCTATCGAACTCAATATTATTTATGAAGATGATGATGTTCTTATCATCAACAAACCAGCTGGAATGGTGGTACATCCTGGCGCTGGAAATCATCAAGGTACACTTGTAAACGCTCTTCTTCATCACGCTCCTACGTTAGAGGGCATTCCAAGAGCCGGTATAGTGCATAGGATTGATAAAGGAACTACTGGGCTCCTTATGATTGCTAAAACACTTCAGGCCCACAATAATTTAGTCACACAACTACAGGAAAGATCTGTGCTGCGTGAATATCAAGCTATAGCTATGGGTGTCATGACTGCTGGTGGCACTGTTGAAGAGCCTATAGGTCGTCATCATATTGAACGTAAACGCATGGCTGTTACGGCATCAGGCAAGCCTGCGATTACTCATTATCGCGTTGAGCAACGATTTCGCGCCCACACTCATATCCGATGCAAACTAGAAACTGGCCGAACTCATCAAATTCGTGTTCATATGGCTCATATTCGCTATCCATTAATGGGCGATCCTGCCTATGGTGGTAGACTTCGTCTTCCTAAAGGTGCATCAGAGCAGTGCCAAGAAATCCTAAAAGGTTTTCGTCGACAAGCTCTACATGCCGGTTCACTAGGGTTCATTCACCCTAAAACACAAAAAGAAGTCTCGTGGAGCGTTGATATGCCAAAAGACATGCAACAAATTTTAGCTATTTTAATGCATGACCAGCAGCAGAACAGTTAAAATTTATAACTAAATGGCTTTAACTTCAGGAAGGTAAACCCTTACAAATATCGGTAACTGATTGACCAAGACTGTTCTTACACGCTGCCAGTACCCCGACATTAACAACAATAGTGCACCTACAAAAATTCCTGTGAAGGCAGAACTCGATCCCATCATGTTATAACTCTCGAACAGACCAGATAAAGCAGTAATAAAATATATCAAAGAAGAGACCATCAGCACACGCCGATCGATACAGATAGAAATTATTGTGAGTAATAAATATAATAAAACTATTACAGCCATACTAAGTATACTTTCTTCACCACCATTCAATATATCCAAACCAGTAAAAATCGGATGAATTATTAATGGTGCTGCTAACAGATGTAACCAAAAACCGACATCAGACCGATAATTTTTACGCAATGTATCAGCTGAATCCCATGACATAGCAAAGGCAAATGAGAATAGTCCACATACCAGCAACAAAGGAGATAACCAGCTACTCATATCTGGAAAAACAACCTTAAATAATGAAACAATAAGCCCTATTAGTGCAACGATAGCAACAGCAACAGTTATAGGCACACTAAATCGCTTCCAATGAACAAAGGCAGCGGCGACAGACAAAATTGCTGCCATCATTGCACCTGACTCCGTACTTATGGATATTAAAGAATGAGATAGTCCAGCAGTACTCCCAACAAATGCAATCAATAACATGATTGCCGGTAAAGCCATTTTTCTTTTTAAAACAAAAAACTCAGCCAACCCCCATGATAATATTAAGAATACTAAATAGCCTAAACTAGCATTTATAGACCCTATTACTGAGTAAGAAGAAAACAATAATAAGCCACAGGCGATAACAATAAAAATATCATTAAACCCCCCGATCAACTTAAAGTGTTCCTCAGCATCAGTATTTATAAGATTAGATGAAACTTGGTCTCTAAATTCATCAACCGCAGAACTAGAAAATATTCCTTTTTTAATTGCTGTATCTAGATCTTCATCACTATACATAATTTCCTCTGCTCCTTAGCAACCAGTATAACCAAATGAATTATAGGAAAGAAAAGCTATGCTTTGAAATAAAATTTTGTTGGCCATTTGAACTACGCAACTGAGAACTTAAAATTGTTTGAAATAAGCCTATTCAATCGTTATTTTATATCTAAATAAGATTTGTAATAGTATCAATGAGCGCAATATAAAAGCTATTTAAAAAAAAAGGCTGATAAAAATCAGCCTTTTTCTAAACTCAACTTGGTTTTAGCGATATTATTTCTCGCCTCGTCCTCGTCTATTTTTTCAGTTAAACAGGGCGAACCTTGTTTGCACATGGACCTTTCTGGCCTTCACCAACTTCAAACTCAACAGCTTGTCCGTCGTTTAATGTAGCGTAACCACCGCCTGCTTGAATTTCTGAATGATGAACAAATAAATCTTTACTACCGTCTTCCGGAGTAATAAAACCAAAACCTTTATCTGCATTAAACCATTTTACTGTTCCTGTACTCATACTAACCTCTTTAATTTCATAGTGAAAAATATAATTCTGTTTTTGCTATCACCATTACAAAAACAGCTCTGGAAACTTTTGGAGCTAATATGTAAGCATACCACTTTAACCACTTAATAAACAATAGACTTTATAATTTTCAGAATAAAGTTTCAAAGTAGGTTAAAAATATACTTAGGTCTTTTTACCTTAAGACCACTTAGACATTAGCAATTATTTTTTAGCATCCGCTTCACGTTGTTTTGTTTCTTTGATCACTTCTTCAGCAACATTACGAGGACATGGGCTGTAGTGCAGAAACTCCATAGAGAACTGGCCACGACCTGAAGTCATTGTCCGCAAAGAGCCAATGTAACCGAACATTTCACTCAATGGAACTTCACCATTAATACGAACCCCAGTCACACCAGCATCTTGAGATTTAATCATGCCACGACGGCGATTCAAATCACCAATTACATCACCTACATGATCGTCCGGTGTAAATACATCTACCTTCATAATAGGTTCCATCAACTGTGGACCAGCTTTTGACATAGATTGGCGGTAAGCAGCCATAGCTGCTAATTCAAATGCTACCGCTGATGAATCCACAGCATGGAAACCACCATCATATAAGTTAACTTTGAAATCTAAACATGGGTAGCCAGCTAATACACCAGTGCCCATCATCTTTTTAAAGCCCGTTTCTACAGCTGACCAAAATTCACGTGGTACTGAACCACCTGTAACTGTTGATTCAAAAACAAAACCACTACCTGCCTCACCTGGCTCAATAATATAGTCAATTTTACCAAACTGGCCTGAACCACCCGATTGTTTTTTGTGGGTATAACTATCATCAATACGTTGTGTAATAGTTTCACGGTAAGCCACCTGGGGTTCGCCAACAGTCACATCAACACCATGAGTTCGCATCAAAATATCAACTTTAATATCTAGGTGAAGCTCACCCATCCCTTTAATGATAGTTTCACCACTTTCTTGATCTGTATGTACACGGAAAGATGGATCTTCTTTTATCATCTTGCCAAGAGCTATGCCCATTTTTTCAGAACCACCTTTATCTTTCGGTGAGATAGCAATCGAAATAACAGGATCTGGGAAGACCATAGGTTCCAGTGTCGCTGGTTTCTTCGGATCACAAAGTGTATGGCCTGTTTGCACATCTTTCATCCCAACAATAGCGATGATATCACCGGCTTGGGCTGAACTTAATTCAGTACGATCATCAGCATGCATTTCAACCATACGGCCAACTCGCTCTGTTTTACCTGTGAAAGTATTAAGAACAGAATCACCTTTGTTTAAAACACCAGAGTAGATACGAACAAAAGTTAATGCACCAAACCTGTCGTCCATAATTTTAAATGCTAATGCACGTAATGGCGCCTCTGGCGTTACAATCGCAAACTCGCCAGTCTCGACACCCTCTTCATCTACTTCTGGTTGTGGATCGACTTCTGTTGGACTCGGTAAGTAGGCCACAACTGCATCCAATACCATCTGAACACCTTTGTCTTTAAAGGCACTACCACAAAAAGTTGGAAAGAAGTCCATTGTTAATGTGCCATTTCGAATACATTTGTGAAGTTCTTCAATAGATGGCTCTACCCCATCAAGATATTTGCCCATCAAATCGTCATCTTGCTCTAGGGCAGTTTCTACTAGAAGCTCACGATATTCTTCAACTTGCTCAAGCATTTCAGCAGGTGGTTCTTCAATACGAAAAGCTGTTGTGTCCTCTTCGTTATCCCAGATCCATGCTTTGCGTGTTAATAAGTCAACACAACCTTTAAAATCGTCCTCGATACCGATGGGCAAGACCATAACCAGTGGACGGGCACCCAAAACATCTTCAACCTGTTTAACAACTCGGTAAAAGTCTGCACCCATACGATCAAGCTTGTTAATAAAGATAATACGAGAGACTTCAGAGTCGTTCGCATAGCGCCAATTAGTTTCTGATTGTGGCTCTACCCCTCCACTCCCACAAAAAACACCAACACCGCCATCTAAGACTTTCAGTGAACGGTAAACTTCTATAGTAAAGTCAACGTGTCCTGGAGTATCAATAACATTCAAACGATGGCCATCCCATACACAGCTAGTTGCTGCTGATTGAATTGTAATCCCACGTTCTTGCTCTTGTTCCATAAAGTCTGTCGTTGCTTCGCCATCATGAACCTCACCGACTTTGTGGATCTTACCGGTAAGTTTCAAGATGCGTTCTGTCGTTGTGGTTTTACCCGCATCAACGTGAGCAAAAATCCCAATATTTCTATACGTAGCTAAATCAGCGGCCATTTTACTGTCTCTAAAAATAATAAATGTGTGTTAACACGAAGATAAACCAGAGAATTTTATACTAGTTTAATTTTCCTTGCACTGATAAAAGTATTTAATTGCCATACACCAGCTAATTTACTTAAATTTGTCAGAAAAACATTACAATGATAAGAAAAGATGGACTATAAAATGCGCAAAAGCGGTCTATTGCCTCATTCCAAATATTTTTACTTGCGAGTCAGTGGCAACCATTGATAACGATATATCAGCCCTGGAACTGACAGTACAAGGTAGGCACAAAAAGTCGACCAGAAGAACTCCCATTCTTGCGCATGGACATCACCAGAAAACTGCATCTCTACCATCGCTGCAACTACTAAACTCAATAAATAAAAAGCCAACAATTCAACCAATCTTAATAGAACAGTTTTACCACCCGCAATAACAAATACAAGGAAGAAACGTTCGGTTAGCCAAGGAATATTTGCCAAGACAAGAACAACAATAATTAACATGAAAGGTGACATAATATAATCTTATAAAAAAACACTGACACACAGTGCCATCAATGAGCCAGGGAATATCCCTAGCGCTAAAATTGCAATAGTATTAGTACTAACCATCAACTGCATATCTGCTGGCGCATCAACTTCATGCTCCTCTGTAACAGAGTCAAAATACATAACTTTAATTACTCTTAAGTAATAAAATGCTCCGATAACTGACATTAATACAACCCACACTGCAACAGATAACAAGCCAACATCCACGATAGATTTAATCACTGCTAATTTCGCATAAAAACCCACTAACGGTGGTATGCCCGCCATCGAAAACATCACAATTAAGGTCATTAATGCATACCATGGTTGTTTTTTACTCAGCCCCTTATAGTCATCTATTTCTTCCGCTTCAAACCCTCGCCGGCTCATTAAAATAATTATACCGAATGCAGCTAGTGTCATTAAAGTGTATGTCAAAGCATAAAATAAAGACCCCGCATAACCTGATCCAGTTCCTGAAATAACACCAAGTAATATAAACCCAACATGAGAAATAGTGGAATATGCCAACATCCGCTTTAGATTAGTTTGAGCAATAGCAACCACATTACCTAGGGTAATTGATAAGACCGCCAACATGATCAGCATATCTTGCCAGTAAGGTTGTAACTCACCCAAACCCTCCACCAGTAAACGTATCATCATTGCAAAGGCAGCCAGTTTGGGTGTCGTAGCTATAAACAATGTCATTGCTGTAGGTGCACCCTCATATACGTCTGGCAGCCACATATGAAATGGGACAGCACCAAGCTTAAATGCTACACCAATGACTATAAAGACTAAGCCAAAACTTAACACTGTATTATTCAAATCGCCGACTTGTATGGCACTAGCAATTGTTGAGAGAGCTAAACTTCCTGTGGCACCATATACAATAGACATCCCGTAAAGCAGCATCCCAGATGCCAAAGCACCTAAAATAAAGTATTTCATTGCTGCTTCTGTAGCGGTCTTGGAATCACGGTGCATCGCGACCATCGCGTATAAACAAAGTGACATCAACTCTAGGCCCAAATACAAAGTTAGAAAATGATGTGCTGAAACCATTACCGACATACCTAAAGTTGCAAATACAGCTAAAACATAATATTCACCCTTAAATAAATCACGTGCTTTTAAATACGATGTCGAGTACATCAAAACCGCAGTGTTGATTAAAAATATTGCGATTTTCAGTATATTACTCAGGCCATCTTTAATATAACTATCACTAAAAGCTAAACCCTCATCTCCAGCTATAGCGAAGTAGACAAGTAATGCAGCAGTAACCATTGTTATCTGGCTTAGAATATATGCAAGCTTAGCCCCTGATTGTTTGAAGAAAGCAACAACCAGCAAAATAATACACGCCATGGTGAGCAAAAATAACTCTGGTATAGCAAAGGACATATTTACAACTTCAGACATCATGATCGTGAATACACCTTTATAGCTTAGACTGTAATACTTGGGTTAATAAGTGTTCGACTGATGCATGCATCACATCAATTAATGGTCCAGGCCATAAACCAATCCCAAGCACAATAATCGCTAACACTCCTAACATCATAAATTCACGCTGATTCAAATCCTGCAGCTCAGCCACATTGTCATTACTAACCTCACCAAAAATAACGCGTTTCACCATCCATAAACTATATCCAGCCCCTAATATTAATGTCGTAGCTGCTAAAAATGCATACCAAAAATTAGCTTGGAATGCGGCTAATATCACCATGAATTCACCAACAAAACCAGAGGTGCCGGGTAAACCCGCATTGGCCATAGCAAAGAATACCGAGAAACCTGCAAATACGGGCATGGTGTTAATTACACCACCATATGCTGAGATTTCACGAGTATGCATTCGGTCATACAACACGCCAACGCACAAGAACATCGCTGCTGCAATAAAGCCATGTGAGATCATTTGAACCATCGCGCCCTTCAACAGCTAGCATCGCACCACTGCCTGTCGAGGAATTTGCGAAAATACCAAAAATAACAAATAAACCCAATGTCACAAACCCCATATGAGCAATACTGGAGTATGCAATCAACTTTTTCAAATCAGACTGGACTAATGCAACAAAACCGACATAGACAATTGCCGTCAAAGATAAGCCAATTACAAGCCAATCTAATGTCATTGCTGCATCAGGCGTTATCGGAAGTGCAAAACGTATTAGCCCATATCCACCTATTTTTAATGTAATTGCTGCCAAGATAACAGAACCACCAGTAGGAGCTTCGACATGTGCATCTGGTAACCAGGTATGAACTGGCCACATTGGCACTTTAACTGCAAATGCGATTAAAAATGCAAAAAACAACCAAACTTGTTCTTGTAAAGTTAATGTCACTGCATGAAAATCAAGAATAGAAAAACTATCTGACACATGATGTAAATACAGTAGTGCTATTAGTAAAAAAACAGAACCAAAGAAGGTATATAAAAAAAACTTGATGGTGGCGTAGACTCGATTCGGCCCACCCCAGATCCCGATCACCAAAAATAGTGGGATTAACATTGCTTCAAAGAACACATAGAACAATATGGCATCTAGAGCCGCAAATACAGCAATCATCAAGCCAGTCATGATGAGAAATGCAGCCATATATTGACTAGGCCTATCTTGAATTACTTCCCAGCCAGCTATTACAACTATCACAGTAGAAAATGCGGTGAGAATGATTAACGGCATCGAAAAACCATCTATCCCCAAGTGATAATGAATACCATAAGCTGAAATCCAGGGCATATATTCAACAAACTGCATATCAGATGTTGATATATCAAAGCCCATGTAAAGCCACGTTGATAAATATAATGTCACTAAAGCCACAGTTAGTGAAAGGGGCCGAGTGTTCGAGTTATCACCATTCAACAACACGGCAATACCACCCAATATAGGTAGCCAAACCACCAAACTTAATAAAGGATAATCAAAAAACATAATTCACTCTTAAACTACAAAGAAGGTGAGTAAGAGCCAAACACCCAAAATCATTGCAAAAGCATAATGATACAAATAGCCAGATTGCAATTGGCGACCCACTTTAGATACAAAGCCAACAGCCCTAGCCGCACCATTAACAACGGTACCATCGATTATGGCCTCATCTCCCACCTTCCATAACACCCGACCTATGACACGAGCACCACCAGAAAATATGACTTCATTAAAACGATCAAAGCCATATTTATTGTCCATAATGCGATACAACCAGTTAAATTTTTGATGCATTCTCATTGGAATATCGGGCCTTAGCATATATAAAAAATAGGCCATCGCTACCCCTGCCATTGCTAACCAGAAAGGTAAAGCAGTTACTCCATGTGATATAAAGCTCCAAATTCCATGGTAATTAGCTGCATGGTGGCCTAATACATCGTGTTCTTCTAATACAAAAATAGAGGCCCCAAAAAAATCACCAAACACCATCTGCCCGATAAACAAACCTGTAATGACTGAAGGTATCGCTAATAAAATTAATGGAAGTGTTACAACCAAAGGTGACTCTTGTGGCGTTTGCCCATCATGGTGTTCAAAGTGCTCTTCGCCATGGAAGACCATGAAAAATAATCTAAAGCTATAAAGAGCTGTAATGAAGACACCCGATACAACAGCGAAATATGCAAAACTACTCCCGGGGATCGTTGAAATGTGAACCGCTTCAATAATCGCATCTTTCGAGAAAAAACCTGAAAAACCTGGAAAACCAATTAAAGCTAATGATCCTACCAAAGCAGTCCAATACGTAACCGGCATATATTTTTTCATCCCGCCCATTTTACGAATGTCTTGCTCGTGATGTAGGGCCATAATTACAGAACCTGCCCCCAAAAATAATAAAGCTTTAAAAAAAGCATGGGTCATTAAGTGAAAAATACCTGCAGCATAAGCAGAAGCGCCTAGAGCCACTGTCATGTAACCAAGCTGAGATAAGGTTGAGTATGCTATGACACGTTTAATATCATTCTGTATCAACCCCAAGAGTCCCATAAACAAGGCCGTTACGGCTCCAATCACCATCACAAAAGAGAGGGCTGTTTCAGAGTGCTCAAACAATGGTGACATTCTCGCCACCATAAAAATGCCTGCTGTCACCATCGTTGCGGCATGGATCAATGCTGAAATAGGTGTAGGACCTTCCATCGAATCAGGCAACCAGACGTGTAGTGGAACTTGTGCAGATTTGCCCATCGCACCGATGAATAATAAAATACAGGTCACTGTCATTACTGACCACTCAGTGCCAGAAAATAAACTCATTGATTGCGTAGCCATCATAGGAGCCTGTGAAAATACTTCAAGATAATCCAAGCTACCCGCATACATTAATACTGCTGCAATGCCTAATAAGAACCCAAAATCACCGACACGATTGACTAAAAAAGCTTTTAAATTTGCATATATCGCTGTTGGTTTTTTATACCAAAAACCAATAAGTAAATACGACACTAAGCCTACAGCTTCCCAACCAAAAAATAGTTGCATGAAGTTGTTTGCCATGACTAGCATCAGCATCGAAAAAGTAAACAATGAAATATAACTAAAAAAACGGCTATATCCATCATCACCTTTCATATAGCCAACAGTGTAGATATGCACCATTAATGAGACAAACGTTACCACCACCAGCATGATGGCTGTTAAAGAATCTACCATGAAGCCGATCTCAATACTCAATGACCCCGCTTGCAGCCACTGATAAACTCGGGCGTTATAGCTGGCACTATCAAAAATTACTAGTTTGAACACCCATACAGATAGAACAAAAGCGACCATCACACCGATGATTGTCACTGTATGAGATGCTTTTTCGCCAATTATTTTACCAAACAGACCCGCAATAATACTGCCGAGTAGCGGCGCTAACACAAGTGTCAACAATAGGTTTTCGTTAAGTACACTCATACCTAACCTTTTAGCCTATCAAGATCACTAACGTTGATCGTATTTAAATTACGAAATAACACTACTAAAATAGCCAGTCCTATAGCTGCTTCTGCTGCTGCTACTGTCAAAATGAAAAATACAAATATTTGACCAGCTATATCCCCTGAGTAGTGTGAAAATGCAATAAAGTTAAGATTGACTGCAAGCAACATCAACTCGATACACATTAGTAAAATAATAATGTTTTTTCGATTGATAAAGATACCCAATACAGACAAACTAAATAGTAAAGCACCCAAAATAAGAAAGTCAGACAAAGCTATCATAATTCAGTTTCCTTTCTGACAGCATCCATTTTGACTATTCTCAACCTATCCTCTGCTCGCACTTTAATTTGATCAGAGACTACCTGAGATTTACGACTTTTATTCTCTCGTAAAGTCAATGTAATCGCTGCCACAATAGCCACTGTCAATATCACTGCTGCAATCTCAAATGGATATACGTAAGTGGTATAGAGCACTAGACCAATCGCTCTGGTATTACTGTAATCGTCTGGTTGAGGGTCAGGCGCTGGCACTATATCCAAACCAAAATGAGCCGCTCCTAGTACCGCTAACATTTCTATGGTAATGAGTGCCGCTACTAAAATACCCAATGGTAAGTACCTCGTAAATCCTTCTTGCAATGACGTTAAATTAATATCCAGCATCATCACAACAAATAAGAAAAGCACCATTACTGCACCGACATAAACCAATACTAGCGTTAAGGCTAAAAACTCAGCTTCTAGTAACAGCCAAATACCAGCACTAGTAAAAAAAGCCAATACTAAAAATAAAGCAGCTCGCACCGGGTTACGGACAGTGATCACCATCGTCGCTGAGAAAAGTAGTAATGCAGAAAAGCAATAAAAAATTATTTGTTCCATAGTCAATAAACCTAACGTTACCGGTAAGGTGCATCCGCAGCACGATCTGCCGAAATTTCACCTTCGTATTGGTCCCCTATTGCTAATAATTTCTCTTTCGTCATTATATTTTCGCCGCGTTGTTCAAAGTGATAATCAAACACACGTGTTTCAACAATAGAGTCAACCGGACAAGATTCTTCGCAGAACCCACAATAAATACATTTAAATAAATCAATGTCGTATCGCGTAGTGCGGCGTGTTCCATCATCACGAGGCTCAGTCTCAATCGTAATCGCTAGTGCCGGACATACGGCCTCACATAATTTACAACCTATGCATCGTTCTTCCCCATTAGGATATCGGCGTAAAGCATGCAAGCCACGAAAGCGTGGTGACTGAGGTGTTTGCTCTTCGGGATACTGCACTGTTATTTTCTTAGCAAATAAATAACGTCCTGTTAGCTTTAAACCCAAGAGCAACTCCCAGAGCAAAAAGCTTTTAAAAAAATGAGTTATTGAACGCATCATGAATTATTTACCTTTTCGATAGGCTGTGAAATCTCTGAGGCAGAAGTTAAGTCACTGGCTTCAGTAAACCAAGGACCGATGTCCATCACTTGTGCTGTCGATACCACTACTAACCAGACTAAGGTCACGGGAATAAACACTTTCCAACCTAGGCGCATAATTTGATCATAGCGATACCGCGGGAAAGTAGCTCTGAACCATAAGTATAGGAATAAAAAAAATGACGTCTTGAGTAAAAGCCAAACTAAGCCTGGTACCCAAGAAAATGCAAAATTTAAGACCGTACCTTCAAAAGGTGATAACCAGCCTCCCATGAATAGTACAGACGCTAACATTGAAATTAAGATCATGTCCGCATATTCAGCCAAAAAGAAAATCGCAAATGCCATGCCAGAATATTCAACATGGAACCCAGCAACAATCTCAGATTCACCTTCAGCAACATCAAATGGGGCACGGTTAGTTTCGGCTACACCTGATAAGAAATAAATCACAAACAGGGGAAATAAGGGCACAAAGTACCAATGCCAAATACCACCTTGCTGCCCAAGTACAATCTCACCTAAGTTCAAGCTGCCAGCAGCAATCAATACGCCGACTAAGGCAAAACCCATAGCAATTTCATAAGATACTACTTGCGCCGCGCTGCGCATTGCACCGAGGAATGCATAACGAGAGTTTGAGGCCCAGCCGGCGACAATAACCCCATAAACACCCATTGAGGTAATAGCTAAAATATAAAGTAGCCCTGCATCTATATCAGCTAAAATAAGATCTGAATCAAAAGGCATCACGGCCCATGCAGCTAGAGCAGGAGCAATAGCTAAGACAGGAGCTACTACAAATAAATACAGGTTAGATTTTTTAGGAAAAATTACTTCCTTAAACATTAATTTTACTGCATCAGCAATCGGCTGCAACCAACCTCGAGGGCCTACACGATTTGGCCCAATACGTAATTGAATATAGCCTATCACTTTGCGTTCAGCGTATGTCAGATATGCCACAGCAATCATTAATGGAATTACGATTAACAAAATCTTAAGTACGATCGGTAATATGGTGTTTAGTAGGAGATCAATCATCCTTGTCACTCTGCTTATTAGCCTCTACCGTGACAATAGAAAATGTAGCCGCAAACTGTGACATCTGTGGCACACCTGCGGGCATATGAATACAACCATCCGCAATCGAATTATCGACTTCAAAATCCATTGTTACGCTTTGCTTATCTTGACATACAACTACGCTGTTAGAATTTTTTAAACCATTTTTTTCAGCCTCATTCATATTCATTTTTGCGATAATAGCTCTCTTATTTTCAATAGTGTTTGCTAGAGCACTGCTACGTCTAACAATGCTATCTGTCTGGTACATGGGTACCTCTGAAATAACTTCAACACCTGAAATTTTCGCATCGATATTATTCGGCCAATAAGGTTTAGATACCATCTTAATGGCATTACTGGCACGGATTTCATCGCTAACGTCCTGAGATGAAATATAATCAAAACCATCTACTTCAGCTAAATTAGCTAACACCCGAAGTACTTTCCAAGCAGGTCTACTTTCACCTTTGGGGGAGACGGCGCCAGTATAAGGTTGCCATTGGCTATCAATACTTACAAATGTCCCTGAAGACTCAGAGAAACTCGACATTGGAAGAATTACATCAGCATAAGTTAACATTGTTTCAGTGACATACGATTGCAACGCAACTACAAAGTCAGCTTGTCTTAATGCAGTTAACGCCGACCTAGGATCAGCACAATCAAGCTCGGGCTCAACACCCAGTAAAACATAACTTTTTAGATTAGCTTGAAAACTCTCTTTAGTATTAAGCGCATCATCTTTTTGTGGAAAAACACCAGCTTGCATGGATCCTTTCGAGTTGGCTGTTGGTAGTACGATCAATTGGCTCGATGTTAATCGACAAATCAGTGCCGATAGTGTTCTTATTTTAGCGGCATGAGGGTGATTGTTAGCTAAAGCCCCTACCATGACCATTCCATTTTCTGCGTTTGACAGTTGCTTCGCAATCGTTTGAGCTTCAGCAGTTGGCACTATCTCGGCAAGTAAGTCGTGCCACGCTGACTCCTCATCACTATTCACTGGCATCAAAATCTTTGCAATACCTGACAAATGAACCAGCATTTTATCGATATTAACCCCAATTTGGGTTGTGACTGGCATTAATAAATCGCTAGTAAAGAAATTTATATCATTAACCTTTGTTCCCGTCATTGTTGCTTGGCGAAGTCTATGCGCTAAAATCGGTTCTTCTGCACGAATATGGCAACCTATTAACAAAAAGGTGTCTGACTGTTCAATCTGTTTCAAGGACATACCTTGATTGTAATCAACAGACTTATCTGAAAAATCTTGTTGTCTTAGGCGGTGATCAATGTTTTCAATCCCTAAACCCCGTAATAATTTTTGAAAGAGATAGGACTCTTCCAAAGATGACATTGGCGAAGCTAGGCCTGCTAGCTGTTGAGCACCATCTTGCTCTATTACAGATTTGATCCCATCAACAGCTATATTCAATGCCGTTTGCCAATCTACTTCCTGCCATTGACCATTTTTCTTAATCATCGGGGTTGTAGCACGTTCTTCGTGTTCCAGACCTAGATAGCTAAAACGATCGCGATCTGACAACCATGTTTCATTCAACAGTTCATTTTCACGGGGTACAACACGCATTACTTCATCCCGTCGAGTATGGATCTCAATATTAGACCCCACAGAATCATGTGGTGAAACCCCCGGGTGAGCTGATAGTTCCCAGGCTCTCGCTTTATAACGAAAAGGTTTAGATGTTAAGGCTCCGACAGGACATAGGTCAATAATATTCCCAGAAAGTTCAGAAGCTAAACTTTCCTCAATATAAGTACCTATTTCCATGTGCTCGCCACGACCCGTAGCCCCTAACTCCTTAATACCAGCAATTTCTTGACCAAAACGAACACAGCGAGTGCAGTGAATACATCGCGTCATATCGGTTTTAATAAGTGCGCCAACATCTTTATCTTTAACGACACGTTTTCCCTCACTAAACCGCCCGACGCCAGCACCATACCCCATCGATAAGTCTTGTAACTCGCACTCTCCACCTTGATCACAAATCGGACAGTCTAATGGGTGATTAATGAGTAAAAACTCCATTACACCACGCTGAGCTGCTATTGCAACGGCTGAGCTTGTATGTACTTTCATACCTTCTGATACCGGTGTTGCACAAGCAGGCAAAGCTTTACTTGATTTATCAACCTCGACCAGACACATACGACAGTTCGCCGCAATTGACAATTTTTTATGGTAACAAAAACGTGGAATATCAATACCTGCCTCATCAGCAACTTCAATGATCATTTTTGTCGGATCAGCTGTTAATGGGATACCATCAATTTCAATATTGATCATAAGGCTGCTTGCCCTTCGCTCGTATTACTGGAGCTAACCATGGAGCACTTATGATCAATATGGTACTGGAACTCTTCTTCAAAATGTTTGATAAAGCTAAGGACTGGGGTTGCTGCTGCTTCTCCTAATGCACAAATAGTATTGCCGCTAATGTTATTTGCCACTGCCAACAAACGGTCTAAATCTTCTTGTGTTCCTTCACCATGTACAATCCGTTTTACAACACGATATAACCAGCCGGTACCCTCACGGCATGGTGTGCACTGACCACATGACTCTTCATAATAAAACTCGGCTATACGCTCAAGTGTTTTGACCATACAGGTAGTGTCATCCATTACGATCACTGAGCCTGCCCCAAGCATTGAACCTATCTTACTCATACCATCGTAACTCATCACAGAACTCATCATTACATCACCTGGCACTAGGGGCGTCGATGTGCCTCCTGGAATCACGGCTTTTAACGTTCGGCCTTCCCGTAAGCCACCAGCAAGTTCTAAAAGCTCAGAAAAAGGCATACCCATAGGCACTTCAAAGTTACCAGGGTTCTTAACATGACCTGTCACACTAAAGCACTTCGTACCACCATTATTTGGTAACCCGATGTCGTGGAACCATTTGCCCCCATGTTGCAAAATTACAGGCACTGAAGCCAATGTCTCAGTATTGTTGATGGTTGTTGGCTTACCATATAATCCAAAACCTGCAGGAAACGGAGGTTTATAACGTGGCTGGCCTTTTTTGCCCTCTAAAGACTCTAATAATGCCGTTTCTTCACCACAAATATAGGCACCGGCGCCAGGGTAAGTATGCAATTCAAAGTTAATCCCAGAGCCCAAAAGGTTCAAACCTAAATAACCTGCATCTCTTGCTTCTATAAGTGCTGCTTCAAAACGTTCAATCGGCTCGACAAACTCACCTCGAACGTAGTTATAACCAGTTTCTGCACCAATTGCATACCCAGCAATGATCATACCTTCAATTAACTGGTGAGGATTAAACCTCATAATGTCTCGATCTTTGCAGGTTCCCGGCTCACCTTCATCCGAGTTACAAACAATATACTTATCACCGGGGACTTTCCTCGGCATGAAGCTCCACTTCAAGCCCGTAGGAAAACCTGCACCACCTCGACCTCGTAAGTTAGATAGCTTTATCTCATCAATAATATCTTCTGGTGATGTATTTTCTTTTAAGATCTTTTCTAAAGCTTGATAACCGCCCACACGACGATAAGATTCGAGAGACCATGGCTCATCAAACTCTAAAGTCCTAAAACAAACTTGATTCAAAGCCATTATGTTAAACCATCCACTAGTTTGTCTATTTTTTCCAGCGTAAGGTGCTCATGGTAATCTCGGTTCAATTGCAACATCGGGGCACCACAGCATGCACCTAAACATTCCACTTCTTTCAAAGTTACTAAGCCATCATCTGTCGTTTGACCAAATGAAACACCTAACCTTTGTTTTAAATGTTCAACGATCTCTTCCGAGCCACGCAACATGCAAGAAATATTAGTGCAAACACTAATCTTGTTTTTACCCACAGGTTCAAGTTCATACATTGTGTAAAAAGTTGCCACTTCATAAACACTTATTGAAGGCATTCCCAAATAAATAGCCAATTTATCCATCAAATCTTTTGAAAGCCAGCCATCATGATTATCTTGCAAAATATGTAATGCTGGGATCACTGCTGATTGTGCCTGGTCAGCTGGGAATTTTAAGACCCATCTATCAATTTGATGGCGTATATCAGCATTAAACAAATCTTCTTTAGCAGAACTTAATTCCAAATAACTCATCGGTCTATCTCACCAAAAACAATATCCATAGTACCAATAATTGCCACCACGTCTGATAACATATGGCCTTTGACCATTTCATTCATCGCAGCTAAATGGGCAAACCCTGCCGCTCTTATTTTCAATCGATATGGCTTATTTGCGCCATCAGAAACCATATAAACGCCAAACTCACCTTTAGGATGTTCAACTGCTGCATATGCCTCACCCTCTGGAACACAATAACCTTCTGTAAACAACTTAAAGTGATGTACCATCGATTCCATATCCTGTTTCATATCAAGACGACTCGGCGGCGCTATTTTATTATCAGCTATAATAACTGGGCCTGGATTATCACGTAGCCAATCGACACACTGTTTGATAATACGGTTTGATTGACGCATCTCTTCAACACGTACTAAATATCTATCATAACAATCGCCTTCAACCCCCACAGGGATATCGAAATCCATTTTGTCGTAGACAGCATAAGGTTGCTTCTTACGCAGGTCCCATTCAACACCTGATCCGCGTAACATTGGACCACTAAAGCCCATTTGCAATGCGCGCTCAGGAGAAACCACACCGATTCCTACAGTCCGTTGTTTCCATATACGGTTGTCTGTCAGTAAGGTTTCATATTCATCGACACAGCCAGGAAATCGTTGAGTAAAGTCTTCAATGAAATCTAATAGACTTCCTTCCCTATTTTTATTTTTTTGCTTAACTTCTTTTTCACTATGCCATTTAGATGCTTTGTATTTAGCAATTGAATCTGGCAGATCGCGGTAAACACCACCGGGCCTATAATATGTTGCATGCATACGGGCACCGGACACGGCTTCATAACAGTCCATTAAATCTTCACGTTCACGAAAACAATAAAGAAAAATAGTCATAGCGCCAATGTCAAGGCCATGAGTGCCAAGCCACATTAGATGATTCAAAACTCGTGTTATTTCATCGAACATCACTCGAATATACTGGGCTCGTTCAGGTACCTGAACACCAAGTAGCTTCTCAATCGCCATTACATAAGCATGCTCATTGGATAACATCGACACGTAATCTAAACGGTCCATATAACCAATGCTTTGATTGTATGGTTTTGATTCCGCTAATTTTTCAGTTCCGCGATGAAGAAGACCAATATGAGGATCTGCGCGTTGCACGATCTCACCATCTAATTCTAAAATAAGTCGTAAAACACCATGAGCTGCAGGATGCTGAGGACCAAAATTCAAAGTATAATTTTTAATTTCGGCCATTATACCGGCCCTTTTTCGTGACGGTTGTCACCACGAATAACACGTGGTACCAGCGTTCTTTCCTGAATACTGACCGGTTCATAAACTACGCGTTTTTTATCCGCGTCATAACGCATTTCAACATTACCAATTAAGGGGAAATCTTTTCTGAATGGGTGCCCAATAAATCCATAATCAGTCAAAATACGACGTAGATCTTGATGACCGTCAAACAAAATACCAAACAAATCAAAAGCTTCACGCTCATACCAGTTGGCACTTTCCCAAATTGATGTCACGCTATCAATCATGGGTTGCCCCGCATCTAAGCGAACTTTAACCCTTAACCGTATATTATGTTTCAATGATAAAATATGATAGACCACAGCATAGCGAAAGCCGTCGTCTTCAGACTCTTCGCGGCTCATGGCATCAACTGCACGGCTAAATCCTTTATCTGTTGCTGATTTAGTCTCCCAGGCAGAGCCTCCATAAGTTGAATAATCAACTCCACAGAGATCCATTAACTGCTCAAAATCAAAATCATCACGCAGTAACTTGCACGTCGGGACCAAATGTTCAGGAGCAATATGAATAGTCACTTCACCACCGACATATTCACAGTCCAGCAATACCTCAGCCAGTTTAGACTCTAATTTCAATTTCAGCGATTGAGTCATTATCTATCTATTATGACTTTTGCAGGTTTTGCTATCGTTTCTGTACGACGGATTTTCTTTTGTAGCTGAATTATTCCGTAAAGCAATGCCTCTGCTGTGGGCGGACAACCAGGTACATAGATATCAACTGGTACTATACGATCACATCCACGAACTACTGAATATGAATAGTGGTAATAACCCCCACCATTAGCACATGACCCCATTGAAATTACCCAGCGTGGTTCTGACATTTGATCATAAACTTTGCGTAAAGCAGGTGCCATCTTATTAACTAACGTACCCGCCACTATCATCACATCCGACTGGCGCGGACTCGGTCTAAAGACCACACCAAAACGATCTAGATCGTATCTTGATGCACCAGCTTGCATCATTTCAACTGCACAACAGGCTAAACCAAATGTCATTGGCCATAGAGAACCTGTTCGCGCCCAATTAATTAATTTATCAGCAGTAGTGGTGACTACACCTTCTTCTAAAATGCCTTCTATTCCCATTCGAGTGCACCTTTTTTCCATTCATAAATGAATCCCACTACTAAAATAGCTAAGAATAAAAACATTGCTAACAGTCCAAATACGCCAATATCATTAAGAACTACAGCCCATGGAAATAAGAATGCAATTTCTAAATCAAAAATAATAAACAAGATAGCAACCAAATAAAAACGCACATCAAATTTCATATGAGCATCGTCAAAAGGTTCAAAGCCACATTCGTAAGGCGATAGTTTTTCAGCATCAGGGCGTTGGGGACCAAGAACAAATCCAGCTAATATTGGCATAACGCCAAAGCCTATACCGATAACAATAAATAATAAAATAGGGAGGTAATCAGCCAACATACGCGCTCTTCTTTATAAATTTATAATTAGACATCATTAAAGTAATAATGCCTTCATTAAAGTGGCATTCCCACCTTGCTTATTAGTATCCCACGACCATAGCAGCAGAGCAATAACGAAGAAATACCTAGGAGATATCAATTGGATGAATATTCACAGCCTGACTTTAGACTTATAATTTTTGACAGTCTCAAGTTTTTTCTAAAACAATCATCGTATAGACTCTCTAGAATATGGATTTACGTTTATTATCTAATGGTGCCGGCGGGCGGAGTCGAACCGCCACGGACTATGTCCACCACCCCCTCAAGATGGCGTGTCTACCAATTTCACCACGTCGGCTTTTAGATATTAAGGTAACTCTGGTAAATCAGCAGGTGTGGGCTTAGCTGCATCTTTCTCTGGAATGCTCATAGTCGGCACTACAGCTTCAGTGACACTTTCCACACGGTCAGTTCTTCCGGCAAAGTACGCTAGCGTTAGACTGCTAATAAAAAACAACATAGCTAGAATTGCACTTGTTCTCGATAAAAATGAAGCAGAGCCCTGACTACCAAAAAGGCTTGATGAGGCGCCACCTCCACCTCCACCTCCACCGCCAAGAGCTGCAGCACCAGCATCTGCACCCTTACCATGTTGTATTAAAATCAGGCCCACCAGTAATACTGATATGACCATGTGTATAGCAAGAATTAGTGTGTCCATCTTTATAGTAACCTAAATGTGTTGTGCCGCAGCCTGGCAAATATTGACGAATTCATCTGCGATTAATGATGCCCCACCGATTAAACCGCCATCTATATCTGATTTTGAAAATAATGAGGCCGCATTATTACCTTTAACGCTGCCGCCGTAAAGTATTCGTAAATTTTCTGCTGTCTTTCGATCATGCTTTGCCACGCGCTCTCGCATGAACTGGTGGACGTTTTGTGCCCATTCTGGCGATGCCGATTTTCCTGTACCAATTGCCCAGACAGGTTCATAAGCCAGCAAGGTCCGCGATAATGCCTTCGCACCTTGATGAGCTATTAAAGTATCCAAAAGCCTGACAACAACTTCTTCCGTTTGCCCCTGGTCATGCTCTTGGGGACTCTCACCAATACAAATAATTGGTGTTAAACCTGAAGAAGCTGCTGTTTCATATTTTTCTGCCAATAGTTGGTCCAATACTAATTGGTCAAGATTTAATTCATCATAAAGGCAACGACGTTCTGAATGTCCTATTAAAGTGTACTCACAATTAAAATCATTGATCATTGCAGCCGATACTTCTCCAGTGTAAGGCCCCTCTAGGTAAGACGAAACATTTTGAGTGCCCCAGTGAATACCGGTGCCCTTTAATGCCTCTCGAACTTGATGTATGTATACAGCAGGGGGGAAGATAGCAACATCAATGTCAGCAAAATCATCAATAGATGTCAGGATGTCATCAAGTAATTGACGATTACTAGCATTTGTTCCATTCATTTTCCAATTGCCTGCGACTAAAGGCTTACGCATCGATTCTAACCCTATAAAAATAATTCAACTAGCTAATTTCTCGTGTAGTACGCCACAACTTCTCACTAAATATTTAAGCGTCTTCCACACTTGTCTTAATAACACTGGCTATCTCATTCGCTAAACTTTTGAGTCAATGCCAAATCACGACCCTCTACCATCACTCGGATCAGTGGCTCAGTACCTGAAGCTCTCAACAGTACACGCCCCTCTCTACCCAGCCGTTTCTCAACACTAGCCACAATTGCTAAAACTGCTTCATCCTTGGCTAAATTAATTGCCTTGTTCACCCTAACATTGACTAATGTTTGCGGGAACTTGGTCATAAATGATTGTAAGTCGTGTAAAGTACTGCCCGTTCGAATCATTTCACATAAGACCTGCAGAGCTGCAACAATTCCATCTCCAGTTGTAGTTTTATCTAAGCAAATAATATGCCCTGAAGATTCACCGCCTACCACACCACCTTTTTCTTTCAACATTTCGATGACATAGCGGTCACCAACTTGAGAGCGATGCAATACCATATCATGGTCTTTTAAGGCTTGTTCTAAACCTAAATTAGACATTTGTGTGCCAACAACACAATTACTGCCTTTGCCTCGCAGCTTCTGAGAACGCGCTATGATAAACAATAAACCATCACCATCAACGAGTTCACCTATATGATCAACCATAATCAAACGATCACCATCGCCATCTAAGGCAATCCCTAGGTCGGCTTTGTGCTCTAGCACGGCATCTTGTAACAATTTGGGGTCTGTTGAGCCACAATTTTGATTGATGTTAAGACCATTTGGTTCAACACCCATCACAATGACTTCTGCACCAAGCTCCCTAAAAACATCCGGCGCAACGTGATAAGTAGCACCGTTGGCACAGTCAACAACAATTTTAAGACCTGAGAAATTCATTTTGAGTGGCACGGTACTTTTACAAAACTCAATATAGCGACCGCTCGCATCATCAATACGGTGGGCTTTTCCAAGCATTAGCGATTCAACTGTCGTTAATGGTTCATCTATCATCGCCTCGATTTCTAATTCGATAGCTTCAGCTAATTTTGTTCCTTCATTACTAAAAAACTTAATACCATTATCGTAATAAGGGTTATGTGAAGCACTAATGACAATACCTGCTTGAGCATGAAAAGTTCGGGTTAAATAGGCAATCGCAGGTGTCGGCATCGGGCCAAGTAAGTATATGTCTACACCTGCCGCAGACAAACCCGCCTGTAATGCAGATTCAAGCATATAGCCCGAAATACGCGTATCTTTGCCAATTAAAACTTTGCTGTTCTTTTCTTTAGCCAAAACACGACCAACTGCCCAACCTAACTTTAATACAAATTCAGGCGTAATCGCACCAGCCCCAACACGTCCACGGATGCCATCTGTTCCAAAATAGCGTTTCAGTTGTTCAGTCAAAATCTTTCACCTGCATTACATAATTACTCAAATTAACGGCTTGTGCTGTTTCTTTTACATCGTGAGTTCTAATTAACTTTGCACCTTTCCATACAGCCAATGAAGCCATCGCTAGGCTACCTGACAAACGCTCTTCCATAGATACATTCAATAATTCCCCAATTATTGACTTTCGTGATATCCCAACTAGAACTGGCAAGTCAAGATGGACAATTTGCTCTAAATATTTCATCAGACGTAGATTATGTCGGGCCCTTTTCCCAAAACCAAAACCAGGGTCAACAATCAACTTATCCCTTTTTATGCCGTGTGCTTCGCATATCTCCACTCTCTCTAGCAAAAAACTAGTGACCTCAGCTACTACATCTTCATAATGAGGTCTCTCTTGCATCGTTTTAGGCGTCCCTTGCGCATGCATTAGGCAAACTGGTACCTCTAACTCAAATGCGGCATCTAGAGCACCATTGACACGCAATGCTTGAACGTCATTTATAAGCCCAGCCCCCGCGGCAATTGCAGCACGCATTACTTCAGGTTTACTAGTATCAATAGATATTACAACATCAATTTCAGATTCAATAGCTTCAATGACTGGTATGACGCGCTCAATTTCTCGCTCAACACTCACAATAGTAGCACCAGGGCGTGTAGATTCACCACCCACGTCAACAATCGTCGCACCATCTGCAACCATCTGCTTTGCTTGTTTTAAAGCTACATCTTCACCAAAAAATTGACCCCCATCCGAAAACGAATCAGGGGTCACATTCAGAATGCCCATTATTTGGGGATGAGTCAGATCTAATGACTTACCCTTACAATCAAGGATCATTAATGATACACATTCGGCTTATTTCAACTTTAGTGTAATAAATCTGCCGGTTCACTTGGCGCTTCAGAATCATCTGATGCTTCTGGAGAAGAAGGTGGTCGTCGATGATGAATTATCATCATTCCAACCCTTTGGTTCACCCGGTTCACGACCATCCATGATAGCGTCAATTTGGTCGCTATCTATCGTTTCATATTTCATCAACAACTTAGCCATTGTATGCAAATGCTCATTATGATCGGTCAACAATTTCTCAGCACGTTGATAATTACGGTTAATTAAAGCCCGAACATCTTCATCAATTTGTTTTGCCGTGACATCTGAAACTCCTTTCGAACTTGAACCACCTTGTCCTAAGAAGCCTCCATTGTCCTCAACGCCATAGGCTAATGGACCCATGTGATCAGATAGACCCCACTTAGTGACCATACTTTGAGCAATTTCGGTAGCTCGTTCAATGTCATTTGAGGCGCCAGTTGTTACAGCATCAGCCCCATAGATCATTTCTTCAGCAATACGACCACCATATAAAGTCGAAATCTGACTCTCCAACTGTAACTTACTGTTGCTGTATTTGTCTTCAGTTGGTAGGAACATGGTGACGCCAAGAGCACGTCCCCGCGGGATTATACTCACCTTGTATACAGGATCATGTGCTGGCAGAAGTCGCCCTACAATCGCATGACCAGCTTCATGATAGGCCGTCAATTCTTTTTCTTTTTCACTCATTACCATCGATGCACGCTCAGCACCCATCATAATTTTATCTTTTGCTTTTTCCATGTCACTCATAGTGACAAAGCGCTGGCTAGAGCGAGCTGCAAATAACGCTGCTTCGTTAACTAAATTTGCAAGATCAGCACCAGAAAACCCAGGTGTCCCTCGGGCAATCAATGACGCTTTAACATCTTCTGACGCAGGTACTTTGCTTAGGTGTACATTTAATATTTGTTCACGACCTCGAATGTCTGGAAGTGGCACAACAACTTGCCGGTCAAAACGACCAGGACGCAACAATGCAGGATCTAATACATCAGGACGGTTAGTCGCAGCAATCACTATTACACCATCATTACCCTCAAAGCCATCCATTTCTACTAGAAGTTGGTTAAGTGTCTGTTCACGCTCGTCATTACCGCCACCTACACCCGCCCCACGACTACGGCCAACTGCATCTATTTCATCAATGAAAATAATACAAGGGGCGTGCTTTTTAGCTTGTTCGAACATATCACGAACTCTAGATGCACCTACACCCACAAACATTTCAACGAAATCTGAACCTGAAATAGTAAAGAAAGGTACTTTTGCTTCACCAGCAATCGCTTTTGCTAGTAGTGTTTTACCTGTACCTGGAGAACCACAAAGCAAAATACCCCGAGGAATTTTACCACCTAACTTTTGGAATTTTCCTGGCTCTCTCAAAAAGTCTACCAACTCACTAACTTCTTCTTTGGCCTCTTCAACACCAGCCACATCTTTAAAAGTTACCTTAACCTGATCCTCATTGAGCATCTTTGCTTTGCTCTTTCCGAATGACATTGGGTTTTTACCACCGCCAGCGCCACCCTGCATATTTCGCATGAATACCACCCACACAACAATAAGCAGTAACATTGGGAACCAAGAAATAAAGATTTGCATCAAAAAGCTTGTTTCTTCGGCAGGTTTAGCTTGAACAGTTACACCATTATTTAGCAAATCACCCATCAGACCAGGATCGTAACTTGGACTATATGTTGTAAACTCACTGTTATCAGTTAACGTGCCTTTTATTGTTCTATCTTGAATATCAACAGAGGAGACAGCACCATTTTTGATGTTAGAAATAAAGGTAGAGTAATCTATCTCATCTTGTTTCACTGGTCTCGGCCCAAAATTATTGAACACTGACATTAAAACAACTGCTATCACTACCCACAGAACTATGTTTTTCATTATATCATTCAACTTTTACTACCTCTTTATGAATATTCTCACTGTTAGGTCACTTTAAAATTCGACCCAGCAAATAAACTTCACGACTTCTTGCTCGTGATGCATCGGGCTTCCTTGTAATTACTTTTTGAAAACCATCCCGCATTGCTTTCAAGTATGTATCAAATCCCTCTCCTTGGAATACTTTTACCAGAAAAACACCTTCCTTGCTTAAGTTTTCTAAAGCAAATTGCAAAGCAAGTTCCACCAAATACATACTACTGGGCTGGTCTATCGAACCTACACCAGTAATATTGGGGGCCATATCTGATAATACAAGGTCTATAGGTTGACTGTTTAAAACTAAATTAAGTTCATCAAGTACCGCATCTTCACGAAAGTCACCTTCAATAAAGTGCACACCTGATAAAGGTGTCATGCGCAATATATCCAGAGCTACAACAGTCCCCGTATCTCCTAACTTTCTTAATGCATAATCTGACCAGCCCCCCGGTGCAGATCCCAAGTCAACCACTGACATACCTGGCTTAATTAATTTATCTTTTTTATCTATTTCTTCTAGCTTGAATGTTGCACGTGAACGATACCCAGCTTTTTGAGCTTTTTTAACATAAGGATCATCAAAATGCTCTCTTAACCAGTCGTTACTAGACTTACTTTTTGCCATTCTTATCTTTCGGCCTTAGTTATCATATTGTCTTGCGTCGCCACCAATGCTAAACCAAGTATGCTTAGCGCCACATACGCAATTGTACTGAGGTGGTGCAACAAATCAAATTGAGCAGATAAGGCACTATCCTGCCGCCAATCCAAACTTTTAATACCTGATATTTCAGTCTGCAAATAAAAATGCATAAATGCCACCAACAGTAACATTGATAAGGTTAGCCAAAAGCGCCACAACGTTATTGCATGGTGCCCTAGAGAAGCGTAACGAATCACCAAAGCACTTCCACACGCTAAACCTAAGTAATTAATAATTACAAACAATTTCCCAACAAACTCACCAGCCACCTCAATGTCTTCAAAATAAATAAAAGCGACGGGGGCTGTTATATAACCTATGGCCCATAAACTTCCCACCCAAAGTGTGAGTAATAAGCGTTCTCCTACTAAGCCCGCAATCAAGTTGTTACTTACACTTCATATCGAATTGCAACGATCTCATAATCTATCGCACCACTAGGTGCTTTTACCGTTGCAATATCATCAATTTCTTTGCCAATCAATGCGCGAGCAATTGGCGAACTAATTGAAACTCGATTTAACTTAATATCAGCTTCATAATCGCCAACCAATTGATAGGTAAACTCTTCTTCGGTATGAATATTGAGCAAGACAACTGTCACACCGAACACAACTCGACCATCTTGAGAGAGTGAAGAAACATCAATTACTTGAGCATTTGCTAACACGCCTTCTAACTGATTTATTCTGCCTTCGATAAAACTTTGTTGTTCTTTGGCTGCATGATATTCAGCATTTTCTTTCAAGTCACCATGAGCACGAGCCTCTGCTATTGCAGCAACCACCTCAGGTCGTGCAACTGACTTCAATTGCTTTAACTCATTTTTCAGCGCTTCAGCGCCTCGTAATGTTACTGGAACCGCCATTATTGTAATTCTCCATGTAATGACTGCAAACGATTAACTGAGTTAATGTTTTCACATTCTAAGGCCTGACATGTCGCACGTGCCGCCGCTAATGTAGTCGTATAATTGACTTGATGTTGCAATGCTGCACGTCTTATTTCTCGTGAATCTGCTACAGACTGCCTACCTTCAGTAGTGTTAACAATCAATGCAATCTCATCACTTTTTATCATATCAACAATATGAGGTTGCCCTTCAGCAACCTTGTTAATCTGTTTACATAGCACACCAGCACTTGCCAATACTTTTTGAGAGCCTCTGGTTGCCAAAAGTTCAAAACCTAACTTTAACAGGTTTTTCGCAACAGAAACCATAGCTGCCTTATCCACTTCACGCACACTAATAAAGGCTTTACCTCCAATAGGCAGAGCTACGCTAGCCGCTAGCTGTGACTTAGCAAAGGCTTCACCAAATGTTCTACCCACACCCATTACTTCACCAGTTGACTTCATCTCAGGACCAAGAATCGGATCAACACCTTGAAATTTAATAAATGGGAAAACGGCTTCTTTAACCGAATAATAATCTGGAATAACCTCTTCAGTTACACCCTGTTCAGCTAAACTCCTACCTACCATACAGCGGGCCCCCACTTTAGCTAACGGCACGCCAGTCGCTTTCGAAACATACGGCACAGTTCGGGAGGCCCTAGGGTTTACTTCCAAAATAAAAATATTATCACCTTGAATGGCAAACTGAGTATTCATTAACCCGACAACACCCAGCTCCAATGCCATTTGCCGGACTTGCTCACGCATCTGGTCTTTGATGCTTTCACTCAAGCTATAAGTTGGTAGAGCACAGGCAGAATCGCCTGAGTGAACACCTGCCTGCTCAATATGTTCCATGATGCCACCAATGAGCACATCTTTACCATCGCATATGGCATCAACATCGACTTCAATAGCATCGTCTAAGAAGCGATCCAATAATACGGGTGAATCATTCGACACTTGAATTGCCGTCTTCATGTATCGATTTAATTCATCTTCGTTATATACTATTTCCATTGCCCTACCACCCAAAACATATGATGGGCGAACGACTAAAGGATAACCAATTTCAGAAGCTAGAGCCACGGCTGTATCCGCAGCAAAAGCTAAACGATTAGGTGGTTGTAACAAATTAAGTTTTTCTACCATTTGCTGAAAACGTTCACGATCTTCTGCATGGTCAATCGCATCTGGAGAGGTACCTATAATCGGCACACCAGCAGCTTCCAGAGCACGCGCTAATTTTAATGGCGTTTGGCCCCCGTATTGAACAATCACACCCTTTGGCTGCTCTAAAGCCACTATTTCCAAGACATCTTCTAAAGTTAGGGACTCAAAGTACAAACGATCTGAGGTATCGTAGTCTGTGGAAACAGTTTCAGGATTACAATTAACCATAATTGTTTCATAACCATCCTCGCGCAATGCTAGCGCGGCGTGCACACAGCAATAGTCAAACTCAATGCCTTGACCTATACGATTAGGGCCACCACCTAAAATCATGATCTTTTCACGATCAGTCGGATTAGACTCACATTCTTGTTCGTATGTTGAATACAAATAGGCAGTTGAACTTGCAAACTCAGCTGCGCATGTATCAACACGCTTATAAACAGGTCTGACCCCTAGAGCATGTCGGTGCTCTCGTACTTGCTTCTCTGTTTTTTGTAATAATGTCGCTAAGCGTGAATCAGAGAAACCCTTCCGCTTCATAGCACGCATTTGAGTTATATTTAATTCTGCTAATGATTGATCTTTCAAGTCATTTTCAATCGCCACTAGCTCTTCAACTTGAATCAAGAACCAGGGATCGATATAAGATAACGATTGAATTTCATTAAAGCTAAAACCATAGCGAAAAGCATCAGCCAAGTACCAAAGACGATCTGAGCCTGGCAAACGTAATTCACGACGCAGCATCTCCGCAGTATCGTCCCCTTCAAGGTCTGTGATTTCAGTCAAACCATCGCGATCAATTTCTAATCCGCGTAATGCTTTTTGTAATGACTCTTGAAAATTACGACCAATTGCCATGACTTCACCCACAGATTTCATCTGGGTGCTCAACCGGTTATCAGCTTGGGGAAATTTTTCAAAGGTGAACCTAGGAATTTTTGTCACTACATAATCAATTGAAGGCTCAAATGAAGCGGGTGTAATATTACCTGTAATTTCATTTTTCAATTCATCCAGTGTGTAGCCAACAGCTAGCTTTGCAGCTACCTTCGCTATAGGAAAACCCGTTGCTTTTGAAGCCAATGCTGATGAGCGGGATACTCTTGGGTTCATCTCAATGATTATTAAGCGGCCTGACTCTGGGTTAACAGCAAATTGTACATTCGACCCACCAGTATCAACACCAATCTCTCGCAAGACTGCCAAAGAGGCGTTCCGCATGATTTGATACTCTTTATCGGTCAATGTTTGGGCCGGAGCAACCGTAATTGAATCACCTGTATGAACACCCATAGGATCAAAGTTTTCAATCGAACAGATGATGATAGCGTTATCTTTTTTGTCGCGCACAACTTCCATCTCATACTCTTTCCAGCCAATAATCGACTCTTCAATCAATAATTCTGAAGTTGGACTGAGATATAAACCACGCTGACAAATATCAATGAAATCATCTTTGTTGTATGCAATACCACCGCCACTTCCCCCCATCGTGAATGAAGGACGAATAATCACAGGGAAACCAAACTGCTTCTGAGCTTCAATCGATTCTTCGAGTGTCCGTGCAATAGCTGACTTGGGCATATCAAGGCCAATTTTTTTCATCGCGGCACGAAATAGGTCACGATCTTCAGCTTTATTAATCGCTTCGCTATCAGCACCAATCATTTCAACACCAAACTTTTTTAATACACCTTCACGTTCCAGATCTAAGGCACAATTTAGTGCCGTTTGCCCGCCCATAGTTGGCAGGACGGCATCAGGCCGTTCAGTTTCAATAACCTTGCTAACAGCTTGCCAAGTAACAGGCTCAATATAAGTTGCATCCGCCATATTGGGATCAGTCATTATAGTTGCTGGGTTTGAGTTGACCAAAATCACTCTATAACCTTCTTCTCGAAGTGCTTTACAAGCCTGAGCACCCGAATAATCGAACTCACAGGCTTGACCGATAACTATCGGGCCTGCGCCAAGAATCAAAATACTTTGTATATCAGTACGCTTTGCCATCGTGTCTTACTTACCTGTCGCTTTTGCTAAAAGATCAATAAAGTGATCAAAAAGGGCGGCCGCTTCTTGCGGCCCTGGACTTGCTTCAGGGTGGCCCTGAAAACTAAAAGCTGGTTTCGTTTTATGATGCATTCCTTGTAATGAACCATCAAACAGTGAGAAATGAGTTGCTTCTAATGTGTCTGGTAGTGAGTGTTCATCAACCGCAAAACCGTGATTCTGACTTGTAATCATCACTAAACTTGTTAATTTATCTTGTACGGGATGATTGGCACCATGATGACCAAACTTCATTTTGACTGTTTTTGCTCCACAAGCTAATGCCAACAGTTGATGACCCAAACAAATACCAAAGATCGGTAAATCTGCTGCTAATAAGTGCTGAATAGATTTAATCGCATAATCACATGGTTCAGGATCGCCAGGTCCATTAGATAGAAAGACACCATCAGGTTTCATAGCTAGAACATCCTCAGCCAGAGTCTGCGCAGGAACGACTGTGAGGCGGCAACCTCTTTCCACTAACATTCTTAAGATGTTATTCTTCGCGCCAAAATCATAGGCTACGACATGAAAACGCATATCGGCCATCTGGCTTTCACCTGATAGATGCCAACTACCCTTCTCCCATTGATGACTTTCTTTTGTACTAACGACTTTGGCTAGATCCATACCTTTTAAACCTTCAAAATCTTGAGCAGCTGCAATAGCCGCATCAACATCAATATTATCACCAGCCACAATACAGCCTTTCATTGAACCTTTTTGACGCAAAAGACGTGTCAAACTTCGCGTATCAATCTCTGCAATACCTATAACATCATGCTGTTCCAAATAAGCATCTAGTGTCTCTTCACCACGCCAGTTACTCACTAAAGGTGATAACTCACGAATGACCAAGCCACTTGCATAAATTTGTGAGGATTCTTCATCCTCTGAATTCACTCCAACATTACCAATATGCGGATAGGTTAACGTGACAATTTGACGACAATACGAAGGGTCAGTCAGTATTTCCTGATAGCCCGTCATTGAAGTATTAAACACAACTTCACCAACTGATTGCCCGGTAGCACCAATTGATTCACCGTGAAATACTGTACCGTCTTCAAGGGCCAGTAGAGCGCTTGTTCGCAAGGGAAACCTCCAACAGATAAAAACATAAGGGAAAACTGAACGCTTCACCCACACAAAATCTCTACAATTTTAGCTCAAAAACTGGTCCCGAGTCCATGTAAAAAACATGTCTTCTCTATTAAGCTAACGTATGAGCGACTTTATATTTTTATTGCTAAACTTGATTTAAACACAAGTTTGAAGAGCAGTAATCTTCTACATGCGCTGTAGCATAAGCTAAACTAGTGTTTAGGCTATCCGTAGAGTAAATCTTACAATCTGAATCCGAGTAGACTCAATACTCCTAATTAAACTTTGATAATTTCCAGGAAATACAGCAAAATTTGTTAAAAATTGGTATAACTCAATCTAAGGAATAATTGCGACTATGTCTTTTACCCATACTGGTTTCCCGATACAAAGGCCCCGACGTCTGAGAAAAGATGCTTTCTCACGTAAGTTGGTTCGTGAAAACAATCTCACTGTCAATGACCTTATCTACCCTTGTTTTGTTTTAGATGGACATAAACAGAGTCAAGCAATTGCTTCGATGCCAGATGTTAACAGGCAAAGTATTGATCTTCTACTTAAAGAAGCAGAAATTATTCATAGTTTAGGTATACCTGCTATCGCGTTGTTTCCTGTAACACCTGACAATATTAAAAGCCTCGACGCAAGCGAAGCATATAATCCAGAAGGGCTAGCACAACGTACAGTTCGTGCTTTAAAAGCAGAGTTCCCAGACCTAGGTGTTATCACAGATGTTGCATTGGATCCTTTCACCACTCATGGTCAAGACGGTTTAATAAATGAACAGGGCCACATAATGAATGATGAGACCCTAGAAGTTCTCGTTAAACAAGCTTTGTCTCACGCAGAAGCTGGTGTCGATATTGTAGCTCCTTCTGACATGATGGATGGCCGAATTGGTGCAATCCGCCAACAACTTGAAGCACAAGGTCATACGCACACTCGCATCCTCGCTTACTCTGCTAAATATGCTTCTAGCTTCTATGGACCTTTCCGTGATGCCGTTGGATCTGCAGAAAACTTGGGTTCGGCTAATAAGCTCGATTATCAGATGGACCCTGCTAATAGTGATGAGGCACTTCATGAGGTAGCACTCGACATAAATGAAGGGGCAGACATTATAATGGTTAAACCTGGTATGCCTTATCTTGATGTATTAAGGCGCATTAAAGACACTTTTCAGAAACCCACTTTTGCGTACCAAGTTAGTGGTGAATATGCCATGCTCAAAGCTGCAGCTCAAAATGGCTGGTTAGATGAGAAAATGACCGTAATGGAAAGTTTACTGGCCTTCAAGCGTGCGGGTGCCGATGGCATATTAACTTATTTTGCTAAAGACGTAGCAAAACAATTAGCCAAGAAAAGATGACCGATAAATATGCCGTGATTGGCAACCCAGTCCACCATAGTAAGTCCCCCCTCATTCATCAATCCTTTGCTAAGCAGTATTCCCAAAACATGGTCTATAGTGCAGAGTTAATCCCATTAAATGGCCTAGAAGAGGGCTTGAAAAACCTGCAAGCCTTAGGTTTTACCGGTGTCAATGTCACGGTCCCTTTTAAGGAAGAAGTCTGGGAGTTAATTGAGAACAAGAGTGAATTTTCGGCCCTAGCAGGCGCCGTTAATACCATTACCATTCAGGAGGATGGGACCCTCTATGCCGACAACACCGACGGTGTTGGTCTATGTCGAGACTTAACCGACAACCATGGTATTCAACTTAATAATAAACGTATTTTGTTATTAGGCGCAGGCGGAGCTGCAAGGGGTGTTATTCAACCACTACTTGAACAAGGGCCTGCAGAACTAATTATTGCCAACCGCACGATCAGTAAAGCACAAAACATAGTCGATAATTTTACTGATTTTGGTAATATCAGTGCAACAGGGTTTGCAGCTGTCGCTGGCAACTACGACATTATCATTAATGCCACTTCTGCCAGCCTCCAAGGTCAAGTACCTCCAATCCCTGCAACCGCCGTCACACATGAGACATTCTGCTACGATATGATGTACAGCAATGAAGATACCTCCTTTATTCAATGGGCTAAGAAACAACATGCTTTTAAATCTATAGATGGCTTAGGTATGCTGGTAGAACAAGCTGCCGAAGCATTCCGTCTGTGGAGAGGCATCAAACCAGAAACTCAATCCGTCATAAAGTTACTACGCACATAGTGAGTCCGTGTAAAAACTTTACCTACCTTAGTATAGTTGAGACTGTTTCATTTTATGGAACGCGACAAGAGTATTTAATGTGCTAGTTATTACTAATGAAATTTCTCTATCTGATGATGAAATTACATTATCAGCTATTCGTGCTCAGGGAGCTGGCGGCCAAAATGTCAATAAAGTGGCTTCAGCCATCCACCTTCGCTTTAACATTCACAAATCGTCCTTACCAACACATTACAAACAACGACTTCTTGAGTCTAAAGACACCAGAATTAACAAAGATGGCATCATTGTTATTAAAGGACAACAATGGCGTACACAAGAAAAAAACCGCCGGGATGCCCTGCAACGCCTAAAAAAACTTATTCTTTACGAAAATAAAACACATAAAATAAGACGCGCTACTAAGCTCACCAATGGAGCAAAAAAAAGACGGCTTGAGAATAAAGTCCATCGTGCTAAAACAAAGTCACTTCGCGCTAAAGTTAACGATTAAACTCTGTATCTTGTAACTAAAAATACTCCTTTCAAATTGAGACTACTGTATATTCATGCTTATATAGCACCATCTCTATTAACCATATAACGAACAACAGAGGCTCGACATGTTTGGATTCGGCATTACTAAGCACAAAAGGAAACTAAGTGAGGCATTTGAAGCCTGTTTTTGGCCCGTCATGGACCAATTAGGCAATGTTCCAATTCCAATGCAAAGCGACCCAGCAATTAATGCTTCAATTTTAGCTGTCTGTGAAACTTATGCCTTATCTCAGAACATCACAAAACAAGCTGATATAGCTCTAATAGCTGACACTATTTTCGAGGAAATATATCGACTCGAATCCATGAATGTTCAAAACCGTGTTGATGTTTGGAAAAATGAAGAAAATGCCCAATTTATTCAGGCCTATGAAAATGCGCGCGCTCAAACTAACGCAGATCTTAACTTGCGCTGGTTGACTGCTTTTGCCAAAGAAAACTTTAAACCAGCTACTGGCCTCATGTTATAAGCTATTGAATGTTTTCCGCAGCCATACATAAACCGATACTTTTACAGGCCTTCTCTGATTGCTTAGACCCAGTAAGGAGTGACTTAGGAAATGTCCACCCAGATATGCGCAAAAGCCCATATATTTCCGGTGCTATCCTCGGCACCTGCCGCGGCTATGCAATCAAGCAAAAACTCAAAGAAAGTGTTACTAACAAGCTTATAGATAATGCCTTTGAGGAAGTATTTCGTAGTGAATCACTCGACATGCAATCTCGAGCCTTAACTTGGCTCAATGAAGAAAACAAAGATTTTATGGAAGCGTACTATCACGCTAAATCTGTAACTAAACTTGAACTAAAGTTAGATTGGCTTAGTCAACATGTGCAGACGAATTTTGAAAAAGCCAGTACACTAGGTAAAAAATTATAATCCGTTCTAACTCTTTAAATGGGAAATATTATGTTTGAAATAATAAAGCATAAAAATAAACTAAAACAAGCATTCTCAGAATGCTTTCAACCACTTAAAAGCATCTTCGATAACGTCCCGATTCCCATGCAAAAAGATCGATATGTCACCGCTGCAATTTTAGGAACCTGCCGAGGTTATGCTGAAAAAAATGACCTTACAGAAAAAGCATTTGCCAGCATTGTCGATGCTGTGTTTGAGGAAGTCTATCGTCAAGACTCTGTCGACGTTCAAACCAGAACGGAGGCCTGGTTAACTGAAAACGATGAGGTTTTTATGCAGTCATATTATCACGCAAAAGATAAAGCCTCTCCCGACATTGAACTAGCTTGGCTGCAAAGCTATGCTCAAGAACACTTCGATGTTGCTGTTGAGGTACGTCACGTCACATAAGCACCTAAGTTAAATAACGAGAGTTAGGACTTTATGTTTTCAGTTAAACTTGAACATAACCATTAAAACGTGTCATTTTCAGTATGCACAGCTACAGATAATTCACCGTTAAAGTCGCAAGTAATAACAAATATAATTGGTCTACAACAGACCTGACAATCTTCAATATATTGCTGATCTATATCTTCATAATCAATCAAAACTTCAATCGACTCCCCACAATATGGACAGCTAATAATTTGTTCATTTAATAAGGACATTTTCTTCCATTCTTTTGCTGTGTGCATCCCTATAATACTATTACTTGAAGTTAAATTTTAACTATACTGTTAATTGTAATGCCAACAATTAAGTGGGCCTGAATTAGTTTTAGAAATAGACCCGGTATTCTACAGTTAGTGATTGAGAAAAGCTTCCAAATTCAGTTTTTAACCTACCAAACTCTGGCTCCTTGCCTAATGGAATGTTTATACCAATAGATAGTTCAGATTCATCCGATAATACATACAATGAATATAAAGCTAATAACTTTGATGTATCCTGATGGTTAAATAAGTAAACTGTATCAACCTGCCACAAAGGGCTAAAATCGTAACTACTCCCGATAGCCGTGTAATTTCGAGCCAAATATGCATTGTTGCTATCCTCTGTGCCCAGAACTTGATACTTAGCACTATCCTTAGCACCGGAGTGTTGATAAAAATGTTCTAAGCGTAGTGTTAAAGTGTTTTGCCAGCGTTTGTCAATCGCCAGGGAAAACTTAGAATCTCGCTTAGTCTTAGCTTTATCAGTAAAGCGGATGTGCCCCTCGCCCCGTAAACCAAACAAATCAAAGACCTCTCCCTGAAAATCAAAGCCAATGATCTCATCTTTTGACACTTTAGCAACTAATAAGCCCAATTCAAAATACTCACTCAAAGTTGATATTCGGGAAAGGTAAGCTGTTTCTGCCCAGTCAGGAGATGTTTCCCACCCTGTTGGCTGACTGAGATCTAGTTTATAGTCCATCACCGCTATCAATGACAATGAGGAATCATTACTCCATTGCCAATCTATACGTGCAGAATCAACACTCTGCTTATAGGTTCTAAAAAATGCTTGAGCAGAAAAAGGGGCAAAAAAGTCATTTGGAGTGAAATAAAATGTTGTAGCTAAATTAATGGGTTGTCTACCGACTTTTAGACGTAAGTCATTAGTCTGATACTGCACATTTAAGCGATCAATCATTAAGTCAGCATGGCCTTCATCGTAACGCCAGTGCAAACCATCACTGCGCTCCGCATCACTAATTACATTAAAGCGACTTCCACCAGTGCGTAATTTGTCAGCTAAAACACTTTGAACAATATGTATTTCTGCACTCATACTTGGGCTAGATATATCTAGCATCAACCGACCAAATACACCACTCGCTGTAACTTTATCATGTTCAAATAAGATGTTATCGCTGGGATTCTTAGCAGTTAGGCCGACGCCACGAACGAAACCTCGTAACTCTAACTCTAACTCTTCGTCTTCCCATTCATAAAATGCTTTTGAAGTATTTGGCAAAAAAACAACACATAATACAAATAGCCACATCATAAAAGTATAGTTCATTATATTTTTTGTTCGTCTGATTCGACTTGCCCATCAAGGATATGAATGATTCTTTTGGCTCTATCTATCACATGCTGATCATGAGTAGAAAAGAGAAATGTCACACCTTGCTCGCGATTCAATTTTTCCATTAAATCCAATAACAGTTCTGCTGTTTTAGAGTCCACATTCGCTGTTGGTTCATCAGCTAGAACAATGGCTGGACTGGTTACAATCGCACGGGCAATTGCCACTCGTTGTTGTTGCCCCCCCGACATTTGATCTGGCCGCCTCTCTTCCATTCCTGCTAGTCCAACATCCGCTAAAGCTTTCATTACCCTCGCCCTTATCATGGCAGGTTTAATATCCTGAAGTTCCAACACAAATGCTGCATTTTCATAAGCTGTCATCACAGGAATCAAATTATATGATTGAAACACAAAGCCAACTCGGTTCTTACGTACCTCAGCTAATTCACCATTAGACAATGCTGACAAATCAATACCTTCCAATAATACTTTTCCAGAAGTGGCCGAGTCTAAACCACCTATCAAATTAAGAATGCTAGTTTTTCCTGAGCCTGAGGGCCCACATAATGCTGCAAAGTCCCTCTTTTCTATAGTTAAAGACACGTTATCTACAGCTTTAACCTGCAATTCACCTTGCTGATAATGCTTATCTAAGCCTCGTAATTCGACTATTTTATTCATAATGCTTTTAAACTCTCAACAGGTGGAATACGACCTGCTCGCCATGCAGGGTAAACACCTGATAGTAATGCCAGACCAAATAGTCCAATCAAAATACCAATGATACTTTCTTTAAATAACCGAATTTTAAAAACTGTATCTAGCAGAACACCACCAAAGCTAAAGTCATCGCCATAAGCCGATGTTAAATCGATACCCGTTTCGGCCATGTATAGGTACCACGGAATAGTTACGATAATGCCAATAATCAAACCAATAACAGCGAGCCAGAAGGATTCTAATATTACTAAGCTAAATAAACTTCGTGGTGACATTCCTAAAGCCATCATCACCCCAAATTCTCGAATTCTCTCCAGTACACTCATCAACATCGTATTCAAGATACCCGCGGCAATAAGTAGAGAAATCATTAACTGACTAATTCGGTTCGCACTTTTATCAACGGCTATCATACCTGCCAAGTCAGGCTGCGTTTGCTGCCAATTAAGCACTTCAACATGTTCAAATTCTGGCTGGCCTTGCATCCTACCTCGTAAGGCATGACTAATCCTCTGGTCAACTAGACTAACAGCAATAAGGCTCACTTCATCTGACGCATAGCCTAAGACCTTTTGAATACTTTGCATTGGTAACAATGCCATGCCTCCATCTACTTCAGCCACTCCAGTTCTAAAAATACCACTAACGCGGGCAACTGCACTGACAATATCGCCATTAATATCAGTTGTTGTATACACAACTTTTTTACCTAAATTAAGCTTTAATTTACGGGCTAGATCTACACCCATTACAATTCCTTTTCCATTCGTTGTACTAAGCATTTCACCATCTGTTAAGGACTGAATAAACAAATTATTATTAGCGTTCTCTTTAGCAGGATCAATGGCAATAAAAGTCCCTCCAACACTTTTCCTTGCACTTGCAAACATTGCCTGACCCTGAATACGAGCCACCACTGATTTCACTTCTGGCAAACTTGCTATCAGTGACTGTAAGGTATTTGCACCTTGAATAAGTTTTTGACTACTTGGTGCTCGGTTATAATCTCGTGCTGCAATGGTAATATGGCCCATCCCCATATTGGCCCCAGCATCAATCATTCTTGTATGAAAATAATCACCAGCACCTGTAAAAGTGACTGCTAATAAAACACCAAAAGCAATTGATGAGGCCGTAATTAACGTCCTCCTCTTATGTCGCCATAAGTTTCGCCAAGCCAAAGTATTGAGTTTCATAATCAGCTATTTCGTCTATTGATGATGAATAGCATCAATAGGCTTGATGATAGCCACTTTAGCAGCAGGATAAATCACCGCTATCGCGGCGATCACAAATAAAAAGAGTACAGGTATTAGTATCGAATTAATCGTCAAAGCTGCATACCAAACTGGGTCGAAGGCAATACCTGCAAATGAAATCTCCTCTGCTAAAGAAGACATATCAAGTCCATTTTCTTGAAAATACCAAGATAAACTACTCCCCGCAAATACCGCTAAGAATCCAGCTAAGAGAGTTTGAATAAAAATTTCTGTATAAATAAGTAATACTAGTTGCTTGGGTTTAACCCCAATCGCTTTCATAATGCCAAACTCACGAACTCTCTCAAACACACTCATCAACATCGCATTCAATACCACTGCCGCTACAGCAATATAAGTGAAAATCATCATAATCACAGTTTGAATATGTGCAGTCTCTAAAAAACGGTTGATAATAGGCATGAGTTGCTGCCAATTCATCACTTCTAAACCACTTCCTAGGGATGTTTTAAGCTCAGCTGTCTTCAACGTTAAATCACCGGTTCTATCCACTCTCATTAGAACTAATTCATGTGCACCTTTTGGCAAAGCAATCAACTCACTTAGCATGATATTACTCATAAAGACGCCCGCATTATCAATCGTAGGGGATACTGACTTCAAAATACCCTTAACTTTGAAGCTATCATTTGCCATATAGCCATCCGCGGTTTGGCCTACAAATATCAATTCATCACCTAAGCTCACATCTAGTAATTTAGATAGTTTTTTGCCAATAACTACGCCATGTTGATCCAATGTATTTAGCCAGTCTCCCGTCATGATATGTTGGTCAATTTCTGTCACCATTGGCTCATATACTAAATCGACTCCACGCAATTGAACACCGGATGAACCTCGGTCACTTGCCATCAAACCAAAAGCAAACAATCGCTTTGATGCATAAAACTCTTCTTCCCTAAACTGTTCTACTAATTGGTCAGCGTTATCTATTAGACTGTAGATATCTGGTTCATTACGGTACCCCGGCAAGTGAATTTGAATATCACCCGTGTTCATCGACACCACATTATGCTCACTGCCAATAGCAAACCCATCCATCAACGCAGCAAAAACAATCATCATTGCACAAGCAAAAGCCATAGCTAATGTCGTCACAACGGTACGGTGACGATGACGAAAAACATTTCGAGAGGCCAATGTAATTAGATTCATAACATTACTTTTGGCTGGATGCTCAGCGCTTTTTTAAGCTCGATAAGGAAAATAAACTATCATTTAGCTCAACATTCAGTGATAAGTGTTTGTAAATGAACTGTGTCAACTCCTCAGGCTTATCTGCTGGTATCACGGTTAGAACTGCAGGGCGCTGGCGGCCTGCTAAAAGCTGGATATCACTAAACCAAATTGTCCTTGCCAATTCAAAATCCTCATCGTAATAATATTCAACCAGGGGAATGTTACTGTCAGCTAAAACAATCAATTTCAGTTTGCCCCAAACTACTGCAGCATCTATCTTTGGAACCAATGAGAATTCAATAATGTTTTGGCCTTCACGCATACCTTCAAAACTAATTTCTGCCGTATAATCTTCTTCCAAGCGAGCTTCTTTAACCAAATCATCATTGGTTAAGTGGCTTCCCATCCAAGAGCCCACCATCATTCCACTGGTGAGCTTAATTGTACGATCGGTCTTAGGCAGATAAGTATAAATATGATTATCAGACTTAAGTGTCGAGGTGCCTTTCTCACGTAACGGCAGCATAATGCGAAGCAAGGTTTTTTCTTTACCCTTGGACCAACCTTCCATCTTCATGGTGCGCTCATAATGTTTTGTTTTAACATACATAGAGGTGATGGCATATGACGATTGACCCCGCCAAAGATCATCTACCTTACTCAGCAAGGCTTTAACACGGTCAACACTGTCTTCTGTCTCTGCATAAGTAGGGAAAGCTCCTAACAACAGAAGCAGTAAACCAGAGTAATAAAACACGCGCTTGTACATCAATCTATCCTTAAAGTGGCGTAATTAGCTACGTCATTAAAACAGACAATGCCTTGGGGGGGAATACTCATACTTAATTTTGATGCTTTTAAGAAATAAAGCTAGGAAAAGAGTCCCGCAATGCCGGTACGAACTGGTTCTCGAACCATGTAGGTTCAAGTGGATACATCGATTGAAACTTGGGCTTCCCGACTTGCGGGCCTGCACGCCATTTCAATATCAGTTTCCGAAGCAATTGCTTATCGGCTCAAGACACACTTGTCGCTATCGAACACCGCAGAACTCACAAATAGCATACTCTGATTTTAAGTGAGTTAAATAATTATTTTATAAATCAAGCTGGCGATCTTCGTTCAAAAAGGCCGTAACTTTCTCTTTCATTTGTAAAACTTTACTTGTTGTCTCAGGATCACCATTCTCTTGGTGATCTTGCAAACCAATCAGTTCGTGCGCAATATTTAATGCTGCCATCACTGCAATACGATCAAGTCCAACGACTTTACCGGTGCCACGAATTTTTTCCATTCCATCATGTAAGAGTTGGGCCGATGCAATCAGCGCGGGTTTTTCTTCTTCAGGGCAAGAAATTTGATATTCTTTTCCTAAAATATTAACGATAACAGGCGAGGTCATAATTCGCTATCCAACTCTTTTAGTCGCTCAACCATTTTATCAATTCGTCCTCGAGCTAGTTCTGTGCGCTCAATTAATTTTGTACGTTCTGTCAGCCATGCAGACTGCTGGGATTTCAACAACATGTTTTCTTCGCGCATACGACGACTAACTCGAAGTAGGTCATCAACTTGTTGCTCTAGTTGCTGTAGTTCGTCTTTTTCCATTATTATGCATTCTTAAGCTACAAAAATAAGTATTTACTATAGCCTCGCCCTGCTGATTGGGTCAACAACTGTCATAATATGTTTTTTAACTGCGAGTCCTGTCACCATGTCAGAATTATACTTCCCGTCCCTATCACCAGAAAAAAATACGGGTGATGGGCCTGCAAATGCAGCCGAACTTCAGGGTTCCCTATGTGGTCTATTATGTATGGATTCCCAAGCAAACCGTATAGATTGGTACAAGACTTTATATGACGATATTACACCTGACGACCAAGAAATTTTAGATCTTACTGCACTCTTTGATAAGACGGTTCAGTCTCTTAATAGTCTTGATTTTGATTTACAACTTGAATTACCTGATGACCTTGCCCCTCTCCCTTCGCGCATATTAGCGATGACTGACTGGTGTCAGGGCTTAATATACGGACTTGGCACATCCGGCTTAACTGATGAAACCGAACTCTCCGCTGACTGCCAAGAATATATCGCAGATGCAATCAAAATAAGTCAGCTGAGCAATGATGTTCTTGAAGATTCAAATGAAGAAGAAACTAATTTTGAGGAATTAGTTGAATATTTAAGAATGGGCCTTTTTTTGTTATATAGTGAGCTTCAACCTATCGACACTTCTAAAGATATAATTGAACACTAACAGTATTAATACTTTTATGACTAAAAAAGAATTCGCCAAACGTAGACAACAACTCATGGATATCATGGGTCCAAACAGTATTGCTATACTTCCCAATGCTGAGGTGTCATCGCGTAATCGTGATGTCGATTATCCATATCGAAGTGATAGTAACTTTCATTACCTCAGTGGCTTCGATGAACCGGATTCTGTCATCGTTATAGTCCCTGGCAGACCACACGGCGAATACCTTTTGTTTTGCCGAGAACGAAAACTTGAAAAAGAAATCTGGAATGGTTACCGCGCAGGTCAAGAGGGTGCTATCAAGAATTTTGATGCTGATGATTCATATCCTATCAGCGATTTGGATGACATCCTACCCGGATTACTAGAAGAACGAGAAAAAGTCTTTTATACAATGGGTAATATCGCTAGTTTTGATCAACGTATTGTAGGTTTCTTGAACCACCTTCGCCAAGCAACGCGTCAGGGTAAACATTCTCCAACCGAAATAATTGAACTCGACCACTGTCTCAATGAGTTACGACTCTTCAAAAGCAGCGACGAAATTAAAGCCATGCGAAAAGCTGGGGAAATCTCCGCAAAAGCCCATATTCGCGCTATGCGATTTACTCAACCAGGACATTGGGAATATCAAGTTGAAGCGGAAATAATTCATGAGTTCATGAGAAACAACTGCCGTTCATCTGCCTACCCTTCTATCGTTGGTGGTGGTGAAAATGGTTGCATACTCCATTACATTGAAAATAACCATAAATTAAAAAATAATGACCTCCTCTTAATTGATGCTGGTGCAGAATACGATTTTTATGCAGGAGATATCACCCGCACCTTTCCTGTAAATGGGAAGTTCACACCAAGCCAAAAAGCACTTTACACAATCGTTTTAAATGCTCAAAAGGCCGCTATTGCCGCTGTGAGACCTGGCAATCACTGGAACCAGCCTCATGAAGCAGCTGTTCGTGTCTTAACAGCAGGACTAATAGACCTCGGTTTGCTAGAAGGTGAGTTGGAAGAATTAATCGAAAATCACTCCTACCGGGAATTTTACATGCACCGAACTGGGCATTGGTTGGGAATGGATGTTCATGATGTCGGCGACTATAAAGTGGGCGGCGAATGGCGTCTTCTAGAACCTGGCATGGTCCTCACTGTCGAGCCAGGCATTTATATACGAGATCTTGATCATATTCCGAGAAAATGGCATTTCACTGGTATTCGAATCGAGGATGATGTTTTAGTCACCAAGACAGGTAATGAGGTTTTAAGTGCTTTAGCACCCAAAGAAATAGATGAAATAGAAACACTTATGGCAGAAAGCCCACCTTGAAAACATGAAGAAAACTGATTACGACTTAATCATTGTTGGTGGAGGTATGGTTGGCGCGAGCCTCGCCTTCGCATTAAAAACAAGCTCGTTAAAAATAGCTATAATCGAAGCCTTTAACCTTAAAACTAATCAACAACCTAGCTATGATGACCGTGGTATAGCCCTATCCTATGGCTCACAATCTATTTTCGAAACTATGGGCTTATGGTCTCAGCTCGCTCCTCATAGTACAGCGATCAATGATATTCATATTTCAGATCGTGGCCACTTTGGTGCTACCCGTTTATCTGCAAGGGCTGAAAATGTTCCCGCTCTTGGCCAAGTTATTCTCGCGAGAGCTATGGGTCAAGTATTGAATCAAGCCATAGCGGCACATGAAGCATTAGATATCATTTGTCCGAGTACTGTTACTGCGGTAGAACAACAAGACAATGCAGTTGAGCTCACTCTTAATAATGAACGTCACTTAACAGCTAAACTTATTGTGGCAGCCGATGGTGCAAACTCAACTATTCGTAAATTGCTCGGCCTCTCAGTTACAGAACAGACTTATCAACAAACGGCTATTACCGCGAATATTAATACTGAGCGTCCCCATCTCAATCGGGCCTACGAACGCTTTACAGAACATGGCCCTATAGCGTTATTACCGATGCCAGATCAACGGTGCAGCCTAATTTGGACCGTAAAAAGTGGAGATGAAATCACTATTAATAAACTCGATGACAAAGCCTTTTTAAAACAATTACAATCAGAGTTTGGTTATCGACTCGGCAAATTCACACAAGTTGGGAAACGTGGTCATTTTCCACTAAAACTGACCCAGACTGATCGGCCCATTCAAGATCGCATTGTTTTTATTGGTAATGCTGCTCATAACCTTCACCCTATTGCTGGGCAGGGATTTAATCTAGGCCTACGCGATGTAATTGCCTTAGCGGATGTCCTCGTCAATGAAGTAAATGATTGTGGTAAAGCCCAATTATTACATGACTATCAGAACTGGCAGCAAAGTGATCAAGACTCAGTTATTAAAGCCACGGATATTTTGGTAAGGCTATTTAGTAATGACAACTCTATACTCGGCCATGGCCGGAGTGCGAGCTTGATAATGCTTGATCTTTTACCACCAGCAAAGCATTGGCTCGCTCAAAAAAGCATGGGGCTGGGTAAAAGACAGCCACGCCTCGCTAGAGGTATTTCAATATGAATAAAGATTATGACGTCATTATTGTTGGTGCAGGTATGGTGGGTTCAACGTTAGCAGCTGCTTTAGGTAGTCAGCAGACAATCAAAATTGCCCTCATCGAGCCCTTTGCTCACAAACCAATATCATCAACCGACCATTCTGATTTGCGAGTGAGTGCTATCAGCCAAGCCAGTGAGAACTTACTCAAAAACCTCAATATCTGGTCTCATCTTATTACCGAGCGCCTCGCTCCATTTACTGATATGAAAGTATGGGAAACTGAATCTAGCACTATTCATTTTGATAGTGCTGACATTGGCGAACCACACCTTGGTCATTTGATAGAAAATAGACATATCCAGCAAGCTAGCTTAACCCAGTGTAAACAATATCCTAATATTGATTTTATCTGCCCAGACAAGCCCATTTCAAAAGAAGGTAGTTCACTGACATTAGAAAGTGGTCGTCAGATCAGCGCTGATCTTATTGTCGCAGCCGATGGCGCGCAATCACCATTGCGAGAATGGGTCGGGATCCAAACAAAAGGATGGGATTATGAGCAGCAAGGTGTCGTATGCACTGTAACCACAGAGCTTCCTCACACACAAACAGCTAGGCAACGGTTTTTACCTGGAGGCCCACTAGCTTTCCTACCTCTAGCAAATCCTCATCAATGCTCTGTCGTCTGGTCAAATTCTACAGCCGAAGCACAATTATTAATCCAGCTCGATGATGAAGACTTTAAACAAACCTTAGCCACCGCCTTTGATTATAAACTTGGTAGCATCATAGACGTCAGCCAGCGCGCAAGTTTTCCATTAAAACTACGCCATGCTGACCACTATATCGAGCCTGGTTTTGCATTGGTCGGTGATGCTGCCCACACAATTCATCCTCTCGCAGGCCAGGGTGTCAATATTGGCTTCTTAGATGCCGCCACACTTGCTGAGATTATTATTGAGACTCACAAAAAAGGACGTAATATTGGTAGTCTCCACATGCTGGGTAAATATCAACGGCGCCGCATGGGCGATAATATCGCGATTCAGCTGACTATGGATGCTTTTAAAAGAGTGTTTGGTAATGACAACCCTGCCCTTAAACTAGCAAGACAGTGTGGCTTTACTGCTGTTAATAATAATAGTCTATTAAAAAGAATCTTCATGCACCAGGCCTCGGGGCAACGCTTTGCCAACCCAAGCCTAAGCAAGCTGAAAAACTAAATTGGTAAAAAAACCATTGTCGCAGCTTTAAACATAATCGTCTTAATGAGGCGTCCTTCTTTATGAGAGATTATTGATGCTAAGTTATCTTGAGTCGCAATCATTTTACCAATCAAACGCTGAAAACTTAAATTACGTGTTTCATCTTCCACACTATCACTTGAAATAAAAAGTTGGCCGAGATGATCACGCTTCTCAGATAGCATCCATGCTGCTACTTCTATATTTCGTGCACTGTTATATAGTTTTTGTTCATTCAAACTAATTAAATAGTAAAAGTCGGTATGGTTACCATAAGAAGCCATTAACATTTTTCGAACTCCAACAATAAATGTTAAAATTCGGTCGTTGACATGATATTCATTATCCAATGACAGATGAATAATTTCAGTACCAGGTAAACCTTCCCAATGAGAGTAGCCATATTTATAAGACCTCTTAAATACCAGCTCAACACTCTCCTCTATAGAACGTTTTTCTTTATCAAATCGCTGTAAGGGGTTGCGATGATATAGCTTAACCATTAGCTGTTTCAAATCTTGCATCACAGCTTGCTGATGTAACTCAATCACTTCATCAATATCACTCTTTGCAATTCGTAATAAATCAGTGTTCGGTATACCTTCTGCCGAAATTATATTTTTATCACGTGTTTGCTGACAAGCTGTAAGGCTGAATAAAAAGCAACAGTAAAAAACACTTATATAGCCTCATCAAAGTAGCCTTTATTCTGGTTCAATGCATTAGATTAAAATCCTAATAATCAGCAGCTTAAAACACTTTCCCGCACAGGCTCTTTTCTGAGGATAAAGAATAAAAAACTCATTTTTATTAATAGTTGAAATAGTACCATTAGTTTTCTGATCTTATCATCTACTCATTCGGCCCTGTTTACTCGGGTGAGTTCTTTTTTGACGTGAAGTTGGTGGACGCTTCTCTGGCCTTTTTGCTCGCGACGGCTTTAGTAATTCCTCTGTAGAAGTTGCCACTACAGGTAACTTATGTTTGATGTACTCCTCAATATCCGGCAGTGAAAATGCATAATCTTCACAAGCAAAACTAATAGCTACTCCACTTGCTCCAGCCCTTGCAGTTCGGCCAATACGGTGGACATAGTCCTCATTATCTTGTGGTAAATCATAATTAAACACATGGCTCACTGCAGAGATATGCAAACCTCTTGCTGCAACATCGGTTGCTACCATAAAATGAAAATCACCCTCTTGAAAATGCTTCAATAAACTTTCCCGCTTTTTTTGCGGTACGTCACCAGATAACAAGGCAGATTCGTAACCGTTGCCTTCCAGATACCCCCATACCTTATCAGCAGCATGCTTCGTGTTGACGAATATAATGCTTCGCTGGGGTGCTATGCGCTTAATCAAGGCCAGTAGTAATGAAATTTTCTCATCATTTGCAGGGTAATAAACAGACTCTTCTATCCTGTCACCCGACACTTTTTCAGGTTCAATTTGAACTTTTTGTGGATTATTCATGTGTTCATAAGCTAGCTCGGTAACTTTGTAGCTCATCGTAGCAGAGAACAACATGCCTAATCGGTCGCTTGGATTCGGCACACGACGTAAAAAGTAACGTACATCTTTGATGAACCCTAAATCAAACATTCGATCCGCTTCATCCAAGATCATAACTTGTACTTGTTTTAAGTTAAAAACACCTTGTTTTTGATAATCTAACAATCTTCCAGGTGTTCCAATTAAAATATCAACACCAGCCTTGATAGATTCTTTCTGCTTCTCATAATCTTTGCCTCCATAGGCAACTACAATGCGCAGACCCGCCTCACCATTTAGTAAGTGCGCATCCTTAGCAATTTGGATCGCTAGTTCCCTTGTTGGTGCGAGAATAAAAGCACGTGGTTGTTTACCATCCCAGCTTTTCAAAGGGTTTGTCTTCTAGTAAACGCTGAAATGCCGCCAATAAAAAAGCAATTGTCTTACCTGTCCCTGTCTGCGCTTGCCCCGCCACATCTCGTCCTGCTAGTAATAACGGTAACGATTGTGCTTGAATTGGGGTGCAGTACTCGAAACCCGCGTTTTCTAAGCCTTTTTGAAGGGATTCATGCAATGGTAATGACTTAAAAGCCAGCTCTGTTAGATGTGCACTCATAGAAATACTTGCATTACCCTTGATGATAGGAAAAAATGTCTGTTGTGTTGGAGCAAGAGTATAGTCCTCCGATAGCTTATATACCAATGGAGATAAAACATGAGTGAAAATGTCACCAATGTGACTGACGGCGATTTTGAAAGCCAAGTACTAAAGTCAGACCTTCCTGTATTAGTAGATTACTGGGCAGAATGGTGTGGCCCTTGTAAAATGATCGCGCCTATCCTTGAAGAAATTGGCGCTGAATATGCAGGTAAATTAACTGTCTGTAAATTAAATATAGATGAGAATCCTGAAACACCACCACGCTATGGGATTCGCGGTATACCAACTTTAATGCTATTCAAAGGTGGTGAAGCAGAAGCAACCAAAGTTGGTGCTCTCACAAAATCACAATTAACTGCATTTTTAGATAGTAATCTCTAAACGTCATTCATGTATTAATTAGTTCTCCAGTGGCAAGATTAAATAGCCCGAATCGAGAACCTGTGAGTAAAGTAAGGCTTGCGGAACTGAATGAAATAAATAATGACACAGGGCATCTATCATGTTCTGTGTCATTATTCTGCCTAAACCTGCCATAGAACCCTATCATGGATGTTTCTGAACTACTAAACGACCTCAACAAACCACAACGTGAGGCTGTAGCTGCCCCGCTTGGCCATGCCAGGATTCTAGCCGGTGCTGGCAGTGGTAAAACACGTGTTCTAGTGCATCGCATATCTTGGCTTATTCAGGCGGAAGGACTTTCACCCGGCAACATATTAGCTGTGACCTTCACCAATAAGGCTGCTGCCGAAATGCGCAGTCGTATAGAGAGTATGCTCGGTTATCCCATCGGAGGTATGTGGGTAGGTACTTTCCACGGTTTAGCACATCGTTTATTACGTGCCCATTGGAAAGAAGCCGATTTACCTCAAAGCTTTCAGATCCTAGATAGCGATGATCAACTCCGAATGCTCAAGCGCTTAATACGTACGATGGAGATTGATGAGACCCAGTGGCCAGCCAAGCAAGCACAGTGGTACATTAACGGCCAAAAAGATGAAGGGCTAAGAGCCAAGCATATTCAAGTTGGACAAGATCCTTATTCCCAAAAAATGTTGGCTATCTATCAAGCTTATGAAAATGCCTGTCAACGAGCTGGAGTAATAGATTTTGGTGAAATTCTATTGCGTAGTCATGAACTATGGCTTAAACGCCCCGATATTTTAGCTAATTACCAACAACGCTTCCAACAAATTTTAGTTGATGAGTTTCAGGACACCAACACCATTCAATATGCATGGCTCAGACTATTAGCAGGAAATAATGGCCACTTGTTTATCGTTGGGGATGATGACCAATCAATTTATGGTTGGCGTGGAGCTAAAATAGAAAATATTCAAAAATTTCACCAAGATTATGATGATGCTACGTCTATTAGTTTGGAGCAGAATTACCGTTCAACAGGTCACATTCTAGCTGCGGCTAACGCAGTTATAGCCAACAATGAAGAGCGTCTAGGTAAAGAATTGTGGACTGAAGATGATGATGGTGACTTGATTCAACAGTATTATGCCTACAATGAACGTGATGAAGCCAGCTATCTAGTCGAACAGATTAAGATTCATACCAATAAAGGCGGCAACCGTTCAGACAACGCTGTTCTCTATCGTTCAAATGCACAGTCTCGGGCCATCGAGGAAGCCTTACTTCAAGCAAATATGCCATATCGTGTTTATGGTGGCTTACGCTTTTTTGAACGCGCTGAAATAAAAGACGTCCTTGCTTATCTCCGACTCATTGCTAATCGTAACGATGATGCGGCCTTTGAACGTGTCGTTAACACACCGACTCGCGGCATAGGTGCTGCAACACTCACGCAGTTACGTCAATATGCTCGTGAACAGAACAAAACCCTATGGCAATCGGCCTCAGTCTTAATTAAAGAAAAGTTTTTTGCGGCACGTGCAAATAATGCCTTAACCAGCTTCCTTACACTGATAGATTCGTTAACACCCGAACAAGAATTACCTCTTCACGAACTAACTAGCCTAGCCACAGATGAAAGTGGCTTAAGAGACCATCACTCCAAAGACAAAACTGAAAAAGGTCAAGGTCGTATAGAAAACTTGGATGAATTGATTAGTGCAACGAAACAGTTTAACCAACCGGAAGATGCTGAGAATATGTCTTTACTCGATGCTTTCCTATCTCATGCGGCATTAGAAGCAGGAGAGAATCAGGGTGGGGCCTGGGAAGATTGCGTGCAGTTAATGACGCTACACTCTGCTAAAGGGCTTGAATTCCCCGTCGTCTTTATGGTCGGCATGGAAGAAGGCTTATTTCCAGGTCAAAAAAGTAGTGATGACACAGCTCGTCTAGCAGAAGAGCGAAGGCTCTGCTACGTGGGCATGACTCGTGCTCGCCAAACTTTATATCTGATACACACCGAATCACGTTTTTTATATGGTCAAGAAATATCGCCCATGCCCTCGCGTTTTTTAAATGAAATCCCTGCTGAGCGTGTGGAAGAAATTCGCGCTCGAACTAACTCAATTTTTAGTAGTGCAGACAATGGTTATTCAACCATGGCACCCAAACATACAATGACTTTAAATGAGACTGGATTCCTGCCCGGAGAGCAAGTTCATCACCAGAAATTTGGCCAAGGCACTGTAATTGATACCGAAGGTGCAGGTAAAAGCATTAGAATACAAGTTAACTTCAAGCATGCTGGAAGTAAATGGCTTGTCCTTACCTATGCTAAATTAGAAAAAATTTAACCAGCAAGGATACAGAATGACTAATTTCAGATGGCCTCGGCTATTGCTCATCACACTTTGTTTCAATGTACTAGCCGCGTGTACTGAACAAGCTCCATCAACCAACTCATCACAACAAGCTGATAAAAACCAAAGCTTCGAATGGAAAATGGTAACTACATGGCCTCCGGGCTTCCCGGTATTACAAAAAGGTGCAGAGCGCTTTGCTGATAATATTAGGGTAATGAGCAATGGCCGGCTTAATATAAAAGTCTACGCTGGAGGTGAACTCATTCCTCCACTACAAACGTTTGAAGCTGTATCTCAAGGCTCTGTGGAAATGGGTCATGGTAGTGCTTACTACTGGGCAGGCAAAGTACCCGAAGCACAGTTCTTCTCTACCGTACCCTTTGGTATGACGGCTAGAGGTATGAATGCTTGGCTTTATGATGGCGGCGGTCTTGAATTGTGGAGAGAAATATATAAACCCTTTCATGTTATCCCTTTTCCACTAGGAAACACTGGGGTACAAATGGGCGGCTGGTTTAATAAAGAAATCAACTCGCTTGAAGACATTAAAGGTCTTAAAATGAGGATCCCCGGCCTTGGGGGCAAAGTTTTAGCAAAAGCAGGTGGAAACCCAATTTTGTTAGCCGGGAGTGAAGTTTATACAGCACTAGAACGAAATACTATTGACGCTACAGAATGGATTGGCCCCTATCATGACCAACGGCTAGGGCTGTATCGAGCCGCCAAACATTATTATTACCCTGGTTGGCACGAGCCAGGTACGGTCCTTGAGTTAACTATAAATCAACGTGCTTGGGAAAGTTTACCTACTGATTTGCAGGCAATTATTAGTAATGCTGCTCAAGCAGAGAACCTCAGAATGTTATCAGAAATGGAGCAAAAAAATATGGCAGCCTTGGAACAGCTACGTAAGCGTGAGGGTATCGAAATCCACCGTTTCCCAAATGAGGTCCTAAGTAGACTCAAAAAATTAACTAATGAAACACTCATCGAAGAAGCTGAACGCGATCCAAAGTTTAAGCGTGTATATGATGCTTACCAAAATTTCCGTAAAAAAAATGATGCCTGGTCTGCAATTTCTGAAAATGCTTATTTAGCTATTGAGTAGTATTAAAAATAATGGTTTATCTTATCTTTACATCAGAAGGTTTTAATGAAGCTCTAGCCGAAATAGTAGAGCACAAAGCGAAATTGTGGATTAACGATGGCATTCTAAATGCACAACAAAAAACTATTCTATCTGAGCATCACATAGACTTTCATATTTTAGAAAGTAAAGTCGAAGTAACTGATGAAAAAGCAATAATCAGTGCCATAAAAACTATTGAACAGCGAATGGAAAGTGCAGAGCTGTTTGTAGAGTTCTTATAATAATTTATAAATACTGACTACATAAATTTTATGGAAATAATCGTCATCTTCTGCCGAGTCGTATTTGCTTCTTTTGCAAATGTACTTCAAAAAAAATTAGCCAATCAAAGTCATCACCCACTTTTTATAGTAATGGCATCTTATACCCTCTTATCCGTAATCAGCTTACCAATACTGCTCTCTCTCCCTGTTTCCCACTTAAGCGAATACTTCTGGATAAATATTGTATTAGCGGCATTACTTGATATGGCTGGAACTTTATTCTTAGTCTTCTCTTTATCAAAAACTGATCTCTCAGTTTTCGGACCACTCAATGCCTATAAAATAGTTATCTCAATGCTTTTGGCAATGTTATTTCTTAACGAGATCCCAAGCTTACAAGGTTTCCTTGGGATCTCAGTTATCATCATCGGTAGTTTTTTCCTAATGCGTGGAACAGCCAAAAAAACTAATCAACAATCCCTATTCCTTCTTTTCACTAATAGAGGTGTTCAATATCGATTTTTATCAATTTTGTTATTTTCAATAGGTACTCTTCCTCTCAAAAATGCAGTCATGGTAGGAGGAGCACTAACAACAACAACACTCTGGTCCCTTATCGGTTTCCCTTTAGCGATGCTTAGCTATCTCTTTTTTAGTAAAAAAAAAGAGCAACCTTTATTACAAAAAGTTATACCCGCCCTACCTCAACTAGGCTACTTAGCTATAAGTCTCTTTTTGATGCAATATTTGACTATGATCGTATTGTCAGAACTACTCATCGCTTATTCCCTCGCACTGTTTCAGTTTAGTATGGTTCTGCAGGTTTTTCTTGGTTACAGAATCTTTAAAGAGCAAAATATAAAAAGCCGATTAATTGCCTGCTTAATCATGGCTATAGGCAGCCTATTAGTTTTGAATGCTTAAAAACGATTTTTACTAGAACTATCCGAGCAACATGTTTAGTATCACGGCTGCTATGATAGTCATCTTTTTATTTAACTAAACACCTTCACACAAACATGACCTTTGATGATTTTTTCCTTGATGACCGATTACTGCAAGCCCTGGAAAAGCTGGACTTTAAGACACCAACGGCTATTCAAGAAGCTGCAATTCCCGTCATCTTAGAGGGTAAAGATATATTGGCAGGAGCAGCAACAGGAACAGGTAAAACAGCTGCCTTTGTATTACCTCTATTGCAGCAACTAATTGATGAACCGAATAGATCTCAGCAAGCTAAAATTTTGATGATGGCACCAACACGTGAATTAGCATTTCAGATCCAACATGTCGTTAAACAACTAGCAAAAAACATTAATATTGAAATAGCCATTATTACAGGTGGTTTTTCTCCAGCAAAACAAACTGAATTTTTGTCTCAAAAATGTGACATCATCATCGCAACACCAGGTCGTTTATTAAATTTAGTCTCCGATGAAATAGTGGACTTATCAGATATTGACATTGTGGTCATAGATGAGGCTGATCGTATGCTAGACATGGGGTTGGGCCCAGACGTTTTATCTATCTTAGCGACTATTGCTAATGGTTTTCAAGCCTGCTTGTTCTCTGCAACCTTATCTGGAAGTGGTGTAGATATCTTTGCGAAAGAACTCTTATCCGATGCGAAAATTATTCAAGTTGACGCTGCTAATCAAAAGTCAGACCAAGTGTCACAAACAGTTTATTTTGCAGATGACAAAACGCATAAGCAAGCATTATTACTACATATACTTAAGGATATAACCTGCCTTAGTGCTCTCGTGTTCTGTAATAAAAAAGAGCAAGCCGAAGATGTTGCCGAATGGATCCAATCACGCAATATTTCTGCTCAAGTCATGCATGGTGATTTTAATCAGGCTATCCGTCGAGATAAAACACGTAAGTTTCGTATTGGTCAGATTAAAGTGATGGTCGCAACCGATGTAGCAGCGCGTGGATTAGACTTAAGTAATATAAGCCATGTAATAAACTATGACCTGCCTTTCCGGGGTGACGTATACATACATCGAATAGGGCGTACTGGTCGTGCTCAAAAAATTGGCAATGCCATCAACTTAGTTGCACATCATGACCGAAAAAACCTAGAACGTATTGAATACCATCTAGAAGGAAAATTACCCGTCGGTAAATTTAAAGGATTGGAGCCTAAATCAGTAAAAAAAGAGGCTAAAAAGCACAAAAATGCTGGTAAAAAGCGCTATGTTGCTAAAAAAGATCGCGGAGCAGCTGATGTGGTTGAAGGTAATTAACCTGCTTTTCAGCTTAATTATTCTAACTAATTTTAAAATTTTCTTTTCCATTTCAGTCCTATAAAAAACCTACCCACACTTAAATGTGCTCTTATGTTTTTATTGGTGAACCAGCATCACTGCTCTAAAACAGAATATTTCACACCTTTTGCTCCTAAATATATGTACAATTCAATCCTTATATGTAGTCATAAACTGAGTAACAGCTTGCAACAGGAGAATATATGCAGCCTTGTACAATTATCATCTTTGGTGCCACCGGGGATTTGGCAAAAAAGAAACTACTACCTGCACTTTACCACTTAAACATTGAAAACCGTCTCACTGATAACACTCGTATTATTTGTATGGGTCGACAAGAAACCACACAATCTCAATGGCATGAAAAAGTCACAGAATACATATCACTCAAAGCACGAAACGGTCTTGATGACGATTCTCTAAAGCACTTTTTAAGTAAAATTGACTACTTCAAATGTGACTTAACTGAAAGTAGTTCTTATCAACAACTTAACACTCAGCTACAGGATCCTAGTCGAAATTATTCATCAAATATTGTATTCTATCTTTCTATTAGCCCCTCCTTATTCGGTGTGGTCGGTGACCAATTAGCAGCTGTAGGCTTAAATAAAGAAGATCTGGGCTGGCGGCACTTAGTCGTTGAAAAGCCATTTGGTTATGACCAAAAAAGCGCTGCAGAACTTGAACAAACTATTGCCCAAAATTTCACGGAAAAACAAACATATCGTATCGATCATTATCTAGGAAAAGGCACTGTACAAAACATTTTTGTTTTCCGTTTTGCTAACTTATTACTAGAACCTTTATGGAACCGTAATTATATCGACCACGTCCAGATAACACATGCAGAACAGCAAGGTGTGGGTGGGCGCGCTGGTTATTATGATGGCTCTGGTGCTTTACGTGACATGATCCAAAGTCATTTATTACAAGTAATGACTTTGGTCGCAATGGAGGCCCCAGCTGATCTTAATGATGAGTCACTACGTGATGAAAAAGTAAAGGTACTTAAAGCTATTCGACCTATCACAGAGGATATGGTTGATAGCCATGCCTTTAGGGGCCAATACGCTTCCGGGGTCGTAGATGGCCATAAAATGAAAGGCTACTTAGAAGAAGATGACGCCCCAGAGAACAGTGTCACAGAAACTTACGCTGCCATGAAGGTTTATATTGATAACTGGCGTTGGAAGGATGTCCCTTTTTACTTACGCACCGGTAAATGTATGCCTGATTCACGTGCAACAATTGCTATACGTTTTAAAAAGCCGCCACAAGAACTATTCAAAAATACTGATATCGGTGGCAGTCATGCGAACTGGATCCTAATGGGATTGCAACCCGACAATACTATTCGTATTGAACTACAGGCCAAAGAACCAGGACTTGAATTATCGGCACATACTGTTGGCCTAGAGACAATTGAAACAGAAGACAGTAAACACAAACTTGATGCTTATGAAGCATTAATCCTTGATGCCATCATTGGTGATCGTTCTTTATTCTTACGTGCTGATGAAGTTGATCTGGCATGGAAAGCCGTTGACCCCATCATTAACAAATGGTCAAAAGAGCAAGATTTTATACATACCTACAAAGCTGGCACATGGGGTCCAGAAGAAGTTACTCGTATCTTTGATGACCCATGTCATCAATGGCGTAACAATGTGTGAATGCTGGCAAGTAAATAATGAAGTCAGTTTAAATAAACTGATTTCATTATTTAAAAGTAACGCATAAACTCTAACTGTATGTAGTCATCGTTACGAAGAGGGTACAACACGCTTTCTTCATCTTTAATATTATAAAATCTAGCTTCTAACGATACTTTCCAGCGATTACCAATACGACGGCTCGCTTCTACATTCCATCCAGCATCATTACTCGATAAGTCATGAATTAACCCAAAAAGTAATTCACTTGATTGCTCATCATTCCAGGTAAACCGTGTAGCAAATAATGCGTCATTTTCAAAAGAAGCTAAACTCTCACTATTTCTGTCATCAAACAAATACTCCGCTAGAACACCAACATCGAGGTTACTATCTAAAATATTGTAGAATGTGTATTCCACCCCCCCAGTAAAAGCGGTAAAAGTATCAGATTTTGTATCGCGACGAATTGTCTCTAACTTCCAAAGCCATGACTGAAAGGTATATTGAACATCTAATCCTGTTTGCTTCATCGTCTCATAAAAGGGAATTAAAGCTGTCCCAGATTCATTCAGTAGTAGCAATGGTTCACGATTAGTGCCGTAAAAATGCGATAAGCCTATGTCCCATTCACCTATACTATGAGACCAGCGGACTGCTATATCAAGATGCCTCTGACCCGCTCCTGATTCATATTTGGCTGCATCTTTTTCCACTACTAGTGCTGAGCGAAATCGTCCATTTTTCCCCACGAATGTTCGCTCGCGAAAATATGGCATCATAAATAAATCAACAGTACCCCAGTTTTGAAAGAGGCTGAGGTTAATCATCGGCTGACCTAATTTATCTTCAGTATCATTATTTTCAACCAAATCTGTTTGATTGATCACATCTACTAAGTGTTGAGATTCAGTGACGCCCCAAAACACTTTACTCATACCTACTCTTAATTCCCAGCTATCTTTAACTAACAACCACTGTAACTCCCTAAAGTCCAGATGGGTCCGCTCAACATCTTGAGTATCAACACGAAAAAAAGGCGAAATAATTAAACTCTGCCGCCCCCTATCCCATTCCGAGTAAAACTCTGGGTAAAAAGCTACAGAGGACGCGTGTTGCTCAGGTTCAGAATAAAGTGAATTACTCAATGAATATCGAAATTCACCAGATACATACCCCGTCAATTCGTATGCTTGTACATGACTAAAAGTCGAAAATAATAGCCCTAAACAACATAATGTTTTAACGCTGACGTTTAAGGTCATTCTTCTTGAAATCGGCACTAGTTAATCCAGTTTTAAACTTAAAATTAGTCCAATACAACGTCGTCGACTTTCCATTTTGTTTGTTGTCCATTGTCATAGTATGCGCACGCCAGTACTGATTTAAATACAGTTGATAATCAGTAAATCGCTGGACTTTTAACAGGCTGCCTTTACGATCATAATACTCCACTTTTTGGTTACGATATTCCACCTTATCTACCCAAACATAGCTTTTAGTATAACCAGAATATTGGTACTGTGGACGTAGCTCGAGTACAAAGCAATCAATACCATCAAGCACTTCATCCCGTAAATATAAATAATTATACTTAGGAATTTCAAAGGAGCTAATATCTTCATAGGCAAATTCACTACCCATAAATGGTCCGGATTTATTACTAGATGAAATACGCTTCACTCTTTTTAAAGCCGGTAAATAAATCCATTGTTCATCTGCTACTAGGGCATGTGAATAACTTAAAAAAGCTGTGCCTTTAATATCACGTGGCTCATCAAAAACAGTAAGGCCCTTATCTCCATCACCTTCCATTTCTAAATTAACCACGCGAATTTGGCGCACGCTCTCCTGTCCATGTCGGTTTCGCAATACCATTTTCATTACAGCAGAACTATCTTGCCAACCTTTATCCCGATTATCTGTTTCTAAGGCAATCGCAAAACCTTTTTCTTCTGGCGTTTCAGCAACAGCTAGTGATGTGACCGTCAACATCAGCACTATTAAAAATTTATACATTTAGCTTTTCCTCTAACTTCATCAATAATGGTGGTAAAAACAAAAAGTCCATTATTAAAGCAATAGCAATTGTTATAGCAGCCATAGCACCCATATCAGAGTTGAGAGAAAAATGAGACTGACTTAATACCAAAAAGCCCATTACTAGCACTAGGGAAGTAACCCATAGAGCTACACCAACCGTGTTAAATGCATAGCGTACGGCCTCTTTTTCATCCATGCCTTTTTCGCGGCGTGCACGAAGGTACTTACTTAAGAAATGGACTGTATCATCGACTACAATACCTAACGTCATACCAGCAACAACAGATAATGACAAACCCACCTGCCCCACCATGAGGCCCCACAAGCCAAATGCCATTCCAGCAGGAATTAGGTTCGGTGCCAAACTAATCAAACCAATACGTCTTGAGCGTAAAGCTAAGATCAGGATAAATGAAATAACAATCAAGGCCAACGTCGTCCCCGCTAACATACTGTTTACATTACGTTTACCTATGTGTGCAAACATCAGACTCGGGCTCGCCACTGTATAAGCAACATCCGCTATGTTGTTATCTAGCCAATCTGACATTCGTCTTTCTATGCCCAACATCTCTTCAGTATGTAGATTTTCAAGCGTAATAATTAAACGTGTATGTGACTTATCAATACCAATTTGGTCATTCAAGTCTAAACCATAAGGCAATGATAATTCGTATAATAATAAATATTGTGCTGCCTGCTCTCTGGAGGCAGGTAGACGGTAAAAAGCAGGATCATCTGCATGCATATTCATATTCAATCGTTTGAATGTATCTGTAATAGACTGCACATGCATCACTTCATCTTGCGTTCGTAACCACTCAGAAAACATTTCAACATCTTCTAAGAATTTAGGCTCACTGACACCACCACTTTCACCTTGATTTAAAGAGTACTGAATAGTATAAATACCTGACAAATTTTGACTGGAAAAATCTGTCGCCTGTCGAAAATCGACAGATTCATCAAAGTATTCGACAAACTGATCGTCTAGTTTATTTTGAGGTAAAAAAGCCATTAGAGATAAGGCAATCCCCCCCATTACTAGCAAGAGCAATTTACGGTGTTCAATCACTATATTGGCAAATGAATTCATTACACCATTTTTTTGCTCTTCTCTTGCCTTGATACGCATTGGCATCAATATCACCATCGCAGGTAAAGTTGTCACAGAAAGAACAAATGCAAATAACACTCCTATTGCCACCACGTTACCCAAATCATGAAAAGGTGGGACATCACTAAAATTCATACTTAAAAAGCCAATCGCAGTTGTGACACTCGTTATAAAAATAGGTTGTATATTAATTCGTAAACTATCTGCTATAGCATCTACTTTGTTGATCCCCTTTCGAAGATTATGTAAGAAAGTTACTAATAAATGCACCGTATCAGCAACAGCCATCGTCATAATGATAGTCGGTGCTGAAGCCGAAGCTGGTGTTAATTTCCAGCCCATCCACCCCATCAAGCCCATTGCAAAAATAATCGTGAAGAAAATCATTACTATTGAAGAAATAGTTGCCGAAAAAGAACGCAACAAAATACCTAACACGACAATAATTGTTAAGAACATCATTGGAACCAAAGTAGTCATATCATTTTGAGAGGACTCACCAAAAGCGTTATTCATCATCGCTAGACCCGTGATGTGTATCCTATGGTTAGGATAACTGGCCTCTAATTTACTCTTTAACTCTCGTGAAAACTGAGCTACTTCAGGGACTTCAGTTAATGACTTACCGGGAAGCTGGATGGTCACATTTACACCTGTTACATGCCCAGATGGTGAAATCAGACGCTTAACTAATAATGGTTCCTTTAAGGCAACCCCTCGCACATAAGAAATATCTTCTAGTGACAAATTAGTACTGCTATCAACTAGATCCCCGACCAACAGATCATCATCTTTTGCTAAAGTATGCTGATAGTTAGTAATCGAATCGACTCGAGTAGAGTATGGGATCTGCCATGATAATTCTGTTAATTCCGCAATCATATTTAGAGTGCTAAAATTAAAGACATCCGTGCCTTCTGGCTCTATAACGAATAAGACATTGTCTGTTTTAGTATAAATATTCTGCATCTCTTCAAAAGCTTGCAGCTCAGGGTTCTCTTCGCTGAAGAACACTCTGTAATCATTAGTAAACTCAATAAAGCGACCACCACTTCCCGCACTCATCACCACTAATAAAGTCAGGATGAAAATTTGCCACGGGTGCGTAATAACAAAGCTGATATAACGCTGGATAAAAGACTCCTTCATACTTTAGTTCCCTAAATAAAATATATTCTAAAACACGATGTTAGTATGAAGTGCGTTAAATATTTAATACCTGACATGATAAGGTTTATAGAAAATATGTTTAATAAAGACATCAAAAACTAGTCCATTGCTTGCAAAAGTCTCATAAGGTTTTACACACCCATGCCTTGACAAGAGTGATAAAGCTTAACTCATTGCATTTCCAAGCTGGATGGTCGCTTCAGCCTCAACTTGCTCATTGAATAGAGCTACATCTTTACCAACTAGCATCACCACTGTAGAACCCATATTAAAACGGCCCATCTCCTGACCCTTTTCTATCGTAATAGCTTGTTCACCATCATAAGTCCACTGCTGTATCACTTTCCCATAATTAGGAGTGATTTGGCCCGCCCATATAGTTTCCATACTTCCGACAAAAATAGCACCTACCAATACCATGACTATCGGGCCAAAATCTGTATCAAATGTTACTGCGACGCGTTCATTTCGTGCGAATAAATCTGGAACAGCTCTTGCTGTTCGTGGACTCACCGAGAATAACTTGCCTGGAATATAGCGCATTTTTCTTAGTATTCCTGTGGCAGGCATATGAATACGATGATAATCTTTTGGTGATAAATAAATTGTGGCAAATTGACCACCAACAAACTCTGACGTTAACGCATCATCACCACCCAACAATGCTAATACGCTATATTCTTGACCTTTGGCTTGCACAATTTGCCCAGATGTCACTGGCCCCACCTGACTTACCACGCCGTCAACAGGTGACACTATGTCACTCTCTGAGATGGGTCGTACATCATTTCGTAATAATCGCGTGAAGAAAGTATTGAAAGAGGAATAATAATCCAAATTCATCTCGGCTGCTTCAGCCATATTAACCCTGTATTGCTTGATAATAGTGCTAATTATTAGGTTTTTAAACCACACAACTTCACAGCGGGTAGCCCGGTACATCACTAATGAAAACAGATGTTGTGGAATAATATATTGCGGCAATGTAACAAGTTTGTCCCATAAAGAAACCGGTTTACCTTTAAAAGAAGGTTCATTATTCTTGTTCAATTTCTTTTCACCTCTGTCGTAATTCAGCTATAGTTGCCTTGGATTCCCGTCTACTAGAATACCTCTAAATTTTAAAATAAATACACCAGCGGCATCGATATTAGTGACCATAAGATAATATCAATGAAAGGAGAAATACCAGAAAAAAACTCTCAAACTAATGTAATGTTTTCGGAACAGCCAATGTAAACGGTGGAATTAAAACTTCGAATCGGTCGCCGTGATCATCAACCATCATATAGTGGCCCTGCATCATCCCAACTGGTGTATCTAACATCGCAGCACTCGTATAAGTAAACTCATCTTCAGGTGATAAATAAGGGTGCTGACCTACTACACCGTCGCCTTCTACTTCCTGCTCGCGTCCATCACCACCTGTTATCTTCCAGTAACGAGATAATAGTCTGGCAGCAGCACTTCCGACATTTTTTATTGTGATGGTATAAGCAAATAGATAGCGAGCTTTTAATGGTTCTGACTCATGCTCAAGATAGGATGATTTAACGCCCACGGATATATTCTTATTTTTTTCATTGATCATAAGTATTATTATAACCCAGCTGGGCCGGCTGCAGCAGCATCCATGTACCAATAATACTCACCTTGTGGAACTAGACGTTGTATCGGTAAGCCCTCGATAACCCCCGTCATAACATCACTGACAATTGCTGATTTTGCCTCACCAGCAATAAATACAATCACTTGCCTCGCCGCATTAATGACAGGGTAAGTCATAGTTACACGCCAAGAAGCAAATTTTTCAACATATAATTCTGTAGTCAATGAGTCAGTGACTTCCAAAGCTGGCGTATCAGGGAATAATGAAGCAATATGGCCATCAGGCCCTAACCCCAGTAGGACTAAATCAAAAGGCTCGGCTTTCATTACTTTAGTCATCGTTTCTGCATAGCGCTTAGCCACCTCACTTGCATCGCTCAACTCAGTCGGCATACGATGCACATTCGTTTCTGGGATTGGCAACATGTCGATCATTGCTTCAGATACCATTTTATAATTACTATCATTATGACTTGGCAATACACAGCGCTCATCACCAAAAAACAAATGAACACGAGACCAATCTATTTTCGATGAGTAAGGCATTGCTGCCAACATCTGATACAAACCTTTAGGTGTTGAGCCTCCTGCTAGAGCAACGTAAAAAACACCCCTTTTAGCAATCGCGGATCTGGCCGCCGTAATGAATTGTTCTGTTGCCGCTATGATTAAACTTGCGGCATCTACCATGACTCTTTTTTCAGCTTTCATTTTTTTCCTCTGTCATCTTGCTTAATCACACCCAATGTAAACGAACTTCATTAAATTTATATTTTAAATTTTTAACTCAAAAACAGCCTATAAGCTGGGTTATCTGTTTCATCACAAAAAACATATCCTAGCGCTTTTAAGAAACCATGAAACTCATCGATTTCATCTTCTTTCACTTGTGCTCCCAATAAGACACGCCCATAAGCAGCACCATGATTACGATAATGAAATAAACTAATATTCCAGCGCTCTCCCATTCGTGTTAAAAAACGTAGAAGCGCTCCAGGGCGTTCGGGAAACTCAAAACGATATAAACGTTCATCTCGCACATGCTGTGCATGCCCACCGACCATATAACGAACGTGTGATTTTGCTGCTTCATTATCCGTAAAGTCAACTAGTGCATACCCAGCTTGTTCCAGGGAATTAAATAAAACTCCCCTCTCAGATGAACCACCTTGTGTTTGGATACCAACAAACACCTGTGCACTTCCACTATCTGCATAACGATAATTAAACTCTGTCACACTTCGGTCCGCTAAGACCTGACAAAACCGCTGAAAGCTGCCTGCTTCCTCCTCAATCGTTGCAGCAAATAACACCTCTCGTTTTTCACCCAACTCTGCACGCTCAGCGATATGGCGTAAACGATCAAAATTTACATTAGCACCACTATTAATAACTGCAAACTCTTGCCCTGTAATACTATTCATCTCGATATACTTTTTAACACCGGCTACTGCTAATGCACCCGAGGGTTCAGCAATACATCGCGTATCGTCAAAGATATCCATCACTGCGGCACAGATTTCATCTGTATCAACTAAAATCACTTCATCAACAGTTTCCCGCGCGATACGAAAATTTTCTTTACCGACTTGCCTTACCGCCGTACCATCAGCAAATAATCCTACCTGGTCTAAAATAACACGATCATCAGCCTTAAGGGCATCATGCAAACTAGCTGCATCTGCAGGCTCTACGCCGATCACTTTGATGTCAGGCCGTATTGTTTTTATATAAGCAGACATCCCAGCAATAAGTCCACCACCTCCAACAGGAATAAAAACAGCAGCAAGTGGCTCGGGATGTTGACGAATGATTTCCATCGCAACCGTTCCTTGGCCTGCAATAACATCTGGATCGTCATAAGGATGAATAAACGTGCGTCCTTGCTCAGAAGCGATCGTTGCTGCGTGGCCAAAAGCATCATCATAACCATCACCAAATAAGATGATCTCAGCGCCAAAACTTCTCACCGCTTCCACTTTGATCGGAGGGGTCGTTGTTGGCATCACAATTAAAGCTGAAACACCCAGTTTTTGAGCTGATAAAGCTACACCTTGAGCATGATTACCAGCGGAGGCTGCAACAACACCATTTACCCTTTCCTCGTCGTTCAAACGACACATACGATTGTATGCCCCACGTAATTTGAATGAAAAGATAGGCTGTAAGTCTTCACGTTTTAGCCAAATGGTATTCGCCATTCTGTCAGATAGTCGCGACATATTCTCTAATGGTGACTCAATTGCCACATCATAAACTCGTGAGTTGATGATTTTTTCTACATATTCAGTCAACATGACAACACTATTTCTTTAACCTAATAAAATGAATCTTTAACTACTTTAATGATACGTTACCATTACACAGTATTTATCTCTATAATTACTACGATAATATTAAAACTTATCATTAAATGAAGGAAATAAGCTATGACAGCTGATGAATTAAAAAAGCAAGCCGCCTATGCAGCATTAGACCATATCACAACAGGTGGAATCATCGGCGTAGGAACGGGTTCTACTGTCAATCACTTTATTGATGCCTTAGCTACTATAAAAGGCAGAATCGATGGAGCCGTCTCAAGCTCAATCATATCAACCAAACGTCTCGAGGCTAATGGCATTGAAGTTTTTGAACTAAATGCGGTCGGTACAATCCAGAGTTACGTTGATGGTGCAGATGAAGCCAACCAGCACTTACAGTTAATCAAAGGTGGTGGTGGTGCATTAACTCGTGAGAAAATTATTGCTGCAGCGAGCGAAAAGTTTGTTTGTATTGCCGATGAAAGTAAATTAATTCATGTCCTTGGTAAGTTTCCTCTACCTGTTGAAGTCGTGCCTATGTCGCGCAGCTACGTCGCACGTGAAATTGTTAAACTAGGCGGCCAACCTGTATATCGTGAAGGCTTTGTTACTGATAATAGTAACGTCATTTTAGACGTCCATGGCTGGGATATAATGGAACCAATCTCCCTAGAAAAAACATTGAATAACATCGTAGGTGTTGTCACAAATGGTCTATTTGCTATGAGGCCTGCCGACGTCCTACTTTTGGGAAGCGAAGACGGCACAAAAGTTATTAACGCCAAATAACAGTTAATATAGATTCTTCTCCACACAAGGAAGTCGAGTACACTACCTAAATTATGTTTAATCCATTAAGCGTGTACATCGGCCTGCGCTATACGCGCGCGAAACGACGCAATCATTTTATTTCCTTTATCTCGCTAACTTCAATGTTTGGTGTTGCCTTGGGTGTTGCCGCATTGATCACCGTTTTGTCCGTAATGAATGGTTTTGAAAAAGAGTTACGGGAACGTATACTCGGTATGACTTCACATGCTTTTATAACTGGCAATGGCAGTCCACTCACAGATTGGAAAAACTTACAAAGCCAAATTCAGCACCAACCCCATTTATTAGATTCAGCACCTTTTGTTGAAGGGCAAGCAATGCTTAGCCAAGGTAACCGAGTTAGAGGTACCCTGATCCGTGGCATAGATCCAAAATTAGAACCTCGCGTTTCGACCATTCATGAAAATATAATTCAAGGTCACTTTAACAACCTAAAGCCGGGTGGCTTTGGCATAATCCTTGGTCATGATTTAGCACGCGCCATGGGTGTCCGTACGGGTGACAAAATCACCTTGATAACTCCCCATGTGAGTCCAACCCCAGCTGGTGTAATTCCTCGCTTGAAACGTCTAAATGTAGTCGGTATTTTTGAAATTGGTATGTATGAGTACGATAGCGCTTTAGCTATCATGAATATTGAGGATGCCGCTAAACTATTTCGTATTCCGAACCAAGTGACAGGACTTAGACTTAAGCTCGATGATGTATTCCAGGCTCCTCGAATTACTCACAATATAATGAAAACTTTGGGCACTGAATATCGTGCAGTCGACTGGACTTACCAACATGCCAATTTTTTTCGCGCTCTAAAAACAGAAAAAACAGTCATGTTTGTAATCTTACTTCTCATCGTTGCTGTTGCCGCTTTTAATATTGTCTCAACTCTCATCATGATGGTGACTGATAAACAATCCGATATCGCCATTTTGAAAACCCTTGGTATGACCCCTCGCGATATAATGGCTATTTTTATGGTGCAAGGTGTCTTGATCGGTATATTTGGTACCATCTTAGGCATTATCGGCGGCGTCAGCTTGGCCTTAAATATTGCAAATATTATTGCCTCATTAGAGGCTTTTTTAGGCTATCAGTTCCTTCCTGCTGATGTCTACTATATTAGCAACCTACCCTCCGACTTACATTGGAATGATGTCACTACTATTGGTCTAACTGCTTTTGCTCTTTCCTTAATTTCCACCATCTATCCATCATGGAAGGCAGCACAAACTCAGCCAGCTGAGGCGTTGCGCTATGACTAAACCTATCGTCATCGAATGTAGAAACATCAGTAAACAATTTGCCGATGGTGAATTGAAAACAAATGTTCTCAGTGATGTAAACCTCTCGGTCCAAAAAGGTGACCGCATTGCTATTATTGGTAGTTCAGGTTCGGGGAAAAGTACCTTATTACATCTCCTCGGTGGTCTTGATAAACCAACAAGTGGAAGCATTAAAGTCCACGGTCAAGATATTAATAGACTCTCTGTTAAAACCCTAAGCCAATTACGTAACCAGAGCCTAGGATTCGTATATCAATTTCATCACTTACTACCTGAGTTTAGTGCCGTAGAAAATGTTGCCATCCCACTTATTATTGGTGGTGAAAAACCAAAACAAGCTGAACAACAAGCCGAAGACTTATTAATAAAAGTCGGTTTAAGTCATCGTTTAGCTCACAAACCCAGTGAGCTCTCAGGTGGGGAACGTCAACGTGCTGCACTCGCGCGGGCGCTGATTACTCAACCAGACTGTCTTCTTGCAGATGAGCCTACTGGAAATTTAGATCACCGCACAGCTCAAGGTATTTTTGATCTTATCCTTGAGCTCAATGAATCCTTAGGGACAGCATTAGTTATTGTCACTCATGATGTCGATTTGGCTAGCCAAATGGGTGCAATGCTAACACTCAAGGATGGCTACCTTGCTGCCTCATAGGTCTGACGCCTATCAATCCCCATTCTTATTTTTATACCTTTTTAACCAATTTCGAATCACAATTAGCCGCCAACAAATACGTACAAATAAAACACCTAATATCGCAGCCGCAGTACCTAGTATAAAGCTACCTAAAATTAATGGCTGCCAAATAGACAAGAACTCGTGCGTAAACCACTCCCATGACATAGTGAATGTATGCTCATCAACTGGCATTGCTAATACTGCAGCACCAGTTTGGTAGGCAATGAAGTAAATAGGACCCATCGTAATCGGATTCGTTATCCATACAGCCATAACTGCAATAGGCAGATTAACTCGAATTACAATTGCTAATGCCGCCGCTACGAACATTTGGCCTAAAATAGGCATAAAACCAACGAACAATCCTAACGCTAAACCAAATGCTATGGAACGCCTATTAAGGTGCCATAATTTTGGCTCTGCCAAGCGCTGACCAAAACGCTGTAAGTGAGGATGCTCACGCATCGTCTTATGGTCTGGCATTATATGTTTTAAATACCTACGAGGCATAAAATCTCATTTCTATCCTTAGTTCGTTATTATTGCTCGCACACAAAATAGAACTACTGTGCCGATCGCCACATTTAACCTATTGTTCTAAAGAAGGCAACATTAGCATCAAACAGCTCGTTTGGGGGTCCATTTTCAACTTTTGGTACTCTTTTTTACAAGAAAAACACTTAAAAGATAAGTTATTTTATTCCCAAACTAGATATTCAAGCTACTACCCATATACAAAGTTAGTGTTAAATTTTAACCCTATATGTTGATATAAGGCATATCACCCTCAGGTTAGTACAATTTTGATAGGTTCAATGCACTCAAATCTACACCAACTTGTGGCTTTTCCGCATGCCATGAAAAAACTTCAAGTAAGAGCCGCTATTGACTAAAGCATTTTTCACGTATCATGTCATCTAGTTTACTCATTATGATAAGAGCACAACAATATGCTAGAGCTTGTAACAGCTGATGGCTGGTTAATGATACCTTTACTCGTTTGCTCAGTTATTACTGTCGGCATTATTGCTGAACGTTTTTGGAGCATACAAACCACTTATATTTTACCGCCAAAAGTCAGCTGATACAATGAATCAAAGCACACCTGAAATGACTCCAAGTGATCTCTATCGCCGCTTATTAAAGTACGTCAAACCTTATTGGCTAGTCTTTTCTGCCGCTATCTTTGCAATGGCCGTGTTTGCTGCAACGGAAACTGGCTTAGCAGCCATGATGAAACCTCTGCTAGACGGAAGTTTTATCGAACGTGACCCTCAAACTATCAAACTACTGCCTCTTGGGTTAATCGTTTTATTTTTAATAAGAGGAACCGCTAACTTTTTTACTGCGTATGGACTGGGGTGGATCGCTCGAAATATCATAAAAAATCTACGCGAGGAGATGTTCGAAAGTCTAATCACACTTCCTTCAAGCTTTTATGACCAAAGTACTTCGGGGCAGCTGATGTCAAAATTACTCTATGACGTTGAGCAAGTTGCTACTGCAACAACAGATGCGATTCTCACGATCATAAGAGATACTCTCACAATTATTGGTTTATTAGCCTGGATGATTTATCTAAATGGTATGTTGTCATTAATCATTCTCACCACTGTCCCAATTATTGGCTACTTTGTTTACAAAATCAGTACTCGTTTTCGCAATATTAGCAAAAACATCCAAGACTCAATGGGAGATGTTGGCCATATATGTAATGAGGTGATTGATGGTCATCGTGAAGTTAAAACCTTTGGTAGTCATCCATACGAAATAAAACGTTTCGACAAAGTTAATCAAAAAAACCGCCAGCAACGAATGAAAAAGATTGCTACAGAAGCCATCAGCCAACCTTTGATTCAATTAATTGCAGTCCTTGGTTTATCGGTTGTTATTTACCTCGCAACTCTACCTGAGATGTTGGAAGCAATCACTGTCGGTAGCTTCATCTCATTCATAACTGCCATGTTCATGATTTTAACACCATTAAAACGGCTCACTAAAGTGAACTCAAAACTGCAAGCAGGCATAGCAGCAGCACATAGTATTTTTAGTCTACTCGATCAAACGCCTGAATTAGATACTGGTATAAAACCTCTCGATCATGCTCAAGGTGATATTAAATACCAGCGAGTTAATTTCCAATACAATAATAACAATGGGCCAGTCCTCAAGGACATTTCATTCCATGCTAAGACAGGACAAACTATTGCCTTTGTTGGCCAATCAGGAAGTGGTAAGACAACCTTAGTAGGTCTACTCGCGCGTTTTTATCAGATCACTAGCGGCAACATACTACTAGATGGTATTGATATTAATGAGTTCAAACTAAATGACCTTCGACACCAAATGTCTTTTGTGAATCAACAAGTCGTTCTATTCAAGGGTACAGTGGCCGATAATATCGTCTATGGCCATCAGGAGCATGTAAGCAATGAACGAATTATTGAAGCCGCAAAGTCAGCACATGCTTGGGAGTTTATTGAGAAATTACCACAAGGGTTGGCAACTCATATTGGACAAAATGGTGTCCTACTTTCAGGAGGACAACGTCAGAGAATAGCCATCGCTCGTGCCTTATTGAGTAATGCTCCCATCCTTGTACTAGACGAAGCTACTGCTTCACTTGATACCGAAGCTGAACGGCATATTCAAGCAGCTCTTGAAACACTGATGAAGCAGCGAACTACACTCGTCATTGCACATCGTTTATCCACAATTGAAAAAGCAGATAAAATTATAGTTATGCACCAGGGGAAAATCGTAGAAACTGGCACTCATGCTTCATTAATTACAAATGGCCAGCATTATGCAGAATTACACCGATTACAATTCCATGAAAAGTAACTAATATGAAATGGCTCACTGACTCCTGGTATCGACCCCGCGCAATACGAATAGTATTACTACCAATAAGTGTCTTATACCAATTTGTTATTGCTCTCAGACGCCTAGCCTACCAAGCGAGCGTACTCAAGCAACATAAAGTTGATGCACCTGTCATTATCGTAGGTAACATTACTGTTGGAGGTACAGGAAAAACACCCACTGTAATTTGGTTAGCTACGAAATTAAAAAAGGCTGGTTACAACCCAGGTATTATCAGTCGAGGTTATGGTGGCTATGCCGATAATTACCCGCAAGATGTTCGACACAACAGTGATCCCCGTATCGTAGGAGACGAGCCCGTTATTATCAGTCAGCAAACAAACTGCCCAATGGCAGTTTCACCAAAACGGGTCGATGCAGCAAAGTTTCTCATCAAAGAGCATCAATGTGATGTAATTATTAGTGACGATGGTTTGCAGCATTATGCTTTAGCCCGTGATATCGAAATTGTGGTTGTTGATGGGCTTAGAGGTTTTGGTAACCATTATTGTTTACCAGCAGGTCCTTTACGCGAGCCTATTAGTCGGCTAAGGCATGTCGACTTCACCATTTCAAATGGCGAGAATAGCAACGCGAGTTATGTTATGACACTTAATCCTGGCCCAGTCATTAACGTAGCAGATAAGGAAGTACAACAGACTCTTGCTGATTTTAGAGACCAAACTGTTCATACTCTTGCAGGTATTGGCCACCCTGAACGATTTTTTAACTACCTACGTGATTCAGGCCTCATTATTGAACCTCATTATTTTATAGATCATCATCGTTTTAAAGCGGTAGATCTTCATTTTAATGACAATAACCCAATTATAATGACAGAAAAAGATGCTATCAAATGTCGCGCATTTGCCACGGACAATATGTGGTACATTCCTGTTAAAGCATCAATTAATAACGATCTAGAGAAAAGTATACTTACTCAATTAGCAGGGACTAATCATCATGGATAAAACATTACTCACTATTTTAGCCTGCCCGAACTGTAAAGGCAGTCTGAGCTATCAAAAAGTTGAACAAGAACTTACTTGCCCAATTTGTCGTGTTGCATATCCTATCCGCGATGATATCCCCGTTATGCTGATTGATGAAGCGCGTGTATTAGCTACCAATGAAGAAATATAGTGTCATTTAAAATTATCATCCCTGCACGTTATGCTTCAAGCAGGCTTCCTGGAAAGCCGTTATTAGATATTGCTGGTAAGCCAATGATTCAGCATGTCTACGAGCGAGCAATTGAGAGTGAGGCAACAGAAGTCATTATTGCAACAGATGATGACCGCATTGAACAATCCGCTAAAAGCTTTGGTGCAAGAGTCTGTATGACCAAGCGTGACCACCCTTCTGGCACAGATCGTCTAGCTGAGGTCGCTTCAATTTTTCAATTTAATGATGAAGATATTATCGTTAACCTGCAAGGAGATGAGCCCTGCTTGCCTCCACAATTAATCAACCAGGTAGCTGCAGATCTAGCCCAGCATTTTAAGGCAGATATTTCTACTTTATACAGCCAAATAACACAAGTAGAACAAGTCTTTGACCCCGATGTCGTTAAAGTCATCTTAGATATTGATGGCTATGCCTTATATTTCAGCCGTGCACCCATCCCTTGGATCCGCGATCATTTTGGTCAAAAATCAATTCCAGATATGAACTTACCCCATTATCGTCATATTGGTTTATATGCTTATCGTGCAAACTTCCTCACACACTATGCTGAACTAAGCCCTTCCGTTATAGAACAGGTAGAATCTTTAGAGCAGTTACGAGCTTTGTTTCATGGCAAGAGAATTCACTTATCAGAAGCCAAGATAAATTCTGGGCATGGTGTTGACACTATGGCTGACTTACTACAGGTAAGAAGTTTATTAGAGTAGTAAGTTTTGTAAGCCCAAATCCAAGAGCTCTGCATGTAAATTTCCTACACCGTCAAAAATAGGTAATATATAAGTTACTGGAACAGTACGATGACCTTCGCCATATTGTGTCGCTTGAATATTTCTACCGTTTTCCAACACCTGAAGTACAAATTTACAATCATCTAACAGTTCTACTATTTCACACTGCTGGTGCTGAAAAATAACCTGCTGGCCAATTAAGGCCAGCAGTTCTTCTCTCCCAATAGTTTTATTGTTCGCTGGCATCTACTTTTGGTTTAACTTTCCTCGGTGCTCGCTTTCTAGGTGTTGATTTTGGTTTGGTTTCATCCTTACCGGCTGTTGAAACACTTTTTTCTACCTGTGGTGTAGATACACTTTTTTCTACCTGTGGTATCGATACCTTTTTTCTACCTGTGGTGTCGATACGCTTTTTTCTACCTGTGGTATCGATACACTTTTTTCTACCTGTGGTGTCGATACGCTTTTTTCTACCTGTGCTGGAGAAATATTATCCGTAGCCTTCTCTTGGCGGGGCTTAGTTGGCTGTCGTCGACGGCGTGATGCTGTGCCACTTGGTTTACGTGCTGCAGGTTTATTGCCATCAACTTCTATCACCACTCTTTCTGCAGCAGAAACCACATTTCCATCAGGTAATGGCTTATTATCAACAGGCATGGAATTACCATTTACCTCTTTCTTCTCCGGTCGTAACTTATTACCTTTGTCATCAGGAATAACAGCATTAACTTCATCATCTTGACGAGGACGGCGGCGACGGCCACCCCGACGCGAACGGCGATTATTATTTGCCTGGCCCTGAGACTCCTCATTATCTTCTTTTACATTTGGTTTAGAACCCGGCTCTGAAATAACTTCAGCCACCTTATTTTCCACTTTAACTTCTTCTTGTTTTCTTGTATCACGGCGAGTATTATTTCGGTTCCTGGGGCGCCTATTCTGCTGACGCCTAGGCCTTTCCTCATTGGTAATGGCTACAACATTATCTTCCTCCACCACCAACTCTACTACTTCCGTTTCTGCAGGCTTACCCGTTAGCACATTCAATAAGCGTCCTAACAGACTCGGTTTTTTAACTTCCTTAGAAATAACAGGTGCTACTGTCGATTTGTCTTCAGCCCTCACCGGTGCGGGTGCAGCTGGAGATACTCCGGTAACAGCAGCTTGTTCAAACGTTGGCTTTTCTTTCAAAGCCTCAGGCATTTCTTGCTCAGGTTTTTCCATCAAGTGATGGCTCACCTCATGCTTCTCGCTTCCTTCTTTAAGGCGCTCAATATCATAATGTGGCGTATTCATATGTGGGTTTGGAATCAATAGCAGTTTTACACCATGACGTCGCTCTATTGCTTCCAACTGTACTCGTTTTTCGTTTAACATAAATGTTGCAACCGATACCGGCAACTGTACTACTAATTGACTCATTCGTTCGCGACTTGCTTCTTCCTCAAGCAAGCGAAGTACCGCAAGGCCTAACGATTCAACTCCACGGATATGACCAAGACCAGAGCAACGCGGACAAACTTCCGCATGCGCATCACCTAATGAAGGGCGTATCCGCTGGCGTGACATTTCAAGTAAACCAAAACGAGAAATTCGACCCACCTGTACTCGTGCCCGATCTACTTTCAAATGATCACGTATCCGATTTTCAACTTCTCGCTGATGCCGAGTAGGTCCCATGTCAATAAAGTCGATAACTACCAAACCACCCAAGTCACGTAATCGTAACTGACGAGCTATTTCTTCCGCGGCTTCCAAATTTGTATTAAAAGCTGTTTCTTCAATATCTCCACCCTTATTCGCACGAGCAGAGTTAACATCGATGGAAATAAGTGCTTCTGTAGGGTCAATGACCAAAGCACCACCTGATGGCAAACGGACCTCATGACCAAATGCTGTTTCGATTTGGCTTTCAATCTGATAGCGCGTGAACAAGGGCACTTTATCTTCATAGAGCTTAAACTTGCTCAATTCATGTGGCATGACCATCTGCATAAAATCATAGCCTGTTTGATAGACTTCTGGAGAATCAACCAAAATTTCTCCGATATCTTTACGCAAATAATCACGTAAGGCACGAATAATAATATTACTCTCTTGATAAACCAAAAATGGAGCAGAACGCTCTACCGTAGCCTTATCAATCGCCGCCCAAAGTTGTGCTAAATATTCTAAATCCCACTGTAATTCTTCAGTCTGCTTTCCAACACCAGCAGTTCGAACGATCATACCCATGCCATCCGGCACGTCTAAAGATCTTAATGCTTCTTGCAACTCGGTACGTTCGTCACCTTCGATGCGTCGAGATATTCCTCCAGCTCGGGGACTATTAGGCATTAACACCAAATATCGTCCAGCTAAACTGATCATTGTTGTCAGTGCTGCGCCTTTATTACCTCGCTCTTCTTTCTCAACTTGAACAACTAACTCTTGGCCTACAGATAACACATCTTGGACGTTAATACGGCCGTTAGATTCGCCTTCCTTAGAATTCTTGCGTGGTTTGAAATAAGTGTTGGAAATATCTTTTAGAGGTAAAAATCCCTGCCGCTCAGAGCCGTACTCAACAAATACGGCCTCGAGGCTCGGCTCGACTCTAGTGATTTTACCTTTGTAGATATTGCCTTTTTTTTGTTCTCGTGATGGAACAGCTATATCTAAATCAAACAAGCGCTGACCGTCGATCATCGCTACTCGCAACTCTTCTTCGTGGGTTGCGTTAATTAAAATTCGTTTCATGCTTTAACCTCTTTTTGAGATCCACACGTCGACTTTCCCTTCCTCAGGAAGGGTTTGCTCTGTAATACTTTTCAGTAAACTCGGCAACCTGATCACTTTTGCAATTAATGTCTAGTTACAATGCGTCTTAAACCTGCACATTGCTTTGCTGTCTTGTAGCTTTTGTTTTATCACTCACAAAAACTGATTCGGCCATTTTTCTATGTGGCCCTTCTCAATATCAGCGCATCGCCCTTTGGCGTAGCATGCCGGATATTCACACTAACTCTAATTACTGACCCTAGTCATATCTTGGTGATTTTTTGTACTTTCACCAATGCGTGGGAACTACTTGTTTTTTTGCTCTGGATAGAGCTGCAATCACGCTTGGCCAATGCCAACCGCGTACTTCAAAAATTTGTTTAGCTGCCGCCGCATCTACCAACTTTTGGGAGCGACGCTACTATGTTAACGGCCTTTGCTCTATCAAAATCCGGTATACTACCGCCTATCAAGCCTGACCAAGCTCCGACTATAACAGTCAAATCTGCTATCAGCAATACCCAATCGAAAAGATTCTATGACCTCAAGCGATAAAAAAACTCCTTCCGTCCACTTTATTGAAATAACAGAGGCCAATCAAGGTCAAAGGTTAGACAACTTCCTACTCTCCTTAGAAAAAGGCGTTCCTAAAAGTCGTATATATCGTGCGCTTCGAAAAGGAGAGGTTCGTGTCAATAAAGGGCGAAAAAAACAAACCTACAAACTAGAGCTTGGTGATTCCGTCCGTATACCTCCTCTTCACACGAAGCAAAAAGGGTCACTAACGATCGTTAGTGATTATATTAAAAAACAATTGGATGCAAGTGTCTTACTTGAAGATAATGACTTACTAATAATTAATAAACCTTCTGGGTTGGCGGTCCATGCTGGGAGCGGTATTGAACAAGGCATAATAGAAGCTTTAAGAATCACCCGGTCTGAGCTCCCTTATTTAGAGTTAGTACACCGCTTAGATCGGGATACTTCGGGCTGTCTACTACTAGCTAAAAATAGACCAGCGTTACTTGATTTACAAAAACAAATGCTTGAACATGATATTGATAAACGTTATCTCACAATGTTAATGGGGAGCTGGGGAAAACAAGAAAGACGTATTATCGAGCCTCTGAAAAAAAATACGGTTACATCTGGTGAACGTATGGTTCGTATTGACGTTGAAGGAAAGTATGCTGAAACATTATTCACTCCACTTGAACAGTTTCCTCATGCGCAGCTCACAGAAGCTGTGCTGTTCACAGGTAGAACTCATCAAATCCGTGTTCATGCCGCGCACGCAGGTCATCCCGTGGCGGGTGATGATAAATATGGTGATCGTAGCTTCAACAAATCCATGAAAAAAAGTGGCCTAAACCGTCTTTTTTTACACGCCTGGAAACTAGGTATCTCACACCCTACAAGCTCTGAAAAACTTCTCATCGAAGCTCCCATTCCCAAACTCTTGGAAGATGTTATCAACGAATTAAAAACTAAACCATGAAAAAATACGATCTAATCATCTTTGATTGGGATGGCACTCTTATGGATTCCACACAACACATTATTAATTGTATTCAGTTGGCTATCGAACAACTTCTTCTTCCCCCACTTTCCGACCGAACAGTAAGCAATATAATTGGCTTAGGTCTAAATGAAGCTATTTCGACCTTATATCCAGACTTGACAGAAGTAAACCGGAAACAACTTGGCCTCAATTATCAACAAAACTGGCTAGATAGTCCTTATCAAGCACCATTATTTGATAATGCAACTAAATTGATCCATGACTTACACCAACAAGGTTATTTTCTTGGCGTTGCCACAGGTAAAAGTCGTTCAGGGCTTAATAAAGTATTAGAGAGCAGTCGGTTAGGCTCGTTATTTCACGCTTCACGCTGTGTTGATGAGTGTTACTCTAAGCCACACCCCGAAATGGTAGAGCAATTAATGAGCTATTTAGGTGCGACCCCCAAAAGAACACTAATGGTTGGTGATACTAGCCATGACCTTAACATGGCTCATAATGCAGGTGCAGACAGTATTGCTGTTACTCATGGAGCCCATGATAGCAAGGCGTTACAAGCATGCAAACCAAAGTATATTGCTAAAAACCTACACCAAGTCCAACAGTGGCTCAGTAATTAACCACTATAGCTTCGATCTTTTGATATGATCTACATTATTTCCTGAATATACGGACAAGAAAATCATGGCCACATTTGGTGACTTCTCTTCAACAAATAACGATACTAAACAAACCTCATCAGACAGCAATGACTGGGAGCGTAAAGTCATACAGGATCTCGCTTTTGCGGCTATCAAAGAGCAACGTGCAAGCCGCCGCTGGGGATATGTTTTTAAGGGCTTTATTTTCATCTACCTTATTGTTGTCTTAATGATGACCATGTCAAATCAAGATATTCAAGCATATGCTGAGGAACATACAGCCTTGGTTAACATCAATGGCCTTATTGCCGCTGATGCAGAAGCTAATGCTGATAATATCGTTACTGGCCTGCGCGACGCTTTTGATAATCAACAAGCTAAAGGCCTCATTATTAGATTGAATACCCCCGGTGGTAGCCCAGTTCAGTCTGGCATTATCAATGATGAAGTAAAACGGCTTCGCTCCATACGTCCAGATTTTCCAGTTTTTGCTGTAATACAAGATATCTGTGCTTCGGGTGGGTATTACATAGCCGTTAGCGCTCAAGAAATATATGCAGATAAAGCCAGTATTGTCGGCTCAATTGGCGTTAGAATGGATAGCTTTGGCTTTACTGATACCATTGCTAAACTCGGAGTAGAACGCCGTTCAATTACAGCCGGTCAAAATAAGTCTTTTCTTGATCCCTTCTTGCCAGTAAAAGACAAAGATATTGAACATGCCCAAAGCATGCTTAATAATATCCATCAACAGTTTATTAAAGTCGTAAAGGAAGGTCGCGGCGATCGCTTAGCCAATACACCGAATTTGTTTTCTGGTTTATTTTGGTCCGGAGAACAAGCTTTACCTCTAGGCTTAATTGATGGCTTAGCTAATAGCAGCACCGTAGCAAGAGATAAAATTGGTGCCGAAAAGATTGTCGATTACACACCAAGACCAAATTATTTAGATAAATTTGCAAATCGTTTGGGTGCTAGTCTCAGCCATGTTTTAGTTAGTTTATCAACAGCTGAAGTCCGATGACTATGATTAATAAACATCTTAATTCACACAGAAAATGAGCGAATAATTTTATATCGTCATAAATATTCTAATATTATCTGCATTAGCATCTAGCTAATGCCTTCAACCTATTAATAAATATGCTTATTTAAACTAACGAGGCAATTCATGAGAACAGTTCTACTCGGCGCACCTGGATCAGGAAAAGGCACACAGGGTGTCGTACTTGCAAAAAAATACAAAATCCCACAAATTTCGACCGGTGACTTATTACGTGCAGCTGTCAGCGCTGGCAGTGAACTTGGTAAAAAAGCCAAATCTGCTATGGATGCAGGAGCATTAGTATCTGATGATATCGTAATTGGCCTTATTGGAGAACGCATCTCACAAGATGATGCCCAACAGGGCTACATCCTTGATGGGTTTCCTCGCAATATACCTCAAGCTAAAGCCTTAGACCTAATGTTAAGTGAACTCAAACAGCCACTACAAAGTGTTGTCTTACTAGATGTCCCATTCGAAGAGTTAATGCAACGTTTAACCGGGCGGCGCACCTGTGTCGAGTGCGGCGCTATCTATAACGTTCATTTATCTCCTCCAAAAGTAGAAGGTCATTGTGACGACTGCAATGGTGATTTATTCCAACGTGCTGATGATAATGAAGACACTATCGGTAATCGCTTAAATGTCTACCAGGAACAAACTTCACCACTAGTTAATTATTATCAACAGCAGAAAAAATTGCATAGTCTACCTGGAAGGGGTGATGTCGATAATATCACTTCTATGGTGGGTGCTATTTTCGACAGCATATAAGCACAGCGATACTAAAAACTCTTATGGCTAAAATACTTGCTGTTGGTATTGCAACACTCGATATTATCAATACAGTCGAACGCTACCCTCTTCTGGATGGCGAAACTCGTGCATTATCTCAACATAAAACGCGGGGAGGCAACGCCACTAATACTCTTGCAGTACTTAGCCAGCTGGGCCATCAATGTTACTGGGCTGGCGTGCTGATTGATGAAACAGATACTCAGCTCATTCGTAAGGATCTAGCTTTATATAATATTGATATCAGTGGCTGTCAAAAAGCCGCAAATGGGAAGATGCCAACCTCTTATATTACACTCGATCAACAAACAGGAAGTCGGACAATTGTGCATTTTCGCGACTGTCCTGAATACGGCTTTGCTAGCTTTAAAGCACTTGATTTGGCTGCTTACGATTGGATTCATTTTGAAGGCCGCAACATTACAGAAACACGCCTGATGCTTCAATACCTAAAAAAACATCATCCTTCTATTCCTTGTTCACTAGAAATAGAAAAACCACGCTCGGATATTGCGAGTTTGTTTCATCTAACTACTGTTCTTCTTTTCTCTCAAGACTACGTGCTAAAAAAAGGAAAAAAAGATCCTACTAACTTCCTACAAACCTTAAAAAAACCGCACAATACCATAGCAACTTGTACCTGGGGAAGTCACGGGGCTTGGCTCATTGATGATTCTGGTACAGTACATAATGCAACTCCTAGCAACAGTAGTAATATTATCGATACTCTAGCTGCAGGAGATACCTTTAATGCAGGTCTAATTCATGCTTTATGCATTAAAAAACCACAACACCAAGCGCTCGATTATGCTGCCCAGCTAGCTGGTCACAAATGCCAGCAATCTGGCCTCGCTGGTTTAACTCTCACATTTAACTATCGAGAATAATAACAATGCAGCGACACTTTCTCTGTCACCAACAAGATGTTCTTGAAGCCCAACCACGCGAATTTGAACTTACCACAGAACAAGCGTCATTATCATTGTTTCTGGTAAGATATGAAAACAAACTTTATGCTTACCAAAACAGATGTCCTCACCTGAATATACCGCTCAACTGGCAACCAGATGATTTCCTATCCTTAGAACAAACTCATATCCAATGCTCGACACATGGCGCCTTATTTAACCTAAAAGATGGACATTGTATTTCTGGCCCATGTAATGGTGAGGCATTAACAAGCTTACCAATTGAGTTGAGTGAAGACGGTAAAATTTGGATACAGTCTTAGTTTAAATAATATTTTTACTCCTTCTCGCTAAAATGGTGAATATATTAATACTCTGTTGTACCAGTTTTGGTTTATTTGAAAAAATAAAAATACTTCGTCTAGCGAGAGCTATATAAATCAGCGTATCCAGAGAATGATATTAGAAGACTTATAGTTTCTCTTAAAGCTAGTAACAATTCTTTTTTCCCAGTATAACTTAGCTTCTGAACAACATTTACCAAGGGCTGCTGCTGTATTAACAATAAAACTAAAAGCTGCTGCTGACGACTCGAGAGTGCAGCTAACATAGTTGTATTGTAAAGAATGGTACCGGTAAACTTTATCAAAGAAATCTGACATGACTCATATGTTCTCAAACTGTGTGCAAAGCTATTCACATCCTGCCAGTCCCAATCTGGTAATAATTGCGTTTGCATTCCTTCTAGACTAGATATTTTTAACACAAGAAAAGTGTCCAAAGCTTTAAATTGCGTCGATAACAATAACGGCCATTGCACTTGAAAACGACCACATAACTTTGATAACACTTCAGCGCCTTTTTTAGAAGGTGCCTTCATCATCATCATTGAGTGACATCCACCCACATCATCACGTTGACTTCCTAACCTGACCGCTCTAAAGTCGGCATGATGCCAGTATTCTATTAAACCTACTTCTGCTCCAAAACTTGCTCCTAATAGATCAATATTATCCTCAACACAATCATCAAAGACCCTCTCTATCAGTGCAGTTCCTAATCGTCTTCTCTGTAATTCTGGGTGCACTACAATTCGTACAAGTCTTCGGTATCGTAACGTACCTGCCGATTTTAGACCTGCATGAGAGATCAGCGATTGAGGTAATAAATGGCCTGCTAAACGGCGCTCACCTTGATATACACCTTGCGCCACATAAGCACTCAGTCCTCCTTCATTCACTACCCATGCACTACCAACAATATGTCCTTGATAACGTACAACATAAATTGACATGCCCTCATGATCTATCAATATTTTCAAATCTGAGGGTCTTGTCCGATAGTGAGCCAGAACCATCAGACCGAATAACTCTCGGAGAAGTGAATCATTTTCTATCAAATATTCTCGATCTAACTTTTCTAAAACACACTGCTCTATCGTTGCAGTTAAAACTAACTTCTTCTGAACAGGTTCGGCATTCAATAATAAGGCATCAAAACTCATGGCTTCTAACTGATCATCTTCAAGCCAACGAATTGGTTTATCAAGATGATAAGCCCTCCAACCAGGTGACCTTTGATCTAATAGTTGTTTAAATCGAACCGAAAAACCCTGTCCTGTACCTTCATAGCCATGTAATGTTGTTGAAAAAATAATTCGTGAATATTGCTCTAACATCTTTTCAAGCATAACCGCCGGAATAGCCGCAGCTTCATCTACCAGCAATAAGTCAACGACTGCAGTGGTTTTTATTAAAGCATCAGGTGCAATAAAACGTATTTCTGCACCTAATAAACATATTAAACCTTCTGATACGGTTGCCTCGGGAAGTAGTAATGACGCATGCTTAAATACCGTTGCCGCAATCGCCAAGCTAGGGGCCGAAACCAAAATGTTTCTCTTACCATCTCGCAATAACCTTGCTGCGGCAATCCCTAATGCCGCTGACTTTCCACGACCTCGATCAGCTGATAGAACTAGAGGACGTCGCCGATGACCATAGACGACCTTGTAAATTGCCTCGACAGCTTTTAATTGGTCCCCTCTTTCACAATTTTTTAAATCATTAACAACTTGTTCTGGTATCGATATCAACGGTAAAATATCACCTTGTTCAACCTTATAAAACCCTTCTGTCTCTGTAACATAGTCATAAGTAACTTTTCTAAAACGTTTCATCCATAAGTCATCAGCTATCAAAATGGGCATACACAGTATTAATAAGCCACCAGCTTTTATTGTGCCTATGCTAATACCTAGGCTATCTGGACATATTGATACTAAAGCATCAAAAACTACCACATCAAACTCATGACCTAACTTAGTTTTAGCTTGCTTTTGTAGTAGTGTCGGAGAGGAAGATAATTCTTGTTCCGAAAAACAAATAACCTGTGTGGGATCAAAACCAATAAGCAACTGAACTAATGACTTTTTACACCACTTCCAATCTCCGACTAACAGCACGCATTGACGTTGTTCCATCTACTCACAATACCCTGTTAATAATGTGGCGGCGGTTCATTTGCATCGCCTTGTGTTGGATCTGTTTGCAACGTTGTTACTTGAACACGTAATGTTTCTAGTGCAGATTTAAGAGACATAATCTGGTGTTGTTGCTCAGTCACCACCTGATTTAGATCCTCTAATAAATCATCTTGAAAGGACAGCTTCGTCTGCAAGTCAATAATCTCATTATTAAAGTCAGTCTTTTTATTCATTCCTAAACCCTATCATTGTATTAATGTGACACATGCACTTTCAAATATTTACAACACACAAGAACACAGCCATGTAAGCCCATTGACATCCGAAAATGCAACGTATGGCTTAGAATTATAGCAGATGAAGCTACTGATAATAACTTAGAAAAATGACGCACATTATGCTTTTTATCACCTTCAAACATAGATCACAAGCGGTGATATTAGTACACTTACTTTCATAGAATATGGAATAATACTTGTAACTAAAATATCTATCTCAAAGAAAAACTATTTGTGCCTAACCCTAATTTCTTTATTTTTAGCCTCAAATGACACAACACATTCTATACAGCTTTCGTCGCTGTCCCTATGCTATACGCGCTCGGATTGCTATTTTGACTAGTGGCATAAACGTTGAAATCCGTGAGATCACTCTTAAGGACAAACCTTCAGCACTGATGAGGAGCTCATCAAAAGCTACTGTACCTGTCTTAATAACAGCAGATGAGAGAATAATCGATGAGAGCATAGATATTATGAATTGGGCTTTAAAGCAATCAGACCCAGAAAAATGGCTGCCTAGTGACACGAAGGAAGAACAACTAACCTCAGAACTCACTAACAATAATGACCATATCTTCAAACACTTCTTAGATCGCTACAAATATTCTGACCGATACCCTGAAAATAGCGAGTTATATTATCGACAACAAGCCGAATTAACCCTTATTAATTTAGAGCACCATCTTACCCACAATACCTACCTAGTAAGCAATCGTTTAACTATGGTAGATGTTGCTTTACTTCCATTTATTAGGCAGTTTGCTTTCGTCAACAAAGCTTGGTTCGATGAAGCACCCTACCCTAAAGTACAGGCATGGCTCGAGCAGTTCATAACCTCCGAATTATTCAACAGCAGTATGGTAAAGCTCGCTCCTTGGCAACAAGGTGATGATGTCATTTATTTTCCAGAATCTAGCAAGGTAATATGATCCATCACTAGCTGACTTGCCGATAGGACCGGGACCACACCCAGACAAGGCGCAGGAATACGGTCTTTCAAACTCTCGACAATGGCATCAGACTCAGTATTTTCCACAATATTATTCGCTACCCATCCATAAAATGGCAAGCCACTGCATTTAATCGCTTCAACTGTTAGTAAAGCATGATTAATACAACCTAGTCGAATCCCCACAACCAATACAACAGGTAGTCCTAATCTTATTGCAACATCAGCCATCGTCAACTTATCATTAATAGGCACAAACCAACCACCAGCACCCTCAACAACAACACTATCAGCCTTTTTCTGGATTTGATAAAACTGACGATGAATGACACTTGCATCAATCTCCACTCCTACCTTTTTAGCAGCAATATGGGGAGCAATTGGAAGTTCAAAAGCATATGGGTTAATGTCATCGTAGTTCAATTGGACGTTTGCCTGCTGATTTAAAACCAAAGCATCATCATTGCGTAATCTATCAGACGTGATATAACATCCACTTGCAATAGGTTTCATTCCAGCCACACGCTGGCCTCGTTGTTTAAGCAAGCTTATTAGTGCTGAAGAAATTTGCGTCTTACCCACACCAGTATCAGTTCCTGTCACAAACAAACTAGTCATCTACCGAGCCCTTTTATTTGGCTAACAGGAATATGCACAGTTCCATCTTTATCTGTTGTCTGGCTGCTATCTATTGGTCCCCAAGCATGTCCAAAAATAACTTCATAACTTGCTGGCAACACTTTGTTATCGCGGTATTTCTCGTAATAATCAGCAACTTGTTTAAGTGCCAGTCGGCTTGTTAGACCCCGCCGCCGTCCCTTGTTAACATTGCTTGCACCTAGTACTTTCAAATCTTTCATTAAAGCTTTCGCCGTATCATATCTCAGTACATAACGATCCATGTCCAAGACTGGTTCTGCCAACTTCGCGTTCACCATCGCTTCTCCCACATCATGCATATCGTAAAAAATATTTATATGCGGATAGTTATCAACACTGGCCCAAGCTTCACGTAATTCATATAATGTATCAGGACCCAAAGAAGTAAACATCAATAAGCCATCGGGTCTTAAAATACGCTCAATTTCAGCAAAACTAATCTTTAAATCACACCATTGCAGCGCTAAGTTAGCAAACACCAAATCAACCGAATTATCATCCAATGGCAAGTTTTCTGCATCACCCACTAAAAGCGCTGGTTTTTTTTGTTTAGGTAACCAGCGCTTAAATCCCATAGCATTTTGAAAGTTCTGTTTCGCTTTTTTTAGCATGGCTGGTGCTATATCAATAGCTACCAATTCAGCATCAGGGTAGCGCTCTGCCAATTGTATTAAATTCCGTCCAGTTCCCGCTCCTAAATCTAAGATACGTTTAGGGGCTAACTTCACCAGTGACAACCTATCTAATAATTCATCACCTGTTTGACGCTGCAACACAGCCACATCGTCATAATGCATAGCAGCTTGTCCAAAGGATTTAGCCACTAAGGCCTTCACCAATTTAAACTGTTCAGTCATCTTGGTTTTCCGATTCAAAAAAAGTCATTACAGCTTGTTCACATTCAATTGGGTGGGAGATGAAAGGGGCATGACCAGCACCTTCTATCAACACTACTTCTAATGCAGCATTTAATGCGCGTGCATTAGCTCCCATAGTCTGTGGAACTAGGCTATCTCGTTCACCCAGAATTAATTTTATAGGGCATTCTAACTTCGACAACGTTAATCGCAGATCCAAATTAATTAATAAAGACAAACTATCTCTTAAGGCCTCTGAATGTGGAGGTCTTTGAATAACTAATTGTCTAGCTAAAGCTTTGATAGTCTCTCGACTTTTTGCTGCTCCCCGTGCTTGCAGCATTAAAAACCGTTGTAAAGTGTCTTCCTGGTGATGCGCTAACTTATCAGAGAACTCATGGAGAACATCATCCTGTATCGCTGACTGCCAATCTTTCTTTTTGACAAAACATGGCGTCGTTGCTAATAAAATTAGTTTGTTAACACGCTCAGGGAAACGTTCCGAATATGCCAAACTAATTAAACCACCTAAAGACCAGCCAAGCCAGTAAGCCGTTTGAGGCAAGCGGCTTCCTAATTGTAAAACTAAGCTTTCAATATCAAACTCACCCGTCTCCCAACCACTCTGCCCATGTCCAGGAAGGTCAACTAAATATAGAGTATATTTACTAGCTAAAGCCTCTGCTAAATCACTCCAAACACCACTATGCATACTCCACCCATGAAGCATTACTAAACTCGGTCCTTGTCCTCTTACTGAGATGTGCATATCACATCCTCTAGGGCTTCTAATAGTTGCTTGATGTTTTGTTCTGTATGATTAGTAGATAGGGTTACACGCAACCTTGCAGAACCCAAAGGGACAGTCGGTGTTCTAATTACTCCCAGTAAAAACCCTCGAGATTCTAACTCTTGGCCAATCACGATAGCTTTTTTATCATCACCAATCATAATTGGTTGTATCGGCGTCAATGAATTCATAGTTGCTAAGCCTAATTCAGCCGCGCCTTTTCTAAATTGTTCGATTAATGTCTGTAACTTTTCACGACGCCAGTTTTCAGTTCTAACCAAAACTAAACTTGCCAACGATGCAGCTGCAACGGCTGCTGGCTGGGCTGTCGTATACACAAAGGTGCGAGATTGCTGGATCAATGTTTCGATAACATCTTTATCCGCTGCAACAAAGGCACCTGCTGTACCAAATGCTTTGCCTAAAGTGCCCATCACAATCGGCATGTGTTCTGCTTTAACTTGCCAATGTTCAACCGAACCTCGGCCATGCTTACCTAAAACTCCGATAGCATGGGCATCATCCACCATCAGAGCTGCTTGATGCTTTTGTGTTAATTGAATCAATGGTTGAAGGGGGGCCAAGTCGCCATCCATACTAAAAACACCATCAGTCACTACTAGGCGGCAACCGCTATCCTCAGTTTGACGTAAACGTCTTTGCAAAGACCCCATATCTGCATGATGATAACGCCAAGATTTAGCAGCTGATAAACGGCCACCATCCAAAAGCGACGCATGATTTAACTTATCTTGAATAACCACGTCACCACGTGACATAAGGCCATCAATCACACCTAAATTAGCCTGATACCCCGATGAGAATAGCAGCACAGATTGTTGCCCCATAAAATCAGCTAAAGCTTCTTCAAGTTGCTGATGGTAATAACTGTGACCACTTAATAAATGGGCGGCTCCACTGCCAACACCCTCAGTCTCAGCAGCGTTGATAAAGGCTTTTGTGATAGTGGGATGGGCAGCAAGCCCAAGATAGTCATTACTACAAAATGACAGCATTTCTTTACCGTCTATAATAACGCTAACACCTTGCTCACCTGAACGCGTTCGCAGACGGCGATAGCGGCCAGATAATTGCCTCTCAGCTAAAGTAGCTGCTAACGCCTTCGACCAAGGTAAGCTCGCCACTTAAGCAGCTGATGCGTGTTTACCGGCATCAGAATCTTGTAGGATATTGATACCTAAACGAGCAAATAGTTTTTGGTCGTGTGCCGTATCCGGATTGTCTGTAGTTAATAACTTTTCACCATAAAAAATAGAGTTAGCACCAGCCAAAAAAGTCATTGCTTGTAATTCATCACTCATATGTTCACGGCCTGCTGACAATCGAACCATCGATTTAGGCATCATTAACCTCGCAACTGCAATTGTTCTTACGAAATCAAGTGGGTCGAGTGTGTCCATTTCAGCCATCGGCGTACCTTCGACTTGTACTAGCAGATTAATCGGCACACTTTGTGGATGTGCTGGTAGGTTAGCTAAAGCCATCAATAAGCCAGCGCGATCTTCTGGGTTCTCTCCCATACCAACAATTCCACCACTACACACATTAATATTCGCATCGCGAACATGGTCTAACGTATCTAAGCGATCTTGATATGTGCGGGTAGAGATAATATCGCCATAAAATTCGGGGGAGGTGTCTAAATTATGGTTGTAATAATCAAGGCCCGCCTCTTTTAAACGTGTTGCTTGATGCCCTTCTAACATACCCAAGGTCACACACGTTTCTAGACCAAGATCTTTAACGCCTGACACCATAGCAGCAATTCGTTCAAGATCACGATCTTTTAAATTACGCCACGCAGCACCCATACAAAAGCGACTTGCACCTGATTCTTTCGCTTTTGTCGCATTTTCTAATACTCGCTCTAACGGCATCAGAGGTGTTGCTTTAACTGCAGATTCATGATGTGCACTTTGTGGACAATATCCACAATCTTCAGCACAGCCACCGGTTTTTATACTTAATAGGGTACTTACTTGTACTACATTTGGGTCAAAGTTAGCACGATGAAGAGTCTGGGCTCGGAACATTAAATCGGCAAAAGGTAAAGCATATAAGCTTTCTACTTGCTCTAGCTGCCAGTCATGACGAATTGTTTGATCGGGATTAGCTATATTTTTAGGCATGATAATACTTCATATAAATAAATAGATTGATTTTAAATGTTATTCAATTGACTAACAACATCTAGACACAAAAGTTACGTCTAAACCATTATATTGTACAGCAAACTATTCCAAACGCAGTGTCTACTCAGAGTGAACCACAGAGCTTTTTTCTATTTGTACTCACTTTCAATAAAATGAGTCTGTTATGAAGGCACTACCAAACAAAAGGGCTGTCATAATTTAATGAGCTGAGACTCCACTAAACGTTTATGCTTGTGATCTTATATGCAGGCTTCAAATAATAGCGTAATGTGCAACTATAGTTACAAAAAATGACGCTCCTACCCAGTTATTATTAAGAAATGCCTTTAAGTAATTTTCTACTCCACCTACCCATGCCAATCGTTGTTGATAAACAAATAACCCAACAGATGCTAACAAGCCCAGGTTGTATATAAAACTCATTTCTAGTTGTCGGCCAATTATTGCCATCATCACGATAAATGTGAGTTGTATAATGGCAATAATTACTCTGTTATTACTACCAAACAGCACCGCTGTTGACTTAACTCCAGCCAACAAATCATCTTCTCGATCAGCCATCGCATAAAATGTATCATAGATAACCGACCAGAGTATATTAGCTAAAAATAATAGCCATGCGATTGCTGGCACATTTCCAGTTTGAGCTGCAAAAGCCATCGGAATTGCCCAACCAAATGCCATCCCTAAATATACTTGAGGAAAATGTGTGTAACGCTTCATAAAAGGATAAGTGGCTGCTAAAAACAAGCCGACAATTGACATTAAAATTGTCAGCATATTAAGTAGTAAAACTAGAAAAAAAGCTATTGTGGACAAAACAGCGAATAAGCACAAAGCCTCTTTACCTTCCAATGCACCGGTTGCTAATGGCCTACCCATTGTTCTACTCACCTGTCCATCTATATCTCTATCTGCATAATCATTTATCACACAGCCTGCACTTCGCATCACAATGACACCCAGTGTGAACACAATTAACACTAATAAGTCTGGTACACCTTGAGCAGCTATCCATAATGCCGACAAAGTAGGCCATAACAACAATAAGACACCTATAGGCTTATCTAGCCGCATTAGCTGAATATAGTGGGGTAACCTATCTCTCATCATCGCGAATATAGCGCTGGTAAAAAAATTTCATTAACAAGTAAACCCTTGCCCGCAATATGAAACTGAGAACGCCTCCCCCATAATACTTGTGGGCGCTCCTCTTCTTCTAACAACGCCATTTCATATAGCCATTGCCCTGGTTTTATGCAAGCAATTTCAATCGGACCACGAGTCACAGTCGGATCAGAAAACAACAGCTCTCCCAGTGGCTTGCTCCCCAATTGATTGAAGCGATGTTGCATATTCATATATGTTGTTCTGGGTACTATTGTTCGCGCATAAACATTCGCCCTATCACCATCCATTAAACGCACTTCTCGTTGATAGCTAAGTTCATTTAGCGGTGATTTTAAAGACAAACTTTCATCAATTAATGGTTTAATCCAACTATTACCTAGCAAATCAACTGAAAAAACACCTTGGTTATGTTTTATTAATCGCCGCGTGAGCGAACCTTTATGAAGCAACCATTCAGCTATGTCCGGAGGCATCAAACGTCGCTGAGGTCGATACCACTGTGTTAAACCATTCATAACACGCGCCCGACAAACATATTACACTTGTCCAAAATCAATTTTATGCCCAAACCACCGCTCAACTAAAGCATCACTATTATCTGGTGAAGACGTCAATAAATTATCCGCGGCAGCTGACATCAGATTAATCAAATCTTGATCTTCCATCAAGTTTGCAACTCTAAATTCGGCTAGTCCAGTCTGCCTCGTACCCAATAATTCCCCGGGACCCCGTAACTCTAAATCGCGCTGCGCGATCAAAAACCCATCATTAGTATCACGCAAACAACTTAAACGTGATTGAGCATTTTCTGACAACGGAGACCGATACATTAATACACATTGACTTTCTAGCTTACCACGGCCCACTCGACCACGTAATTGATGCAACTGTGCCAAGCCTAAACGCTCTGCATTCTCAATTATCATCAAACTAGCATTCGGAACGTCAACACCAACTTCGATGACTGTTGTAGCAACTAACAGATCAATTTCACCAGATTTAAAACGCATCATTATTTGATCTTTTTCTGCAGACTTCATTCGCCCATGGATCAAGGCGACACGACAGTCTGGTAAAGACAACTGTAACTCTGTCGCTGCATCCTCAGCAGCCTTACATTGCAATTTTTCTGACTCCTCTACTAATGTACAAACCCAATAGACCTGCCTGCTTTGTTGGCAGGCAATATGAACCCGTTCAATAATATTTTGACGGCGCGTATCAGGAATTACCGCTGTCGTGATGGCCGTCCTACCCGGTGGTAACTCATCGATCACTGAAACATCTAAGTCTGCATAGGCTGTCATTGCCAAGGTTCTTGGAATAGGAGTTGCTGTCATCACTAATTGGTGCGGAAAAATATTAGCATTTCGTCCTTTATCTCTCAGCGCTAAGCGTTGATGGACACCAAAGCGATGTTGCTCGTCAATAACCACTATGCCCAAACGAGAAAATATCACATTATCTTGAAATAAAGCGTGCGTACCCACCAACACATCAATTTCACCTTGAACTAATTCTGCCATTACGCGACGCTTTTCAACAACCGTCTGCTTACCCACACACCAACCTACTTTGATACCCAAAGGAGACAACCAATTTTTAAAAGTTTGAAAATGTTGCTCTGCAAGCAATTCTGTAGGAGCCATCATAGCGGCCTGATAACCTGCAGTTACCGATTCTAAAACAGCTAAAGCAGCGACAATAGTTTTACCTGAACCCACATCACCTTGAATCAGACGTTGCATTGGAAGCCCTAACTTAATATCTTTCAAAATATCATTGATAACGCGTTGCTGGGCAGTTGTAAGTGAAAAGGGTAACGCAGTCAGTAAAGCATTTCGTTGTTGGCCATCAGTCCTTAAAATAGGCGCTTTATGACTTTGCATTTTAGAGCGGACTTTACGTAAGCTTATATGCTGTGCCAGTAATTCTTCATAGGCCAACCGACGCTGTTTCGGGTGTCGCCGATCCATTAATAATTGTACATTCACATCAGGTGGTGGTTGATGTACAAAACCTAAGGCCTCTGCTAAAGAAGAATCTGCCACATCATGCAAACGTGCTGTTGGTGGTATTAATTCCGGTAACGATACTCCATCAGTCAAAAATATCAACGCCTGCTTAATTAACTTTCGAAAACTTAGCTGATGTAAGCCTTCTGTCGTTGGGTATATTGGTGTCAATTCAGCATCAACTGGCACAATAGTATCTGTTGGAATAATGCTGTATTCGGGATGCACCATCTCTAGTGAGGAGGGCCCTTTGCGTATCTCACCAAAACAGCGTACGCGTACGCCTTCTGATAATTGCTGTTGTTGTACTTTTGAAAAATGAAAAAACCTCAACACTATGGAGCCAGTATCGTCATCAAGGTAACAGAGCAAAGTACGGCGACGTCCAAACGTAACTTGACTCAAGCGAATGGCCCCCTCGACTAAGCCTTCTTTTCCAGATATCAAGCTACCCATTGGTAATAATTGCGTCCTATCTTGATAGCGTAGAGGAAGATGGAACAACAGATCTTGGATCTGTTTGATACCTAATTTATGCAAACGCTCAGCAATTTTATTACCGACTCCTTTTAGTTCAGTAATAGGCTGTGTTAATGCATTAATTTCTCTAGCAACCAATGATATTGTCTGACTCTAAGTTATGCATCAATATGCATTACACCATCCATTTCGACTGGCACTGCTTTTGGTAAAGAAGCAACGCCAATTGCAGCACGTGCAGGATAGGGTTGCTCAAAGTATTCAGCCATAATTTCATTAACGGTTGCAAAGTGACTTAAGTCTGTTAAGAAAATATTCAGCTTCACAATATCTTGCAAGTTACCTCCAGCCGCTTCGGCTACAGCTGATAGATTGTCAAAGACAAGTCGTACTTGAACAGCAAAATCACCATCACTTATCTCCATAGTTTCTGGTACTAAAGGGATTTGGCCTGATAAATAAACCACATTACCAACCTTAATTGCTTGTGAATATGTCCCAATTGCTTGAGGTGCTTTTGCTGTGTGAATAATTTCACGTGCCATGTTTTAAACTCTCCAATATACAGTTAATGCTTTAATCGTGTGATGCGCTCAACCATCTTAATTCGCCTCAACCGTCGAATGATATTTGCCAAATGCTTTCTACTTAATACACCAATCGTTAAACGTAAGTCGCTATATTCACTATCGCGCTCATCAACAATTACATTATCAATATTTGAATTGTTTTCTGAAACAGCCGCAGCAATCGTCGCTAGTGCTCCACGTTCATTTTTAACATGCACTAATATTTCAACTGAAAACTCACGATTTATGTCTGCAGCCCATGCCACATCCAACCATTTTTCACTTTGGTCACGTAAATTCATGGTTGTTTTACAATTATCCTGATGGACAACAATACCCCGTCCAGCACTAATAAAACCATGTATAGGATCACCCGGAATAGGGTGACAACATCGCCCGAAATTAACCACCATACCCTCAGTACCCGCGATAAGTAATGCTTGAGGAGCTACCTCACCGACATTACCATTTGCATTGACTAATTTCTGGGCTATTAATAATGCAGAACGATCACCGAGACCTATACCTTCTAATAGTTGATTAAAATTCTCTAATTCAAATTCTGCAACAACCTCAGCCATTTTTTGCTCTGACAAAGCATCAATACTACTCGAAAAAGCATGTAAATTCTTAGCCAACATATGTCGCCCTAACAACGCAGCCTCATCATTACGCAACTGTTTCAAATAATGCCTTATATTTGTTCGGGCTTTAGCCGTCGTTACAAAGTTTAGCCATGTAGCATTTGGATGAGATGAACTTGTAGTAATAATTTCAACTGATTGACCGGTTTCTAATGGAGTGCTGAGAGGAACTAAATGCCAACCGACTTTGGCTGCAACACAATGATTACCTACATCCGTATGCACGGCATAAGCAAAATCGACAGCCGTAGCTCCTTTAGGCAACGCCATGATTTTACCTGCTGGGGTAAAAACATAAATTTCTTCTGGGAATAAATCAATCCGTAGATTCTCTAAAAACTCAATTGAATCACCCGAGTTTTTCTGAATTTCCAATAACCCTTGCAGCCATTGCCTTGCAAGACGATGTGCTAAGTTACCACCTTCATTTTCACCGGCTTTATACAGCCAATGTGCAGCCACACCGGCTTCTGCCATTTTGTCCATATCCTGCGACCGAATCTGTATCTCGACAGGCATACCATAGGGACCAAACAAAACAGTATGTAATGATTGATAACCATTAGCTTTAGGAATAGCAATATAGTCTTTAAACTTATTCTGCAACGGCTTATATAGATTATGTACTACGCCCAGCATTCGATAACAAGAATCAACATCATCCACCACAATGCGAAAAGCATAGACGTCTAACACCTCAGAAAACGATAGCTTTTTGTCAACCATTTTCCTATATAGGCTGTACAAGTTCTTTTCTCGACCTTGCACATCAGCTGTCAGACCCTCCTGTTCCATTCTCTTTATAGTGGCTTCAGTAATCTGTCCGACAATCTCTTTTCGGTTACCCCGTGCTTTACGAACCTCATTTGCTAACACGCGATAGCGTAATGGGTATAACACATGAAAACCCAAATCCTCTAACTCACATCGCATTAAATTCATACCAAGTCGTTGTGCTATTGGAGCATAAATATCAAGTGTTTCTTCAGCAATCCTTCGCCGCTTTTCAGGACCGAGATGCCCTAAGGTACGCATATTATGTAATCGATCAGCCAGTTTAACTATAATCACGCGAATGTCTTCAGACATTGCTAGCAGCATTTTCCTTAAACTTTCTGCTTGAGCATGCTGCTTGGTTTCGAAAGTAGCTTTGGCCAACTTACTAACTCCATCAACCAATAAAGCTACTTCTTCGCTAAACTCTGCTGCTAGGACTTCCCGACTAACCTCTGTGTCTTCAATTACATCATGTAAGAGACCCGCCATAATACATTCATGATCCATATGCATCATCACTAAAACATGAGCGACGGCTAATGGGTGGGTAATGTATGGCTCACCAGATCGGCGTTTTTGTTCCTGATGGGCCTGTTCCGCAAAGTGATAGGCTCTACGAATGTCTTTAACTTGACGATCTTTTAAGTAATTGGCAGCTGCAAAACACAAATCATTGATTGTTATCTTAGGCTCGGCATCATGTATGAGCTCTAATTCTGAATCAACTGTCGGCTTTGCATTCACGATATTACTCTACTAGAGGAATATTTTCTTTGGCTGGTACTAATACTTCTGGCTTCGCTTTCTTCTCTAGAATACTCGCATCCGTCAAACCTTCAGCAATCTCACGAAGAGCAAGCACAGTCGGCTTGTCATTTTCGCGCTCAACCAAGGGATCGGAACCCATCGCAATTTCTCGCGCTCGTTTTGATGCGATCAATACCAATTGGAAACGGTTTTCTACGTTTTCCAAACAATCTTCTACTGTTGTGCGTGCCATGATATTTCCTCAAAACCAAAACATTGTATTCTACGAAAAATTACATACTTAAGCCAGCAATGTCCTTAATAGTGAGGCCTGCGCATCTTTTTGAATTGTCATCGAATGTCTTCTTGCGGAAATAATAGTAGTCAATTCTGCCAGCGCCCTGCCAAAGTCATCATTTACAATCAAATAGTCAAATTCCACGTAATGTGAAATTTCATTTTCGGCATCACGCATACGACGCTCAATAACATCAGTATCATCCTGCCCTCTGCCTCAGCAAACGCTGTTCTAATGCCTTCTTTGACGGCGGTAAAATAAAAATACCGATACTCTTGGGATAATTTTTACGAACTTGTTTCGCACCCTGCCAATCAATCTCCAAAATAACATCAATACCGGCTTTCAATTGCTCAAAAACAGCCTCAGAAGAAGTACCGTAGGAGTGATCATATACGGTCGCCGATTCTAAAAAATCGCCACGTTCTCGCATATTGCTGAATACTCTCGGACTAACAAAAAAATAATCTTTGTCAGCAACTTCTCCATCACGGGCTTTTCGCGTGGTGTGAGATATAGATAAGGCTATATTGTCTTGTTGTTCAACTAGAGCATTAACCAAACTGGTTTTGCCTGCTCCCGAAGGCGCAGCTACAATAAAAAGGCTACCTAACATAAGCTTAATTCCATCACTAAATCCACAAACTTGCCTTAAGGATAACAGCTAAAAAAGGTAATAATCACACTAAAAAATTGTCTGCAGAGTTTACTCACACCCCGCAGAGTATTATTCTATATTCTGTACTTGTTCTCGCATCTGTTCAATCAGTACTTTTAACTGCACTGTGTGATTGGTCGTCTCAGTATTGATCGATTTTGAACCCAAGGTATTAGCCTCTCTATTCAATTCCTGCATCAAAAAATCCAGGCGCCTCCCTGTGGGTCCATCACGTTGCAGACACCTTTTGCACTTCAACCACATGGCTTTCCAACCTATCTAGCTCTTCGGCAACATCGCTTTTTTGAGCCAACAACACCATTTCTTGTTCTAAGCGTTCAGGGTCAAGACTTACTTTTAATTCGGTAACGCGTTCCTGCAAACGTTGTTGATGCTGTGTCAAAATTTCCGGCATTCGTCGTCTTACATCCTCTAGCAATACCATCAATTTGTAAGCAACGTTGCGCAATCATTGTTTTTAAAGCGGCACCCTCAGTCTCACGCGTCACAATTAATTCATCAATAGCCGCGCGGACCAATGTCATTATCGAGTTATGTAATGCAACTTGATCCAAACTTTCTGTTTTCAACACACCAGGCCACTGCAATACTTTAACTGGATCAATTGGTGCAGCTTGAGTTGATAGTTCCGCTATAACCTCACAATTTTCGACTACAGACTTTAGCTAAGTTTCGATCTATATTTACTTTAGACAAGCCTGCTGCAGGTATCTTGTAACGTAATACAGCATCTACTTTTCCACGCGATAATTTCTCAGTAAATAATTTGCGAATAGGCATCTCCAGTGAACGAAAGCATTCATCAAGGCGCAATGAAAGTTCCAAGTAGCGATGGTTCACAGATCGTACTTCACAAGTTAATTCACCTTGTTCAGTTTGCTCTTCTTGGCGAGCAAATGCCGTCATACTTCTCGTCACGCTTTCATCCAGATTAGTTTAAAAGTCACATCTTAACGAAAAGCACACTAAATAAGATAGTAGACAAGTATAATAGTTTTATTTTTTTATATATCTAAGGAATTTTCACTATGCGCCCAAGCGGTCGTCAGCCCAATGATCTAAGAAACGTCACCATTACTCGGCATTACACCAAACATGCTGAAGGATCCGTTCTCGTTGAATTTGGTGATACCAAGGTGTTATGTACAGCCTCAGTAGAAGAAAAAGTTCCTGGGTTCTTAAGAGGTAAAAATGAAGGTTGGGTTACGGCTGAGTACGGAATGCTACCTCGCTCAACTGGAAGCAGAATGGGACGTGAAGCTGCACGCGGTAAACAAAGTGGACGTACTATGGAAATTCAGAGGTTAATTGGCCGCTCCTTACGTGCTGCGGTTGATTTAAAGGCCTTAGGTGAACGTAGTATTACTATTGACTGTGATGTGATTCAAGCAGATGGCGGTACCAGAACAGCTTCTATCACCGGTGCATTTGTCGCATTACAAGATGCCATTAATTTTTTAATCAAAAAAAAGAAAATCAAAAAAAATCCTCTTCATGGTCAAATTGCCTCAGTCTCAGTAGGTATTTATAAAGGCACGCCCGTCCTTGACCTTGACTACGATGAAGACTCAAATGCCGAAACCGATATGAATGTTGTGATGAATGACTTAGGGGCTTATATCGAACTACAGGGTACCGCAGAGGGCCATGCTTTTCGTCCAGAAGAGTTACAAGCTATGCTGGCATTAGCTAGTGATGGTATTAAAACTCTGATGCAGAATCAGCTCGAAGCGCTCGCAGATTAAAATGTCTAAAATCGTTTTGGCTAGTGGTAATACCGGAAAATTAAAAGAGTTCTCAGTGCTATTAAGTGAGCTAGACATGGATATCATTCCTCAATCTGACTTTAATGTCAGTGAAGCAGAAGAAACTGGCTTAACTTTTGTAGAAAATGCATTATTAAAGCACGCAATGCCTGTCTTCCATACAAGTTTACCTGCTATCGCCGATGACTCGGGTATTGAAGTCGATGCCTTAAACGGCGAGCCCGGTATCTATTCTGCTCGTTATTCGGGGCTTGGTGCTACTAATCAACAAAATTTAGAGGCCTTATTAAACACATTGAAAGACACTCCGGAATCAAGGCGCACGGCCCGTTATCAATGTGTCATTGTATATCTTCGTCATGCTACAGATCCAACACCAATAATCTGTCAAGCGAGCTGGGAAGGTAAAATATTACTAACTCCCGTAGGTAAAGGAGGCTTTGGTTATGACTCTATATTTTGGGTCAAAGAATCAAACTGCAGTGCAGCCGAACTGACCTCACATCAGAAGTACACTGTCAGCCACCGAGGCAAAGCCATTCGCCAATTATTAGGGCACTTACAGAGCCATAAGATTGGGCTTAGATAAAACAAATGTTTAACCTCACAGCCCTACCCCCCCTCAGCTTATATATACACGTACCATGGTGTGTTAAAAAATGCCCCTATTGTGACTTTAATTCTCATAAATCACCTGAAGTGTTACCTGAGAATGATTATATTGATGCCTTGATTCGCGATTTAGAGCAAGAGGTACCATATGTTTGGGGCCGTACTATCAAAACTATTTTTATTGGTGGCGGCACACCCAGTTTATTCTCTGCAAAAGCTTATGATCGTTTGTTTTCTTCTCTTCGCGCACTTCTACCAATTAGCCACAATGCTGAAATCACATTAGAAGCCAACCCCGGTACATTTGAACAACAGCGTTTTGCTGATTACCTATCACTTGGCATCAACCGATTGTCTATCGGTATTCAAAGTTTTAACAATGATTCATTACAAGCTCTTGGCCGTATTCATGATAGTCAACAAGCCATCAGAGCTGTAGAAACAGCGCATAAAGTAGGTTTTGAAAACTTTAACTTAGATTTAATGTTCGGCCTACCCCACCAAACAGAGAAAACTGCTCGCGAAGATATTGAAACTGCCATTGCGCTTGAACCAACCCACCTATCTTATTATCAGCTGACAATTGAACCCAATACACTCTTTCACCAGCAGCCGCCGAAATTACCCGATGATGACCCTGTTTTTGATTGGCAAATTGACAGCCAACATCGCCTCAGTAAAGCTGGCTATAAACAATACGAAGTCTCGGCTTATGCCAAGAATAAAAGACAATGCCAGCATAATGTAAATTACTGGCAATTTGGTGATTACATAGGCATTGGGGCTGGTGCACATGAGAAAATTAGTGATGCTGCAAAACAATCCATTACACGTCGCTCAAAACAGAAGCAGCCACAAGCTTATATCGATTCAGCTGGCACAGAAAAATCTATTTTAACTAACGAAATCATCACTACCAAAGACATTGGTTTTGAATTTATGCTCAACGCCTTAAGATTAACAGATGGTTTTCCAACACCCCTTTTTTACCAGCATGTAGGTTTACCAATATCGCATATTGATAAAGCATTAAAGAAAGCTGAACAGCAAGGTCTAGTTATTTGGGATATTCATCGTATATGCCCAACAGGAAAAGGTCAGCGTTTTTTAAACAGTTTAATTGAATTATTCCTGCCTGATAGCTAGACAAGTTAAGAACAAAATAACGACGGTTATTTTCTTCACCTTGATTTAACAAATAATTACAAGTCAGGATTCTTTCTTCTATAAAAATAACCCACCTATAAGTCATTGATAGCTATTTGTTTGTTATACTAACAACTTTTTATTCATTAATTCTGAAGGGTATTACATGTCACGCATATTCAATTTTAGTGCAGGACCCGCAATGATTCCTACTGCGGTTATACAACAAGCAGAACAAGAATTTTTAGATTGGAATGGCTCGGGTATGAATGTGATGGAAATGAGTCATCGAGGTAAAGAATTTACTTCTATTGCAAACAAAGCAGATGCGGATTTACGTGAAGTGATGGCTATCCCAGAAAATTACAAAGTGTTGTTCCTCCAAGGCGGCGCTTCAGGCCAGTTTAGTTCTATTCCGATGAACCTATTACGTGGTAGAACAACAGCCGATTATTTTAACACCGGTCAGTGGTCAAAAAAAGCAATTCAAGAAGCCAAACGTTATTGTGACGTCAATGTTGTAGCTAGTTCAGAAGAGAATAATTTTTCTACTGTCCCAAGCAAATCAGCTTGGAAACTAAACCCCGATGCAGCTTACGTTCACTACACAGCTAATGAAACAATAGGTGGTGTTGAGTTTGATGATATACCTGATACCGGTGATGTACCTTTAGTCGTAGATTTATCATCAACTATTCTATCTCGTCCTATTGACGTATCGCGCTTTGGACTGATTTATGCTGGTGCTCAGAAAAATATAGGCCCGGCAGGTTTAACGCTCGTTATTGTTCGTGACGATTTAATTGGCAATGCCATTCCTAGCACACCAATTACACTTGATTATAAAATCCAAGCTGATAATGACTCAATGTATAACACGCCACCCACATATGCTTTATACATAGCTGGACTTGTTTTCCAGTGGTTAAAAAAATTGGGTGGTTTAAAAGCTATGGGGGAGATCAACCAACGCAAAGCAGAAAAACTGTATTCAGCCATTGATAACTCAGGTTTTTATCAAAACCCTGTTGAAAAGCAGTATCGTTCTTGGATGAATATTCCATTTACACTAAACAATGCTGATCTAGATGCTGCTTTTTTAGCAGGGGCTAAAACTGCTGGTTTATTGACACTAAAAGGACATCGCAGTGTGGGTGGCATGCGTGCTAGTATCTATAACGCCATGCCAGAAGAAGGTGTCGATGCCTTGATTAGTTATATGCAGAAATTTGCAAAACAAAACAGATAAGGCCACATATACAAAAAGCTCATAATTGTTACTCTAACTACATAAGGTAACCCGATGTTTAAAGTCCTCACGTTAAATAATATTTCTGTCACAGGTCTAGAGCGCCTTCCTCGTGAAAATTATGAGGTTGCATCCGAAATGCAACATCCCGATGCAGTATTGGTTCGTTCATTCAAAATGCATGACTGGGATGTACCTGATACGTTGCAAGCTATCGGCCGTGCCGGAGCAGGGGTTAACAATATTCCCGTGGATGATATGACCATAAGAGGTATACCGGTCTTCAATGCTCCGGGGGCTAATTCTAATGCTGTACAAGAATTAGTTTTAACAGGCATGTTACTCAGTGCCCGCAATATCTGTCAGGCTTGGGATTTTTCTCGTGGACTCGAAGGCACCGATGCAAAAATAACCAAGCAAGTTGAAGCTGGGAAAAAAGACTTTGTTGGTTTCGAGTTACCGGGAAAAGCTATTGGTGTTGTAGGTCTAGGGGCTGTTGGAATTAAAATTGCCAATACCGCAATTTCATTAGGTATGCGAGTGATTGGATTCGACCCTAAAATCACGGTCCAAGCCGCATGGCAACTTTCTCATCAGGTCGAACAAGCTGGAAGTATTGACGACTTATTGAGCCAGTGCGACTTTGTTACTTTCCATGTTCCTTTGATAGATGCTACGCGTAATATGATCAATGCTGAACGTCTCAAAAGTATGCGTGACGACGTGACTATCCTTAATTTTTCTCGAGCAGGAATTGTTAATGATGAAGCTGTTATACAAGCATTAAATAGCGGGAAAGTTCGCGCTTATATCTGTGATTTCCCAAGTAATTTACTCAAAAAATCTCCCAAGGTAATTACTTTACCTCACCTAGGTGCTTCAACTACTGAAGCCGAAGATAATTGTGCGATCATGGTTTCCGAGCAAGTCAAAGATTATCTAGAAAACGGTAATATCTCTAATGCTGTTAACTTTCCAACCATTAGAATGGCGAAGATCCCAGGACAACATCGTCTAACTATTGCTCATAAAAACATGCCCAATATAATTGGTCCCATCACTAATGCTATTGCAAAAGCTGAAATTAATATTGTCGACATGTTAAATAAATCATTGAATGAAGCCGCTTATACCTTAATCGACATAGAAGCAAAACTACCTCAGCTTGTAATCGATGAAATAACAGCTATTGACGGAGTACTAAATGTTCGCTGCTTAAAGTAATCGACTTACATTCTCGTCTATATTAAAGACCGATTAAGCTATTTAGGCATATGATTTATAATCGCCTCTCGCACAGCATCTAGTGAGGCATCAACAGTGACCATAGGAGAGGAGCTTTGCTGAATTGCTATATCAGGGTCTTTCAAGCCATGGCCTGTTAATGTACAAACAACAGTACTACCTTCTGGGATTTTACCCGTTGCAATATCATTCAACGCACCAGCAAGTGATGCTGCAGAAGCAGGTTCGCAGAAAATTCCTTCTTGCTCTGCCAATAGCTTTTGTGCTGCAAGAATAGCTTCATCAGTACATTCATCAAACCACCCTCCTGACTCTTCCTTAACTACCCAAGCTCTCTCCCAGCTTTGCGGATGACCTATACGAATTGCTGTTGCAATTGTCTCAGGAGCATCAACCATTTCACCTCTCATAAATGGTGCGGAACCAGCTGCTTGATAACCAAGCATTTTTGGACGTTTAGTTCCAACAATTTCTTTTGCAAACTTACAATCACCTTCACAAAAAGCACATGATTCAGTAACTTTATCTCCGGACTTGCACAGCATATTCAGAATAGCCTATCCAATGTGCCGTAATATTACCGGCATTGCCAACAGGCAAACAATGATAATCAGGAGCTTCACCCAACTCTTCAACAATTTCAAATGCCGCTGTTTTCTGCCCTTGAAGACGATAAGGATTAATTGAATTAACAATCGTCACCGGGGCTTCTTTAGCCACATCCTTAACCAACTGCATTCCTTCATCAAAGTTGCCTTTTATTTGAATCACAGTCGCGCCATGCATCATCGCTTGCGCTAGTTTACCCAAAGAAATTTTACCATCAGGAATCAGTACAAATGCTGCGATTCCGGCACGTGCTGCATATGCTGCTGCTGCAGCAGATGTATTACCTGTAGAAGCACATATAATTGCCTTACTTCCCTCTTCAACGGCTTTGGTTACTGCCATCGTCATACCGCGGTCTTTGAATGAACCTGTCGGATTTAAACCCTCGTACTTGACGTACAGATCAACATTTTTACCAGTTAAACCTGGAATATTATCCAGCTTTAACAATGGCGTATTGCCCTCACCCAAACTAATTAAACGGGTATGATCACTGACCGGTAGCCGATCGCGATATTTATCAATCAAACCCGTATAACGTGGTCGAAATGGCATAATTTTTTCCTCTTAAATATATTCTAGTTCTGATTAGTTAAACAACTAACTAATCTAAAGATTCCATCCGGATTCGCATCACGGAATCTTTCACTGTCTTCAATGCTTCGATATCCTTAATGGCTAAATCCATATTTTTCTCAACCACTTTGTGAGTCAACATAATTACCGGTACGATGCCGTTATGATCTTCAGGCTCTTTTTGTAAAATCGCTTCAATGCTAATCTTTTGCTCTGCTAAAATACGTGTAATATTTGCCAATACACCAGGCTCATCATCTGTATGAATACGTAGATAATAAGACGTGATTACATCATGAATTGGCAGAATAGGCATATCCAAAATAGCATCAGGTTGAAATGCCAAATGTGGGACACGGTTTTCGGGATCCGTAGTCAACACACGGACTACATCTACAATATCTGCTACCACTGCTGATGCTGTAGCATCTGATCCAGCCCCTGCACCATAATATAACGTTGGCCCGACTGCATCACCTTTAATAAGTACTGCATTCATAACACCGTCCACATTGGCAATTAAACGGCGGTGGGGGATCAAGGTTGGATGAACACGAAGTTCAACACCATGCTCAGTCTGTTTAGTAATACCTATATGCTTAATGATGTATCCTAACTCTGCGGCATACAGCACGTCTTCTTGCGCGACTTTACTAATACCCTCGGTATAGGCTTTATCAAATTGTAAAGGAATACCAAATGCAATTGATGCCATAATCGTAAGCTTATGAGCAGCATCGACCCCTTCAACATCAAATGTTGGATCTGCTTCTGCATAACCTAGTGCTTGTGCTTCAGCTAAGACATCAGGGAAATCGCGTCCTTTGTCACGCATCTCGGTTAAAATATAATTTCCGGTACCATTAATAATACCTGCCAGCCACTCGATACGGTTGGCAGACAATCCTTCACGCATTGCTTTAATAATTGGTATGCCCCCAGCTACTGCAGCTTCAAAGGCAATTGTCACTCCTTTAGCTTGTGCTTTAGCAAATAACTCATTGCCATGTAAGGCAATCAAAGCTTTATTAGCCGTAATAACATGCTTACCATTTTCAATAGCAGTCAGAACTAATTCACGTGCTATACCTGTTCCACCGATCAATTCAACTACAACATGGATCTCTGGATCATTAACGATTTCAAATGCATCTGTCGTTAGCTTAATGCCACTCGTATCACAGTCTCGCTTTTTATCCATCGTTCGATCTGCAGCACGCGTAATTTCAATATCTCTGCCTGCCCGACGTGTTATTTCTTTGATGTTTCGACTCAACACGTTCACGGTACCACTACCGACTGTGCCCAAACCTAGCACCCCAATTTTTACTGATTGCACTATTTTGCCCCTTAGCCTTTTCTAAACATGTCACGAATCCCACGGACCGCCTGACGTGTTCGATGTTCATTTTCAATCAAACCGAAACGAACGTGATCGTCCCCATACTCACCGAAACCAACCCCCGGTGACACAGCTACTTTCGCTTCTTGCAACAATTTTTTGGTAAATTCTAGAGAACCCATCTCACGATATTTTTCGGGAATTTTTGCCCAAACAAACATCGTTGCTTTTGGCTTTTCAACTTTCCAACCTATACTGTTCAAACCCTCGCAAAGTACATCGCGACGACTTTTATATGTGGCCACTACTTCAGCAACACATTCTTGTGGGCCATCCAGCGCTGCTATAGCAGCCACTTGGATCGGTGTGAACATTCCGTAATCTAAGTATGATTTCATTCTCGCCAATGCTGCTACTAATGTTGGGTTGCCAGACATAAAGCCAACTCTCCAACCAGGCATATTGTATGTCTTCGATAAAGTGTAAAATTCAACGGCAACATCCTTTGCACCCGGTACCTGCAAAATAGACGGTGCTTTATAACCATCAAATGTGATTTCACCATAAGCCAAGTCATGCACAACCCAAATTTCATGCTCCTTAGCAAATGCTACAACTCGCTCAAAAAATTCTAAATCAACACACTGCGTAGTTGGGTTGCCAGGAAAATTCAACACTAGCATTTTAGGCTTAGGCCAAGTGTCCTTAACTGACTTTTCTAACTCAGCAAAAAAATCACCACCCTCAATAAGGGGCACATGGCGAATATCAGCGCCAGAAATCACAAAACCATATGGGTGTATAGGATAGGCTGGATTAGGAACCAAAATCGCATCTCCAGGCCCTACAGTTGCTAATGCCAAATGAGCTAAACCTTCTTTAGAACCAATTGTTACTATCGTTTCTGTATCAAAATCTAAACTGACTTCAAACTTGCGTTGGTACCAATCACAAATAGCCTTACGTAATCTTGGAATACCACGAGAAACTGAATATCGATGTGTATCGGGACGCTGAGCTGCTTCAGTCAGTTTTTCAATAATGTGCGCCGGAGCTGGGCGATCTGGGTTGCCCATTCCAAAATCAATTATATCCTCACCGCGCGCTCGCGCTTTCGCCTTCAAATCATTAACAATATTGAATACGTATGGCGGGAGGCGTTTAATCCTGGGGAAATCGTCGTTCAACACTACACCTGAAATTATAAAAAAACAGTTTGCAAACCAAGTAAAATAACGGGAAAAAAACACTTCAAATTACGTTTAAAATAATGACCTGCGAATAGCCCAGCAAGACTCATTTTACTACAAGATTTAACAAGAACTTAAAAATATCAATATATTACTGCATACCTTACCAGAAGTTGCTTTACCTGTCCCCGATGTTCTCTACAAACATGATGTAGATCTCACTTCATGCATTATTCATAATATCCACTTTTTACATATTTTAATAACTGCCGTGCCTTAGAAAAATATAAATAAATAGGGATTGTTAACTAAGGATAGATACTAACTGTCGAAGGGGCCCTTCACTAGCAAATATTTTAGCAAGAATTACTTACTCAGGCCTCATATGCGGGAATAACAATACATCTCGAATTGAAGGTGAATCTGTCAATAGCATCACCAAACGATCAATCCCAATACCCTCACCTGCTGTTGGGGGCATACCATACTCAAGAGCACGAATATAGTCAGCATCAAAATGCATTGCCTCATCATCACCTGCATCTTTCTCCGCCACCTGAGCTAAAAAGCGCTCAGCTTGATCTTCTGCATCATTTAACTCTGAGAAGCCATTAGCAATTTCTCGGCCACCAACAAAAAACTCAAAACGGTCTGTAACAAAAGAATCATTATCATTACGTCGTGCTAATGGAGAGACTTCTGTTGGATAAGCAGTAATAAAGGTTGGTTGCATCAAACGATGTTCAACCGTTTTCTCAAAAATCTCAATTTGTACCTTACCAAGGCCGTAACTATCTTTCAGCGAAATACCTAGACCTTTTGCTACTAGGATAGCTTCATCTAATGTCGCTATCCCCTCCGCTGTGAGTGTTGGATTAAAATGTAAAATAGAATCAACAACAGTCATTCGATGAAATGGTTTTGAAAAGTCTAAATCCGTACCTTGATAATGTACTTGGGATGTTCCTAAAACATCTTGAGTAACTGTTCGAAGCATTTCCTCAGTCAAATCCATCAACTCTCTATAATCGGCATATGCTTGATAGAATTCCACCATCGTAAATTCAGGATTGTGTCTGGTTGATAAGCCTTCATTTCGGAAATTTCGATTAATTTCAAATACCCGCTCAAAACCACCTACAACAAGTCGCTTCAGATAAAGCTCAGGTGCGATGCGTAAGAACAAGTCCATATCCAAGGCATTATGATAGGTATTAAAAGGCCTTGCTGTTGCACCACCCGGGATAGCTTGCATCATGGGTGTTTCAACTTCTAAATAATCTTTCGCCATCAGAAAGCGACGGATACCATCAATCACCCTAGTACGGATCTTAAAAGTTTCACGACTAGCTTCATTCATAATCAAGTCAACATAACGTTGACGATAACGGGTTTCTTGATCAGACAGACCATGAAACTTCTCAGGTAAAGGTCGTAAAGATTTAGTTAATAATCGAATATCATCAACAGCAACAGATAGCTCACCTTTTTGTGTACGAAACATAGTGCCTTCTGCAGCAATAATATCACCCAGATCCCAACGCTTAAATGCTGGGTAAACACCTTCGCCTAAATCATCACGTTTAACGTACAACTGCATATCACCCGACATATCACGTATCGTGGCAAAACTCGCCTTACCCATCACACGCTTAGTCATCAGGCGACCAGCAATTTTAACGCGGCGAGTACCAGCTTTTAATATATCAGAATCAGTTTCAGCATACTCGGCAGCAAGTTCAGCATTGAGTACATTTCGGCGAAAATCATTTGGAAAAGCATTCCCTTCTTTTCGCAATTCATTTAATTTTTCACGACGTAGTGCAATCAGTCGGTTTTCATCTTGTTCTATTTCATTGGTCATAATGTTCTCGATTACAGCCCTGATTTCAGGGAAGCTTTAATAAATTGATCTAAGTCACCGTCTAATACAGCTTGAGTATTGCCGGTTTCTACATTGGTACGTAAATCTTTTATTCGCGATTGATCTAATACATAGGAGCGAATTTGGCTGCCCCATCCTATGTCGGACTTTGCATCTTCCGCCGCTTTTTTTTCTTCATTTTGTTTCATTAATTCCAATTCATACAATTTAGCACGCAACTGATTCATCGCATTATCACGATTTTGATGTTGAGAGCGTTGGTTTTGACACTGCACAACAGTATTGGTTGGCAAGTGAGTAACCCTGACGGCCGAATCCGTTTTGTTTATATGTTGGCCACCAGCACCACTTGCACGATAAGTATCAACGCGAAGATCTGATGGGTTAATTTCAATATCAATATTGTCGTCAACTTCGGGGTAAACAAATACCGAAGCAAATGACGTATGGCGTCGAGAACCCGAATCAAATGGCGATTTTCTAACCAGGCGATGTACTCCTGTTTCTGTCCGTAACATCCCAAAGACATACTCACCTTCAAAATGTATCGTTGCACTCTTAATCCCCGCCACTTCGCCAGCTGAAACTTCAACTAAATTTACTTTATATTTATGTGATTCACCCCAACGTAGATACATCCGCAAAATCATATCAGCCCAATCTTGCGCCTCTGTACCCCCCGAACCAGACTGAATATCAAGGTAAGCATTATTAGCATCCAGCTTACCGGAAAACATACGTTGAAACTCCAGCTTCTCTAAAGCTTTCTCTAACGCTGCTAAATCAGTCTGCACAGCATCAAAAGTTTCTTGATCCTGTTCATCTACAGCCATTCCCAACAAGTCCTTCGCATCAGATAAGGTTTTACTATGAGAGGAGAGAGTGTTAACAATACGCTCTAAACTTGACCGCTCCTGTCCTAGCTTTTGTGCTCTTTCTTGGTCATTCCATACTTCAGGTGACTCTAATTCTCGGTTAACCTCAATAAGCTGTTCTGCTTTGCCTTCATAGTCAAAGGTACCCCCTAAGATCGTCACTTCGACCTCCGAGTTCTTTAATCTTTTGCATTGTCGCGCCTAACTCCAAGACTAGCCCCTCTCAAAATTCAATCTATGTAAGGCCTTAGGCCATAATGCAAATATTATATCGCATTTAGAACCACCTAGCGTTTTGGTAAAAAACGCATAGGATCTACAGGCTTTCCATTGCGCCGTATTTCGAAATGCAATTGATCACGTTGGGTACCCGTTCGCCCTAACAGAGCAATTTTTTGCCCTGCTTTGACATGTTGTCCTTCTTTGACGAGCAGATTTTTATTATGCGCATAAGCACTTAAATAAGAATCATTATGTTTAATAATAATCAAATTTCCATATCGCGGAAGTCCGTTACCACTATAAACAACTTTACCAGTAGCAGCGGCCCCCACTTTTTGTCCCGATTTTCCTGCAATATCAATTCCTTTTCTACCAGTAGCACTCTTAGAGTAAGTTGATATTACCTTACCTTGCATTGGCCAGCGCCAAGATAAACGTTGGTTAGGTGATACTTTCGATGACGTAGTTTGACGCCTTGATTTTTTTGCACCTTTCTTCTTACTTTTTGACGCAATTTGTCTGTATGGTTTGAACTGTAGTTTTTGGCCAACAAAAATAGTATAGGGAGACCTAATACCGTTGATCCTGGCAACCTCTTTAAAATCCATTCCGACACGCCAACTTACCGAATAAAGAGTGTCACCACTTTGTACTTTATAAACACTTGATGCTGTCTGATGGCTTTGAGCATTGTATGAACCTACAGGGGCAATAGCTTTGCCGCCACCACAAGCAGTAAGCATTGATACGAGCAAAATTAGAATAAATCTCATCTACAGCATTCTTCTAGTTAGAGTCCGAATCCCACAATATAAATTTCAAACGCTTTTTTCTACCATTTTCAACATGTCTCAGTAGACCCAGATAAAATAAGCTCCGAACAATAAAAACACTATCGTCCAACCTAACCTATCGATCAAAAGTGATAACTTTTCTTCCAAAGCTCTTCCACCCCAGCGCATTAAACCTGACACTAGAAAAAACCGTAAACCACGGCCTACTAGAGACCCTAAGATAAAAGGCACTAAAGCCATAGCTCCCGCGCCAGCAGCAATAGTGAAAACTTTGTAAGGAATGGGGGTGAAGCCTGCTATGAGAATAGCCCAAAAACCCCATTTCGAAAACCATACTTGAGCCAATTGGTACGAATCAAAATAACCAAAGTCATGCAGCCATGGCTCAACTACTTCAAAGGCGTAAATACCTATTACGTAGCCTAACAAGCCGCCCATCACTGATAATACCGTCGTCAAACCGGCATAAAACCATGCCTTATCAGGTTTTGCTAACGTCATCGGTGCCAACATTACATCTGGCGGAACTATAAAAAATGATGACTCTGTAAAACTGACTAAGGCTAACCAATAAGTCGCATATTGATGGCGAGACCAATACATCATCCTGGCATAGATAGTTGAAAATAATCTCATCTAGTTCTTAGCTATTCTTCACCTGAAAGTAATGGCACAAAGCTTACGTCATCTAACACGGTTTCATCAAATGTTGTTCCATTTCGATCTATAACACGTAGAGACTGATTTTCACTTCCTCCAACAGGAATAACCAATCGCCCTCCAGGTGATAGTTGCATCAATAAGGCCCCTGGCACCTCTTCAGGAGCGCAAGTAACAATAATGCCATCATAAAGGCCATTTTCATTCCAACCCCATGTACCATCACTATATTTTAGCCTGATATTATTGAGCTTTAATTGATAGAAACGTTCTCTTGCTTTATTTTGCAAAGGCTCAATTCTTTCAACACTAAAAACACGTTCAACTAATCGTGATAACACTGCTGTTTGATAGCCCGAACCTGTGCCGATCTCTAATACTTTTTTCTTCTGAATACCTGCTAACAAAACTTCAGTCATTCTCGCTACAATAAATGGCTGTGAAATGGTTTGCCCGTGGCCAATCGGTAATGCCGTATCCTCATAAGCCCTACTTGCCATGGCTTCATCCATGAATAAATGTCGGGGTAGCTCCCGCATAATATTTAACAGCTCAACATTAGCTATACCTTGTTTTTTTAGCCTGTTAATCATACGATCTCTAGTACGTTGTGAGGTCATCCCTATGCCACGCCGATCAACAATCAACAGAGGCCCCTTGTAACCAATTCGCAACCCCATCAATCGATTTGTATGATGTTAAATCAATTTGTAATGGCGTCACCGAAACAGCTCCACGTCGAATGGCATCAAAATCTGTTCCTGGCCCTGCATCTTGTTCTTCACCAGCTGGTCCAACCCAATACATTTCACGACCTCGGGGATCCAGCTCCTTAATCACTGGATCAGCCTTGTGTCGATGACCTAGACGAGTCGCTTCAAAACCAATAATTTCTTCAATTGGCAAGTCAGGAACATTAACATTTAAAATAGTATCCGCTGGGAGAGAAGTCGTTTGCAAATGCTTTACTAACTTCTTAGCCACCCAAGCTGCTGTCTCAAAATGTGTTGCTGTATGACCATTTAAAGAAATAGCAATTGCTGGCAGTCCCAAAAAGCGGCCCTCCATCGCTGCCGCTACAGTACCGGAGTAAAGTACATCATCGCCTAAATTTGCCCCTGCATTAATACCAGAAACCACCATGTCGGGCTCTTCGTCCAATAGACCTGTAATTGCAAGATGCACACAATCTGTTGGAGTGCCATCTACTCGGTACACACCGTCTTTTATTTTATTTAAGCGCAATGGGTTTTCTAGAGTCAATGAATTACTCGCACCGCTTCGATTCCGATCTGGCGCCACTACAGTGACCTCACCCAAACCTTTCAATGCAGAAGCTAAAGCACGGATGCCCTCTGCTAAATATCCATCATCATTACTCACCAATATCTTCATAACGTTCTAATTCACTCTCAATTAAACTATCATATTAAATTATTGTTATATCGATAATGCGACAAAGCCAAGTCACTATAAATCTTAGCGCTTGGCTTCTTGCTACTGCAACTTATCACTTAAAAATTAATTCAACTTATTTTTTGACTGGCCACCGCCATAACTGTGAAACAACATTGGCTCCCCACCTGGTGTTACTTTAACAGCGCAATATTTAAACTCCGGAATTTTAGCCGCAGGATCTAAAGCCGCGTTCGACAACTTGTTAACCGCTGCCTCGTAGTAACAAAAAGCCATAAAGACCGCACCTGTTGGCACTGATTCGTCAGATCGTGCAATCATTGAAATATGTCCTCGTCGTGTGGACAAGGTAATCATCTCACCAGGCATCACTCCCATTTCATCCAAACTTATAGGATTAATCGTTGCCACAGCCTCTGGTTCAAGAGCATCTAATACATTAGAACGCCGAGTCATAGATCCCGTATGCCAATGTTCCAACATCCGACCAGTGATCAACACAAATGGATATTCGTCATTTGGGCGCTCATCAGGTGGCACAATATCAGCAGGGACAAATTTGCCTAAACCATTAGCACTTTCAAAAGTTTCAGTAAATATTACATCCTCACCTGGATCTCCTTCATTTAAACAAGGATAGACAATTGCACCCTCCTCCTCTAAACGATCCCATGTCATACCCGCCATTGTAGGTACGGCTTTGCGAATCTCAGCAAAAACATCGGATGAATCAGTATAATTCCAGTCTAAACCAAGTCCACGTGCCATTTCTTGAATAATCCATAAATCTTGGCGAGCTTCACCCGGTGGATCAATCGCTTGGCGACCCAATTGAACTAATCGATCAGTATTTGTAAATGTACCTGTTTTCTCAGAGAACGCTGACGCTGGTAAAACTACATCTGCCAGATAAGCAGTTTCTGTTAAGAAAATGTCCTGTACTACCATATGATCTAACTCCGCCATTGATTGGCGAGCATGATTAGCATCAGGATCAGACATCGCAGGGTTTTCACCCATTACATACAAGCCATTCAAATCACCAGCATGTATTGCCTGCATTATTTCAACAACCGTCAAACCAGGATTAGTATCCAAGTCACAACCCCATAGCGCTTCAAAATAAGCATGTGCTTTTTCATCAGTCACCGGTTGATAATCAGGAAAAACCATTGGGATTAAGCCCATATCTGATGCACCTTGCACATTATTTTGACCGCGTAAAGGATGCAAGCCTGTTCCAGGTCTACCGATTTGACCTGTCATTAACGCTAATGAAATCAAACAGCGCGCATTATCTGTCCCGTGGACATGTTGAGAGACCCCCATTCCCCACAAAATCATTGAGCCTTTTGAGGTCGCATACAATCGCGCGACTTCTTTTAGTGTTTCAGCAGGAACACCACACACCGATGACATCATTTCTGGTGTGTAAGTCTTTAGATGCTCCTTCATTGCCTCAAAGCCTTCCGTTCTCTCAGCGATAAAAGTAGGATCCGTCAAACCTTCTTCAATAATCGTATGCATAATAGCATTCAACATCGGCACATCACTACCCGGTTTAAAAGCAACGTGATGCGTCGCTTGCCGAGATAATTCAGTCGTCCGTGGATCTATCAATATCAGCTTGGTGCCACGCCGCATGGCATTTTTCATCCATGTTGCACCTACTGGATGATTTACTGTTGGATTCGCCCCAATGATCATAATCACTTCAGCTTTATCAACATCCGATACCGGGTTAGATACTGCACCAGAGCCAAGGCATTCCAATAACGCAACCACAGAAGACGCATGACATAGACGTGTGCAATGATCTACATTATTGGTTTTAAAGCCTGTTCTTACTAATTTTTGGAACAAATATGCTTCTTCGTTACTGCCTTTCGCACTTCCGAAACCGGCCAAAGCATTAGGGCCAACATTGTCACGTATTTTATTAAAGCCGCCTGATGCTAAAGCTAAAGCTTCATCCCACGTCGCTTCTCGAAAAACCTTATCCACATCGTTTGGATCCATCGAGAAATCAGCAGTCTTCGGAACACCCTCACGACGAATTAATGGTTTTGTTAAGCGATGTGGGTGATGAATATAGTCAAAGCCATATCGACCTTTCACACATAACCGACCATGATTAGCAGGCCCATCACGACCTTCCACGTACAAGATCTTGTCATCTTTAATGTTATAAGTCAGCTGGCAACCAACCCCGCAATATGGGCATACCGAGTCAACTTTACGATCAGGTTCGGACATGCCAACTTCATTAGCTGGCATTAAAGCCCCTGTGGGGCAGGCTTCGACACACTCACCGCAAGCAACACATGTACTTTCTCCCATTGGGTCATCGAGATCAAAAACAATCTGAGCATGACTGCCACGCATTGCTAAACCAATAACATCATTATTCTGTTCATCACGACAAGCACGAACACATCGCGTGCATTGAATGCAAGCATCCATGTTAACGGCGATACCTGGGTGCGAAATATCACGCTTTGGCTGAATCCTTGCAACAAAACGTGGTAAGCCAACTTCTAGTTTTCCAGCCCAATGGTCTAATTCTGAATTCAATGTATGTGGTTGCTCAGACACATCAGCTTTGAGTAATTCTAGAATCATTTTCTGCGATCTAACTGCACGCTCACTATCTGTTTTAACTACCATATTTTCGGTGGGGCTACGACAGCATGAGGCTGCTAATACTCTTTCACCGTCGATCTCTACCATACATGCCCGACAATTACCGGCTTCACCTTGACGCTCTGAATAACATAAATGAGGTATATCAATACCCTCACGCTTTGCCACATCAAGAATGGTTTCATCTTCAGCAGCTGAAATTGCTTGGCCATTTAAGGTGAAACTCAAAGTCTTAGTTAATTTTTCTGGATTAGCAGCCATTATTTCAACTCCTCAGGGAAGTACTTCATCACACTGCGCATCGGGTTGGGTGCGGCTTGACCTAGACCACATATTGACGCATCGACCATTACTTCAGATAATTCTTCTAATAAATTTTCGTCCCATTCAGGCTTTTCCATCAAGACAACAGCTTTGGCAGTTCCAACTCGGCACGGTGTACACTGCCCACAAGATTCATCTTCAAAGAACTTCATTGCATTAACTGCTAAGTCACGTGCTCGATCTTGATCAGAAAAAACTACGATTGCAGCAGAGCCAATAAAACAACCATATTCTTGCAACGTGTCAAAATCCAGAGCCACATCACCTAATGATGCAGGCAAAATACCGCCAGATGCTCCGCCAGGGAAATAACCGTAAAACGTATGATTATCTTCCATACCACCGCAATATTCTTCGATCAGTTCACGCACAGAAATACCAGCTGGTGCGAAATGAACACCCGGCTTATTGACTCTTCCACTAACTGAAAAAGAGCGTAGGCCAACGCGACCATTCCGACCATGGTCAGTAAAAAAACTCGGTCCTTTTTCGAAAATATCTCGAACCCAGTAAACAGATTCCATATTGTGTTCAAGAGTTGGACGACCAAATGCACCAACTTGCGCCACATAGGGTGGCCGCAAACGAGGCATACCGCGCTTACCCTCTATCGACTCAATCATTGCTGACTCTTCACCACAAATATATGCGCCAGCTCCACGTCGCATATGAATAACAGGCATATTTGTTACTGGTGGATTGGCCAATAGCTTAGCAATTTCTTTTTCAAGAGTTCCTCTAATCGCCGCATATTCATCACGCAAATAAATATAAATCTCGTGAATATCTGTTGCCCAAGCAGCAATTAGCATGCCTTCAAGAAAACGATGCGGATCACGATCTAAATAATACTTATCTTTGAATGTACCAGGCTCACCTTCATCAATATTAACAGCCATCACTTTAGGTGACTGTTGGCCCCTAACAATGCGCCATTTACGTCCAGTGGGAAACCCTGCGCCTCCTAGCCCGCGCAAGCCAGAGTCATCCATCATTTTAAGTACATCTTCTATCAGGTGCTCACCCTCCATGCATGCGACGTAGGTATTGTAGCCTTCCGATGCACGGTAAGCCTCAAGTTCTATCGGGTTAATAGTTTCCGGGCCGATCTCTTGTTGTGTGACAGCTTTAATAACCCTATCTGCTGTAGCACCTTCAATTGGGTTCATACCTACAACTGCAACTGGAGCTGAATTACAACGACCAATACAGGGCACTTTCTGAACACGAACTTCATCACCTAAGGCACTTTCAAGTGATTCAATCAGGCTATGTGCCCCTTTCATTTCACAAGTTAATGATTCACAAACACGTACTGTTAATGCAGGTGGGGCACTGTCCTCTTCTTTAATGACATCAAAATGATGATAAAAGGTTGCCACTTCATAGACTTCAGCTTTTGATAACTTCATTTCACGAGCTAGAGCAACAAGATGTGCAGCAGAAATATAGTGAAATTTATCCTGGATCTTGTGCAAGTGTTCGATCAATAGATCTTCCTGCCTAGACTCATCACCCAGCAAAGCTTGTATTTCTGACAACGCTTTGGGATCAACTTGTCGGCCCTTACCAACTGCTCTCGGTAATTTTAAGTTTTTACCTTTTTTTCGAGCGCTAATCGCTTGTTCACTCATGAATCAACTTCCTCTGAATCTAATGTCCTAGGGACTAAACTATTATGAATCAACCATAAAAAATACCATGGGTTCACAATGTTGTGAAGTCAGTGCACAAAGCCAGCCGTAAGCACCGATTTGAAAAACAACTTCAATTACTTAGACGCTATGAATACAAAATGATTCATATTAAATTAAGTAAGTACAGAGCGAAGTATTTCATGCTTTTGATATTATTCTGTTTTAAAGCAAAATAAGTACTTTTCAATATCAATTATATTAATTTATCATCAAAACCTTTCTGCTCAAAATGAGCCATACCAAACTTAACTGGCTTAGCTATAAATGATTAATTATTCTACATAATTTTCATTTTTGTTCGTTTTTTTGCGCATATTAATACCTACTTTAAGAGCGCTGAACTTTGATTTTAAATAGTCAAATAATATTTCTTAAATGAACATTAACTGTAAATTACAGTCCCTAGCTTGTCTTAACCCAAGTATCGCGAAGAGTAATCGTCCGATTAAATACTAAGTTTCCAGATGCACTCAACTCACTATCTGCACAAAAGTAGCCTTCTCGCTCAAATTGGTAGACAAGGTTGCTTGCAGCCAAGGCAACACTAGGCTCAACAATACTTTGAGTCAGTGTTATCAAAGAGTCGGGGTTCAAATGTACCGTAAAGTCATCAACATCTTTATCCATGTCTGGGTGTGGATGATTGAATAAACGGTCAAACACCCTTATTTCAAGTGGTATGCCATGTTTTGCTGATACCCAGTGAATCACACCCTTTACTTTACGATCTTCGGGGTTGACTCCTAAAGTTGCAGGATCGTAGCTACACCTAAGTTCAACAACCTCACCAAGCTCATCTTTTATTACCTCATCACAACGAATAACATATGCATTTCTAAGACGCACCTCTTTGTCTTTGACCAATCGTTTAAATTTATTATTGGCTTCTTCCTTGAAATCCGACTTGTCAATATAAAGTGTTTTGCTAAATGGAACCTCACGAGTACCCATGCTCTCATTTTGAGGATGATTCGGTGCAATCAATTGCTCTGTTTTATCTTCTGGATAATTACTTATCACAACTTTAAGTGGATCCAGAACAGCCATTGCTCGGGGTGAATTTTCATTCAAATTTTCTCGGACGCAACTTTCCAGTATTCCCATTTCAACAGAGTTATCGGCTTTTGTTACACCGATACGCAAACAAAACTCACGTAATGCTTCAGCCGGATAGCCCCGTCGACGCATACCTGTAATTGTGGGCATTCTTGGGTCATTCCAACCATTAACAAAATTTCCTTCAACCAATTTTGTAAGTTTACGCTTGCTAGTGATCGTATATTGTAAATTAAGCCTTGAAAACTCAATTTGTTTTGGATGATGTTCTGTTTTTATAGTATTCAGAAACCAATCATATAACGGTCTGTGATCTTCGAATTCTAAGGTACAGAGAGAATGCGTCACTCCTTCAATCGCATCAGATAAGCAATGAGCATAATCATACATCGGATAAATTGACCAAGCAGTCCCTGTCTGATGATGTACCACATCACGCCTAATTCGATAAATAGCGGGATCACGCAGATTGATATTCGCTGAGGCCATATCAACCTTAGCTCTCAACAGTCGAGATCCATCTTCAAACTCACCGTCACGCATTCGTTTGAATAAATCTAAATTTTCTTTAATCGACCGTTCTCGATAAGGACTATCTTTACCGGGAGTAGTCAGTGTCCCTCGATACTCACGTGTTTCTTCAGCAGACAAATCACAAACATAGGCATCACCTTGCTCAATAAGTTGCACAGCGTAAGCATACAGTTTCTCAAAATAACTCGAAGCATAGTGCAAGTGTTTCTCGAATTCAAAACCTAACCAATGCACATCTGTCTTAATCGCATCAACAAATTCTTCTTCTTCTTTTTGAGGATTAGTATCATCAAAACGCAAGGTACATAAACCCTTGTAGTCCATAGCTAAACCAAAATTCAAACAAATGGATTTAGCGTGACCGATATGTAGGTAGCCATTAGGTTCAGGCGGGAAACGCGTTTGGAAGTGGCCACCATACTTATTTGCTGTCATATCAGAATCAATAATATGTCGGATAAAATTGCTTGGCTTTGTGTCCGCTATTTCGTTCATTTTGCTCTCAATTGTTCATTAATTTCAGGCATAATTTTTGCCTTGATAGCTATTAAAAGCCTAAGGATAAGGACTTTAGTACAGTGGTGCAACTCACTTATAGTCAACAATAACTTAGACGACTAGTCACTTCATAAAAATTTTAAAGCAATAACATGATACTCACGCACCTTCATTAGAAGGATAAGCCGAGAACTCAACCGAGATATTACAATGATGTAATATTCCTAAAAATTCAGCTGACAAATTCACTGGCGCTGGCATTTCACCTGCTGGACCCACTGTGACATCTAGATCTAAAAAACAATTAACCTCATTGTGTTTTAGAAAAGTAAATGCTTGTTCTTGCACATCAAGAAACTGTTTGGTTTTTTGCAGGCCATTTATCACAGTCTCATTTTCTACCAGAATCACGTCAAAACCTGAAAACTCAGTAGGGTTGCCTAATATATCGAGCTCTCCTTTTTTAAATAGGTTTGAAATAGCCATCTCTGGATACTTATTACAAAACAGAGCAACATCAAACTGCTCCCCATAAATGCGTAAAACCATATCCAACATTTATTTCCTTAACCTTATAATTTTTCTAGTGGATAAATGAAAAGCCCTTCTAGCTCAGAGTCTCATTCGCTCGTCTAAGTAACCCATTTCTCTTATGAGTTTTAATGGCTTTATTCTACAACTTCCACTTTGGTTACTTTCTGTAACCCTCTTGGTAACTTATGACCTCGTTTCCCCCTCTCGCCGGTGTAGTGAGCTAAGTCCGCTTGTTTTAATGTCAAGTGACGTTTACCAGCATGTAATGTCAGGCTTTCCCCTTCAGGTACTTCGGTCACTGAATGTAACCATTCTCTTTTATTTGCAAAGGCTGCTTGGGGAATATTAATTAAGCGAACTCCCTTGCCTTTATTCATACTCGGAATTTCGCTCGCTGCAAAGACTAATAGCCGACCATCACCGGCCATAACTGCTAATTTGGCAGTTGAAAGGTCACCAAGTAATGAAGGCTCCAATACTTCAGCGTCGTCCGGTAGGTTAAATAAAGCTTTACCAGCTTTATTTTTGGCCAACAAGTTACCCAGAGTAGTAATGAAGCCATAGCCTGCTGAATTAGATAGTAATAATGGTTGCTCCAACTCACCCGCCAACAATGCTACGAAGCGTGCATTAGGAGGCATTTGCAATCGTCCACTCAAAGGCTCGCCTTGTCCACGTGCCGACGGCAAGGTGTGCGCTGGCAAGGAGTAACTTCGGCCTGTTGAGTCTAGAAAAACAATTTGTTGATTGCTACGTGCTTTCACTGAAGTTGCATAGCGGTCACCTGTACGAAAGTTTAGCGAGGCTGGATCAACATCATGGCCCTTCGCGGCTCTAACCCATCCACTTTCCGACAACACGATTGTAATAGCCTCTGTCGGCAACAAATCTATTTCACTCATAGCTTTGGCTGCATCTCGGTTTACAAGCATCGAACGACGATCATCACCAAATTTCTCAGCATCAGCCACCAATTCTTTACGAATGAGGGTTTTAAGGCGGGTTTCCGAACTAAGTAATAATTCTAATTGCTTGCGTTCTTTTGCCAATGCATCCAGTTCACCTTGAAGCTTCATTTCCTCAAGTTTGGCTAAATGACGTAACTTTAATTCTAAAATTGATTCTGCTTGACGATCAGTAATTAAAAACCTGGCCATTAAGATCGATTTTGCTTCATCTTCTGTTCGGATAATGGCTATTACTTCATCTATGTTTAGATAAGCAATTAATAAACCTTCGAGCACGTGGATCCTATCTAGTATTTTATTCAGGCGATATTGTAAACGCCGACGAACAGTTTCAGTCCGATATGTAAGCCACTCCAGTAACATGTCACGTAGATTTTTAACTTGTGGACGTCCATCCAAGCCAATCATATTCATGTTAACTCGGTAACTACGCTCTAAATCTGTAGTGGCAAATAGATGCAACATAAGACTATCAATATCAATACGATTTGAACGTGGCACTACGACCAATCTAACAGGATGCTCATGGTCAGATTCATCACGTAAATCAGCTACCATCGGTAGTTTTTTGTTTTGCATTTGATTGGCAATTTGCTCAATCACTTTCGCACCAGAGACCTGATAAGGCAGCGCATTAATAATCAACTCACCTTCTTCAACGAGATACTTTCCTCGCTGTCGCACAGATCCATGTCCTGTTGCATAAATTTTATATAAGTCTTCTTCTGATGAAATAATTTCCCCACCTGTCGGAAAATCTGGTGCTTTCACGACTTCAAGCAACTGTTCCAATTTTGTTGACGGCTTTTTCAACAGTAACAAACACGCTTCGACAACTTCACGTAAATTATGGGGAGGAACATCTGTCGCCATACCAACAGCAATTCCACTTCCTCCATTGAGTAAAACATTTGGTAGCCGGGCAGGCAGTAACTGGGGTTCATTCATCGTGCCATCAAAGTTTGGTACCCAATCAACAGTACCTTGGCCTAATTCAGTTAATAGCGTTTGAGCATATGGCGCTAGACGTGACTCTGTGTAACGCATGGCTGCAAAAGATTTAGGGTCATCCATCGAGCCCCAGTTACCTTGGCCATCGACGAGGGGATAACGATAAGAGAACGGCTGTGCCATCAATACCATTGCTTCATAGCAGGCTGAATCGCCATGAGGATGATACTTACCCAACACATCACCGACTGTACGTGCTGACTTTTTATGTTTTGATAATGCACTGAGACCCAATTCTGACATCGCATATATAATACGGCGCTGAACAGGTTTCAATCCATCACCCACATGCGGCAATGCACGATCTAAAATGACATACATGGAATAATCCAGATATGCTTTTTCAGTAAAGTCTCTTACCGGTAACTGTTCTAAATCGTCAACTAATGAACTCATTGCCCAATCATCTCTTTATTGAAAATCACACTGTCGCCAAATCGCCCTGCTCTTCGAGCCAGGCCTTACGATCAGAAGCTCGTTTTTTTGCCAACAATTTATCCATCATCATCATCGTGTCATCTTCAGTCTGAATCGTTAAGCGAATTAATCGTCGGGTGTTCGGTGCCATTGTCGTTTCACGCAACTGTAAAGGGTTCATTTCACCCAGGCCCTTAAAGCGCTGAGTACTGACTTTACCTTTTATTTTCTCTCTCTCGATACGCTCTAAAATAATCTCTCGCTCCTCATCATCTAGAGCGTAAAAAATTTGCTTACCAACATCAACCCTATACAAGGGTGGCATTGCTACGCAAATATTGCCCGCCTCAACCAAAGGCCTGAAATGCCGGACAAATAATGCACACAATAATGTTGCAATATGCGCTCCATCGGAATCAGCATCAGCTAGAATGCAAATTTTTCCATAACGCAATCCAGACAAGTCATCAGACCCCGGATCGACACCAATAGCAACAGCAATATCATGCACTTCCTGCGATGCTAAAACTTGAGAAGATTCAACTTCCCAAGTGTTTAAGATCTTACCTCGTAATGGCATAATCGCTTGGAATTCACGATCTCGCCCTTGCTTAGCACTACCCCCAGCTGAATCCCCCTCAACTAAAAACACCTCTGTTCTCGAGACATCTTGGGAACTACAATCTGAGAGTTTTCCAGGTAAAGCTGGGCCAGATTGCACCCGCTTACGTATAACTTTTTTAGCTTGTTTTAAGCGTGACTGTGCATTACTAATTGCTAGTTCAGCAATCTTTTCACCATCCCCTACATGATGATTGAGCCAAAGACTAAATGCATCCTTCACCGCACCAGAAACAAATCCTGCACATTGCCGAGAAGACAAACGCTCCTTGGTTTGACCGGAAAATTGTGGATCGTCTAACTTAACCGACAACACATAACAACAATGCTCCCAAATGTCTTCTGGCGATAATTTAACACCACGTGGTAATAAACTTCGAAACTCACAAAACTCCTTAAGGGCATCCAATAAACCAGAGCGAAGACCATTAACATGAGTACCGCCCTGCGCTGTTGGAATCAAATTAACATAGCTTTCAGCCAGTTCTTCACCTGATTCAACCTGCCACATCAAAGCCCAATCTACTTCTCCATTTTCACCGGTAATGTGACCATGAAAAGCTGTGGCAGGTACACAAGGTTGGTCAGTCATCATTGAGGCAATATAACTAGTTAACCCTTCGTCATAACACCAACGATCCTCGACTTTTTCATTGCCTGATAAATCAGTAAATGTAACGACAAGGCCTGGGCATAAAACTGCTTTAGCCCGCAACACATGTTGTAATTTTGAAACTAAGAACTTAGGTGAATCAAAGTATGAACCTTGTGGCCAAAAGCGCACACGAGTACCCGTATTTCGCTTACCAACTGTACCTACCTCATGTAGCTCCTCGACCCTCGTTCCATTCTCAAAAGCAATCGAATATTCAACTCCGTCTCGACGAATAGTCACGTCTAATCTCGATGACAAGGCATTGACAACAGATACTCCAACACCGTGTAAACCACCTGAAAAACGATAATTTTTATTTGAGAACTTTCCTCCAGCATGTAAGCGAGTCAAAATAACTTCAACGCCCGGCACACCCTCTTCAGGATGAATATCTACCGGCATACCCCTACCGTCATCTATGACTTCTATTGAACCATCAGCATATAAGGTGACTTCTATCTGGCTCGCATGTCCAGCTACTGCTTCGTCGACACTATTATCAATGACTTCTTGTGCTAGATGATTAGGGCGAGTTGTTTCGGTGTACATGCCAGGACGCTTTTGTACTGGCTCTAGTCCTGTTAAAACTTCTATGGCGGAAGCATTATATGCGTTAGTCATAACTCTACTTTATTTGTTTCTGTGCAAAAGAGAGTAGCAGGATAAAAGGCTACTGCACAATACAATTAGAGACTTAATTACTCTCAAGCTATAGCCACCATCTAAAACAAAGTTAATTTAAAATGTTTGTGCCAAGTCATTAATACTCTAAATTGGCACCCAGCGTTATGAAATATATGCTGAACGTATACTTTTCAACACCATCATGATTAGTGACCTTGGTGCTGCAATATTCAATCGCATAAAACCTGAACCGGCAATACCAAAAAGCGTGCCTGGACTCATTGCAACCTTAGCTTGCTCAATAAAAAAATGGTGTAACTCAACATCTTTCATAGCCATCTTCCGACAGTCAAGCCACAATAAATACGTCCCTTCTGATTCAACCACGGTGATATCCGGCAATGATTCTTTCAGATAAAATTTAACAGTCTCTTTTGTGATTTTTAAATAGAGCATCAAATCTTTCAACCAAGCTTCACCGTGCTGATAAGCTGCTTCAAAACCACAGATGCTAAATGGGTTCATGTTACTAACATGCCATTGGCTAAATACTTGTTTTATTGCTTTACGCTGAGCCTTGTCACTTATAACCATAGCTGACAAACCAAGGCCCGGGATATTGAAGGTCTTACTTGGCGATACAGTTGTTATAATTGAAACATCATCAGCCAATGTTGTTATAGCTAAATGCTTCTGACCAGGAAAGATCAAATCGGCATGGATTTCATCTGAAATGATAGTCAAACCGTAACGTCGAGCCACTTCCAGTAAGCCTTCAAGTTCTGACTGTCTCCAAACACGACCTACCGGATTATGGGGTGAACACAGTACCAGAAACTTGGCGCCCGCTTCCGCACACTCAGCTAGATGTTCCAAGTCCATCTGGTAATGGTTACCTTCTAGTCTGAGTGGGTTTTCGACTAAAGTCCTCTGGGTGTCAGTCACTGCAGTAAAAAAAGGATGGTAAACTGGTGGTTGAATTATCACCTTATCTCCTACCTCCGTTAGTGCTGTGATCGCAGCATAGATAGAAGGTACAACCCCCGGACACATCACAATACTTTCTCTGTCTATTTCCCAATTGTGGCGAGTTTTAAACCAGTCCTGCATTGATATGAACATACTTTCCGGATATTCGGTGTAGCCATAAATAGTATGCTCCGCACGCCCTACTAATGCCCTCGTCACCGCTACAGGTGCTGCGAAATCCATATCAGCGACCCATACGGGCGTTATATCCTTTGTCCCAAAGTAAGTTTCTCGACCTTCATATTTTAAACTCGCCGTGCCTTCGCGGCTAACCGGCGTGTCAAAATCATGTGTCATCCGCGATAACGCCACATAGTAGCTTCTGCCAATGTGTGTTGAAATTTACGGCTAGTTTCACGGATCACAAACGGCACTGCAATTGGCCCCTGTACTAAATCAAAGTGAGGCGCCAACATTTCTTTCAAACCGTCAAGAGTACATACATTCTCACCGTTCACCTTACGCCCGCCGACCCATTCGTCCTTATTAGTGTGTTCTTCAAGCCAAGTGTATGGTGAGGTAATCATTAAAATACCACCTGAGTTCATTCGCTCTTGAATCGTCGTTAAAAATAATGATGGCTGATATAACCGGTCTATCAAATTAGCAGCCAACACTAAATCATAGCCTTGATAGATGGGCTTCAAGTTACAAGCATCACCCTGCATGAATTCAACTTTTTTTGCTGAGACTTCATCAGTAAAGTCAATTAAATGACGTTCTTTATAGAGAGCTAATTCGCCCTCATCCACTATACTGTAGCGAATTACACCTTGTTGCTGTAATTGCACTCCTATATTGATTAATCTGGCGGAGAAATCAATCGCGGTCACATGATCAAATTGCTTCGCCAACTCGAAACTTGAACGACCGACGGCACAACCAATATCTAAAGCTCTGCCCTTAGCTTGGTCACCCATTGCACCGATCCCTAATTCAGCCAGTGCTACAGGGAAATTATCAACATCAAGATAGCGCTCTCCAAAATGGAACTCAGCATATTCTGATGACATTTTATCTGTCTCGTAATTTGAACTCACTTGCTCTTCTAACTCCTCTGCAATCACATAACGGAATCCCGCATGCTGAAAAAAATGTTTTCTAAAGGCATAACGTGCACTTCTACGGCTCTCATTACCACAGGAAATCCACGACCCACCTTTAAATAAATTATGGCGACCATCAAATGTTGGCATCGTAAAGTCATCATAAAGCGGATGAACTTTAAATTTATCTAAAGGATAAATTGCCGTTTCAGTCCACTGCCAGACATTACCTACAATATCGTATAAATCGCCATGCGCATGGCGATTTACAGGACAAGAGGATGCCGCATGATCTAAGTGCAAATTCGCATTAGCCAATCTACCTTGCTCGAGCTCTTTAACTCCCGAGAAATCATATAATCGATACCACTCATCTTCGGTAGGTAATCGAACCTGTTCACCACTCTTTTTTGCCAGCCAATTGCAAAAAGCCTTTGATTCATGATAGTTAACATCGGCAGGCCAGTCCCATGGCATTGGCACCACTTCAGCCATTAGCCGCAGCTGCCAGCCTTGTTCAGCACTCACCCAAAAGCTGGGATGAGTTGACTTCGTATATTGAAGCCATTCTAATCCTTCTTCAGCCCAGAAACTTTCGTCTTCATAACCACCAGCTTGTACAAACTCGAAAAACTCTTGATTACTCACCAAGTAACGACCGGCTTTAAAGCCTTTAACTAGTCCTTTGTGACTACCATATTCATTATCCCAACCATAGTAGGCTTCATCATCATTTTTGCCTACTAACACCTCACCAGTGGGAATATCAACAAAATCATTTACGGGAGCCTCACCTGCGACATCACAAGGTGCCCAATCTTTGTGAGGCCTTACCCAATCAATATTTTGCTGGCGAATTAAAACGGATGATGTTTCAAGATGGATATGCTCATGCTCAATTCCCATCATTACTGTCCACCATGGACTTTCCCAGTCAATAGGCAATGAAAGCGGTGTGATTTTAATTAATCGATTAATCGCTTCACAGACCTGACCTCGATAAGTCTTAACTTCTTCGACAGTAGGCCAATCGTAATGTGCTTCATCTAAATCATCCCAACTCATTTCATCGACGCCGATAGCAAACATAGACTCAAACTGTGAATTAACACGGTGCTCAAGCAACCCTCCAATTATCAGTTTATTTACAAAGAATGTTGCTGTATGACCAAAATAAAAAATTAAAGGATGACGAAGTGAAATCGACTTTTGATAATAAGCTCTATCATCTATTAGTATTTCAAATAGCTTATTATAGCGCTGCCACGTCTTATTAAAATACGTTGCTATTTCTTCTCGCTTGGCTTCAACATTATCACCCGTGAGCAAAGGAGTTCTAATGAATGCTGCTATTTCTTCTCGCTCCAACTTATTACTAATGTGTAATGATTCTCTTAAAGACTGTGATGATGACATTAAACTATCCTTACCCGGTTCCCGAATACTTGAGGCACAAGCCTACCTATTTAAAATTTTGAATAACAACATTTTTTCACTTAACTAACTTCCCGCCCTTTGTTCAACACTCTTACCTTCGATTATCAGTTCAAGATAATTCAACCACTGCAGCGCTTGCTTCTCTTCACTTTTATAATCTGTTGCTTTATTTAAATAGAACTTTGCTTTCTTCAATCGGCCCAATTGAAATTCTGCCAGCCCTGCCATCAAAATAGCCGTTCCCCGCTTAGCCCCCTTCAACTTCTGAAGGCTATTTTCAAAGGCTTCACTCGAAGTTTGCCATTTCTCCAAATCAAACAACACCCTACCATATTTCAAATCTGACTCACCAGTAGAATCCTTTTCAGCTAAACGTTTTAAAACTGCTGCTGCCTTTCCCCTTTCTCTTGCAGCCAGCCAACTATCAGCTAGAAGACTAAGGTTTTTCTCATTATCAATAACCACACCTTTTTGCAGCCCAACCACCAACAATTGCGCTGATTTATAGGGTATATTTAGATACCTGTAGAGTGAGGAAACACGAAGTAAAACATCACCATCACTCAATTCAAGACGATCTGCCAACACTTGAGCTGCTAGGGCCGATACCTCCTTATTCTGCTGTCCGTATAAGAAGGCTAATTGTTGCCAATATCGATCTTTATGTGGGTAATGAACAATCATCAACTCTACTAACTCAATACCAGCCGAATACTGCTTTAATTCTATGTGGGCGGCTAATAACAATTGATACCAGTTTTCAGGTGCAGACTTTTTATTACCAATAGCAACCTTCATATGTATGACTGTCTGGCTGTAGTTATTAAGTGGGTAATAACCGCTCGCAATCAGGGCATGTGCAGCATTCGAAGGAGAAGACTCGCCACTAAACCATTGTTCAAGCATTTTAACCCCCTTACTGTACTCTTCCTCAATCAGTAACAATTGACCTAAGTTATAGCGAAGGGAATGGCTCACTGTTTCAGACAAAACTCTTAAGGCTAAAACTTGTTCAAACTCTGTTATTGCTTTTTGATATTGCTCTTGAGAAGAATAGGCATAGCCAAGCATTTGTTTTACCATCGCTTCGTCATAAGACCCAGCATTCGTTCTCTTAAGTAGCCCTAGTAATTGTATCTCTGCTTTAGAGTACTGTTCTTTGAACATCAATTGTTGCGTAGTAACTAGGGCCTTGTAGGTCTCATTAGTAAGCGAGTATTGATTACTGTTTTTTGCCATTGTTAGCGTATTGAAGAACAACAACATGGCCAATAAAGTAATACTTAGCCGACTAGACATTATTTAGCCAACTTAAAAGTAATTTCTTGCGCTGCTGATTGCTCTACGGCTTGCCCATTGATGATTTTTGGGTTGAATTTCCATTTTTTAATAGCTTTGATAGCTGCATTTTCAAACACGCCCGGAGGAGAAGCACTCAACACTTTTGGATTAAAAACACGACCGTCTTTAGTAATTGTAAATGCCACTCTCACTACACCTTCTATATTTCGACGTGAAGCAGAGCGTGGGTATCGAGGTGGGATCCTGACCAAAGGTGCTACTAAATCATAATCTGAAATAGAAGTCATAAAAGGTTTAACTGGAGCAGCTAAAAACTCACCAAGATGGGGCCCGCTAGCAATATTAAGCGGGACTTTGATGTTGGGTATAACCATTTTTGGTACTAGCGCTTTGGGCTGTTTCATTTGCGGAGTTGCCTGTGTCAAAACTGGCATTTTTTCGGGTGGTATTGGCTTATCAGGTAGTTCGCGATTTCTTGTTTCCGTAGTTGTCCCTTTTTTAACCCTAACAAAATCCAACAACTGTGTTTCCCCAGTCAATTCCTGTTGAAAATTATTGCTTGATGTCATTGCCTGCATAATTGTGAATAATCCTAAGTTCACTAAAACAGCAAATAGCAATCCAAATCCTAAGCGCATACTAACTTGATTAATCCCGCTCTGCAGCAATCGAAACGTTAGCTATTCCAGCTAATCTTGCCTGATCCATGACTTCAATCAACAGACCAGTTTTCGCATCTTTGTCCGCTATGATAATTACCGAGCCTTCCGGGTTTTCTGCATGGAGTCGTTCAATATTCGCACGCACTGCACGGCGGTCAACCACCCGCCCACCAATGTTAATTTGACCACTAGAAGTGATAGCCACCATAATATTTGCTAATTCTTTGTTCACTGCCGTTTCAGCAGAAGGTCGGTTCACATCCACTCCTGTTTCATTTACAAAAGAAGTTGTGACAATAAAAAAAATCAACAATATAAAAACCATATCAATTAATGGTGTCATATTTATTTCTGCGGCACTGCCACTTTCACGCCTTGAGTGCCTATTTCTCATTATCTACACCATTTATCATATCAGTCATCCTGCCTTAGTTTATCTGCAACATTTTCAACTGCTAGCGACATCCGAGACTCTAATTCAGTACTAAAATATAATCCTGAAAGTGCCGTTACTAAACCTGCCATTGTTGTGATTAAAGCCACTGAAATACCTCCGGCCATTCCCCGTGCGTTACCCGTGCCAAAAACGGATAGCACATCAAAAGTCTGGATCATGCCATCTACCGTACCCAATAAACCCAACATTGGTAACGCACCAGTCAATGTTCTAATAAACATTAAATAACGTCTTAATGAAGCACGAGATTTTGCAATCATTCCTACTCGAATTTGTTTCGCTGCCCAGCTTCGCCTTTCTGATCGTTGCTGCCATTCGGACAACAATATCGTTAGTGATTGCGGGTGAACCCAATAAACATATAGATACCGCTCAGCAATCAAAGTCCACATTAAAATAGAAGCAAATAATATTAACCACAGCACCGTGCCACCGCTTTCCATAAATAACTGTACGTTAAATATCATTACTGCTTGCTGCCATCATCTTTAGCTTCTGCATTGCGTGCAATCATAGATGCACTTTCTTCATCAAAAATCTGTACTAAGCGATTACTTTTATCTGACAATAGACTGTGTATAAGTAGCAAGGGTATTGCTACTGCTAAACCTAGTTCTGTCGTCATTAATGCTTGCGAAATACCGCCTGACATTAATTTTGGGTCCCCTGTTCCAAACAACGTAATTGCTTGAAAAGTTTCGATCATGCCCGATACTGTACCCAATAGCCCTAGCATTGGTGCAATTGCGGCTAAAATGGCCAAGGTCATTAAACCCTGTTCAACTTTGGGTATCTCTCGTAAAATAGCTTCATCTATCTTCAGTGCTAAAGTTTCAATATCGTTCGCTAAGCCTGTTTTATAAACGACTAAAATTCGACCCAAGGGGTTTGTAATATCCGGCACACTTTCTGTCAGCTGTGAAGCAACGCCTTTTTCAGTCTCCGTCAATGAAATAAAACGCTGCAATGCTATTAGTAAACCAACCGCACCCAAAATCAAAATCAAATAGCCAATCCAACCACCTTGATGAATACGCTCTTTCAAGTTGGGCGTTTGAACTAATAAAGCCATAATTGCACCGCGAGTAGGATCTATTACGACCGGATGAAAAACACTCTCTTCAGTGGACTGAAAGTCATCTACAATATTCTGTAACCTCGCTACAGGCTGCCTTCCCAGCTCCACCAAGTTCCCAGTCTCTGGTAAATACCTTAAAAACTTTCCCTCACTAAAAGCGGAGAATGGGCCAACCCGAGTGACCTGCTTTTCTTCAACAATACCCTCGACTGTTATCACTGCTTGAGTAAAACTTTTTACTTTGGCTGACTCGGTCATTTCCTGCTGGAGTGTTAACCAAACTTGACGGATTTCTCCGATCGTAGGCTGCTGCTTTCTTTCAGCTACATCACTTAAAAAAGTGCTCCGTTCAGGCAACTCTGCCGAAATCATTGAACTCTGTAAAACACTACCGCTCTCAACTGCAACTTGTCTTACAGTCCCAAATAGCTCACCCAGAGCGCCTGATTTGATAGCTAAGTTTTTATTTTTCTTAGCAAGCACTTTTTCTTGTTTTTCAAATACTTTATTGAGCCGTTTCGTTCTTTTTTCTTGAGTGGCTAGTTGCGCTTTGGCCTCTACTAATAACTTCGCTTGTTGATTTCGCTCAGCAATAAACATCGCTTCACGCTGTTGATTTTGTTCCTGCTCCATCACACGGTCATGTTTAACTTGTTCGTATAATTGATCTAGGTTAGTTGGCTTTTCTGATGAATGTAAAGCTAGAACAGATGAACTAAATAAACCTAGCAATAAAAACTGCGCTATAGCCTTCATTAAAGAGTACCTTCTGTCTTTATAGGCAAAACTAACAAATCTGGTGGTAATTGCTTGTTCGCAACTTTCAAACCTTTATCAATCGCTTGTCGATATTCACTGTCAAGAGGCCGCCAGCCCGCATCCCATACTCCCGCTTGCTGTCCATCCAGTGTTAAATAGTACAATCCAACTCGGCCAATACGTAAAAAGTTAACTGTTCTAATTCTTTCATCTAGCTCTAACTCGTCCTGATAAGCTTCAATCGTTCTACCATATTCCGTTTCAACCTGATAAGCCTCAAGTACACGGCGATATTTTTCAGCTAAACTCACATCAGCCCTTTCCATTATTGTTTGTAATTCGGCAACTCTAAACTGTCGCTCTTCTGGTAAAAAAGGGATATCCAATGCAACAAACTGAGAAATCACCTCAACCATTTTTAACATTAACGGTACGATCTCACGTTGGGTCGTTTCCATATTAATCAACTGCTCAGCAATAGAGTCTATTTCACCCTGTTGTGATAGTACTAGTTTATCAAGCTGGTTGTTATAGATCCGTAAACTTTCTGCTTGACGTAACAGGTTTCGATATTCTGCTAGCATCTGATCAGCCTGGTCGGCCAGTCCATCTATTTTTTTCTGAGACTTTTTTGCTGTTAATTCTGTTTTAATTTGTAAATCAATCGTATTTTGTAATTTATCTTTATGGTCTGCCGCATGAGCAAGCGAACATAACATCACAGATGCTAAACCACAGACCCAGTTGATAATAATAATTCGCATATCGGCGCTTTCCTATTTGTAAATTACTGGCTATTTAAGCAATAAAACTTGGTTAAATAACGCTAATTTGGTTAGCTATAATACCACTCTCACTAGCATTAGCGCAGCTTAACAATCACCCTATTCAACAGCATACCCTGTGTAATGAAAATATAAATGGGTGATATCACCTAATCGTAGGCTAAATCGCTCAGCATTTTCATGATAGAAGACATTAGATTATGAGCAGCGCTATAACCAGTAATAAAATCAAAAATCGGCTAAAATATTCACATCGCATTATATTTAAAATTATTTTGACTAAGGATCCTCCATGCAAACGAATCATGATCTCTTCACTCTAGCCCAGCGTCATATACCCGGCGGAGTTAATTCACCCGTAAGAGCATTTAACGGTGTGGGTGGCGATCCTATTTTCTTTCGTGAAGGTAAGGGTGCGTGGCTAACTGATGCCGAAGGTAAAAAATATATTGATTACATTGGCTCATGGGGCCCTATGATTCTAGGCCATGCTCACCCAGATGTTGTTGATGCCGTGCAAAAGGCAGCAATTAAAGGTCTTGGATTTGGGGCACCAACAGAAATTGAAATTGAAATGGCTGACTTAGTTTGTCAGCTAGTCCCTTCGATGGAGCTTGTAAGGATGGTTAGTTCCGGTACTGAAGCCACGATGAGCGCTATTCGTCTTGCCCGAGGTTACACGAGACGGGACAAAATTGTTAAATTTGAGGGCTGCTACCACGGTCACGCAGACTCGTTGCTCGTTAAGGCTGGATCGGGAGCCCTCACATTGGGTGAGCCATCGTCAGCTGGCGTTCCAGCAGCTCTAGCTGAACACACCCTGACCTTAACCTACAACGACTTAGACTCCGTCAGCCAGTGCTTCAAACAACAGGGTAATGAAATTGCATGCATTATCGTCGAACCCATTGCCGGCAATATGAATTGTATTCCACCTCAAGCAGGCTTCTTAGAAGGCTTACGTCACCTTTGTGATCAATACGGCGTTGTTCTCATTTTTGACGAAGTTATGACTGGATTCCGCGTTTCTCTTGGAGGTGCTCAGGAACTTTATGACGTCAAACCAGATTTAACCACACTCGGAAAAGTAGTTGGCGGTGGGTTACCTGTTGGCGCTTTTGGAGGTAAAAAAGAAATTATGGAATATATTGCACCCTTAGGACCTGTCTACCAAGCAGGTACCTTGTCTGGAAACCCTATTGCCATGGCAGCAGGTCTGAGCACATTAAAATTACTACAAGCGCCTAATTTTCACCAACAACTTTCTGACAGTGCAGCAGCGTTAGTTCAAGGTTTACAACAAGCTGCTGATAATGCAGGTATAGGCTTTGCTACCAATCAGGTTGGCGGCATGTTTGGCTTTTTTTTTACACAAGAGAAAAGCGTGAGTCACTTCGCACAGGTCGTCGCCTGTGACCAGGAAATATTTAAACAGTTTTTCCACGGCATGCTGGGCGAAGGAATCTATCTTGCTCCATCATCCTACGAAGCCGGTTTCATCTCTGCAGCACACGGTGAATTAGAAATAAAAACAACTATAGCAGCTGCAAAAAAAGTATTTTCGACCTTAACAAAAAAACTATAAGGGCTCTAGATGAAAACACTTTACTGGCACGATTATGAGACTTTTGGCCTAGACCCACGCTATGACAGGCCTTCACAGTTTGCAGGTATTCGTACCGATGAGGAACTCAATATTATTGGTGAACCATTAATGGTTTACTGCAAGCCAGCTGATGATTTCTTGCCGCACCCACAAGCCTGCCTTGTGACCGGTATCACGCCTCAAGAAGCTGCTGAAAAGGGAGTTAATGAAGTTGAATTCATTAAACTTATTCATCAAGAGTTATCCGCTGACAATACCTGCGGCGTGGGCTACAACAGTTTAAATTTTGATGATGAATTTACCCGGTTTATCCTCTACCGCAACTTCTATGATGCTTATGCAAGAGAATGGCAAAATGGATGTTCTCGTTGGGATATTATAGATGTGGCCAGACTGACACGAGCTTTAAGGCCCGAGGGTATCAATTGGCCTAATCGTGAAGATGGCAAACCTAGCTTTCGTCTGGAACACCTCACGGCAGCTAATAACATTCAACATAAAGGTGCTCACGATGCTTTAGTTGATGTCTATGCAACTATTGCCTTGGCTAAGCTCATTAAAAAAACCCAACCAAAACTATATGATTATGTTTATCAGCATCGGCAGAAACAAGCAATATCACCTTTGCTAAATTGGAATGACCGGCTGCCTGTAATCCATGTTTCTCGAATGTACTCCAGTGAATATTACGGCACAGCTTTAGTCATACCGCTGGCTATAGATCCCAACAATTCTAATGGCATTATCGTCTACGACCTCAGACATGATCCCTCTGATTTTATTAACGAAGACCCTGCCATATTAAGAGACTGGTTATTTTCACCTTCCAAAAACTTAGCTAAGGGTACTAAACGACCTGCATTAAAAACTATTTATATCAACAAATGTCCTATCATCGTCCCAGAAAAAACACTCAATGATGCTGCTGCTGATAGACTACAAATTGATAGAGAACTACATAAAAAGCACTTGCGCCAGATAAATGATGCTGGTGATCTCACAGCTAAAATTAATGCCATTTTCACCAAACCTGATTATCTTTCTACCGATGATCCCGATGCCAACCTCTATGGAGGTGGATTTTTTAGTGGTAATGATAAAAAAAACATGGCTTTAATTCGCGATACAGGAGCAGAAGAATTATCAACACTGGCAATCGCATTCGACGATTCCCGACTTGATGAGATGCTATTTCGATATCGTGCACGTAACTGGCCTGATGGTTTAAATACTGATGAAAAAGAAGAGTGGCAAGACTACTGCAAACAGCGTTTAACACAAGAAGATAACTCAGCTATTTTGAACTTTACCCGCTATTTCAGTCAGATTGATGCTTGCAAAAAACAAGCTACAACTGATAAACAACAAAATGTCCTAGAAAAGCTCAAAGCATACGGCCTATCTCGTCAAGTCCAGCTAACTAATCTTTGAAAAACCTTTTCGTGAATTAATACAATAAATAGTGTCCCAACACTTAGATAATTAGTTTAGCCAAGACTTTAAATTCAGCCCGACTCGCATCACCCAACCATTCAAAAAAAACAGACTCAACATTGGTGACAATTACGCCAGCATTGCGTAACCTCCGTAGTCCATTATCTTGATTAGTCTTCGTTCGTGAAATCACAGCATCTTCAACAACAAAAACTCGAAAACCTGCTTTTTGGAGAGCCAAAGCCGTTTGCAAAATACAAATATGTGCTTCCATGCCCACTAATACAATTTGCTTGCGGCCACTTTGATCAATAAGCTCAGCAAAACCTAACGCATCAAATGCCGAGAAGGATGTTTTCTCAATAACGGCCACTAAGCTTGTGAGTTGTTCATTCAATGCTGGCACAGTATGTCCTAAACCATCTGGATATTGCTCCGTCACAATAATCGGAATAGACAAAGTATTCGCTATTGTTAATAAGGTCTTTATCTTTTCAATAACATTTTCTTTAGCTTCAGTAGGCATAGCTGAAGTCAGTTTTTGTTGCACATCCATCACTACAACGAGGCTATCTTGAGAATCTGCTAAAAAGTTACTTTCTGTCATGCTTAATGTTCTAGCCATTGATTAATAAGCACAAGATCATTCCTTCTTAGCGTTCCTGCAGATTGCTTTAGACGCAAACTTGATAGAATGTAATCGTACATTGAACTAGAGTAATCTATTTTAGCCTTAAAAAAGTCACGCCGAACGTTAAGCACATCAACCGTCGTCCGAGTACCCACTTCATATCCCGCTTCAGTAGATACAAGAGCCTGTTTACCAGAGAGCAGTGCTTGCCTCAAAGCTTTCACTCTACTGATACCAGACACAACACCATTATAAGCTTCTCGACTTTGGCGAATCACTAATCTACGATGCTTCTCCTCATTTTGCATTGCTTGATCCATACGATGTCTAGCTTCACGTGTCTTAGACAGTACATTACCTCCCTCAAAAAGAGGCAGTTTAAATCGAAGGCTCAATGTATCTTGATGCACCTTAGTACTACCTCCAAAATTACTCTCGCTTTGTGATGTATAGCTCTTTTCACCTACTAAATCTAAGCTAGGAAGATGGCCACTTCTTTCCAATGAAATGACTTGTTCCGCATCTTCTTTCAATTTTTTAGCCACTCTTAAACTTAGGTTATTTACTAATGCTGCTTTTACCCATTGTTCAATATTCTCAGGCTCTGGCTTTACTAATGGTATTTCATTTTGTAACGGAGCTAATCGCTCCCAATAAAGACCTGAAGTTTCCCGTAGATATTCTTTACTATTATCCAACGCATTAAAAGCTAAAATAAGGTCAGCATTTGCCAAATCCAAACCAGCTTGGGACTCACTTAGGTCCGTAATGGTTGCTAGACCGAGGTCAAAACGTAACTGTACTTGTTCTAATTGTTTAGTATTAGCTTCTTTTTTTGCAGCGGCAAAGCCGACCTCATCCTGACGAGCCAGAAAATTAAAATATTGTTCTGCAACACGTAAAAGGAAATCTTGTTCAGCAATCATATAGTTAGCTTGAGCAGTCTCTATTGCAATCTCAGCTTGAGTGCTTTTTATGAGGCTTTCTGGTCGATAAATGGGCTGAATGAGGCTTAATGTATAACCATGGCTGTTGTACTCATTATTGCCACCAAATGTCATTGCGGAAGATCTGCGGCGGACTTTACCATTATTAGCTGATAGTGAAATTTGAGGAAGGAAACGTGCAGTCGCCTGAGAATCTAATTCACTCACAGCTCTTTGAGAAGCTGCCTCAGCTAACAATTGAGGATCACTTGTTAGGGCTCTTTCAAAAACTTCAATTAGGTCGTCTGCCCGACTCATTGATGAAGATAATACGGCGATCAAACTGATAGTTATTGCAAACTGTTTCACTCTATTTTCCTAATATACCGACATCGTAGTATCAACGTCAGTAGCCCATCCATTCATGCCACCAGACAAATTGATCACATCAGTAAAGCCCAATTTTTCGAGGTATTCCCCTACATGTTCACTTCGCTTTCCGGATCGGCAAATCAAAACAATAGTCTGGCTATGATCTTCGCCCAACTGATGTAGCTGCTCTCCAAACTCTTGCATGGGTATAGCTATTGCACCAGCTATCATTCCATGAATTAGCTCATGCTCCTCGCGGACGTCGACTAAAGTTGGCGTAGGGCTATTACCCATTAGGTCTGCTAATTCAGTTGCTATTATTTGTTTCATATCACACTCTATTTAAAATTTAAACTCAGGTTTCGGCTCAGCATTAATCACTGCAGGAATCACTGTTTCTAGGACGGACTTGGTCTGCCACTCTCTTTCAGCTACTCTATAGATTAATTGTACTTCCATATTTTGTTCTTGTCCTACGACTGCTAAAAGGCGTCCACCCACTTTTATATTTTGTAAGTAGTCGTCTGGAACAACAACGAAAGCCGCCGTCAATACGATTACGTCAATACGATCAGAAAGAGGATAGATTTTTGATGCATCACCGACGCAATAAGTAATATTGTCAAAACCATAACCCTCTATATTTTGTTTAGCTATTAAAGATAACTCTTTCATAATTTCAATGGTTGTGACATGTTGCGCTAAAGTTGATAGCAGTGCGGTGAAGTAACCTGACCCTGTGCCAACTTCTAATACATGTTCATCATTATGTATTTCTAACGCTTGCAACATTCTCCCATGTAAAATAGGCGGCAACATCATTTGACCATGGCCAATGGGAAGTGCAATGTCAGCATATGCAATTCCTGATAGACTTTCGTCAACAAAATCAGCACGCTTAATCTGCTTTAATACTCCTAATACCTTATGATCTAGAACGTCTCCAGGTCGAACTTGTTGCTCAAGCATATTAAAATGAGCATTATTTTGATTTTGCACTATATTCATCCAAGTCAAAAAAAGGGATAATCCTAATAAGCTAAGGATAGAAGCTTTCATATACTGGTGCAACTACATGGTTACGATAAGGATAAAACAATGACAATTGCAACATTTTCCGCCGGCTGCTTTTGGGGTGTAGAAGAAAAGTTCAGGCAGTTTCATGGTGTATTATCTACACGAGTGGGTTATACAGCAGGTCATACAAATGATCCCGTTTATAAAACAGTTTGTACCGGCAATACCGGTCACGCCGAGGCTATTGAAATCACATTCGACCCAACTCTTATAAGCTATGAGGACTTACTTGATATCTTCTGGAAAATACACAATCCGACGACTTTAAATAGTCAAGGGCCAGATATTGGCAGCCAATATCGTTCTGGAATTTTTTATCATGACCATGAACAAAAACAACAAGCACTCGACAAAAAGCAGGCACTCAATCAAAGTCACTTTTCTGCTCAACTAATTGTGACCGAGATTACCCCTGCAAGTCATTTTTATTCTGCAGAGGCTTACCATCAATGCTATATAGAAAAACAAAAGCGTTACTAGGGGAAACAGCTCTAAGAGTCTACTATCGCCTCCATGTCTCCTTTTGCTCCTGTATTATCCACCCAGCGGATTGCAATTGTATCACCTACCTGACCACCCGCTAATTCAAATGAAAAATATGGGTTTTGCGAAGTTCCACTCCCACACTTAATCACTAGCACCTCATTATCATTTCTCCAACAACGAATGTCCTGAATAAACTCGGCGTTAACGAGCATATTATCTTTATTTAGTTGCCGTCCTGAATGCATAGGATGAGCAAGTAATAGCCTGATATGTGTATTGTCCGCTCTTACTGTCGCACGAATACGATCCTCTGCTTTTATCATCATCAGATATCACCCCCAGTATCAACTCTCACATCACGCTTAGTCAGATATAGCTTACCACCCGCTCGAACAACAGCTATCACCTGAGACTTTCCTTTGATCAGCTTAATCCTGGTTTTCAATGGTAATAATACATCGGGACTAAAATCCATACTCATTACTAATGGGAAAGGGTTGTTATCAACTAAAATTGCAAACCGCTCAATATTTTCAAGTTCACTATTGATTTCTACTGAAACCGACCCACCATTCGCTATGCGTTTGGCTGGTTTTCCAACGGAAAAATTTAACTTTTCACTTGAACTAATATTAGCTTTTCCTAGTAAGGCCAGTAAAACATCTTCCACTGTTTCCGCATTAAAAGCTTTAGTTGGCCAATGCGCCAGCACACGCTGAGGTAATAATAAACCACTCGTCGCCACCATAGCTATGGTCGATGCTGAAAGTGATTTTTTAATTAATATTCGTCGCTTTATATCAATCGTTATTTTAGTCATAACTCTTCCAATTGAAGTAATGTTGCTTCTACATCTTGGAGCCTTGCATTAAATTTAGCCAATTGATATTGACTGCCTTTTGAAGCTTTTACAGCCAACTTTAATTGACTGACTGACTGTTTTATTCTACCCGCACTATAATAATATTCTGCTAACCAACCATGAGCATCGCTAATGTTACCCATATCACCAGAGCTCTGCGCTAATAGCTTATAAATTTGAGACGACTTATTCCCGATCTCTAACTGCCTCAATAATAATTTCCCACCTTGGGCAGGGAAATCAGACTGCAAAAGTGCCACCACCTGCTTTATTGTTAAAGCTTCATTATTAGGAAATATTTTTTGGTTAGCTTGATAGATATTTAAAGCCTTCGACACATGACCTCTTGCTATTTCTATATCTGCCATTGCTAACTGATAAGACAGCCTTTCTTCATCCAATACAATTAACTTTTTAAGCTCAGCCATTGCTTGTCTGTAATCACCCATGGCTGACATCACGAGAGTAAGACCATAGCTCACTGCTTTAATATTTCGGTAGTTACCATCCTCTATCGCAGTCTGGTAATACTGCTTAAGTTCTGCAAGATTTGTTGTTGACAGAACTCGTAACTTCTCGCGCATCAGATAAAACTGTAAATTATCTCTCCGTTGTGTTTTAAGCCGGTAAGTCGCTGCTCTACCTCGTGCTTCAGCGATTCGCGATGTTGTCACTGGATGGGTACGCAAAAATTCAGGCACTGCGTTCCCTTTATTAAACCGACTCGACTCCAGCAGTCGTTCAAAAAAAGTTGGCATTGCCTGGGCATCAAATCCAGACTTGACCAAATTTAACATGCCTAAATTATCAGCTTCAGCTTCATGGGCACGTGTATGATCAATTCTCGCTTGGACACCACTAGCTTGCAACACTGTCATTGCTGCAATACCAGCTTGTGGATCAGCAGCTGCAAGTAATAGTGTAGCTATCATTGCGGCAGCTTTTGGCAAACTGGATTGATTGTTTTTCTCAAAACTACGTATTAGATGTCTTTGGGTCACATGAGAAATTTCATGTGCCAACACTGAAGCCAACTCATCTTCTGTCTGGCTAGTCAATAACAAGCCAGTATTAACCCCAATAAACCCACCTGGTGCAGCAAATGCATTAACTCCCCGGTTGGCTACCATGAAAAATTTGAATGGCAAGCTAGGACGGTTGCTATACATTACTAAACGTTGGCCCAACTTATTCAAATAACTATTTACTTCAGCGTCATCCACTAAATTTACAGATTGCTGCAAACGCCAAAAATAAGCTTGTCCAATACGATATTCTTGTTGCGGTGAAATTAGAGTCCCCGCACTATCACCAATCTCTGGTAAATCTATATCAACAGGGTTTCCATATGAAATCCGCCCTAAAAATAGGGACACAAATATCATAAGAATGTATGTTTTCATAGTGAGTCTAGTCATTCGATTTCATCACAGAGTTTCTTCAAAGGCAGCCTTCTCATTCTAACAACAAGTTAACTCTTTAATGATGAAAGATCATCCTACAATTCGTTTACTTGAATATTGCGAAGCCTCAATATCGCTAATCACATTGAAAACTACTTAAATGAGCATCTTAATTAGAATTGATGAGCGATACACAATGTATGTAAATAGACAACTATTAGGAATAATCATTGCATACGCTAATGATAATGATTATCATTACGATACTGAGAAGGTTCATTAATACTTCCTCATCACTAACAACCTAAAAGTTAGCATTAAAGGAAAAGACTATGAGTGGAAAAATGGGGAATAGATGGAAGCTCCTGGCTGAACACGAACAATGGCTTGTCGAATATGGGACTGATTCTAATATTGTTCGTGTGAACCTCGGTAACACAACCATGCATCTAAAACGTGATGAATATCAGATATTATGGGGTGTTCTAACCCAAGGCTTAGATGAATTAGAGCGTCTGGAAGATGATCCCTCCCGTTTGATGGAGCCAAATTTATCAACTGATCTTCAAGCAACTCGACTCAAAACCCGTCATTAAAAATATATTAAATACTTAAGAGGATAAAAGTATGTCAATCAAGATTGGTGCACGTCTAAAAATAATGCGTGCACTTGGTATAGATTTACCAGGCTTATCACGTAAAAGCATAACAAACCGTCCAAATCCACCCGGCCAGCACGGTCCTAATAGTGGTCGACGTAGAAAGTCTGAATATGGCCTTGCGTTAATGGAAAAGCAAAAGTTACGGTTTAACTATGGCGTAAGTGAACGTCAATTACGTACGATGATGGTACGTGCTCGCCGTAAAGATGGACCGTCTGGCGAAATCTTACTACAGATGCTGGAATGCAGACTCGACAATGTTGTCTTTCGTGCTGGATGGGCACCAACTATTCCAGCTGCACGGCAACTTGTAAGCCATTGCCATATATTGCTAAATGGTAAACGCGCAAACATTGCTTCAATTCGTTTGAAACCAGGAGATGAAGTGAGTGTGCGTAACCGTTCTCGAGCTATGTCAATGGTGGTGAACACATCCATGGTACCTTCCTTAGAAAGACCAGAATGGTTAAACTATGATGAGACAAAATTTACAGCAAAGATAACAAGGTTACCAGAAGCTGATGAGGTTCCCTTTCCGATAGAAATTCATTTGGTTGTAGAGCTATACGCGAAAAGCATGTAAATAGAAGAAAATATTTTTATCAAAACTAAATTCAATCTTTAACATCAGGAGATTTATACAATGAAGGAATTAAATTCGAAATTAGTCTGTAGCATTTTAAATGAAATAATGGAATATGAATTATCAGGAGTTGTGAGGTATACCCACTCAGCTTTGATGGTGAGTGGTCCAGGCCGGATTCCAATAGTTGCATTCCTTAAAGAGCAAGCGTATGAATCACTAAAACATGCAGAGCAGGCTGGAGAGCTAATTGTTGGGCTAGATGGCCACCCGAGCCAAAAGACAGCACAAGTTAAAGAAACTAATAGACATTCTATTAAGGACATTTTAGAAGAAAGTTTGAATCACGAATTACATGCCTTAGGTTTATATAAAAAACTTTTAGAAAATGTTACCGATAGATCTATCTATTTAGAGGAATATTCACGCGGGTTGATTGGGCAAGAGGAGCAGCACTCGTTAGAACTTAAAGCGATGTTAAAAGATTTCGGATAACAGTAGTTAGCCCTAAAAAAGACTATTGAATAACCAGCGTGTTAGTTAACAATAGAATTGAGCCAAATATCGCCTAACGGTGCTCATCATTGAACTATGCTGCATTATCGCAGCATAGCTTTTACTTCGTTACTTTGTGTAGAGTCACTAAGGTGCCAATAGCTGTCATACGTTTAACTACGCATTCGAGGAGGCCCTGCCAAAAATAAGGCGCGATATTACCCATGAAACGTTGATGATTAATATCGCCCGCAGAGCAGTCCTCGACACCAAAGGGGAAACATTTTATGTGCAAAACATCGATCAAAAAGTTGTAGCCATACTAGCAGGAATTGGCAAGGACCATCTGCCGCTAGAGAGGATTAAATATGCACTTCAAGAATAGCGATCTCATCAAACTTGATTTTGATGAGAGTTCTGTCCACGAGAATTTTTCTGCTTGGAAAGTTAGTAACAAAGGTAAGGTTCTGCAAGCATTAACTAAAAGACTGTCTACCGTATTTGGCAAGAAAAAAATGCAATACCCAAGCGCTATTAATTACGTTCTGCAAAAACTAATGGTGTCAAACACCATTCTTTTATATCTGTAGTCGAAATAATCCTAGAATGGTGCCCCCGGCGCGATTCGAACGCACGACCTTCCCCTTAGGAGGGGGACGCTCTATCCAGCTGAGCTACGGGGGCTTGACCAGCAAGTATATCAGGGTGATAGTGAAGCTTCGAGCAAGATAATCTATTAGTTGATAGTTGAATGGAAAAGCATGAGGAACTACTCACAAGCGCTCTGAAATGAGATTTAGAAAAGCTGGTCAAAAAGCAACTCTCGGTGCACAAACTAGTAACTCTCTCTGCAGTAAATTATCGTCAATTCTGGGAAAAATACAGACCATCAACTATACTAGTCTACTGTACCTTTATCACTTCCCATTCACCTTAGACGAGATAACTAATGAATCACCGTGCGGTATTACTTGCGAACCTGGGTTCGCCTGACCAACCAGATACACCATCGGTCCGTAGGTACCTTGACCAATTTTTGATGGATCCTTATGTTATCCAGCTACCATGGCCATTGCGTCGCTTAATTGTCAGCTTACTAGTTTTACCCAAGCGTCCTAAAGAGTCTGCAAAGGCATATCAAAGTGTCTGGTTAGATGAAGGTTCTCCGCTCGTTGTTTTTTCTGAACAATTGAAAACAGCATTACAAACTGAAGTTAAAATGCCAGTTGGGATTGCCATGCGTTATGGTTCTCCCGATATTGAGACTGAACTACTCAAACTCGCCAGCCAAGATGGTATCAATGAAATATTATTTATTCCTCTCTATCCACACTTTGCAGAGAGCACAATTACCACGTCGGTAGAACAAGCTAAAGCCGTTATAACAAAGCATCAGCTGTCAGTTAAGCTCAATGTCGTTTCACCTTTTTACCAACAAGATGATTATATATCGGCACTAGTTGAGAGTGCGCGATCGTATTTAACTCAACCATTTGACCACCTCGTTTTTAGTTATCACGGTTTACCTGAGTCACATATTACTAAACTTGATACATCCGGCAGTCATTGCCTAAAAAATGGTGAGTGTTGCCAGGTAGTCAACCCCGCGCACGACACTTGCTATCGCCATCAAATCATGATGACTACAGAGCGCTTTGTGGAAAAAGCAGGATTATTGGAAACTCAATACTCTGTTGCATTTCAATCGAGACTTGGCAGAGCTAAATGGCTAGATCCTAATACAGAAGACAGACTAAAAGAACTAGCGGCAGCCGGAGCAAAAAATATTCTCGTAATTTGCCCAGCATTTGTTACAGACTGCTTAGAAACTCTTGAAGAAATCGCCATTAGAGGACAAGAAGTCTTCGAAGAAGCGGGTGGCGAAAAATTAACACTTATTCCTTGCCTAAACCAGCACCCAAAATGGGTAGAAACATTAGCCGCTTGGTGTGTAAACAAATAGTTTGTTAGTCTCCCCACCAATATTCAGTTAACAGGTTAATTATTGTATTTTTCTGCGAGTCGGTAGTTTTTTACTCTGTATGCAGAGGTGTAAAAATAATCATTTAAAAAAGTGTGTCAAGCCTTTCAATACAGATGATTGTCATCCTATTGTTAAAAGCATACTCTATTATCTTAACCTTTTATCTTGGAAATCAACAAAAGATGGCATCACAATTTAAGCAACAAATTAAAGATCTTGCTGAAGATACCCTTGATAGCTTGACAAACCCAGTCAACCGTCAAAGAAACTTAATACGTGCTGCTGGGCTATTAGCTGTTCTAGCTATTCTTTTCTTATTTACCATGTTCTGGTGGGATAATACGCCTGATAAGTTTAGTCCTGTTGGAAATGCCAAAAAGTTCGCAATGGAACGCCAACAAAAAATTGTCACTGGCTACACCTCTACCGCGACATTAATTACCTTAGTTAATTCACTCCTAGATAAACCTGGTGGCTATTTAAGTAATGATTTAATGCCACCCTCGATATGGATGGATAATGTACCCAATTGGGAGTTTGGTGTCCTTGTACAAATCCGAGACTTTTCGAGAGCACTCCGTAATGATCTTAGTCGTTCACAGTCGCAGTCTTTGGAAGATAATGATCTTACTATTGCGGAACCTCAATTTAATTTCAATTCCGATTCCTGGATCCTTCCATCGACAGAGGGAGAGTATAGGTTAGGAAAAAAAGCATTAGAGTCTTATCTCTCCAGACTTAGTGATAGCAATGAAAAGAATGCGCAATTTTATGCTAGGGCTGATAACTTAGCAGCGTGGTTAGCCATTGTCGAAAAACGTCTAGGCAGCCTTTCTCAACGTCTAAGCGCTAGTGTCGGACAAGTCAGGATCAATACCGACCTGACCGGTGATAATGCTTCACAACAATCGACACTCTCACCGGCAGAAATAGTAACAAAAACTCCATGGGCCGAAATAGATGATATTTTTTATGAAACTCGAGGTTCTGCTTGGGCATTAATTCATCTATTAAAAGCTGCAGAGCACGATTTTTCAGATGTACTTAAAGACAAAAATGCATTGCTCAGTTTGCGCCAAATTATCCGTGAATTAGAAGCCACACAAGAAACAATCTGGAGCCCTATGATCTCAAATGGAAGCGGTTTTGGCTTCCTGGCTAACCATTCATTGGTAATGGCGTCCTATATCTCTCGCGCGAATGCTGCTATTATCGACTTGCGGAGTTTGCTTAGCCGAGGATAGTTTACTAAAACTTGCATTATTATCAACTTAACACATTAAAATATAAGGAAAATTAATTATGAACAAGCTAACACTTGCTGTACTTTTGGCTTCAACGTTAATCATTTCAGCTTGTGGCGGAGCCGGAGACGCCGTAGGTACCAGCGCTCAGGTTCACTCAGTCACAGAAGCTTATCATGCAAAAATGGAAGAAGCGGGCCACTAGCCCACTGTTTAGCTTATTGTAAAAATAACAAGCTAAATCATCACATTTTAAATGATGATAAAAAAGCCGATGCAATAGTTTGTATCGGCTTTTTTATATACTAAAGCTTAATTTATTACATCTGGGTAATATAACGAATGGCCCAGCATTTTGAAATTTTGAATAATAAGCTGTCCTTGCTTGCCTGTCACAAACCGAATGTATTGTTTCGCTAATCCATATTGCACATTATCGAATCGTTCTGGGTTTACTGCCATAATATGATAAGGATTAAATAACACCTCATCACCCTCGTACAAGACTTTCAAATTTATTTTGTTTTTGAATGCGAGATATGTCCCACGATCTGTCAGAGTGTAAGCCTTCAGTTCGTCAGCCATCTTAATAACAGCACCCATCCCCTGACCAGCTTGAATATACCAGTTACCAATAGGTGACAAATTAGCATCTTTCCACAAAGCTAGTTCTTTTTTATGAGTACCGGAATCATCACCGCGTGATACAAAGCGAACTTTAGCACTCATGAGCTTTTTCATTGCATCAACCACTGAGTTTGTACCTGATAAATCAGCAGGATCTGAACTTGGACCTATAATGACAAAATCATTATGCATAACAGCTCTACGGTCTATAAAATAACCTTCTTTTACATATTTTAGTTCAGATAGTGGCGCATGAACAAGCACTACATCAACATCTCCGCGACTGCCTATTTTGAGAGCCTTTCCAGTACCCGCTGCAATCACTTTAACTTTAACTCCATACTTCTCTTCAAAAGCTAAGTTCAGAACTTTTACTAGGCCTGAATTCTCAGTGCTAGTTGTGGTTGATAACATTAAATTTTCAGATGCGTTGGTAGATAAACAAATGACTAAAAAAAAGACGCTTACTAAAGGTGAGAATAAAGACATTCTTGCCATTCCTATAATTTATTAAAATATTACTTAGCTATTTGCTGAAGCAGCATTGCCTACCAACGACTAATTAGGGGCCAGTGAATCAATATAACTTAACTTGAAACTTAGTATCAGTCTGTCCAAGCAGTTTAGATCTTAAAAAATAACTGATGTCTTTTCTTTAGCTATAATTCGCGTACCCAGTGTCCTGACTTACCTCCCCTTTTCTCAAGTAATCGAATATCCAACAGAATCATGCCACGATCAACTGCTTTACACATATCATAGATAGTTAATAGGGCTACTTGAACTGCCATCAACGCTTCCATCTCAACACCAGTTTTACCACTAGTTTCTACTTGAACACGACATTGAACCGCGACCTCATCTTCTAAAATATCAAAGTCCAACGTCACCTTAGTCAATGACAAAGGGTGACACAAAGGGATCAAATCGGATGTTTTCTTAGCCGCCATAATCCCCGCAATACGAGCGATCCCCAGAACATCACCTTTTTTATGACCGCCTTGTTTTATCAAAGCTAAAGTAGTATCGAGCATCTGAATTTGACCTTTAGCCACAGCAACACGCTTCGTCACTTCTTTATCACCAACATCTACCATGTGCGCTTCGCCCGCCGTATTAAAATGCGTTAAATTTGACATAGTCAACTCCGTAATTTTCTATAATGGACAGCTTTATTTTCATCATACTCAATAAACCAAGACTTTTATTAACAGCTATTCTACCGCACGCGCCACTTTCGAAAAGCCAATTTATTATGATTAACTAACAAAAATAAATTTGGAAGGTACAATAGAGAGAACTTTCATAAATTTAGTCACTAAAAAATAATGAGCATACAAGTCAAATTTTTCGCAAGTCTAAAAGAAACCCTCAACATTGACGATCATGATATCAAGAGTGCTGCTACAGTGGGTGAAGTTTGGGATATCACAACTAATAATACAGAGCGCCCTAACAACGTTCTCGTAGCTATTAATCTTGAATACGCACAATTTGAAAGTACTGTAAAAGATGGTGACGAAGTTGCTTTTTTTCCGCCAGTGACGGGGGGTTAAACTATGGCCGCTTATATTCTAGAACAGTCTTTTAATCCATGGGAGTCTATCTCTGAACATCAGAAAAGTACAACGCTTGATAATCAGTTTGGAGCAACAGCAACTTTTATCGGCACAATGCGTGACTTTAATGACAATGTAGCCGTTAGTGCCATGATATTAGAACACTACCCTGCTATGACTCAATATTACCTTGAAAAACTCATTGATGAAGCCACATGTAAATGGAATTTATTAGATATTCTTATTATTCATCGTGTCGGGAATATTAAGCCTAGCGACCCCATTATGCTTATCGCTTGTTGGTCTGCGCACCGCCGAGCAAGCCTAGATGCCTGTAGTTGGTTAATAGAGGAACTGAAGCACCGAGCACCTTTTTGGAAAAAAGAAACCAGAGCAAATGGTGAATATTGGGTAGAAAAAAATACTAATGGTCTATAATTTGTTCACAAGTGGATTTCGAAAAGTATTGCCCAGTTAAAATACTCTCTTTATTAATCAGGCTAGTCTCCGACATAATTATATAAAATCAGTGAGGTATTAATTCACTCTTGCTCTATCCCTAAACTCGCCCAAATCTCATCAATACGCTCGACAATTTTAGGATCCCGTTTGATTGGCTTACCCCATTCTCGGTTAGTTTCACCAGGCATTTTATTTGTAGCATCCATTCCCATCTTCGAGCCTAAACCTGAAACTGGTGAGGCAAAATCAAGATAATCTATAGGTGTATTATCAACCAGAGTTGTATCACGAATAGGATCCATTCTGGTGGTAATCGCCCATATCACATCATTCCAATTCCGAACATCCACATCATTATCCACCACAATGATAAATTTCGTGTACATAAACTGACGGAGGAATGACCAAACCCCCATCATCACACGCTTAGCATGACCTGGATATTGTTTCTTCATACTGACTACTGCCATTCTGTATGAACAACCCTCAGGCGGTAAGTAAAAATCAGTAATCTCAGGGAATTGTTTTTGCAATATTGGTACAAAAACCTCATTTAAAGCCACACCTAAAATAGCAGGCTCATCTGGTGGCCGGCCAGTATAAGTACTGTGATATATTGGTTTTTTACGTTGGGTAATTCGCTCAATAGTAAGCACTGGGAAACTATCAACTTCATTATAATAACCGGTGTGGTCACCATAAGGCCCTTCATCAGCTATATCCTCTGGATGAAGAAAGCCTTCCAAAATAATTTCAGCACTTGCTGGCACCTGTAAATCATTACTTATACAGTTAACCAACTCCGTTTTAGACCCCCGTAATAAACCAGCAAAGGCATATTCAGACAGACTATCAGGAATCGGCGTCACTGCAGCAAGAATAGTGGCTGGATCACAGCCAAGAACAACACTTACAGGAAAAAGTTCGCCTGGTTTTTTCTCCTGCCATTCTTTAAAATCCAAAGCTCCACCACGGTGTGAAAGCCACCGCATAATTACACGGTTTTTGCCCACCACCTGCTGACGATAAATACCCATATTCTGCCTTGACTTATTCGGGCCCCGTGTCACTACTAATCCCCATGTAATCAATGGTGCAGCATCTTCAGGCCAGCATAACTGGATAGGATAGTTCCCTAAATCAATATCATCTCTTTCAATTACTATTTCTTGACAAGCAGCTGATTTCACAATTTTCGGTGCCATATTTAAGACTTGTTTAAATATCGGCATTTTTTGCCAAGCGTCTTTCATACTCTTTGGAGGCTCAGGTTCCTTCAAAAATGCCAATAAACGACCTACATCTCTTAAAGCCTCAACCGATTCTTCTCCCATACCCAAGGCCACGCGTTTTGGTGTGCCAAAAAGATTCGCTAGCACCGGAATATCACTTCCTTTTGGGTTTTCAAATAATAATGCTGGGCCACCCGATCTCAATACCCTGTCACAGATTTCTGTCATTTCTAAAACTGGATCAACTTCTAAACTGATACGCTTTAATTCGCCCATCTGCTCTAAATTAGAAATAAAATCTCGAAGATCCTTATATTTCATTGAACTATTCTCAAATATTATGCAGCAATGCCGCTATGGCGTAATAAGGCATCTATTTCTGGTTTACGGCCTCGAAACTCAACAAACAAATCCATCGGTTCACGTGATCCACCCTGTTCTAAAATCGCCCGTAAAAACTCAACACCTGTTTTCCTATCGAAAATACCTTTTTCTTCAAACTTAGAAAAAGCATCTGCAGATAACACCTCCGCCCATTTATAACTGTAGTAACCCGCTGCATAGCCACCTGCAAAGATATGTGAAAAGCTATGGGCAAAACGACTGAAAGTCGGAGGGGTAACAACTGATATCTCTTTTCGTACTTCTGCCAGTACTTTCTCTGCTTGGCCTTCTTGCTCAGGATCAAATTCTAAATGTAAACGGAAATCAAATAATGAAAATTCTAGTTGGCGAATCATCACCATTGCTGATTGAAAATTGCGTGCTGCTATCATTTTATCGAATAATTCACTAGGTAAGGTTTCGCCTGTTTCAAAATGTTCTGATATCAAATCAAGCGCCTCACGTTCCCAACACCAGTTTTCCATAAATTGACTCGGCAATTCAACAGCATCCCAAGGTACACCATTGATACCCGAGACCCCTGCATGGTGGATCTTCGTCAACATATGATGCAAACCATGTCCAAACTCATGAAACAAGGTTGTCACTTCGTCATGGCTAAACAATGCAGGATTATCACCGATAGGTTCTGAAAAATTACAAGTTAAATAAGCCACTGGTGTCTGTAACCCGTTTGACGTGAGGCGATGAGCTAAACATTCATCCATCCATGCTCCACCTCGTTTATGACTGCGGGCATAAAGATCCAGATAGAATTGACCTCGCAAAGCATCACTTTCATCAAAAATATCAAAAAATCGTACTGAAGGATGCCAGACATCAACATCATGTCGTTCAACAATATTTAAACCATAAAGCCGGTTCACTACTGCAAATAGGCCTGATACCACTTTATTTTCTGGAAAATACGGCTTAAGCTCTTCTTGCGAAATTGAATAGCGTTGCTGACGCAATTTCTCTGAAAAGTAAGTCATATCCCATGCCTCCATCTCATTCACTTCTAGATTTTCTTTTGCAAAATCCTGTAATTCAGTAAATTCTTTTTCTGCTATCGGCTTTGATCGTGTCGCTAAATCGCCTAAAAAGTCTAAAACTTGTTGAGAAGATTCCGCCATCTTCGTTTCTAGCGATCGCTCAGCATGATTGTCAAAGCCAATCAAGTTTGCCAGCTCGTGGCGTAAAGATAAAATTTCTGCAATGACCAAGGTGTTATCCCATTGGCCGCCATTGATACCTTTGTCAGATGCCCGAGTTGCAAATGCAGTATAAACCTCTTCACGCAAGGAACGATTGTCCGCATTCGTTATCAACGGTAAGTATGACGGGAAATCGAGGGTAAATAACCAGCCACTTTTATTAGCACGCTCTGCCATTTGAGCTGCCATTGCTTTCACAGATTCTGGTAATCCAGAGAGTAATGCCTCATCTGTTATATTTTTTTGCCAAGACTGTGTTGAGTCCATCACATTTTCTTCAAACTTGGCTGTCAACTCTGACAACGATTGTGAAATCGTTTTAAACTGATCACGTTTAGTCTGTGATAATTCAACACCCGACAAACGAAAGTCGCGTAATGAATTTTCAATTACTTTCTTCTGTGCCACATCAAGCGAATGATATTCTTCACTCTTTGCAATCGCGTTATAAGCCTTGTACAAGCCCTCATTCTGCCCTAGCTCGGTTCCAAACTCACTTAGTTTAGGTAAACAAGCGTTATAAGCTGCACGTAACTCTTCTGAATTCATTACCGAATTAAGATGACTTACCGGTGACCAAACTTGATGAATACGAGCATCCAGCTCTTCCATTGGGATTATCAAGTTCTCCCATGTCGGCGTCTTCATCGTAGATAACAAATTATCAACTGCCGACTTAGCTTGCTTCAACACTTCATCCAAAGCAGGCTCAACATGTTCAGGTAATATTTCAGAAAACGCAGGTAGCGCTTCATTTTCTAACAAAGGATTGTTCATACTAGTAGTACCGCTGTTTTTAAATTAATTTATTTATACGTTACGTTAATTTTGATAATCTCTAAGATGTCACAATACTGACATAAATCACTCACTACAACTCAAATACTATTCAATTGTATAAGTCTATACAATAAGTAGATCCACAACGACACCAAACCCACTGTTTAAAATTATGTAAATTTACAACATCTTTACTGATTTTTAGGCTTTTTTACCACTTCCGCTTGATAATAATAGTCCCACCATGCCATTATCCCAATATCCAAACTGCATTGACAATCATGAGGGAAAGCAACTTGACTAGACTCACTGTAATTTTAAAAATAAGCATAGTAACCTGCTTTTTTATATTAACCACGGGGTGCGCATCAAATCAGCCGCACCATGTTGATCGCAATGACCCGTTAGAAAGTTATAATCGTGTTATGTATTCAATTAATGATACTGTTGATAGTGCAATTCTAAAGCCTGTTTCTCAAGGCTATGATTTCATTATGCCCCTCATTGTGAGTAAAGGCATCAGTAATTTTTTCTCCAACCTTGATGACATAAACGTTGTGCTCAATGACCTTTTGCAGTTCAAACTTATGCAAGCAGTACATGATACAAGCCGATTCGCAATCAATTCTACGGTCGGATTACTCGGAGTAGTTGATATAGCCTCAAATTATGGCTTTAAGAAACATAATGAAGATTTTGGGCAGACTCTAGGTGCATGGGGTCTAAATACCGGCCCCTATATAGTTCTCCCCCTCTTCGGACCAAGTGATCTTCGTGACACTATTGGACTTATAGGAGACAATATATATCCTAACCCCATTGACTATGTGGATGAGATTTCCGCACGTAAGGAATTCATCCTTACTAACGCTATCGATTCAAGAGCAAGGCTACTCGGTCCTGAAAAAATAGTCGATGAGGCAGCTTTTGATGAGTATACCTTCGTCAAAGATGCCTACTTACAACGTCGCCATGACTTAGTCTACGATGGTGACCCACCTGAAAAATTCGATGTCTTCGAAGAATAAGTAAAAAATGGGACAACTAGCCCCCACCAATCTATAATATACATGAGCCGGGCAGCTGCCCGGCTCTTTTGTATCAACTCGTATTCTAAGAATTAATGCTAACAATTTATTATATTATCGCTCTCATCTTCGGCTTTGTAGTTCTTCTCTTGGGAGCAGACCGCTTCGTCGATGGTGCTGCTAATATCGCTAAGAATTTTGGCGTATCCCCTTTGATTATAGGATTAACCATCGTCGGGCTCGGCACTTCTGCACCAGAAATTTTAGTTTCTGCTCAAGCAGCTTTTGACGGCTCACCCGCTCTGGGAATTGGTAACGCCATTGGGTCAAACATCGCCAATATTGGTATGGTCCTTGGTATCACTCTTTTGGTCACACCACTCACTGTAAATTCAGATACTCTAAAACGTGAATTCCCAATACTTGCTACGGTAATGGCATTAGCACTCGTGTTACTTTGGGACCAACACTTAGGCTATAACGACGGCCTTATATTACTAGCAAGCTTCATTTTTACTCTCTTTGGCATGGCCTTTTTGGCTATGAAAAGCAGTAAAGGTTCATCAATCAAGTAAGGAGTTTAATAGCGAACACTCTCAGCCGGGTATGACTACAAAGATAGCAATTTTCAACTTTCTTGTCGGTTTAGCTGGCTTGCTACTCGCCTCAAAAGTTCTGGTTTGGGGTGCAACTGGTATTGCTATAGTGCTCGGAGTTAGCGAACTTGTCATCGGACTTACTATTGTTGCTATTGGTACCAGTCTGCCAGAACTAGCTGCATCCGTAGTATCAGCATTAAAAAACCAGCATGATATTGCTATCGGGAATATTCTTGGCTCCAATGTCTTCAACATACTTGCAGTCCTAGCCATGCCCGCCTTAATTATGCCCTCAGCAACGGACAATGCTCTGCTATCGCGTGACTTTTTTGTAATGACTCTTCTCTTCGTACTACTCTTTATTTTCGCACGCTTTGGTAAGGATGGCCGAATAGGTCGTAATGCCGGTACGTTAATGTTGCTTGTCTACATCACCTATAATAGTCTATTGGCATATCAAAGCACCGTAGGAATACCAGCTTGACACAAACTAACTTCCAACAATTGAAATTACTTGGCCTTACAGTAATCAATACTGAAATAAAGGCCATTACCGCATTACGCGATCGTATTGATGATAACTTTGCAATGGCTTGCCAACTTTTACTGAAGTGCCCAGGCCGTATTATTGTAATTGGAATGGGGAAATCTGGCCATATCGGTAATAAAATTGCTGCTACCCTAGCCAGTACTGGAAGCCCCGCCTTTTTTGTTCATGCTGGTGAGGCCAGCCATGGTGATATGGGAATGATCACCTCTCAAGATGTTGTTTTGACGCTGTCAAACTCAGGTGAAACAGCAGAAATACTCACTATTTTGCCACTTATCAAACGCCTCGCAGTTCCTATGGTAGCTATGACAGGCAAGTCCTATTCAACCCTTGCAAAAAGTGCAGATGCTCACTTGGATACCGGTGTTACTGAAGAAGCTTGCCCACTTGGCTTGGCACCTACCTCGAGTACTACTGCAATGCTTGTCATGGGGGACGCACTAGCAATTACGCTACTTGAATCACGTGGTTTTACCGCCGAAGACTTTGCTTTATCTCATCCTGGAGGGAATTTAGGTCGACGTCTTTTGCTCCGTGTCAGCGACATTATGCATACGGGAACCAGTATCCCTAAAATAAGCGACCGAGCGCTAATCAGCGATGCATTAATCGAGGTAACAAAAAAAGGGCTAGGTATGACAGCTGTCTGTTCTAGTTCGGGGACTATTGTTGGCATCTTTACTGATGGTGATTTACGACGCGTGTTAGCCCAAACCCTTGACATCCGCGTTACTCCAATAGATGAAGTAATGACATCAGAATGTAAAACAGGCCATCCTGATATGTTAGCAGCAGAAATATTAGAGTTAATGCAACGCCACAAAATTAATGCATTGCTCATCATTGATAATAACAAACAGCTTGTCGGTGCCATCAACATGCACGACCTATTGCGTGCAGGCGTTGTCTAGAGGAACTCAGATGCAAGATATTCTCAACCGTACCAAAGATATAAAACTTCTCATTTTTGATGTTGATGGTGTCTTAACCGATGGCAGCATTATTATTGGTGATGATGGCGAAGAATACAAAGCCTTTCATTCCCGTGATGGACATGGCATGAAACTATTACAATATACAGGCGTGGCAGTCGGCATAATTACCGGTAGGACATCAAAAGTAGTCGAACATCGTATGACAAGCCTCGGAATCAACCATGTTTACCAGGGCCAAAAGGTCAAGCTCCCTGCTTTTGAGAAAATGTTAAAAAAATTAGAACTAAAACCAGAACAATGTGCTTATGTAGGAGATGATTGGGTAGATTTAGCTATTATGAGCAGAGTAGGCTTGGCTATTGCAGTCCAAGATGCCGATCCTCTGGTCAGAGAAAAAGCCCACTGGATAACTAAAGCCTATGGTGGAAAGGGCGCAGCTCGCGAAGTTTGTGAACTCATCATGAAAGGACAGGGAAACCTGCAAGATCAAATTGAACGCCATTTCTAACATTTCCCTCACCCACAAAATACTATTACTGATATCTTTTAGCCTGATGCTATGGTTAATATTCAACTCCTCTGACGCAACAGAGCAAAGCAGTTCTCAGCCCAAAGCCTACGGCGACACAAGCGACTATTCCATGACTAATTTCACCATGACTATTCTGGATGTAAATGGTCAGGCTTCTCGCATCATTAAAGGTCAAAAGATCGCTCACTACCCAGAGGCTGACATTACCAAGATCACATTTCCCATCGCACAATTTATAGAAGAACAAAAAGATACTTGGCTTATGACGTCTGAACGTGCTGAGACATCAGGAAAAGGGGATGAAATATTATTACTCGATAATGTGATAATCACTCGAAAAGATGGTAATAAGGTCGAGCTACATACTTCTAAGCTCAATTTAGATACGATTAAAAATACTGTCTATACTACTGAAGCTGTAAAAATGATTTCGCCCTATGGTGAAACCAACTCCGTAGGTTTACATGCTAAACTTTCTGAAAAGACCATTAGCCTGAACTCAAGAGTCAAAGGACAATATGATGCTCCACCGCAGTAGTAGATTCCTTTTCAGCTTAGTTGCATTGTTACCAACCATCGCTTGGACACTCCCAAGTGATAGTAGCAAACCAATTAATATTGAAGCAGATCATGCGCAATTAAATGACTCTTCTGGTATTACACAATACAAAGGCAATGCCGTGCTCACACAAGGTACTCTTCGTATTGAAGGCGACGTCATTACATTTCACTATAATGGTCAAAAACAGCTTACCAAAATCGTAGCTCAAGGGGAGCTAGCGAGATATCAACAACTTCAAAACCTTGGGGAAGAGCCCGTAAATGCCCGTGCACTAAAAATGGAATATCACGCTGCAGCTGAAAAAATTTACCTCTTTGGCCGAGGCCAAATCAGCCAATCTGCTGATGAATTTAATGGTAACCGCATTGAATATGATATTAAACGTAATATTGTTAATGCCTATGCTAAGCCGGCCGTTAATGTACATAAAAAAGGTGAGGCTGAAGAGCAGGTTCACATAATTATTGATCCGAATGCCCAACGAGCAAATAGTAGACCTAAAGAAGAACCTGCTAAAACAAAACAAAAACAATTGACTAGCCAGACAAAGGTCATTCGGTCACTTAAGGAAAATAATGCTGAAAATACGTTTTACCCGATGGCGCACACTCTCACTAAGCTTAATATTAGAAGCGGCCCGGGTGAGCAATACCCAAAACTAGCCACCTTTGAAAATAATCGCGAGCTGGTTGTATTAACGCAACAAAATGAATGGGTACAAGTTCGCGGTAAATCTAATCAACAAGTGGTTATTGGCTGGGTACATGGCAGCTTTGTCTCAACCACTAATTTTAACTAATATAAAAGAGACATCAATTCATTATGAGTACCTTATCTGCTCAGCAACTATCTAAAAGTTTCGATGGTAGGCAAGTCGTTAACAATATATCCCTCGATGTAAAAAGTGGAGAGATTGTTGGACTACTCGGTCCCAATGGCGCTGGAAAAACCACCTGTTTTTATATGATTGTTGGCTTAATTCCTGTTGACCATGGCACTATCCATCTCAACAGGCAAGAATTGTCTCAGGAACGAATTCATGACCGCGCACAGCTTGGGATCGGCTACTTACCACAAGAGGCATCTATATTCAGAAAGCTCAGCGTTGAAGATAATATTTTTGCCATTGTCGAAACTCGTGATGACTTAGACAATATAGCCAAAAGTGGACTCTTAGAGAAACTGCTCAATGATTTTAATATCTCTCACATCCGAAAATCATTAGGTCTGTCATTGTCGGGAGGAGAACGCCGCCGCGTTGAAATTGCCCGCGCTTTAGCCATGGAGCCTAAATTCATCCTGCTCGATGAACCTTTTGCTGGTGTCGACCCTATTTCAGTCATAGATATCCAGGTTATTATCAAATCGCTCGCTGAACGCGGGATAGGTATTTTGATAACCGATCACAATGTTAGGGAAACATTGAAAGTCTGCGAGCGGGCCTACATTTTTAATGAAGGCGAGGTTATCGCTAAAGGCACACCTGAAGTAATCCTCGCTAACAAAAACGTACTAAATGTTTATTTAGGAAATGACTTTAAGCTTTAAAGTGAAGTAGTTATCAAACTGATAAAATCACACTTTATTATTGTTTTCACGTCCTCAGCGAGCGGGGAAAAACAACCTCGGCTCAACTCGAGTATCATTCAAGCTAACTCCTAAATGTAGGTGAGGTCCTGTCACCCTACCCGTCATGCCTACCGTGCCAATTACTTCGCCTCGCTTGACTATCTGCCCTGAAACAACGTCAGTACGATCTAGGTGACAAAAAATTGTCACTAAGCCCTGTCCATGATCTATGAATATCGTATTTCCATTGAAAAAATAATTGCCTACTTCTCTCACCGTCCCTTCGGCTGGCGCGTGAATTTCGGTCCCCGTTGGTGCCGCAATATCCATTCCACTATGAGGACGACGTGGCAGCCCATTAAAGACTCTACGACGACCATATAAACCACTTACTTGACCCTCAATCGGCCATGAAAATGGGAGCGGCAGAACACTTTTATCAGTCCAATGGCGTAATGCCGCATTGATAACCGCAGATTCACTATTGATTCTCGACATATCTGACTTGTTCGGATTCACCTTACGTTTATTCGCGATTGTAATATGTTGTGTCGGATAGGCTTTATCCTCGATGTGAAATAAGACTTCACTGCCCTTTCCCTTTTGGATTACAGATAGCGTTTGTGCTCCTACTTTAGAACTTAGAGATACACCTACAATCGCTACCCATTGACTCTCGTGTTCTACAACTGCAACTTGCTTACCTCTGAATGTCACCTTAGGTTTCACGATAAGATCAGCCGATAATGGCACTATCACTACACCGCCAGGAATAGCTGCTTGTTTAGGTAGTGAATTAGCTAATACCTGCATACTTACCAACAACGATAGTAACGAAAAAAAGAACCTAATCATCATTTATTCCCTCTACCTTACAATTCAATTGACCTTGTTGTAATTGTACTTGGACAGATTGCCCAACCTTCACAAACTCAGAATGACGTAAAATCGTACCTGTCTCACTATCTGTCGTAATACTATAGCCCCGCTCTAATGTATTTAGTGGACTTACTGCTGATAAGGTTCTGATCTGTTGATTGAAATGAGCCTGTTTCGCCCGTATCACTCCCACCACTGTGAGTTGTAATCTCGCTTCTAATTGCTCTATTTGAACTTGCTGCTGTTTCAGTAATGGTAGTGGCGATATTAATTTTAATCTTTGATTTAAAGCAAGATACTGGCCTGCCATTTTGGCATGATTATGCCTTATGCTTTGTCGTACTCTACCCTGTAGATCCTTTAATTTATATCGCTGCGTTTCAATCTTTTCTCTTGGATGCTTGAGCCTTACTGACCAATAATTGAGCGTTAAAAAATGTTGCTGGATAACTTGTTTAGATGCCTGATGCATTTGTTTCTCGAGTCTATCAAGTCTCTGCATTTGTTGATTAATAGCAATTTTAGGCTGGGGAAAACCCCGCTGCAAATGTAGTAAATGACGCTCCTCATTCTGTAAGTAATGAGTCATCAACAATGTTAATCGTCGACAATGACCTTGTAATTTTTGCAACCACTGCTCTACATCCACCACTGCTAACTCAGCAGCAACAGAAGGCGTTGGCGCCCGAACATCTGCCACAAAGTCTGCAATCGTAAAATCAACCTCATGCCCAACAGCACTAATGACTGGAAGTCCGCAAGAAAAAATAGCTTGAGCCACCTTTTCTTCATTAAAGCTCCATAGGTCTTCTAATGAACCACCGCCACGACCCACTATTAATACATCACACTCTTGACGCTGATCAGCTAAATAAATAGCGTCAGAAATTTGATTAGCTGATTCAGCACCTTGCACTAACACCGGGTAAATAATAACGTTTACATCAGGAAACCGTCGTCGAAGCACAGTCAATATATCATGCACCGCTGCTCCGTCAGGTGACGAAACCACACCAATAGCTTTAGGGATTTCTGGCAATAATTTTTTATTCTTATCATCGAAGAGGCCTGCTTCACCAAGCCTATGTTTTAAGGCATCATAGGCACGCTGTAATGCACCACTCCCCGCCTCTTCCATATGCTCAACAACTAGTTGAAACTCACCACGGCCCTCATAAAGAGTAACGCGAACCCGTAATAATACTTTCATGCCGTTTTCGGGGGTGAAGCGTAATTGACGGTTACGACCTTTAAACATTGCACACCGGACTTGCGCAGCTTCATCTTTTATTGTGAAGTAAATATGGCCTGATGCCGGCATAGCCAAATTTGACATCTCACCTTCAACCCACAATAGAGGAAAACTACCTTCAAGCACACCGCGGCTCTCACGTACCAATCGTGAAACTGCGTAAATATCTTTAACTGGGCGTTTTGCTAAATTAGAATGACTATCTGATACTGGCAAAGCTCTGAACCCTCCAAAAAATTAACATTTCATCAATCGTCAATAAAACTCACATATCGCAGAGCCTATCAATGATTTGTTAAAAATCCAATAATATGACAGGACTCTATATCATTTCTGGTATAATTAATGGTCAATATTACAGTAATTTCAGGAACCTGCCCTCATGAGAATTGCTCAAGAAGCCCTTACCTTTGACGACGTCTTGCTCTTGCCAGCATACTCAAACGTCTTACCACGCGATGTAAGTCTAACCACTAAATTAACCCGAGACATTAATATAAATATCCCGCTATTGTCAGCTGCGATGGATACAGTGACAGAAAGTCGTCTTGCCATTGCCATGGCGCAAGAAGGTGGTCTAGGAATTTTACATAAAAACATGACTATCGAAGAGCAAGCTGACGAAGTTCGTAAAGTCAAAAAGTTCGAAAGTGGTGTTGTTCGAGATCCCATTACAGTCGGTCCTAAGGCAACTATTGGTGAGGTTGTGGAACTCACTCGTGCAAATAAGATATCCGGTGTCCCTGTTGTCGATGGACATGATTTAGTTGGCATTGTAACCAGTCGGGATCTTCGCTTTGAAACCCGTTTAGACAACCCTGTTTCCTTGGTAATGACACCAAAAGAAAAGTTAGTCACTGTTAAAGAAAACACTGACCGAGAAGTAGTCTTAGGACTGCTACATGAGCATCGCATTGAAAAGGTTTTAGTCGTTGATAATGAATTTCACTTAGAGGGAATGATAACTGTTAAAGATATTCAAAAATCATCCGATAACCCCCTAGCTTCCAAAGATGCACAAGAGCGTCTACGTGTCGGTGCTGCTGTTGGAATTGGCCCAGAAAGCCAAAAACGTGTGGCAGCACTTCAACAAGCAGGCGTTGATGTCATCGTTGTAGACACTGCACATGGCCATTCTCAAGGCGTACTAGATCATGTCAAATGGGTTAAAACGACATACCCAACCTTACAAGTGATTGGTGGCAATATTGCCACCGGTGAAGCAGCAACAGCTCTTGTCAAAGCTGGAGCTGATGCAGTTAAAGTTGGAATTGGGCCAGGATCAATTTGTACTACACGCATCATTGCCGGTGTTGGTGCACCACAAATTTCTGCTATCAGTAATGTTGCTAAGGCTTTAAAAGGTACAGGCGTTCCATTGATTGCTGATGGTGGTATTCGATATTCCGGTGATATTGCTAAAGCCTTGGTTGCTGGCGCGCACACGATCATGATTGGTGGCATGTTTGCAGGAACTGAGGAGGCACCCGGAGAGGTCGAATTATTTCAGGGCCGCGCCTATAAATCTTATCGCGGTATGGGCTCCCTAGGAGCGATGCAACAGAAACAAGGCTCCAGTGACCGCTACTTCCAAGAAGCCAGTGAAGCAGACAAATTAGTCCCTGAAGGCATTGAGGGCCGAGTCGCATTTAAAGGTACCCTTGGTCCTGTTGTTCATCAACTCTTAGGAGGCATACGCGCTAGTATGGGTTACACAGGTTCAGCCACCATCGAAGATATGCGAACTAAACCTGAGTTTGTTCGTGTTACTTCTGCAGGGATGAATGAAAGCCATGTCCACGATGTGACAATTACTAAAGAAGCGCCAAACTACCGCGTCAATTAATTTTTTTCACAAACTTTAAGCACGCTGTAGATTATCTTCAGCGCGTATTGTTCACTTTGTTTCATCAGAGAGCGTCATGACGAGTAATATCCATAACCACCGTATTCTTATTATCGATTTTGGCTCGCAGTATTCCCAGCTCATTGCCCGAAGAATTCGTGAAGCCGGTGTTTATTGTGAATTGCGCGACCCCGATATTAGTGATGCCGATATTATTGCCTATTCACCCAGAGGCATTATCTTATCAGGTGGCCCTGACTCAACTATTAGCGACGCTGCACCCAATGCGCCCAAAGCGGTATTCACTTGCGGTGTGCCTGTTCTTGGTATCTGTTATGGCATGCAAATAATGGCCAAACAGCTAGGAGGTCAGGTCGAACCCTCTACTCACCGTGAATTTGGTTACGCTCAAATTCGTGCCCACGGTCATTCTAATTTATTACGAGAAATTCAAGACCATACTACCTCAGAAGGTTATGGTTTATTAGATGTCTGGATGAGTCATGGTGATCGTGTCACAGAACTGCCTGAAAACTTCAAAGTAATTGCTAGCTCAGAGAGCGCTCCATTTTCAGGTATGGCTAATGAAGAAAAAGGCTTTTACGGAGTTCAGTTTCATCCTGAAGTAACCCACACCATACAAGGTCAAGCTATTATTTCGCGCTTCTTAACTGAAATTTGCCACTGCGATACCTTATGGACTTCAGAAAAAATAATCCAAGACAGTATAAAAACCATATGCAAACAAGTTGGTAATGACCATGTCTTACTTGGACTATCCGGAGGAGTAGACTCATCTGTTGTCGCGGCTTTATTACATAAAGCCATCGGTTTGCAATTAACATGTGTTTTTGTCGATAATGGCCTCCTCCGTGAAAATGAAGGCGATGAGGTCATGGCCATGTTCGCCAAGAATATGGGATTAAAAGTCATCCGAGTCGATGCTGAACAGCGCTTTTTGAGCCAACTCACTGGTGTAAATGACCCAGAAACCAAACGCAAAATTATTGGCCGCATATTTGTTGAAGTATTCGAAGAAGAGTCTAATAAGATTAAGAATGTTAAATGGCTTGCCCAAGGCACTATCTACCCTGATGTGATCGAATCTGCTGCCGCCAAAACAGGTAAGGCACAAGTAATCAAAAGTCATCACAATGTCGGCGGCCTTCCTGAGCATATGAAATTAGCACTCTTAGAGCCGCTACGAGAACTATTCAAAGATGAAGTGCGAAAACTCGGGGTTGCACTTGGATTACCAAAAGAAATGGTCTATCGCCACCCCTTCCCGGGGCCCGGTTTAGGCGTTCGGATCCTAGGTGAAGTTAAAAAAGAATATGCCGATCTCCTAAGAAAAGCCGATAGAATCTTTATTGAGGAACTCTACAATCACGATCTGTACGATAAAATAAGTCAGGCTTTCGTGGTCTTTTTACCCGTTAAATCAGTTGGTGTTATGGGTGATGGCCGTCGTTATGATTATGTAGTATCACTACGTGCTGTTGAAACAATCGACTTCATGACTGCACGATGGGCTCATTTGCCATACAGCTTCTTAGGCCTTGTATCCAATCGTATTATTAATGAAGTTAATGGTATCTCTCGTGTTACTTATGATATTTCAGGTAAACCACCCGCCACTATTGAGTGGGAGTAATTATTTAAGCATAAGTCATTGATGTTATTATAATAGTTACTTATACAAAACTTTCACAAAAAATATAACCGATGATTTAACTGAAAATATCTCTTACAGTTACACAGATATAGAAAAAAATAGATGTGGTACGAATTAAAACGCGTCTTTATAGCAATTACGAAGCAGAGTTTAAGGGCTTTCAATGGAACTAACGATTGACGAAGCACTGCAGCAGGCTGTTGCAGCACATAAAGAAGGTAAGCTTCAAGATGCTGAACGTCTCTATCGAGCTATTCTAGCAGTCTCATCCTTTGCACATCCAGATGCCAACCATAACCTAGGCATGTTATTAGCCTCTCCGTGAATAAGGCTGATGCAGCGTTGCCGTTATTTAAAACTGCTCTTGAAGCCAATCCAAAGATAGAACAGTTTTGGCTGAGCTATATTGACGCTCTTATCAAAGAAAAGCAGTTTGATAATGCTAAGCAAGTTCTTGAACAGGCAAAAAAGCAGGGAGTGGCTAGAGATAAAGTTAGATGCTTCGAAGCTCAAATCACAACAACAACTCAAGTAAACGAGCCTAAATTAGCTGTGCAAAAGAAAAGCCTACATTGTCGAGAAGCGCAAGAAATTAGCTGAACAAAAAAAGCAGAAGAAGGCAAAAAAACAAAACTTAAAGTATCAGTCCATCTCAGCAAAATAAATAGTCTTTTAGAGCATTATCAAAACGGGCGATATGATGATGCTGAGAAGTTAGCAATATCCATCACTCAACAATTTCCCAAACATCAATTTGGCTGGAAAGTACTTGGCGCTGTACTCAAACAAACTGGCAGATAAGTGAGTCATTAGTTGCCAATGAAAAAGCTGTGAATTAGCTCCTCAAGATGCCGAAGCCCACAGCAACTTGGGTAACACGCTCAAGAACTAGGAAGATTAGACGAGGCTGAAGCAAGCTATACGCAAGCGATAGCGTTGAAACCTGACTATGCCGAAGCCCACTAGCAACTTGGGTAACACGCTCCAAGAACTAGGCAGATTAGACGAAGCTGAAGCAAGCTATACACAAGCGATAGCGTTGAAACCTGACTATGCCGAAGCCCACAGCAACTTGGGTAACACGCTCAAAGAACTAGGCAGATTAGACGAGGCTGAAGCAAGCTATACACAAGCGATAGCGTTGAAACCTGACTATGCCGAAGCCCACAGCAACTTGGGTAACACGCTCAAAGAACTGGGCAGATTAGATGAGGCTGAAGCAAGCTATACACAAGCGATAGCCTTGAAGCCTGACTTTGCCGAAGCCACAATAACTTGGGTACACGTTCAGAGAACTAGGTAGATTAGACGAGGCTGAAGCAAGCTATACACAGGCGATAGCATTGAAACCTGACTATGCCGGTGCATTAGGAATAGATGGGTTTATTATTCAGCCAAAAACGATACGAAGCTGCATCTAAAGGATGCCGACTTATGTATTGCCAAAGGTGCTAGAGAACTTGATTTGACTACTCTGTATGCTTTAGGACAAATAGATAGAATTTATAAAAGAATTGAAACTCAATCTAAAATGATGGTGAAAATATAAGTATTGCTGCTTTCGCAGCTTTTTTTTCTGAATCAGAGAAAAAACAAAACGCCTATCAATTTTTGTCCTAACCCGATGGACTTCATATATGTTTCAAATTTGTCATCTCATCTTAAAGATTCTGATGTTATATAACAGAACTAATTAAGGAGCTTGGATAAAGTTGAAACTGTTTGGGAGCCTCATGGAAGCTACTAAAGTGGCTTTCAACACTCATGGCATGAATTTATTTGAAAGTCCGTCAGAAAAAATTGCTCAACTTAAGTCAATTATCATTGATGAAGCTAGACTCTTATTACTAAAATTTCAAAATGAATCTTGCTCTTATATTAAAAAATGGCCTTCGAAATAATTTTATGGCTGGCATGTTGTTTTGAAGCAGCAAGGACATCAAGACCGCACACATTCATCCTGACTGGATGGTTAAGTGGAGTTATTTATTTGAAAGTTGTTCCACCTCTAGGAAAAGATGAAGGTGCAATTGAATTCAGCTTAAATGTCTACCAATTACTCAGGTTTAGACTCACCTAAATTAACGTATCAACCAGAATTAGGTGATATAGTTTTTTTCCCTTCTTCTCTCCACCACAGGACTATTCCTTTCACAACAGATGCCGATAGAATTATTGTTTCGTTCGACTTAATTCCAAAAGTAGCCGAACACCGGGGTGCGAGACTTACTTAAAAACAAAAAAGTTAACACTTGCAAGCCAAGTTAACTTCCCAAAAACGAACAAAATGGGTAAACAAAGGTTAACTCAATGGTTAAAACTCTCGGACTTGAAACAACATACTATTTGAACCCCGTAAAAACTGATAAAATTGTTACATCTAAAATAAGATGCGGTAAGCATGCTATACAAGTAAAAATAGGCAGTTACGACATGTACGAAGCCACATTTAAGGGTGTTTAATGAAACTAAAAATTGATCAATCATTGCAGCAGGCTGTTGCAGCACATAAAGAAGGTAAGGTTCAGGATGCAGAACGTCTTTACCGAGCTATCTTACAGTCCCAACCTAATAAACCCTGACGCTAACCATAACCTAGGCGTATTAGCAGTCTCTGTTAATAAAGCTGATGCGGCATTGCCATTATTTAAAACTGCTCTCGAAGCTAATCCAAAGATAGAACAGTTTTGGCTGAGCTACATTGATGCACTTATAAAAGAAAAGCAGTTTGATAATGCTAAGCAAGTCTCTTGAGCAGGCGAAAACGCAGGGTGTGGCTGAAGAAAAATTAAATGTCTTGAGGCACAACTCTCGCCTAAAACTCAAATACGAAAATGTTAATAGTGCAAGCCCATCTCAGCAACAACTCAGTAGTCTTTTAGAGTACTATCAGAACGGGCGATTTAGATGACGCAGAAAAGCTAGCGGTATCTATTACTCAACGAGTTTCCCAAACATCAATTTGGCTGGAAAGTACTAGGCGCAGTATTAGGGCAAACAGGCAGAAAGTCTGAAGCCGTAGATGCTAATCAGACAGCAGTTGCATTATCTCCTCAAGATGCCGAAGCCCACAGCAACTTGGGTGCACGCTCAAAGAACTAGGCAGATTAGACGAAGTCTGAAGCAAGCTATAGGCAAGCGATAGCGTTGAAACCTGACTTTGCCGAAGCCCACAGCAACTTGGGTAACACGCTCCAAGAACTAGGCAGATTAGACGAAGCTGAAGCAAGCTATACACAAGCGATAGCGTTGAAAGCCTGACTATGCCGAAGCCCACAGCAACTTGGGTATCACGCTCAAAGAACTAGGAAGATTAGACGAAGCTGAAGCAAGCTATAAGCAAGCGATAGCGTTGAAACCTGACTTTGCCGAAGCCCACAGCAACTTGGGTAGTCACGCTCAAAGAACTAGGCAGATTAGACGAAGCTGAAGCAAGCTATAAACAAGCGATAGCGTTGAAGCCTGACTTTGCCGAAGCCCACAGCAACTTGGGTGTCACGCTCAAAGAACTAGGCAGATTAGACGAAGCTGAAGCAAGCTATAGCAAGCGATAGCGTTGAAACCTGACTTTGCCGAAGCCCACAGCAACTTGGGAGTCACGCTCAAGAACTAGGCAGATTAGACGAAGCTCTAGCAAGCTATACGCGTGCAATAGCTTTGAAACCTGACTTTGTCGAGGCCCATACTAACTTGGGTAAAGTGCTATTACAAATAGGTTGCCATCGAAAAGGGCTTGATGAACTAGCAATAGGTAGTGGCATTATTACATTTGATTTAAAATATGGGCTTTCTATAATATGAGAGGATTTTCATGGAAATAGTAACTTTACCAAAACAAAAATTAGCTCCGAATTTCATTGGTTCATGGATAATTAACTCCCCTTCCGTATGTGATGAGTTAATTACTTATTTTGAGGAAAATAAAAACAAACAAAAGAAAGGCCTTACTGCTATTGAGGAAAATAAAGACATTAAAAATTGTATTGATATTTCAATATTACCAAAAGAAATAAAATTACCTGGCAATGAGGTCTTTGAAAAATACTTTCATAACCTATTCTCTTGCTACGAAGAATATGTCGTTCAATGGCCTTTTTTGACTCAATTCGCCCAAGATCGAAATTGGTAAGTTCAATTTTGGAAGATATCAGAAAGGGCAGCACTTCCAAAGAATGCATACGGAGAGGGATAGTTTGAAGAACCTCCATCGCGCCTTGGCATGGATGACATACCTAAATGATGTTGATATAAAAGATGGTGGGGCAACATTCTTTAGTCATTATGGCCTAGAGGTACAACCAAGGAAGGGCCTGACATTAATCTGGCCTGCTGAGTGGACACATGCACACAGAGGTAACATCCTGCAGGCAGATTCTAAGTATATTATTACCGGTTGGATGCATTTAAGGAAATAAGTGATACATAGTTATGAGCAGTCAGTAATTAATTAATTAATTAAAACAAAAAGAAAAAATATGTGCCTATACATTGCTCAATGGAACTAACTATTGAAGAATTATTGCAGCAGCGTATTTCGGCACATAAATTAAGGTAAGGCACAAGGTGAAAACATCTTTATCACCTATTTTAAAACCCCTGTTAACACATTCCGATGCTAATCATAACTTAGCTCTACTAGCAGTTTCTGTTAATATAGTATTGATTATGTCATTAAAATAAGTAGTAACGAGCCAAGGGGTTACCATGGGAAAACTTTCAATCGCACTAAAAGAGGCAATCGTGAAAGCAGAGCTTTATCCCTTAGCCACTGCTTCCAGCTCGGGTTTACCCAATGTTATCCCTATCAAACTTGTTTTCATTGAAAATGATAATGAACTTTGGCTCGTAGATAATTTTATGACAAAAACATTACAAAACCTTCAACAAAATCCTGCTGCAGCTCTCAATATCCTGATTCCAGATGAAAAAATATCTTATCAAATAAAAGGGCATACCCGTATCGAGACAGAAGGTGAAAATTACAATCGCATGAGAGAAACGGTACTCAAAGCTAATCCCGATCACCCAGCTAAATCACTAGTTATCATGCATATCACCGAAATATTTGACTGTTGGCCAGGGAGTACAATTGGCAATCGTCTAGATAATTGATAGTGTTTTGAGAGACATCACTAAAATGATAATTACAGCTATACTCATTGGCATAAGCATTCTATTTATCATGGCGTGGTTATCAGAATCAGGAGCCTACGCCAGTGGTTAACAGTAGTTTCCTTAAACCTTGTCCCAATAAACCAAATTGCGTATGTAGCGAATATATCGATGATACAGAACACTACATAGAACCGTTAAGCCTTTCTACAAAACAGTTATCTAAAGCAATTAATTACATAAAGATCAGTGTACAAAGTTTAGGAGGGAAAATACTAACTGATGAGAATGACTTACCTGGCCGCAACTTTCTCTTCCTCCTTCTTTGGCTTTATTGACGATGTCGAGTTCAGAGTAGATACACAAAATCAACTCATTCACATTCGCTCAGCAGCACGGTTAGGTTACAGTGATTTTGGAGTCAACAAAAAAAGAGTAAATAATTTAAAAACAATCATTCGCCAACAATTAGATCAAGTAGACAAAAATTCTTCCAATTAACAATATTTTCAGGATCCCTTAGTGACTAATAACGATATTTTACGCCGCCTTCGGTACACTCTAAATCTAAACGATGATACCGTCATAAAAATATTCTCACATGTTGAACAGTCTGTAACACGCGAACAAATAAGCAACTGGCTCAAAAAAGAGGATGACCCTAATTATCACAACTGTAATGACAATCAGCTCACACACTTTCTTGATGGCTTAATTTCTGAGCGGCGAGGGAAAAAAGAAGGCCCGCTGACCAAATCTGAAAAAAAACTCAATAATAATCTTATTTTTACAAAGCTAAAAATTGCCTTTAACCTAAAAGCGGAAGATGTACTAGATATACTCGCTTTAGCTGATCTGAGCATAAGTAAACATGAGCTCAGTGCTTTTTTTAGAAAAAAAAGCCATAAACATTATCGTATCTGCAAGGATCAAATTTTACGCAACTTTCTAATGGGACTGCAACTCAAATTTCGCCCACCAACTCCCACAGAAGAAGCATTTAACTGGCCTGAAAAAACTGACTCATAAGTTTTTCAACACTACTGCTAAGGCAACTCCTGACAACACATTGTGATGTTCAACATATTCCTTTAGTATATCGATTGTATAAAAAATTAAATCATTGACTATAATCTTATCCCGGGGCTTCCTTTGACTAACCTTTTTTCAATCAAAACACTACGAACAACATTTACTATTCTCTGCATAGGACTCCTATCAGCATGCGCATCAACCTCCAACCCATCTTCAGCCGGAGATGTTAGTTTTGGCGAGTACCCTCAAAACTATAAAAACATCGTTAAAGACTTTCTTAAAAAACAACCGACAAGAACACCGGTTGACCTTGAAAAAATAGAATTTTTAAACGAACCCAATAAATTTATTTCTAGCCAGTTTAACCAAGACAAATTCGGCTATCGTTCTTGTATTATTGCTTATGGACAAAGTGCACGTCGAGAACTCCGCTCTCATTTCTTTTTAATAAATGACGGCAAGGTGACTCAACACCTTCACGATTCTGGTTTAGTGCAGCTATCTAATGAATTTTGTAACATTGAAATGTTTGCTTTGGAAAGTAGGCTTGCTTCTGTTGCCCCATCAGAGGACATCGATGAAAATGGCTTTAAATACATTACTTGTAATACAGAAAGCGGTAATGAAGTCTTCTTTGCACTTAATACTGATAATCATCAATTACTTCAACAGCATGATGGTCAGCTCGTTGCTAGTTTTGATATCACAGAACTAACGGATACCTTTATAGTCGCTGAATCGGGACAACATCGTATTTCGATCAACCGTGTATCTGGCACCCTAATACACCAGCATAACGATGAAGAAGTTAAAGCAAGCTGTAGATTAAGTAACAAACAACAGTTCTAATGAAATATTTACCCTGCGACTAATCTTTAGTTTGACTAGTTCGCAGGGCACAATATAACAGCTCGTCACTGAGTATCGTTATTCTATTGTATGAATAGCCAACCAGAAGTTATTTAAATATCCCCAGCTTTTAAACATCATAATTAGTTGCTGAAATATCCCCACCTCGGCCCGTCCAGTTAGTGTGAAAAAACTGACCCTGAGGCTTATCGATTCGCTCATATGTATGCGCGCCAAAGTAATCCCGTTGGGCTTGCAACAAATTCGCTGGTAAACGTTCACAGCGATAACCATCATAAAATGACAACGCACTACTAAAAGCTGGCATAGGTATACCAAGAGCAACCGCGGTACCAACGGATTTCCTCCAACCTGGCAAGGCTTTTGTAATGGCTTCAATAAAAAAGCTATCAAGCAATAAATTCTGTAGATCTGGTTGTCGTTCATATGCCGTTCTGATATCACCTAAAAACTGACTCCTGATAATACAACCACCCCTCCACATCATTGCAATACCCCCATAATTCAGTTTCCAGCCAAATGTCTCAGCAGCTTCTCGCATGAGCATATAACCCTGAGCATAAGATATTATTTTTGAGGCATAAAGTGCATCATGAATAGCCTGCACCATTTCAACCTTGTCACCAGAAAAGTCAACTGCAATCTTTGGTAATATGGCAGAGGCTTTAACTCTTTCTTCTTTACGAGAAGAAAGACATCGAGCAAAAACAGCTTCGCCAATTAAAGTCAAAGGAATACCTAGATCTAAAGCATTCATTCCAGTCCATTTACCTGTTCCTTTTTGCCCCGCTTTATCTAAAATTTTATCAATTAATAAACTGCCATCTTCTTCTTTGACCGCTAAAATATCTCGTGTGATCTCTATTAAATAAGAGTTCAAAACACCCTTATTCCACTCAGAAAAAACTTTTTGTATCTCATCACCAGTCATTGAAAGACCTTCACGCATTAACTGGTAGGCCTCACAAATTAGCTGCATGTCACCATATTCGATTCCATTGTGAACCATTTTAACGTAGTGTCCTGCACCATCATTACCCACCCAATCACAGCATGGTTCATTATTAACCTGAGCTGAAATCGCTTGAAAAATAGGCTTAACCGCTGGCCACGCTGCATAGTTGCCACCGGGCATTATAGAAGGACCATGACGCGCACCTTCTTCTCCACCCGAGACACCCGCGCCGACAAACAAAATACCTTTTTTATGCAGTTCGTGAGTCCGACGATCGCTATCGTTATAAAGTGAATTCCCACCATCTATAATGATATCTCCTCGTTCAAGATACGGTAGAAGTTGCTCAATAAAACTATCAACTACAGACCCTGCTTTTACCATCAACATTATTCGTCTCGGTAGTTTTAAGTTAGCGACAAAAGATTTTAGGTCGTAACAACCGATCACTTTCGTCCCTTTTGCAGGCCCCTCTAGAAACTCATCTACCTTACTAGTTGTCCTGTTATAGACTGCTACCGTAAAATCATGGTCATTCATATTGAGAACAAGGTTTTGTCCCATGACTGCTAACCCGACTAAACCAATGTCAGCCTGAGTAACTACTTCTGTTTCACTTATCGCCATTTATCGACATACCTTAATATATTCACCAGCAGCTTCTCGCGAGGAACCAACGATCAACCGACATTTCTCTGTAGATATCTCACACTCTACAGTCCCTGATACTTCAATAGATTCACCTAACTGTGCTTGCCCTACATATGTGTGTGTGTAGACAACAACCTCTGAAATAAGTTTGTTTTCAATTTTATACCGTGCCGGAAAATCAAAAGCTAAGGCGTCATCAGTCACTCTTGACTGTAATTTAACACTCCCTCTCTTATCAAATTTCTGTATATTCGGATCGACAGTATGTTCTTCCATAGAGACCATAGCAATATCAAACTTAGTACCACGGAGCACAGCTTTATTAAATTTACGATTTTCATGCCATGCGAATTCTTCAAAACTTAATTCACCAGCACGACGCTCGAAGTTGTCACGCATCAAATTGTTATCTAATAACGAAAATTCTCGCTGAGATACTCCCTGAACAACAGCCTCTCGAAGTTGATAGAAAGCCTCACGCCCATATGCAACTATATCAATATCAGAAGTTACAGTCTGCTGTCCTAACAATACTGAACCTGTTATTCCTAAAAATGTATCCTGTACTTTACGTTGCATCAAAATTGCAATAAGTTCTTGGAGTTTTTGCTCGATTTCATCATTTGGAGAACTGTGAAGTAGCTTCTGCAGGCCTACTTCAGGTAGATGATGAGCTATTATGGCTATTGGTGGGACAGCATGGAAATACGCATCAAAGTGTCGCGAATGATAAAGGTATTGAGGGTAGTTTTTTTCTAATAGAAAGTTAGCTTCTTTAGTAGTAACTTTTCTGCATTGACTTCCATTTCTAACATAACGTAAAAAACAGCCAACTTTCCCGTCTTGAGCCTGATAGCTCACAACTGCAAAAATAAGACCTTCTGCCGTTTCAATGAAGTCTTTAGGTAAGTAAGGAAACTCAGCCTTCCTCATCACGATGATAAATTATGATCCACTAGCTTTTTTTTATCCACATCCATAAACCAGATAACGATAAAAGAACCATTAAAAAACCAAAAAAATCTAGGATCCATTTACCTAACGCTCCTAGAATATGCCCATTATGTATGTCTAAAACGAATCGTTCTATCGTAATTCCCTTTCCATGAAAATATGCTGCCAGGTCATTAATAACAGAATCAGGCATCTCAGTAAGGATACTCCAGCTCACTCCCTCTAGATTGGTTTGTTTCCATTCTTCCATAATAAAGTCACTTCGCCACATGCCATTTCGAGTTTGTAATATCGGTAGCCCGTTATGTAATCCTATTCTCTGAATATCCGAGGGTATGCCAACCCCACTACTCATAGTTTCGATATACTCACCGTCCTCGCTAAGCAAAATTAAAGCATCTTCCGAGGCAATAACTGTCATTTCATCTAAATGAATGCCACCTACAATAGGTTCTCTACTCTTAGCCACTGGATTAGCATCCACAAAAAGTTGGTCATCAATTTGAGAAAGCACATTACCATCAAGCCAATAAACATGATCGGCTTTAACATCAGAAACACCATAATGCTCTAATATCCAAGGCCAATTAAGATGACGCTCGTCTAATTTAAAGTCTAGAGTGTGATTAAGTATTATGCCCGTTATTGCGAGTATTAATAAGAATAAAGCAGCCAGCGCACCTATTGTACGATGCCAACTCCTTATATGATGAACCATAGGAAAACTCTGCTAGGTAGTCAATGTATCAAGATATAATGCCAGCCTAGTAACTGCAGTCATAGCCCAGACTGATAGCGTTGCTCCGGATACACCGTCAATATGGCGATCGAGCTCCAGTCCGATTAAACCTGCGTCAGTAAATTGACGCGTAAATGCGGGATAGCGGATTTCACCTCCACGACTTTCTCGGAATGCGAGGACTTTGACATGTGCTATTTTACCGGCATCAATCACAACACCAAATGTAATAGGCTGTTCTTTCCCAATTTCATTTAATATCCATGCGCTACGCTCATCTTGTTGCCAGTAACGTATCCTCATACCACTATATTTATGGCTTAGTATATCGGCCACTGTCTTCCGTAAGTCACCTTTTATCCAGATCACGCTACTCTTTGGTACTTTCCCATCAAAGGTTTCAGTCAGGAATGCTTCATCTGTCTGGTAAACGCCTCGAGCAGAAACAGAAAAGGCGACCATGGGTAGCATTACCAACAGCAATAGTTTGTATCTTAGCTGTAATCTAACACTACTCATAATCGCCTTTACCATACGTACATACTTATATTTAGAACGAGTAACCAACCCCGATGTTCATGCCATCCAACTCTTTTCCTGTAGCTTTTTCATTATCTTGGATCTGGTAGTCAACTTTGACTACAACATTTTTATGTGGCCACCAGTTAACACCCAAGTCAATTTGTTCCATTTCACTCTTAATTGAGCTCATTCCTGCTTGATTATCCCACTCACTATAGCGAGCAAAGACACCTAAGTGTTTACTAATTCTATATGATGGTTCAACGTACCAACCTGTCTGTTCATCATAACCAGTTAATTTTGGTGTGTCACCTTCAAGATCCCAGGTCGCATAGAGCGCACGTAAACCAAAATCACCTTGTTGGATCACTGCGTGAGTCTCAAACAAAGTTGCTTCTTCTGTTCCAGCGACATTGCCTTGCGTGATGTTTTCTTGATACTGCATCGTTGCGGCTAACTCAACACCAGGTATAGCTGTCCATTTCAAACGACCGGTATAAGCAAGGTCATTTGCTTGTGCACTAGCCACTTTTTGACGACCATCTCTTATCTTAAAAGTACTCTTAGTATCTTTTTTACTAACATCAAGACCAGATGTCATCGCAACATCATATCTAAGGCCTTCTGCTAAATCTCCACTAAACATTAAACCTGCTTCCCACCATGTAGTCGGAATAATATTCTTCTCAACAGGGTTTCGTTCCGTACCATAGAAGGTATCTGGCTCGTGAGTTTCATTCAAAATACCTACTGGCATTAAGAATAAACCACCTGTCACAGTATTATGACCGTTCATGTCATATTGAATATAAGCCTGTTCTAATTCCACTTCACCAGGTTTTCCATCACCTGAAAGACTATGCTCTAATTCTAGTTCTGAGAAAAACCTCAAATCGTCACTAAATTCATAGCCGAAAAACAATACAAAACGATGGAAGTCAATTTTATCACTATCAGCTGTACCATTTTGGTCGTCAAGATTGTTGTAGTGAAGTTCACCATAACCGCCGATTGAGACTTTATCAGCCACGCCTGAAAATGTTGCCATCTTTTCCGCCTGAACAACAACGGCTTCAACTGCTTCATCTGAAGCATCTACTTGATTTTTCAAGGCTGCATTTTCAGCTTTTAGCTGCTGAATCATTGAATACAGTTCCTCGTTACTCGGTGCAGCATTGGCTACAGTGCATGCAGCCATCAGGCTAGCCGCGATTAATGTACGCTTAAACTTCATCTGAATTCCTTTATGATAATAATAATAATAACGCTGGCGTAGTATAAAACTAAAAGTAACACTAATGCAAATCATTCTTATTCAATGCAATAGCGCCCTACTAAATACTCTAGAAGCTCCTCTGTAAATATTTAGCATCTATTCGCTTAAAAAGTAATTCATTGTGATTTATGTCAAACATCACCTTTGACCTCTTTCCTGTGCTCATCTTTAAATATTCCTGCCACCAATACTTTGCTTTTTGCATAAAATTCAATCGTATTGTCAATTGAGCTTGCTCTTGTAGTAACAAGTTATAGTTCCGACTGATGAGCAGCGCTACGCACGGCTCAGGCTTCTTTAAAAACACAGACTCTAATTGATTATTAGCTGCTTCTAATAATTCATATGATTTCGTTTTGGACTTGAGAGCTGCATTCATGACTGTTGCAACTTATTTGCTGCCAGCATCCTAAACATTGACCAGACACCCTGTTTGGATAACTTATTCAAGCAGTTAAAGTCAGTTATACTTAGACGGCCTTCCTTAATTAACAGTTCAAGACAGTTTGGATCGATCGCTAAATGAATAAAATTTGATTGAGTACCTAGATCAGTATTGTCTTTCATCATTCCCTCCATATCCTTAATTAATTTGAGTGTCTTCATCTATAAACCAATTAAATCTAAATGCAAATGATTCTCATTAAGAATAATTTCTGACCTAATCATCAAGCTTGTGAAAAACATTTACATACAACTATGTGATATTAATCCGTGCTTACGAGAAATGCTTGTAAAAATATAACTTCTAGAACAATTGATACAGTGTGTTTGATTACCTTCGACTTGAAAATAATTTCAAGCAAATACATATAGATAATGTCACAAGGGCGTGCTTAATGATAAATAAGATGTATGTGCAGTGCTTTGCTATTGGTTCAATACTTTTTAGCGCAACTGTAGCCAGTACAACATTTTCAAGTGATGAGAATGTGTTAGATAAATTAATTCTTGATGAGAGGTCTTCGCAATCATTTACCATTTCTGATTATAATTCGGTAGATAGTATTGTTGATAATGTTCAGAAGCGCTTTGCAAAGCTAGCTGAATCACTCAATCAGTACCAAATTAAAGCAGAGAGTGCAAAAAAGGCTGCAGACTTAGCTGCGCGTAAAGCAGAAGTTCGTGCTGAACAAACCAGCATAGAGCTGTCTCGCGCACAGAAGCTCCTTGATCAACTTCTCACTCAAGAAACAGTCAGCATCAAATTTGATGAGGGGCAATCCATAGACAATATTGTGAGTGAAACACAGAAAGAGATTTCTCGATTAACCGTTCAACTACAAAAAGAAAGAATCCAGATTGAGCGAGAAATAAAACAACATAAAACTGAAGCCAATAAAATACAAATCGATATTGAACAAGCAAGAGCAGAAAAAAAGCGTGTTCAAGAACTTCTTAACCAGTTATCTATCAGTAGTAACCACGGACAAGATAAAAGCTCTTCATTGATATCACCCCATCCCATATATCCAACAAAAAATGTATTACAAAAAAGTATAAAAGGGTATCAGCTTGTTTCTTTAGATGATGTTTATTTTGCCACAGACTTAGCTAAACTGAACGATGAGGGCACATCAACAATTCAATCTGTCGCAAACTATATGAATCAAAACCCACTCGCAGAAGTCCTCATTACTGGTCACGCTGACTTCAGAGGTGAATCACCCTATAACCAAACCTCTCAAAACTTAGAGCAGAAGCGGTATCTCTGCAATTGCTAAATAATGGTATTGATAAAAATAGGTTTATTGTTCATGGCTACGGTGAGGAACGTCCTAAATTAGAGGGTAGCCATCAAGCTGCCTTACAGCAAAATAGGCGCGTTGAAATTAATATATTGAGATAACATTAGCTCCTTATACCAGACTTCTTTAATTCCTTAGCCGCTTTTTTAGCAGCTTGTAATTTCCTTTTTTTGGCAACAGCAAGTAACTCATTTTCCATCATCGCTGGTGTTTCTAGTGTCACCCTACCCAGAGTACCAGCGCGTAACTCCGTCAACAAAATCTTAGCTGCACGCTCCAAATCAACTATACCACCTGAACGTAGACACCCTCTTTTCCGCCCAATCATTTCTAATAAAGTCACATCATCTTTAGCTAACTCTGCCAGCTTATAACGATCCTTCAGAGATTCTGGATAAGCTTCACGTAAGTATGCTAATGCGTACATTGCAATATCATCATTGCTAACTGCCGTTTCTTTTATCGCACCAGTTACAGCCAAGCGATAACCACCATGTTGATTTTCTAGTTTCGGCCAAAGTACTCCCGGTGTATCAAGTAAGACAATGCCTTGATCTAATTTAATACGCTGTTGCATCTTAGTAACTGCAGGTTCATTTCCTGTTTTAGCAATCAGACGGCCAGCTAAATGATTAATTAATGTTGACTTACCAACATTGGGGATCCCCATAATCATTGCTTGGATATTTTTCACACTACTGGCTTTATTCGGTACCATTTGTTTACAAAGAACAAGTAAATCCATCATTCTCTCTGGGAGATCAGTGGTCAAAGCAATCGTTTTTACACCCTTATCTTGTTCAAGGTAATCTTGCCAAAGTTGCGTTAAAACGGGATCAGCAAGATCACATTTACTTAGAACTTTAATACATGGTTTATCGCCCCGTAGTTGAGCTAACATAGGGTTTTCACTACTAAAAGGTATTCGGCCATCTAAGACTTCGATCATCAGATCGACTTGCGGCATTATCTTACGCATTTCTTTGCTGGCTTTGTGCATATGGCCTGGATACCAATTTATTGTCATCCTATTTCACCAAGCTTACTGATTTCTTTTCAATCAAAACAAGTCGCTTTTGGTATAACTTCCCCAGCGCTTTTTTATAGCTCGACTTACTCACTCCAAATTGTCTTGCAATCTCTTCCGGTGCACTTTTATCAGTCAAGGTTGTTACACCACCTTCTGCTTCAATAAACGTCAAAATTTCTTGTGATAAAGCATCTAAAGCCTCCCTTGTGACTAGTTGCAAACACAGATCAAGCTTATTATCCTCACGAACATGCTTAACATAGCCCTGTAAACTGTCGCCATAGCTAATAGGTTTCACTACATCACTATTAAACAATAGCCCAATCACAGATTGATTAACTACTGCCTTGTAACCTAGGTCTGTGCGTTCACATATCAACAGTTCAACTAATTGCTGCGGCTTGAAATATGGTGATGTATCTACAACGAACTTGTTTAAACGACTACTCGCTGCAATTCTATCTGATGCTTCGTCAATATAAAGTCTCACTACGTAGGAGTGGCCAACCTCCATCGGCTTTTGTTGCTCACCATAAGGTACTAATAAGTCTTTAGGTAATCCCCAATCGAGAAATGCACCAACTGCATTAACTTCTATAACTTTCAAATATGCGCATTCTCCAACCATCGCTTTCGGTGTTTGAGTTGTCGCGATCAATAAATCCTCAGAATCGAGGTAAATGAAAACATCAAGCTCATCTTCTAACTTGCAACTAGCTGGTACATAACGTTCTGGTAATAAAATATCACCCAGTTCCTCACCATCTAAGTAGACTCCAAAGTCCACTTTTTTTACCACTACTAAAGTATTAATTTGTCCAATATTTACCATATTTGATTCAACTCATTTTTTTATCAATCACCATCTTAACGTAATCACTTGACCAATGTTGTGAGGACCTCAAACGATCGCGCAGGGTATAATGCTCAGGACAATAAATTAAACCTCGAGAGTAACAATGCCAAAAGCTAGTGATTTAAAACGTGGAATGGTCGTTGAAGTCAATGATGCACCCTACTCTGTCAAAGCAATAGAAGTCCGTAACCCCTCATCTAGAGGAGCATCCACTCTATATAAGGTTCGTTTTAACCACTTAAAAACCAAACAAAAGCTAGATGAAACTCTCAAAGGCGATGAATTTTTAAAGGAAGTAGATTGCGAACGTAGATTAGTCCAATTTTCTTATCAAGACACCGATGGCTATACTTTTATGAGTCTTAATGATTATGAGCAGTATACTATTAGTGCAAATGATCTTGAGCATGAAAAAGATTACCTAACCGAAGGCTTGGAGGGCATTGTCGCTATAGTACTTGATGCCCTCGTGATCGCTATCGAGCTACCTACTACTGTCGCCATGATTGTCACCGACACATCACCTGGAATCAAAGGCTCAACTGCCTCCTCTCGCACTAAACCCGCCACCCTAACCACCGGTGTTGAAATACAAGTACCAGAATATATTGAAAATGGTGAAACTATTAAAATTAATACCGTTACCGGTAAGTATATGTCCCGCGCTCAATAAGTTTTGATAATTCACTGTGCATAATAACTTCAAACAATATTTTTTGATTAGTATTGGATGGTTTTGTATCTTTTTAGCCATTATCGGTGCAATTTTGCCCCTGTTACCTTCCACGCCTTTTCTAATCTTGGCCCTAGCTTGCTTTTCAAAAAGTTCACCGCGCTTTCACCGCATGCTACTCGACCATAAAATATTTGGACCACCATTAGCACAGTGGGAAAGTAATCATACAGTCCAATCCCATGTGAAACATAAAGCAAAGATCATTATTATTGTCACCTTTGGTATCTCGATCGTGCTCTTTTCGGACAAAATTACGCTACAACTTATGCTAGCGACCTTATGTCTTCTTTTATTATGGTTTGTTTCACGACTTAAAGAATCGTAAAGCAAGGCTATCTCTATTCACCTTGTTTCATAGGTAAACAAAGCATTCTAAATACAAAATGCCCTTTTATGTATAATCTACGTTCTAAAATAAACGAAGTTCCCAATATGACCTTAGACACCTTATTAACTGCTATCACAAAGTCACCGAACGATATTGAATTTGCTGATACTATGACCGTCATCGAAAGCTACTATCACTTCACACCGACTCAATTTAATAACGGTAATTCCATCAACTTGGCTGGTGAGAATAATGGCTCATGTAAAATATTTGCATTCGGGCAATTAAACAACCTGTCTGAAATACAAACACTGTCATGTTTCGGAGCTTATTATCATGAGCATGTACTCAAAAATCCAAAAGGTGTTGACCATCAAAACATTCGAAATTTCATGATTTCCGGATGGCAAGGCATTCGCTTTAATGGCACCGCTCTATTAGAAAAAGAAACACTCTAAAACACTAGTTATTCAAACATCGATCATCGACAACACCTGCTATAATAATTTGTTATTTAATATCACTAACTGAAAATAGATAATTTCTCATGGAACTAACACCTCTCAAAAAGTCTGACGCGCATTTTCTTCTTCTAGAAGGCGTTCATAAAAATGCTATTGATGCCATACAAAAAGCAGGCTATACGAACATTGAATCCATATCTCACGCACTAGATGAAGAAGCCTTAATCAAAAAAATAAAAGGCGTTCGCTTTATTGGTATCCGCTCACGTACACAATTGACAGAAAAGGTCCTTAAAGCTGCCGATAAGTTAGCAGGTATAGGTTGTTTTTGTATCGGAACCAATCAGGTTGATTTACAAGCAGCGAAAATGAAAGGCATACCTGTATTTAATGCCCCTTATTCTAATACTCGATCGGTTGCAGAGTTAGTTATTGGACAATCAATCTTATTGCTACGTGGTATTCCTGAAAAAAACCATAAGGTTCACAATGGAAGCTGGCCTAAAAGTGCTAAGGCATCCTATGAAGCACGTGGAAAAACTTTAGGCATCATCGGTTACGGTAGTATCGGTTCACAAGTCTCAGTATTAGCAGAAAGCTTAGGAATGAATGTTATTTACTATGATGTTGTTACCAAACTACCCTTAGGAAATGCCAACCAAGTGACTATGCAACACCTCCTTAACCACTCCGATGTTATTTCTCTTCATGTTCCTGAACTAGCCGCAACCCATAACATGATGGCAAAAGCACAGTTCGACAAGATGAAATTGGGAGCCGTTTTTATTAATGCTGCTAGAGGCAACTGCGTTAATCTAGAAGACTTGGCCAATGCTATTAAGCACGACAAAATAGGTGGCGCAGCCATAGATGTCTTTCCTAAAGAGCCTAAATCAAATGATGAAGCCTTAGACTCGCCCCTTCGTGGTTATCCTAATGTTATTTTGACACCTCATGTTGGTGGATCAACTGTTGAAGCACAAGCTAATATTGGCATCGAAGTAGCTGAAAAATTTGTTCAGTTTGCCGACAATGGCAACACCACTTCAGCTGTTAACTTCCCAGAAATTGCAATTCAACAACAAGCGAACACCCACCGAATTTTACATGTTCATCATAATAGACCAGGCGTTTTATCTAATATTAACCAGTTATTTGCCCAGCATAATATTAATATTTTGGCACAAAACATGATGACTGAAAATGAAGTCGGTTATTTACTATTAGATGTCGCAGAGTTTGACTCTAAGCTTGCCCTAGAACATTTAAATAGTGTTGAAGGAACCATCAGATTACGTGTCTTATACTAATTAAGAATTGAGCCTGAGCTTCTAGTAGCTGAGGAATGAGCTTTATTCTGTTCCCGAAGACCAATGTTTTAATTTGCTAGTTTTACCAATTCCAGGGTTAAATGTATTGGTTGGATCTAAGTCTTTGTAAAATGCTTTCAAATCCTCTTTAGCTGCATATTCATGACCAACATTGTGTTCAGCTGGGTATTCAGCGCCACGAACATCAAAAGAAGCTAATATTTGTTGCTTTAATTGCTTAGCATCAACCCCCTTTTTCAAAACATAATTTTGATGCATCACGTGGCAAAATAAATGACCATAATAAAATTTATCCGCTATCAACTCTTCCAACTCTGCTGGTAACTCTTCGAACCAAACTTCATCATTTCGACGTAATGCAACATCCACTGTCATCATTTCACCAAGCTCTTGACCGTTCATTATATGATAACGCCCTATCGCACCACCAGCTACGAAACGGTGTAATGATGCTTTCTCACTTTCTTCTGGAGTACATTCAAAATAAGAACCCTCGGCAATCTCAAAAAACTGTTGAAGGTATGATCGAGCCTCTTCAACACCATCATTATTCATTTCTATAATCCAATGATGAGTGTATTTACTACTATATTCTTCCATGCGTTTTGGCAAGTGATTCGGCCATAAATAACTCAGATACTGCATTACTCTATCAGACATCTTTTTTGGTAAAAAAGGCAATCTGTCTGTTATGAGATCAACCGTCCTTTTTAAGCTCCATAACTTAGGAATATATTTCGATCCTAACTTATCAATAACAATGAAGGTATCTTTACCGTATTTCTTACTAACTTCATAGCAATCACGATGCAAATACTCGCCAGAGACGGGTAAGTTTTCAAAGGTTGATAAAATATGACGGCGCATCTTAGCTAGTACTTGAGCATCATTAGTTCCAACATAAAAAACTTGTTGCTTAGGTGCAATCGCATAAGTATCAATGCGAACGGCAAAGACAGCTAATTTACCAGCACACCCAGATGACTCATGTAAGCGCCGGCCATCGTTATTAAATCTAGAAGGTGTATTAGCATCTATTTGTCTTACTCGCTGATGATATTCATTATCTGAAGCTTGTTTTTCAGAATGATTAATATCCGAAGCTTGATATTTCTGTTGCTGAAGATTAGTCAAAATTTCTTCAGGTGTCGCACCTAGGTCAATATCTAAATTATTAACTAATTCTAATTTCCCATCATTATTGATTTGTGCAAACAAGGATAGCTCTGTGTACGCTGGGCCTCTTTGTACTAAAGCGCCCCCAGAATTGTTACACACACCACCAACTATCGATGCACCTATGCAAGAAGAGCCAATTACCGAATGTGGTTCTCGGCCATACGGTGATAGCACATCTTCAAGACCAAATAACGTACTACCTGGTAAACCAATGATCTGGTGCGCATTCTCGATTAGCTGAATTTGATCGATCCGCATTGTATTGATAATAATAATTGGACGATCATAATTATCACCATCAGGTGTTGAACCGCCCGTTAACCCAGTATTAGCTGCCTGCATAATAATGGCTACATCAGCATTCACACAGATTTGTAGTGCCTGCCAAATTTCTAATAAGCTTCCAGGCCGAATAACAGCTACAGCACTACCAGAACCAAAACGGAACCCCTTACTGTAGGGTTGCATCTTAATCTGATTAGTCAGAATATAAGCTGAACCAACCAAAGCATTTAAATCGTTAATTAATTCAGGGGGGGTAGCGAGTGTTGACATGCTCTTCCTCATTTTAAAATAGCGCTAGCCGCGTCATAAACCACCTCTTATTATAACTCAAAACCATACCCTCAATACTAAGTAATTCCAATAACTTACTAATCCAGAGACACAGTTTTAATATTCCTTATTCCAAATTCTGTCCAAATACAGAATAAAATGAATTAACAATCCGTATAATGAAATTATTTAATTCTTAACAGACTGGCTCAAAATGGAATTTATACAAATTTTCGCTTTAGCACTAGTACAGGGTCTAACAGAATTTTTACCTATCTCGAGCTCTGCTCACCTTATTCTTTTACCTTTACTTGCTGGTTGGGATGACCAAGGGTTAGCATTTGATGTTGCAGTCCACGTTGGCAGTCTTACAGCCGTAGTCTTCTATTTCCGCAAAACATTAAAAAAACTAAGCATCGATTGGGCCTCGTCTATTGAACAACGCTCTATGGTCGGAGATAGCCGCCTTGCTTGGGCTATTTTATTTGGCACAATCCCCGTGGGACTGTGTGGCCTCATGTTAGGTAACCTAGTTGAAATTCATTTGCGCAGCCCTCTTGTTATAGCAGCTGCCACTATCTTCTTTGGACTCGTCCTCGGCTGGGCAGATTGGCGAAGTAAGCAAGAACGAGACGAGCATCATTTATGTCTTTTTGACATTATTTTCATTGGCCTTGCTCAGGCTCTTGCTCTAATACCTGGTACCTCTCGTTCTGGAATAACAATAACCGCCGGATTATTACTTGGTTTAACACGAGAAGCAGCCTCGCGCTTCTCATTTTTATTATCTATTCCAGTAATTTTCCTCGCCGGAAGCTTAAAGACAATAGAGCTACTCCAGTCTGAAGTCATAGCTGATTGGAATGCAATTATGTCAGGGACCATTTTATCAGCCCTCAGCGCCTATTTTTGCATTACTATTTTCCTTAAAATAGTAGAAAAGATAGGAATGTGGCCATTTGTTATCTACCGCCTGTTGATAGGTGCTATACTGCTGCAGCTATTTATGGCGTAACCAGGGTTGACAGCATTAAAGCGAATGCGTAACATTTCTCCTCTTTATTTGACCGCCTGCGTAATTTTTCTGGAGCAAATCGCGGAATGAAAACAACCACACTAAGTGCAAAACCAGCTGAAGTTCGTCGCGACTGGTTTGTCGTCGATGCAAACGGCAAAACATTGGGCCGTATGGCCACTGAAATCGCGCGTCGGTTGCGTGGTAAACATAAAACTATCTATACGCCTCACGTAGATACTGGCGATTATATCGTTGTTATCAACGCTGAAAAATTACGCGTATCGGGTAATAAAATGAAAGATAAGCTTTACTACCATCACACAGGTCACGTTGGTGGTATCAAATCTATCTCTCTAGAAAAGCAACTTGATAAAGCGCCCGATCGCGTTATCAAATCAGCCGTCAAAGGCATGTTGCCTAAGAATTCTTTGGGTCGTACGATGTTCAGCAAGTTGAAAGTTTATGCTGGCGAACAACACCCCCACGTAGCTCAACAGCCTAAAGTGCTGGAAATCTAAACGGATATCATCATGGCAGAACAATACTACGCAACCGGTCGTCGAAAAAGCTCAACAGCTCGTGTTTTCATGAAGCTCGGTACTGGCAACATTACAATTAATACTCGTTCACTTGACGACTATTTTGGCCGTGAAACATCACGGATGGTCGTACGACAACCATTAGAGTTAGTCGACATGTTAACTAACGTCGATCTGAAAATAACTGTTCGAGGTGGTGGCAACAATGGACAAGCAGGTGCAATTCGTCATGGCATCAGTCGTGCCTTAGTCGAATACAATAGTGAGTTAAAGACTAACTTACGTAAAGCTGGCTTTATCACACGAGATGCTCGTGCTGTCGAACGTAAGAAAATTGGTTTACATAAGGCACGTAAACGTCCTCAGTTCTCGAAACGTTAACCGTCCAAATTATTAATAAAAGGCTGTCTTCGGATAGCCTTTTTTTTGCCTGAAACTTAATAAAACACCACAGCTCCTGTACTGAAAACAATCAAGTACTTACTTATATAAAGCTCCCTTCTTACCTTCAGGTTGCGTTTTAAAACGACGATGTACCCAAAAATATTGCTCTGGGGAGTGGCGCACCTCATTTTCAATAATATTATTAATATGCTGTGCATCATCAACATCATTTCCTGATGGGAAGTTTTCTAATGGTTCACCTAGTGTCAAAAGGTAACTTCCATCCGCTTCGCGTCTAGGTATGAATGGAATCACTTTCGCTTTACTCATTTTCACAATACGAGCAGTTGCTGGAACTGTTGCTGCTGTCACACCAAAGAATTTGGCAAAAACACTTAATTTACGTCCAAAGTCTTGATCGGGAGCATACCAAACCACCTTATTCTTTCTTAGTGCTCGCACCATAGACCGTGGGTCATCTCGCAACACTATACCTTCGCTGTGAAAAGTCCTGTTTCTCATCATTACCGCATTAAACAGGGGGTTTTTTAATTCTCTAAACATCACATGGCAGGGTGTCTTGAGCATAATCAAGCGACCGCCCAACTCCATACTAGTAAAGTGTCCCGTCAGCAATATGACACCATTACCCTCTTCGAGTGCATTATCAAGGTGTTCAAGACCTTTATAGCGTACTCTTTTGGCCAAGCTCTCATCACTAGCCCACCAGCTCAATGCTGTTTCTATTAGCATCATACCCATAGTACGGAAATTAGCTTCTAACAGTTTTTGACGTTCTTCAACTGTCAGCTTTGGAAAACAAAGCTTTAAGTTTCGAGCTGCAATATTTTTTCTCGATTGAACAAATGGTCTCATCAAAAATGCAATAACATTGCCAGAGTATAATTGCATGTTAACTGGTAAATAAATAGAGAGTCTCATTAATGCTAACCCGAGCCAGCTGGTCCAAAAGCGAGGATGCAAGAACTGTTTTTTAAAGACGCTCATAAATGCCAATATAGTTAATAAATATAGCCCTATGCTATCATTCTCCTTGCCTTATCGCTAAACAAACAGTTCACAAAAAAGAATCAATCTTGAAATTACTATACACATCACTATTTTTTCTCTGTCTTCCCCTAATTATAGTTCGCTTATTGTTGAGAGGGCTCCGCGCTCCTGCTTATTGGTCCCGGTGGCCAGAACGTTTTGGGGACAGCCGAGGAACGCCTTTTAATAGTAGCACTATCTGGATCCATGCAGTCTCTGTAGGTGAGGTTGAAGCCTGTAGGCCCCTAGTCAAGGCTCTACAAACAGCCTATCCAAGGCACAACCTATTAATTACTACAATGACACCTACGGGTAGTGAGCGAATTAAATTACTTTTTTCAGACACTGTCTTTCATTGTTACCTCCCCTATGACCTACCCTTCGCAATAAATCGCTTCCTAAAACTTAACAAGCCTGCTTTTGGCATTATTATGGAAACAGAAATATGGCCGAACCTAATATTCACGTGTAAGCAGAAAAATATTCCTCTCGTACTTGCCAATGCCCGTATGTCAGCTCGATCTACAAAAGGCTACGCCAATTTCCCAAAATTTATAAAATCAATATTAAATAACCTCTGTTTTATTGCTGCACAAGGGCAACAAGACCATGATAATTTCCATAAGCTTGGTATTGATTTAACTCACGTACATAAAATAGGCAACCTCAAGTATGAAATAAGCCTTCCTACTAATGTAATTGAACAATCTAAAGCAATGCGTGTAATGTGGGGGAATAATCGTCAGGTCCTGGTAGCAGGCAGTACACACGAAGGCGAAGAAGAAATTATTTTACAAGCTACTCGTTTGATACAGTCCAAGTTTCCAAATTTATTACTAGTTTTAGTACCTCGACATCCTGAACGCTTCGATCGCGTCGCAGGATTGGCACACCGAGCTGGTTTCAAAACACACAGACACAGTGACCACCTCACTTGCACGTCAGATACCCAAGTACTAATCGTCGATTCTATGGGAGAACTACCTCTCTTTTACGCAGTCTGCGATATTGCGTTTGTAGGAGGAAGTCTTATCCCACACGGTGGTCATAACTTGCTTGAACCTGCAGCATTAGGTCGTGCAATCTTAACTGGCCCACACTTTTTTAACTTTAATGATATTACTAAACAGTTTCTACAAGCACATGCGGCAATCGAAGTATCTGATATTAAAACTCTCTCAGACAGTGTTTCCAATCTTTTAGCTAACCCCAAACAACGTGCTCAAATGGGCGAAACGAGCTTAAAACTTATTGCAAATAGTCGGGGAGCAAGCTTAAGACTGATAGAGCTTCTAAAACAATATATTGTCATTCATGACCCAAAATAAACAACCCTGCAAAAATAGTGATGAATACTGGATGGCTCATGCTCTAAGCCTTGCTGAAAGAGCACAGAAATATAATGAAGTCCCTGTTGGTGCCGTCATCGTGAAAGATAACAAAATAATTGGAGAAGGCTGGAATCAACCTATCGCGAGCAAAGATCCAACGGCTCATGCTGAAATACAGGCAATAAGGATGGCATGCCTGCATCAGAGTAACTATCGCTTGCCTGGAACTACACTTTATATTAGCTTGGAGCCCTGTTTAATGTGTGCTGGAGCTATCGTTCACGCCAGAATAAGTCGCGTTCTTTTTGCAGCCAAAGAACCAAAATCTGGAGCGGCAGGAAGCTGCTTTGATATTTTTAATGAAAACAAGCTCAATCACAGTGTCGACTGCGAACAAGGACTTCTAGCCGAAGAAAGTAGTAAAATTCTCAAACAGTTTTTTAAAGCACGTCGTTAGAATAAAAAATTAAAAGAATAAGCCTTGCTTATTTCCCTGAAAGTTTGATAATCAAAGAGTACCCTTTTTAGGAAATCTGTTTGAAACCTACATTTGGCTTTCTCATCACTTCAATATTAGTGCTCACTTCATGTAGTCCTAGCCCAACACAGCTCGAGAAAATAAAACAGCGCGGTGAGCTTATAGTATTAAGTCGCTATGGGCCTACGACACTCCATGAGAATGATGGCCAATTTTCGGGGCTGGAATATGATTTAGCAAAACAGTTTTCGGAGCGTTTAGGGGTAAAGCTCAAGCTCATAATTCCTGACAACTTAGGTAATATTTTAGATGAAATAGAGCATAATAAAGCTGATATCGCCGCTGCAGGCTTAACGATAACACCTAAGCGCGAGAAAAAAATCCGTTTCGGTCCTGTTTATCAAGAAGTCTCACAACAGCTCGTTTACCGCCAAGGTAATAACAAACCTAAAAACCTCGCATCTCTTGAAAACAAGCTATTAGAAGTGGTAGCCGATAGCAGCCACGTCGATCAACTCATACAACACCAAAGTGATATACCAGAACTAAAATGGATCGCAAGTAAGTTGCTTGACAGCAAGAATCTACTTGAGCTCGTACAATTAGAAATGATTGATTACACCATTGCTGATTCTAATGAGATCACAGTAAATCAAAACCTATTCCCCGAGTTACGTGTAGCTTTTAATGTTTCAGATCCCCAGCCACTTGCGTGGGCTATGTCATTGTCAGAAGATTCTTCACTTTATGACGAGGTCATACTTTTTTTTGAAGATATAACCGTAACTGGGAAGCTGGATAGGCTTATGGAAAAATACTATGGCCATATCCGACGCTTTGATTATGTTGATACTCGTGCTATCTATAGGAAATTATTAACTCAATTGCCAAAATACCAACTCTTCTTTGAGCAAGCAGGAGTAAATTTTAATATTGATTGGCGCCTCCTTGCCGCTATCTCATACCAGGAGTCACACTGGGATCCAAAAGCAATCTCCAATACTGGAGTAAAAGGTCTTATGATGATCACAAATGTGACTGCCAAACAAATGAAAATTAAGAATAGAAGAGATCCTGAGCAAAGTATTAATGCCGGTGCCGGTTACCTAAGCTTGTTACGAAAACGTCTTCCAGAACGGATCCAAGAACCTGACAGAACATGGATGGCATTGGCCGCCTATAATATAGGTTTCGGCCATTTAGAAGATGCTCGTATATTGACAAAACAAAATGGTAAGAATCCTGACCATTGGCCCGACGTCAAAAAATCTTTACCATTGTTGAGTAAGAAGAAATGGTATAGCCAAACTCGCCATGGGTACGCCCGCGGTAATGAGCCAGTCAATTATATTAAAAATATTCGTCGATACTACGACATCATATTATACGTAAATCAAGATAACACCACGGACAAAACCCAATATCAAGAAGGTGAAGTCAAAGGGTCTACACAACAAGAGCCGCCTCCTGCTTTATAACTAAACTTTGTTTTTCATTTCGGCAACGTGAGGTATCAAATATGGTATCTGTAAGGTTTAGGAAAACCTCCCTCTAATATTCATGTAACACAATTTAGCAGTATACTTCGCCCTCTCGATATCACTTAATCTGAACTATGACCAATTAAGAAATCAACTACCGAAAAAAGCTGCTCCACACCACCTGCCATCGGGACACTTGTGTGATATTGGCCGTTGATAACAAAGGCGGGGACGCCTGTGATTCCTGACTTCTTAGTAACTGCGGTTGCTTTCTTTACTTTCGTCTTTACAGCGAATGATTTCATCATCTTTTCAAAAGTTTGTCGCTCAATACCCTGGCTAGCGACATAATCAAGTATCTGTTTTTCTGTCGATAGTTGTAATCCATCTTCATGAATAGCTTCAAAAAACAGTGGGTGTAATTTTTCCATATATCCTAGAGATTCTGCCGCATAAAATGCCCTAGCGAATGGAACTTGCCTGAGACTAAAAACAGCTGGTACTTGAGAGAAAGTCACGTTGTCATCCATTGAGCTTTTCCAGTCGTCCACCTCAGGCTCTAAGTGGTAACAATGTGGACAGGTATACATAAACAGTTCAAGTACTTCTATAGACTTATCATTACTTACCGCAAGACGTTGTGTATTAATCTTATAATGCACATCATCCGTGTAGGCTGCAGGTAATGCCAGTGCTAATATTGTACTAAAAGACAACACCAAAACTAACAATACTTTTATTCTTTTTATCATCCTACTAAATTCCTATTGTTGGGTGTTATAGTTCGCCGTATGAGTGCAAGCCACCTAAGAACATATTGACTCCTAGAAAAGCAAACAAGGTAACAAATAAACCGATAACTGCCCACCATGCCATTGGTCTTCCATGCCAGCCTTTTATCATTCTCATGTGCAACCAAGCTGCATAATTCAACCAAACAATTAACGCCCAAGTTTCTTTAGGATCCCAAGACCAATACCCGCCCCATGCTTCTGCTGCCCACAAAGCTCCCAGTACCGTAGCCACTGTGAAAAATGCAAAGCCAAGCGCGATCGATTTATAAATCAAATCTTCCATGACAATTAAGTCTGGCATAACTGTTGACATCAGGCCATCTGGTTTTACTTTTCGAGCCCAAGAAGTGAGCAAATAGGCAGAGCCAATCATCGCAGCCATTGAAAAAGCACCGTAACCAACAAAGTTTGCAGGAACATGAATCTTCATCCAATAACTCTGTAACGCAGGGACAAGAGGCTGAATATCAGCCGCATTGCGGCCAAACGTGTACCAAAGCTGAAAGGCTACCGCAGCACTGATCACCAACAGAACAAAACCACCCAAAGCTCGCGTCTGGTAGCGTCGTTCATAAAACAAATATATTAGCGCCGTAATTACAGCAAACAGTATGAAGACTTCATAGAGATTGCTCACAGGAATATGACCTACATCAGCGCCAATGAGATATGACTCTCTCCAACGAACCATTAAGCCAACCATACCTAATGTAGTAGCCAGCCAAGTCATAGCAGAGCCGACTTTTTCCGTAAACTCAGAACGTGAAAACAAGCCTATAAAATAAGCAAACGTAGCCATCACAAACAATGCACTCATCCACATAATTGCAGATTGGCTGGCAAGAATATAATTTAGAAAGAAACTTGTTTCTGGTGCTGCTAAGTCAGCGCCATAAAGCTTTATAGCGATTAAACTTAAAGCTGTCACTGCAACAATATGTATTCGGAAACCCGGCCAGTTTTGACCTAATAAAGCCATCCCTGCCGCAGTAAAAATAACAATCCCTATCTCATAGATATCAAAGAGTGACCCATACATTGAGAATAATACGCTCGCTGCGAGCATCATCAATAGCCACCATGACCATTGAACTGCTGTTGAACTACTATCCCTATTCATCATTGTTTCATAATTTGTCATTATTTACTCATCACTATGTTTACGCCCTCTCCGTCAGAACATTATTGAGAATCAGAGTTCCCAACTGCACGTTTTAACTTTGTTGCAATATAATTGAAGACCATATCAAAATCACGCGGGTTACGATTACTCATGCCAGCTAAAATTATCTCACTTTCACCATTTTTTTGTTTAACCAAAGCCCAAAAGCGTCTTTGAGGCAGGTAAAATAGTATAAACACTCCTGCAATCAATAGTGCACATCCAAGGTAAACTGTTGATTTTCCCGGTGTACGTGCAATCTGTAGACCGCTAGCCTGAACATGCTCAAAATCTCTCAATGACAAATAAACTGGTGAGCCGTAGCGAGATAAGCTCCCTATTGTATCGGCCGCATCTTGTAAAAATAATAATTCGGCTTCAGTCACCGGCTTCGTTTGCTCTTTATCCATAAAGTACAATCGAGCCAACATTTCGCGCAGCATGCTCAAATAAGCAGGGCCCAATTTTTCACGCTGGTTTTCAGGCAATGATGTTTCAATATATTCGCTAACTTCCGTAAACCCACCTTTAAGATACATCGTCACTAACGTTGTTAGTGTCTTCTGCAAACTCACTTTCATACGAGTATCAGATGTATCAGACATTTGAGATAAGGTTTCCTCCATCATTTGTCTTGATACTTCTTCTACAGCACTTTTGTCATGTAAGCGCTGTAAAAACCGGGTAAATGTCTTTAGGCTTCCTTGACGATCTATCGGTATGTATAAGTAACCAAACTCTTCTGCGGGACTAGATCTAACACCACTCAGATAGAAGGCTCTACCCTCTCGCATAACTGGAGCCATATAGTTTACATATTCTTTAGCCTCACCCGTGGCTGTTCGCAGTTTAAACCCAAAACTAGGTCCAAAATTTCGAAGCCTCTCTGGCTCTTCTTCCGTCGGATCTGGGTTGATATTAAATGGCCTGAATGAATTTATTTCTAGACGAAGGCTTTGCCCTCCCAAATTCATTTGACGCTTTTCAAATACTTTGCCTTCAAAACTGATCGCACCTTGCTCCGAACGGTCATCCAAAGGCCAGGCTTTCATAGTAAGGTTAGAGCCTCCATCAGCAAAACTCGACTGGTAAATTGAGTAACCTTTATGAATAAGAGGATGATTAACAGCAATAGTTGTTTTCAGTGGTTCAGGTAAATCGTTATCATACAAAATCAGATCTGTTTCGAATGACTTCGGCTGACCAGTTGCATAGTGCTCTATTCGAAAGTCTTCCACTTTTAATGCAAATGGTAATTCCTGTACTAAATAACCATCGCGTAGCGCTAAAAAAACGACATTAGCTGTTCGGCCTTCTGGAATTTGGATACTACCGCGAAAAGCTTGGTTCCCCACGGGCAATCGACTTTCTTTTGGGACATCGTTCGTTGCTAAGTCGCGTGTTTCAACTTTTAAGTCACCTTGCCATTCTGCAAATTTAACCCGTAAATTACTATCCAATAACCCCCCGATACAAATCACTATGATAGCAATGTGTGTAAAAAGGTAACCCAGACGATTCAACCCTCCTCGCATCGCAGACAATAAAAGCCCCTCATCCTTTACTGTTCTTCTGACACGAAAGCCTTCTTCTGTAAGACCTTTCTCTAATGCTAGAGCAACCTCTTCACTGGGTAATTTAACTGGCCACTGTGTATTGTGATGCATAACTCTTAAAGACTTTTCACGAACGTGGGTACGCAAGTTCCACATATCTTTGATCATACTCGGCGCATTGCGAGTTACGCATACCGTTGTTGAAAGTACTAGTAAAGTTAGAACTATCAAAAACCACAAAGCACTATACACATCATATAAACCTGCGGCCTCAAACACCTCAAACCAGAAAGGACCAAACTTGATAACATAATCTGCATATGGCTGGTTTTGCTGCAACAAAGTACCGATAACAGATGCAACCGCTAAAGCCAATAGCAATGTGATAGCTAAGTCCATCGAGCCCATTAGCAAAACTAAACGACGGCGGAATAATTGGAATGGGTTAGATGAAGCTTTAGCGTTAGACATATAATGAGAAACCGTTTAAATTCGATAACCTGTATCGAATGTATGTTAAAGAGTCGGCATTTTTTACCCTTGCACGACTTTCAAAGTTAATGCTAATCCTTAGTGCAACGCAGAAATATAGGCACTCACAGCCTTTTTTTCATCGGCTGATAACCTCGATGAAATATCACGCATCATATCATTAGGATCATTATTCCGATCACCTTGAGAAAAAGCATCGAGTTGCATCTCAACATAGCGTGCATGTTGACCTGACAATGCTGGCCATTTAGCTGCTGGTATACCTGCTCCACGAGGCCCATGACATGACATGCAGGCTGGCACTCCAGTTTCCTTATTACCCGCACGGTACAACTTTTGGCCTTGCTCTATTAAGCTTTCAGAAACCAATCCAGCTGTTACTTTCTGCGATGCATAGTAAGCTGAAAGGTCAGCTAAACCCTGTGCCGAAATGTCTGCAATCATAGGGCCCATGATAAGACTCTCACGTGTTCCAGATGCAAAATTTAACAGTTGCTTGTACAAATACCCTTCTCCCTGCCCTGCCAATTTCGGGAAAGAGGGCTCAGAGCTATTACCATCGACTCCATGGCATGCTGCACATTGGGCTGAGATTACTTTACCTGCAGCAATGTCACCTGCCGCCAAACTTGGTAAAGTTACTACTGCAAAGCTCATTACTATCATCAACAACCATTTTTTCATTATGCTTTCCACATTTTGAATACATTAAGCTAATCTTGGGATATGCTACCCTATATTAGATTTTTTTTGCACCTTGCAGCTCTGTATACCCTCCCTAAATAATGTTTCAAATAGCAATATGATGGTACTTACAGCATTGCTTTAACTGAAAAGCTTCTCACCACCACCAATGCCCATGTAAAATAGTGCATATTGATTTATTTAAAGGCCAATTATGTCTCATCCTTATAGACAAGCTCAATACACAATAAGTGCCACGCAATTGTCAGAACTTCCCGTTGATGAAGGTATTGAGGTTGCATTTGCTGGCCGTTCAAATGCAGGAAAATCTAGTGCGATCAACACCATTACTGACCAAAAATCACTCGCACGAATAAGTAAAACTCCTGGCAGGACACAGATGATAAACTTTTTTAGTATTGATGACAGTCATAGCTTGGTCGATCTCCCTGGTTATGGCTATGCGAAAGTACCTGAAAAAATTAAAATTAGATGGCAGCAAACACTTGGTAAATATCTCGAAACACGTCAAGCATTGCGCGGCTTGGTCTTGATGATGGATATTCGTCACCCTCTTAAAGAGTTTGACTTACAAATGATAAAATGGGCAAATAATGCCAAGTTATCAGTGCATATATTACTGACCAAGTCAGACAAATTAAAACGCGGAGCAGCAAATTCGAGTCTACTCCTAGTCATGAATGAGCTACAAAAAAAAGAATTATTAGCCAGTGCCCAACTCTTTTCATCCCTTAACCATGAAGGAAAACAAGAAGCTATAGATCAGCTTAACCAATGGTTTTATCCCGATGACATAGCTAGTTGAACTCACTAACAAGGTATAAGAAACTAAACAAAACCCTCACTAACACCACTGGCACTCGACTTTGTCACTCCGCGTCCTATAAAACAACCTAAGTGGCACAGCATTCTAGTTACAAGTATAATCCAGCTCCCCAATGATGTTTTCCAAATAACATCCAGACATATTTTGCGCCTGTAGCTCAGTTGGATAGAGTGTCAGTTTCCGAAACTGAAGGTCACAGGTTCGATTCCTGTCAGGCGCACCATTTTATGACTCGTTCAATCGTCCGTCTTATTTGTACTAAAAGTTAATAACTCTGTAGTATTAATTATGAGTGCACTTGAAAGTTAAAAATATAGTATATAAATCACATCTCGTAACGTAATATTCATAACAAAGGTAGCTTCCTTAGCCGTTGGTTTACAACATGACAATCATCAAAAACCGTGAAAAAATTATGGCTCTTATCAAGAGAGCTGCAATAAATCATAATCGTGGTTCACAAAGTATCCAATTGTTAGCCGTTAGTAAAACATGGCCATCAGAACAAATACGCCAGCTTGCCTCGGCAGGCCAACATGATTTTGGCGAAAACTACCTTCAAGAAGCCCTCATAAAAATAGAACAGCTACAGGATCTCAATTTAACTTGGCATTTTATAGGGCCAATTCAATCTAATAAAACCAAGGATATTGCTCAACATTTTGACTGGGTACATAGTGTGGATCGTACTAAAATAGCACAACGCTTATCCAAGCAACGTCCCGAAGACCTTCCCTCCTATGAATGTATGCATACAAGTAAATATTGATAACGAAGAGAGTAAATCAGGCATAAATGAGAGTGCTATTATTCCACTAGCTGAACAAATTGACTTACTCGATAACCTAACACTCCGTGGTCTTATGATTATTCCCAGTAAAACAGATGATATAGAGCAACAACGTCACAGTTTCCATAAAGCCCATGCTCTTTATCAACAGCTTTGTGCCAAATATCTATCAATAGATACCCTCTCAATGGGAATGTCTAATGACATGGCTACTGCAATTTCTGAAGGTAGTACAATGGTTCGTATTGGAAGCGGTATATTTGGTCAAAGAACTACACACCTCACACCAGGTCAAGTAAACTAAGTAGCTTAGTATCACAACGGATAGGATAAGCAGGCGATGAATGATTGTAAAATTGCATTCTTAGGTGCTGGTAATATGGCACTCAGCTTGATCGGTGGCTTAACTACTAGTGGTTTTGATCCACAGCATATACACGTCGCAGACTCGGACCCTCTTCGCCTCACAACCCTTACTAAAACCTATTCAGTCCTGACATTTGACAATAATTATAAAGCCATTCAGTCCTGTGACGTCATTATTGCTGCTGTAAAACCCCATCAGTTACAAGACCTCATCAAACAGATTGCACCACACTGGAAAACTGGTACTTTATTGCTATCCATTGCGGCAGGTATTCGTCTCGATGATCTTGCACGATGGTTAAACCAACCTGATCCAGCCATTGTCAGATCAATGCCTAATATGCCAGCACTCATTCAAGCTGGAGCAACTGCTTTATATGCCAACTCCTACGTGACGCCAAAACAACACGAATTAGCTGATCTTATTCTACGATCTGTCGGTTTAACCATCTGGGTTAACGATGAAACACAAATTGATGCCGTCACTGCATTATCAGGCAGCGGTCCTGCTTATTTCTTTTTTGTAATGGAAGCAATGGAAGCTGCGGCTATCAAATTAGGTTTAGATGCTGAAACCGCGAAGCTACTCTGCCTACAGACCGCATTTGGCTCTGCTAAAATGGCATTAGAAAGTGATGAGACGACTGTAAGCCTCCGTGCACGCGTTACTTCTCCTTCAGGCACAACTGAACGTGCTATTTCTGAACTTGAAGATGGTGGTTTATCCAGCTTATTTGAAAATGCCATGACCGCCGCTACATTACGTTCTCGAGAGTTGGCTAAACAATTAGGTGAAGACCATGCCTAATAATTACCTGAGTAGTCCCCTAATATTTTTGATCGATATCCTGTTTAGTATTTACATTACTATCATTGCATTCAGACTCATTATGCAATGGGCACAATGGGACAATCGCCATCCATTAGTGCAACTTATTATTAAAACAACTCAAACCCCGGTAAAATTATTACGCCGCTTTTTTCCTTCTGTTGGTAAGTGGGATTCAGCCACCATTATTTTATTATTCTTTTTAACTTTCATTAAACTGTTTCTGATCAGCTCTTTGCAAGATACCTCAACTCATCAGAGCTTCTTCTTTGGCTGGTTAATAGCTGATGTTTTCGCTCTCTTCATCACACTCTTCACCTTTAGCATTCTCATAGAAGTATTCTTAAGTTGGATTGTCCCTCCTCACACCCAGAATCATATAACCCCACTTATTCGGAGTATGAATGAGCCTCTTCTTCGGCCCATAAGACAAAAGTTACCGATCATGAATGGTCTTGATTTATCACCACTAATTGTAGTTTTAGGCCTTCAGGTATTATCCATGCTTGTTATCCCTATACTCCTCGTAACCTTTTAATCTCCATGTTCTTATTGCACAAATGGCCAACACTATTTAGACTTTTAACACATTCACTTAAGGAATAAACATCCATGCCTGACTCAATACCAGTCGATTCAGTCGGTCTGGTTAGCCCACAATTCATCCACATTGATACTCCTCTATCGCTTGAAAGTGGCCGTATGCTTTTGCAATACGATCTCGTCTATGAAACTTATGGTGAACTTAATATTCAGGCATCCAACGCTGTTCTCATTTGTCATGCTTTATCAGGCGATCACCATGCGGCGGGATACCACTCTCTCGAAGATAAAAGAGCCGGTTGGTGGGATAACTTAATTGGGCCGGGAAAAGCGATCGATACCAACCTATTTTTTGTAGTGTCCCTTAATAATTTAGGAGGCTGCCAAGGGTCAACGGGCCCCACCAGTATCAATCCAAACACCCAAAAACCGTACGGTCCTGATTTTCCTATTATTACAGTTGTAGACTGGGTTAATAGTCAAGCAGTCCTGGCAGATAAACTCGGCATAAGACAGTGGGCTGCAATTGTCGGCGGCAGTTTAGGGGGCATGCAAGCTATACAATGGGCGATCAGCCTGCCCGATAGAATACGTCATGCCTTAATTATCGCAGCCGCATCAAAGCTTTCAGCGCAAAACATTGCTTTCAACGAAGTTGCAAGAACTGCGATAAAAGGGGACCCAGACTTTCATGACGGTCACTATGCAGAGCATAATACTGCCCCGAGAAAAGGTTTAGGTCTCGCCAGAATGATTGGGCATATTACTTATTTATCTGATGAGGCAATGGGGAAAAAGTTTGGGCGTGATTTACGCCATGATAGTCTTAATTACGATTACGACGTTGAGTTCCAAGTTGAAAGTTATCTACGTTATCAAAGTGAAATCTTCGCTGAACATTTTGATGCTAATACTTATTTACTCATGACTAAAGCTCTCGATTACTTTGATCCCGCAAAACATTTTAATGATAATCTCGCTGAAACTTTTGCTGAAATTAAAGCTAAATGTCTAGTGATTTCTTTTACCACCGACTGGCGATTCTCACCAGAGCGCTCACATGACATTGTTAACGCCTTACTCAGTGCCAACAAGTCTGTAACTTATGCAGAAATAGAAGCTACTCAGGGTCATGATGCGTTTTTATTACCCATAAGCCGATACCATCAAATAGTTGGTACTTATATGAAAAGGATAATAAGCGAAGAAGAGTCATGAAGAAATTAAGAACAGACTTACAAATTATCTATGATTGGATCCCTAGTGGTGCTCGGGTGCTTGATCTTGGTTGTGGAGATGGACACCTACTAACCTCTCTACAACAGCGTAATGTCACTGGATATGGACTCGAAATTGACAATAGTCAAATAGCTGGTTGTATCGAATCAAAAGTAAATGTTATCCAAGCCGATCTCGATCTCGGTCTGCCTCAATTTTCTAATCAAAGCTTTGACTTTGTGATTTTATCTCAAACGTTACAAGCTGTGAAACGCCCCGACTTTCTACTGGATGAAATTATCCGTGTAGGCAAACAAGCAATTATCGGTTTTCCAAATTTTGGTCATTGGCAATGCAGAAAACAGTTAGTTTTTGGTGGTCAAATGCCCATATCTAAAACACTGCCAGACTCTTGGTTTAACAACTCAAATATTCACTTATGTACCATTAAAGACTTTGAAAAGCTCGCAGCAAACAAGAACGTTACTATTCTTAAACGAAGTATTCTTAATCACTCACACAAAGACTCTCTGGGCATTAAACTCGCACCGAACTTACTTGGTGAAATAGCCCTTTATCAAATCAAGAAATCAACAGTATGAAAACTTATCAAGAACAGTTTATTAAATTTGCTATAGAAACCGGAGTCCTGCGCTTTGGCTCCTTCACATTGAAATCAGGCCGCATCAGTCCTTATTTTTTCAATAGCGGCTTATTTAATACAGGTGCCAGCTTAGCTCGCTTAGGCCAGTTCTATGCTCAAGCCATTGTTGAAAAAGACCTCGAGTTTAATATTATTTTTGGGCCAGCCTATAAAGGCATACCACTTGCTTCATCAGCTGCCATTGCTTTGGCAGAGGATTATCAGAAGAGATGTACCTTATGTTTTTAACCGCAAAGAACTCAAGGAGCATGGAGAAGGTGGTCTGCTTGTTGGTGCTGAACTAAAAGGCAAAGTTCTCATCATTGATGATGTTATTTCTGCGGGCACTTCTGTAGGCGAGTCTGTCGCTATTATCAGGGCACAAAATGCCACACCTGCAGGCGTTATAATTGCCCTTGACCGACAAGAAAAAGGACAGACTGAACAGTCTGCCATTGAACAAGTCGAACGAAAGTATAAGATCCCTGTGATCAGTATTATTTGTCTCGACGACTTACTCGCTTACCTAGAAAGTAATCGAACTTTAGTCGCACATATACCTGCAGTGAAAGCCTACAGGGCTCAATATGGCGTAAAGGTGTGACTTGGTTAGCTGCCTAACAACAACCTAATTGAAATTAATAGTGTTACAGCTTCAAAGGCACGTTTAATCCAAGCGCTACCAAAGCGAAGTGCCATATGAGAACCAAGATAACCACCTATAAATGAGCCCAATATTAGTGCTGGCAACCAATCCCAACGAATCTCACTCAGCAGCCCTAATGTTATAGCCCCACTTCCGTTCCAAAAAAAACCTACCATGATCAAGGTATAAGCTACCGCTCGCTGGTAATCCATACCAAACCATAACACCAGCCATAGTGTAACAAATAGCCCAGTACCTGAAGTTAAAGAACCATTTAGTACTCCTAGGAAAAATAAAACAATACCACCTAACAACAACCCAGTCTGGTCACGATTCTTTGGCAAATAATTTTGTCCTAGTTCAGATTTAAATATCGAATAAATACTCAGACCACCAATCAACACCCCTAATGCTATTTCAGCAAATCTATCTGGTACTAGTAAGATTACACTCGCACCCAAAATAACACCGGGCAGACCAAACAAAATCATTAAGGCTACAAATTTTTGATCCAACACACTACCTGATAAATAACGCAGCGCGGCACCAATTCCTAGAGCAACGCTCGCAATTTTATGTGTAGCTAAAGCAACACCAAAAGATAATCCCAGAAAAAGTAAAATAGGAAACTGGATTAACCCAGCACCACCGCCGCTAAATGCTGAAAAAGTATTTGCGAATAGTGAAACTAAAAATAAAATAATCTGTTCTGAGTTATTCAAATATATCTTCTTAATTGATGTCCTAATAATAGATAGTCTAGCTACTGATACAGTCCCAGGACTTCATTTTAAGGCAATGATTGCAGTAATAATCTATTGTTCAGTAATTAAGCTCTTCAATGCCATTAATAATCGCTGGTTATCTTGCTCACTACCGATAGTAATACGAAGATATTGAGCAATTCTGTCTTGATGAAAGTGACGAATAATAACACCCTGTTTTCGCAAACCCTGCGCTAAGGTTATCCCTTCATGAGCCTCATGTTTAACAAGCAGGAAATTAGCAGCGGATGGAATTACCTTAAAACCCATTTGTGTGAGCTCTCTTGCCATACCACTCGGCTTAGAATCACTCGTTCGCAAGTACTTTTAAAGTAATCAACATCCGTAAATGCAGCAATACCAGCAACAATAGCCAAACTATCAAGTGGATATGAATTAAAGCTATCTTTTACTCGATCTAAAGCTTCTATCAAATCGGGATGCCCCACCGCAAGCCCAATGCGTAAGCCAGCCAAAGAACGTGATTTAGATAAAGTCTGGGTAACCAATAAATTAGGATAATAGTTCACTAGACTAACTGCACTCTCACCTCCAAAATCAATATAAGCTTCATCTACCACAACAACAGATTCAGTATTCGCTTTTAATAAGCTCTCAATTTCATTTAATGCCAACAAGCACCCTGTTGGGGCATTAGGGTTAGGGAAAATAATTCCACCATTATTTCGTACATAGTCAGAAACATTGATAGTCAAATCATTGTCTAGCGGAATCAATTCGTAATTTATCTTGTATAAACCACAAAAAGCGGTGTAAAAACTATAAGTTATATCAGGAAATAATAAAGGTTTCGACTGCTGAAACAACCCTTGAAAAATATGAGCTAAAACCTCGTCAGAACCATTACCAACAAAGACCTGATTAATACTCATTCCATAATAATCTGCAATAGACTTCTTTAAATCAGTTGCATTTGGATCCGGGTATAATCGTAACCGATCTCCAGCATATGCTTCAATCGCTGCTAAGGCTTTAGGCGATGGCGCGTATGGGTTTTCATTGGTATTAAGCTTAACTAAATTAGTCCCTTTAGGTTGCTCACCCGGTGTATAAGGGTCCAACTGATGTACGATTGAACTCCAAAATTTGCTCATTACTTTCAGTCCTTAAGACGATATTCTGCTGATCGGGCATGTGCGGTTAAACCTTCACCACGGGCTAAGACCGAAGCCACTTGGCCCAAACTTTGTGCACCCTTTTCAGACACCTGAATCAAACTCGAACGCTTTTGAAAATCATAGACACCCAGCGGCGAACTAAACCGAGCAGTTCGTGACGTAGGTAAAACATGATTTGGCCCCGCGCAATAATCACCCAACGCTTCAGGGGTATAACGGCCCATAAAAATAGCACCCGCATGGCGTACTTTTTTTGCCATTACCATAGGGTCGTCGACTGATAGTTCTAGATGCTCAGGTGAAATGTAATTAATGACATCAATCGCATCATCCATATTTTTTACCTGAATCAGTGCTGCCCGACTAGATAATGAGGTTTTAATAATAGCTTGACGTTCCATTGACGGCAATAAGCGCTCTATAGCCTTATGAACTGCCTGTAAAAAACCTGCATCAGGTGAAATTAAAATTGATTGTGCATCTTCATCATGTTCAGCTTGAGAAAACAAGTCCATCGCAATCCAGTCTGGATCTGTCTTCCCATCGCAAACTACTAAGATTTCTGATGGACCTGCAATCATGTCAATACCGACCGTACCAAAGACCATACTTTTTGCCGTCGCTACATAAATATTACCCGGCCCTACAATCTTATCGACCTGTGGAATAGTCTCTGTCCCGTAGGCTAATGCACCGATAGCTTGAGCCCCACCTATGGCGAAAATACGATCTACCCCTGAAATCGCCGCGGCTGCTAATACTAAATCATTAACTTGACCGCCTGGTGTTGGAACAACCATAATTAATTCATCAACACCCGCTACTTTAGCTGGGATCGCATTCATCAATACTGATGAAGGATAAGATGCCTTACCACCCGGAACGTATAGCCCTGCTCGGTCAAGTGCCGTTATTTGTTGACCCAATACTGTTCCATCGGCTTCAGTATAAGTCCATGATTCCTGTTTTTGATGCTCGTGATAAGAGCGCACACGATCGGCAGCAGCCTCTAAAGCAGTACGTTGCGAAACTGGAATACGCGCCAGTGCCTCTTTTGCACTAGATAATGATAATTCCAAATCTCCCATCGAATCAGCAACAATATGATCGAACTGGCGACTATAGTCCAAAACTGCTGCGTCACCCCGTGATTTTACATCTGATAATATTGCCTTGACTGTATCCACAACACCAGTATCAGTGGAGGCATCCCACGCTAATACTGCTTCAAGCTCCTGCTGAAAGTTTTCCGACTCAGTAGTTAGTTGTTTGATATTAATCATTATTGTTCTTCTATCGCCATCCGCACTCTGTTAATAAACATTTGAATCCTCGCATGTTTCATTTTCATCGATGCTTTATTGACCACTAACCGAGAACTAATATCCGCAATATGCTCCATCGGGACCAAACCATTAGCACGTAAAGTGTTTCCCGTATCGACAACATCAACAATACGATCAGCGAGGCCAACTAGCGGTGCTAACTCCATTGAGCCATAAAGCTTAATAATATCCACTTGCTGTCCTTGTGACGCATAAAAACGGCGTGTACTTTCAACGAATTTTGTCGCGACTTTTAAACGCCCTTTAATTTGTCCTTCGTCTATTTTACCAGCCGTCATCAATTTACAACATGCGATCTTTAAATCAACTGGCTCATAAAGCTCTGCCTTTGGATGCTCGAGTAATACATCTTTGCCAGCTATACCCATATCAGCACCACCGTATTCGACATAGGTAGGTACATCAGATGCTCTAACAATAATCAAACGAACATCGGGCTGATTTGTATCTAAAATTAGTTTTCGGCTAGTTTCAGGATCATCGATAGGTTCTATACCCGCAGCTTTTAGTAATGGTAATGTTTCTTCGAAAATTCGCCCTTTTGACAGGGCTAAGGTGAGCATGTTTGACATAATTAATTCCACCTCAAGCTGAACTAGGGACACGACGAATCTTAGCCCCTAATTGTTGTAATTTTTCTTCAATGCATTCGTAACCGCGGTCAATATGATAGATTCGTTCGACTACTGTTGCTCCATCAGCCACCAAAGCTGCTAGAACTAAGGATGCTGATGCGCGAAGATCTGTTGCCATAACTGGTGCTGCTGTAAGCCTACCTTCACCGTTACTCAATACTGTGTTGCCTTGAATTTGAAGATCAGCACCCATGCGTTGCATCTCTTGAACATGCATAAACCGGTTTTCAAAAACTGTTTCAGCAATCGTAGCTGAACCTTCAGCAACACTATTCAAAGCCGTAAATTGCGCTTGCATATCAGTAGGGAAAGCTGGGTAAGGTGCTGTTCGAATATTCACTGCTTTGGGTCGTTTGCCATGCATATCTAAAGTAATCCAATCATTACCTACAGCAATATCTGCTCCTGCTTCTTTAAGCTTCAATAAAACCGATTCCAGCTGATTTGCGTCGGTATCTTTTAACTTCACTTTACCACGGGTCATAGCTGCAGCAACTAGGTAAGTACCTGTCTCAATACGATCTGGTAAAATATCATATTGTGTGCCGCCAAGTGACTCAACACCATTTATTATTATCTTTGAGGTCCCCATTCCGGTAATCTCAGCCCCCATACTATTGAGGTAATTGGCAAGATCTACTACTTCTGGTTCGCGAGCGGCATTTTCTATTATTGTTCTACCTTTTGCTAAGGTTGCCGCCATCATTAAATTCTCAGTACCAGTAACCGTCACTTGATCCATCATCAAATGCGCACCCTTCAAACCATTTCCACTTGTAGCTCGGATATAGCCATTTTCTACTTTAATTTTAGCGCCCATCTGTTCTAAACCTCGCAAGTGTAGATCGACAGGCCGAGAACCAATTGCACAACCACCCGGTAGTGACACATCAGCTGTACCAAACTTTGCCAATAAAGGACCCAGAACTAGGATCGATGCACGCATCGTCTTCACTAAATCATAAGCTGCTTCAGTATCAGTTAAAGTCGAAGGGTCAATAACTACACCGGAACGCTCATCGACTGTTATCGTAACCCCCATACGACCTAACAGCTCTAATGTCGTTGTAATATCATGCAGGTGTGGCACATTACCAACACGGACGGCCGAGTCTGATAACAAAGCCCCCATTAGAATAGGTAATGCCGCATTTTTGGCTCCAGAAATACGAATTTCCCCATCTAGAGAAACTCCGCCAGTGATAATCAATTTATCCATGTAATCTCAATATTTCGTATACCTGGCAGCAGCTTAATTAGGTGCGGAGGTCTTTAAAGATAGAGCGTGTAGAGCACCCTCAAAACTTGTACCTAAGGTGGCATAAACCATTTTATGCTGGGCCACCAGGCCTTTTCCCACAAAAGAAGGACTCTTTACATGAGCCTCAAAATGTTGGCCATCGTCGCCCGATACTTCTACTATCGCATCAGGCATGCCAGCTACGATCAGTTTTTTTATGTCTAGTGCTTCCATTGTTACTTCCACTTAATTTTATGAAACTATTTATTTATGCCACTGGCAACAATTCATCCAAACCACTTGCTGATACAATCTCAAGTATTTGTTCGGGAATATGATGTAAAAATATCTGTTTATTGGTTGTTTTAGCCATACGAACCCAGTGCACTAATAATGCCAGTCCAGCACTATCGCTAAGGGTCACACCTAACAAGTCAATGTTTAATACTGATAATGGTGAGCCTATATCATGTACTTCATTTAGGACAGAAGCGACTGTTGCAAAGCTCAGTTCGCCATTCACCAAAATATTTTTTGATGATGCTTCTAAACTTATCGAAACAGTCTGATTCATAACTTCACTTTTTGATTGCGAGTCGATAAATTATCGATAAGTTTATCTATTCCATCATTACGAATTTCTTTGGCGAATGATGAACGATAGTTAGTCACTAAACTAATACCATCTATTTTGACATCATAAACCATCCATTTCTTTTGTTTATTAAGATACATCGACAGGGACATAGGAATCGAGGCCCCGCTCGGTCGTGCGATTTCCATCTTCACTTTAACCTTCTTTTTAGCTAAGTCATCGCGGAATGGTAAAAAAGCAATGTCACCATCAGTAAATTCCAACATTGCAGTCGAATAGGTTCTTACTAACAGTAAACGAAACTCTCCAATAAATCTCTTACGCTGTGCTGTATTCGCTTTACGCCAGTTCTTACCTAGTGCTAATTTTGACATCTTAGAAAAATCAAAATTTGGCAACAAAATATCATCAACCAAACCATAAACGAACGAAGGGTTTTTTTCTATTGTCTGCTTATGATCTTTTAAAGCTTGTTGCATTCGGTCAGAAGAATCTTTAATAAGAGCCTGTGGCACAGGCACTTCGGCAAACACCACTGATGCCATCAAAAAGACTGGTAGTATTGTCAATAAAATTAGCCATTGTCCTTTAAATAAACTCTCAACATCCTTCAATCACCTTCAGCTTTACTAAAAAGAACCTGCCCATTCGCTTTCGTAATTCATACAATTGCGCATGGGTCGTCTTATGAACATCGTGCCCATCAACCTTTATCGTCCCTTGGTCTGGAACAAGTTGGCCGCTAATCAGTCGCAGTAACGTTGTCTTACCTGTTCCACTCGGGCCCATGATAGCCCTGACTTTCCCGCGGTAAATATCTAAATCTATACCTCGGAAAATAGCCCTCTCCCCACGGCTAAAATGTAAATCTCGGATTTCTATTAGTGGCACAAAGCCTCCAAGCAAAAATTATGAATATATAAGACTCTTAATTCTCGAGAATATGAGTCATTAAGTCAACTAAAGTAATGTTAAAACGACTTTTGTCCAATAATACAATATGATAATCAAACCAGTAAAAGTGATAACTCAAACTATGCATAAACTTCATAATGTCAAAAAAGACGTCCAAACTCTAAATGACTAACATCTTAACCACACACTACAGCGTTACTGCGGAATTACACGCAGATACGGAACAAGCGAAGATACTCGCCAAACGTTTCTCACTGCCTTTTTCAAAACACCTCGATAAAGCAAATCATCAACTTGTTTTTACAAATCAACACCTAGAAATAAGGACTCCTAACCTAATCAATCCAATCAGGATCGATTTTACAGAGGGAAAAAATGCCTATCGAAGGAGTTTTGGTGGTGGTCGAGGCCAGCCACTTGCCAAAGCTATTGGCCTGAAGAAAGGCAAGATGCCGACTATTATTGACTCTACTGCTGGATATGGCAAAGATGCTTTTGTGTTGGCAACGCTAGGTAGTCATGTCACATTAGTTGAGCGCAACCCACTATTAGCTGCATTATTGGAAGATGCTATTGCCAAGGCAAATACTGAATCAAGTACTAAACAAATCGCACGGCGTATGATATCGATCCATTCCGATGCCCACCAATATTTAGCTGAGCTAACACCTGAAGAAAGGCCCGATGTAATTTATATTGATCCAATGTACCCTGCTAGGGATAAATCTGCTCTCGTAAAGAAAGAAATGCAGCTCTTACATCAATTAGTTGGGCCTGACACTGATAGCCGAGAGCTATTAGATAAGGCTCTACAAACTGCAAAAAAAAGAGTGGTCGTTAAGCGCCCTAAATTAGCAGACCCAATCACAGATTATAAGCCGAGCACTTTTGTCGAAAGCAAAAACACCCGCTATGACATATATTTAAAAATTCAATAATTTATCCTCAGTTTCCCCCAGCCTTTTCATCTAATACTTTCAATCGAGATAGTTTCTCAGCTATTTTTATCTCCAAACCACGATTAACAGGCTGATAGTAGTTAGGCTCTCGCATATCTTCTGGAAAATAACTTTCCCCAGCTGCATATGCATCAGGCTCATTGTGAGGATAACGATATTCTTTAGCATACCCTAACTCTTTCATTAGCTTGGTCGGTGCGTTACGAAGGTGAAGTGGTACCTCACTAGAGCTTTGTGAACGCACATCTGCCATTGCAGCATTAAACGCACTATAAACAGCATTACTTTTAGCAGCACACGCTAGATACAACACAGCTTGAGCAATTGCCAATTCTCCTTCTTCCTTACCTAGTTTCTCATAACTTTCCCAAGCGTCTAAGGCAATGCGTAAACCTCTAGGGTCAGCATTTCCAATATCTTCAGATGCCATTCTAACTATGCGCCGCATTAAATAAACAGGATCGCAACCACCATCTAACATCCGGCATAGCCAGTAGAGCGCAGCATCAGGAGATGACCCCCTTACCGATTTATGTAAGGCAGAAATTTGGTCATAAAAGACCTCGCCACCTTTATCAAAACGTCGTAAGCTATCAGCTAACACCGATTCTAAATCAGACTCTAATACTGCTGGTTGATTTTGGCTGTCGGCCAAATCAATGACAATCTCAAGTAAATTAAGCACTCGACGTCCATCGCCATCAGAAGCTTGAGCCAGTTTATCTCGAAGTGCTGGTTCTATTGTAATACCACGCTCAGCAACTCCTTTGACCGGATCTTCCATTGCTCGATCCGCAATCTCACGGAGATCTGCTTGTTTTAACCCTCTTAAAATATAAACACGAGCCCTAGAAAGTAAAGCATTATTCAATTCAAACGAGGGATTTTCTGTCGTCGCTCCAATAAAAGTAAACGTACCATTTTCAACATAAGGTAGAAAAGCATCTTGCTGAGACTTATTAAAACGGTGTACTTCGTCAACAAACAGTATGGTCCTACGTCCCTGTTCTTTTTGGAGCTGTTCTGCCCTAGCAACAGCAGCCCGAACATCTTTCACACCGGCTAATACAGCCGAGATCGTGATGAATTCAGCATCGCAATAACCAGCAATCAATTTTGCCAAGGTTGTTTTGCCTGTACCCGGTGGCCCCCATAAAATCATCGAATGTGGCTGCCCGATGCTAATGGCTTGCCGTAGTGGCTTACCTTTTGCTAACAAATGCTGCTGACCTATGTAGCCCTCAAGATCGATTGGCCGCATCCTATCTGCCAATGGTCGACTCACAAGATCTTCGACCTGTTCAAAAAGACTCATAATTCTGAGTCACCGACCACATCAACTCCTTCGGGTGGCACGAAAATAAATGTTTTCTCATCTAGTTGATTATTTTCTGAAGTATCACTAAAAGTTAAACGCGTATATTGGTCAAAACTGTCACGCATTATCATTTGTCGTAGGCTATCGTTATCAAATGCAAAGCGCACTGATTGAAAGTTAGAATCTGCACCTTTAGGAACTAACTCAACCCATTCATAACCATCATCAGATCTCAACTCACTCACTTGATATTTCTCATCAGGTAAAGTTTCACCTGATAACAATGCAGCGGGAGTATCCATTAAAGCTTCCTGTTGAGGCATAACTGTTACTTGCTCTAGGTCTACATCATAAAACCAAATCCGCAAGCCATCCGCCACAATTTTTTGTGGATAGGGATTATGATAATCCCAGCGAAACTTACCGGGACGTTCAAGTATAAACTCTCCCTGTGCTGTCTCAATAACCTCACCTTCAGGGCCTAAGACCACTTGCTCAAACTGAGCTTTGAACGTTATTACTGATTGTAAAAAGGTTGTTAATTTTTCTGTAGCTAAACCTCCTGCTAAAACTGTTTGTGATAACAATAATGACAGGGTCAGAACTAACGACTGTATTATTTTTTTACTAGTCATAATGATCCTTAGGATGGTAGTGTTGCTTGATAACTCATCATTCAGACCGAGTTTCGAGTTGAATGCTTGTTATCTATAAAAAAACCCAGGCTTCCTAATCACGAGTTGGTGGTGCTATCACCTCACGACTTCCATTCGGCTGCATTGCCGTTACTACACCCGCAGCTTCCATTGCTTCAACTAACCTTGACGCACGGTTATAACCTACCTTCAAACGTCTCTGTACACCTGAGACAGAGGCTCTCCTGGATTCAGTTACTAGCTGTACAGCTTGGTCATATAATGGGTCAGACTCACCATCACTGGCATCGGATATACCCGAGCCGTATTCATCCTCTACCGAACCTTTTGTGATTTCTTCCAAATAGTTTGGAGAACCACTTTCCTTCAAGAATTTGACGACCGCATGGACTTCATGATCATCCACAAAGGCTCCATGAATTCGCTCAGGTAAACCTGAACCCGGCGGTAAATAAAGCATATCTCCTTGCCCCAGTAGTTGCTCAGCTCCCATTTGGTCCAAAATTGTACGTGAATCAATCCGTGATGAAACCTGGAATGCCATCCGCGTTGGAATATTCGCTTTGATCAAACCAGTGATGACATCAACAGAAGGACGCTGAGTAGCTAAGATTAAATGAATACCGGATGCTCTTGCCTTTTGAGCCAAACGCGCGATTAGTTCTTCAACTTGTTTTCCTACGACCATCATCATATCTGCTAATTCATCTATGATAACTACTATAAAAGGCAACGGTTCAAGAGTTACTGCAGGCTCTCCAGGCACTAGATCAACGGTCGGATCAATAATCGGGTCACCTCGTTCGATAGCATCTTTTACTTTCTTGTTAAACCCCGTGATGTTACGCACACCCATCGCGGCCATCAGAGGGTAACGCCTTTCCATTTCAGCAACACACCAACGCAGAGCGTTGGCAGCTTCTTTCATATCCGTCACAACTGGTGTCAATAAGTGAGGGATATCCTCATAAACTGATAGTTCGAGCATCTTAGGATCAACCATGATCATTCTCACCTGCTCTGGCGTAGCCTTATAAAGCAAGCTTAAAATCATCGCATTTACAGCAACAGATTTACCTGACCCTGTAGTCCCTGCAACTAGTAAATGCGGCATTTTTTCTAGATCTGCAGTCACTGGACGGCCAGCAATGTCCTTGCCTAGTGCTATCTCCAATACAGATTTACTATTTTCATAATCAGCGCTAGCTAAAATTTCTCTTAAACGAACGATATCTCGATGTTCATTTGGAATTTCTATTCCCACCAGAGGTTTACCAGGTATAACCTCCACGACACGCACACTAGTGATAGACATAGCTCTGGCTAAGTCTTTGGCCAGCCCTGAAATCCGACTCACCTTTATACCTGGAGCTGGTTGTAGTTCAAAACGCGTGACAACAGGTCCTGGCTGGACTTCAACCACTTCAACTTCAACACCAAAGTCTTTAAGTTTTAACTCAACCTGACGCGATAGAGCTTGCAAGACATTTTCACTATACCCTCCTGTACTAGTTTTAGGCATATCGAGTATGGCTAAAGCAGGCATCGCACCTTGCTCATGAGACTCAAATAGTGGTACTTGACGCTCTTTTTCTTCCCGTAAACTTTGTTGCTGTGTGTCCAATATCGGTTCTAGTCGAACTCTGGCAGGCTTTGCCAGACTAGTGCTTTTGGCTTTAAAAACCTCCGCTCTCTTAAACTTGACTTGCTTTGATGCTAGTTGTGCTTTTGTTTCTCTCAGCCAACGTGCGGCATAAGTCATCATTGTTAGCGCCATCGCACCTAGTTTATCAACAATTTTTAGCCATGAAAGACCGGTAAATAAAGTAATGCCTGTCAACAAAATAGCCAGTAAGAGTAGTGTCGTACCTGATGCACCAAAAACAGCCACAAAACCATTCCCGACAAGCTCTCCTAATACTCCACCAGCACGCAAAGGTAGTGAGCTTGCATAAGGCATTAAGCTCAAAGTTGACAAGCCACTCGCAGCCGACAGAGCACTCATTAACCCGATAACTTTTAACACCCAAAAATGCGCTGCACCTTCAGAGTCAGCCCGCTTGCCCCAGCTAAATAACAGCCAGCCGCTAAACGCTAACATCAAAGGGGATAAGTAAGCAGGGAGTCCAAATCCATAAAGTAGTGAATCAGCTAGCCATGCTCCGACTATCCCACCCTTATTGGCGATAACATCATTAGTCCCAGTTGTTGACCAACCAGGATCGGTAGGATGATAGCTCGATAAAGACAAGAGCAAATAGGCCGCCAATGCTAAAGATAAAATTAACGCAGCTTCCCTCAAGCGAAAGCTGGCTGAGCCCGAGCTTGCTTCAGCCTTATCTTTCTTGTTCAATCGTGTTGCTTGAGCCAATGTAATATTTCCAATAACACCAGTAGATTAGCGATTTATATTACCACAGCTTTACAAGTATGATAATTTAGCAAATGATCATATTCACTTAATCTAATCGCTATTATCGATTAAAATTATCGAAACAAGTTGTTTGTCAAAAAATTACTAGTCTAATAAAATTAATTTTAAATTTTAATCAAAGTTTCGTTTATAAAATTTATCTAACTGGAGAGCAATATGGCCGATAGTAAACATAGCCGCTTACTTATTTTGGGTTCTGGACCTGCTGGCTATACTGCAGCTGTTTATGCGGCTCGCGCAGCACTTGATCCCGTAATCATTACTGGCATCGAGCAAGGTGGTCAATTAACGACCACTACTGATGTTGATAACTGGCCTGGAGATGAAGAAGGTGTTCAAGGTCCAGAGTTAATGCAAAGAATGCAGCGACATGCTGAACGTTTTGGCACTGACATTATTTTTGACCATATTCACACGGCGGATCTTAGCAAGCGTCCATTCAAATTGATCGGTGACTCTGGGCAATACACTTGTGATGCCTTAATAATTGCAACAGGTGCATCAGCAATGTACCTTGGGTTAGATTCTGAGGAAAACTTCAAAGGCCGAGGCGTTTCAGCCTGTGCTACTTGTGATGGTTTCTTCTACAAAAATCAACCAGTAGCCGTTGTTGGTGGAGGAAATACTGCAGTCGAAGAAGCCCTTTATCTCTCTAACATAGCATCAAAAGTCACGGTGGTTCATCGACGAGACAACTTTCGCTCAGAAAAAATTCTAAGTGCACGACTGCTCAAAAAAGCAGAAGAAGGCAATGTCGAAATATTATGGAATCATGAACTTGATGAAGTTCAGGGTAATGATGCAGGTGTCACGGAGCTACGAGTTAAGAGTACCGTTGATGGTGGTACACAACAAGTTCCTGTCCAAGGAGTATTCATCGCTATCGGCCATAAACCCAACACTAATATATTCTCCGACCAACTTGAAATGGAAAATGGCTACATCACCTTAGGAAAAGGTACGCAAACTAGCATCCCCGGCGTTTTTGCAGCCGGTGATGTTTCTGACCCGATCTACCGCCAAGCTGTCACTTCCGCTGGTGCTGGTTGTATGGCGGCTTTAGATGCAGAACGCTTTCTAGAAAGCGAGAGTTAACATACACAAAGGGCCATGCATTGCTGCCTAGTCCTTGAATTTGAATGTTAAATTATTAGTTCTTGTTAATCCTCAGACAAATTCGTACGCTATTAGAGTAGCCCACGACTCTTTCCTCATTAGCAACAGAACAAAAGAGTTCACATAATTATTTCTGATAAAACTATGACTCCATTTGTTAAAAAGACAGGCGTTTTTCCTTTCATAGCAATGATATTTCTTAATGCTTTCATTGATTTAGGTCATAAAATAATCATTCAGAACACTATCTTTAAAGTCTATGATGGCTCTACACAAATTATTTTAACAGCCATTATAAATGGTCTTATTTTATTACCTTTTATTTTACTTTATACTCCAACAGGCTACCTATCTGACCGCTTTAAGAAAACGAAGATCATGCAATGGTCTGCAGCCGCTGCAGTTCTCATTACCCTGTTAATTACTCTTTTTTATTATCTTGGTTGCTTCCAGTTAGCCTTTGCCATGACTTTTATACTGGCAATACAAAGCGCTTTTTACTCACCTGCAAAGTATGGCTATATAAGAGAGCTTGCTGGCAAAGATAACTTGGCAGCCGCTAATAGTTTTGTTCAAGCAACTACAATCGTTGCCATATTGCTTGGCATGCTTGTATTTTCAATGTTATTCGAAATGAGCCTAACAAACAAAATATTTACTAGTGAGCAAGATATCATTCAATTCATTGCACCCATTGGTTGGTTACTTGTTTTAGGCAGCGTGATTGAACTTTATTTTTCCAAGCAAATTCCTGACTCTGCACAACCACAAAGAGCAAAGGCTTTTGATTGGAAAAAATATCGCAATGGAGAGACTTTAAAGCACAACATTAAATTAATCCGGTGCGACCCCGTAATAAGCCTGTCAATTATTGGTCTCTCTCTTTTTTGGGGTGTATCACAAACCATAATAGCTACTTTCCCTGCTTATGCTAAGGAGGTTTTAGATATTAATAACACTATAATTATTCAAGGATTACTCGCTTGCTCAGGAATTGGCATCATTCTAGGTTCACTTGTTGCTGGTAAAATATCAAATGACTATATCGAGACTAGCCTCATCCCTCTTAGCGCTTTAGGTATGGTTATGAGCCTTGTATATCTTAGCCAGGCCAGCTCAGGAATCAGCTTAGCCGCTACCATTACAGCTTTTGGCCTATTCGGTGGCTTATTCATTATTCCGCTCAACGCAATAATCCAATTTCGGGCTCGCCTTGGGCAGCTAGGTACCATAATCGCTGGAAATAATTGGGTTCAAAATATTACTATGACTAGCTTTCTTATCGCTACAATGCTTTCAGCCTTAAATGAAATAAACAGTCAGGTAATACTCCAAGGGCTTACATTAGTGACTCTTCTTGGTCTCACCTATACTGTTTTAAAATTGCCCCAATCTTTGACTCGCTATGCCATTGGCCCCATGTTTTCCTATCGTTATCGCATCCGTGTAAAAGGTTTCCACAATATTCCCTCACAAGGAGCTGTCCTCATGCTAGGTGATAAAATGAGTGGGCTTGACTGGGCTATAATTCAAATTACTAGTCCTCGCCCCGTTCGCTTTGTCATAAATAAGTCTATTTACGAAAAGTGGTACCTCACATGGTTATTGACCCTCTTTAAGGTTATAGACATTTCAACAAGGGGCGGCAATAAAAACACAATAGATCTAATTAACAACTCCCTGAAAAATGGCGAGATTGTCTGCTTTTTTTTAGACAGCAACAACAGTCAAAATGAGCAGTTAGGTGAAATTATAAGTGGTTTTAAAAGTTGCAACAACGAGATGAATGGCCTTATTTTACCTTTCAATCTTCGTGGCTTATGGCACAAGGAGCGTTCACTTTCAATCAACAAACAACAAAAACTATTACAATCCGCTACTAGGCGAAATATCACTGTTGTCCTCGGAGAACCTTGCCCATTAGACAGCGATATAGCTAAGGTTAAACAAGCAGTATTTAACCTTTCAATAAGTAATTAGCAGTGAATTTAACAAAAGTAACGCTTATTTTTCTAACGCTACTTACCTTCCAGGTGGGCCACACGTAATGTTGCCGGTGGGTGTGAATCATAGATAGCTGATACCAAAGGATCTGGCGTTAAAGTACTAGCATTTTCTTGATACAGTGCTACTAAGGCTGTAATCAAGTGTTTTGCACTTGATACTGAGGCAGCATAATCATCAGCCTCGTATTCATATTTACGGGACATCGCTGTCATCATAGGGTGCAGGAAAAAGCCAAATACTGGAATGACCAACATAAATAGCACCAGAGCTGTAGCGCTTGTTTCACTCGTTACCCCGAGGCCTTGATAAAACCAAGGCTCTGCAGCAGCCCACCCTAAAAGCATTAAACTAATCAAACTTAATATCGCCATCACCGCCATATTCTTGATCACGTGTTTACGGCGAAAATGCCCCAGCTCATGGGCTAATACGGCTTCGATCTGTTCTTCATTTAACGTTTCCAGTAAAGTATCAAAAAAAACAATCCGTTTATTACCACCCAAACCCGTAAAGTATGCATTGCCGTGCCCTGATCGACGAGAGCCATCCATCACGAAAATTCCTTGGCTTTTAAAGCCACAGCGAGCCAATAAACTCTCAACCCTTTCTTTTAACTGAATATCTTCCAAAGGTGTAAATTTATTAAAGATCGGCGCGATAAATGCGGGGTATGCCCACATCACAAGTAAAGTGAAGGCAAACCAAGCTGCCCATAAATATAGCCACCAATACTCACCGGCACTCTCCATTAATGACAGCGCTCCCCATAATAAAGGCGCCCCTATAATTAGCATTAATACCGTCTGCTTTAGTAGATCTGTAAAAAACAAACCCTGACTATTTTTATTAAAGCCAAACTTCTCCTCTAGCACAAAGGTTCGATACCAAGAAAAAGGTAGATCAATTAATGTGCCTATTACAAAGAAACTCAATATAAATAAAATACCCTGCGTCATCGCTGACCAGTCGAAGACTTGCCATGATCCTGACAGCAAAGCCAAACCACCGCCTATCGTCCAAAGCAGAAGGATAATCATGCCACAGATTCCTTCAACACGATTCAGTTGGCCCTTGGCAACGGTATAACTAGCCGCCTTTTGATGATCTACCAAGTTAATTTGGTCCTTGAAGGCATCTGGCACTTCATTCCTATGAGCTGTGACATAACGAGACTGCCTCAATGATAACCAGAGCTCTACTCCCGTCATTAAAACCAAGGCCGAAATAAAAATTAAACTAAACTCATTCATTTTAATGTATACCAATAAAAAATCATAATCATGCTAAGCAGCTTAGCCTTTGATACAATCTCTTGCAAGAAGTTCACCTCAATACGTAATAACCTAAGACGGATATCATGGCTAAAAGTAAAAAAAACCTCATCTGGATAGATCTTGAAATGACTGGGCTCGATACTAACAATGATCGTATTATCGAAATAGCTACTATCGTCACGGACGCCAATCTAAACGTTCTCGCCGAAGGTCCCATTGTTGCTATTCATCAACCCGATGAGGCCTTAGAAGGGATGGATGAATGGAATACACGTCAGCATGGTGGATCAGGCTTAACTCAGCGTGTCAAAAATAGTATCACTAACGAAGCTGAAGCCGAGCGTCAAACAATTGAGTTTTTACAACAATATGTTCCCTCTGGTGTATCTCCTATGTGTGGAAGTAGTATTTGCCAAGATCGCCGCTTTATGGCTCGTATTATGCCTGAGCTAGAAGCTTATTTTCATTACAGAAATTTAGATGTAAGCTCATTGAAAGAATTAGCCCGCCGCTGGTCACCGGCTGTTGAAAAGAGCTTTAAGAAAAAATCGTCTCACCTCGCCATGGATGATGTCAAAGACTCTATTCGAGAGCTACAACATTACCGCGAACACTTTATAAAGCTACCTGAATAACACTCAGCTACCAATAATCCCCCCATCCTCTTTGGTAATCAATACCGTTGCTGAACGCGGCCGGCCGTGAACCGCATGATCAGGCCAATTACTGGCCGCATTAGGATGACTCGCTGATTTTTTGATGCCTTGCTTAGCCATTATTGTAGGCACATCACCGGGGTGCTGAATGTTCACCCACATCGTCTTCAAGTCAGGTGTCATTGCGATACCACTCACTTCACAGCCCACTGGCCCCGTCAAGAATCGTCGCGTCTCACCAGTATTAGGGTCAATCGCCAACATTTGATTATTGCCAAACTGAGAAAATTCATCCGTATTTAATTTTTTTGCACTGATATCTGTCTGCACCCACAACACACCACGCGCATCAATCATCATCCCATCAGGATTGGCATAGCCATCACCCTTAATGGACCCGCCTTGCTCCTCGCTCCCTGCTAATGAAAACACATCCCAGTCAAATTGCGTTGCCGACGCATCCGTTTCTAATAGTTTGAGAATATGGCCAAACTGATTATTATTTCTTGGGTTAGCCGCATCACTCGAAGCGGCATCCTCATCACCCCGCTTCGCATTATTGGTCATAGAAATATAAACATCACCCGTTTTAGGATGAGTCGTGACCCATTCAGGTCGGTCCATCGGTGTTGCCCCGACTGCATCTGCCGCTAATCGTGCATGCACTAGGACCTCCGCCTGACTATCAAAATCCTTATTCGGTGTCAGCGCTCCTTGACCAAAAACAAGCGGAAGCCAATGTCCGCTGCCATCGTCGTTAAAACGAGCCACATGCAGCACACCCTCATCTAGTAACCGGCCGTTCTTCGGACCTTGAGAGCCATCCCAAGCATCTTGTGTAATGAACTTATAGACATATTCAAACTTAGCATCATCACCAGAATAAAAGGCCACCCGTCCATCTTTAGCAATTTTATGAGCCACATTTTCATGTGAAAATCGACCTAATGCTGAACGTTTTACCGGCCTGCTCTGCGGATCGTAAGGATCAAACTCAATCACCCAACCAAAGCGGTTCGATTCATTCGGATGAAAATCCACATTGAAACGCTCATCATTTTCATGCCAACCATAATAGCTTTGCTTGATGTCATAACGTTGCCAGGCCACTTTCTGTTTGTCGCTCGCATCAGCAGCATCCGTTAGCTGAAAATAATTATTAAAATTTTCTTCGCAACTTAAATATGTGCCCCATGGCGTTTGGCCATTGGCACAATTATTAAAAGTGCCTAATACCTCTTCGCCTAATATATCCAATTCTGTTTTGATGAAATCACTACCAGCAACAGGGCCTGACATAGACATCGGCGTCCTGGCAGTGATGCGCCGAGCATATTGTGATGGCCTGATGATGTGCCAATGGCCTTGATGCTGACGCACTTCAATCAGAGAAATACCATGAGCATGCTGTTCTTTTAATGTTTTTTCCGCCGTATAACTCTCTCGCCCATCAAATATACCGCCATCAACATGCAAAATCTGCGCATCAATATATTCATGATTCATGACCAATAAACCATGTTGAGAGCTTGTTACCTTCGCGGGTAGGGGAAAAAACTGCAAAGCATCATGGTGCATACCCGCTTGTAATAACTGCTCTTCAGCAGTATTACTGGCATCCATCTTAAAAGCAGGTCCATCTGAAACTGGATCTCCCCAAGCATAAAACACCCGCGCGCTATAACCCTCAGGGACGACAACACTATCGGTTAAATCGGCAATGGCAATCGCTTCAAAACCTAGTAATCCAATACCGGATGATTGTTGGCAGCCCGACAACGGTAACATCGTGGCAAATAAGCTTCCCACGCCATATTGCAACACTTGCCGACGCGATAAGCGGGCGGCAATTAAGTCAGATATATCTACTTGTTCATTCTTCGCCATTTCTACTGACTAACCTTTCACCAAATGTTGTTCCAAAGCCCATTGAACATGTTCACGAACCAGATCAGACGGATAACTCAGCTTCGCTTGTAATGCTTCAACAATCTCAGGGTTGCTTGTTGCATTACCCAATGCCACGGCAATATTTCTCAACCAAGACTCGAAACCAATCCGTCGAATTGGGCTACCTTCAAATCGAGATAGAAATAGTGCTTCATCCCAAGAAAATAAATCTAATAATTGTGGTGAGTCTAGATCATGTCTAGGTAAATAATCTGATTCCAGTGTCGGTCGAGCAAACTTATTCCACGGACAAACTAATTGACAGTCGTCGCATCCATAAATCCGGTTGCCCATCATGGGCCTGAATATTTCAGGAATAGAACCTTTTAGTTCAATTGTTAAGTAAGAAATACAACGCCGTGCATCAACTTGATAGGGTGCAACAATTGCCTGCGTTGGACATACATCAATACAGGCTGTACAGGACCCACAATGATCAGCCGTGGGCTCTGTCACTGGCAACGGTAAATTAGTATATATTTCACCCAGAAAAAAATAAGAGCCATGCTCGCGATTTAATATATTAGTATGCTTACCTTGCCAGCCGATACCTGACTTTTGAGCTAATGCTTTTTCCATCACCGGAGCACTATCACAAAACACTCGGTAAGCCATATCATCAACCTCTGACTCTATCTTTTTAGCCAATTTTGATAATCGTTTCCTCATCACTTTATGATAATCTCGCCCTAGTGCATAACGCGATATGAAGCCTTGCTTATCATCATTTATTACACCCCAGGGTTCGGCAGATTCCTCTGGCCAATAATCCATTCTCACTGTAATGACCCTGACTGTACCTGGAATCAGAGCTTCTGGTCGGGTACGTTTAGTGCCGTGTCGAGTCATATAATCCATTTCACCATGGAACTGCTTAGATAACCAAATCTTTAGCTCTCCCTCTGCCTTTTTTAAATCAATATCACTCACGCCTAATTGCTGAAAGCCAAGCTCTAAACCCCATTCCTTAGCTTGTTCAAATAGTTCGTTCATTGCTAACACTGTCTTTACTTTACTCATACAGGCTATTATAAGCATCATACAAATGAATAAACATGGCCAGCTGCTTTAGCTACAACAATTATGGCTGCTTTAAGAACAAATAACATTTGGAATCAATTTAATGCTTGATGTGCCCCATGATTTATACACCACAGAACAAACACGTGAACTAGAGCGCCTTGCTTGCGAAGAATATAGTATTTCTTCATCAGAATTAATGAAGCGCGCTGGTACATCAGCATTAGCCGCGCTCAAGTATCATTGGCCAAGAGCTGAAAGTATCTTAGTCGTTTGCGGAACTGGCAATAATGGTGGAGATGGTTTTGAGTTGGCAAGGCAAGCTACTGCTGGTATGTATGGCGTCACTGTCATACAAGTTGGTGATAAATCAAAACTTACCAATATTGCAACTGCTGCACGAGAATCCTTGCTTGCCACAGGCTGTAAAATTCAGCCCTTCAAAGACAAGCTCCCTACTGCAGATGTTATTGTCGATGCTATTGTGGGCGTTGGCCTTAATCGTGAACCAATAGGTGAATATAGCGCTGCTATTAGAGCGATTAACCTGGCTAAAGGTACGCCAGTTTTATCCTTGGATATTCCATCAGGCTTAGGTGCTAATACCGGTATGCCTTTCGGCAATGCTGTCACAGCCACTATTTGCCTTAATTATCTTGCGCTTAATCTTGGACTTTTCACTGGGGATGGGCCCAACTACGCCGGCGAAGTTCACTTTGATTCGCTCAAAATACCATCAGCTGTCTATAAGGATCTTATCCCTATAGCACGGCGTATTACTTTAGAAAAAGATGGTGCCTTACTTGCACCCCGAAAACGAACTAGCCATAAAGGTCATTATGGACATTTACTTGTTATCGGTGGTAATCACGGTATGTCTGGTGCAGTTAGCATCGCAGCCGAAGGTGGCGCTAGAGTTGGCTCAGGCTTAACTAGTATTGCTACTCGAACCACACACAGTTCACTCATGAGCCTAATGCGTCCAGAACTCATGTCCCACGGTATCGAGCACCCACAAGATTTAAAGCCACTGCTCAGCTCAGCTAACGCTTTCGTCCTTGGCCCAGGCCTAGGTCAAGACACATGGGCAGAAGGCTTATATCAAAAGGCCCTCGATTCAAACTTGCCTATAGTGATAGATGCTGATGCCCTCAATTTATTGAGTAAAAACCCGCAATATCATAGTCACTGGATATTAACACCACACCCCGGTGAAGCAGCTCGATTACTCAACTGTAGCATTGCAGAAGTACAATCAAATCGTTTAAATGCTGTGAAAAAGATACAGAAAAAATATGGAGGTGTCGCTGTGTTAAAAGGCTCTGGCACCCTTATAAATAATGGTGGGGACCTAACACGACTCTCCTCTTGGGGTAACCCCGGAATGGCCAGCGGTGGCATGGGTGATATTCTTGCTGGTGTCATTGGTGGTCTGTTAGCTCAAGGCTTTCCTTTGATGGATGCTGCCTGTATCGGTGTCGCTTTGCATGGAATGGCTGGGGATAGAGCTGCTAAGCAAGATGGCGAGCGCGGGATGTTAGCGATGGATCTCTTGCCGCATCTAAGACATTTAGCTAATTTAATTTTCTAGTGAGACAAATGTGTTAATCGAACTTATTGATGAGGCTGCCACATTAAAGCTAGGAAAAGAGATTGCCAAGTCTTGGCCTAGCGTAGCCATGACAATTCACTTAGAAGGTGAACTAGGAGCTGGCAAAACGACACTTACCCGTGGCCTACTTATTGCACTCGGACATACAGGTAAGGTTAAAAGCCCAACATATACCCTTGTTGAAGAATATGAAATAGGATCCCGTATCGTCTATCATTTCGATTTGTATCGTCTGTCAGATCCTGAGGAACTTGACTATATTGGACTGGATGATTATGTGGGTGGCAATGCTTTATGCCTCTTTGAATGGCCGCAACAAGGAGGCGATTATCTACCGAAGCCTGATCTTATCATCAAACTTCACTATAAAAACACGGGAAGACAAGTCACTCTTACAGCTCTTTCTAACTCTGCACAGCCCATTTACCAACACTTAAAACAACTTTATATTAGTAAATAACTGCTTGATTTTTTAGTGTGACAGTCAGACAATACCATCCAAGTTATTTTAAGGATCGTCCAATGTACAGACTTGTTTTAGGTCTACTCCTTTACACCTGCTCTATGGGTGCTTGGGCAGCAGATATTGAAAGTATACGTCTGTCACAATCGGAGCAAAAAACACGCCTTGTATTCGATTTGAGCGATAGAACTGACTTCACTATTTTTCTTCTCAAAAACCCAGATAGATTAGTAATTGATCTTAAAAATACTAAACAGTCCAACGTACTTACCCTACCTTCTCTAATAGGTACTCCCATTCAGAATATTCGCTATGCTCAACAACCACAGAATAGCCTTCGAGTGGTACTTGACCTTACACAATCTTTGTCATACACAAGTCAGCTACTTCCTCCTTTGAGTCAACAAGCACACAGGCTTGTAATCGACCTTTCTAACAAAAATAGTACCCTTTCAAAGCCCATCAAGAACAACAAAAAGGTAATAACTACTCTTTCCAACAAAGAAATAGCAAAACCGCCTACAATTCAGGCCAGAAAAATCAATAAACCTCTACCCAGAAGGGATATAGTGATTGCTATCGATGCAGGTCATGGTGGGAAAGACCCTGGCGCAATTGGAAAACTTGGCACCAAAGAGAAAGATATTGTCTTAGCTATCGCTCGAAAACTAGCAAAACTTGTTAATAGCGAGCCTGGCATGCGTGCCTATCTCACCCGAAAAAAAGATGTTTTTATAAGCCTTAGGCAAAGAATTAAACGTGCTCGTATTCAAAAGGCAGATATGTTTATCTCCATCCATGCTGATGCTTTCGATAGACCTTCAGCTAGAGGTGCATCCGTTTTTGTCTTATCTGAACGTGGCGCCAGTAGTGAAGCAGCACAAATGTTAGCCGACAAAGAAAATGCGGCAGACTTAGTTGGCGGTATCAGCTTAGAAGATAAAGATGATCTGCTCGCATCAGTACTACTCGACCTATCCCAAACAGCCAGTCTAGAAGCCAGCTTAGAAGTTGCCCAAACTGTCTTATTTGGACTAAAACGTGTTGGAAATACTCATAAAAAGCAAGTAGAGTCGGCATCATTTGTAGTATTGAAGTCCCCAGATATCCCCTCAATTCTTGTTGAAACTGCTTTTATATCTAACCCCGCCGAGGAACGTAAACTGCGTACCAAAGGACATCAAAACAAATTAGCCTTAGCAATGATGTCAGGCATCCGAAATTATTTTCTGCGTAACCCTCCAATGGGAACCCAAATTTCGCAACAACATATTGTCAGTCAAGGGGATACATTGGCCACCATTGCAAAACTTTATCAAGTCAACCTAGCCACACTTATTTCTAATAACGGTCTAGCGAACAATCGCCTCAGTATTGGCGATATTCTGATTATCCCTTAGATATTGAATCAATAGGATTTATGACAATTAACAGTCGCATTCACCCCCTTCCCCTTCACCTCGCCAACCAAATCGCCGCAGGTGAAGTCATTGAGCGGCCAGCCTCTGTCGTCAAAGAGTTAATCGAAAATAGTCTAGATGCCGGTGCCACAGAAATTGTTGTGCACATTGAAGGTGCAGGAAGTCAAAGCATCCAAATACGTGACAACGGCCGGGGTATCCATCCTGATGACCTTACATTAGCCTTAAGCCGTCATGCCACTAGCAAGCTCAACTCCACAGAACAATTGAGTCATATTTCTAGTCTGGGATTCCGCGGTGAAGCCCTACCTAGCATTGCGTCAATATCGAGACTAACGCTCAGTTCAAAACAAGCCCAAAATGAGCATGCTTGGCAATTGAGTGCTAGTAGTAACGAGCTTACGCCCATCACTCACCCCCAAGGTACCACCATAGAAGTTAGGGAGCTTTTTTTTAATGTACCTGCAAGACGTCGCTTCTTAAAAGGTGATAAAACCGAGTTGAATCATATTGTCACAACACTCCAACGCCTGGCACTTAGTCAATTTTCCATTGGTTTCCAATGTCAGCTTTCTGCGAGCAGTACATTAAAACTTCCTCGAGCCATTACACCAAAACAACAGCAGGAAAGGATCGCTAAAATATGCGGGAAAACTTTCCTTAAGCACAGTCTTTATATTGAACAAGACTATGATGCGATAAAATTAGTAGGCTGGTTAGCCAAGGCAGAGGGGCATAGGCCCCAAACCGATATATATTATTTTTTTATTAATGGCCGAGTGATTCGAGATCGCGTCATCAATCATGCCATCCGCCAGGCCTATTCAGACTTCATTCCATCAGGGCGCTACCCTGCATTTGTACTTTATTTAACAATGCCGTTTGATCGTCTTGATATAAACGTCCACCCCACTAAACACGAAGTACGATTTAGAGATGCTAGGTTAATTCACGGACTTATTAATAAAGCTATTCATGATGCTTTATCCACCGAAATACAACAGACTGGTGTTAATGATCTTTCCGCACTTATTAAAGAAAATATAACCCCACTTGAAAATCAAGTTTTCGAAACATCTATTTCAAACAACCAAACGTCCCAAAATCCTATAACAAAAAAATCAAACCCTTTTGGTACAATTCTTACCCTACTCTCACAGAAATACTTATTAACGCAGGCTAATCATGGTTACCTTTTAATAGATTTACAATCAGCTGAGCAACAACTAAGGCAGGTGCAGTATGAATGTGCTATAGCCACCCAGACAATTAATTCAAGGCCCATATTAGTCCCAATTAAAATCAACTTGAGCCTGCAAAGTATTAATGTTTTATCCTGCATTCAAACCAAACTAAGTGACTTGGGTTTAGGCTTCACCATTGAAGCTCAAAAGGTCATCGTCAATACCATTCCAAGCTTATTTTATCAAATCGATATTAGACAACTTATAGATACACTCTCCAGCCAACTCACCGTAAAAGCAACAAAAGTAGAAGTTGCCGCATTAATGAAAAAGCAATTGCCACTTATTGTGATTCAATCTAAAGAACAAGCAGAGGTACTTCTAAATCAAATCATTGCCCTGCCTGTATCCTCCAGCTGGCATTGCAAGCTCGACTCTAATACATTAAAAAGTTTATTTAAGCCGCCAGAACTTGGCGAATGAAATACAATCAAGTCAGTTCCAAATCTACCTCAAAGAACAAATTAAATCGTACTTTAACTTGACACTGATAGCCTTCAACAGGTTTAATACGCGACCTTGATGGCTCGATAGCTCAGTTGGTAGAGCAAGGGATTGAAAATCCCTGTGTCCCTGGTTCGATTCCAGGTCGAGCCACCATTAAAAATAAGGCCTCACGGAGTTTACTCTGTTGAGGCTTTTTTATTGGGTCATGATGGCGGCATATTTAACTGCGCTATACCACTGAATATCATAAAAACTCTCTTCCAACCCCACACCATTCTTTGTCTATCTTAATTTATCAAATACAGCAAAACAATTACATGCTAATATATCTAAATGCTTATCGTTATTATTTAGATTAAGAAAGGAAGCTTGTAATGAAAAAATTAATTTATATTGAAGCATCTCCAAGAAAAGATCGTTCTCATTCAATTAAAGCTGCTCAAGAATACCTATCAGACATAAAAAACAAAAATCCTGATATAGAAATTAAAACAATTGATTTATGGGATTATGACCTACCAGAGTTTAATGGTGAAATGCTTAATGCCAAATATTCAGTGTTGAGGGGAGAGTCTCCCTCAGGTAAACAAGTAGCTGCATGGGCAGAAGTGAGGGCACTTTTTGATGAGTTCGCAGACGCAGATCATTATGTCTTTGCAATTCCAATGTGGAATTTTAATATACCCTACAAAATGAAACATTATATTGATGTAATTTCACAACCCGGAATGTCATGGGGTTATACAGAGGATGACGGATATTTTGGGTTAATGGCTGGGCGAACTGCTAAAGTATTCTTTGCTAGTGGAGATGGTTACGCAGAGGGGAGCGGCTTTGAGTCTCTTGACTTCCAAAAACCTTACATTCAACTTTGGCTTAATTTTATTGGGTTTGATAAAGTTGATAAAGTCATTGCTCAAAGAACATTGTTTGAGCCAGAAGCGCCCCTAATTTCTTAACATTGCCCTCAAGCAATCAAATACTTATTTGAGGAGACTGGGTTTGAGCATTCAATGGAGTTGCTTCATAGTTTGCTCAAACCATTCACGCTGTTCTTCTAAATTCTGTCTACAGGTGTTGCAGCATTCCTGCTTAAGACTGTATTCATACAAAGGCGTAAATGTCATTCCTAAAATATTTAATGTTCTGTCTGAATCGTCTTTAGATAATGCTGGATCGTGTAACTTATCTACTACCCAGTTATGTGGCGTCACTAGATAGTAATATGCTTTAGTGGATTCCCCTTGCTCTTCATAAAGATTAGATAGATTGTGCATCCATGAAATACACTCTCTTAATAGAGAAAAGTCATCCTGTTGTTTGTTCCAAAGGCTTTGCGCCTCTTTTAACATTTCTTTGTAATGCCTTTCTTGTGCATCCCATTGAGGTTTTCCATAGCTTTCTTTACTGTCTCTTTCAATTTGTACTTCGTTCATGTTCCTCTCCAACCTTAATGCTAATGATAATGATTATCATTTATAATATATAGAATTACAGTTTGTAAAGAAAAATATGACTACTTCGAACAATAATTGGATTATCATGCTAAAAAATACTGATTGAGAATGTTTTACCGGCATTGTCACGAAGAACCCAGTACCGGTGTATATTTAAAGTTAACTCCCTTATTTTTTCTGGAGTTATTTACCCACTTCTAATGACAATAGCTGGACTATAACTCAAGGTAACCTGAACAATGCTCAACCCACTCTTTTCACAATTACTTAATGCTGTTGAACTCGTTATTAGTGATAATGCCGATGAAGTCGCTGAACTCGATCGCATAATTGGCGATGGTGACCACATAATCAACTTACAACGAGGACTAGCCGCATTGAAAGTCATAGAAAATGACTTTATTGAAATAGACTGGTCGGAAGCTTTAATGAAGGTTGGCATAACACTCATGACTAATATGGGAGGTGCTTCCGGCTCATTATTTGGTACTTTATTTATCAGTATGGCAAAAGAAGCCAAAGGTCAAAAACTCGATAGCACAAACTTTCCAGCCATCTTTTATCAAGGTGTTGAGTCAGTAAAAAAAAGAGGTAAGGCAGATGTTGGTGAAAAGACGATGCTTGATACATTGATACCTGTAGCCAATCGTTTAAAAGAAGATAGCGCTAACAATATTGAATTTAAACAACTACTCAGCAATCTTTCAAACCAAGCATATGCAGGTATGACATCTACCAAAGATATGATTGCTACTAAAGGCCGCGCCTCTTATCTAGGAGAACGTGCTATCGGGCATATCGATGCTGGCGCCAGATCTAGTCAACTGATTATCTGCGCTATCACTGAGGTATTGTCCCAGCAGACAGATCAGTCATAAATCACCAACGTAAGTTAGCTGTATGAACCGGAGCGTCCCAAAGTTGAGTTAATTCCTCATCCATCATTGTCACGGTAATTGAGCACCCCGCCATATCAAGTGATGTTGTATAGTTACCTACTAATTTGCGAACCACTATAACCCCTCGCTGTACCCAAAATTGCTCAGCTAGATCGTATACTGCATACAGTTCCATCAATGGAGTTCCGCCAAACCCATTGATATGAAGTAGGATTTTTTGTCCTGACTCAATAGCGAGTTCTTTTTCAATGACCAAAGCCATTTCATTAATAATCTCGCTTGCCGGTTTTAAAGCTACAGTTTCTCGGCCACGCTCACCATGAATCCCAACACCCATTTCAACTTCATTTTCGGCAATATCAAATGTCGGTTTACCCAAAGCTGGTACGGTACAACTCGTTAATGCCACGCCAATAGATGCTGTCAACTTATTAACACGCTCACCTAACGCCTGACACTCAGCTAAGTTCACGCCAGCTTCTGCTGCTGCCCCTACTATTTTCTCAATAATTAAGGTGCCTGCAACGCCACGACGCCCAGTACTGTGATCAGCCGGTAATGACACATCATCACACACTAATATTGTCGCATGTTCTCCATCCAGCATCTCAGCAGCAATTTCAAAATTCATTACATCACCGGCATAGTTTTTAACAATAAATAACACACCCGCGTCATTCGCAACTGCAGTCGCTGCAGCTAACATTTGGTCAGGTGTTGGTGACGTGAAAATTTGTCCTGGGCATGCCGCATCTAGCATTCCCACTCCAACTAGTCCTGTATGTAAGGGTTCATGACCCGATCCCCCGCCTGATATTAAAGCAACTTTTCCTTTTTTTTCAAACACTTTTCGACTGACAAAATAGGGCTGTTGATTAAAGCTAATAATATCTCGATGTACACTGGCAAACCCTTTCAAGCTATCTTCTAACAGACTATCTATATTATTAATTAGCTTCTTCACTTATCTACTCTCCAAGGGTTAAACTAAAAAGGTCTCGCGTAATACTTCTGTGATTTCTTCAATATCTTGCATCACCCATGTCGGCTGATAATCGACTTTTTGTAATTCTTTCAGCGTTGATATGCCCGTCAGCACCAAGATACTACGAATACCTGCATTCACAGCACCAAGAATATCTGTATTTAATCGATCACCAATAGCAATTGTTTGTTCTAGTGTTGTTCCTAATGTCGATAGTGCTTGATGGTATAGAATAGGTTCGGGCTTACCGATACTAACTGCTCTCACGCCTGTAGCAGCCTCTAAAGCAGCTATTGTGCCACCATTACCCATGACGTCACCTAGCTCTGTTGGTAATGTGGTGTCTAAATTTGTTGCATAAAAACCTGCCCCTTGATTGATATTGAGAGTCGCAGTTGCTAACTTATCCCAGGTTAACTGACGATCTAGACCAGATATAACTATATCCGCCCCTACCGTGTCAGACTGATCTTCTTGATTAACTTCATATAAACCAGTCAAGGTAAATCCATGCTCGATCAATGGTTCCTGTAAACCAGCTTCACCAATCACAAATACACGTCTCTTGTTCTTTGGCTGATGAGCGTCCAGGTAACTAGCAGTAGCCATACTGGAAGTTAAAATTTCCTGAGCAGTCACTACTACATTCATTTTTGCCAGCTTATCGATATACTGTTGCTGCGTTAGGCTAGCGTTATTAGTTGCTAATACAAAAGGCAAATCGATTTCTCTTAAAGTTTCAAAAAATGCAACCAAGCCTTGAATAGGTTCATTTCCATGCCAAAGAACTCCATCCATATCAATGATCAGTCCAGAAATATTATCAATTTTTCTCATTTGTAGTCAGATCCTTGAGTAAAGTTTTGCGCCAAAAAAAAAAAAATACAACTTGCTAAAATTTAAATATAATAATAACTTGTCGCGCCTCATACTACAGAATAAACAGGCCCGTAAAATTGACATTAAAGAAGCCATTACTATATAGTCTCCACGCGTATTTTCAACGTAAATAAACATAAATAACAACTTTCGGAGCATGTCAACATGGCAAAAGCACTTATTCAAATGGCGTTAGATTCTTTAGATTTTGATGCAACAATTGCACTTGCAGAGCAAGTAGCACCATATGTTGACATTCTAGAAATCGGTACTCCTTGCATCAAGTACAATGGCCTAGAATTGGTCACGGCATTAAAAGCAAAATTTCCTGAAAAACTAATCCTTGTTGATCTTAAAACAATGGATGCTGGTGAATATGAATCAACACCTTTCTATGAAGCTGGTGGTGATATCTGTACGGTTCTTGGTGTGTCAGATAAAGCTACAATGGGTGGTGTTATCAAGGCAGCCAACGCTAATAACGCAGAAGCTCAAATTGATTTAATCAGTGTTACTGATAAAGTTGCTACTGCAACTGAAGCAGCAGCTAACGGTGCTCAAATCATCGGTGTTCACACTGGTCTTGATGCTCAAGCAGCAGGCCAAACACCTTTTGCTGATTTAAGCCTAATCGCTGGTCTTAACTTAGGTGTTCGCATCTCTGTTGCTGGTGGTATCAATAAAGAGACTATCCAAGAAACAGTTCGTGCTGGCGCAACAATTGTTGTTGTTGGTGCTGCAATTTATGGGGCTGACTCTCCTGCAGAATCAGCAAAGGAGTTACGCGCTCTAGTTGATGCTGCTTAGTTCTTAGTCTATAACTACATCAAGCAAGAAGGCGAGTGGCGAAAGTCATTCGCCTTTTTTCTTTTGTCACAAAGTCTAAGTACAACAAATAATAAGCTAGATCTGTCATCGATTGAGCATAATCGATCGCCAGCATTCCACAACAGTATAAAACATAGTAAAATAGTGCTCCTTATTCAAACCCTCATGAATAAAACGACTTAATAAAAAGGTAACTCTAATGAGTGAAAAAAGTTTCTTCTCTTCAATTTGTAGCTTGTTCAAAGGTATATTTTCATCGAGCTCTCAACCGCAAGTCCCTAGTCAATCAGCACCGGCTTCAGTAGAACCTCAGGCACAATCAACAATGACCGGCGTAGCACGTTATCTTGAAAATCATAGTAGCAAAGCAAGTACATCAACCGGTGTAGAGCGCTACATCCAAAACAAACTCATCTCAGCTCAATCAATGACTGGTGTTGAGCGTTATATTCAAAACAAAACAAAACTAGCTGTTGCTGTGACCGGTGTTGAACGCTATATTCTTAACCAAGGTTAAGTCAGCACAACTTCTTCATAGTAAACTGTAAAACATTCGTACTCTGACTAGGCAAATTTAATGTCTGAAGTTAGATTTTTTAACCCACAAACTTAAGAAGGTATTTTCATATGGCAAATCTACTTGACCAGCTAAAAGAAATGACTGTTGTCGTTGCCGACACAGGTGATATCGCTGCAATAGAGCAATTCACACCGCGTGATGCAACAACAAACCCATCACTTATCACTGCTGCAGCACAAATGCCTCAATATCAAGCAATTGTTGACGACACCTTAAAGGGTGCCCGCACAGCAGCTGGCGCAAATGCCGCTGCATCTGAAGTAGTCACCTTGGCATTCGATCGTTTAGCAGTATCATTCGGTTTAAAGATCCTCGATATTGTGCCTCAACGGGTTTCAACTGAAGTTGATGCACGCTTGTCTTATGACACAGATGCCACTATCGCGAAAGGCCGCGACCTGATATCACAGTATGAGGCAGCTGGCGTATCTCGTGAACGTATCTTAATAAAAATTGCAGCAACTTGGGAAGGTATCCAAGCCGCTAAAGTGCTTGAAGAAGAAGGTATTCACACCAACCTAACCTTAGTATTTGGCTTACACCAAGCGATTGCTTGTGCTGAGAATGGTATTCAACTAATTTCACCATTCGTTGGGCGCATACTTGATTGGCACAAAAAAGATTCTGGTCGTGACTCATACCCTGCAGATCAAGATCCCGGTGTAGTTTCTGTTACTGCTATCTATAACTATTTCAAAAAGTTTGGTTATAAAACTGAAGTCATGGGCGCAAGCTTCCGTAACCTAGGTGAAATCACTGAGTTAGCAGGTGTTGATTTATTGACAATTTCACCAGGGCTACTTGATGAATTACAATCAACAGAAGCCACACTCGTTCGTAAATTGTCGCCAGCACAAGCTGCATCTTCAGACATTAAAAAAATCAATATGGATAAAGCAACTTTTGATGCCATGCATGCGGAAGATCACATGGCAACAGAGAAGTTGGCAGAAGGTATAGATGGATTTGCAAAAGCACTTGCTTCATTGGAAGAGCTACTGGCAAGCCGCCTAGCAGAACTAGAGGCTTAAAGGTTTCTAAGCTGCAAATATAGTCTAGGTCTCGCAGTATCAATTATTGCTTAACTAGGCTTCCCTACATCCCAATCTAAATTGACATTGGGCAGGGATGTGAATTATAGTTATCAGTCGCGCATCGACGTGATCAGACAAAAAAACTACTTTAGGAGTATGAAAATGGCAGAAATTCAAATGGCTCTAGATTCTCTAGACTTTGACGCAACAATGGCTTTAGCAGAAGCGGTTGCACCTTATGTTGATATCTTAGAAATCGGCACACCATGCATCAAATACAATGGCCTTAAGCTTGTTAAAGCTCTAAAAGCAGCTCACCCAGACAAAAAAATCCTTGTTGACCTTAAAACAATGGATGCGGGCGAATATGAATCAACACCTTTCTATGAAGCTGGTGGCGCTATATGTACTGTACTTGGTGCAGCAGACATGGCGACAATCGGTGGTGTTATTAAAGCAGCTAATGCTAACGGTGCTGAAGCCCAAGTCGATTTAATTGGTGTTCAAGATAAAGCAGCAGTTGCTAAAACTGCAGCAGCTAATGGCGCACAAATCATCGGTGTTCACACTGGTCTTGACGCACAAGCAGCTGGTGGAACACCTTTTGCTGACTTAGCAATGATCGCTGGTCTTGGCATGGATGTAAAAATCTCTGTTGCTGGTGGTATTAACAAAGACACAATCCAAAGCACAGTTCAAGCTGGTGCAGCAATTGTTGTTGTCGGCGCGGCTATCTATGGCGCACCTTCACCAGCAGAATCAGCTAAAGAGCTTCGTGCTTTAGTTGACGCAGCATAAGGAAAGAAAAATGACAATGCATCAAGATCTGCTCTTAAATAAAATCACCGAAATCGTTGGTTCTACTGATGAATCATATGAAGCTAGATTAATTTCTATGTGTGATGATGCTAAACGCATCTTTATTACAGGGGCGGGTCGCTCAAAACTAGTAGGTAACTTCTTAGGAATGAGGTTGATGCATAGTGGTTACACCGTATATGTTCAAGGTGAAATTAGTACACCGAGTATCCGTCAAGGCGATTTATTGATTGTCATTTCTGGTTCAGGTGAAACAACTCAACTTGTCTCATTTACAAATAAAGCTAAATCTGAGGGCGCTAATGTGGTTTTGGTTTGTTCAAAATCTAGCTCTACGATTGGTGATTTAGCCGATCAAACGATCCAAATTGGAACTGATAGCAGCTTTGCAGCAACAAAAGGCATGCCTATGGGAACCATGTTTGAATTATCGACATTAATATTCTTAGAGTCTATTGTTTCTCACTTAATTCATGAGAAAGGAATCCAAGAAGATAAAATGAAGTTTAGACACGCTAATATGGAATAACCACTTTCATAAGCAGTATTAAAAAAACGAGTAACGAAAGTTACTCGTTTTTTTTTGTCTCCAAAAAAGTTTTGCATAGAGCAAAATGCTGCTTCACGGTATAATATCTTTAATAATTTAAATACTAAGCTTACTTATGATAGCCAAGACACTTTACGACAAATTATGGCAGCAACACCTTATCCGTAGTGATGACGGTGGTACTGCATTGATATACATTGATCGCCAGCTTGTTCATGAAGTTACTTCACCTCAAGCATTTGAAGGCTTGCGCTTAGCCAATAGAAAGCCTCACCGCATAGACTCTATCTTAGCTACGCCAGATCACAATGTCCCTACAACCAACCGCAGTCAAGGTATTAGTGACCCTATTTCTCGCCTGCAAGTCGACACGCTCGGTCAAAATTGTAAAGAGTTTGGTGTGACCGAATTTAATTTAAATGATAAACGCCAAGGTATTGTTCATGTTGTCGGACCCGAGCAAGGTGCAACCCTTCCGGGTATGACCGTTGTCTGTGGTGACTCCCACACATCAACCCATGGTGCTTTTGGCGCCATTGCTTTTGGTATTGGTACATCTGAAGTAGAACATGTATTAGCAACCCAGTGTTTAATTCAAAAGAAAGCTAAAAATATGCTTGTCCGTGTCAATGGCCAATGCAAATCCGGAGTCACGGCTAAAGACATTGTTTTGGCTATTATCCGCCAGCTCGGAACCGCAGGTGGTACGGGCTATACTATTGAATTTGCTGGTGAGGCTATTCGAGCGCTCTCAATGGAAGGCCGAATGACTGTTTGTAATATGACTATTGAAGCAGGCGCTCGCATCGGGCTGATAGCTGTTGATGATACGACTATCAATTACCTAAAAGGTCGTCCTTTTTCTCCCAAGGGACTAGATTGGGATAAAGCTGTCGACGCATGGGCTCACTTACATAGCGACTTAAATGCACTCTTCGATAAGACTATCGAGTTAGATGCCTCAACCATAAAGCCGCAAGTAACTTGGGGAACATCTCCAGAAATGGTGGTCTCTGTCGATGACAAAGTTCCTAACCCTGCACTTGAAACTGATGCCGTCAAACGTAACGGCATGAAAAGAGCGCTTAAGTATATGGGCTTAAAGCCAAATCAATCTATCACCGATATTCAACTCGACCGTGTGTTTATTGGGTCATGCACCAACTCTCGTATTGAAGACTTACGTCAAGCTGCCGCAGAAATTAAAGGCGGTAAAGTGGCAAGCACTCTCAAACAAGCACTAGTTGTGCCTGGCTCAGGCTTAGTAAAACAACAGGCCGAACATGAAGGTTTAGACAAAATATTTCTTGATGCCGGATTCGAATGGCGAGACCCAGGTTGCTCAATGTGTCTTGCTATGAATGCTGACCGTTTAGAATCTGGTGAGCACTGCGCTTCAACCTCCAATCGTAACTTCGAAGGTCGCCAGGGTCTAGGTGGACGAACCCACCTAGTCAGCCCTGCTATGGCAGCTGCTGCAGCAATTTCCGGCTATTTTGTAGATATCTCAAAGTAACACTCTTCTATCTCAGTATATGAAGTGAAACTCTAAAGAATGGTTAACCTTTAGCTATACCAACTACTCTTGTGCGAGTATGCTCTGAGTAAATCTAGTCCTTAAATAAAAACCTTTGGGATTAATATCTTCATAATCACCTTCTTCCGAAACTCCCCTTGTAACAACCCGGCTATGTGCAGCTTTGGGTCGGATTTGTAAATACTCGCCCTCTTTCGCTGTAATATCTGATTGACTGCCTAAAACGATTCTGTCCATAAGCTCTTCCCAGTCACGCCTTAAAAGGGCTTCTTGCTCAGAACTCGGCTGCCATAACCAAGGTTGTCCAATATAACGTTCTGCTAGAGGAATAGTATTCACTGCTTCAACCGGCACCCATAATACATGAGACAACTTACGCCTCAGCCAACTTTCCTTCCACCTCAACTCACCCGTTTGTTGCATTGAAACTGAACAAACGTAGGTTGATTCTTTTGGCAAGCCTAGCAGGTTTAGAGGAAGAGTCTTCATTTCAACCCCCAACCCTATAAAATCTGGCTCTGACCGATTACCCGCATCTGCCCCTAATGCTGTTTCCAATAAAGCTCCAACCCACCCTTTATATACCTTCAAATCATCAGGTACTGATAAACCTAAAGTCTCCGCGACGCGGCCTAATGTTTTCCCTGCCAACGCATCACATCGCGCCAATAATTCAACTTTTGATTTTGGTGGTGTAATTTGCCCGCTCAAAAAAAAGGGCTTTTTATCAAAACTCATATGAGCATGATACCCTAGGCGCACCTGACCTGGCTACGATAATAGATATTGTGAAAGCGCTTTCCATTCAACATTTAACAAAAGTCTACAATAATAGTTTAAAAGCACTTGATGGCATCAACTTGGATGTCGAACAAGGTGACTTTTTTGCCTTGCTCGGACCCAATGGTGCTGGAAAATCGACCACCATTGGGATCATCACCTCATTAATCACGAAAACAGCCGGTGATATTAAAATTTTTGGTGTGGATCTCAGCATTCACCCAGAGCAAGCCAAGTCATATCTCGGCTTAGTGCCTCAGGAATTCAATTTTAATGGCTTTGAACAAGTAAAGGATATCTTAGTAACTCAAGCAGGATACTACGGTATACCAAGTCATAAAGCCAAACCTCGTGCTGACGAACTACTCCACCAGCTTGGCTTATGGGATAAAAGATTTACACCTTCTCGGGCTCTATCAGGGGGTATGAAACGACGATTAATGATTGCAAGAGCACTAGTACATAGTCCAAAGCTATTGATTTTGGACGAACCGACTGCAGGAGTAGATATTGAACTAAGACGCTCAATGTGGGCTTTTTTAGAAAATATTAATGCGCAAGGTACAACCATTATCCTGACCACTCATTACCTTGAAGAAGCCGAAAACCTTTGCCGCAATATCGCTATCATCGATCAGGGCCATATTGTCGAAAATACTGATATGAAATCACTATTAAACAGACTTGATAAAGAAGTCTTCGTCCTTGACCTTAAGTCACCGCTAACTAAGCCCATCAATCTGTGTGATATTAATATCACACAGATTGATAATACAACGCTAGAGGTTGAACTAAAAAAAGATCAGTTACTGAATACTCTTTTCGAAAGCTTATCCCTTCAAGGTGTTGAAGTCTCTAGTATGAAAAATAAAGCGAATAGATTAGAAGAACTATTTTTAGCTTTAGTGGAAAAGACTCAGGCAAATTCATGAACATTCAAAAACAGCATCATTGGGTTGCATTCCACACCTTATTAACTAAAGAAACCCGCCGTTTTCTTAGGATTTGGCCCCAAACCTTATTACCACCGGCTATTACAATGACTTTGTATTTCGTCATCTTTGGTAATTTAATAGGCAGCCGTATAGGACAAATGAGTGGCTTTGATTATATGGAGTATATTGCTCCCGGCATCATTATGATGGCCGTGATTAACAATTCTTATGCTAACGTAGCTTCATCACTTTATAGTGCCAAATTTCAAAATCATATTGAAGAAATGCTAATTGCCCCTATTCCTAATTACCTAATATTGGCAGGCTATGTTGGAGGCGGGGTTGCACGTGGCCTACTGGTAGGTTTGATCGTGACGATTGTGTCTCTGTTTTTCACAACGCTACCCATACAACATCTCTTAATTACCATCACAATGATCGTATTAAGCGCAGTCATGTTTGCATTGGGTGGCTTCATTAATGCACTTTATGCGAAAAGTTTTGATGAAATTGCCATTATTCCTACTTTTATTTTGACCCCGCTAACTTATTTAGGTGGTATCTTTTACTCCATCGATTTGCTACCAGAATTTTGGCAACAAGCTTCCTTATTTAACCCCATTCTATACATGGTTAATGCCTTTAGATATGGGATGTTAGGTGTCTCTGATATTCCCATCAATATTGCTTTCATTATAATCTTGTCCTGTATAACAGGTCTTACTGGGTTTTCACTATATTTACTTAGCAAAGGCACTGGTATCAGGCACTAAAGCTAAAGCCTGCTCCACCACATTAATATTAGCACCAGTCAGATGAACTCTTTCGCTCAAGTAGCGACGCCATGCTTTAGCACCCGGTTGACCTTGGAATAAACCCAGCATATGGCGTGTAATTGATTTCAAAGACCGCCCCGCAGTCATGCGTTGCTCGATATATGGCAGCATCGCTAGAACAATCTCATGCCTTGATACACTTTCACCACGCTGACCAAAAATGGCCTTATCTACACCTGATAGCAAATAAGGATCATGATAAATTGCCCTACCTACCATCACTCCATCGACTTTTTGCAAATGTTTATTCACTTCCGAGATAGCCTTTACTCCCCCATTAATGTCGATATGTAAATGCGGGAAATCCTCCTTAATTTGATAGACGCGCTCATAATCCAAAGGTGGCACATTGCGATTCTCTTTAGGACTTAAACCTGATAACCATGCTTTACGAGCATGTAAAACAAATAATTCACACCCCCCATCTGATACGGTTTCAATAAATCCACACAAAAAGTCATAACTATCTTGACCATCGATACCCAAACGAGTTTTCACAGTGATTGGAATCGATACAGCTGACTGCATTGCAGCCACAGCTGCCGCTACTAAAACGGGCTCAGCCATTAAACAAGCGCCGAATCGTCCAGACTGAACCCGATCACTAGGACAGCCCACATTCAAATTTACTTCACTAAAGCCAGCATCTTCAGCCATACGTGCACACAGCGATAAATCTTTAGGATCAGAGCCACCTAATTGAAAAGCTATCGGTTGTTCGCTCAGATCATGACCGAGAAACCTTGCTTTATCACCATTAATTAAGGCTCCTGTTGTGACCATTTCGGTGTAAAGCAAACACTCTTGCGAAATAAGTCGGACAAAATAGCGAAAATCTCGGTTAGTCCAGTCAAGCATGGGCGCAACAGATAGTCTGTGAGCAAATTTTATCGGGGGCTTTAAATCAGTCATAATCATCGTAATAAATTCAGAGTCGCTATTTTCTCAAATCGTAACGTAAAATGTGTATTTATTTTAAAATAACTGGAGATTCTTATTTCAATAATTCGATGTGATGGTTTTCTGGTTAGGGTTGTTAAAAGCACTCGTAGAAAAAATATTACCCTCAAAGTGACTTCAAAAGGCGCCTCAATCCATATTCCTACTTCACTTCCACTTGATATTGCAGCACGATTTATCAGGGGGGAAAAAAGCTGGATCGAAACACAGTTACAAAAACTACCTGATGAGCCTCTCAAACGTCAGTGGTTAACAGGTGATAAGCTCTGGTTCTTAGGCTCGCTCTATACTCTTGAACTAATCCAAGAAAATATAGCCACTTCTATTAATTTTACATCATCAGGTATAACTTTAAGTGGCCGCTTAACTTCACTTTCAACGACATTACGCCACAAGAAATTATGCGAGTGGTATAAAATACAAGCAACAAATTACCTCACAGCCCGAAGTGAATACTTAAGCGTACGAACCGGGTTACATCCATCATCTATTACTATTAAAACCTACAATGCACGCTGGGGAAGCTGTAATATAGAAGGTGCAATCCAATATAATTGGAAAATAATTCAAGCCCCTAAAGAGATCATCGATTATTTGATTATTCATGAGCTCAGCCACCTTAAGCATCACAATCATTCAAAAGATTTCTGGCAATGCGTGGAAAACTTTTACCCTAATTTTAAAGATGCGCAATACTGGTTAAAATCCCACAGTTCAAAACTTGATATCTGAAGCTAGATAAATACTAAAACTATTAAACCCTTTTCAATTACCCTCTCTTGACATCACGATAAATCTTGTGTTTTTCATGTGAAATGTACTAAACTTAAATGGCTTCGAATTAGGAACGCTGCAACAGGATCTCCTGCTAGGCTTATTCGCTAGACTATTTTAACTGCGTTCATTATTTATATTTTTGTAATAATGAACCTTGTCTTCTGCCTATCCAAGTCGAGATAAACAGCTTACCAAGCTCATTAAAACAAGCCAAATCACAGAGGCATATTGTTTATGAGTAACCGCACTACTTTCACCTCTGAATCGGTATCAGAAGGCCATCCGGACAAAGTTGCAGACCAGATTTCTGACGCAATACTTGACGAAATTCTTTGCCAAGATCCGCATGCTCGAGTTGCTTGTGAAACTTTAATCAAAACAGGTGCGGCTATTATTGCTGGTGAAATAACTACGAGTGCCTGGGTTGATTTAGAAAATATTGTAAGAAAAACAATCTCTGATATTGGTTATAACAGTTCCGATGTAGGCTTTGACGGTCAAACCTGTGCTGTCATATCTTTAATTGGTAAACAATCTTCTGATATAGCCATGGGCGTAGACAATAAAAATCTCGAACATCAGGGTGCAGGTGATCAAGGACTAATGTTTGGTTATGCAAGTAATGAAACTGATGTCTTTATGCCCGCTCCTATCACCTATGCTCATAGACTTGTTAAACGTCAAGCGCATGAACGTAAAAGTGGTGCATTATCCTGGCTACGCCCAGATGCTAAAAGCCAAGTTACCTTTATCTATGAAGATGGTAAACCAGTTGCTATCGATGCTGTTGTTTTATCTACTCAGCATAACCCCGATATTTCCCAAAAAGATCTTCATGAATCAGTTATGGAGCTCATTATTAAGCCAACCTTACCTGATAAGTGGCTTAGTAAGAAAACAAAATACCACATCAACCCTACTGGCCAATTCATTATCGGTGGCCCAGTTGGTGATGCCGGCTTAACTGGGCGTAAAATAATTGTCGATACATACGGTGGCATGGCTCGCCATGGAGGCGGGGCATTCTCCGGTAAAGATCCCTCTAAAGTAGATCGCAGTGCAGCATACGCTGGTCGCTATGTTGCTAAAAATATTGTTGCTGCTGGGCTCGCAGACCGTTGTGAAATCCAAATCTCATATGCTATCGGTGTCCCAGATCCAACATCAATAAGTGTAGATACTTTTGGTACCGGAAAAATTACAAACGATAAAATAGAAACTCTCGTTCGAGAACACTTTGACTTAAGACCTATGGGGCTAATTACAATGCTTGATCTTATTCGTCCCATTTATCAAGCAACGGCAGCCTATGGTCATTTTGGCCGCGAAGAACCCGAATTTACATGGGAGCGTACCGATATGGCTGACACCTTACGTGATGCCGCAGGCATCCAATCTAACCTACATTGAAGGATATTTAATGAAATCGCCGAATGAAAACTTGAGCCCTGACAACACAGTTACCGATATTGGCCTCCCAGACTATAAAGTTGCCGATATTAGCTTAGCGGAATGGGGCCAAAAAGAAATTAAAATTGCCGAAACAGAAATGCCAGGATTAATGGCTATTCGTGAAGAATATGCAGGAAAAAATCCACTTGCGGGTGCTCGTATTGCAGGTTGTTTACATATGACTATTCAAACAGCAGTGTTGATTGAAACGCTGATTGACTTGGGTGCTGAAGTCCGCTGGTCATCATGTAATATCTTCTCAACCCAGGATCAAGCTGCCGCTGCTATGGCCGCTCAGGATATTCCTGTTTTCGCCTGGAAAGGTGAGACCAATGAAGAAGCCATTTGGTGTATCAAACAAACTATTTTTGGACCAAACAATTGGCGCCCTAATCTGATTCTTGATGACGGTGGTGATTTAACCCAAATGATGCACGATGATTACCCAGAACTATTATCTGATGTTAAAGGCTTATCGGAAGAGACGACCACAGGTGTGCATCGTCTGTATGAAATGATGAAGGATGGTAGCCTTAAAGTACCAGCTATTAATGTAAATGACTCAGTTACTAAATCTAAATTTGATAACCTTTATGGTTGTCGCGAATCATTGCTCGACGGCATTAAACGAGCAACTGATGTCATGATCGCTGGCAAAATTTGTGTCGTCCTTGGCTATGGTGACGTTGGTAAGGGCTGTGCCCAAGCATTTAGAGGTATGGGTGCGACTGTTATGGTAACTGAAATTGACCCCATCTGCGCTCTACAAGCAGCGATGGAAGGCTACAGAATAGTAAACATGAATGATGTCGCTTCAATGGCTGATATTTTTGTAACTACCACTGGTAATGTAGATGTTATTACGCATGACCACATGAAATCCATGCGTAATGAAGCTATTGTTTGTAACATCGGTCACTTTGATTCTGAAATCGATGTCGAATCACTTCGCCAATACGAGTGGAGCAATATCAAGCCACAAGTTGATCATATTATTTTTCCTGATGGTAAACGTATCACTTTATTGGCGGAGGGCCGCTTGGTGAATTTAGGTTGCGCCACTGGGCACCCAAGCTTTGTAATGTCGGCATCATTTACAAACCAAGTAATGGCGCAAATCGAATTATGGGATAACAGTGACACCTATAAAAATGAAGTCTATGTCCTACCCAAATCCCTAGATGAAAAAGTCGCTAGATTACACCTCGGAAGAATCGGAGCTAACTTGACAGAACTAACCACAGAACAGGCTGAATACCTTAGTATGAGCAAACAAGGTCCGTTTAAACCTGAGACTTATCGTTACTAACTGAATTAAGGTAAGGGCTAATCGTTATTAGTCCTTACCTGTTTTTCAGGTAACAGTGTGTTTATTGGTCTAATCAGTTACAAACTTACCCTTCTGGTATTAGTTAAGACATACTTAGATATGACAAATTATCTCCTTGCCTTCTTCTTCCTTAGCGGCCTCAAAAAACATAACCCGTTAACAAAAGTACAAGTATGAGCTTTTTTGCTGATTCCTTTTCCGCCGCCATCGATTTAATTATAACTATCGATCCGGCCCTTTATCAGGTTGTTTTCAATTCTGTTTCAATATCCCTCATGGCAGCAACTACCGCAGGTGTTTTGGCGATTCCCGCTGGTATTTTAATGGCCTTAAATCAATTCTTGGGTAAGCAATTAGTCCAGAACATATTAAACACACTTATGGCTCTGCCGACAGTATTAATCGGTTTATTGCTTTATGGGCTTTTTAGCCGGTTAGGCCCTTTGGGCCACCTAGAGTTGCTCTATACCCCGAGTGCAATCATTATTGCCCAAGCACTCTTGATTTTCCCTATCATGATGAACTTAGCTATTGCAGCAGTCACCACTGCAGATCCTCGCTTGGTGCCAACCTTAATCAGCCTAGGAGCTAAACCTCTAGCACTAGTAATTCAAGTTGCCAAACAAACTCGTTTTATCATGCTAGCAGCAGTTATCACGGGCTTTGGTCGCGCCATCGGTGAAGTGGGCGCAGCAATGATGGTCGGTGGCAATATTGAAGGCTATACTCGGACGATGACAACTGCTATTGCACTCGAAACTGGCAAAGGAGAGTTTGAGGTAGGTCTAGCGCTAGGACTCCTCTTACTTTTAATAGCATTCTTCGTTAATTTCATTCTGTCATGGCTACAACAAGAATATCGATGACCCCAGCTTACCTACTCAATAAAATCAAGGTCTTTCACCAAAGTCAATGTAACCTCGATATCCCACACCTTGTAATTGAACCCAACCAATGTGTTGCAATACTAGGGGATAATGGTGCTGGAAAGTCCACCTTACTCAACCTCCTTGCTTACCTAAGCAAGCCAGATGAAGGTGAGCTAAGTCTGATGGGTCAACAGAGCAAACCAAGGCTCTCAACACTTCAACGACGCTCTATCGGTTACGTTAGTCAACAACCCTTTTTACTATCCGGCTCTCTCTATAACAATGTTGCCTTGGCGCTTAAATTACAAGGCATTTCATCTTCGCAGCGGCCCAAACTTACAGATAGAGCTCTACAGCAAGTTAATCTAACCCATCTAGCTTCAAAACCAGCCTACACTCTCTCCGGCGGTGAACTAAAACGAGCGGCTATCGCAAGGGCAATTGCCCATGAACCTCAAATTTTATTACTCGATGAACCTTTTTCTCACTTAGACCAAAGCCATATTCAACAACTTGAACTCATCATAGAAGACTTAGCTTACCAATCAGGAAAAACAGTTATTTTCTCAACCCATGATAGGTTACAAGGTGTCGCATTGGCAGATACAACGATTAATTTGATTAAGGGCCAAATAACAAAAAGCCCACTACTTAATGTCTTTCAAGGCCAACTAGATGACAGAATATTTAATACCGGTAAATTATGTATTTATACATCAGGCCACATTACTTAAAGCTAACCATGTAGCTATCGATCCCCATGAAATAATTATCTCAACCAGTGTCCTAGATTCCAGTATGCGTAATCATTTTTCAGGTCGCTTAACAACTATTTCAGAAGAAGCCGGTACTATCCACCTCACTATTGATTGCAAAGAACGCTTTTATGCAATTATCAGTATTGAATCCTTACAGTCACTCAATTTATCTATTGGTGATAACCTGTGTTTAAGCTTTAAATCCACGGCATTGACTCTTTTTTGAGATTAACTAACACTTTGTAAAAAAGGTCTTAGGTCGTGGCACGATATTTGCTGTAAAATAATTCGTATGAAACTTGTGTTATTTCTGAAAATCCTGTGAAAGCATCGTTACAACTTCGTGTAGGCCATGGTTTATCCATGACGCCGCAATTGCAACAATCGATTCGATTATTACAACTTTCTTCTATTGATCTGCAAGCCGAAATACAAGAGGCACTAGAAGAAAACCCCTTGCTAGAAGTTGAAGAAAATTTTGATTATGTCAATGCAAGTAATCAAAAAGAAGTCGAAGGTGACGGTAGCGGAGAGCCTCCTCTTGAAGATTTAACACAGCTAAAAATTGAGAATATTCCAGCAGAACTACAAACTGACAGTGAGTGGGAAGATACCTTTGAAAACCAGCCACCTCCCACTGCACCTCAAAGTCAAACCATTGCTAGTGATATTATCAGGGATGACGAAGATAAAAGCGGTCAAAGTCTACAAGAGCATTTACTATGGCAAATGCGCCTTACCCCTTTTTCAGAACTTGAACAATTAATTGCTATCCACATTATTGATGCCATTGAAGATGACGGCTATTTCAAAGGCTCTCTTGAGGATATAGGTTTGAGTTTGGGAAGTGAGTATGATGTTAACCTTGATGAAATAGAGGCTGTCCTTCACCGCTTACAACACTTCGACCCTATTGGTGTTGGATCACGTGACTTACGTGAATGTCTCCTCACTCAGCTTCATCTCTTCGAGCATGATAATGGGCAAACAGAGTTACTGACCGTACTGATAGATCAATATCTTGAGGTCCTCGCCAATCGTGACTACCAACAAATAAAGAGTGCGTTAAAAATTACTGATGGGAAGTTAACAGAGCTTGTTGAACTTATCCAGCTACTAAATCCTCGGCCTGGTGGCCAGATACAAGTTGATAAAACAGAATATATTGTTCCCGACGTCTATGTTCGTAAACTAAACAATCGTTGGCAATTATCACTTAATGTAGATAACACGCCAAAGCTAAAGGTTGCTGAGCACTATGCTCAACTTATTAAACGGGCAGATAACAGCACGGACAATGTTTATTTAAAAAACCATCTACAAGAAGCTCGTTGGTTCATAAAAAGTTTGCAAAATAGAAATGATACCTTGCTCAAAGTCACTGAAGCCATTATAAACCGGCAAAAAAGTTTCTTAGAGTATGGGGATGAAGCCATGCGTCCACTCATTTTACAGAGTATTGCCGAAGAGGTAGAAATGCATGAGTCAACTATTTCTCGCATTACCACACGCAAATACCTGCACACTCCTCGTGGTATCTTTGAACTTAAATACTTTTTTTCTAGTCACGTTAATACAGATAGTGGCGGTGAGTGCTCAGCTACCGCCATCCGAGCCATCATAAAAAAACTTGTTCATGCAGAAAATATAAGAAAACCTCTCAGCGATAGTAAAATTGCTGATATCCTTGGAGAAAAGGGTATAAAAGTGGCAAGAAGAACTATCGCAAAATACCGAGAAAGCTTGGCCATCGCACCTTCAAATGTTCGTAAACGGCTGGTCTAGACCAGCCTTCATTGATCAACAGGAGTCAGCTACTATGCAGTTAAACCTTACTGGACAGCATATTGAAATTACAGATAGTCTTCGTGACCATGTAAACAACAAATGTGAAAAGCTAACACGACACTTCAATCAAATGACCAATGTTCACGTTATTCTCTCCGTCGAAAAGCAGCGCCAAAAAGCAGAAGCAACTATCCATGCAAGTGGTGCAGAATTATTTGCATCCGATGAAAGTGAAAATATGTATACTTCAATCGATAATTTAATCTCCAAATTAGACCGTCAAATTATTAAACATAAAGACAAAATTAAGAACCACCATCAATCTGATGGTGCTCACATGAAAAATAACGCTGGCTAGTAGGATTTCTTATGCTTATCGCTTCTTTACTCGTTAATTCAAACAATATTCATTGTAAAGAAAATGGTATCTTGAGTAAAAAGCGACTCATTGAGTACATGAGCCAATATTTGGCAGTCCATTCTAGCGCTATCACCACCGACCGTATATTCCATGCATTACTGGAAAGAGAACGTCTTGGAAGCACTGGATTAGGTGGCGGTGTTGCTATCCCCCACGCACGAGTCTCGGGCATTACAGAAACGGTTGCAGCTATGATCACATTAGTTGCTCCCATTAATTATGAAGCGGCAGATAACAAACCTGTGGATATTATTTTTGGCATACTCGTCCCTGAAGACGGAGACCAATATCATCTAGAACATTTGGCACGCTTAGCAACTATATTAAGAAATCAAGAAACCTGTGAATTAATTCGTAATACAAATGATCCGAGAAAATTATTTAATCTTCTACTGGCCATAGACGACTAACTGGTATTATGAGTTTAGAGCACTTAGAAAGTCATCATGGCGTCCTAATGAATATCGATGGACAGGGTATATTTATTCGTGGTCAGCCTAATATTGGAAAAAGTAGCCTGGCATTAGAGCTACTATATCAAGGCCACAAATTGATTTCAGATGATATCGCCGAGTTTAAAAATACGTCAAAAGGTATTATGGGATATTGCCCTCCCTTGACTTCAGGTTTACTACACACTCGAGAGCTAGGGCTCATTCCCGTATTGCAGCTTTTTGGTAAAACAGCTTGGCAACCAGAAACAAGGCTGAGCCATGTTGTTTTATTACATCACAATGACATTACGAAAAATAACAATACCTTAACACCCTCCCTCGAGTACTACACAATTTGTCAAACCCCTTATCCTGTGCTGTGCTTGTGTACAAAAAACCCAGCCTCACTGATACATAGAATTCAGACCTGGTTAGCGCTACAATTACATAATAGCGATGCTGAAAGTGCCTTCATAAAAAAGCAAAGAAAAGCCATGGTATGAAGCAACCTATTTATCAGTACCAAACAATAATAAGAATGTGAATCTTTAAAGAGAATATTCATGACTGTAGCCATCTTGCTCATTTCCCATAACCAAATTGCCTCTGAATTAATTAATACTGCTCAGCAGATGTTAGCTCCTTATTCAGTAGCAACCACCATTCTGTCAATTAGTATTGATGATAACCCCGATGATATCAGGTTGAAATTCATGCAGACACTACATGAAATTGATCAAGGTGACGGTACCCTAATTCTTACTGACATGTATGGTTCAACACCCAGTAACATAGCCTGTGGCGCATCAGAAAGACATGATATTCGTATTATCTCTGGCCTTAACCTCCCCATGCTAATCCGCGTTCTAAACTACCCTCACTTGAATCTTAATGAACTCGAACAAAAAGCTATTACTGGTGGGCAAGACGGTGTAGTAAGTTGTCATCACACAGAGTGTAGAACATGATAAAAAAATCAATAACTATTATTAACAAACTTGGCTTACATGCACGTGCCGCAGCTAAATTTGTCACAACCTCATCTGGGTTTAACTCAGATATTGAAGTTTCACGTAACGCTAGAATCGTCAATGGTAAGAGTATCATGGGGCTCATGATGCTCGCAGCAGCAAAAGATACAGACATAACTGTTCATATCAATGGCGATGACGAACAACAAGCCCTCTTGGCTATCGAAGAGCTCATCAATGACTTTTTTGGAGAAGATGAATGACACTTGAACTCCAAGGTATTGGAGTCTCACGTGGTATTGCCATTGGTCGTGCACATATCGTGTTTCATAACCAGCCTGATGTCAGGGAATATATCATTCCATCATTTAGTATTGAACAAGAAGTAGCGCGCTTAAGCAATGCTAACGAACTAGCTAAGCAACAACTGCTCTCCATCCGAGACCATATCCCTACCAACGCCCCCACTGATGTATCTTCGTTCATTGACACCCATTTATTGATGCTTAATGATTCATCGCTAACCACCGTTCCAATAGATATGATCCGTACGCGACGTTGTAATGCTGAATGGGCATTACAATTACAACGAGATGCACTTATCAACGTCTTTAATGAGATGGATGACCCATATTTACGTACACGCCAAGATGATATCGACCATGTTGTAAACCGCATTCACCGCCTCCTCGCCGATGAAAATGTATTGGAGCATGAAATCCCAGATGGGCGTCTTAAAGGGCACATAATCATTGCAGAGGATCTGACCCCCGCAGATACAGTTTTAATGCAACACCAAGGTATAGCGGGGTTTGTCACTGAACACGGTGGTGCAACATCTCACACGACTATCTTAGCTCGAAGTCTGGGTATACCAGCTATTGTTGGTGTCGAATCTGTTCGCCGCTATATTCAAGATAATGAACCTTTGATCCTCGATGGAGAGCTAGGTAGCATAATCGCCGGAGCTAGTGATACGGTCACTAGTGAATACCAGCACAGACTAACCGCATTCCGACAACACACAGCCTCATTAAGTCGATATAAAGCACAAGAGACCAAAACTAAGGACGGCAAAGCTATTACATTACTAGCTAATGCGGAGCTTCCCGAAGATATCACTATGATTAGTAACGCTGGGGCAGAAGGGATAGGCTTATACCGGACTGAATTTTTATATATGAATCGAACTTCCCCACCGGAAGAAGAAGAGCAGTTAGCCGCCTACCGAGATGTAATTGAAAGCATGAATAAACCCGTGACTATTCGTACATTTGATTTGGGGGCAGATAAAACTGTTGATGGCGGACGTAGCCACGGAGCGACAGTTACGAACCCAGCACTCGGCCTTAGGGCTATTCGCCTATGCCTCAATCAACCTAATATGTTTAAAACCCAGTTACGCGCAATCCTTCGTGCTTCAGCATTTGGTAAGGTTAAGATCATGTTTCCAATGGTGTCGACCCAACAAGAATTAATTCAAGCCAAAAGCCAACTTAATAGCTGTAAGCAAGAACTCAACCGAGAAGGGGTCAGTTACGATCACCACCTTGAAGTCGGTGTCATGATTGAGATTCCTGCCAGTGCCGTATGTGCCGAAATGTTTGCTAAACAAGTTGACTTTTTATCCATTGGTACCAATGACTTAATTCAGTATACACTTGCAATAGATCGCATTGATAATCAAGTAAACTATCTCTACGACCCACTGCATCCCGCAGTTTTAAGGCTCATTCACATGACCTTATTGGCCGGACAAAAACACGGTGTTGATGTCTCAATGTGTGGTGAAATGGCAGGGGATCCAAGATTAACCCGCCTGCTCTTAGCAATGGGGCTATCTACTTTCAGTATGCATCCCAATGCAATCCTTGAAATAAAACAGATCATTAATGAAACTGATTTGAGTAAACTCCCATCAGATGCACTTCAAATTTTGGATATGGATGACCCCTTTGAGGCCGAATACTTGCTCGAGAATATAAACGCTTCTAATTAAGTATATTAATCCTATTCACTGCAGCGTCGAGCAGCTAGAATAGGGTACAAAAAAGTGTTTCTCGATACATCGTTTTTTGGACAGGATCATGCCTGAACTAACTCAAGAACAAGCAACTACACAACCAATAGATGCATTGGCCGAAGCTGTAAAAAGTGGCCGCTTTGTGCGCATGCGCCATTTGTTGTCGACACTACACCCTGCTGAAACAGCCCACCTTCTAGAATCTTTACCTCCAACTGAGCGTAAAGTCTGCTGGCCAATTATCAACCCTGACTTGCGAGGCGATGTTTTATCATATGTTGGTGAAGATGTTCGGACTGACCTTATCCAATATATGGATACAGCAGATCTTATAAGTGCTACAGAAGATTTAGATGCTGATGATGTTGCTGATATCTTGCAAATCCTCCCAGATCACGTCATGCGGGAAGTATTACGTGCCATGGATAGTCAACATCGTCGACGTGTTGAAACTATCCTTGCCTACGAGGAAGATACTGCCGGTGGTTTAATGAATACTGATATTATCACTGTCCGTTCCGATATAACATTGGAGGTCGTACTCCGCTACCTGCGTCTTCTAGGTAAGCTCCCGTTGAATACGGATAACCTTTATATTGTTAGTCATGATGATAGCTATATTGGAACACTCGCACTAACTGAATTGGTTAGCAGTAGCCGATCGCTCACCGTTAATGATGTCATGTCGCATCAAATTGAAGCGATTGATGCAAACACCCCCGACAGTGATGTTGCTCACAGATTTGAAAAGCATAACCTCATCTCCGCACCTGTCATCGACTCTGATAATCGTCTTCTTGGCAGAATTACTATTGATGATGTTGTTGATGTTATCCGAGATGAAGCAGAGCACTCAATGCTAAGTCTTGCTGGTTTAAGTGAAGACGAAGACACATTTGCACCAGTTAAAAAAAGTGTTCACCGGCGCTCTTTGTGGCTAGGTGTTAACCTCCTTACTGCTTTTTTAGCTGCTGGGGTAATTGGCCTTTTCGATACCACTATTGAAAAACAGGTTGCCCTAGCAATCTTAATGCCTATCGTTGCCAGTATGGGGGGTGTTGCTGGCAGTCAAACACTAACACTTGTAATTCGCTCAATGGCACTGGGTCAACTCAATGAAAAAAACCAACGTTGGTTAATGCGTAAGGAAATATTAGTCGGGGCTAGTAATGGTCTTATTTGGGCTGTTGCCATAGCAGTGGTTACTATCCTCTGGTTTAATAGTATTGCTTTAGGCATACTAATTGGAACCGCTATTGTTATTAACCTTATTGCTGCCGCATTAGCTGGTGTAGCCATTCCACTACTACTGAAAAAATTTGGTTCAGATCCAGCTCTATCTGCTGGTGTACTTCTCACGACTGTCACTGATGTAGTAGGGTTTGTCGCTTTTCTAGGCTTTGCTACGCTATTTATTGTATAAAAAAAACTACATCGCATATTATAAAACCTTAAATATATATTATTAATTATAAAACCACCTATATGGAACACCTTTATGTCAGGCAATAGTTTCGGAAAAATATTTACTGTTACCACTTATGGTGAAAGTCATGGTCCGTCTATTGGATGTATTGTTGATGGCTGTCCTCCGGGCCTAGAACTCTCCGAAGCAGACTTACAAGGCGATTTAGATAAACGTCGGCCAGGTAAGACTCGCCACGAGACCCAGCGTCGAGAACTAGACCAAGTGAAAATTCAATCCGGTGTCTTTGAAGGTAAAACAACCGGTACCCCCATCGGTATGACTATTCAAAATACTGATCAGCGTTCAAAAGATTATGGGAATATCATGCACCAGTTCCGGCCAGCCCATGCTGATTACACTTACCACCAAAAATATGGCTTCCGTGATTACCGCGGTGGGGGTCGCTCATCGGCTCGCGAAACTGCTATGCGTGTCGCAGCCGGAGGCATCGCAAAAAAATACTTAAAAGACTTGTATGGTATTCAGATCCAAGGCTACCTTGCTCAGCTTGGCCCCATCAAAACCGAAAGGTATGAATGGGACCATATGGAAAAAAGCGCCTTTTTCTGCCCTGACCCTGATAAAGAGCAAGAGCTAGAGTCGTATATGGATGCGCTTCGTAAAGAGGGCAATTCTATTGGCGCTCGTATTAATGTTATTGCCCGTAATGTTCCGCCCGGATTAGGAGAGCCTGTTTTTGATCGCTTAGATGCAGACATTGCCCATGCTATGTTAAGCATTAATGCTGTAAAAGGGGTCGAAATAGGTGCTGGTTTCGAAGCTGTCACACAAAAAGGGACAGAGCACCGAGATGAAATCACGCCGGAAGGGTTTCTAAGTAACAATGCCGGTGGCGTATTAGGTGGCATCTCAAGCGGTCAAGATATTTTAGTTAGCATGGCGCTTAAAGCCACTTCTAGTCTACGTATCCCTGGAAAAAGTATAGACACAGAAGGCAAACCAATTGAAGTTGTCACTCATGGGCGACATGACCCTTGCGTTGGTATTAGAGCAACACCTATTGCTGAAGCTATGCTCGCGTTACTTCTGATGGATCACATGCTTCGTCATCGTGCTCAAAATATGAATGTCACAACAGGAACCCCCATCATTCCTTCTAGTATATGAGTCCATATACAACGACGCCATATTGGCGTCTATCAGGCTTTTATTTTTTTTACTTTGCCTCTCTTGGTGTATTTGTGCCTTATTGGGGGCTCTATCTTCAATGGCAAGGTTTTTCAGCTCAAGAAATAGGTGAACTTACAGCTATTTTTCTTGGGGCTCGCATCATTGCACCAAACTTATGGGCTTGGTTAGCTGATTTTCATGGACAACGAATGCGTATTGTTCGTGTAACATCAATTATTGGTACTATCGCGTTCTCTGCAATCCTACTTGATAATAGCTACATCTGGATTGCAGTGGTAATGTTAGTTTTCAGTATCTTTTGGAATGCGACACTACCACAATTTGAAGCCAATACCCTCCAACACCTCGGGAAAAATAGTCATCATTACAGTAAAATACGTCTGTGGGGTTCAATCGGTTTTATATTTACAGTAACCGCACTTGGTATTGTATTTGAAAAAATAAGTATTGACCTAATGCCTATTGCATTAATCATCACTATGACAGGTATTTGGATAATGAGCTTATCTGTACCAGAATCATCTGATCATAATTTGACACATAAACAGCTGCCTCTCAGAGACATCCTAAAACAGCCTGCAATACTTGCATTTTTTACAGTATGTTTTCTCGTGATTCTAAGTCACGGCCCTTATTACACCTTCTATAGCATTTATCTAGAGCAAAATGGTTATTCTCGCACCCTGATCGGTCAGCTCTGGGCCCTGGGCGTACTTGCAGAAGTAATTGTGTTTATTTTCATGCACCGCTTCATACCACGATATGGATTACGCTTAATTCTAATTTTAAGCTTACTACTTTCAACATTACGTTGGTTATTGATAGGGTTATTCCCTAATATGATAACTGTTTTATTATTTGCTCAGTTATTACATGCTGCCAGTTTTGGTACTTTCCATGCTGCCGCTATAGCTTGGGTTCATCAACATTTTGTTGGTAAAAATCAGGCTCGAGGACAAGCTTTATATAGTAGTATAGGGTTCGGAGCAGGTGGTGTATTAGGTAGTTTAACAAGTGGGTACCTTTGGGATAACCCCGGACCAACATTCACTTTCATACTGGCTGGTATATCGACTCTTTTAGCAACATATATAGCATTTAAATGGCTTAATTTTGATAAATAGCTAATGTATTTTAAATCTCTATAGAAATAAAAAAGGCATCACAAAGATGCCTTTTTTATTTAATTATCGGCTCGCTTTATTCAGCATCGTGCGTGTAATGCTTACGTAACTGCTTAGTCACAGACCAGACACTTTTTAAACCTAATGGAAAAGTAATGTAATCACCAGGCACTAGAGTTACAGCTGTACCTCCATCTGGTGTGACGACAATCTCGCCTTCTAGAATATATGAACGTTCAAGAGCATCATCCATATCTAGCCTAAACTCTCTAACATCACATTCCCAAACATTCCAACTAGAAATACCTAGTTCAGCTAAGCGCGCATCACTAAGGTTCTTTTCAACAATAATCTCTGGCATAGTAATCCTTTTTTTAAGTTATATAAAAGCCTAATCAGTGTATGTTACAGCACAAGATTGCATAACAATATAAGCTTACGAGTTGTGAGAGTTTCTGTAAAGTACAGAATAAAATAATTTCAAATTCACATAAACGCTCATTGAAAACCCTCAGTCAAAAAAATACCTGAGCCATAAGTTATGGTTCAGGTATTTCTATATAAAAGCCTGGCAGTGACCTACTTTCACATGGGAACTCCCACACTATCATCGGCGCTAAGTCGTTTCACTTCTGAGTTCGGGATGGGATCAGGTGGTACCAACTCGCTATGGCCACCAGGCATAAGCGTTGCCTAACTTTAAAAAAGCTAAGCTTATATGGGAAAAACAAAATTTATAAAGAGTATTTATCTATGTAAGCAAAAACCACCCAAATTTACTTGGGGTTATATGGTCAAGCCTCACGGGCAATTAGTACTGGTTAGCTTCACGTGTTACCACGCTTCCACACCCAGCCTATCAACGTCGTAGTCTTCAACGGCCCTTCAGGAGCTTAAAGCTCTGGGAAATCTAATCTTGAGGGGGGCTTCCCGCTTAGATGCTTTCAGCGGTTATCCCTTCCGTACATAGCTACCGGGCAATGCCTTTGGCAAAACAACCCGAACACCAGGGGTACGTCCACTCCGGTCCTCTCGTACTAGGAGCAGCTCCTCTCAAATTTCCAACGCCCACGGCAGATAGGGACCGAACTGTCTCACGACGTTCTAAACCCAGCTCGCGTACCACTTTAAATGGCGAACAGCCATACCCTTGGGACCGGCTACAGCCCCAGGATGTGATGAGCCGACATCGAGGTGCCAAACACCGCCGTCGATGTGAACTCTTGGGCGGTATCAGCCTGTTATCCCCGGAGTACCTTTTATCCGTTGAGCGATGGCCCTTCCATACAGAACCACCGGATCACTATGACCTACTTTCGTACCTGCTCGACGTGTCTGTCTCGCAGTCAAGCACACTTATGCCATTGCACTAACCGCATGATGTCCGACCATGCTTAGTGTACCTTCGTGCTCCTCCGTTACTCTTTGGGAGGAGACCGCCCCAGTCAAACTACCCACCATACACTGTCCCCGATCCGGCTTACGGACCTAGGTTAGAACTCCAAACGTACCAGGCTGGTATTTCAAGTGCGGCTCCACATCATCTAGCGACAATGTTTCAACGCCTCCCAGCTATCCTACACAGGTAAGTTCAAAGTTCAGTGCAAAGCTATAGTAAAGGTTCACGGGGTCTTTCCGTCTAGCCGCGGGTATACGGCATCTTAACCGCAATTTCAATTTCACTGAGTCTCTGGTGGAGACAGTGTGGCCATCGTTACGCCATTCGTGCAGGTCGGAACTTACCCGACAAGGAATTTCGCTACCTTAGGACCGTTATAGTTACGGCCGCCGTTTACCGGGGCTTCGATCAAGAGCTTCTCCGAAGATAACCCCATCAATTAACCTTCCGGCACCGGGCAGGCGTCACACCCTATACGTCCTCTTGCGAGTTTGCAGAGTGCTGTGTTTTTAATAAACAGTCGCAGCCACCATTTCACTGCAACCTTACTTAGCTTAGTGAGTAAATCACATCACCAGTAAGGCACACCTTCTCCCGAAGTTACGGTGCTATTTTGCCTAGTTCCTTCACCAGAGTTCTCTCAAGCGCCTTGGAATTCTCATCCTATCCACCTGTGTCGGTTTGGGGTACGGTCACTTGTTACCTGAAGCTTAGAGACTTTTCCTGGAAGCAGGGTATCAATCACTTCACCCCAAAAGGGGCTCGTCATCACGCCTCAGCCTTAATGAATCCCCGGATTTTCCTAGGAACTCAGCCTACACGCTTAAACACGAACAACCAATCTCGTGCTGATCTAACCTTCTCCGTCATCCCATCGCAGTAACAAGAGGTACAGGAATATTAACCTGTTTCCCATCGACTACGCATTTCTGCCTCGCCTTAGGGGCCGACTCACCCTGCTCCGATTAGCGTTGAGCAGGAAACCTTGGATTTTCGGCGAGGGGGCCTCTCACCCCCTTTATCGTTACTCATGTCAGCATTCGCACTTCTGATACGTCCACAAACCCTTACAGGTCTGCTTCATCCGCTTACAGAACGCTCCTCTACCATACTCCTAAGAGTATCCATAGCTTCGGTACACAACTTAAGCCCCGGTAAATCTTCCGCGCAGGCCGACTCGACTAGTGAGCTATTACGCTTTCTTTAAAGGATGGCTGCTTCTAAGCCAACCTCCTAGCTGTCTGGGCCTTCCCACTTCGTTTTCCACTGAGTTGTGATTTTGGGACCTTAGCTGATGGTCTGGGTTGTTTCCCTTTCCACGACGGACGTTATCACCCGCCGTGTGTCTCCCGTGATTGCACTTCTTGGTATTCGGAGTTTGCATCGGGTTGGTAAGTCGGGATGACCCCCTAGCCGAAACAGTGCTCTACCCCCAAGAGTGAGACACGAGGCGCTACCTAAATAGCTTTCGAGGAGAACCAGCTATCTCCTGGCTTGATTAGCCTTTCACTCCGATCCACAGCTCATCCCCGCATTTTTCAACATACGTGGGTTCGGGCCTCCAGTAGGTGTTACCCCACCTTCACCCTGGCCATGGATAGATCGCCAGGTTTCGGGTCTAATCCATGCAACTATTCGCCCTATTAAGACTCGGTTTCCCTGCGCCTCCCCTATTCGGTTAAGCTCGCTACATAAATTAAGTCGCTGACCCATTATACAAAAGGTACGCAGTCACAGAATAAATCTGCTCCTACTGCTTGTACGCACACGGTTTCAGGTTCTATTTCACTCCCCTAAACGGGGTTCTTTTCGCCTTTCCCTCACGGTACTAGTTCACTATCGGTCGATAAGGAGTATTTAGCCTTGGAGGATGGTCCCCCCATGTTCAGACAAGGTTTCTCGTGCCCCGCCCTACTTGTCGCAAGCTTAGTACCATAATCGCATTTTCGTGTACGGGGCTATCACCCTTTATTGCTAGCCTTCCCAGACTATTCCACTAATACAAAAATTATTACTTGCAGGCTGTTTCCCGTTCGCTCGCCGCTACTTAGGAAATCTCGGTTGATTTCTTTTCCTCCGGGTACTTAGATGTTTCAGTTCTCCGGGTTTGCTTCCTTAAGCTATGTATTCACTTAAGGATGACTAGGTTATCCTAGCCGGGTTTCCCCATTCGGGTATCGCTGGGTCAAAGCTTGTTCATCAGCTCGCCAACGCTTTTCGCAGATCACTACGCCCTTCATCGCCTCTTATCGCCAAGGCATTCACCATGTGCGCTTATTCACTTGACCATATAACCCTAAGTAAACTCAAAGTTACACAGCTTTTTGCTGTACATATTATTCTCTTCTCTTTACGATTATATCGATCATCACAATCAATATAATCTGCCTTGTTTTTCCCATTTTGTTAAAGAGCAATGATTTCTCATTTAAAAATAATCTTTATAAAACTACTTTTAAATAATAATCATTTATAGATAGATAAATTGGTGGAGCTAAGCGGGATCGAACCGCTGACCTCCTGCGTGCAAGGCAGGCGCTCTCCCAGCTGAGCTATAGCCCCAAATGTTCTTGGGTATTCAGGTTCGGGCTGTACCAATTTTTGTTCTGGTTGGATTATTTTTGTTTGTAAAACACGCTAATACACGTGAACGTACTAAATAATTCAAGCAGGCAATAAATGGTGGGTCTGGGTGGATTTGAACCACCGACCTCACCCTTATCAGGGGTGCGCTCTAACCAACTGAGCTACAGACCCAGATATCTATCTATTTTTAATATCAAGTAATGTGTGTAGATACTCACAAAGAATAACTTTGTATTTATAAAAGGAGGTGATCCAGCCCCAGGTTCCCCTAGGGCTACCTTGTTACGACTTCACCCCAGTCATGAATCACAAAGTGGTAACCGGCCTCCCGAAGGTTAGCCTAGCTACTTCTTTTGCAACCCACTCCCATGGTGTGACGGGCGGTGTGTACAAGGCCCGGGAACGTATTCACCGCAGCATTCTGATCTGCGATTACTAGCGATTCCGACTTCACGGAGTCGAGTTGCAGACTCCGATCCGGACTACGACCGGTTTTATGGGATTCGCACACTCTCGCGAGTTAGCAGCCCTTTGTACCGGCCATTGTAGCACGTGTGTAGCCCTGGTCATAAGGGCCATGATGACTTGACGTCGTCCCCACCTTCCTCCGGTTTGTCACCGGCAGTCTCCTTAGAGTGCCCAACTAAATGATGGCAACTAAGGACAGGGGTTGCGCTCGTTGCGGGACTTAACCCAACATCTCACGACACGAGCTGACGACAGCCATGCAGCACCTGTGTTAGCGTTCCCGAAGGCACAGTCAGATCTCTCTAACCTTCGCTACATGTCAAGACCAGGTAAGGTTCTTCGCGTTGCATCGAATTAAACCACATGCTCCACCGCTTGTGCGGGCCCCCGTCAATTCATTTGAGTTTTAGCCTTGCGGCCGTACTCCCCAGGCGGTCAACTTATCGCGTTAGCTTCGATACGCAAGAGTTAGACTCTCACACACCTAGTTGACATCGTTTAGGGCGTGGACTACCAGGGTATCTAATCCTGTTTGCTACCCACGCTTTCGCACCTCAGCGTCAGTAATGGCCCAGTGAGTCGCCTTCGCCACTGATGTTCCTTCAGATCTCTACGCATTTCACCGCTACACCTGAAATTCCACTCACCTCTACCATACTCTAGCCAAACAGTTTCAAATGCAGTTCCTAGGTTGAGCCCAGGGATTTCACATCTGACTTATTTAACCGCCTACGCGCGCTTTACGCCCAGTAATTCCGATTAACGCTTGCACCCTCCGTATTACCGCGGCTGCTGGCACGGAGTTAGCCGGTGCTTCTTCTGACGTTAACGTCAGGGCTATCTAGTATTAATAGATAACTTTTCCTCACGTCTGAAAGTGCTTTACAACCCTAAGGCCTTCTTCACACACGCGGCATTGCTGCATCAGAGTTTCCTCCATTGTGCAATATTCCCCACTGCTGCCTCCCGTAGGAGTCTGGGCCGTGTCTCAGTCCCAGTGTGGCTGATCATTCTCTCAAACCAGCTATGGATCGTCGCCTTGGTAAGCCTTTACCTTACCAACTAGCTAATCCAATATAGGCCCATCTAGTAGCACGAGGTCCGAAGATCCCCCGTTTTCCTCCGTAGAGCTTATGCGGTATTAGCGTGCGTTTCCACACGTTGTCCCCCACTACTAGGCAAGTTCCTATACATTACTCACCCGTCCGCCACTCGTCAGCAACTAGCAAGCTAGTTCTGTTACCGTTCGACTTGCATGTGTTAGGCATGCCGCCAGCGTTCAATCTGAGCCATGATCAAACTCTTCAGTTTAATTACTTCTTTTGTGACATTTTTAAGATGCCACGAACTCATTTTGATGCTAATCGTTTACTTAAAACATTACTGTTTTGTGTAAATACTTAACATCGATCTTTTTTTACAAAACGACCCAATGCAAGTACCCACACAGATTACTTGATATTATTTTTTTAAAGAGCATTTGCTACATAATGCGTAACAAAGAAGCGAGAAGTATACAGCCTCTCATCCCACTGTCAACAGGTTATTGCTGGATTTTAAATATAATTTAAAAGCAAGCATTTAACCAAAGTTGAAATACAAATTTGGTGGGCCGTCCGCGATTCGAACGCGGGACCATCGGATTAAAAGTCCGGTGCTCTACCAACTGAGCTAACGGCCCAAACCAAGCGCGAAATAATAACGTATTTGTGGGAAATGGCAAGCATTACCACCAATAAAACTTATCAATGTCGACATATTTCCAACAGGCTTAAATCAAAAAACTCAAACAACACAATAGCTACGCTTGAAATATCACCTTAACTATAAGTTTTCATCCCAAACTTGTAAACGAGTCTTTTTCTTAAATAGTCGCCTACTTCAGCGGAATAATCATATTCGTTAACTATTGATATCGTGTTGGGTCGCTAATACCTGCCTGCTCAAATCCTTGACTCCGAAGACGACAGGAAGCACATTTGCCACAAGCCTTACCCTTTTGATCTGCTTGATAACACGAAACTGTCTGACTGTAATCGATACCTAAACGAATACCTTCTTGAATTATATCTGATTTACTCATTTTCATTAGTGGTGCATGTATGTTTAGCTTATTACCCTCAACACCTGCTTTTGTCGCCACATTTGCAAGCTGTTCAAATGCCGTAATGAAGTCTTGACGACAATCTGGATACCCAGAATAATCTACGGCATTCACACCAACAAAAATCGCATCTGCTGATAATACCTCAGCCCAGCCTAATGCTATAGATAAAAAAATAGTATTCCTGGCCGGCACATACGTAACAGGTATTCCTTCTTCCAATCTCTCTGGCACGTCAATTTTATCGTCTGTCAGTGCTGAGCCTCCGATAGCGGTAAGATCAATATCAATAACTTTATGTTCCACAGCACCATTTTGGGCTGAAATCATCCTTGCTGCGGTAAGTTCTGTAGAATGCCGTTGGCCATAATTAAAACTTAAGGTGTAGCATTCGAAGCCTTGTTCTTTTGCAATTGAAAGTGCTGTAACAGAATCTAAACCACCAGATAGTAAAACAACTGCTTTCTTCATCGGCCTGGCTCATCATTCCACAGGTACTTATGCAACTGTACTTGTAATCTAACGGCCAATTTATCTTCGATGATCCAATCAGCTATATCAGCTGGCTGAAGTTCACCATGAACTGGAGAAAGTAACACTTCGCACTGCTCCCCCAAATCAAACTCGTCTATTTTATTACAAGCCCAATCATAATCATTCCGGTCACAAATCACGAATTTAAGCTGATCGGTCTGCTTCAATAAACTGATATTTTCATAACGGTTTTTAGATTCTTCGCCAGAACCTGGTGTTTTTAAGTCCATCACACATACCACCCGGGGATCAACATCAACGATATTAATAGCCCCACTCGTTTCAAGGGATACCTCCACACCCAAATCACACAAGGCCTTCAATAATGAGAAGCAGGATTTTTGTGCTAATGGTTCTCCACCTGTCACAGTTACATAACGTGGCTGATACGTCTGAACCTTCGCCACAATATCACTAATATCCATTTTAGTACCCCCATGAAAAGCATAGGCTGTATCACAAAAAGAACACCGCAATGGGCAACCAGTCAGTCGTACAAATACTGTTGGGAGACCGACTGTCCTTGTTTCACCCTGTAATGAATAGAAAATTTCTGTAACGCGGCACTGCATTAAACATTCTTCCTTGTTTTAAGCACTTAGCGTGTTTCTTTTCCAATACGATCCAACCTGACTTTCGCCAGCCGCGCAGAAGAAGTTGCGGGATATAGCTCTATCACTTTTGCTAAGTTAGCTTTTGCCATATCAACTTGCCCTAGCTCATATTGACTAAACCCCTTTTTCAATATCGCGCCTGCAACTTTATTGCTAACAGGAAATTGTTCAATCACTACTTCGAAATCCTTGATTGCCCCTTCAAAATTTCGCAATACATAATTAGCTTCACCCTGCCAGTAATAGGCGTTCGGCAAATAGCTACTTTGTGGATATTGCTCAGAGAAAGCAGACAACGCTATTATCGCTTCCTTGTATTGTCCTCCTCGCAAAGTTTGATATGCAGATTGATAAGCGGCATCACCATTTTCTAATGCCATTAATGAGGCCGATGAGTCTATCGGCACTTCACTCTCAACAACTTCCGCTCCAACTTTAGGTTGCTCAGTTTTTTCTACTGTCTCTTCTTCTGGTTGGGCAATCTTTTCTAGTTCTGCAATAGCGGAGTCACTAGCCGCTTCAACTGGTTGGGGCTTGTTTTCAGAACTTGCTGCTATTGTAACCGGTTGATATCTCCCATCAAAAGCAATAGACATTTCACTTTGGCGTCGCTTCATCTCATTTAATTGGTGCCGCAAAGTTTCATTGTCACCATTTAACCTCTGCACTTCACTTTGCAGTTGTTCGACACGACTCATCAAAGAAACCAACCCTTGTCCTTTAACAATTCGCTCTAAACTTTCAATCCGCTTGTTGAGTTGAGCTTCATCAGCCCATGCAGTATTAATTACTGATAAGGCAAACAATAAGCCCACTACAATTAATTTAGTTACTGAATTATTCATTGCTATCGACCTATATATATCAATTCAACTCGACGATTGTTTTGCCAATTCACCTCGCCATCACCTTCACTTTGTGGTTGCTCTTGGCCAAAGCTAACTACCTGAAATTGCTTCATATCCGCGCCCTGAATCATTAGAATCTGTCGGATAGCAATTGCACGTCGCTCACCCAAAGCTAAATTATATTCACGAGACCCACGCTGATCGGTATGGCCCTCTAGCTTAACACTCACTTTTGAATGTTTAGCTAGGTATTGGGCATGCGCTTCAAGTGTAACTTGATCTTCTTCTCTTACCGAGCTACTGTCATATTCAAAATATACAACACGGTTCGATAATGCACTGGCTGGATCATCTAAAGCATGACCTTCAATAGCCTCTTCACCCAAAATTACTTGTGTTTCCACACCATCCAAATCACTTTCTGACGAATCTGCTCCATTAATTGAAGCCCCACGTTCATCAACTACTACCCCCGCTTCATTCAAAAAGCTATCCATACTACTCAAGCCGAGGGTACTACACCCAGTCAACCAAACTAAAATAAAGCCCACGACACTTAATTTAACTAATTTCATTAGGAAAACCCCTGAATATTGTTTACTTTCTGATTGGCGACCATGCGGGTTCGCGAACATCGATCACAGTATCACCTAAACGTTGATGAAAACGACCATCAATGGAAACTGTCGCTAAAACACCTTTACCATTTTGCTCGGTAGCATACAGGATCAAACGACCATTTGGAGCAAAGCTGGGCGACTCATCTTGCCCAGCTTCAGATAACACTTTGACTACTCCCGATTTTAAGTCTTGCACTGCAATATAAAATTTACCCTTTTGACCATGCACCATCGTTAAATAGCGACCGTCTGGCGAGACATCTGGAGATGCATTATAACGACCTTCAAAGGTTAAGCGCTCTGCACGACCTCCAGTAGCAGATATTTTATAAATCTGTGGGCGACCACCTCTGTCAGAGGTAAATATTAATTCTTTACCATTTGGCATCCAAACAGCTTCCGTATCAATAGCTTGCGAACTATGAGTTACACGTGTTAGCACCTTAGTTGTAATATCCATCACATAAATTTCTGCATTACCCCCTTTAGACAATGTCATCGCTAACTTTTTGCCATCTGGTGACCAGCTAGGTGCACTATTTATTCCTCTGAAGTTGGCAACAGAAGTTCGTTTGCCACTTCCCATCGACTGTGTAAATATCTCAGCACTTCCATTTTCAAACGACACATAACTTAATCGTTCTCCATCTGGTGACCAGCTGGGCGATAAAATTGGTTGCTTGGACTGTAAAACCGCCCTTGGATTTGCACCATCCGAATCTGATACCTGCAGAGAGTAACGTTGGCTTCCGTCCTTATTATTTATTAGCGAAACAAATGCAAGGCGTGTAGAAAAAACACCTTTTTCCCCTGTCAATGCTAGATAAATCTGATCCGAAATTTTGTGAGCTACGCGCCGTAAACTAGAAGCTAAAACTTCATAACGCATACCTACTAATTGTTGCGCCTTATAAACATCGAACAATTCAAACTGAACTTGATAAGTCTGACCATCGTCGCTACTTACATTACCAATTAATAACCCTTCAGTTCTCAGTAACCGCCAATCTGTAAAGTTGACTTCACTTTTCTGGTGGGGTGAAGAAATCAAGTCTTGCTCTGCTACCGGATCAAAACGACCACTTCGTGCTAAGTCATCTCTAATAATAGCTGACACATTTTCTGGCGCATGAACACCTTCACTGCCAAATGGCACGACGGCGATCGGCAAAGCCGCCTCTGTTCCCCCTATGATCTCAATTACTAACTCAGCATTTACATCCCAGGATATCAATACCGCAAATAGCCAGAGTCTCACTAATAAACTTCTTCTCATGTCTTGTTCTCTATTGAGGCCTAAAAACAAATTTAAAATCCTTAAACATGGCTGCTACTTTTGGATCACCAGGATGTGGCCATGGAGCCGCTTTATACACAGCTGAACTAGCTGAACGATCGAAGTTGGCATTACCACTACTTTTCACGATAGAAACTTTCTTGACATCTCCATTCGATAACAATATTACCCTCAAAATGCATTCCATACCTTGTGTAGCATTGGCAGGTTCAATCCAATAGCGTCTAATTCGCTGTCCGATCATACCTATATGCTTGTTAACCACACCTGAAATACGGTGCGCTTCTTTTTCACGCATTTCTGTCACTAAGCCGTCTTGGAGTAGCTGGTGAGCCTCTGCTTTTTTAGCTTTTTCCTCTGCCTGCTTTCTACGCTTTTCTTCAGCTACCTTTTTTTTCTTTTCTGCAACTTTTTTCTCTTTTTCCGCTTTTAGTTTCTTTGCTGCATTGGCTCTCTTTTTTTCATCATTTTCTTTTTTCTTCTTTTTTAATTCTGCGGCTTTTTTATTTTTTTCTATCGCCTTTAGCTTAGCGTTTGCTTCACGTTTTTGCTTATCAATCCTTTTTTTTTCATGCTCGATTGCATCTTTTCGTTTTTGCTGCTGAATTTGAAGCTTTTCTTTTTTATGATCTAGTACTTCCTTTTCAAGTCTAGCTTTTTCTTCAAGTTGTTCTTGTCTTTGTGCAATCCCATCTAAAATATACTGCTCATCAACCATTGTCGCTTGAACAATATCAATCGTTCTTGGCACAGCAACCCTTGTCGGAACAGAGTCAAAATTTACTAGCAGCAAGAACACGATAATAATGTGTAACGCGAGTGCATAACTGCCTGCAATAACATTTCTTAACAATTTTTTGTTCATTCTTTATCGCTTTTTACTTGCTCCAACTGTTGTGTAATCAAGCCTACCTTTGGAGCTCCCGCATCTTGTAATAAAGCCATTAAAGTAACAACACTTCCATAATCAACTGCTCTATCGCCTTTCACCATTATTGGTGTATTTGGACTTCTAATGAGTATCGTGCTGACTTTAGAGCGTAGTTGATTAAGAGTAATGGCTTTATCTTGTTTGTCCCCGATACCAATATAATACAAACCAAGGGCATCCACAGATACAATCAATGGCTCACTATTATCTTCACTTGGCTCTATTGGGTTAGCACTCGCTTGCGGTAAATCTACCTGCACACCTTGTGTTAACATCGGCGCCGTTATCATGAAAATAATCAGTAATACCAGCATCACATCAATATAAGGGACAACATTGATATCCGACATCGGTTTTCGACGTTGTCTTTTATGATGTATTGCCATTGTTTATCAGTCGTGTTGCCGCTGTAAAATAGAAGAAAACTCTTCTAAAAAAGTATCGTAACGGTTGATCAGCCGCTCGACCTCGTGTGAATAGCGGTTATATGCGATCACTGCTGGAATCGCAGCAAATAGACCCATTGCTGTCGCTATCAAGGCTTCTGCGATACCCGGAGCGACCATAGCTAGGGTAGCCTGCTGCACATTACCTAGCGCACGAAATGAATTCATAATTCCCCAAACAGTACCAAATAAACCAATGTATGGACTTATTGATCCTGCCGTTGCTAAAAAGGGTAGTGACATTTCTAATTGATCTATTTCTCGTGCAAGAGAGATACGCATTACACGCTGAGCACCTTCCAACACTTGGCCCGGCTCTGGTGCTGATTTTTTCAGGCGTACAAATTCTTTAAAGCCAACTTCAAAAATACCTTCCATGCCACGGCTTGAAGCGGGAGTTGAAGCAATGTCTTCATAAAGTTTGTTAAGTTCATTACCAGACCAAAACTTGTCTTCGAATGAGTCTGCATCTATTTTTGCCTGACTTAACTCTTCACGCTTTCTAAAAATAAGTAGCCACGAATACAGTGATATCGCTAGAAGAGATAACATCACTAATTTAACTAAAAAACTAGCCTCTGAAACCAATGTTATCATTGAAAGATCAGCATTCACCCTTTAACCTCGCTACTATAAAAGAAGGAATCGGCATAGACCGAAATCGATTTGAATCTAAACAAGCCACTTTAATCTTTGCTTCGCATATCAGATTATTTTCACAAAAAACTTTCTGACTAAACGATAAACTTGCCCCGTGAATACCATACAATTGACTACGGACAAGTAGAGCATCATTAAACCGAGCCGGATGTTTAAACTTAATTTCCATCGAATGAACTGCAAAAATACAATTCTGCTGTGTGCGCAATTCATCCTGCTCAATTCCTAAACTACGGAGCCATTCTGTCCGTGCACGCTCCATAAAGTTTAGATATTGCGAGTGATAAACTACATTACCACTATCTGTATCCTCATAATAAACACGAATAGGCCAATCAAACTCACCCATTAATGTCATTTTTTTCTATAGAGTCCGTCGATAAGCCTAAATGTAACCAGGCACGCTTTGTTGCGACACGCCCACGAGGTGTTCGCATAATAAATCCTTCTTGAATAAGATAAGGCTCAATGACGTCTTCAATTGTGCCCCGTTCTTCACCAATCGCTGCAGCTAAATTATCAATACCCACCGGCCCACCATCAAACTTCTCAATAATCGCTTGTAGTAGTTTTCTATCCAACATATCAAAGCCATTATTATCTACATCCAATAACTTCAGTGCCTGTCTTGCAACTTCTATTGTTATCTGGCCGTCAAACTTAACTTCTGCATAATCTCGTACACGCCGTAATAAGCGGTTAGCAATACGTGGGGTTCCACGTGAGCGCCGTGCAATTTCCGCCGCACCTTGCACATCCAGCTCGATACCAAAGATACCGGCACTTCGCTGAACAATCGTACTTAGGTCCTCAGAAGAATAAAATTCAAGTCGCTGTACGATGCCAAAGCGATCGCGTAATGGCGAAGTCAAAGATCCTGCTCTCGTCGTCGCGCCCACTAGTGTAAAAGGCTCAAGTTCGAGTTTGATTGAACGGGCCGCGGGGCCTTCTCCAATCATAATATCGAGTTGATAATCTTCCATTGCAGGATAGAGTACTTCTTCAACTATTGGGCTAAGCCTATGAATTTCATCTACAAATAAAACATCATTAGGTTCAAGGTTAGTAAGTAATGCCGCTAAGTCGCCCGGCCGCTCTAGAACAGGTCCTGAAGTTTGTTTTATATTAACCCCCATCTCATTGGCAATAATATTTGCAAGGGTTGTTTTCCCAAGACCGGGAGGTCCAAATATGAGAGTATGATCCAAGGCTTCATTACGCCTACGTGCGGCAGTTACAAACAGTTCCATTTGCTCTCTAACAACAGTTTGACCGATATAATCGCTTAGACGAGCAGGCCGAATAGTCTTGTCTTGATGACTCTCATCGAGTTGAGCAGCAGCAGATATAAAGCGATCTTCCATCCCATTCCCCTACTCAAAAGTTAATTTATTGAGGCATTATCTCAAACCTTAGCTTTCTTCACACTGTTAATTTCAACTAGCCAATGTTTGTCACTTTCAAGATAATAAATTTTTACTTCTGCTGTAAAGCCAGCCTGATTAATTCAGCTGTACTCAAATTCTCTCCACCAACCAAGCGGATCATTTTATCTGCCTCTACAGGCTTATAACCTAGAGTGACCAATGCTTCAATCGCTTCATCTTTAGCTCCTGCTAAGATTGACGCTTCCGAGGTATTAAGTTTAAGCCCCATCGCACCACTGACTTCTTTCAAACGGTCCCGCATTTCAATGATCAAACGTTCTGCTGTCTTTTTCCCTACTCCTGGCAGGCGAGTCAAACTAGCGGCATCACCTTCCTGAACACTACGAGCAAAATCATCAACATCACTGCCGGATAGGATAGTTAATGCTAGTTTTGCACCAACACCATTAACTTTAAGTAAACTGCGAAATAGTAACCGCTCACGAATTGTCGCAAAGCCATACAGCAATTGCGCATCTTCTCTGACAACAAGATGGGTATAAAGCATCACTTCTTGTTCAAGGGCAGGTAGATTACAAAAAGTCGACATCGGCGCTGCCACTTCATAGCCTATGCCTCCCACATCCAACACCAAATCTGGCGCCTGTTTCTCAATAATAATCCCACGAAGTCGTCCAATCATCTACCGTAACGCCCTCCTCGGCGTGAAGTTCGCATACCTTCTGGTAACTTACTTTTTTGTGAACCGCCGACATCAGCAAAGTTAGCATGGGTCACAGCACAAGCTAAAGCATCAGCAGCATCCTCATCAGGTAACTCTGGTAATGCTAAAATAATTGACATCATATACTGCACCTGATCTTTTTTTGCATGACCGTTACCAACTACTGCCTTCTTAATTTGTGTTGCTGTATATTCGTGTACTTTAAGGCCTTGATTCACACCAGCACATATAGCTGCACCCCGAGCCTGACCTAGTTTTAAAGCTGAATCAGCATTTTTATGCAAGAATACTTTTTCAATTGCCATCATGTCAGGTTTATATCGGCCAATAATTTCGGTTAAACCTACAAAAATTTGTCGAAGCCTCTCAGGAAAGTCGCCATCCCCAACCATTAAACGTCCATTAATGACATGCTCTATCTTTCTATTATTAAGTTCAATAATACCAAAGCCTGTCTTTCTTGACCCAGGATCAATTCCTAAAATACGTGACATTACATAATGCCTTTACTTAGCCTTGATCCGCATTTTCACTTAACTGCGCCATCACATCAGCTGAGAAACCGGCGTTGGTATATACATCCTGCACATCATCTAGATCTTCAAAAGCATCGATCATAGCTAATGCTTGTTCAGCATCATGCACATCCAATGTCACCGTGGTTTCTGGATGCATAGTCACTTCAGAAGAAGTTGATTCAAGACCTGACTTATCGAGGGCATCTTTTACTAGCGAGTAATCTTCTGGCATCGTAAATACATCAATCGTGCCATTCTCATTAGTTATGATGTCATCAGCACCAGACTCTAAGGCCGCTTCCATCACCACATCTTCATCAATATCCTCTGAATAAGAGATAATACCTTTCTTATGAAACAAATAAGCAACACTTCCATCTGTGCCCATATTGCCACCCCGCTTGGTAAAAACATTGCGAACGGCTGCGACTGTACGATTACGATTATCAGTTAAGCAATCAAGCATAATTGCGATACCATTTGGCCCATAACCTTCGTATCGGATCTCTTCATAAGTGACACCTTCCAACTCGCCAGCGCCCCTTTTTGTTGCACGCTCTATGACATCACGAGTCATATTACCACTAAGAGCTTTATCAATTGCTGCACGCAAGCGCGGATTATTAGCAATATCACTACCCCCTTCTTTTGAAGCTACGGTAATTTCACGAATGAACTTGGTGAATAACTTACCACGCTTGGCATCTTGTGCACCTTTACGATGCTGGATATTTGCCCACTTACTATGACCTGCCATGCCTTATTCCTCTCACTTTTTTTAGTGGCTTCTAATGGGTTTACAGCCTATTTGCTAATGCTTTCATTCCAATGCTCGTAATATTTGCTGCGTCCATAAACTTGATCAAAATACATGGCCTGTAACTGTTCGGTAATAGGCCCTCGACCACCATTACCAATTTCACGGTTATCTAACTCACGAATTGGCGTCACTTCTGCAGCTGTACCCGTAAAAAAAGCTTCATCGGCAACGTAAACCTCATCGCGAGTGATACGCTTTTCTACTACCTTTAGGCCAATATCAAGGGCCAAAGTCATGACCGTGGCACGTGTTATACCTTCTAATGCTGACGTTAACTCAGGCGTGTAAAGCACGCCGTCACGAACCATGAAGAAGTTTTCGCCGCTACCTTCAGCAACATAACCCTCTAAATCAAGTAATAAAGCCTCATCATAACCATCAGTCACTGCCTCTTGTAATGCCATAATTGAGTTCATGTAATTACCATTGGCTTTTGCTTTACACATCGTAACATTGACGTGATGACGAGAGAATGAAGAAGTCTTAATTCGAATCCCGTTCGTCATGTTTTCTTCACCAAGGTATGAGCCCCACTCCCATGCTGCCACCATAACGTGTGTTTTTAAGTTGTCGGCACGTATTCCCATTCCTTCACTTCCATAAAAACACATCGGCCTAATATAACCAGACTCCAAATTATTTTCACGCACTGCTTTTTTTTGAGCTTCATTAATCACTTCTTTATTGAAGGGCATAGCCATTCCCATGATTTTTGCACTGCGAAATAGACGATCGGTATGCTCTTGCAGTCGAAAAATTGCAGGCCCCCGATCCGTTTTATAAGCACGTACACCCTCGAACACTCCTAAACCATAATGTAAGGTATGCGTTAACAAATGAACTTTTGCATCACGCCAAGGGATTAACTCCCCATCTAACCAGATGGTTCCATCACGATCTGCCATTGTTACTACTGCCATAATCTCTAGTCTCTATTTCATGTCTTAAACGTGGCTCTCATTCAAACCAACGTAACCAAATCCCCATCACTTGTGTTCGATATTCAGCCACTTCCTGAATCGGCACTACAGTGGGGTTTTCTTGCAAAATACAATGATTTGCCAATTTCCGATAAAAGCGGTAGGCATTTGCTAGCATACTACTCTCATGCACACTTAACTTACCTGACTCTATTAACGCCTCAAGCATACGTATAGTATCGGTATAAATAAGTAGCCCAGGGTGCTCTGAAGACCATGCCAACGCTGCATACTGCACCATAAATTCAATGTCAGTAATACCGCCCTTACCCTGCTTTAAATCAAACAAGTCTACCGTGCTTTTATTTAACTGCTCACGCATTTTAGCACGCATCTCAATAACGTCTTTTGTCAAAATAGCTAAATTACGTTTCTGGCCCAAAATTTGTTGACGAATTGACTCTATTCGCTTTGATAATTCTTCATCACCTGTCACGCATCTCGCTCGAACTAAAGCCTGGTGCTCCCATGTCCATGCATCTTTTTGTTGGTAATCTTTAAATCCAGATATATCAGTCACCAATAATCCTGACAGACCATTTGGCCTCAAACGTAAATCAACTTCATATAAAATACCACCCGCAGTAACAGTGCTAAGCAAGTGAATCATTCTCTGTGCCAAACGGGTATAAAAAACCAGTGTTTCTATTGGCTTTTCACCATCTGTATACCCGTTATTAATACTGCTATCATATATAAAAGCCAAGTCTAAGTCTGACCCATAACCTAATTCATAGCCACCAAACTTGCCATAAGCCAACACAGTAAAACCACAAGTCTTCAAATCATCTCCACCTATGCAAGGTGGTCGACCGTACCTCAAAACAAGATGCTGCCATGCTAGTTTCAGTACCTGTTCTAATTGAATCTCGGCTAATTCTGTTAGTTGGTCTCCAACCTTCATCAGTGGCAACACATTAGTAATATCAGCTGCAGCCACGTGTAAAGATGCTATTTGCTTAAACTCGCGAAGCAAATACATATGCTGCTCTAAATCAGTTTTATCGGCCACAGCTAAAGTCTGTAATAGTTTAATGGTTTGCTGCTCTCGCTCAGGCACGCCATATAGGCTGCGAGAATCTAATAACTCATCAAGCAACATTGGATAACTTGCAAGCTGGCTGCTAATCCATGGGCTTGCGGCACATAGCTTAATTAGCTGAGGCAAAGCCGAGGGGTTTTCAACTAGTAAAGACATATAGGCCGAGCGACGAAGGATACTCTCAAGCAGAGGTATTAAACGTCTTAAACAAATATCCGCATTTGAAACACCAGATACTGCTCTAACTAATAATGGTAGTAGTCTAGTTAAGCGCAAGCGCTCAATATCACCCAACTTCCGGTAGGCATGGCTCTCAAGTAATCCTTCCAAATCACTTACTATATTTTTAGGTTCATGAAAACCAAGTTCAGTTAAATAACTAACCTTTTCTTCATCTGGTGATGTCAGTAAGGATACCTCATCAACATCTGTAGTGTCTTCTTCTCCTCTCGTTAATAGCAGCTCAAAATGGCCTTGAACTTGACCTCTATATTTATCTAAAATGAATAAAAAATCGGGCGTACTGTCAAAGTTCATTAATTTAGCAATGCGTAATAAACCCTCTTTATCTTCTGGCAATTGATGAGTTTGCTTGTCTGCAAATGCTTGGATACGGTGCTCTACACGCCGAAGGAAAGTATAGGCCTCCTTTAACTCATAGATAGCAGTCTGTGACAAAAACCGACGCTCCGACAATAAATCTAAAATCGTCAATATAGGACGCTGCTGTAGAGGTAAATCACGACCACCATGAATCAACTGAAACACTTGGCCTATAAATTCAATTTCCCTGATCCCCCCCTCGCCCAGCTTAATATTGTCTTTCATGCCTTTACGACGCAATTGACCCGATATCATTGCTTTCATTTCACGTAAAGAATCAAAAATGCCAAAATCCAAGTAACGCCTAAAAACAAAAGGCCTTAACAGATTCATTATCTTTTTCTTAGATCCTTCATTGCCTGTTATCGCCCGTGCTTTAATCATCGCATATCGTTCCCATTCACGACCTTGCGTCTGATAATAATCTTCCATCGAATCAAAACAACTTGCTATAGCACCGCTATCCCCAAAGGGTCGCAAACGCATATCTACTCGAAATACAAAACCATCGGCAGTGACGATATCTAGAGCTTCTATCAGCTTGTGTCCTAGTCGTGTAAAAAACTCTTCATTGCTCAGCTTTTTATGACCTCCTTGCGTACAACCAGTCTCTGGGAAAGAAAAAATCAGATCAACGTCAGATGATAAATTTAATTCACCTGCACCTAATTTACCCATACCAAGCACTAATAGTTCTTGCTCTCTACCCTCAGCATTCCGTGGCACACCCAACTCATCACTTTGCCACTGGTGAAGAATTGCTAAAGCCTGCTGTATGCAGGTATCTGCCATTGCTGATAAGTCCCGTGTTGTCTCACTCAAGTCTGCCCAGCCGGCAAGATCTCGCCATATAATGCGGACCATCTCACGCTGTCGAAAGTAACGTAATTGTTGCTTTAAAATCACATCGTCAGACACGCTCACCAGTCTGCTATTTAGCCTTTGCTGATAAGCATCGCAATCATAAATAAGGTGGATGTCACCTGATGAGATTAATTCTTCAGCTCGCTCCTCATAGCGTTGGCCCCATTCGTTAGCATATTCACTGCCCCCCAAAACTTGCTGTGCTGATCCTCCTAGGATCTGATCAGCCGCCAATAGCCGCTGCCATTGCTCTGCTATCAGGATGTTGTTCACATCACTTGCCTCAACCAGCTCATAAACATTACGGATGAATGTCTATGTAGCCACGCTTAATTTCATCAATTAAGAATTTAACACCAATTTGCACCACTTCAACACCCAGAACCATTTCAGGTCGCTTATGGGACTTTCGCTCCATAGTATCTAAGGTATTCCCACAGACATAAAAACGGACACCATGCTCTTGTAGACTAGCAATTCGTTTGGAAAACTTATTATCTTTAGCCAGCAACATTGGAACACCTGCACCAAAAGCAATAATTTCAATATCAATCATTTCTTGACCGTAGCCCTTGGTAAGGTTGTTTGAAATATCTAATACTGCTTGATAATGAACCGGATCGGCATCGCTCACCTGCATAATAATATGGGTATCCGCGAAGGGTTTACCATCGTTAAGCCCTTCTTCGGCCTGAACAATACCTAAACTCAATGCAATGACGATTAGCCAAGTGACTATCTGCTTCATAATTAACCACCTTAAATTACCTTAAAAGCCATTGTCGTCAATATTTAATTTAATAACAAGTAACCTGTCCTTTTTGGTTCCTGTTTTCACAAAAAAGTCACCAAATTTTAATAAAAATTGTAATATCCTAAAAGGGTAGCAATATTTTGAGGAGTTTTTAATGACTACAAATATCATTTCGCCTGTCACAAAGTTACTGGACCAACTTAATATTCCTTACCACGTCATTACTATCCCTTTGAGTGAAGATCAGAAACCGATCCGAAGCCTTGAAACCTTGTTAACATTACAAGAACAAGATCCTACTTCAATTATTCGTAGTTTATTATTTCGAACTGGCTCTAATACTTCTGTATTGTTAGCCATTCCTGGCGGTCATAGGGCTGATTGGAGTGTGTTAAGAAAGCACCTAGGTCAGCGAAAAATTAAAATGGCAAATTTAGACCAAGTCAAAGAGGTCACTGGTTACGTTGTCGGTGCCGTACCTCCCATTGCCTTACCTGAGAACATACAAGTATTACTCGATGAGACTGTCTCCAATTATCTTCACGTTGTGATTGGTAGTGGTATCTTGGGCTATGCACTTTCATTGTCCAGTCAAGACCTTTGTTCAGCTATGGGTAGCGCTGTAGAAACAGGTCTGTTTACCAAAATAGACCTGTGATAAAAAACGCCATATTTTCACCCTGCCGCCGATATCGTTATGCCTTGTGGCGAACATGGGATCAAAACAAGCCCTCAGTATTATTCATTGGCCTTAATCCTTCTACTGCTGATGAGACAAATGATGACCCGACACTCACTCGCTGTATCAACTATGCTAAATATTGGGGCTATGGAAGTGTTTGCATTGCAAATATTTTTGCTTATAGGGCAACTAAACCCAAAGAGCTATTCGCCCGCAAAAGGATCATAGGCAAAGAGAATAATCATTGGCTTTTTAAACTAGCTAATGATGCCGATTTAGTTATTGCCGCATGGGGTAATCATGGTCAATATAAAAACAGATCTTCGCATGTGAAATTAATGTTCAAACAATTACATTGTCTAAAATTAACAAAAAAAGGTGAACCTGCACATCCACTTTATCTTAGAGCCGATCTTACCCCTACTTTATTTGCTCCCAAAATCAAGGCTGTTGATTGATCGTCCAGTCATAATTAAAAAATTTGACCTCGTAATTTAATGGGATTTTCTCGACACTATACTGATTAATGTAAACAAGTAAATCTTGTTTTTTACCCGAATCAACAAAGTCTTCAGTGTAAAAATCTAAAATCTCTGAGACATAAATAAAGCCATGCTGGTGATCAATGTTAAGGTGCTTCTTTTTATTAAAAAAATCTTCTGTTAGATCCGATAATTGCTCCTCAAGTGTATTTGCCTTAAATCTTTCCTGAGGAAGGCGAGGACAATCCTTCACCATACAGTTCAGTGCAAAATGGACCCGTGGCTCATTAAAAACCCTAATAACATCATTTTCATAATCATATAAAGATGTGGATTTATTGCCCACTATCACAGTCTGTAATTTAAAAAACCAAAGTCGTTTAAAAAAACTGTCAAAATCACTTGGGATATCACGCTCAATAACGCCCCACATTGCTAAAGCGTTATAAGCGTTTAAATGGTAGGACAACACTTCAGCCTGTGAAGTGAATACTGCTTGATGAGAAGTCGGGCTCATCCTGGCAATAACATCAATATAAGTCTTTAAATACTCTGGTTCCTTTGCCAAGGATTTAAAATCAATTTTTCCTTCTTTATCTACATATGAAGCAAGTACTAAGGACCAGTTCTCTAATGCTACTTCATAATCAGCTTTTGTCACTGCACCAACTGAAGGTACCATCAGGGATAGGAAAAACAGACATGATAATCGCTGTAAAACATCAGACATTCTCTAATTACCACCACTAACTTTTCGAAACTTTTTAATATCAGGGATCGCCACATATTGCTCTATCGTTCCATCTTGCTTGGTAACTTGTAATGGCTGCAAAATAAAGTCATCACGCTTTGCATTATGTTCGCACATTGAAACAGGACCTTGTGCCGTCATCACCATAAATGAACAAGCATCAACCCGCTCTTGCTCTATTTCTGTCGCATCCATAAAGTTCTGCATAAAGAAAGACAACTTATGTACCCGTCCTCCACTCAAAAGCAAATGTCTCCCCATTTGCCAAGCCAGTCCAGTGAAATAATTTATAGCAGGCCACCACCACCATGGCCGTTTCAACAAAGCCAAGCTATAATCCAAGATCAGTTGATAATGCGTTGCATGGCGATCGGTACGAATATGCTGGAAATCTTTTAAGAAGCGACCAAATAAATCACGATCAGCAATCACAGGAAATACCCGATTATTCACAACCGCCGTCGGCATGTAACTATGACAATCACCATGCCCAAAATCGATGACACCCCATGGTAATGGACTTGAAGTGCCCCGTTCTATCTGCCTTTTCATCGATTCCTGTGTAATCAAGTCATCACGCGAACCCCATTCACCTCGGCCTGTCTCTGCTTGCAATTGAAATGACACTAAGCCAACATCGTTACTATGCCTAATAAAGAATCGAACTAGGTTCGGAATATGAGAAAAGTTACCTTCATGAACAGTCGTATTAAAAACCACCATTAAACCTAAGCCACTTGCACGAGAAAGATATTCCTTACGAATAATATTTAAATCCATTTCCGTGTCAAAGCCTGCACGACGTTGCGTTGTATCAACGTGAAAAGCCACATCTTGTAAGCCCACTGCAGCAAGATTTTCTAGCAAAGTCCGCGTAGCAGCGATCCCATTAGTAAATAAAGCAGGATAGAGCCCAATATCAGCCGCATACCGGACAATATTTATCAACTCTGTGTGCTTGCGTAATGTTGGATCACCACCTGTAATCTGTACATGTGTCCCAACACCGTAGTGAATAATAATATCATCCAGCCGCCGAAATACTTCTTCTAACGGTATATCCTGTACCGACTGGGAATGTTCAGACAAATAACATAAAGTGCAATCCAAATTACAGCGCTGGGTGATTTCCACCGCGACACATCCGATCGTCTGAGTACGGCCTAGAACTTGGTTCGCAGTATAATGCTCACCCATTCTCGTTCGTGTCTCGAACATCAGCTCAGCATCATCACGTTTCTGATTGATTTTCATTAATTAAAACCTTACCCAAATAGGGTCTTATTCGAGCGTGAACTGTATCAGGTTTGATCCTATACTGTCATTGCAGATAAAAAAAAGCCCCTACCAATTGGCAGGGGCTTTTATATTCACAAAATGAATGACTTACATCATACCGCCCATACCACCCATATCCGGCATAGCAGGTGCAGATGCAGCTGTATCCTGTGGCGCTTCAGCGATCATCGCTTCTGTCGTCAACATTAGGCCTGCTACTGAACCTGCATTCTGTAATGCTGTACGTGTGACCTTAGTTGGATCAAGAATACCCATCTTAATCATGTCACCATATTCACCAGTTGCAGCGTTGTAACCATAGTTACCTTTACCAGCAGCAACATCGTTCAAAATTACTGAGGCTTCTGCCCCCGCATTCGTTGCTATTTGACGCAAAGGTTCTTCCATTGCACGACGAGCAATCTTAATGCCTGTATCTTGATCGTGGTTCTCAGCTGTTAACTTACCTAAACTACCTTCAGCACGAACCAATGCGACACCACCACCGGCAATAACACCTTCTTCAACTGCTGCACGTGTTGCATGGAGTGCATCTTCAACCCGAGCTTTCTTCTCTTTCATTTCCATTTCAGTTGCAGCGCCGACTTTAATGACAGCCACGCCGCCCGCTAATTTGGCTACCCGTTCTTGTAGCTTTTCTTTGTCGTAGTCTGAGCTAGACTCTTCCATGTGTGCTTGGATTTGTTTAACACGTGACACAATTTCATCAGCACGACCAGCACCATCAATAATAGTGGTGTTTTCTTTACTGATATTAATTTTCTTAGCAGAGCCTAGGTCATCTAATGTGACTTTTTCAAGGCTTAGGCCAACTTCTTCAGAAATGACTGTAGCGCCGGTCAAGATTGCAATATCTTGCAACATCGCTTTGCGGCGGTCACCAAAACCAGGTGCTTTAACAGCGCAAACTTTTACTATACCGCGCATGCTATTAACAACTAACGTTGCCAATGCTTCGCCTTCGACGTCTTCAGCAATAATTAGCAATGGACGCCCAGCTTGTGCAACGGCTTCCAATGTTGGCAGTAATTCACGAATATTTGATATTTTTTTCTCAAATAACAAAACGAACGGCTCTTCAAGATCAGCAGTCATTGTTTGCTGATCTGTCACAAAATAAGGCGAAAGATAACCACGGTCAAACTGCATACCTTCAACCACGTCTAGCTCATTTTCAAAACCACTGCCATCTTCAACAGTGATTACACCCTCTTTACCGACTTTTTCCATCGCTTCAGCGATGATATCGCCAACAGATGAGTCAGAGTTAGCTGATATTGTACCCACTTGAGCAATCGCTTTATTATCATCACACGCTGTTGACATGCCTTCTAATTCTGCAACAGCAGCTGTAACAGCTTTATCGATACCACGTTTTAAATCCATAGGATTCATACCTGCCGCAACGGCTTTCATGCCTTCCCGCAAAATTGCTTGTGCAAGGACTGTCGCTGTTGTTGTGCCGTCACCAGCTGCATCAGAGGTATGAGATGCAACTTCTTTTACCATTTGTGCGCCCATATTCTCGAACTTGTTATCTAATTCGATTTCTTTAGCAACGGATACACCGTCTTTTGTGATGGTGGGTGCACCAAAACTCTTATCTAAAATAACATTACGACCTTTGGGTCCTAATGTGACTTTTACTGCATCAGCCAGTGTGTTTACACCGTTGACCATTAAACTACGCGCATCAGCACCAAACTTGACTTCTTTAGCAGCCATTTTTTATTCCTTTTAAATATGCTTTTAAAATTTAATTAAATTATGTAGACGTTTAGCCTTCAATGACAGCAACGATATCGTCTTCACGCATCACCAAAAGCTCTTCACCATCTACTTTAATTTCCGTACCGGCATATTTGCCAAATAGGATTTTATCGCCAATAGCTACATCCATTGCACGCACTTCACCAGAATCAGTGATCCTGCCTTTACCAGCTGCAATTACCTCACCACGGTCTGGTTTTTCAGAAGCGCTTCCAGGTAAAACAATACCACCTGGGCTAGTTTTTTCTTCTTCCACTCGGCGAACAATCACACGGTCATGAAGGGGACGAATATTCATTTACACTATCCTTAAAAAATTTCTATCAAAAAAGTTACGAACCCATAACATGGGGCTTAAAAAACAAACTTCAAGTACTGAAGTCAAAAATTATCGTAAATGGCGTTCATCGTCTTCGTTGACGATCTCACCTTCTATAATATTAGGCTTTTCATGATGCTCCGACGACCTATACCCAGAAAACTGAGCCTTTTTTATCAGTCGCTTAATTAAAGCTTGCCTCACTAACGGTATTAATAATAAAAAACCCGCCAGATCTGTAAAGAAACCGGGCGTCAGTAAGAGTCCTCCACTAATCAATAATGCTAATCCCTCTAGCAGGGCTAATGTAGGCAACTGGCCTTGAGTTATTGATACCTGTGCTCTTTGCATCGTACTCAGACCCTGTATTCTTAGTAAGCCTGCCCCAATAAAAGCTGTAGCCACCACCAAAAAAATTGTCCAACCCGCACCAAACTCTTCTCCAACCTGAATCAAAAAGTAAATTTCAATCAATGGCACTAATAAAAACAATATAAATAAGGTGCGAAGCATCATTCTTCCATGTTCAACAGTTAGACTACATAATATAAGGTCTACCGATCTAAATTCAAGGGGTTCAGACTCTCAACTCCTGAAGTTGTTTCAAAACAACAAAATGAGATATTTGTCGCAATGTCATATAAATGTCACGCTACTTTCACTATCTTGAAATATTACAACGTTAATCTACGCCCAATCGGACAAATTAGATCCGCTTTTTTATTATAATTAATGAGGATAATATTTTGAAAATAAAATCTACGTACATACTAATCCTTGGCGCTTTGATGGGTACGGCAGTTTTGCCTGCTCACGCTAGCAATGATGCCATGATGGATTTATTAAAAGTGCTTCGTGATAGGGGTACAATAAGTACCCAAGATTATGAGCTGCTTTCAAACGCAGCAAAAGCAGATAAAGAGGTAGGTGACTCTATTGCAATGACAGTTGATAGCGTTCAAAAGAAATCTTCCTCACTCAAAGCTCTCGAATGGGCAGAACGCATCAAAATTAAAGGTGACATGCGTTTTCGTCATGAGACAGAAAATGTTGATTTGGGTACTTCTGGCGCATCAAGTACAAACGATGAAGACCGTTTACGTATTCGAGCTCGCATCGGAGCATACGCACAAATCAATAATACAACTAAAGCCGGTATTCGTTTAGTAACAACTTCAGGGAGTGCCACTTCAACAAATCAATCTTTAGAAAATAATTTTGAAAGTTCTGATGTAGGCATTGACTTAGGTTACATTGATTGGGCTCCCTCAGCACTCGGAGGCAGCACCAATATTATCGTTGGTAAAATGAAAAAGCCTTGGCAAAGTGTTAATGATGTAATCTGGGATGGAGATACAAACCCTGAAGGTATAGCCATTAAATCTAAATTTAAGTTAGGCGGTATAACACTCCTTCCATCAGTTGGTTACTTTGTTCTCGATGACAATGGTAATGATTCATTCAGAGAAGATGTCCATGTTAACCATGCACAATTAGCTGCTAATCTAGGTAAAAAAACACAAATTGGTGCTTCTTTCTACGCATTTGAAAATATCAATAGCGTAAGTGAAGAAGAACGGATGTTAGAAATTTTTGGCCAAACAACCATTCCTGGAATTCCGGTCACTGTCTTTGCAAGTCATGTCACAAACACTAATGCCAATGCTGCTGGCGATAATGACAATGCATGGTCTCTTGGTGCTAAAGCAAAATTAGGTAAGTTTAAGCTAGGATATGAATACCGTGATTTAGGTGTAAATGCTGTCAACGACAACTTCGATAACAGTGATTACTTGAGTGACTCAAAAGGAAGTATTTTCAAAGCCGCATACTCAATAAACAAAAACTTTGCTGCACAAGCAACTTATTACAGCTCTGAATCAAATATTAGAACTTCTAATAAGGAAGTTGATCTTCTCCACTTGGACTTAAAAGTAAAATTCTAGGCCTCTTTACCTTCCCAGTGTAAAAACCACTCACGATACTCTGAGTGGTTTTTACACACTTAAGATATAGAGCTACCAAGAGTCCAAGATAACTAACTCTTTTGACTTATTGTGACAGAGTTTAACTCCTCTTAGGCCTCATCTGGTAGAGTATAAATATTTTTATAACAAAGAAGTATTACTCGTGAATAAACTGATTAATCACATATTGCTTGCCCTTCTCATCCTGAGCCCATTGATAAGTTCAGCTGAAACCACTCGTTATGTCTCTGATCAACTTGAAATCACTATGCGTGATGGACAGGGTGTAAAGTTTGCGATCAAAAGGGTCCTGACAAGTGGTGACCGTTTAGAGCTCATTGAAGCTGATTCCTCAGGTTATTCGAAAGTCCGCACCATAGAGGGTGTTGAAGGCTGGGTACTAACTCGATACCTAATGAATGCACCAAGCGTTCGTAATCTCGTTGCAGACAGTGCTCAAAAAGTTGCAAACCTAGAATTAGAGTTAGCTGAAACCAAGGAAGAACTTCGAAAACTTTCTACAAAAGTCACTACGTCTGATAGCAAAAGTATGACATTGAAAGAAACATCACAGCGCCTCAAAAAAGAACTCGATTCCCTGCAAATAACGGCATCAAGCTCCATCGCCTTAAGTAATGAAAATATTCAATTAAAAGAGAAAATTCAACAAATTGACATCCGTATACAAGCACTTGTATTAGAAAATACTGCGATAAAAAATAGCGACTCTCAAAGCTGGTTCTTAACTGGTGTGGCGGTTCTCCTTGGCGGTATTATTCTTGGCTTAATTCTTCCTCGCCTTCGGCTTCAAAGAAAAAATAGCTGGGGAAATATTTAAAATCAATTAAAGACTCATAACAGATATCTACACGCCCGTTTCCAAAATGGGCTTTTTATTGACTCCTCAATATACATCCCCCGACCAAGAGACAAGGCAACCCTTAATTTGTACATAGTCAAATAACAATATATACTTTTTCATATATATAACTTTTAATATGTGATGCCGTGAATATTCAAGCAAGTGACTTTTATTCCGCACTCTCGCACCCAATGCGGCTCAGAGCTGTCGTTCTAATCATTCAAATGAACGAGCTTTGTGTTTGTGAACTTACCCACACACTAGGTCAAGCTCAGCCTGTTATTTCACGCCATCTCAGTCAACTCAAAGAAACTAAAATATTGCTAGCACGTAAGCAGGGGCAATGGGTTTACTACCGTATTAATGATGCACTCCCAAAATGGGCACTTGATGTCATCCGAGCAACTCTTAACGGCGTCCTTGATTTACCCCCTTATCAAAATGATAGGCAGGCACTTTACACTATGTCTAACCGGCCCAATCAAGCCTGCTGCTAACACTCATTAAGGAATAGAACATGACGATACGCGTTGCAATTAACGGCTTTGGCCGTATTGGAAAACTCGCATTACGCGCTGGCTGGGGTAACGAAGAATTAGAATTTATTCATATCAATGAAACTGAAGGTGATGCACATTGCCATGCCCACTTGATTCAATTTGATTCAATTCATGGACGTTGGGGTACTCATAAAACCATCTCCAGTACAGATAACAGTATCACTATCGATAATCAAACCATTTCGTATAGCCAATCGGCAAATCCTATGGGAGTCGGTTGGGACAAACTCAATATAGACTTAATGATCGAGTGCAGTGGCCAATTTAAAACACAAAAGCAACTGCAGACTTATTTCGATTGTGGTATCAAAAAGATATTGATCTCAGCGCCAGCACCAGAGCCTGCATTAAATGTCGTCTATGGCGTCAACCATCATCTCTATGACCCTGCACGCCACCAAATTGTCACCGCAGCCTCTTGTACCACTAATTGCTTAGCACCATTAGTAAAAATAATGCATGAAAATATTGGTATCAAACATGGCTCAATAACCACTATTCATAATATAACCAATAGCCAAACTATTGCAGACAAGGGTCATAAAGATCTACGCCGTGCCCGTGCAAGCGGTCAATCTTTAATTCCAACTACTACCAACTCAGCCAAAGCAATCTCAATAATTTTTCCCGAATTAACAGGTAAACTCAATGGCCATGCAGTACGAGTGCCTCTACTCAATGGCTCCATTACCGACTTTGTCTTCGAAGCTAAACGTTCGACGGATGTACAAGAGATTAACCAACTTTTTAGAACTGCTTCCGAATCAACTTTAGTCGATATTCTTGGCTATGAAACACTCCCACTTGTCTCTGCCGATTACACTAATGACCCAAGATCTGCCATTGTTGATGCCCCATCCACCATGGTGATTAACAACACCCAAGTTAAACTACTTGCTTGGTATGACAATGAGTGGGGGTATGTAAACAGAATGATCGATATCGCTAAGATGATAGCTAAATCTTTATAACAAAAAAATGAGTCCGCTTCGAAATTACTTAGTTATTTCTGGTACATACTGGGCCTTCACATTAACGGATGGCGCTCTTCGTATGTTGGTAGTCCTCTATTTCTACCAGCTGGGTTATTCTCCATTATCTATTGCAAGCTTATTTTTATTCTATGAGCTCTTTGGCATAGTCACTAACCTTCTCGGCGGCTTAGCAGCAACAAGATTCGGACTCAAGTCCACCTTATTAGTCGGGCTGACGTTGCAAATATTTGCTTTACTGATGCTAACTGTCCCTACTGAAAACCTCACAGTCCTTTATGTTATGGGTGCACAAGCATTGTCCGGTATCGCCAAAGATCTCAATAAAATGAGTGCAAAATCCAGTATTAAACAACTTTTCCCAGTGAATGCTAAAGATAACAAGCTATTCAAGTGGGTCGCCATACTCACCGGCTCTAAAAATATTTTAAAAGGTGTTGGCTTCTTTTTAGGTGGTTTTTTATTAGCTCATTATGGCTTTCAAACCGCCTTATTCATTCTGGCTTTCAGCTTATTAATTACACTTCTACTAGCGATCCCTTTACTAGTCTCTAGCCAAACCAAAATTAACCACAAAGCCAAGTTCTCTCAATTATTTTCCAACGATCCTGCCGTAAATTGGTTATCTGCTGCTCGCTTTTTCTTATTTGGTTCAAGAGACGTTTGGTTTGTCGTAGCCCTACCTGTTTATTTAGTTAGCCAGCTCAATTGGCAGTTTGATCAAGTAGGCAGTTTTTTTGCCTTCTGGCTTGCTGGGTACGGATTGATGCAAGCCTATGCACCCTGGCTATTACAATACTGTAAACAAACCCGACACTCGACAGATCGCAAAATAACGCAACAACTCGCAATAATCTTAGCCCTTATTCCTGCTGGTATGGCTTTAGGCTTGTATTTAAGTTTAGGTACTAATTGGATAATTATAAATGGCTTGGCTCTCTATGGTATTATTTTTGCCCTCAATTCAGCTGTCCATTCCTACCTGATTATCGAGTGGTCTGATCACCAAAAAATATCAATGAATGTCGGCTTTTATTACATGGCTAATGCAGGGGGGCGTCTAACTGGAACGATCTTGTCAGGGTTAGTTTATCAATACTATGACTTAATTGGCTGCTTGATCATCTCTAGCTTTTTTGTTGTCTTTACCGTAATCCTTTCGCGACACTTGCCAGCATCCAATTCAATTTCACCTTGATGAACAATCAAAATCCTACTTCTTGTTCAACTGTTCCAGATCCCTAACCGCCCCTTTCGAAGCTGAGGTCGTTAACGCAGCATAAGCCTTTAGTGCCAGACTCACTTTGCGCTCTCGTCCAACAGGTTGCCATGCATCATCACCTTTCGCTTCCATAGCCGCTCTTCGCACTGCCAATACAATATCGCTAACATCGGCTTTAATCACTCGGTTTGGAATATCAATGATGATAATATCTCCTTCCTCTATTAAACCTATAGCACCACCTTCTGCTGCTTCTGGGGAGGCATGACCAATGGAAAGGCCTGATGTCCCTCCAGAAAAACGACCATCCGTTAACAAAGCACAGGCTTTACCCAAGCCTTTAGCTTTTAAATAACTAGTCGGATATAACATTTCTTGCATACCTGGCCCACCTTTAGGCCCTTCATAGCGAATAAGTACAACATCACCCTCGATAACTTGATCTGTCAAAATAGCAGTCACAGCTAGATCTTGGGATTCAAAAATACGTGCTGGGCCTGTAAAAGTTAGGTTTGACTCATCGACACCCGCCGTTTTAACAATGCAGCCTTCTTCAGCTAAATTACCAAACAATACAGCAAGCCCGCCATCTTGACTGTATGCATGTTCAATATCACGAATACACCCATTCTCACGATCTAAATCAAGTTCAGGCCAACGGCAGTCCTGACTAAATGCCACTTGGGTCGGGATACCCGCCGGACCCGCCAAATATCGCATTTTTGCGACTTTATTATCACTACGTTTAACATCCCATTTATCCAAAGCCGCTGCCAGACTCTCGCTGTGAACGGTAGGTATATCTGTATGTAATAAACCACCTGCTGCTAATTCCCCCAAAATACTCATTACACCACCAGCACGGTGGACATCTTCCATATGATATTCTGGTGTTGCGGGTGCTACTTTGCATAAATTTGGAATTTTACGCGACATCCGATCAATATCAGACATCTTGAAGTCCACTTCACCTTCATGCGCTGCCGCTAATAAATGCAGAACTGTGTTTGTCGAACCGCCCATCGCAACATCTAAAGCAATGGCATTTTCAAACGCTTGCTTGTTGGCAATCGATCGCGGCAAGACACTATAGTCATCTTGTTCATAGTGCTGCTTAGTAATTTTAACGATCTGGCGGCCAGCTTCTAAAAACAACTCTTCACGATCGGCATGGGTTGCCAATAGAGAACCGTTGCCTGGCAGTGATAAACCCAAGGCTTCCGTTAAGCAATTCATTGAGTTGGCCGTAAACATGCCAGAACATGACCCACACGTTGGACAAGCCGCACGTTCAATTTCGGCTACATCTTCATCACTAACACTCTCATCTGCAGCTTGGACCATTGCATCTACTAGGTCTAATTTAACCTCTTTTCCCCCTAATTTTGTTTTTCCTGCTTCCATCGGGCCACCGGAAACAAAAATAACTGGGACATTAAGACGTAGAGCCGCCATCAACATACCTGGCGTAATTTTGTCGCAATTAGAAATACACACAATTGCATCAGCACAATGGGCATTAACCATATATTCCACTGAGTCTGCGATAATATCTCGTGATGGCAAGCTGTACAACATGCCCCCGTGTCCCATCGCTATACCATCATCGACGGCAATAGTATTAAACTCTTTTGCTACACCACCTGCCCGCTCAATTTCGCGCGCAACTAGCTGACCAAGGTCTTTTAAGTGAACATGGCCTGGGACAAACTGGGTAAAGGAATTGGAAATCGCAATAATTGGCTTACTGAAATCATCATCTTTCATCCCAGTCGCTCGCCAAAGTGCTCGTGCACCTGCCATATTGCGGCCGGCGGTCGATGTTTTAGAACGATATACTGGCATAGTAATTCCTCAAACTAAATGAAATGATGTTAACCAAAAGGAGCTTTGGTCACATTTAATTCCTCAAATTTTACACGCAACTTTGCAACCTTGCTGAGACTAGGATAAAAAGAGCACTATGAATGACAAAATAAAACCTCCCTTAACGCAATTTATTGCCACAACAACCAGCTGGTTCCGCCATGCTGCGCCATATATCCACAGCCACCGTGGCGCAACATTTGTTATTTCCGTCGATGGTGAAACAATCGCTTCAAATAATTTCGACAACTTAATTAACGATTTAGCGCTATTAAATAGTCTTGGCGTCCGTTTAGTTATTGTTTATGGTGCACGCCACCAAATTGAACAACAGTGCCACCAAAACAATATTCCCGTCCAATATCATCAAGACCTTCGTGTCACCGACGATGATAGCCTTAAAGTTGCTAAGACTATTATTGGGCAAATTCGTTTAGAAATTGAGGCTAAGCTATCGTTTAGTTTACCCCACACACCAATGGCTGATGCACAAATTAGATGCAGTAGTGGTAACTTCGTCACCGCACAGCCAGTAGGCATAATTGAAGGTGTTGACTTGTGTCACACGGGCCAAGTTCGTCGTATTGATACCAAGGCTATCGAACAACAGCTCGATTTGGGTAATATTGTGTTATTGCCTCCTCTAGGTTACTCCCCGACTGGGGAAATCTTTAATTTATCGGCCGAAGCTATTGCTACAGCCTGTGCTAGCCAACTTAAAGCCAATAAACTCATCTTTATTGGTGATGCTCACTCTGAACTACCTAAAGAAATGACCGTAGTTCAAGCGGAAGATGCCCTTATGGACATAGAGCTCACTAATAGTCACACCCTTCAAGCGGCTGTTGATGCCTGTGAAGCTGGTGTCAAACGCGTTCATCTGCTTGACCGTGAACAGGATGATGCTTTGTTACAAGAATTATTTAGTCGTGATGGTGCGGGAATATTGATAAGTGCGATGGCTTTCGAAACCACCCGAATAGCTACAATTAATGATATTGGTGGTATTTTAGATTTGATTCAACCCCTCGAACAAAGCGGCGTATTGGTCAAGCGTGCTCGTGAAGAACTTGAACTACATATTGAAAATTTTGTAGTAATGGAGCGTGATGGAACTATCCTCGCATGTGCTGCCCTGCATCCTTACCATGAACATAAAGTCGGAGAGTTAGCTTGCGTTGCTGTCTCCTCTGATTATCGCGGCTCTCGTAGAGGTGAGCAATTACTTACAGCTATCCAACATCAAGCAATAAATTTGAAACTGACCGAACTCTATGTCTTAACGACCCAGGCTACCCATTGGTTTTTAGAACAGGGCTTTGTTGCTGCAGAAATTTCTGATTTACCAGTTGAGAAACGAACCCTCTATAACTACCAGCGCAATGCCAATGTGCTCATGAAGTCTCTACTCTAGCTTTTTACAATGCCTTCGACTCGCTTTTTATATTCTGGGAATAACAGCGGTGCCAACTCATGCAAGGCTTTTTCATAGACTCGTCGCTTAAAAAATACAATTTCTTTCGTAGGTGTCCAGTAATTTACCCAACGCCAATCATCAAACTCTGGCTTTTCATACTGGTCCAACTTAACGTCTTCCTCTTTACCAATAAACCGCAATAAAAACCAACGCTGCTTTTGGCCTATGCATAAAGGTTTGTTACCGAAGCGTAGGTACCTTTTAGGTAAGCGATATCGTAACCAACCAGTTGTTTCCCCTAACATTTCAACATGCTGCTGTTCTAAACCTACTTCTTCCATTAATTCGCGATAAACTGCCTGTTCAGGTGTTTCATTGACTTTAATGCCTCCTTGCGGAAACTGCCACGAGTCATGACGTGCTCGTTGCGCCCACAGCACCTGGTTCTGTTCGTTACACAGAATAATCCCTACGTTTGGTCTAAAACCGTCTTTATCAATCACGAGTCAGGTCTCTCGTTATTGAACTAGCGTACTAGCTAATAACGTGATAATTTTTCAATAAGGATAAGATTAGACAATGCATCCAACGGATGCAAACCAATTTGGCTTACAATAACAAGCTAATTTCCTTTCACAACAAGAAAAAATGACATGGCACTAGCAATCTTTGATTTAGATAATACATTGTTAGGTGGTGACAGTGACTACCTTTGGGGTGAATACCTAGTTGAAAAAAAACTAGTCAATACTGTGAATTATCAGCGTACTAACCAATTTTTTTATGAGCAGTACGTAGCCGGTAGTATGGATATTTTTGAGTTTTCCGCCTTTCAATTTAAGCCGCTGGCGGATAATTCTATAATCACATTAGAACAATGGCGTGAAGATTACCTGATCAAGAAAATAGAACCTATTATTTTAGTTCAAGCCTTAGCTCTAATTGAAAAGCACCGACAACAAAATGACACCTTAATGATTATTACTGCTACAAATAGCTTCATCACCGCACCTATTGCTAATAAATTAGGCATTCCCAACCTGATAGCAACTGAGCCTGAAATTGTTGATGGTCACTTTACTGGTAAAGTAAGTGGCTGCCCCTCATACCAGCAAGGTAAGGTCACCCGTCTAAAAGCTTGGCTCAAAGATACTCAACATTCTTTAGATGGGAGTTATTTTTATAGCGATTCTCATAACGATCTACCACTTTTAGAACTAGTGGAATACCCCTTCGCAGTCGACCCTGATCCTGAACTCAAGGCAATTGCACAAGAACGGAACTGGCCTGTTATAAGTCTGAGGTAATAAAGCTTTTCCCAATCTCATCAATCCAACATTTTTAATAGAGCTAAACAACAATAATTGATACAATTCCAGCTCTGTTAACATTAAGATCAGGCCATAAAATGGAATGGGAAGTAGTTATCGGGCTAGAAATACACGCCCAACTCGCCACTAAAAGTAAAATTTTTTCCAGTGCAGCCACTACTTACGGCGCGGCTCCAAATACCCAAGCTTGTGCTGTTGACATAGGATTGCCTGGGGTTTTACCTGTCCTAAATCAAGAAGCTGTCAAAATGGCTATCAAGTTTGGTTTGGCAATCGATGCTAAATTAACTGAAAGGTCCATTTTTTCCCGCAAAAACTACTTCTACCCAGACTCACCAAAGGGATATCAAATCAGTCAGTTTGAACTGCCAATTGTGGGAACAGGCCAATTAGCTATTGAATTAGAAGATGGAACAGAAAAAATCATCGGTGTCACTCGAGCCCATCTTGAAGAAGATGCCGGTAAATCAATGCATGAAGACTTTCATGGGCAAACAGGTATAGATTTAAATCGTTGTGGAACTCCGCTACTAGAAATAGTCTCTGAGCCTGATATGCGCTCTGCAAAAGAAGCCGTCGCCTACATGAAGAAAATTCATTCATTAGTGCGCTACATTCAAATATGTGACGGCAATATGCAAGAAGGCTCCTTTCGCTGTGATGCTAATGTGTCTGTTCGACCTGCCGGTCAAAAAACCTTAGGTACTCGTTCAGAACTAAAAAATATTAACTCTTTCCGTAATGTCGAGCGTGCTATTAATATCGAGGTAGAGCGTCAAATAGAATTAATAGAAGATGGAGGTAGCGTTGTACAAGAAACACGCCTGTATGACGCAGATAAAAATGAAACACGCTCTATGCGAAGTAAGGAAGAAGCTAACGATTACCGCTACTTTCCAGACCCTGACTTGTTACCACTCGTACTTGACCAAAAAATGATTGAGGAAGTAAGGGCAAGCATGCCTGAGCTACCCAAAGAGAAACGAGACCGTTTTATAGCAACTCTAGGCTTATCACTCTATGACGCATCAGTACTTACGAGTAGTCGAGAAATGGCTGATTATTTTGAAGCCGTGTTGGCATCAGCGAACAATAATGACTCAAAATCTTGTGCCAACTGGGTTACAGTCGAATTATCTGGCGCGCTGAACAAGGCTGGCCTTGAAATTGATCAGTCACCAGTTACCGCTGAACAATTGGGTGGCCTTCTCGCTCGAATAAGTGATAACACCATTTCAGGGAAAATCGCAAAGAAGATCTTCGAAGTTTTATGGGCAGGTGAAGGAGATGATGTCGATAGTATTATCGAAGATAAAGGACTGAGACAAGTCACGGACATTAATGCGCTCGGTACCCTTATCGATGAAGTAATAGCTAATAATCCTGCACAGTTAGAACAGTACCTTGCAGGTAAAGAACAGCTCTTAGGTTTCTTCGTTGGTCAAGTAATGCAAGCTTCAAAAGGTAAAGCTAATCCAGCTCAAGTCAATGACCTGCTAAAGGCTAAGTTAAGTCGCTAACCTAAGTCAAGAACCAGAAAAACGCGAGAATATTAAATCAACCTCTTATTTCTATCTAATTAGTTAGCGCTGCAATTTCTCTAGCAGCTGCTAGTAAAGCCAACCTCGCTATAACTCCATAGGCGTAAAAACGATTGGGTTCAGCATCCGGAGTTTCTTGCTTATTGGGAGTTGTGCAGGACTGTGCAAATGCCAAAGGCTCAAAATGCATACCAGGAGCATTTAAATTCTCATTTTCACCCCTACCTGTATGCACACGATAAAAACCTCCGACCACAAAACGGTCTATCATATAAACAACAGGCTCAGCCACGGCATTCTCAGCACCAATAGTTTCAAAAGTGTAAACCCCTTCTTGAACTAGCACATTTTCAACAACTAACCCTTCTTTACTCGATGCCATTTTAGTCCGTTGCTTACGATTTAAGCTCTCTATTTCTTCAGCACTTTTCACCATCATGACTCCCATACCATAGGTACCGGAATCAGACTTCACAACTACAAAAGGCTCTTTATCAATGCCATATTCATCATATTTCAGTTGCACCGCAGCTAATAATTTAGACACGTTCTTAGTCAAACATTCCGTACCCTCTCGCTCTTTAAAGTTAACCTTGCCACATTGCAGTGACATTGGCGATACTAGCCAAGGATCAATTCCAATTTGTTCAGCAAATAGTTCTGCCACCGACTGATAATGATTAAAATGATCTGATTTTTTCCGAGTCGACCAACCTGCTGCTAATGGTGGTGACAACTGCTGGTCTAAACCCTCTAGAATTGAAGGCCGTCCAGCTGACAAGTCATTGTTCAACAAAACTAGGCAAGGTGAATAGTCGCCCAAAGCCACACGCTCACCAACACGATCCAAAGGTTCTAATAAACACTTATTACCTGACGGTAAATCAACCATAGTTGCTTCCGCTAAGTCGTCTCGAATGCTCCCAATTCGCGCTTCAATACCGGCTTGTTCGAAAATACTTCTCAGCATTTCTAGGCTTTCTAAATAAAACAAATTCCGTGTGTGATTTTCCGCCACAATCAATACTTTTTTTGCCTGAGGACAAGTCCGCTCGACTGCTGCTTGCACCGCCTGTATACACAAAGGCATGAACGCCGGGTTCAGGTTATTAAACCCAGCAGGAAAAAGATTAGTATCGACAGGCGCTAACTTGAAGCCGGAATTTCGTAAATCAACAGAAGCATAAAAGGGTGCGGGTGTCTCTAACCATTGCTGACGTAACCAGGTTTCTACTTGGGTTTGGTGTTGTAATAAATGCGCTTCGAGTTGAAGAAGCGGGCCCTGCAAAGAGGTTGTGAGGTTTGGCACGCCAAAAGTCATTTAGTAAAGCCTTGTAATCAATTAGAGAGCACTTTAACACCAGCAACATAGAAATCAACACGCAACTTTAACCAGCATCGCTATTTATTCTCTATTTTCGTATGTAATCAGCCCATATGGCAAGAATAAGTTTCGGTATATCTCACTAGCTTGATAATTAAAAATAGGTTACCTTCATAACTAGATTTGCTAATTAAACTAATCTCATGATGGTATGTTAACTAGCTGTGATTGATAACCTAACTAAACCCCCTACTTTAAAAGGCGCGACCATTCAGAATCCTATCCAGCTTCTTAGAGACATAGATCAACAAATTCAACAAGGTATTACCAGAGTATCAAAGCAAGCTAGTCACACAGATGCCTGGTCTGCAATAGATTTTAAAATGGCTCAAGTCAATTATTTAGTACCCATAAAAGAAGTACTTGAAGTACTCCTTGTGCCTAGCCAAATAACAGTAGTGCCAAAATCAAAAGCTTGGGTCTATGGAATGTCTAACCTCCGCGGCGAATTATTACCCATTTTTGACTTGAAGTGTTTCTTCTTTGGTCAAATATCCAATACCAACAGCCGTAGTCGAATTTTAGTCATAAATCACCTCGACTTATATTTTGGCTTACTTATTGATGAAGTCTCTTGCCTTAAACATTTTCAGGAGCAGCCCAAGCAAGACCTGCAACAAGAAGGTAGTCTACTTTCAAACTACCTAAGTGGTAGTATTGGCCAAAAAGAAGTCTCTTGGGATATATTTAGTCTCCAAAAACTAATCAGTGACCCACGGTTTCTAAATGCCGCCAAGTAATATTAAAGTTCTAGGATAATGATTATGAGCTCTCCACGTAAACTGTTTTATTCATCTCTATTTAGTTCACGGAATATTTTCAACTTATTCTTAACCCTGCTTTTTGCCAGTACTGTTGTTCTTGGAGTTTGGTTACTAGCCACCGAGCAATACCTGCAATTATTAGCGACAGACCAGTACCTCAAATTCTTAGATAATAAAATACACATAACTGGAGCAGTCATTAGCTCCCTTATAATCACTATGCTGTTGACCGTTCGTCTTAGTTATTTACCCATTAAAATGCTACAGACGGCACTGGATGAAATAGCGTTAAAGAACCGTCGTAACCGTAATGCCATCATAAGATTATTAGAAGAAATGGGGGGGTTGAAAAATGGAGATTTGACTGCGTGTGCTACTGTCGACGAGAATATAACCGCTTCAGTCGCTGATACAATTAACTCAACAATTGTCGAACTCCGTAACCTGATCAATAAAATTAATATCAACACATTACAAATATCAGCTGCTGCACAAGAAACTCAGGCCACAGTACTTCACTTAGCAGATGCTAGTGACCATCAAGCCCAACAAATTTCAGAAGCTAGCCACAATATTGTAAAGTTCACGAACACTGTGGAACAAGTATCACTAAACGCGAACCGCTCTTTAGTTATGACAACACAGTCAACGAACTTAACTCACCAGGGACAAGAATCTGTTTCAGAGGCAATACACAGCATAGATAGTGTCAATGAACACATCCAAGAAACCTCAAAAATTTTCACAAGGCTCATCGGAAACTCTCAACAAGCCAGTGATCTCGTCGAGCTCCTTAATGACACTGCAGAACAAACTAATATACTTTCGTTAAATGCGGCTATACAGGCTACTATGGCTGATAAGGCTGGGCATGGCTTTGCTGTAATTGCTGATGAAGTACAACGACTGGCAGAACGTTCTGGTAAAGCAGCAAGACAAATAGGCACTCTCATCAAAACTATACAAAGTGATTCTAAAGAAGCTATAAGCTCCATAGAACATGCCACCACAAAAGCACTCCTTGGCAATAAACTCTCTCGTGAGGCATCTAGTTCCCTAGAAAAAATAGAGGCTCTTTCTCATCGCCTTTCAGAGCAAGTTAGTAACATTACTACTGCAGCAGAACAGCAAGGGAAAGAGGCTCTGTCCGCTTCGGATAATATGAATATTATTCAAGAAATAACGATGCAAGCATCCACTGGTAATGATGAAAATATCGCATCTATCAGCCGCCTCCTTGAGCTAACTAACGAACTGCGCGCCTCTGCTTCTAGCTATAAGCTACCCTCATAAATATCGAGATTACCACCATGATATTTAACACGCTAGCAAACTCATGTCTCCCTTGGTCAAAGCAGTTGCCATGAAGGGTAATAAAGAACTGCTTGAAGCCTTTACTCATGAATCTGCAGTATTACTTGCATCAAGTAATACTGCCATTAAGCAGTGGCAAAAAGAACCTAGTAACGATATGCACCCAAAACAACTCCAGCGCTACCTCAGTACAATAAAAAATGGTGCCTACTTATCTTCAACATTCCCTATAGCCGATTTAACACGTCACACTGAGTCCTTAGTCTCACTTGTGAATGATAATAAATTTGAAACAAACACCCTGTTCTTCAATTTATTACAACGTTGCCAGCTTCGATTAGCAGATATGCAAGACCAGTTAAAACGTCGCTCTAGCATAAAACTGGCTAAGGACCTTATTGCCGAAATAAATCACTTTTTAGTTCAGCAAGATCCAGAACTTGATACTAAAGAAATAACACCTAATAGCAACATTGCCATAGACAGTAAGACACTCAGCACTACAATTAAAGCATCGATTGGCGGTGAATTAGTTCAGGTCAAAGCGGACTTATTTAATCTTTCGACTAATTTTTCCCATGACGTCAATATTTCATCTGCTTTAATAGCAGAACAAAACATGGCTATTCGCCATCAAATTCATGAAATGAATTCCACCTTTGAACACCTTCAAAACCAAATTAAAAAGCTAGCTCACTTTTCAGGAATGCAACAGATCTCCCACGATTTAACAGATAGCGCTACTCACTTAGGGCTACTGACACATTCCATAAGAAACCTAGCAAATGAATCGGAAGCTCTTATACGTCAACAATCAAAACTTAGTGATAATTTACATCACGACTTAATGAATACGCGCCTATCTCCTTTTAGTCAGCTCATTCCAAGATTAAAGCGCTTTGTTCGACAAATAAACGCAGAGTTAAATAAGCGTAGTGAGCTAATCGTTTATGGTGCTGATCTTAAACTTGACAGCACTGCTCTGAACTCAATCGCAGCTCCACTAGAACAAATACTTCGAACTGCAATTAGCTATGGAATCGAAAACCATAAAGAGCGTAAACAGTCGGGGAAAAATGACGTTGCACAACTGATCACTTACAGTCACTCGCATCATGAATCAGAGATCGTAATTAACCTATCAGACGATGGCCAGAGGTATTGATATCGAAAATATCCGTCATAAAGCTCTTGCTCATAACTTAATTAATCCTGAAAGTATGTCCTAGTGATGAGGAAGTACTTCAGTTAATTCTCCACTCCACTTTGATGTCTGCTGATAGCACCTCCTGATATGGCATTACTAGGGGTGGGACTTGATGTTACCTACAGTGAAATAAAAGCTTTGAAAGGCGACTTTATCTGTCCGAACAGTCAAGAATAACGGTACCGACTTTAATATTCATCTACCAATAACACTCTCACTCATGAAGGCCTTGCTTGTCAGCTTCCGCTAATGAACAGTACGCTATTCCTCTATCACCCGTTCTAGCAGTGAAACGGCTTACTGTTGAAGAAAGTAAGACCATAACGGCACAAGGCAATGGTGCGTCTTACACACATGAAGGTGTTGCATTCCAATTTATGCCTTTAGCTCTCTTATTGAACCAACACTTTTCGCTTGCATGATGACCCCTCGACACAAATGCCATTATTTCTCTTCAAGTCAGGAGAGCTGCAGCTCGCTATTTTAGTTGACTCAATTAATACTAGCCGTGAAATCTTCCTTCAACCTGTCGGTGACCAGCTAGGGAATATAACAGCACTCAATGACGCAGCTATCCTCGGGATAGCGGACAAGTCATTTTTGTTTTAGATATTCCTGCACTTTTCAATGACATCGATAATACCCTTATCGCTAATAATCTATTAGTTACTGCTTCATCGCCAACCCACTAGTCAGACCATCTGTCGCCATGATAATGATAGATTCCATCACCATGAGAAAGGCTACAGCAAACCTATTAAAGCGCCATAATTTCGAGGTGTTCTCTATTGATGATGGCGCTGATGCTGATCCTTTCACATTACTGAATGAAAAGGCACCGGACGTACTTTTACTTGATTCTGAAATGCCCAAAATGGATAGCTTTGAATTTTCAACTCTCGTGAGGAATGATAAACGGTTTAGTCACCTGCCTATTATCATGTTCTCGGCCCTCAGCGCTAGCCAGCAACACGAGCAGACAAAAGTTATTGGTGTCAGTGCCCTTCTGGCCAAATCTTATCAAGAAGGTGAGCTCATAGAGGCCCTACAAAACCTCATGGGTAACAGATACCCCAGTTCTGAATGAGCTAGAATACAACACCCCATGACTAACTTAACCACCGACTTTATTTCATGCCTGCTGATCCCCCTTCGGAAACATTACCTATTGTTACCCAAAGCCAGCATTGCAGAAGTCATACCCATGCCAGACATCATAAAAGAAACACAAAGCCCTACATATTACATCGAACAATATCTCTGGGAAACAGGCCCTTTAACTATTCTCAATTTAGAATACTTAGTTAATAAAAAAGAGCCACTAGGGAAGGTAGCAAGCAAACTGTGTATACTTTACGGCGCCCATAATGACAAGCTTAAAGCCTATGCCTTAGCTTGCTACGGCCGCACCGCAACTGCTCCGTTCGAATGAAACCGCATTAAAGTTGGTTGACGATGGCATACCAGAATCGGTGTTCTTACACTGCAGAGTACATATTGCCAATAAAGTGGCATACATCCCCAGTCTTGAAAAATTAGAAGAGATAGTTCTCCAACAACTTTAAAGTTACATTCACCATTATCATCTAACATTTTAGTTTATGATGTTGTCATGGTTTTCTCTAAAAAAATATTTCTATTTAGCTTGCTACTCCACCTGCCAACGCACGGCTTGGCAACTAGCGATATTGTATTAGAGCAACAACGTACAATTTTTCAAAAAGCTAAAAAGGCACTTGAAAAAAGAAGTTTTACGCAGTTTAATCGTCTTAAAAAGCAGCTAGGCGACTACCCATTAAGTAATTACCTTGAATATCGTTATCTACGTTCAAGACTCAACCAGAGCAACTCTAAAAAAATTGAACAATTCTTACATCAGAATAGTAATACTTTTTATGGCTCAAAACTACGTAATGTCTGGTTAGATCACCTCGCTAAAAAGCGACAATGGAAGCTGTTCCTTAAACACTATCAGCTTCCCCAGCCTTCATCTCGGCAGTGCTCTCGTATTAAAGCTTTGATTGCAACGAATCAACATAGTCTAGCCCTATCTGAACTACCCTCGCTCTGGCTTGTAGGAAAATCGCAACATAAAAACTGCGACTTTCCTTTTCAATACTGGCAAACGAAAGGGAAGTTAACTAACACTTTACGTTGGCAGCGGCTTAACCTCGCACTCCAAAACCAGCAGTTTCTCCTTGCCAATTACCTGGCCAAATCTGTAAAAGACAAGACAGCTGCTAAAAGGTTTATTCTTCGTTGGCAAAAAATGCACTACAATCCACACTCCCAACTCAAATTATTGCCTCTAAAAGAGAAAAAAAATACTGCTCTACGCTCCATAAACTTTAATATAAGTGATAAAAACCTCGTACAGTATGGCCTTGCTAGACTATCTAGGAAGTCGACGTCGAAAGCCTTTCGCCAATGGCAACGACTAGCTTCTTTCTACAACTTTAGTCCTCAACAAAAACATAGCATACAAGCTAATATTGCTAACCGCGCTGCATTGAATCGACAAGATAATGCCCTGACTTTTTTTGGCGATCTTAAAAATGAACATTGGCGAGTACGCTCTGCACTCTGGCAACAAGATTGGGCTGCTGTCCAACTGGCTATTCAAAGCTTAAGCCATGAGCAACAAAATACAAATCGCTGGCAATATTGGCTAGCGCGCAGTTATGCTGCTTTAGGCGACCAGCATAAAGCTGATCAAACCTACCATAAGCTTATGCTAGAGCGGGATTATTATAGCTTTCTTGCCGCTGATAAATTAGGCAAAAATTACCACATGAGTCACCACCCTTTTACTTTCAAAAAAGCTCGATTAGACCAGTTTTCTAAACGGCGTGATATTGCATCTTTATACGAGTTTTATGTGCTCAATATGGATCTAGAATCTCGCCAACAAGCATATTATTTAAACCAAAAACTTAACAAATACGAATTGGAAATGCTTGCAACTTTTACTAATCAATGGGGCTGGCATAATCAAACTATAGCCCTGTTAGGTAAGGCTCAATCATGGGATGCTCTCAACCTCCGTTTTCCAGTAGTCTTCGAACAAAATATGATTCAAGCTAGCCGTGATAACAAGCTAGACGCCTCTTGGCTGATGGGTATAGCTAGACAAGAAAGCGCTTTCGACCCGAAAGCACGTTCTCCTGTTGGAGCCCTCGGCCTAATGCAACTGATGCCTTCAACAGCTAAATCTATTGCTAAACGAATAAAGCAACCCTTAAAAGGGCCGTATGAACTTGTTAACCCGAGTCGAAATATTGAACTTGGCAGTGCTTATTTAAAGCACGTATACAAAATCAATCACAATAATCCAGTTCTAGCCACAGCCTCTTATAATGCTGGACCATACCGCGTTTCCCGCTGGTTGCCTAAAAATAAATTGCCTGCCGATATATGGATAGAAAACATTCCCTTCACAGAAACCAGAAGGTATACCCGCAACGTTATCACTTATGCTGCTATTTTTGACTATCAACGTCAACGTACGATTACACCCTTATCGATACGCATGCCTGCAATAAACCCTAAAACACCTTAAACTATCAGTATGGAAACATATCTTGTCGGCGGCAGTGTTCGCGATCAACTTTTAGGCTTACCCATCAGAGATAAAGACTGGGTCGTCGTCGGTGCCTGTCCAGAACAAATGCTCGAGTTGGGCTTCCGTTCTGTCGGTAAAGACTTTCCTGTTTTTCTTCACCCTAAAACCAATGAAGAATATGCTTTAGCCAGGACAGAGAGAAAAGTCGCGCCAGGTTATAAAGGCTTTGCAATACACGCTTCACCAGACGTTACTTTAGAACAAGACCTCGCAAGGCGTGACCTCACTATCAATGCTATTGCACAAAGCCATGACGGCAAACTTATTGACCCATACAACGGACAAGCAGATCTTAAAAATAAATGCTTACGCCATGTTTCACCCGCCTTTACTGAAGATCCTGTTCGTGTACTTCGCATCGCCCGCTTTGCTGCACGCTTCGATTTTTCTATCGCCGATGAAACCAAGATTCTGATTAGGCATATGGTTGATAGCAATGAACTCGACCACCTCGTCCCTGAGCGTGTCTGGCTAGAATTAACTAAAGCCATGTCCACAGAAAAACCCTCCTTATTTTTTACCACATTACGCAATGTAGGTGCGCTGAAAAACCTGTTCCCAGAAGTCGACCGCTTATTCGGTGTCCCTCAAGTCCCAAAATGGCATCCCGAAGTAGATACTGGTATTCATGTCATGATGGTAATCGATCAAGCAGCTAAATTAAGTACTGATATTGCTGTCATCTTTGCCGCACTCTGTCATGACTTAGGTAAGGGTACAACTCCAGCTGAAACACTGCCTGAACATAAAGGCCATGAAGCCCGTAGTATTGAATTAACACAACTGCTATGCGAGCGGCTCCGTGTACCTAAAGATATCCATAACCTTGCTCTAAAAGTCGCTGAGTATCATACCCACATGCACTTATTGACAGAGCTAAAACCTAAGGTAATCCTTGAAGTAATTGATGCCTTAGATGCTTATCGAAGGCCTCATCAGCTTGAACAATACCTCCTTGCAAGTGAAGCTGATTTCAGAGGTCGCCCTGGCTACGAAAATGTTAACATGCCCAATATAAAACTCTTTAAACGCTGCTACCAAGTCAGTAAAGCTGTTGATACCCAACCTATTCTTGAAGCGGGGTTTGAAGGTAAAGCTATTTCTGAAGAGTTAACTCGACAACGGACAAACGCAATTGCCAAACTTCTGAAAAATCTGTAATTAAACCTAAACCTATTCTAACTTAAAGTAAACTTCACACTCGTTAATTCTTTAATCAAAAAAAGACAGGATTCATAGCTATGAGTGATTCTATTTCTACTAACTGGGCCAGTGTTAATAAAGCCAGTCAGTCCCTTGTTGACCAACTAGTTGCCGATGCCAAAGCCTTGCAATTAGAAATCAACACTTTAAGTAATGGAACACGCATTGTAGACGCTGGCGTCAATTGCACCGGTGGATTAGAGGCAGGTCGCCTTATCGGTGAGATATGTATGGGCGGTCTTGGTACAGTCACTTTAGGGACCAATAGTGGCTTCGAGAACTGGCCATGGTCGGTAAATGTCCATGCAAAGACCCCAGTTTTGAGTTGTCTTGGCAGTCAATATGCAGGATGGAGCCTATCCCACAAAAGCGAAGAAGGTAAGTTTTTTGCCCTAGGCTCTGGCCCAGGCAGAGCACTAGCTGCAAAAGAAGAAGTTCTGAAAGAGTTTGCATACAAAGACAGTGCTAAATCAACATGTATTGTGTTAGAAGTTGATAGCTACCCACCTGTTGAAATTGCTGATAAAGTTGCAAAAGACTGCGGCATTAATGCTGATAAGCTTACTTTTATCCTAACACCAACCTCCAGCCTTGCAGGCGTTATGCAGATAGCTATTCGAGTACTAGAAGTAGCTATGCATAAAGCCCATACACTTAACTTTCCCATGGGAAAAATTATTGATGGGTATGGCGTCACCCCTGTAGCACCCCCTGGAGGTGACTTTATGACTGGCATGGGTCGAACTAACGACGCCATCCTTTATGGCGGTATGGTTCAACTTTTTGTTGATTGCAATGATGAGGAAGCGGAAGATTTAGCTAACAAAATGCCCAGTAATACTTCTTCAGATTACGGCCGGCCTTTTGGCGAAATATTCAAGACTTATGAATATGATTTTTTCAAAATTGACCCTATGCTTTTTAGTCCCGCAAAAATCATTATCACCAATGTCAAGACCGGCAAGAATTATACCGCCGGCGAGCTCAATGAAGCCATGTTAAAAACCTCCTTCGGTTTATAGTCTAAATCCTAGATGAAGCCAAAACTAGGGCTACTTTTCAGGAGAGCAATATGAGCAAATCGCCTCATATTGTTATCTTTAATGACACACACGGCTGGCATAGTAAACAACTTGTGGAAGCTTTATCGCCCTATAACATCAAAGTAACTCTCGCTGATCTAGCACAGTGCAGAATCGATCTCGATCAACCAACAGGCCTCTATATTCCAGGTTTGAAAAACAAGCTACCAGATGCCATCATGGTTAGAGGTATAGCCCCCGGTACCCTAGAGCAAATAACCCTTCGGATGGATGTCTTACACACTCTTGCCGAGCTAGGCATACCTGTCTTTAATAGTGCTAAAGCAATTGAACATACTGTTGACAAGGCAAGAACATCACTTCGCCTTCACCTTGCAGGCCTAGCCACACCCAAAACGTGGGCCTGTGAAAATGAGGTTGTCGCACATCAAATTGCCTCTCAACAGTTATCTCAAGGCTATTCCTTGGTCATCAAACCCTTATTTGGCTGCCAAGGTAAGGGGCTTAAAAAGGTCACTTCACTGGCCGAATTTGAGAATATCAAACCCGTTGGCCAAGCATTCTATCTACAGCATTATATCCCACCTTATCAACCAAAGCAGTGGCAAGACTGGCGTTTGATGGTTGTTGAGGGCAAGGTTTGTGCTGCCATGTCTCGCCGTTCAAAACATTGGATCACCAACTTTTCTCAAGGAGCAGAATGCTTTCCCGCGTCGATCAACAGCGACATGGCCAATCTTGCCATCCAAGCATGCAAAGCAGTCAATGCTGATTATGCTGGTGTCGATATTATTCGAATGAAAAATGGTCAATACACGATATTAGAGGTCAATAGTGTTCCCGCATGGAAGGGCATCTTCCAAGCTACAGGCATTGATGTTGCAAGCCACCTTGCTAAAGCTTTAGCTGCTCTCGCAAAGCAAAACCTAGCTACTGTAAGCCAATATGCTAAACACTAACAGTATTAACAAAGCTATTATTTGGGCTTGCCAGAAAGAAGTGTCCTCACCAAAGCCAGGTAATGTAAATTGTTACAGTGACGCGCATCAAATGTCATTACAAGACTTTCTCAAAAGTGCACAAGCCATTGCGCCTATCCTATCCCAAAAAAATCTTTCTATAGGGAGCATGATCCTCAAATCAGTAATTGCAACCCAAAAAGTCGTAAACTGTAATACCAATCTAGGCATCATCTTATTATTTGCTCCACTCTGTAAAGCAATTCATCACTGTCATACCCGTGAACAATTACCAGAATCATTAAGCCTTCTCCTCAACGATCTTACTATCGACGATGCTAAAAAAACCTATGAGGGTATTCGCTTAGCACGAGCTGGCGGACTGGGAAATAGTGATTTGCATGATATTAATAACGAACCGACAGTAACCCTTCGCCAGGCAATGGCATATGCTAAGGACAAAGATAGCATCGCTGCACAATACCTAAATAATTACCGCGATATTTTCGACTTAGGCCTAACAAATTTGACATTATCGATTAATTGTGGAGAAAGTATTGAATGGGCTAGCGCTTTCGCGTATCTTAATCTCCTATCTGTCATGCCTGATAGCTTGATCATTCGTAAACAAGGGCTGTCATGTGCAAAATCATTGATGAACCAATCTAAGGAGATTCTTCAAAAAATGAATGAAAACAATAAGATAAGTCAAATTGAAAGTGACATTATTTTATTGGATAAGGAATTAAAACAGAAAGCAATCAACCCTGGTACAACTGCGGATATGACCGCTGCAACCTTGCTAGTCTATGCATTTGAACAGGCGCTTTCTTAAACTGAATTTTGGTACTATTACCTTTTTAAAAGAAAAGACAATTGTATTAAGCAGGGCATACGTTCCTTGAATACGTATAAACTCATTGCCTAAGCTGGTAATGTGTAATTTAAGAATTTTAAATTTTAATGATTTATTTGTAACAGGAATAAAATAACATGCCTATTATCGATCGCGTCCTTGTAGGAGAATCTCTCGTCATTGAAGATGGAGATCTAGACAACGTTGCACACATTGACTTAATCATGGGCCCACGTGGTTCAGCGGCTGAAGATGCATTTTGCCGCACCTTAACAGATCAAAAACAAGGTGTTAATGGCCTTTTAGCTGTTGTCGCTCCCAACTTAATGGTAAAACCCGCTACCGTTATGTTTAATAAAGTTACTATCAAAAATATGAAGCAGGCCGTTCAAATGTTTGGCCCTGCCCAACGTGGTGTTGCAATAGCTGTTGCTGAATGTGTTGAAGACGGTACTATTCCTGCAAACGAAGCTGATGACTGCTTCATTTGTGTAGGTGTATTTATTTCTCCTACTGCTGACAGCGACCAAAAAATTCAAGATTGGAACTACCGTGCTACTAAAGAATCAATTAAACGTGCTGTAGCCCGTGAACCAAAAGCTGCTGACGTGCTCGCACAATACAAAACTTCAGAGCACCCATTTGCTCCTAGCTAAGTTTTGATAAATTAATCGTACTGCCTTTAGCATTTAAGGGCAGTGCTTTTTTTGTTATCGCCTCGAGCATTGCTCTGCTAAGCCCACCGTCATGTAATGCACTTGCAACCAATACCTTTGCAACGCCTGCCTCTTTGAGTAACTCTAGGTCTTTACCCCCCCTCACCCCACCAGCCATCACAACATCCACCCTCTTATTTTTGTCCATCACTTTTTTTAATAAATCCATATCTGGCCCTTGCCTAGTGCCGACATAATCAAGTTGCATCAGAATAACTTGATGTGGCCACAGGTTTTTATCTTCCCATAAGCTGTGATCACCTAAAAACTGGCCTTGCCTGAAATCTAAAGATAATATGGTCTCCCCATCACCAGGCAGCAAAGTAATATTATGTAGCGTTTCACTTGCTAGCACAGGCCTAATACCTTCAATATTAAATAATCGTGCAAGGTCATTCTCTTCTCTTATACCCGCATCTAACCAGAATGAAATGTTAGGGAAATCCACTGCTAATTGTTGATACTGCTCAAGAACTAACTCTTTGCCTAATATTGCATCTAAATCAGCAATATAAACTGTATTAAAAGGGAAAAAAATATTTAAATCAGCGACAACTGAGCTTAGGTCTGTAGCGCACGTTAATACCGATTTAATTGGTTCGTAAAAATCACGCAAACCTGCTTTTGCATGTACAACTCTTCCCCCCATTAAATCAATGACCGGTATAATTTCCACTCGTTCTCCTTATACCTATAATAATGAAACTATTCATATACGAACATATCACTAGCGGCGCATTATCAGGCAATAGCTTGCCAGTTAGTCTTGCTAATGAAGGTAATGTAATGCTGATGGCAGTATTACATGACTGCGCCTACCTTAGCGGTATGTTTATAAATACCATGAGAGACCAACGTCTAAAAGCCATAGAGTTCATTGATGACGATCCCCAACATAATTGTCACTTCATCAGCACTCAAACCCAGTACGCTCAGTGTTGGCAACATTGTCTCAACACAGCAGATGCTGTCCTAATAATTGCTCCTGAAACAGGTAGCCTCTTAGTTGAGCTACAACAACAGGCTCTTGCCGCAAATAAGCTCATTATCGGCTGTCAGCCTAATGCAATTAAACTCGCAACTGATAAAAATAAATGCAACAAGCATCTTATCAAACATGGTATTGCCGTTGTAGAAACTACCCTTGCCAATCATTGGCTAACGGCACCATTTACTAGTCCGTCAGGCTATATTCTCAAACCCACTGATGGTGCGGGCTGCATTAATACTTATTACTTTAATGATAGTAAAGAGCTTCAAAAACATCTCTCTTCACAAGAACTAGCAACATTAGGTCGCTTAATTGTTCAACCTTACGTAGAGGGAATATCTGCTAGCTTATCTTTATTGGCATCAAATGATGATATAGAAGTTTTGGCGATTAATCGACAGTATATAAATCAATTTCAACAACAGCTAAAATTAACAGCATGCACAATCAATGACCTTTCTGCTATTCCACTATCTATCGAAGAAGCATGTGAACTAGCACAACAAATACATAAGGCTATCCCTGGACTTTGGGGCCACATTGGCATCGATTTAATAGTCACTGATAGTTCTACATTTGTCATCGACATTAACCCTCGGCTTACATCGAGCTATATTGCACTAAGCTCTTCATTAAATATTAACCCCATGTCTCGGCTCCTCGAAATGAAAAAACATACCTTGTCAGCCTTACCTCCAATTACACAACGTAATAAAATAGAGCTCAAATTATGACAGGACCACAAGCACTCATAACAGGCTGGGATATAGGTGGCGCCCACTTAAAAGTTGCACAATGTAACCGACAAGGCCAGCTCATCCGTACTATCGAAATCCCATGTCCACTTTGGCTGGGAATCGAACACTTGCAACAAGCTATAAAAACTGTGCAACAACAACTCGGCTCACAACAAACACTAGCGGCGGTTACTATGACTGGTGAGCTGGTAGATATCTTTGCTGACCGACAAGCTGGAGTAAATGACATACTCGACTGCATATCTCAATATATACCAACTGAGTGCTGCATCGTTTACGCAGGTGGCCTCAGTTGGCTATCAATCTCAGAAGCTAAAGAGCAATGGCAACAAGTTGCCTCCCGAAATTGGCAAGCAAGTGCTCTATTCACAGCAAAGCAAATAAAACATGGTTTGTTTATCGATGTTGGTAGTACCACCAGCGATATAATTCCTATTCAAAAAAACCAAGTTATTACTCAGGCATTAACTGATTTTGACCGTCAAGCTAACAGTGAGCTTCATTATGCTGGTGCAATTAGAACACCCTTAATTGCTATTGCACATAAGGTACCCTTTGATGGAAAAACACTCCAGCTGGCCGCTGAAGTCTTTGCAACAACAGGTGATTGCTGGTGCTTATTGGGCAAGCTTGATCCCCTATCCATCTCTGACACCAGTGCTGATAGCCAATCCTGGCAACCACAAGACTGTACCCGCCGCATAGCCCGCTTACTTGGTACCGATGCAAGCAACTACCCTCCTGAGCAATGGAGGCATCTAGCAAACTGGTTTGCACAACAACAAATTTCTCAACTACTGGGGGCCTGTGAAGCTGTCTTGACTGCAAATGGCTCTATCAGTGCCAAAGCGCCAATTGTTGGTGCTGGAATAGGTCGCTTTATCGTCAAAAAATGTGCGCAGGAGCTAGGTAGAGCCTATATTGACTTTAGTGAGCTAATCAAGCCAGCCTCAGTTCATGCTGCAAATCATGCACCAGCTGTGGCTGTGGCTCTTTTAGCTTGCGACCAGTTAAAGTAATATAATCACTATGTCCCTAATATTCCCCCCACTTTTTAAGCAATTACCCTATCAATCGGATAGTTGCCACTATTTTGAGCTTGTTCGACATCTTCCATGGCCTGTCTTTTTAGACAGTACACAAAATACATCTCAGAATAATCGTTATGATATTATCGCCGCCGATCCTTTTCTAACTCTATACACTAAAGGCGAAAAAACAGTCATAAAACAGAGGTCTGGCCATGAAACAACATCTGATCTCGATCCTTTTCACTTATTACAAGTGCAGCTCAAAAGTTTCCCTGTCCAAAGAACCACCTCCCTTCCTTTTTGTGGTGGTGCCATTGGCCATTTTGGTTATGACTTAGGAAGAAGGATAGAAAAACTACCTAATACCGCCATCGATAATGAAGAAACTGCCGATATGCTTGTCGGTATTTACGATTGGGCCATTGTTACTGACCATCAAAAAAAGAAATCGTATATAGCTAGCTATGGGCTCCACTCTCAAACACAACAACAATGGTCAAGTATATTAGCTCTTATCAACCGTCAGGAAAAGAAGCCCACTGCTATATTGTCAGTCTCAGGGCCTTTACGTAGTCAGCTCGGTTTAAAGCAATATCAAACAGCTTTTAACAAAATTAAGCACTATATTCGTGAAGGTGATTGCTATCAAGTTAACTTAGCAAAGAGATTTGAAGTAAATGCTAAGGGCGATCCATGGCACGCCTATAAATTACTTCGCCAACAAAATGCTGCACCGTTCTCTGCTTTTTTTAGCACACCAGAACTCACTTTACTAAGTTCATCACCAGAACGACTCTTAAAAGTTTATAATCGACAAGTCGAAACTAAACCGATTAAAGGAACAAGGCGTCGCGACTTAACAGATCCTATACGCGACAAGGCTCTGGCTAATGAGCTCCAGCAAAGTATTAAAGATCGTGCTGAAAATTTAATGATCGTCGACTTGTTACGCAATGACTTAGGTAAAGTCTGCAAACTCGGCTCTATTAGCGTCCCAAAACCCTTTGCTCTCGAGTCTTTTGCGACCGTTCATCACTTGGTCAGTACTATCACTGGCTCTTTAGCCGAAAAACAAGATGCAATTGGGCTACTCCGGGCTTGTTTCCCTGGTGGTTCTATTACTGGTGCACCTAAACTCAGAGCGATGGAAATTATTGAGGAGCTAGAGCCTGACCGACGTGGGCCCTATTGTGGCAGCATCGCTTATATCGGATTCGATGGTAATATGGATAGCAACATTTTAATTCGTACGTTGGCATATAATGATAATAAGCTCCGGTTTTGGGCTGGCGGGGGAATAGTCACAGATTCTAATGTATATGATGAATATCAAGAAATCCATGACAAGGCCGCCGCTTTATTAGCCTTAATAGAACAACTTCGCTAATACCATGGTCGTTGTAAAACTGGGAGGCAGCCTATATCAAGCAGCAGAGTTAAGACCCTGGTTAGCTGCATTAAAAGCATTATCACAGCAACAAAATATTATTATCGTTCCCGGTGGAGGGCCTTTTGCAGAGCAAGTTCGTAAAGCCCAACAAATACACGATTTTAACAATGTTATTGCCCATCATATGGCAATCCTAGCTATGTCACAATTTGGTGTTCTACTGTCCGGCCTAATGCCAAGTTGCCAACCTTTTTCCTTTCCCACTCATCCTCCTGCCACCCCTCTTTTATCTATTTGGCTACCAGATAAACAACTCTTAGAGCAAACTGACCTAGTTCAAAATTGGGATACTACATCTGATACCCTTGCCCTATGGTTAGCTCAAAAATATCAGGCCAAAAAGCTCACTCTTATCAAGTGCAGTCCACCTGAGCATGTAACATCAATTGACAAACTTAATAAAATGGGAATTCTCGATAATGCTTTTTCTGCAATAGCCTCATCTGACACCATCCCTATAGAAATTACTGCCGCAAACCGGTATAGGCAGTTCACATTAGATTTGCCCATAAATCCACTTCACCAATGATCCCTTTAGATAAAATTCTTAATACGCTCGAGCAGTTAAACCAATTTAAATTCGCAGATGGGAGCCCCTCCTCATTTATAGAGCTGGGGGAGCAAGGTGCAGATCAAGATATCTTAACAGCTCAGATCAACACACTTATCGCCGAGGGTCAATTACATGATCAATTAGCATGGGCGGCCCATATGACAGCTAGTGTGAGTCCTCAAAGCCTTTTTGGTCAGCTCCTATCCAGCTTACACAATGGTAACTTATTATCCCCTGAGCTTTATCCTGTTTTGGCAGCAATAGAACAGCAAATCATTACTTGGTTGTGCCAGTTATTCGACCAACAATATGGTCATTTTACTGCTGGCAGCAGCTACGGTAACTTAGAAGCCCTTTGGCAGGCAAAACAAGCCAATCCTCATAGCCGTATTATTTATGCCTCTACCGCCGCACACTACTCCATCAACAAGGCTTGTCAACTACTAGATCTAGATCTAAGAACAGTTCCTTGTAATAGTGAAAGTCAAATCAACATTGAAGATTTACGTTCAGCTTGTCTGGCTGCAGCTCCCATGGCTATCGTTGCTACAGCAGGCACACCTGCAGCAGGTGCCTTCGACTCTTTAGATGACTGCATCCTGCTTGCCCAAAAATATCAAGCCTGGTGCCATATTGATGCGGCATGGGGCGGAAGCTTACGTTTATTACCAGAATGTTCCCAATTATTTGGACAACATTTAGCCAAAGCAGACTCTCTTTGCTTTGATCCTCACAAAAGTTGGGCACAACCAAAACCCGCCAGTATTTTACTGTATAAGCGGCCAATGAAACCAATGATGTCAATTGATGCTAATTATCTTCAACAGCCTCCAGCTGCTAGTCTTAACGGCTCTAGAGGGGGGGAGGCTTTTTTACCCCTGTGGTTTACTATAGCTTCACTCGGTGTTAAAACCTTAAGAGAACAATCCCGCTTTCCGCTTGCTCAAGCCCAACATTTTGCTGAACAACTTGCCGATAGAACATCTTGGCCAATTTATACATCACCATCGGGTATTGTCTGCTTTGAGGCTCCAAAAGATTTAACTGGCTTGGTCAAAACCGGCATGTTATCTCAAGCGAAAATAGCACGTAAATCAGTCTACCGTGCTGTTTTTATCAGCACCTTAGTGCGTTCTGAAGAACTAATATCCCACTTGGAACCATATTTTTAATAAGATCACCAGAGCTACTCTTCCGTGCCTGATTCACCGGTGTAATGAATTAACGTTTCTGACAATAAAGAGGCTCCATAGCTATCACTAATCACAGCATGGCCAATCTCTTTTAATAATACTAAACGTATCACACCATCTTGAACTTTTTTATCAATAGCCATCAATGACATGAAGTCTGTTGCACTCATCTTTGATGGCACTTCCACAGGGAGGCCTGCTGCAATAAAAAGTTGCTCTATTCTTGCTACATCTGTTTCCATCCAACCAGCCTAATCGGAGAGAAAGGTTAGCTGCCATCATCATACCGATAGCTATAGCTTCGCCATGCAAAACTTCGCCATATCCCATTCCGGTCTCTATTGCATGTCCAAAGGTGTGACCAAGATTCAATAAAGCTCTAACCCCCTTCTCCCGTTCATCCTTCGCAACAATATTGGCTTTGTTATTACATGATCGTTCGATTGCCTCAGCTAACAAACTTTCATCTCGAGACCGAAGTCCCGCTATATTTCTCTCTAACCATTCAAAGAAGATAAGGTCGTTAATTAATCCATATTTAATGACTTCCGCTAAGCCCGATGATAATTGGCGCTCATCTAAGGTGTTTAATGTGGCGGTATCAGCAATGACACATTCCGGCTGATAGAAGGCACCAATCATATTCTTGCCCAAGGCATGATTTACAGCTGTTTTACCACCTACTGATGAGTCTACTTGTGACAGTAGTGTCGTTGGTATTTGGATAAAACGGACTCCTCGCTGATAGCACGCCGCGGCAAATCCTGCCATATCGCCTATTACGCCACCACCTAAAGCAATCAATGTCACTTGCCGTGAAAACTGAGAGCGCAATAGTTGGTCAAATATTTGGTTTAACTCTGTCAAAGTTTTGTATTGTTCACCATCGGGTAAAACAACCACTTCACAATGGAAATCATCCGATAAGCTTGCTGTTAAATTCTTGAGGTAAAGCTGTGAGATACTGTACTATTTGTGACAATACAAACTTCTTTATTTTGTATGTGCTGAGCTAGCAGTTCAGTTCGTGATAACAAGCCCGCCCCAATATAAATTGGGTAGGATCGTTCTTCAAGAGTCACTGTCAAGGTTTTCATCATAGCTGCTATTGGTCCAGACTTTCTAATTGCCTTATTAATCCTGAGACAACATATTGTATCGACTGGTCGCCTGTCCTTAACTCTATATCTGCGACGTCCTTATAGAGTGGCGCACGTTCAGCCATCAAGCCCGTGACTCTGTCTTCTGGTTGACCCGTTTGTAACAGCGGCCTGTTTTTGTCTTTATTCGTTCTACGCAACAATTGTTCGACAGATGCAGACAAATAAACAACATAGCCTCTAGCTCGCAAAGCCCGCCTATTTTCTTCTGCTAAAACTGCGCCTCCGCCTGTTGCAAGCACAATGTTTTTAAGCTCTGTTAACTCATCAATTACCTTGCGCTCACGTAACCTGAAACCAGCTTCGCCCTCCATTTCAAAGATCCAGGCAATAGATACGCCCGTTCTTTTCTCGATCTCCTTATCACTATCATAAAAATCACGGCCAAGCGATTTAGCCAACTGCTTACCCACCGTTGACTTACCTGCCCCCATCGGGCCTACTAGAAAAATATTACTCGCAATCACGTCACTATTCTCTTAATTTCTATCGCCAGAAGTAAAAAAGCCGGGGTAATGCCCGACTTTCTTACTATTTTACGCTAAATCAGTGTCGTGAGATATACTAATAACATTTCAGACTGATACTTTCTAAAAGAGCAATAAAAAAACCATATGCTACGCCACCTTAAGTACATATCCGCTTTCTTTTTTATTGCTTCTTCCTTGGCTATCATCAGCTGCAGCTACTTTGTATTACGCTCTTACACCACAGCTAGCACCAGGGGAAACAATTAAAGAAACACAGCTACAAGTGCCCCTTAGGGTTTATAGTGCTGAGGGTCTTCTTTTGGCTGAATTTGGTGAAAAACGACGTATACCTGTCAAATACGATGACATCCCACCACGGCTTATTAATGCATTTCTCGCTTCTGAAGATGACCGGTTTTTCGAACACCCGGGTGTAGATTATCAGGGCCTATTAAGGGCCACGTATAGTCTGATAGCTACAGGTGAAAAGGCTCAAGGTGGTAGCACTATTACTATGCAGTTAGCTCGGAATTTCTTTCTCAGCTCCGAAAAAACATATCTACGGAAACTAAAAGAAATCATTCTTGCTCTTCAGATAGAACGAGATCTCACCAAAAAAGAGATTTTAGCTCTTTATCTTAATAAAATTTATCTTGGCAAACGTGCCTATGGCATAGGTGCTGCCGCTAAGGTTTATTACGGAAAGTCATTAAAAGAACTAACTCTAGCTGAAATGGCTATGATTGCTGGCTTACCGAAGGCGCCTTCAAAATACAATCCTATTGCCGACCCTAAACGAGCCCAACAGCGAAGAAATTACGTATTACGTCGCATGTCCGAAGTCGGTTACATCACCTCTCAAACTTATAACAGTGCTATGCAAATGCCTGTTACTGCACGCTATCACAGCCGAGAAATTGAAGTTTACGCACCTTACGTTGCAGAAATAATCCGTACTGAACTGACTGAAAAATTTGGAGGTTCAGCATATAGCATGGGCCTTAGTGTATATACTACTATTCAAGCCCATCACCAACAATCCGCTAATAGTGCATTGCAATCTGCATTAATCAATTATGATAAGCGTCATGGTTACCGTGGTCCTATAGGGCACATTGATCTACCGCAGTGAATTAACAACTGAATCCCTAGAACTGTTGCTCTCTGAAACTAACAGCATTGGTCCACTTCACCCCAGTCGTGGTCATTAGCACACAAGAAAAAATAGCCAATATTTATATAAAAGGAAGAGGATTAACAAGCATAAGTATCAAAGACTTACTTTGGGCGAGAAAACAGCTCACTACTAATGCTATGGGAAAAAAGCCTTCCAAAGTAGAAGACGTTTTTATCGCAGGTGACATCATACGCCTGTATCAAGATACATTAGGTCAGTGGCGACTAACACAGCTCCCAGAAGTGGAAGGCGCACTAATTGCTCTTTCCCCAGACAATGGGGCCATCACAGCTTTAAATGGTGGGTTTGACTACTACAACAGTAAATTCAACCGTGTCACACAGTCACGCCGTCAGCCAGGCTCTGGCTTCAAACCCTTTATTTATTCAGCAGCCCTTGAAAGGGGTTATACCCCAGCCACTCTCATTAATGATGCACCAGTCGTATTTGATGATCCAGGCCTTGAAAATGCTTGGCGTCCTTCAAATTATAGTGGGAAAGTTTTTTGGTCCAACGCGACTGCGCGTTGCATTAACCAACTCACGAAACTTAGTCTCCATCAGGCTACTTAGAGATATCGGCCCTACTTATGCTATAAATTACGCCTCTCGCTTTGGCTTTGACGCTACGCAAATGCCTCGAGATTTATCCTTAGCACTGGGGAGCGGTAGTGCCTCACCTTGGGATATGGCTCGCGCCTACGCATCCATAGCCAACGGTGGTTACCGTATAGAGCCTTTCCTGATTCAGCGTATTGAAGATATTAATGGCAATATCCTTATGGAGGCTTCGCCCGCAACAGTCTGTGTTACCTGCTCGACAAATCCTATAACAACTACTGCTGCTGTTGAGATACTACCTAACGTTATACCTGCAAAGCGAATTATTACATCACAAAATGCCTACATAATGAATAGTCTTTTAAGAGACGTCGTGCGCTATGGAACTGGAAGAAAAGCAATGGCAATGGGCCGCAATGATCTTGCTGGTAAAACAGGCACAACCAACAATCAAGTTGATGCTTGGTTTAATGGGTTTTCACCAAAGCTCGTGGCCATAAGCTGGGTGGGCTTTGACTCGCCACGCTCTTTAGGTCGACATGAAACAGGAGGCAGAGCTGCTTTACCCATGTGGATAAACTTTATGCAGAAAGCCTTGTTAGGCCAGCCTGAAGCGCGCCTAAAGAAACCTCTCGGAATGGTAACAGTAAAAATAGACCGCAAAACTGGCCTTCTTGCAAGGCCAGGTACTCCAAAGGCAGTATCTGAAACTTTCCGTAGTGAATATGTACCCAATGAATATAGCTCAACGTACAGCACAAAAAACAAACCGAGTGAAAAATCCGAGCCCCTTATTGATATATTCTAAAGTTATTATTGTACAAACACTTCGCTCGCTGGCCTATGCACAACTCCTTGCCCCAGAATAACGCCCATACCACTTAAAACTGTCACAGGCTTTTGCGCTCAGACTTACAACATCTATAAGCAAAAAAGCCCCTGCTACAAGGCAGAGGCTTTTAAATAATTAGTGGCATGTACACATCGGTACGTCCTCAATCATTAATATTCTTAAACAAACTTAGATAGGAGTGTCTGGCTAATTTATTTTCCATATTTCTGACGGAATTTATCAACTCTGCCAGCCGTATCAAGCATTTTTTGTTTGCCTGTGTAAAACGGGTGACATTCTGAACAGACATCTAAAGTTAATGCTGTTGCACGTGTTGAACGAGTTTTGAAAGTATTACCGCAGCTGCAGCTCACATCAATCTCATTATATTCTGGGTGGATATCGGCTTTCATCTCTTCACTCGTTTCTTATTTCACTAATAATTTGCCCAAAATTTAGTCTAAGGGCTACCATGGCTGAATGATTCTACTCATCTATCTAATCAACAGCAAATTTATTTAGACCACAATAAATACTATCCTGGCTTTTCTGCTAACAACCATGCCTGATTTCGCATACCCCACGCATGATTTCCTAACAGCGCCTCTTCCCGATAAACGCGCATCATCATCTTTGGAAACAAACTGAGCAACTCATTATCAGCTAATAAATAATCTGGATTACTTGGTCCCCTTTTATCCACTTTATGTACACAATAAGTCTGATAAAGTAATAAGCCCCCCGGATTGATCGCTGCAAAGAGTGCAGGACATAACCCACGATCTAAAAACCCACTCACAACTAACACGTCGACACTGTTCACTTCCGGGGGCTCTGCAACCACATCCCTCACGGCTGCCTCAAGTTCTAATCCATTTGCAGTAGCCATTGCCTCCAACTTTTTAATAGCCACGGGTGATATATCCCATGCTTTAACTTTTAATCCTTTGTCGGCCAAAAATAAGGCATTACCACCTAGGCCACATGCTAAATCTAAAGCCACTCCATCTGGTGGCAATAAATAATGATTATTCTGTAGGACTTCCGCAACATTAGCCTCACCATCACACTCCTGATATATCTGGTCCCATTTTTTTTGTATCATCTTAATAATCAATTATCGCCTCCAAAATGCGGGGGTCAGCACAACTAATAATGTAAATATTTCGAGCCGACCCAGAAGCATAGCCATACAAAGCACCCATTTTGATGTTGAGTTGATACTACTGTAGTTTTCTCCAACTTCTCCTAGCCCAGGACCCAAATTATTCAAGCATGCCGTCACAGCTGAAAAGGAAGTCACAATATCCAGGCCGGTCGACATCAGCAACAAATGCATAAAGCTAAAGCTAAAAACATACAGAGCAAAAAAGCCCCAAACTGCACCTACAACTTTCGAAGACATAGCTTTATTATTAACTTTGATCGCGATAATCGCATTTGGGTGAATCAAACGTATAACCTCACGATAACCCTGTTTGAACAAAAGCATTACCCTAATTACCTTCATACCACCGCCTGTTGAACCAGCACAACCGCCAATATAGCTTGCCATCAATAATAAAATGGGTAAAAATCCTGGCCATAAATAATAGTCAGTTGTTGTAAAACCAGCTGTAGTACCAATTGATACCGCTTGAAAAATCCCGTGGTGTATCGCAGCCCAGGGTTCATCAAAAGTTCGGGTAAAGAATAAATAAGCCGCGGTGACCAAGGAGATAACTACTAAAACAAGGATATACGTCCTCAGCTCTGAGTCTCCCCAGTAATGGCTAATTGAACGATGCCTCCATGCTAAGAAATGTAAAGAAAAATTCATCCCGGCGAGTAACATAAAGAATACTGCAACCATTTCAATAGTCGCGCTATTAAAATAGCCAATGCTCTCACTATGGGTCGAAAACCCACCGATTGCTACTGTCGAAAAGCTATGACCTATTGCATCAAACCAGCTCATCCCCGCCAAATAATATGATATAGCACACAATACAGTCAGCGTTAAATATATATACCACAACGCTTTTGCAGTTTCAGTGATCCGAGGTGTTAGCTTTGAGTCTTTCATCGGACCCGGCGTTTCGGCACGGTATAACTGCATACCACCGACACCCAATAATGGCAAAATTGCTACAGCCAGCACAACGATCCCCATACCACCAAGCCATTGCAAAAACTGGCGGTAAAACAAAACTGCTTTCGGTAAATCATCCAAGTTTGTTAATACTGTCGCCCCAGTTGTAGTTAAACCTGATACTGACTCAAAGACGGCATCAGTGAACGACATCTCTGGTACCTGAGTGAGAAAGAAAGGTACTGCACCAGATAGGCTAAGCGTCACCCAAAACATAACAACTACCAAGAAGCCGTCCCTGACCTTTAATTCTTTACGGTGCTGCCTTACAGGAAACCAAAAAATAAACCCAATTGCTAGCAATAAAATAAAAGCATATACGAATGCTTGCGTAGAGCCGTCTTGATAAAACAACGAGACTGCAATCGGAGGTAAAAGGGATAAACTGAAAAGGCCTAATAAAATGCCCAAAATACGTTGTATAGTTAGAAACTGCATCAACCGGCCTGCTTATTTAAATCATTTTTTCGATAATACGCCCACACTAACAACATGAACAGCGCTAAAATCAATAATGGCCAATGATTCCATTGAACATAAAAGGTCATGCCCTGCCGAGGCCCTACTTTACCATTTAAAACTGCGAGCTCAAATTGTGCTGTTGTTGCCTGTAACTTACCTCGATAATCAATCAACGCAGAAATACCATTCGTCGTTGCTCTGATTACGGGCCTACCAGTTTCTAAAGCCCTATTTTGGGAAATCTGTAAATGCTGATGTGGTGCAAATGAGTCGCCATACCAAGCATTATTTGTTGCATTAACCAGTATGCTAGCCTCAGGCACCGTATCTAAAACTTCACTAGAAAATGCATCTTCATAGCATACTGAAATGCCTATTTTTTGACCCGCGGCCGATAGCAAAACCTGGTCATCCTTACCAGGATAAAAAGATGACATTGGTAAATCAAAAAATGTAATTAATCCCCGTAGCCATTCGAAAGGTACATAATCTCCGAATGGAACCAAGTGACGCTTATGATAAAAACCTACCTCAGTCCCGAGTGACATCATTCCATTGTAATAACGAATGCCATCATCATCATAAAGTGGTAACCCTAATAAAATATCCGTGTTATTTTTACGTGCTGCCGCCCCTAAAGGATCAAAAAAAGCAGTTTTAGCTTGATGATAAAAAACAGTTGCCGCATTCTCAGGCCAAACAATAAGATCACTTTTCCATTGTTCTTCTGTTTTTGTTTGATATAAAAACAGTGTTTTTAATACCTGCTCACTATCCCACTTTATATTCTGCGGCACATTACCTTGAATCACACTAACTGATATGGGAGGGTCACTTTCATAAGTCCATTCAACCGTATTTAAAACAGCCCCACCTGCCCAAATAATAGCTATAACTAGTAAAGACTTTATTTCTTTAGATTGCCAAAAACTAGCTAATAATCCTGCCGACACCGCCGCAATCAAAGACACGCCTAACGCACCCACCACCGGAGTATAACCACTTAATGGCCCCTCAATTTGGCTGACACCAAGCTCTAGCCACGGGAATCCAGTTAGAAACCAGCCTTTAAACCATTCGAAAAAAAGCCAAGCTAAAGGCAACAATAGTACGTAATCAATTGCCGTAAAATTTCTTTCAGCCGTTATTTTTTTTATACCCCAGCCAAGGGATGCAAGATAAAGCGCAAAGAAAGCGACAAAGAGAATAGTTAGCAAGCTTGCCAGCAGCATACTAGCTTGCCCAAACTCATGAATTGCAACATACACCCATGAAACGCCGACACCAAATAAGCCTAGGCCAAATAAGAAGCCGCGTATTGCAGCCTGCTTTCCATCAATACCTTGCCAAGTTAAAAATAGCAGCGAAACACTCAGCAACGCAATAGGGTAGTAATGGAAAGGTGCAAAGGCTAATGGCATTGCTGCACCTGCTAGCAATGCAATCGTGTTCCCAGCCCGGTTTGACCAAGCCGTAACATCTAACATTGTCACTCTTTGATATCGCTCAACTGTTCAGAACTGGCTAATACTTTCATTTCAAGCAAGTGCACTCTTCGGTTATCCGCCCTAACAACCCTAAATTCAAACTGGCCTATAATTACTTTCTCACCCCGTTCAGGTAGATGACCAAACTGATTTACGACATAACCGCCTACAGTGTCAAAATCCTCATCACTCCATTTCGTTTGAAAACGCTCATTAAACTCATCCAGCTCTGCTAGTGCCTTTATGGCATAGGTCATCTCATCACGTTGTAAGATAGGCACGTCATTATCAATATCGTGCTCATCTTCTATTTCACCAACAATCTGTTCAAGCACGTGTTCTATAGTCACCATTCCCGCGACCCCACCGTATTCATCTACGACAATAGCCATATGATTTCGGTGTCCACGGAACTCACCCAGCAACACATTTAAACGCTTACTTTCTGGAATAAATACCGCAGGTCTCAATAACTCACGAATATCAAACTGAAATTCACCGGCAGATACCACCATGGAGAGGACATCTTTAACTAGCAAAATACCAATAACATCATCACGATCATCATCAATAACAGGAAAACGTGAATGTGCAGTTTCGGTGATTAATTTCAAAATATCTTTTGCTGGTGCGTCGCGCGATACCATAACAACTTGCGAGCGAGGAATCATAATATCGCGGGCTTGCATTTGAGCCACATTCAAAGCACCCTCTACAATAGCAAGAGCATCGGCATCTATAATGTGTCGTTCAGATGCAGAGCGAACTAATTCTACTAATTGTTCTTGATCTTGTGGCTCTATAAATAATTTACTTAGTCGCTTCTGCCAAGATAAAATCTTCGAGCCGCTTTGCTGTCCCTCACTCATAACTCAGCACCTTGTTCTTGGTATGGGTCACTAATTGTCAACAAATCTAATATGTCGATTTCCAATGCTTCCATCTCTTTTGCTTGTTCGTCTTTTATATGATCATAACCCAATAAGTGCAAACATCCATGTATAACCATATGCGCCCAATGATGCTCCACAGCTTTCGCTTGTGCTTTGGCTTCTCTCTCAACTACGGGCACACAAATTACTAAATCACCTAACAGTCGTGGCTCAAGCTCAACCGATGTATTAAAGGGAAACGACAGCACATTTGTTGGTCCTTTTTTACCTCTATAAGTTAAGTTTAAATCAGCACTCTCATTTTCACCAACTAAACGAATGCTTAACTCGCAATCTTCTGCTACTTCTTTTAAGGCTAGCCCTACCCATGACTGTATCGACTGTGTAGATGGCACCAAGCCAGAATAAGCTTGTTGAATATCGACCGTCACAGCCATTAACTTTTTTCTCCTGCCTGCTCATAAGCTATAATTACTTTTTGAACTAAAGAGTGCCGTACTACATCTTTAGCTTGGAAAAATGTAAAGCCAATTCCTTCAACACCATCAAGCACTTCTATCGCATCTCTTAAACCTGACTTTTTAGAAGTGGGCAAATCTACTTGAGTGATATCCCCAGTAATAACTGCTGTTGAGTTATACCCTAAACGCGTCAGAAACATTTTCATCTGTTCGACAGTGGTATTTTGTGCTTCATCCAAGATAATGAAGGATTCATTAAGTGTCCGGCCGCGCATATAAGCTAGAGGGGCGACTTCAATGACATTGCGTTCAATTAGTTTTGCGACTCGCTCAAAACCAAGCATTTCATATAAAGCGTCATAAAGGGGTCTTAGGTAAGGGTCAACCTTCTGAGTCAGATCACCTGGTAAAAAGCCTAAATTCTCTCCAGCTTCAACAGCTGGCCGAACAAGTACGATACGTCGTGCAAAATCACGCTCTAGAGCTTCAACAGCACATGCAACGGCAAGGTAGGTTTTACCCGTACCCGCTGGACCAATGCCAAAGTTAATATCGTGAGTCATAACTCGCCGCAAGTATGCTTGTTGATTATCACCACGTGCTTTTACTAAGCCACGCTTAGTTTTAATAATGATTTCTTCTGATGATTTTTGTGTCACCGTTTCTGTACCACCTACTTCCCGAATCGCTAGATGAACTTGCTCTGGTGCAAGAACAGACTGCGATGTTTCCGCATATAATTCGTTAATGACTGCTTGAGCAACTGCCAGAAAACCTACCGGACCTATAATTTGAAACTTAGAACCTCTGTTATTCACTTCAATACCAAAACCACGCTCTAGCATCCTCAAGTGTTCGTCGAGATGGCCGCATAAATTAGCCAAACGCTCGTTATCGATAGGGCTTAATTCAAAATTGATAGTTTCTAATGAAGTTGATGGTGCACTCACAAATAGTTGTCCCTTAAATTAAAGAATGACGCTGTCGGCCAATAACTTCCCACGCAATGAATTGCTGTACGCTTCGATAATGTAAACATCAACAAATTTACCAATTAATGCTTTATCACCTACAAAATTAACTACACGGTTATTTTCCGTCCGGGCAGCTAATTCACCATCCTGCCGTTGGGCAACACGCTCAACCAAAACCCGCTGCGTCGAATCTAGCATCTTCTGACTATACTGGCTTTCTAACTCGCGTAAACGGTCTTGAACTATTTTTAATCGCTCTTTTTTTGTTTCTGCTTTTACTGAATCTACAAAAGCTGAGGCGGGTGTTCCTGGACGGGCGCTATATATAAAACTGAAAGAATGATCAAATCCAATATCATTGATCAGGGTCATCGTGTCTTGAAAGTCAGATTCTTGTTCATCAGGAAAACCTATAATAAAGTCACTCGACATACTTAGGTGTGGGCGCACTTCCATAAGCCGTTTAATTTTATCTTTATATTCATCTACAGTATGCCCACGCTTCATCATCGACAAAATACGGTTTGAACCTGACTGTACCGGTAAATGCAAATGACTCACCAACTCCGGAACTTCAGCAAAAGCATCGATCAAACTATCAGAAAATTCAACTGGATGAGATGTCGTGAATCGAATACGATCAATGCCTTCAATCGCAGCGACATAGTGAATCAAGAGCGCTAAATCCGCCTGATCTTCCCCATCGATATCACCTTGATACGCATTGACGTTTTGACCCAGTAAATTAACTTCACGGACACCTTGTAGTGCCAGACCCCGAATTTCAGTCAACACTTTATCAACAGGCCTACTAACTTCTTCACCCCGGGTATATGGCACCACACAGAAAGTGCAGTATTTACTACACCCCTCCATGATCGACACAAATGCGGTTGGTCCGTCAGATTTAGCCGCAGGCAAATTATCGAACTTTTCAATTTCAGGAAAAGAAATATCTATCCGCGGCTTACGGGTTTTATTCACATCATTAAGCATTGATGGCAAGCGATGTAGCGTTTGCGGACCAAAAATCAAGTCAACATATGGCGCACGGCGACGAATTGCATCACCTTCTTGACTAGCGACACAACCACCTACACCAATGACAAGGTTAGGCTTATCATCTTTCCATCGCTTCCATCGGCCAAGCTGATGAAACACTTTTTCTTGTGCTTTTTCACGAATAGAGCAGGTGTTGAGTAACAACACATCTGCCTCTTCAGCAACTTGTGTTATTTCAAGCTGATGAGATTCAGCTAGCACGTCAGCCATCTTGGATGAATCATACTCATTCATCTGGCAACCAAAGGTCTTTATATAAAGTTTACCGGTCATAATTTAATCATAAAAAAGGGTGGGTTAGGTTACTCTTTTTAGTCTCCAAATTCAAAATAAGTGGTTGTTTTTGTTAAAAACACTCAACAAAGAGAAAATGACATCATTAATCATAAAAGGTCATAAATGGTTACCAGGGACAGCCTACCAACAAACACCAATATAAATAGTAGTCTTTATTGAGTGACCCCACCTAATTTGATAGAAAACCGTTAACCATCTATTTGCGCAGTAATGCACAAAAGTATTGTCAAAAACCTAAAATCATCAAACTGCTATCGGTGCCGAAATATGAGCCTGAGGCTCATAGTTGACTATTTCAAAATCATCAAACTGATAATCAAAAATAGAAGCCGGTTTACGTTTGATAATAAGTTGGGGCAGGCTACCAGGCTTTCGCGTTAATTGCTCATTTACCTGCTCAAAATGATTAGAGTAAATATGAGCATCACCGATACTGATAATAATATCACCCGCTTCTAAATTACATTGCTGTGCCAACATATGCGTTAGAAAAGCCAAAGAAGCTGTGTTGTAAGGGTTACCTAGAAACAAATCATTCGAGCGAATATAGAGTGAGGCGCTTAATTTCCCCTCTGCCACATAAAATTGATAAAGCAAATGGCAAGGCGGTAAAGCCATTAAACCTGCCTCTGCATTTTCCCACGGCTTCTTGGTTTCATCAGGGAGTAATGCAACATTCCAGCCGCTTATTATATGGCGGCGGCTGTCAGGGTTATTTTTAAGACCGTCCACTAAAGTTGAGATTTGGTCGAATACCTGGTCATCAGCACCCTGCCAACGGCGCCATTGCGCTCCATAAACTGGCCCTAATTCTCCAGATTCTGTTGCCCAAGCATTCCAAATGGAAACCCCGTTATCTTGCAGATACTTTATATTCGTCTCACCACTCAAAAACCACAACAATTCATGCAAAATACTACGTATATGTAATTTTTTACTGGTTAACAATGGGAAACCCTCTGTAAGGTCATAACGTAACTGCCGACCAAAAACTGAGCGTGTCCCCGTACCTGTACGATCTCCTTTTTCGACACCGTTTTGCATCACATCTTGCAACAAGCTTAAATACTGTTTCATGAATTGCCCTAAAAACTTTTTTAATTAATTATCACTGTAGGCTAGAGTTCGTGCTTTTGCATCCGGTAGAGCAACGTGTCTCTGCTTATACCCAATAACCGCGCTGCTTTGGAGCGATTTCCTGCTGACAAATTAAGTGCCTGCTCAATTAAATCCACCTCGACCTGCGCCAACTTTATCCCCGTCCTAGGTAATGTAAACACATGACTTTGGGCTCCTGATTCTGGCATCATTTCAGACGCTAAATCCTCTGGTTGAAGTGTTTTACCCGGGTTTAACAAAGCCATCCTTTGACAAAAATTAATCAACTCTCGTATGTTACCAGGCCAAGCATAAGTTAATAAACAACGTTCAGTCTCCTTACTGTAACGAACGACGGCATTATTACCAGCGAATTTACGTCCGAAATGACGCAACAACATCAGAATATCATCAACTCGATCTCGCAATGCCGGCACCCTAAGAGGTACAACTTGCAGCCTATAGTACAAGTCACTCCGAAAACGGCCAGCATCTACCAAATGTTGAAGGTCCGCGCTACTGGCTGCGACAATACGTACGTCAACTACCTGTAGCTTATGGTGCCCCTGTAGCTGGCACTCTCCTGCTTCTAAAAAACGTAATACCTTTGCCTGAATTGATAGCGGTAAGGATTCAACATTATCAAAAAATACCGTACCACCTTCTGCTGCTAATAAACGGCCTCGATGAGTAATCTCTCCGCTCTCATCACCCTTACCAAACAGATCAACTTCAACCCGCTCGACAGGTAAAACAGCACAATTTATTGTCACAAATGGTTTGCTTTTACGGCGACTTTCAAAGTGTAAAGCCTTAGCAATTAGCTCTTTGCCTGTCCCCGTCTCCCCTTCTATCAATACGCTAGCTTCACTCAAGGCGATCATTGGCAAGGTTCGCAATAAATGTGTTATTGCGGGGGAACTCCCTAATATTTCCATTGCCATTTCAGTCACCATCTTCTACTTGATGAAACTCAATACTATGTATCTCTTCGATGTCATGATGGGGTAAAAATAGTGTCAATAATGCCATCACAATAATCGACATACCAGCTATCTGCCGCGTATGTTTTGCTTTTGCAAGTGAAGCCAGTAGGCCAGTAAACATGCCAGCACTCATTACGGCAGGTAAGGTTCCTAGGCCAAATGATAACATCACCAGTGACGCTTGGACTGGATCGCCCACTGTTGCTGCAACAGCTAATGCGGCGTATACCAAACCACAAGGAAGCCAGCCCCACACAATACCCAGCCAAAAAGCCTGCGAAAAAGTTCTAACTGGAAGTAATTTTTGACCAATGGGTTGCAACCATCGCCATACTGGAGCACCCATGCGTTCCATTTTTGCAAACTTTGGAAACCAACCCGCTAAATACAACCCCATCGAAATTAAGACAACGACAGATAAATATCGAAGAACCATATGCCCGTTAATGTTTGCCAGGGGTGCACTAAGTAAGCCAACGATCGCTCCAGCCATCGCATAACTTAATATTCGCCCCAAGTTATAATTAAAAACATAAGGCAGCATTTTCCGCTGACTTTCTCGTACTTCCATTGGCAAACTTAAAGTCAGCGCACCAATAACTGAGCCACACATGGCCAAACAATGGATCGTACTGAATAAGCCCAACAAAAAAGCCGTAACATAGGAGCCCGTAATAGCTTCCATTTCAACAAACCTTGCATGTAAAAAAAATAATTATACGTAAGATAACATGCCGCATGAAGCTATAGTTGAGTCATTCAACATATTTAATTTATGTAATTATCAATCACTTGCTTTATAGCTTTAAGGTGGATTTATCGGAAGGCTTAGTTTCAAAAGTATTCTTATCGTCAAGGTTCTCCAATCCTAAGAATGAACAATTTAAGCCATGGCTGTATAATGATACTTTCAAAATTTGAATCGCTATACTAGTTAATACAAAAGGCTTAAGTAATGAATTTTTACCCGCTTATCGTCAGTGATATTATTGAAGAAACATCACTGGCAAAATCGATTACCTTTCAATTAGAAGATAAATATCGAAGCACTTTTAATTACCAAGCAGGTCAATTCTTATCCTTGCGACTTCCCTGGGAAGATAGCTTTTTAGACCGTAGTTATTCATTATCAAGCAGCCCAAATGAGAATTCTCAGCTAAAAATAACGGTAAAACGCGTTCTAGATGGCCGCGCCTCAAACTTACTCAATGACACGTTAAAGATCGGTGATATTGTCGACGTCGCAGCACCCACCGGCCGTTTTATCCCAACCGCTAATAATATTCCTATCACTCTGTTTGCAGCAGGAAGTGGTATCACACCTATCATATCCATCATCAGGCACACTTTAAAACAAACTGAGCTCAGCATCAGCCTGTTTTACGCTAACTCAAACGAAAATCAAATAATTTTCGAACAAGAATTAGAGCAGCTCAATAAAGAATACCCTGATCGATTCAATTGCCTTCACCACCTAAGTAGCGACAATGGCCGTGTCAATAAGATAGTCATTAAGCACTTCATCGACAGCAGAATACAACAGGACTTCTTCATTTGTGGCCCAGGTCCTTTTATGGATTTAACTGAAAGCGTTTTACAAGAGTTGGGAGTTGATGATAAAACAATTTTTATTGAACGATTTATTTCTGACGCTGAATCGACACTAGACCCAGAAACGCTTATAAATACTAATATTAAATCATTCAATGCCATTCTTGATGGTGAACAACACTCCGTGCCTTACCTTGGAGATAAAACACTTTTAGAAAGTATGCTGGCACATAATTTAAAGCCTGCTTATTTTTGTCAAAAAGCTAGGTGTGGGATGTGTACTGTCACCAAAGTTACTGGTGATGTGGCTATGCGAAATAGTGAAATTTTATCTAAGGGCGATATAGAAAAGGGGCAAATTTTATTATGTCAATCTTTACCTTTAACTGATGACATTTTGGTTAACTGTGATACTGACTGAATACTTTTAATTCAGCGCTATCGGAATACCTGCATCCTCTAAATAATTCATTTCTTGCTGTAGATCTGCTTCGGTTAATGGGTGAGCAGTTAGCCACCCTTCCGGTAAAAAAAGCTGAAGTTCTTTTGGGGTATCATTTACTGTTAGGGGAATACTACCAACAACAGAACGACCTCGATTAAACACCATTGCTAAACGCAACAAGATTGTTAAACGCTGAGTTAACACTCGCAATGAAGAAGGGCAAAGTCTTGATGTGTTTTTTTGGGAAAACACGGCGTTGCCCTCGAACCATGATGGCTAAAACACCCTGTTCTTCACGCGAAAAGCCAGGTAGGTGTGAATGGGCTAATAAGTAATAAGAATGTTTTTGATAATGGTCATGAGAAATCGATAAGCCAATTTCATGTAATTTCGCCGCCCAATGAAGGGAATGGCGGTGCTTTTCGTTTAAATGCCAAGTCTCAGCTACCTGTTCAAATAAATTATCCAGCATCAGAATAATACGAACTGATTGCACCTCATCGACATGATAACGTCTTGCCAAAGTCTGTACAGTTCGTTCGCGCTCATCATCATGGTTAATACGACCTAACAAGTCATACAACAACCCTTCTCTAAGAGCGCCATTGGACACGATTATTTTATCAATTTTTAATTGATTGAATACCGCCTTTAAGATCGCGATTCCACCGGGCAAAACAGAGCTTCTCTCAGCAGTCATACCCTCCAAAAGTATGGCCTTCATTTGTTTCTGGTCAACCATATATTCAATCAGCTTATTAAGAGCTTCAAGAGTGATCATGCCATCCCCACACCATCCCTTGTCCCTAACAATATGAGCAACGCACCGAATTGTCCCTGAAGCACCAATTGCTTCAGACCAGCCGATATCACGGTATTTTTTTTGAATAGATCGCAAGTGCGTACCTGCAGCAATAATAGCTAACTTCATCCTTAATGCAGACAATTCTCCATTAGGGAAAAAACGTTTTGAATAACTTACGCAACCCATTTCCAAACTTTTTCGCTCTAAACCAACAGAGTTTTCACCTATAATAAGTTCTGTACTTCCGCCCCCAATGTCTATTACTAGACGACGTGAGTCATCAAAAATTAGGGTCTGAGCAACACCTAAATAAATTAGACGTGCCTCCTCTTCGCCTGTGATTATTTCAATCGAATGGCCCAATGCCTTATTAGCCTTATGCAAAAAAGAATCACTATTTTTAGCGATACGTAAAGTATTAGTTCCCACAACCCGAACACTTTCTTTAGGTAAATCTTTTATTCGCTGACCAAAACGCTCTAAACAGGCAATAGCTCGATCTTGCGCCACCTCACTCAAACATCCCTGAGCATCGAGACCAGCCCTGAGCTGAACCATCTCGCGTAATTTATCGACAACTTGAAAATGATCATCTCGCAAGCGTGAAATGATCATATGGAAACTATTCGATCCTAAATCTATTGCCGCTAAAATTGTGGGGGAGTCTTGCTTATTCATCACAGTAGTTTGTATGAGTCGCCTAGTACATGCCAGTAAAATAAAAAAACTTATCTAATACTTCAATTCAAATATAAAAAAGCCAATAGTGAGCGTAAGCTCTAATTTATAACCAAATTTAAGATTAACTATTTTCCTTTGACTACTTCTTTCATCTTTTCAAGGCTTAAATGCCTCACATCTTTACCTTCAACCAAATAAATGACGTGTTCACAAATATTAGAAGCATGGTCTCCAATACGTTCTAATGAACGCGCTGACCACATCATATTAATAGCCTTGCCCACCGTTCTAGGGTCTTCCATCATATAAGTAATCAATTGACGAATAATACCTTCGTACTCCGCATCAATTTCACGATCTTCGTGAGCCACTTTGATTGCTTTTTTCGAATCTAAACGAGCATAGGCATCTAGAGCATCTCGTAACGTGCTTAATACATGCTTACCTAGTGACTGTAATTCACGGTAGTTAGTTTTTGGCCGATCTATTTCTGATAAGCTCATAGCCATTCGAGCAATGCTGACCGACTCATCACCAATACGCTCTAGATCTGTAATGGTTTTTAATATCCCAGCAATAAGCCTCAGATCACCAGCCGTCGGCTGGCGAAGTGCAATAATTTGAATACATTCTTCATCAATACTGACTTCTAGCGCATTGACTTCATCATCAAGAGAAATAACAGAGCGTGCTAATTCACTATCGCCCGTTAAAAGAGCCTTTTGTGCATTTTCAACCTGTTGCTCAATTAAGCCCCCCATAGTCAAAACCGATGAACGAATATCTTGTAGTTCTTTCTCAAACTGCTGAGAAATATGCTGTGATGTTGTCGCCATAAATACTCCTAATTAATCTAAACCACCTTATCCATAACGGCCCGTAATATAATCTTCCGTTTGTTTTTTTGTCGGATTGGTAAATAGCTCATCTGTCGCCCCAAACTCTATCACTTTACCCATATACATAAAGGCTGTGTAATCGGAAACACGAGCCGCCTGCTGCATATTATGAGTCACAATAACGATGGTATATTTATCTTTAAGTTCAAAAATCAACTCCTCTATCTTCAAAGTCGACAAGGGGTCCAGCGCCGAAGCAGGTTCATCCAATAACAACACTTCGGGTTCAATTGCAATAGCACGCGCAATCACTAAACGCTGTTGTTGCCCGCCCGACATTCCCATTGCAGACTCTTGAAGTCGATCTTTAACCTCATCCCATAGGGCTGCCCCTTTCAATGATTTTTCAACTACCTTATCTAAGGTTGAGCGGTCATTAACCCCTTGCAAGCGAAGACCATAAGCTACATTTTCATATATAGACTTAGGAAATGGGTTTGGCTTTTGAAAAACCATACCCACTTGGCGCCGTAAGTCTGCAACATTTACCGAAGGCTTATTTATATCTTCGCCATCAAGTAACATCTCACCGTTTATTTTAACCGAATCAATCAAATCATTCATCCGGTTAAAACTGCGTAATAATGTCGATTTACCACAACCACTAGGCCCAATGAAGGCAGTCACACGGTTCTTAGCAACCTTCATATTGATATCAAATAAAGCCTGCTTATTGCCATAAAACAAATTGAAATCATTCACTTCTATGCAAGTAGACTCGTTGGCCATATCAAGCTTTTTACCGCGCGGCAATGATGCAATATCAATGGCACGTGCCGCTGTAGTGTGTCTTACCTTCGTTTCTTCCATCTTAATTCTCACTTGCTTTGGAGTTTTCACGTAAGCGATTACGGATACTAATTGCGGTGATGTTTAACACAACAATAATCAAAACCAATAATAAGGCTGTTGCATAAACTAAAGGCTCTGCCGCTTCTACATTTGGGCTTTGGAATCCTACATCATAAATATGGAAACCCAGATGCATAAACTGACGATCTAAATGTAAATAAGGTGCCACTGTATCAACTGCCAAGGCCGGCGCTAATTTCACCACACCCACCATCATCAATGGTGCAACCTCTCCAGCTGCACGTGCCACGGCCAGAATTAATCCTGTCATCATTGCAGGCGCCGCCATCGGTAATACTGTTCGCCATAGCGTTTCAGCTTTAGTTGCACCTAAGGCCAAACTACCCTCACGAATATTACGCGGAATGCGGGAGAGCCCCTCTTCAGTCGCTACAATAACTACTGGTACAGTCAAAATAGCCAATGTTAATGAAGCCCACAATAATCCCGGCGTACCAAATGTTGGTGAAGGCAAGCTTGCTTCAAAAAACAACTCGTCAATATTACCACCCAGAAAATAGACGAAAAAACCTAAACCGAAGACGCCATAGACAATTGAGGGAACACCCGCCAAATTATTCACTGCAATACGGATTAAGCGAATCGTTGGTCCTTGGGTTGCATACTCCTTCAAATACACAGCGGCCACCACACCAAATGGTGTTACCAACACTGCCATAATCATGACCATCATTACTGTGCCAAAAATAGCAGGGAAAATGCCACCTTCTGTGTTCGCTTCACGCGGATCACCCGATACAAACTTCCATACCTCATTGAAATAAAAACCTAATTTATCAAGTCTACTCATTGCATTTGGGCGGTATGCATCAACCACTTTTGCCAGTGGGATTTCAACTTCACGGCCATCTGACATCATCATTGTGATCTGATCTCGATTAAGCGCCCTATATAAACCTTCCAACCTTTCTTGTAACACTTTGTATTGCTCATTCCAAGCTTGGCGTGACTCTGCTATTTCTTGGTGTTGTAACGAGCCTTCGGCAATACCATCTATGTCTAATTGACGCTCATCTAGACGGAGCGACTCTAGCGCATGATTAATATCCCCAATTGCATGCTTTTCAATCTTCTTAATTTGAGCTACCAAGCTATTACTTCGTTCCAGACGCTGTTGTAACTCATTCCATGCAGGGTCACCCTTTGCAACTAGTTCACCTGCCTCTTTAACAGCGCTCAAGTAACCGTAAAAATGTCCCCATTCACGCCGTTCAATGGCCACCACATTCACGGGCCTGATTTCTTCAGCCATCCAAGGGCCGTTGACCCACCTATAATCTAGGCCAAAATAATCACGATTACCAATCTTTAACAAAAAACGCTCGCCAGAAGATTGACCTTCAGGTAGCACAACACCCGCATTTCTTAACCGCAATGCTGAGACTGTTTCTTTATCAACAACCTCACCTAGTAAGGTCACCGAGTCCTTACCCGGCTCCACATAGCCCACCGCAACAATATCCGCAGGCCAAAAATGACTTAACCCACGAACAGCAATCAAGCCCAATAAGCCTATAACCATAACCAAACTAATACTCACTGCACCCGCATTGAGCCAGACCCATGGGCTGCCACTTTTAACCCAAGAGGATAAAGGTTGATTCGTCATTTTTTTACTCACCTAAAGGCTACTGTACTTAACACGTAAACGCTGACGAACAACTTCAGCAATGGTATTAAAGATAAATGTCGCCATAAACAACACTAAAGCTGCTAAAAATAAGACACGGTAATGTGTACTGGCGACTTCAGCTTCCGGCATTTCCACTGCAATATTGGCAGATAAAGCCCTGAAACCCTCAAAAATATTGAAGTCCATAATTGGCGTATTGCCCGTAGCCATCAATACAATCATCGTTTCACCTACGGCCCGACCTAAGCCAATCATCACGGCGGAAAATATACCTGGGCTTGCCGTTAAAAGCACAACCCGGGTTAGCGTTTGCCACGGTGTTGCTCCAAGGGCTAATGAGCCGATCGTCAGGTGCTTAGGCACACCAAAAATTGCATCTTCAGTAATAGAGAAAATCGTAGGGATCACTGCAAACCCCATAACTAAGCCAACCACCAGGGAGTTACGTTGATCAAAGCCCACACCTATATCATCAAGCCATCTTGGCATATCGCCATTAAATAACCATAACTCGAGTGTCGGACTCATCATCATCGACACCACGCCAACCAAAATAACCACTGGCACCAGAATTGCCGCCTCACAACCCTCTGGGATAGATTCCCTAAAGCTTGAAGGCAGTTTAGTCCATAAATAAGCCGTCAATATGGTCATGACTGGCAACATAATAAGGATCGAAAACACACCCGGTAAATTTCCTTCCACAATTGGAGCCAGCCATAAACCTGCCAAGAATCCGAGAATAACTGTCGGTAAAGCTTCCATGATTTCAATCGTCGGCTTTATCAACCTTCGCATTTTTGGTGACATGAAATAGGCGGTATATATCGCCCCCATAATTGCCAATGGCACAGCAACCATCATCGCGTAAAATGCAGCTTTAATCGTTCCAAAAGTCAATGGACTTAAACTAAATTTCGGCTCAAAATCATTACTCGCCGAAGATGACTGCCAAATATATTCTGGCTTATCTCGACTTTCATACCAAACCTCTTGCCATAAAGAGTGCCAGGACACCTCAGGGTGCTCATTATCCAAAGTTATTAATTTGGCATGACCATCTATTGATAGCGCCAAAACACTATTCGCCCTAGGAGAGACTGCAATTAAGGTCTCCACATCATCAACTACCTTTTCAACCAACAAGGTTCGTTCTGCTGTTGTATGGTAAATCCCCAGATGGCCTGAGGCATCCAAGGCTAAAAAACCTTTCCGCGAGTGTTCAGGTGCCAACTCAATAATTGCTGACTCCTGCTCCTTAAAGTTTCTAACATTATGCAAAGTGTAATTATTATGAAGATCACGTAGCGGAAACCATTGATCAATTTGACCATCACTACGGCCAACCAGAATAGAGATCCCACCCGTTAAAAATGATAATGCGGTGACATTAACTCCAGTTGGTACAGCCTTAACCTTCTGTATCAGATTTGGTTCTGAAATATCACTGATATCATAAAAAAAGATAAAGCCGCTATCATCAACTAGATATAATTCTCGCTGCTCAATATCCATTTGAATATGCGTGATTTTTTCGTCACTCGGCAAACTAATTTCAGCCCGTTTTTCCTCAAGGGTGAACGCATCTTCATCCATGAAGTTTTCTTGGCGAATTAAACCAAGTAAAACCAAAGTATTAATATCTGTTAAACCAACAACGGTTGTTTGTTCCTCACTGCTTTGCACTGTTAATGAAGTCAAGGAACGCCCCCTGTCATCAACCTTCAATAGAGCCTTCCCAATGGGGTAAGTGATTACTGGAGTGATATAGCGCTTATCATCAGGGTAACTAATTTTATATTCACGTTTAAAGATCAAGGCACGGCCATCATCAAAGCCATAAGCAAGCACACCGGTCGTCGGGGCACCGTGACTAAAACTAACAATGTTGCTATTTAACGGTAAAGGTAGCGCGGGTGTTGATATGGTATGGCCCGTATCTGCTACAAAAAACCGTATAAGCCCATCCATATTGGCAGACAATGCGACATCGTTATATTCGTTCAATGCAATATGGACAGCCTTATTACTTTCCAACGTATATTCAGAGACGGTATCCATCTCCGCGCCGTCAAATAAAGGTAATACCACGTGTAATAGATAGAAGAAAATTAAGACAATGGCAAAAATAACTGATAGACCGCCAAAAGCAACCCCATACCGCGCGGCCCTGTCCTTAAACTCACGCCAGGCTCGACGACGTATCGCTATTGGCGAGTTTGCGGCAGGTAATACACTACCAATAGATGAATGCTCAACCATAAATTAACAATTCAAAACTCAATCTCCAAAAATAATATACGTAGATAATACAACTTTTAAACTACCTTATTATTCTTAACTAATTATATGAAAATCTAATGGGAAATTGATATTAAGTCAGCTTGCCATTCGACCCTGTAGGGCAGGAAAGCCCATACATTTAGAGTATGGGCTTCCCTATTCTTACCCTATATAAACTTACTGTATCTTAGCTAATTCTTTTTCTACTACTGTCAAGGGCAGTGGTACATAGCCATCCTTAACCACTACTCTCTGTCCTACTTTCGACAACACCATTTTAATAAACTCACGGTCAAGCGGTGCCATAGGCTTGTTTGGAGCTTTATTCACATAAACGTAGAGGTATCGAGATAGCGGGTAAGAACCATTGGCTGCATTTTTTTTAGTTGCTGCGATCATTTTACCATCCCGCTTTTTACTTAAAGCTAATGCTTTAACACCAGATGTTTTGTAGCCAATACCAGAATAGCCAATACCATTTAATGACTTCGTCACGCCTTGAACAACAGAAGCAGAACCCGGCTGCTCATTTACTTGATCTTTATAGTCACCTTTACATAAAGCTTTCTTCTTAAAGTACCCATATGTACCTGATACCGAATTTCGGCCGTACACTTGAATGCTGCCTAAGTTGCTACCCAATTGTGACCAGCTAACGATATCTTCTGCGTAACCACATTTACGTGTTGCAGAGAAAATGGCATCAACTTCTGGGATGCTCAACCCTTCAAGTTTGTTATCTTTATGGACATAAACTGCTAGTGCATCAATTGCGACGCGAATAGGCGTTGCTTTATATCCGTACTTCTCTTCAAAAGCTGCATTTTCTTTATCTTTCATCTTACGGCTCATAGGGCCAAAACTTGAAGTCCCTTCAGTCAATGCCGGTGGTGCGGTAGAAGAACCTGCTGCTTGAATTTGAATAGTTACATTTGGGTATTCGCGTTTAAATTCTTCTGCCCAAAGTGTCATCAAATTAGCCAGCGTATCTGAGCCTACACTTGATATTTTGCCAGAAATACCGCTTGATTTCTGATAACTAGGTAGTGTATCTACATCGGCCATTGCTAATGTAGAAAAAATCATTAGGACCACAGCCCCAAGTGTATTCATTTTTTTCACAAACATTGTTGTCTTACTCCCAAATAATTAGTCGTAGTAATTAAATTACCCTCCTAAGTATCTAAACTCTATGTGACAATGATATGTAAAAACTATGACAGTTCTGTTACAAGTGAAAAAAACTAATGTGGCGCATCGTTAAGCGCCTAAGATTTAGCCAATACATTTTCGAGTGGGAAATGACAAGAAAAGGTTGATCCATGGCCCGGATTACTGCTAATTCTTAGCATGGCGCCATGTCGCTGAAGCACATGTTTAACGATTGCAAGTCCTAAACCGGTCCCACCATCCTCAAGAGCGCGTCCATTATCTACACGATAAAAACGTTCAGTTAACCGGTCTAAGTGATGCTCTGGAATACCGTTGCCCTCATCTTTTACCGAAATAACACCTTCTTGCTCATTGACCCCCCACGTAACGGTGATCCGGCAGGCTGGCGGCGTATACCTCACGGCATTAAAGATAATATTAGATAGTACGCTGCGAAGCTCACCCATATCAGCCAATAGTGAATGGTCCACATCTAAGTTCAACTCAACCATATGCTTGTCATATTGAGGTAGTTTCATCGCTTCCGTGATGACTTCTTGTAAGATAGTATTTATATCTATTGAGACTAGGTTTAATGGCTTTTCACCGGACTCTAAGTGAGACAAAGCCAATAGCTCTTGCAGCATGCCGCTCATCCGAGCAGCTTGTTGGCGCATTGCGGGTAATGCCTTTTTCCATTGCTCTGGGGGTGTTTTACTACTAAATATTTCCAAGTAACCACTTATCACTGTCAGCGGTGTCCTTAACTCATGGGAGACATTTGCCACAAAGTCGCGCCTCATTTGTTGCAATTTAAGTATCGGCGTCATATCTCGAGCGATTAACATCCGAGCGTTACCCATATAACTGACGATCTTTATTTCTAATTTAATCTCTTTATTCACTGGTGACGTTAATGATACCGCTTTCCCTTTCATCGCCGGATCAATAATCAACTTCTGAAAAACTGGATCCCTAATTAAGTTATTTACCCTAATACTCTTATCTCTAGGGCACGTTATGCCTAACAAAGCTTCAGCTGAAGCATTAACCCACATCACCTCACCAAACGAACCCAATACAACAACCGCATCAGGTAGCGCAGCTGTTGCAGATTGAAACCGTTTCAAATAACCCGTTAACTTCTTCTTTCTCGACTTGTTCTGCCGGCGCATTTGCTCTAGATCTCTACACACATCATTGACAACCCCCTCTGCTTCTGGTGGCTGGTTTTTCTTTGGGTTTCTCAACCACGCTGACAATTTATACCAAGAATGTTGAATCCATACCGCATAAAGAAGGGTGGCAATAAACATAAACGTCATCATTTGACCAAATAACAGCCCAATAAAGCCCGATAAACTGACTACTGTTAATAACCTCCAATAATCCCAAGGCATTGATTAAACCTGCTTAATGTTTAGCAAAGCGATACCCTACACTACGTACTGTTTCAATTAGAATGCCATTTCCACTAAGTCCTAATACTTTTCGTAGGCGAAGGACATGCACATCCACTGTTCGTTCTTCAATATAAACCATATCTCCCCAAACCTGATCTATCAGCTGACCTCTGCTGTATGCACGATCGGGGTTTTTCATAAAGAAATGCAATAAACGAAACTCTGTCGGACCCAAATTAACTTCCTCACCGTCTATTAAAAGGCGGTGGCTTTTTATGTCTATTTCCAAAGGACCATGCTTTATATTTGTGCTTGTAGGTTCATCAAGACCCTTGCATCGTCTCAATAATGCCTTTATCCGTGCAATCAATTCTGGTGGTGAAAAAGGCTTATTTACATAATCATCTGCCCCAACGCTTAATCCTTTCACCATATCCCCGCTTTCTCCTTTGGCAGTCAGCATGATCACTGGAATGTCAGCAAAAGTGTTTATAGCACGTAAGCGCCTAATAAACTCAACACCATCAATACCTGGCAACATCCAGTCTAAAAGAATAATAGCTGGTCGTCTCTCTTTCAATGATACTAACCCTAATTCAGCATCAGCGACTCCTTCACACTCAAACCCAGAGTGGCGGAGTGAAAAACACAACATCTCCCTGATGGCCTTATCATCTTCTATTACTAAAACCAGCTCAGCCATGAAAAATCACCCCAAAATACAATTAATTAGAAGCATACAGTTCAAATATTACAAACTTATAACATAATCAACAAATTACCGTATTTAGTCACAACTCACCTATAAACTCGCTCTAACACAACGTAACATGCCATAACTATACTGACCTTCAAACGCATCATAAACCGGTTTCAAGCGCCCTTTATCATCTTCATCAAATGATTCTATCATTCGGACAATTTCAACATAATCATCATCGCTCAAACCCAACACGTCACGAGCCGTTAAGAGCCCCACTTCTATCGTTTCTGCCAAATGCATATAAATAGTGCTAGCTTTAACATCACGCTCTCTAGCAATCACATCGATATTTAAGCCTTGCTGATATAGCATCAATGTCTCATTAACCGTATCACTGAGCCGGTTATCTAATAACACTGGTAACGGGTGCTTAGCTATCTCTTCCATAAAATCATTACCATAGCGCATTAGCTTTTGCTCACCAACACCAGAAATAAGCGCCATTTTAACCATGGAACCGGGTCTTTTTTTCACCATTTCTTTCAAGGTTGCATCATGAAAAATTAGATACGGTGGAACACCAAAACCTTCGGCTAGACGAACACGTAGTGCCCGTAATGCTGCCCACAGCTCTCCATCTTGAGGCCTTACAACTTGCTTTTTCTTCGATGCTTTATCTTTCTCAGCGGACTGCTGATGATGTCTTAATGCTAAAACTTGTTTGCCCTTCAATAATGCACGGCATGATTCAGTCAAGCGTAAAGCGCCATAGCGAGTCACATCAATATCAAGATAGCCCAATGCGATTAATTGTCTAAAAACACTCCTCCATTCCAGTCCCGTTTTATGCTGCCCCAGACTAAAAGTGCTCAACTTATCATGGCCATTTTCCTGGATCCTATCATCAATTTTTCCCTGCAAAATATCAATAATATAGTTGACGCCAAAACGTTGATCCGTACGATATACGCAAGATAAAGCCTTTCTGACATCTTCAGTCGCATCCCATTGAGCAGGTGGGTTTTGGCAATTGTCACACTGGCCGCACTTACTATCACTATGCTCGCCAAAATAAGCCAGAATCGCTTGTCGTCTGCAGCTGATAATCTCACATAACCCTAGCATAGACTCTAGTTTGTGCTGCTCGACACGTTTATGCGCCTCACCCGCTTTTGAATCCTGCATAAACTGCCTAAGCGTAATCACATCTTGTAACCCATAAGCCATCCATGCATTAGCGGCTTGCCCATCTCGGCCTGCGCGGCCTGTTTCCTGGTAATAAGCCTCGATACTCTTGGGCAAGTTTAGGTGTGCAACAAACCTAACATCTGGTTTATCAATTCCCATGCCAAACGCAATGGTTGCCACAATAATCACACCTTCTTCACGTAAAAACCTTTGCTGGTTTTGTTGTCGAACCTGCTGCGACAATCCGGCATGGTAAGGCAGAGCATCACGACCTTGATCAATTAGCCACTGAGCAATAGCTTCGACCTTTTTTCGTGACAAGCAGTAAATAATTCCAGCATCATTTACGTGGTGCTGCTGTAGGAATCCCCAGAGCCTGTTTTTCGGGTTATTGCCTTCGGAAATCGCATAGTGAATATTGGGTCGATCAAAGCTATTAATAAATACTTTTGCATTGTTAAGGCCTAATTGACTGATGATCTCATCACGGGTTTTTTGATCAGCTGTCGCAGTTAAAGCAACCCTTGGTACCGCTGGAAACTGCTGGTGTAATATTTTTAATTGTTGATATTCCTGCCTGAAATCATGACCCCATTGCGAAACACAGTGCGCTTCGTCGATGGCAAATAAAGCAATGTGGCATTGACCCAGGATTGCTAACATTTTTGGCATTACCAGACGCTCTGGGGCAATATAAATTAGCGCCAGCTCACCATCTAACAACTGCTGTTCAATCTCCCTCGTTTCAACAATTGTTAAGCTTGAATTGATAAATGCGGCTTTAACACCCAACTGTTTTAGAGCATCAACTTGATCTTGCATTAAGGCAATTAGAGGAGAGATGACAACGGCTGTGCCTTCTCTAACCATTGCTGGGATCTGATAACACAGAGATTTACCGCCACCCGTTGGCATTAGAACCAACGCATCATCACCGTCTAGTAAGGTTTGAATAATCTCTTCTTGGCTATGCCTAAATTCATCATAACCAAATAAGGACTTAAGAACCTGTTTTGCGCGTTTCACCTAATCACTTTTAATGACATCTGCGGGCTTCCTAGCGCATTATCCCTTCGATAATATAGTAGATACCAGCTGATAATACTGCAGCAGAAGGCACGGTAATCAACCAAGCAGTGATGATTTTTTGAATCATACCTTGTTTGATATAAAGACTTTTTTTATCTTTCTTTAACTCTTTTTTCGCCTTTTTAACAACTGCTCTTTCTTTGTCGATAAGCTTGTATATCTTTAGCATGTCTTCTGAGGTTTTAGGCGTTCTATCTTTCTCAGCCTTAACTGATTCTAACTGTTCATACAAAGCACGTAAGCGGCCCTTTTCAGTCGCTAGATTGGCTTTTTCTCGCTCAATCTCTGCTTCCAAAGTGATACTTTTATCCAACCATTCTCGCAGTAATCCAACCCCAAATATACCTCCTATTGCAATATGAGTTGAACTAACCGGCAAACCCAATTGGCTGGCAATAATCACCGTTATTGCGGCAGCCATCGCCACAGAAAAAGCACGTATTGGATCTAGGTCTGTAATGCCGCTACCCACGGTTTTAATTAGACGGGGCCCGTACAAAGCCAGACCGATTGCAAGACCAAAAGCACCAACAGCCATTACCCAAAAAGGAATCTCAGCTTTTGCAGAAATACCACCCGTCATTACAGCATCATTAATAGCCGCTAGAGGGCCGATGGCATTAGCGACATCATTAGCACCGTGCGCGAAGCTCAATAGTGACGCTGCAAAAATCAACGGGATGGTGAACAAGACGTTCACGCTCTCACGTGTATTCTCCAGCTTATTTAATTTAGTGCCCAATCGTTTTTTAATAAAACCATAGACTAAAACTGCAACAAGACCACCGAGGAAAAGGGCTGTAGCAAAAGAAGGCTTCTTGCTCACTTCGATAGTAAAAAAGAGTATGTCGTTAAAGAAATGTAGCATTTGCGGCCAAATCTTCTTCAACCCTTTCAAGACTAAGTAAGTTACAAAGGCCCACGCCATGACGGCAACATAGACTGGGACCCACCTATACGATGCACTTAACTTATCGTCTTTAAAAATAATGGTTTTCTTAATTGCTAATAGGAACAAGGCTGCAATCACCCCGCCAATAACAGGAGAAATAACCCAAGAACTGGCAATTTTAGCCATGGTATTCCAATTAACGATGTCAAAACCTGCCGCAGCAATGCCTGCCCCCATAACGCCACCAACTATCGAGTGCGTTGTTGAGACAGGTGCTCTAGCCACAGTCGCTAAATTTAACCATAGCGCCGCGGCTAGTAGTGCTGCCATCATCGCCCATAGAAACCGGTCCGTATCATCACCAAAAGCATCAATATCGATAATGCCTTTTTTAATAGTAGAAACAACCTCACCACCAGCAATGAAAGCTCCGCCCGCCTCAAATACCATCGCAATGACAATTGCCCACCCCATTGTCAATGCCTTCGATCCAACTGCAGGGCCTACATTGTTAGCAACATCATTGGCGCCGATATTCATCGCCATATAAGCACCAAAAACTGCAGCAACAGCTAAAAACAAATGGTTTGAATTGGATTCTATAAAGAAGAGGCTAAAAGCAAGGACTAGGCCTAAAAATAATAGAGCTATGGTAAACCGAGCTATATCGCTCACTGCTGTTTGCATTAATGGTGTTTCAACTTCGCGGCTACTTTTCATTAAATTCTAATCTTATTTAGTATGTATAGTGTGCAGTGATATGAAAAAATTATGACCGTTTTTTAGCATAATCATCAAATATATAAGGTCCACACATTAGCACCAAATTCGTTTTTTATGCGAAAAAATGAAACAATTACTGGCATAAAGAGTCAATCTATTCACAAATAGGCTAACAAGTACTAGATAAATATGAAAAAAATTCTATTTCTACTTCTCATTTCCTTCACCTTTATCGTCCCTGCTCAGGCTGGACTTTTAGATAATATTGGCTTTGGTAATGATGGTTTACCCCCGAGTCAAGATGAAGCTTTTCAATTTGACATGGCAGTCCAAGATCCTCAAACCTTGTTAGCTCGTTTCACTGTTGCAGCCGGTAATTATCTGTATCGAGATAAAATAAAATTTGAAATCAGCGGCACTCATCCTATTCAAATTCTTCACTTTGAACTCCCTGAAGGCAAAAATAAAATCGATGAGATTTTTGGCCCCACTGATGTTTTCTTTGATGACATCGACATCCAACTGCCACTAAACCGTAGTCCTCAGCAACAAAATATTTCACTTACGGTCCATTATCAAGGGTGTTCAGAAACTTTTAATATTTGCTACCCTCCCACAAAAAAGATTATTGAGCTAGTATTACCAGCCTCCAATACCTCATTAGTAGATAAGGCTAATACTCAAGTACTAAGCTCTACACCACTACTCTCTGAACAGGACCGTTTAGCGCAAAGCCTCGCTAACGATAATTTATTCACTATACTAATTAGCTTTTTTGGGCTTGGGTTATTACTGGCCTTCACTCCCTGTGTCTTTCCAATGATCCCCATTTTATCCAGCATCATCGTCGGTGAAGGTAAAGATATTACGACTCGTCGTGCTTTTATATTATCGCTTGTTTATGTTCTTGCCATGTCTCTTACCTATACCGTCGCAGGTCTGCTCACAGGTTTATTGGGCGCTAACCTGCAAACCATGCTGCAAAATCCATGGGTAATCAGTAGCTTTAGCGCCTTATTTGTAGTGCTATCCCTGTCTATGTTTGGCTTGTATGAACTACAGTTGCCACAAGGAATACAAGATCGTCTGCATCGAATAAGCCACAATCAAACCGGTGGAAAACTTGCAGGTGTCGCTCTAATGGGATTGTTATCGGGGCTTATCGTCGGTCCTTGCCTTGCACCGCCGCTTGCTGGTGCTCTAGTTTTCATTGGTCAACAAGGCGACCCACTTCTGGGCGCATCAGCCTTATTTTCGCTTAGCATGGGAATGGGTATCCCTCTATTGGTCATTGGTACTTCAGCTGGCAGCTTATTACCTAAAGCTGGGCCATGGATGGATGGTATTAAATCTGTTTTTGGTGTGCTAATGATAGCCCTTGCTATCTGGTTATTAGAACGTATTATTCCTGGTTGGGTTGCCTTGCTACTATGGGGTAGCTTGCTCATCGTCTCTGCAGTATACCTAGGCGCCCTGAATTCTTTATCCATGGTCTCCACCGGTTGGGAAAAACTATTAAAAGGCTTTGGTCTAATTATCTTGGTTTATGGCAGCTTATTAATAGTGGGCAGTGCCAGCGGTAGTCAAAACGTTTGGCAACCCTTAACGGCCTTAACATCTCCTAGCTTTAATACAGGAGAGAATCAACATGGTGTCAAATTCATACAGATCGACAACCTCACAGAACTTGAACAACAACTTTCCAGATCCACAAGGCCCGTCATGCTAGACCTGTATGCAGATTGGTGTACTGAATGTAAAACCATGGAGATGACAACTTTTAAAGATCCTGCTGTTGTCGCAGCATTAGCCAACACGACTACTTTACAGCTCGACATGACCGACAATACCGCAGAGCATAAAGCGTTACTCAAAAAGTTCAGCATCTTTGGCCCACCGACTATTCTATTTTTTGACTCACAAGGTGACGAATACAGCCAATACCGCTTGATTGGTGGTCTCGATGCACAAGATTTTAGCCAACATATAGCAAACATACCCATTATAGTAAAATAGGCTTCATTAGTCGTGTTCGACGAATTTAGCGACAAAAAAGCCCTTTTTCGCCTAAATAACTGGACAATCATCAAACACTGGTGCAAAATTCGCTCCATATTACTTGTATCAGGTTATTAAATTTCACAATGGCAAAACTTCTACTCCTTAATGGTCCAAACCTAAATTTATTAGGCACTCGCGAGCCTGAAGTCTACGGCACAGAAACACTCGATGACATTATCACCAAACTAAATACTACTGCCGAGAGCTTAGGCCACACATTAGAGAGCTTTCAAAGCAATGCTGAGCATTCATTGGTCGACAAAATTCAAACTGCAATGACTAATAAAACAGACTTTATTATCATCAACCCTGCCGCTTTTACTCATACCAGCGTCGCTATCCGCGATGCTTTGGCTGCAGTTGACATACCTTTTATTGAAGTACACCTATCTAACGTTCATTCACGTGAACCCTTTAGACATCATTCTTATTTATCTGATCTCGCTTTTGGCGTTATCTGTGGCTTAGGCGCTCAAGGTTATGAACTAGCCCTGCAAGCAGCCATCAAACATTCTCATTAAAATTTAAGGTTACTAATGGACATTCGTAAAATCAAAAAATTGATCGACTTAATACAAGAGTCTGATGTAGCTGAAATTGAAATTAAAGAAGGAGAAGAATCTGTTCGCATCAGTCGTAACAGCCCCCAACCAGCTCAAATGATGATGGCTGCACCTTCTATGCAGGCAGCACCACTTATTTCATCACCTTCTGTTCCTACTGACATAGAAATCGCACCTATTCCAGTCGCGAGTAATACTAATGCTGTTAAATCACCCATGGTTGGCACCTTCTATCGCTCAGCTTCTCCAGAAGCAGCAGTCTTTGCAGAGGTTGGGCAAACTGTCGCCGAGGGTGAAGTGATTTGTATAATTGAAGCAATGAAAATGTTTAATCAGATTGAGTCTGACCGAAGCGGTGTGATCAAATCTATCTTGGTAGAAAATGGTCATCCTGTTGAGTTTGGCGAACCTCTGTTTATTGTTGAATAAAGAAAGTCATTGAACAAACGCCCAATATACATACACAAACTTGCGGATAAAGAAACATCATGATCGATAAAATTGTCATTGCTAACCGAGGTGAAATTGCCCTCCGCGTGCTTCGCGCCTGCCAAGAATTAGGTATTAAAACTGTTGCTGTCCATTCAGAAGTGGATCGTGATTTGAAACACGTTTTACTAGCAGATGAGACTGTCTGTATTGGCCCTGCACCTTCAGCCGAAAGTTACTTAAATATCCCAGCTATTATCAGTGCTGCTGAAATAACCGATGCATCTGCTATTCACCCCGGGTATGGTTTCCTATCTGAAAATGCTGACTTTTCTGAACGTGTTGAACAAAGTGGCTTTATTTTTATCGGCCCTCGTGCTGAGACTATCCGTTTAATGGGTGATAAAGTTTCAGCTATTGCCGCTATGAAAGCAGCAGGTGTACCATGCGTGCCAGGCTCAGATGGCCCATTAAACAATGATGATGCCACTAATCTTCGCCTCGCTAAGAAAATTGGTTATCCAATAATCATAAAAGCCTCCGGCGGCGGCGGCGGTCGCGGTATGCGTGAAGTTCATAGTGAAGCTCATCTACTCAATGCTATCGCTCTAACTCGAAGTGAAGCCAAGGCTGCTTTTGCCAATGACATCGTTTATATGGAAAAATTCCTAGAAGATCCACGCCATATTGAATTTCAAATCTTAGCTGATGAACACGGCAATGCTATTCACTTAGGTGAACGTGACTGCTCAATGCAACGTCGCCACCAAAAAGTATTAGAGGAAGCTCCAGCTCCTGGTATTACAGATGAAATGCGAAATCGTATGGGTAAAACTTGTGCGGATGCTTGCGTGCGAATCGGTTATCGCGGTGCGGGAACCTTTGAATTCTTATTTCAAGATGGTGAGTTCTACTTTATTGAAATGAATACCCGTATCCAAGTCGAACACCCTGTAACAGAACGTATCACTAATACTGACCTTGTAGCAGAGCAAATTCGTATTGCTTCGGGCGAAAAGCTATCGCTAAAGCAGGAAGATGTCATTTTCCAAGGCCATGCCATTGAATGCCGTATTAATGCCGAAGATGCCAAGACTTTTATGCCTAGCCCCGGAACCATAACCCATTACCACGCACCTGGCGGAGCAGGAATACGCATGGATTCTCATGTTTATAGTGGCTATCGCGTACCACCTAATTATGATTCGCTCATTGGTAAATTAATCGTTTATGGTAATACACGAGATTCTGCTATCGCTCGCATGAAAACCGCTCTCAATGAGATCGGCATTGAAGGCATCCGAACTAATGTTGCCTTACAGCAAGACATTATTGATGACCCTCACTTTCAAAAGGGTGGCACCAACATCCATTACCTTGAGAAGAAACTTGGCCTCTAAGCAAAATATGGCCTCTTCTTTTAATGTGCCTGCTAGCTACTAAGCAATGGCCTGGATCCAATTTATATTCAATAGTACTCCTCTCGGCGCTGACTCACTATCCGAATTCCTGTCTGACTGTGGCGCTAGTGCTGTCACATTCGAAGACAATGCTGACCAACCTATTTACGAACCTGAAATAGGAACAACCCCATTATGGCAGGCAACAAATGTCATTGCTTTATTTGAGGCTGATGTGAATACTCAGGGTATTCTTACTCAACTCACCAAACTTATGGCACCCATAGCAATACCAAGCTACCGAATAGAAGCTATTGAGGACAAAGACTGGGTTAGAGAATGGATGGATAACTTCCACCCCATGTGTTTCGGTGAAAAACTCTGGATTTGTCCAAGTTGGCGCCAACCCCCAAAACCCGATGCCATTAATATACTACTTGACCCCGGCCTGGCCTTTGGTACAGGAACTCATCCAACAACAGCACTCTGCTTGAATTGGCTTGACCAAGCTGACCTCAAAAATAAAACTGTCATAGATTATGGATGTGGCAGTGGTATTTTAGCCATTGCAGCAGCATTGCTCGGTGCAAAAAAAGTCATTGGTGTCGACACTGACCCACAAGCATTAGAAGCAACTCAAGCCAATGCAGAGCGCAACAACGTCCAAATTGCTACTTACTTGCCACAAGACTGTCCCAACGAAAATGCCGACGTGGTACTAGCAAATATTTTAGCTGGCCCTCTTCAGACATTGGCTCCTATACTTGCACGCCTATGCCGACCTTGTGCCGACATCATCCTGTCAGGAATTTTAGAAAGTCAGGCCGACATCGTCAGTAGCTGTTATCAAAGCACGTTCACTATGCAATCACCTACCCAAAAAGAAGAGTGGGTAAGACTTGTAGGCCGTCGCAATGACTAACCCTATAAAAATTGGCTCATACACTTTACCAAACAACCTTTTTTTAGCACCAATGGCCGGCGTAACTGATCGCCCTTTTCGACAGCTATGTAGACGTTTAGGCGCAGGAATGGCTGTATCAGAAATGATCACAGCAAATAAAATGCTATGGGCCAGTAAAAAGTCATTACTTCGTGCAAATCATATAGGTGAACCTGAACCCCGCGCCATTCAAATTGCTGGGGCCGATCCAGAGATGTTAGCTGAGGCTGCCCAACATAACGTTAAACAAGGGGCTCATATTATCGACATCAATATGGGTTGCCCTGCTAAAAAAGTCTGTAATGTTATGGCTGGCTCAGCATTATTACAAAATGAAAAATTGGTCTCGAAGATCTTAGAGTCTGTTGTCAAAGCTGTAGATGTCCCTGTCACCTTAAAAATTCGCACTGGCTGGGACACAGAGCATCGCAATGGCGTTACCATTGCTAAGATTGCAGAGCAGTCTGGCATACAAGCTTTAGCTATTCATGGTCGAACCCGTGCCTGTGCGTATAAAGGTAATGCAGAATATGACACCATTGCTGAAATAAAATCCGCACTAAGTATTCCTATTATTGCCAATGGCGATATAACAAATCCCGAAAAGGCAAAGTTTATCCTCGATTACACTCAAGCTGATGGCTTAATGATTGGGCGTGCTGCACAAGGTAACCCTTGGATCTTTAGACAAATCAATTATTATTTAGAGCATGGCGAACACATTTCTACGCCACCTGTTCATGAAGTACAACAAATTTTGACCGAACATATGCATGCCCTCTATGCTTTTTATGGTGACTATACCGGTGTTCGTATGGCTCGAAAACACATTGCTTGGTATAGTAAAGGACTACGTAATGGCAACCCTTTCCGTCAACAGATGAATACTTTTGAACTGCCACAACAACAACTTGATTTCACCGAACAATTCTTTAATCAACTGGCCGAGCAGGACACCTTCGCCGCATGACAAAAGTACTTAAAAAAGTTAAACGTGAAACTGATACTTTACTTAGACAAGAGTATGGATCTTTAAGCGAGTGTGTTGAAGTCTCTATCAAAGACTACTTCGCACAACTCGAAGGTCATCACACCGCTAATTTATACGACATGCTACTAGCAGAAGTAGAAGCCCCCATGCTTAAGGCCACACTTGAACATACTAAGGGAAATCAATGTCGTGCATCAGAAATTCTGGGTATTAGTCGAGGCACATTACGAAAAAAATTAAAAACTTATGGCCTATAAACAATTATTTTTACATCAAGGTTTGCTCAATGAATAATATCCAACGTGCACTATTAAGTGTTTCTGATAAAACAGGCGTACTAGAACTAGCTAAACAGCTTGCAAAATTAGGCATCGAATTACTGTCAACAGGTGGCACCGCTAAATTGCTAAAAGAGGCCGGTCTCACTGTCAAGGAAGTTTCTGAGCACACCGGTTTTCCAGAAATGATGGCTGGACGAATCAAAACATTACATCCGAAAGTTCATGGCGGTTTATTGGGACGCCGAGGAATTGATGAAGCGATCATGGCGCAACATGATATAAGCCCCATCGACCTCGTTGTCGTTAATCTATACCCTTTTGAAGCAACAGTCGCACGTGATGATTGTACTTTAGAAATGGCTATTGAGAACATTGATATCGGAGGTCCAACTATGTTGCGAGCCGCCGCCAAAAATCATGCAGCAGTCACAGTCCTAATCGACCCTGCAGACTATAGCCGAGTGATAACACAAATAGAATCTTCTGGTGGTGTTAATGATGCCACTCGCTTTGATCTTGCCGTAAAAACCTTTGAACATACGGCCTATTATGATGGAATGATTGCCAACTATTTTGGCAAAAACACAGAGTCTGAAGGTACACTCGACTTCCCACGCACTTTCAATAGCCAGTTCCACAAAGCTCAAGACATGCGATATGGTGAGAATCCTCATCAAAAAGCTGCCTTTTATGCCGAAAAACAGCCCGAATCAGGCACCATCAGTGCCGCAGTCCAACTTCAAGGTAAAGCACTTTCTTATAATAATATCGCAGATACAGATGCCGCCTTAGAATGTGTCAAAGCATTCCCAGAGTCGCCTGCCTGTGTCATTGTCAAACATGCCAACCCCTGTGGTGTAGCAACTTCTGTAGATTTATTAACAGCTTATGACCTGGCTTACCAAACTGACCCCACATCAGCTTTTGGTGGCATTATTGCCTTCAATAAGACATTAGATGCCGTAACAGCTAAGGCTATTATTGAGCGTCAGTTTGTTGAGGTTATTATTGCACCTAACATTAGCAAAGAAGCTCAAAACATCATTAGTAAAAAAACTAATATTCGCCTTCTCAGTTGTGGTGCTTTTTCAAAGCAACAATCACATGGCTTCGACTATAAACGTGTCACCGGAGGCCTATTGATACAAGAAAGGGATACAGCTCTAGTTCGCGAAGATGAACTAATTGTAGTTACGAAAAAAATACCAACAGACCAACAAATGCAAGATTTACGTTTTGCGTGGCGCGTCGCTAAATTCGTCAAGTCCAATGCTATTGTTTATGTAAGTCAACAAAAAACCATTGGTATTGGAGCCGGCCAAATGAGTCGTATCGTGAGTAGTCGTATCGCAGGCATCAAAGCGAAAGATGCCGGCTTAACAGTACAAGGGGCCGTCATGGCTTCAGATGCTTTTTTTCCCTTCCGTGATGGCTTAGATGCCGCTGCTGAAGCAGGTATTAGTGCTGTGATCCAACCAGGTGGTTCAATGCGGGATGAAGAAGTTATTGCAGCTGCAAACGAACACGATATTGCCATGGTCTTTACCGGCATGCGTCATTTTCGTCATTAGGTTTATAAAGTTGAAAAATGGTTTAACTACGATTAAGCCCTATCTCTTTATTCAATGCTCTTCTATTATGTATACTTTTATTAAACCAGAAAGAGATGCGTCATGATAAAGGTCGGCATAGTAGGTGCTACCGGTTATACCGGTCTAGAGCTTTTACGTTTACTAATAAATCACCCTGAGGTTTATTTAAACTGCATCACTTCACGCAGTGAAGCTGGCACAGCAGTCAGCGCTCTTTTTCCAAGTTTACGAGGCCATATTGACCAAAACTTTACCCAACCTGACGTTAATCAATTAGCTGGTTGCGATGTCATTTTTTTTGCTACACCACATTGTGTTGCAATGGAGATGGTTCCAGAACTAATTCAGCATGGCAGCCGCATCATCGACCTGTCTGCTGATTTTAGACTTCGTGATGCCAAGCTATGGGAACAATGGTACAAGATGCCTCATACCTGCCCTGAGTTATTGTCTAAAGCTGTTTACGGCTTGCCAGAAGTCAACCGTGAAGCAATCCGAACTGCTCAGTTAATAGCTGTTCCAGGTTGCTACCCTACTGCGACTCAGTTAGGGTTCCTACCATTATTAGAGAAAAACATAATTGATCCTACTAACCTAATTGCAGATACCAAGTCCGGCATTAGTGGTGCTGGACGTAAAGCTGCTATTGGTACGCTACTTACAGAATCATCAGAGAATATGAGCGCATATGCTGTAACAGGCCATCGTCATTTACCAGAAATAGCACAAGGGCTCAATAATATCAGCGAGTCCGAAATAGGCCTCACATTTGTACCGCATTTGACTCCTATGATTAGGGGTATTCACGCAACACTTTATGGCCAACTAAAGCAAGACTGTGATCTACAGGCCTTGTTTGAGCAACGTTACGTAAATGAGCCATTTGTCGATATTTTACCTTCTGGCTCATATCCCGAGACACGTAGCGTTAAAGGTACCAATATTTGTCGTATTGCTGTTCACCAGCCCCAACAGAGTAATACCGTTGTCGTATTATCCGTAATTGATAATTTAATCAAAGGTGCCTCAGGACAAGCTATTCAGAATATGAACATAATGTTCGGTTTTCCAGAAACAATGGCCCTTAATATTATTTCGGTTCAGCCATAAGAGGCTCAAAAAAGGTAAGAATTTCAACTGACGAAGGGGGGCTTGACTAAATTAAACAGGTCTAGGACAATGAGGTAAGAAAGAATTCTATTTTGGAGCCAAGATGTCAAGCGAAATGCCTAGTCCCGTTAAGTTCACCGATGCTGCTGCTAACAAAGTGAGTACGCTAATCGAAGAAGAGGGTAATGATCAACTTAAATTACGTGTATTCATTACGGGTGGTGGTTGTTCAGGTTTTCAATATGGCTTCACTTTTGAAGAAGAAATCAATGATGGTGATACTCAAGTCGAAAAAGCTGGTGTCACGCTACTCATTGATCCTGCTAGTTACCAGTACTTAGTCGGTGCTGAAATTGATTACAGCGATAATGTGGAAGGATCTCAGTTCGTAATTCGCAACCCAAATGCTACAACTACCTGTGGTTGTGGCTCTTCGTTCTCAGCTTAAAAAAGACTATTTCCCGATACAAAAATTAGAGAAGATTTGATCTAACAAGTCCTCGTTAGTAAATGTACCTGTAATCTCACCCAACGCGAGCTGCGCTTGACGTAGCTCCTCAGCCAATAACTCACCAGCACCCAGCCCTGCTAGACAGTCATAACCAGCTGCGATAGCAACACCGGCACGATGAAGTGCATCTAAATGACGACGCCTGGCGATAAACACCCCATCATCTTGTGGGTGATAACCAACAGAGTCACATAGATGTTGCTTTAGAAGATCAACACCATCACCAGTTTTTGCCGACAAGAACAACTCTACTTGTCCGGATTTAATAATAAGGCTAGGCTTCAAACCATGTTTATCGATCTTGTTATGAATGATCGTCATCGGTATTGACGTTGGTAAGCTTTCTAATATTATTTTATCCTGCTCAGTTATTCCATCAGTGCCATCTACTACTAGTAATATCCGATCAGCTTCAGCTAATTCTATTTGAGTGCGGCGAATACCTTCTTGTTCAACCATATCAGTTGCATCATGTAAACCTGCTGTATCAGAAATACTCAAAGGTAACCCACCCAGATGTATTTGCTCTCGTAGAATATCACGCGTTGTGCCGGCAACATTCGTCACAATAGCAGCATCATGGCCAGCTAATTGATTATGCAGACTAGATTTACCTGCATTCGGCTGGCCCGCCAGTACAACTCTCATACCATCACGTAATAGTCTGCCTTGTTGAGCACTATCACTTATACATTCAAGGGTTTTTAGTAAACCTTGTAACTGCTGATCAACTGCTGCTTCACCTAGAAAATCTATTTCTTCATCGCTAAAGTCAATTGCAGCTTCGACATAGATCCTAAGTTCAGTTAATTCCTTTAATAGCTGATTAACTCGTTCAGAAAAAACACCCTGTAATGAACGAATGGCACTCCGAGCTGCTTGTTCTGTAGTGCTTTCAATAAGATCTGCCACTGCTTCAGCTTGCGCCAAATCCATTTTATTATTCAAAAAAGCTCTTTCAGAAAACTCACCTGGTTTAGCCATTCTGGCACCAAGACTAATTGCACACTGGCAGAGACGATCTAAAACAACTGGGCTGCCGTGGCCCTGTAGTTCAACAACATCTTCTCCTGTAAAGGAGGCTGGCTTTGGAAAATATAAAGCAATTCCACTGTCAATGACCTCGCCTTTCCCATCACGAAAATGATTGAATTGTGCCACTCGTCCTTCTGGCAAACGGCCACAAATATGCTCAGCAATTTTTGAACTTTGATCACCGGATAATCTGACAACACCGATGCCACCCCGGCCGGGAGCAGTCGCAATGGCTACAATAGTATCCATAGTAAATTGAGTTAAATTGCGCCTAATTTGTGCGTTATATACCACTGCTGTGCGATCGATAAAATATTATTGACCACCCAGTACAGCACTAAACCCGAAGGGAAGAAAGCAAAGAAGACCGTAAAGACAATTGGGAATGCCTTCATCACCATCGCTTGTGCTGGATCCTGAGGAGCAGGATTTAGTTTCTGCTGAATAAACATACTGACACCAAAAATTACCGGCAAAATAAAGTATGGATCCATAGCTGTTAGATCAGTCAACCATAAAACAAAATCAGCTTGACGCAACTCGATACTTTCAACTAATACCCAATAGAATGCCAAGAAAACAGGCATTTGGACTAAAATGGGCAAACACCCACCCAGTGGATTGATCTTTTCAGCTTTGTATAGTTCCATCATAGACTGATTAAACTGTTTTTTATCATCACCATAACGTTCTTTTAATGTTGCTAACTTTGGTGTCAATTTTCTCATCCCCGCCATAGAACGGTAGCTCGCTGCAGAAAGCTTATAAAATACAAGCTTAATTAAAACCGTTAAAAATACAATCGACCAACCCCAATTGTTCGTCAACTTATGTATCCATTCCATAACTGTAAACAAAGGCTGAGAAATGATTGTCAACAACCCGTAATCAACGGTTAAGCCAAGGTTATCTACAATGGGTTCAAGACGTTTTTGCTCTTTAGGTCCCAAGTACATACTGTAGTTTGCTTGGCCTTGCTCACCTGCTTTGATGTTCATTGTCGGCATCTTGATCCCCGCCGTGTAGTTCTCTTCATTAATCGATTTACCATAGAAGGTTTTATTCTGGTCGCTAGGAGAAGGAATCATCGCTGCAACAAAGTAATGCTGAATCATTGCAGTCCAACCGCTAGCTGCTGTTTTACTGTATGAAGCATCATCTAGATCATCAAAGTCTATTTTTTCGTACTCATCTCCTGGGCTAGAAAAAACAGCACCTGTATAAGTATAGATAAGCGAAGTATCATCATTAGGACGACTTCGATTAAACTGCGCATAAGGATATGCTGAGAAAGTTTGTCCACTTCTATTTGTCACCTGATAATCAACATCAATGAGATAACTATCTCGATGAAATCGATAAGTCTTAGTCACTTTCAAACCATCTTTTGATTGCCAATACATCGGTACAGTTATGCTCTCTTTGCCCGCTGATAATTCATACTCACTCTTTTCTACAGAATATTGTTCATAATGAGTAGGTGCTTTCGCATCCGATCGCAGACCCGATTGCACAACAAAAAAGTCTGCAGCATTATCATTAAGAAATTGTACAGGCACATCAGGGTTGCTGGACTCAACAGGATATTTAGATAGTGCTAAGCGGCGGATATCTCCGCCCTTTGGGTCAATGTATAAATCCAACACATCTGTCTTAATATGAATTTGCTTCAGTCCACCGGTCGCCCGTCTTTCATCAAGAGCAGGTAAACTACCATCTGACAAATTAGACATTACGGGCAAGTCAGGCAAATCACCCTTTTCTTCAACAGGATAGACCCCAGTTTCTGTCATCAGCTGCTCTGCTATTTGTGCAGGACGAACATATTCATTTTGCCATGCTTCCCACAATAGTAGTGAAACAATCAACAAGCCAAATATAAGAAAAGTTTTGATATTATCCATTGCGTTTTTCTATCTTCAGTTCAGGAACGGGATCGGTGCCACCATCATGCCAAGGGTGACAATGTGATAGGCGGCGTAGACCAAGCCAAGTTCCGCGTACAAAGCCAAAACGTGAAATAGCTACGAGCATATAATGTGAGCATGTAGGCTCAAAGCGACAACTTGGCCCCAACAAAGGACTAATAATTAGTTGATATACGCGAATGAGTCTGATTAGGATTTTTGCCATTGTGCTACCACCGTTTGCCAATGCCGTTCTAATGCCAACAAAACCTGTGCTAACTCACACTGGCTGATATCATTACGCGACAACACTACGATATCGATATTGGCCAACACTGACTGATGCTGCCGGAATGATGTTCTAATAATACGTTTTAATTGATTGCGTCGCGAAGCTAATTTAAGATGCTTTTTGGCAATCGCCATTCCCAATCGAGGGTGCCCAGCTGAGTTTTCAGCTGTTAATATTGTCAGGCCACCCGTACTGGAACGCTTGGCTTGATGAAATACCCGGGAATAATCTCTCGGGTTACTCATTTTCATGGCCCGGCCAAATTTTGCCAAGTCATGCCCCCCTATACAATTAAGAGAAGTTAAGCGGTTAAGCTAGCACGGCCTTTAGCACGACGAGCATTAACCACGCGGCGACCGCCGACAGTTCTCATTCTTGCACGAAAGCCATGTGTACGTTTACGCTTTATATTACTGGGCTGAAAGGTTCTTTTCATTTCACCAACTCCACTATATTATTTATTGTTACCAAACTAGCATAATGCAGCCGGTCAAAAAGGTTGCGATTATAGTGCTTTATACGCTATGAAGTCAATGATCATCGCCAACAAAATATAAGAAATTTTACTTGCTAAAAAAGTGCATAGGCGATAAATTTGATTGCAAGGTTGTGCCTTCATATTTTATTAAGTCACTCACCACTATCTTCTAACCGAATAGGGAGTTGCCGTGTCATCATCCCTTTGGGAAAAATGTTTGTCCCATCTTGAGGATGAATTGTCAGTACAGCAACTAAACACTTGGCTTCGCCCATTACAAGCTGTTGAAACAAAAGATTCGCTGTGTCTACTCGCTCCAAATGCCTATGTTCAAACATGGGTCCAAGAGCAGCTCGAGCAACGTCTCAATAAGCTTGTTGCCAGCCTCACCCAAAATAAAATAAGTTCTATCCAAATAGAGGTAGGTAATAATATTCCTGACAGAGCACCCACTAAAACTACACCTGATAATAACAGAACTAACACCCGAAATAACAAAAGCGAGCCCGCCTTGGGCAGCCCAATGAATCCCTTATTTACATTTGACACATTTGTCGAAGGCAAGTCTAATCAAATTGCACGCGCAGGCTCATTACATGTCGCTGAAGCACCCGGAACTAGCGGCTATAACCCCTTATTTTTATATGGTGGTACAGGCCTAGGTAAAACACACTTAATGCTAGCTGTCGGCAATCAAATTAAAAAAGACAACCCGAAAGCACGTGTGATGTATCTTTCATCTGAACGCTTTGTACAGGATATGATTACCTCTCTTCGCAACAATGTTATGGATCAATTTAAGGCCCATTACAGAAGCGTCGATGCACTTTTAATAGATGACATACAGTTTTTCGCAAAAAAAGAGCGCTCACAAGAAGAGTTCTTTTATACTTTCAACAACTTATTGGAAGGACAACGCCAAATAATCTTAACCTGTGACCGCTTTCCAAAAGAAGTCGATAACTTGGATGAACGTTTACAGTCCAGGTTTGGCTGGGGACTAACTGTTGCAATTGAGCCTCCCGAACTTGAAACTCGCGTCGCAATATTAATCAAAAAAGCACAACAAAACTTAATTATCCTTCCTGAGGACGTAGCTTTTTTTATAGCCCAACGTATTCGCTCAAATGTCCGTGATCTTGAAGGCGCCTTACAACGGGTTCTTGCATACTCTAGATTTACTAAGCAACCCTTTTCCATAGATATGGCCCAAGAAGCACTCAAAGATCTACTCGCCCTTCACCAAAAGCTAGTCACCCTCGAGAGTATCCAGAAGACAGTTGCAGAATATTTTAAGATGCGCGTCTCAGATTTACTATCGAAAAAACGAACACGCTCAATTGTAAGGCCAAGACAATTAGCCATGGCACTAGCCAAGGAGCTCACAAACCACAGCTTGCCTGAAATTGGCGATGCTTTTGGTGGTAGGGACCACACAACGGTATTACACGCTTGTCGTAAAGTAGCCGAGCTACTTGAAACTGACAGTCGTATTGCTGAAGATCATCGTAATTTACTCAGAACTTTATCTAGCTAAATGAGAGAATATTAATGCACTTTACTGTCAGCCAAGAAACTATTGTCCGACCATTACAATTGGTGTGTAGTATCGTCGAACGCCGAGCGACTCTACCTATTTTATCGACTATTTTGCTGAGTACTCATGGTAATAAATTGACCATAACCAGTACTGATATGGAGCTAGAAATGACTGCAACTCTCCCTGTAGCAGTTGAGCAGGAAGGCAAAACAACCGTCTCTGCCCGTAAATTCCTTGATATTTGTCGAGCATTACCGGCTAATGGCACAATTAGCTTTAAAGCCCAAGATAATAAAGCATTGGTTAAAGCTGGTAAAAGCCGATTCTCTCTATCCACTTTGCCTAGCGAAGATTTTCCAGATAGCGAAGGCGCAAATTATACAGATGAAATTAGCCTGCCACAATCTGCACTGAAATCCTTACTAGATGAAACCAGCTTCGCTATGGCCAGTCAAGATGTTCGCTATTACCTCAATGGCCTCCTTCTTGAGCGTGAAGAAGCAACTTTGCGAGCGGTTGCAACCGATGGTCACCGTTTAGCCATGGGTAGCCTTACGACATCTAATAAAGTAACCGACAAAAACAGCCTTATTATTCCTCGTAAAGCTATTCTAGAGCTTGGCCGGCTATTGAATGATAGCGATGAAAACGTAACTATCGCTTTCAGCAGTCAACAAATTAAGGTTGAACTGTCTGACTTAAACTTCACATCTAAGCTCATCGATGGTCAATTCCCAAACTATCAACGTGTCCTACCTGTAGGAGGAGACAAAGAAGTTATTGCCGAGCGGGACCAACTAAAACAGGCTTTGTCACGTGCTGCAATCTTATCTAGTGACAAACACCGCAGTGTACGCATTAATTTAGACACTGATTTGTTCAAAGCCACCGTTGTCAATCAAGAGCAAGAGTCTGCCGAAGAGGAAATAAGTGTCGAATACAAAGGCGCTCCACTTGAAATTGCATTCAATAATGCTTATCTACTGGACCTCCTAAATGCTATGCCTGACGAAAAAGTCAAAATGATATTCAGCGATGACAACAGCAGCGTATTAATCACACCGCATGACGCACAACTGGAACGACAATACGTTGTGATGCCAATGCGTTTATAGCGCTCAATGTTTGAGCTCACCCATTACTACACGATGATCTGATACTTTTTGTACCACATCTGAATAGTAATCCTTTCTAAAATCATTGATAACACGATCAATCTCTGACTGAGCAACGCTACTACTTTGCAACACCTCCTCGGACAACCTTAAACTCGTCTCCAAAGTTTCTGATACCGCAGTGCTCGCTCCTTGCATGATCAAGGCCGCACAGTGCTGCCTATCTTTAGCTCGTGCGTGAATAGGTAAATTTGGATAAAATTGCCTCACTAAAGGCACCATACGATCAAAGTGTTCTGGATTATCCAGTGCAACCACTATCATTTTAGCTCGCCCAGCCCCTGCAGCCTGCAGCACTTTAACGTTGCTGGCATCGCCATAAAACACTGAAAAACCTTGGGCTCTTGCGGCTTTAACACGACTTTGATCCATATCGATACCTACGTATGGCACATTCGCAGCATTCAAAATGGCACCGATGCGAGCACCCACCCGCCCAAAACCAGCGAGAATAACATGTCCTCCACTGATATCACCTTCAAGCAAAGGAGAAAAGCCCTCATCTTCACCTGACTCTGGTAAATAGAAATGATTTAACAATAAATTCATCCCCTCAACAGCAAAAGGAGTTAAAATCATTGTCAACGCAATTACCAAAATCATCATATTACTCAAGTGCACGTCTAATACACCTGACATTGTTGCAAAACCAAACATGATAAAACCAAACTCACCACTTTGCGACAACAACACTGCCGTTCTAGCAGAAACATCCTCTCTGGCTCCTGACATTCTAGCTAAGATGTAGACAATAACTCCCTTTAATGACATCAAACCGACTGTCAAACCGATGATTACAGCTAATTTTTCCCAAAGTAAACCAAAATCAATACCCATTCCCACTGTCATAAAAAACAGCCCAAGAAGAATACCTCTAAAAGGTAAAATATCAGCTTCTATCTGATGCCGGTAATGAGATTCAGCCAACATAGTGCCCGCTAAAAAGGCTCCTAATGCCATCGAAAAGCCAATGCTTTCCATAATCCAGGCGACACCCAAAACAAGTAACACGGCCAAAGCCACTAAGACATCAGGGTCCTGACTAGCCACAACCCTATCCAGAATAGGGTTCAGTAGGTAATGGCCCGCTACTAATACCACAACAATCACCAACACGGCATAAGTAAAACTGAACGTAGAGCCCACAGTCCCAGCATCACCAACTGCAAACATTGACACCAAGGCTAATAAAGGAACAACTGCCAAATCTTGTAATAGCAAAACTGAAAAAGACATTTGGCCCATTAAGGTCGAAATACCACCGCGTTCAGCTAATAGTTTCAAACAAAATGCCGTCGATGACAGTGCAAGGCCAAAACCAATAATAATCGCAGCATGCTGAGAAACACCAGAAAGTAATGCGATGCTATAAATAACACCTGCTGTAATTAATAACTGTCCGAGCCCCAACCCAAGAACCATTTTACGCATTTGCCATAGTTTCTCTGGCTTGAGCTCAATGCCTAAAACAAATAACAAAAAAATGACTCCAAACTCACCTAAATGCCGAATTTCTTCAACTTCAGAAATCAGACCAAGCCCCCAAGGTCCCAAAACAATACCCGCAGCTAAATAGCCTAGAATGGCCCCTAAACGAATCGCATGAAAAAAAGGCACAACAATAACTGCCGCCAGCAACAACGCCAATATATCAACTAAATAATGTGAACTTATTTCACCCATAATTTATTTTAAGACCTAATTGATGAGTCATGCCGAGATAGCATTAATGCCAAACCTTTCTGGTAGACTTCTGTAATCTGTAAATAACTACTCCCTTCTAAAGTTAACACTTCCGCTAATTCCTGATAAGTCTCACCTCTTGGTCCATACAAAATACTCTCACGTAAAATAGCCTCTGCTTTAACCCATTCTTTATTAGCTTTCAGCAGCCGGCCTACCGTCAATAATATCCATGGGTTATCGTTATGCTGATTCATCCACTTTTCAGCCCTTGCAAGTTGAGCAGCAAGATCATCAAGTTGAATTAAGCCATACTGATAAACTAATTTATCACTCCAACCTTTATTCATATAAGCCTCTACCAGAGGGCCTGCTTCTTTACCTTTTCCCTGCAGATTAAGGCTAATAACATAACTATTTAACATGCCTTCAGAATGACGGATTTTTGTTGGTGCCTGCTGCCAAATTTCGCTTACACTGTGCCAATCTTCTTTGGCTGTCGCCGCCTCTAATTGTCCAACTGTCGCCTCTGTAGACAATAACTTTACACCAGCCGAGTCAAGTACATTTCGCTTTCGCAGGTCAGGTAAGACATCTTTCACTCCTTGCCACTCATTCATATCTGAATATAGCTGCTGTAATAGCTGCAATACATAAGGATGTTTAGGAGACACTTCACGTAAGTGTTGTAATGTTGCTAATGCTTGTTCTTTTTGATTGGCTGCTAACTGTAGTTCCGCCTGTACCACCCCAACCGCTATATCTGCACCATCTGTCGTTTCATGTGCTAAACGTAAATAACTATCACGACGTTCCGCTGCCTTTTGTTTTTGTGCAGCTCTTGCAGCTGCAAGATAATGTAATAATGGAGTTTCGCTGTGACCGGCATAACTCAATAATAAACGCTCAGCTTCCGCCCAACGCCCTTCCTCTAATGTTATCAACCCCAAAGTTAAACTTTTATTAGCCCGACGCAATCGCCTACCAGACTGCCAGCTAGCAAGCCTTCCTGGAGCTTGCTTGAGTATAACTAAACTCCTTAAACCCATATAGCTCGCAATAACCAGTAGAACAAAAATAACTGCAAAAACAATTAAAGACATCTCAATACTCCAACCCTGGTATTGGAAAAGCACGTAACCTGGCTCAAACTCTGCTAGCCATATTAGGCCACCTCCGATTGTCATTGCCATGATAATAATGAACAGCAGTTTCACCTTTGTTCACCATTTTTTTGTAACCAGGCTAAAGATGCCGAAATATCTGGGATTACCACCGTAATTTTTACACTGTTTAGCTCCCTGACACTTTTCATAACTGCATCTCGGTCTTCACCAATAAAATACTGACCTAACCAATGCTCCGCTGACGTCAAACTATCATGATAAGTTTCTTCCTGACCCCCCAATAGTGCTGTCCTAGCTGTTTCTAATTTTAAGTGTAGATTTTGATATAAAAAGTAACGTTCCTTGGGTGCTAATACTGCCGCTGATCCATCTTCTTGATGACGAATAGTCACCAATGAGCGAACAGAGTTCCAAGCAGCTGCCATAGCTTCTCCCCAGTTTTCAGGCTTAGAACTTTCTTGAGACTCAACCTCTTCTCTTGATGTAACTGGGGCCATCAGCAACTGTAAACTATCAACTTGATTCAAAATACTTTGTAACCGAACGGCTAAACCATCAACATCAACTTTTGTCACTGATGCTAAAGCTAATTGCTCATCAGATAACAGGGAGCGCAAATAATATAGCTTTGGATCTGCTAGCTCTTTCAGCTTCTCGTCCGCTAGTTCCAATATTATTTTAGCCCCTTCAGTATCCCGTGCTAACAACACTCGCTGATTCGCCGTTTGTAGTAAAAACTCGACTTCTGCCATTGCCCAGACACGCTTAACATCGTTGTCAGTCATACCTTGAATTTTAACGATTTCAGTGATTTTTTTTGACAATGCCGCATTCGTAGAGCTCAGATTTTCTAATAGTTCCGCTGTACTGACTGACTCCGTAGCAACCATCTGATTTAATTGCCCCAACTCCTCATCAAATTGTTGCTCACCAGCTTCAATTCTACTTGCCATACTAGCCACAGCTATCCTCTGTTGTTCTATAAGCCAATAAAGCCCCGTCCCAAAAATCAACAACGTAACAACTGCAAACCATAAGAATATTGGCCTAGATGCAACCAAAGTATCTTGAGCGACTCCATTCTCAATCGTTAATGGTGTTTTTTTATTATCGTCACCATTCTTATTAGTCTTATTTGCCATTATCTTGTCCTATTTTCAACTACGCAGTCGAGTATCGCGGTATTACTTACGTCATCCGTAACAGCAATATGCTGAAAACCTAGCTTTATTGCAACTTGCTTAATCCTCCCACTAACAACAATCAATAATTTATGCTTAATCATATGGTTGCTAATTAGGTGGCACAAGTTCTCAAGTCCAGTCACACTAGTAACAATAATTGTGTCCGCCATGCAGGCCCTTGTTATTTCTTCTGCTTTATAATTAGGTAAGCAACGCTTATACACCTCTAGATACCGAATATTAGCACCTCTCAGCTTCAAGGTATCAGCCAATAGCTCTCGACCTGATTCACCTCGTATAATCATGACCTTGAGTCCTACTACAGTTTGCATTTCAGGTAGTGCTAATAAACTTTCACTCCCCGCAGGTGTAGGCCCCATTATATCTACTCGTAAACCTTTTTCTTCCATACATCTTGCTGTTGCAGACCCTATAGCAACGAGTCGCGTTCGTGATGACAACTTAAACATTACTCCTGCTTTGAAATGAGTCACTGCATTTCGACTTACAAATATCATCATATCTTGTTCTACGATAACTTTTTCATCACATATTTCGTCGACAGCTGACACAACTTCAATCATCGGCATCAAAACAATTTCAGCACCTTTCTCTACCAGCATTTTTGTTATTGCTATTGCCTGCGCCTTAGGTCGCGTGACCAGGATATTAGCCCCTGCTAGTGGAAAATTAGTACCCATATACCTCAGCCAAAATTTTATCCGCACCTTGAGACAATAACTTTTCTGCTATCGCTTCCCCTAAGGCCTCCGCATCCTCAACCTTAGCCCTTGCATCAGCAGTCAAAATACGGCTGCCATCTGGACGCCCTACCAAACCTCGCAACCAAACTTCATCGCCATCAATCAAGGCAAAACCAGCTATTGGTACCTGACACCCACCTGCCAGCCGCTTATTCATTGCTCGCTCTGCTGACACCACAATCCAGGTTCGAGGACAGCGAAGCGGTGCCAGTAGGGAGGTCACTTCTGTATCATCAATGCGTGTTTCAATGCCAACCGCTCCCTGCCCTGCAGCAGGCAGACTCTGTTCTGGCGCCATAGCCTCACTAATACGATCTTCAAAACCCAGCCTTTTTAGTCCTGCTGATGCCAAAATAATGCCATCGAACAGGCCTTCATCTAGTTTCCGTAGCCTCGTGTTCACATTACCTCGCAAAGGTAAAACATTAAGATCAGGTCGGTGATTACGTAACTGACATTCACGTCTTAAACTTGAAGTGCCAACTCTAGAGCCCATAGGCAAATCATCTAATGACGCATAAGTATTCGATACAAACGCATCACGCGGATCTTCCCTTTGACAAATAACTGGCAGATGCAGCCCTGCAGGAAAAGCCATCGGTACATCTTTCATCGAATGTACTGCTATGTCCGCATCTCCCGCCAATATTCCATGTTCGAGCTCTTTAACAAACAATCCCTTCCCGCCCACTTTAGCTAAAGGGGTATCTAAAATTTTGTCACCCTGAGTCGTCATACGAATTAATTCGATATTAAGTTCTGGGTGTAAATTTAATAAACTATCTCTGACAAACTCAGCCTGCCAAATAGCCAGTGGACTCTTTCGCGTAGCAATCTTTATTGTTCTTTTTGTCATCTCTTTTTTTGCTCATTTAATCAAGTTAAGCTCAGTTTAACAGTCAATTTGAGACTGTCATAGATCGTGAATATCACAATGAGAGATTGTAAATGTGTATTCCGCTATAATAACTACTTAATCGACACGTCTTAAAGACTATACTCATGACTGTATCCAATAAAAAACTATCATCAGCCCGCCTCACACAGCCTACAAATTCTTTTGTGGAAGAGTTTACTGCATCCGTCCAATTTGACCAGCGCTTATACCAACAAGATATTGCCGGTTCCATCGCTCATGCGACAATGCTTGCGAGCGTTGATATTTTAACGAATGAAGAGCGTGACCAAATTATTGCTGGGCTCAGCACTATTTTTGATGAAATTACTGGCGGTCATTTTGAATGGTCTATCGCACAAGAAGACGTGCACATGAACATCGAAGCAAGACTTATCTCCTTGATTGGAGAAGTAGGCAAGAAGCTTCACACCGGGCGCTCACGAAATGACCAAGTAGCAACTGACATCAGATTATATTTACGTGACATGATCACCCCGATCGAAAATCAGATCGACAGATTACGACATGCCTTACTGGATGTTGCTGAACGCGAAGCCGACACTATTTTACCTGGCTTCACTCACCTACAAACGGCACAACCCGTAACATTTGGTCACCATATGATGGCTTGGTATGAAATGCTATGCCGCGATATAGAACGCTTAAGTGACTGTGCCAAAAGAGTAGACTCGCTTCCACTTGGCGCAGCAGCATTAGCAGGTACCACTTTTCCTATCGATCGCGAACTAACAGCCAAACTTCTTGGCTTTGAACGTATTTGCCAAAACTCACTAGACGCAGTCAGTGACCGTGATTTTGCCATCGAGTTTAATAGTTTTGCCGCAATACTTATGATGCATCTTTCTCGCTTTTCAGAAGAGCTTATTATTTGGTCTTCAGCCCAGTTCGACTTTGTCGATCTAAGCGATGCTTTCTGTACAGGCTCATCCATTATGCCCCAGAAGAAAAACCCGGATGTACCTGAACTCGTTCGAGGAAAAACTGGCCGAGTTTATGGCAACTTGTTCAACCTTTTAACCCTGATGAAAAGCCAGCCTTTAGCATATAACAAAGACAATCAGGAAGATAAAGAGCCCTTATTTGATACTATAGATACATTGCTCGGTTCATTACGGGTCTATGCAGATATGATTGCAGTAATGAAAGTCAAACCCAATAATATGCGTCAGGCTGCTTTACGTGGTTACTCAACAGCAACAGACTTAGCAGATTATCTAGTGCGTAAAGGTGTCGCTTTCCGAGATGCTCATGAGGTCGTTGGTTTATCTGTTGCCTATGGTATCAAGCATCAAAAAGACCTCTCTGAACTTACTTTGAAAGAATTACAATCTTTTTCATCGCATATTAGTGATGATGTCTTTCAAGTCTTAACACTCGAAGGCTCTGTCGCAGCACGTGAGCATCTTGGTGGTACAGCTCCTAAGCAAGTTAGAGCTGCTATTGCTAAAGCCCGTAAATCATTAAAAGCTTAATCTAATAATTTCACTACAACTACGTTTTATTTGCTCGTAATATAAACTAGCTAAGATAGCAGGCACATCTGAAAGTAAGCGCTTAAATCATTACTTATCTTGATATATTGACAACCTAAAGAATTTTTAATCCTCGTGAAACTACTCAATGGCTCTTGTTTTTATGAAAGTCACCTTTGGATTTATAGTGCTTTTTATACAATCATGACACATAATTACTAAATATATAAAAAAGCAGGATATTTCTCCTCCTCCGTTGAAAACTCTTCCTTATGCCCCCATTTAATATCTATTAATATAATGAGTAATTAAATCAGCCCCATGGAATATAAAGACTACTACAAAGTGCTTGCTGTCTCACGTGACGCCTCACAAGATGAACTAAAAAAAGCCTACCGTAAACTGGCGAGAAAGTATCATCCTGATGTCAGTAAAGTTGCAAATGCTGAAGAAAGATTTAAAGAAGTTGGCGAAGCCTACGAAGCTTTAAAGGACCCTGAAAAGCGAGCACAGTATGATCAGTTTGGTAGTGATTACAAGCATGGTCAATCCTTCAACCCCCCTCCAGGCTGGGCCCAGAGTGCTTCTGGAATGGGAGGGCAAAATAATGATTTCAGTAGCTTTTTTGAAAGTATGTTTAGTGGTAACCAAACTGGTCATCAAACAGGTGGTAATTTCTATGCTCCAGGTGCAAATGTTAACGCAAAAATCACCATCAGCTTAGAAGATGCTTTCCATGGTGCAAAAAAAGAGATCCGACGACCTGCTGGAGGTACACAGGCAGGCAATATAGAAGTCAAAATTCCAGCAGGTATTACTAATGGGAAAAAAATGCGACTTGCTGGCGAAGGAAAATCTGGCGCAGGAGGTGAAGCTGGTGACTTATTCCTAGAGATAAGTATTGCTAATCACCCACACTATCAACTTGATGATAATAATCTTTTACTTAACTTACCGATCGCGCCGTGGGAAGCAGCACTGGGGGCAAAAATAACCGTGCCAACACTCGCGGGGAAGATCAATCTAACAATTCCTGCAGGTGCAAAAAGTGGCCAGAAAATGCGCCTAAAAGGACGTGGGCTTCCTAGTAAGAACTCAGGTGACCAAATCATCATTTTACAAATTATGACTCCTCCAGCAGACAGCGATAAATCAAAACAACTTTATCAAGAGATGGCTGAAGAACTAAACTTCAATCCACGACATGAGTTAGAAGATAATCAGGATACTTAGAGGAAAAGGTATAAAGCATGGTTAATGTAAAAATGACCTTAGTTTGGCTTATAGTTTTAAACATGGGTACTCAAATTGCATATGCAGCTCTCCCCATAGAGCTCTTTGCCAGTAATGGAGCTCTGCCAACTCTTGCACCAATGCTAGACCAATCTAGACCTGCTGTTGTTAATATTGCAACCCGCAGTCATGTTCAAACAAGAGATAATCCATTATTAAGCGACCCTTTTTTTCGACGTTTTTTTAACATTCCTCAACACCAGAAACCTCGCCAGAGAACAAGGCAAAGTCTGGGGTCAGGCGTTATTTTTGATGCAAGTAAAGGACTAGTCCTAACTAACAACCATGTAATCCAACGTGCTGATGAAATTACAGTTTCATTAACAGATGGTCGTAGCTTTGAGGCGGTAGTGGTTGGGAGTGACCCTGCTACTGATGTCGCATTAATCAAAATCATTGCCGATGATCTTACAGCCATACCACTAGCAGACTCAGATAAACTTCGTGTCGGTGACTTTGTTGTCGCTATCGGCAACCCCTTTGGGCTAGGGCAAACTGTGACATCAGGCATTGTCAGTGCTTTAGGTAGAAGTGGTCTAGGTATCGAAGGGTATGAGAACTTCATTCAAACTGATGCATCTATTAACCCTGGAAATTCTGGCGGAGCCTTAGTCAACTTGAGAGGTGAGCTCGTCGGAATTAATACCGCTATTTTTTCCTCAGGTCAACGAGGCGGTAACATCGGTATTGGCTTTGCTATTCCGAGCAATATGGTAAAACAAATTAGTGACCAACTTATTGAGTATGGTGAAGTGCGGCGGGCCTATTTAGGCGTCCAAATGCAGGATATTAACGATGAATTGGCCCAAGCTTTCAACATCTCATCAGGACATGGGGCTGTCGTCACCCGTGTTCAAAGAGACTCAGCTGCTGCTGAAGCTGGTGTAAAAATAGGCGACGTGATCAAAGCAATCGATAACCGAAAACTTATCAATGCTGATAACTTACGAAACACTATCGGGTTACTCATGGTCGGGCAAACTATTAAAATCGAGGTTTTAAGAAATGGTAAGAACAAAACTTTGAGCGCCACAGTTAAAGAAATTCAAAAACAAGTAAAGCTAAAGCCTGTTCACCCAAAATTAGTAGGAGCCTCATTTGGTGACATTGAAGAATCCTCGCCTTATCATGGCGAATTATTGGGCGTTATGGTCTATTCTGTCATACAAAACAGTCCTTCTTGGAATGCAGGCTTAAGGCCCAATGACATAATCACTTCCGTCAATAAAACTGCAATTAATAATTTAGATGACTTTAAGATCTTAGCCCGAAACAGCGGTCGCTTGCTGTTTAATCTCACTCGCAACCGCCGAGCGATGTTCCTGATGCTACGTTAAGCCAACATAAACAGAGTAGTATTTACTATATCTGGCTCACTATTAGTTATGGCTCTTTTCAATAGGCTAAGTTACTTCTTCTTCTCCGGACTTTTCCAGCCCTCAACCGTCCTTTGTATATTCTTAGTCAATGTCAGCTGTCCAGCAGGTGCATCTTTTCGCAAAGTTGTCCCTGCTCCAATTGTCGAGCCTTCACCTACTGTCACTGGTGCCACCAACTGAGTATCAGAGCCAATAAAAGCATTGTCACCAATCACAGTCCGATGCTTATTTACCCCATCATAGTTACAGGTGATCGTCCCCGCACCAATATTGACCCCCGCTCCCATATCAGTATCACCAATATAACTCAGATGATTCACCTTAGAGCCCACGCCAACATTCGTGTTCTTAACCTCGACAAAGTTGCCAATTTTCGCTTTCTCTCTTAATATCGTACCAGGCCGTAACCTCGCAAAAGGACCAATACTAGAGCCTGCTCCAACCACACTCGAATCAATCATACTATTAGGAAGTATCACGCTTCCCTCAGCAATCTCACTATCTTTAATAATACAGTTGGCACCAATACTTACATGGGAAGCAATCGATACTTTGCCTTCAAAAATTACATTTATATCTATGAAAATATCATTACCCGCATTCAATTCACCACGTACATCGATCCGGTTAGGATCAGCTAAAGTCACGCCAGCAGTCATTAGTCTATCTGCTTGTAAAGCCTGGTAATGCCGCTCTAATTTGGCCAATTGACAACGTGTATTCACTCCGGCTACTTCTGCTTCATCAATGCAGCATATTGTATTAACCTCTATGCCATCAGCTACAGCCAAAGCTATTATGTCCGTTAAATAATATTCACCTTGGGCATTATCATTACCTAATCTATCTAAGGATGACAACATCCACTGACTCGGTAACAACATGATCCCACTATTAACTTCCTTAATCGCCAATACTCTCTCATCAGCATCTTTTTGCTCCGTAATGCATTTAACCCTGCCAGAGTCATTTCTTACAATTCGGCCATAACCTGTTGGATCTGCAATTTTGGTAGTGAGAATACCTATACCATTTTGATCAGCGCAATCTATCAAGGCTTGAAGGGTAGTCACTTTCGTTAGGGGCACATCACCATACAGCACGAGAACTTGTGTAGAATCAGTCATCGCTATTTTAGCCTGCATTAAAGCATGACCTGTGCCTAACTGTTCATTTTGAATGACAGTTTCAATTTGATTACACTCTAGAAATGGTACTACTTGTCCTTCATCATTTCCCGCCACAACCACTAATTTATTAGGGTTTAATTGTATGGCAGCATCAATCACATGCTCTAGTAATGGTCTTCCAGCAAGGTGGTGCATCACCTTTGCAGTTGCTGACTTCATTCGCTTACCTTCACCTGCAGCAAGGATAACAATACTCAGTGACATAATTGGTCGTCCATAGTTAATGTGTTTTGTCTATTCTAGCAAATTTATATCGAGTCATTATGCACGCTTATCTTTAAACACACATATCACTTCTTTCAGGCAAAAAAAAGACCATTATCAAAACGGTCTTTTTATCTATAACATCTTATAGCTTGAACTAACTAATGTCCTTTTGCTTTTCTCATACGCTCGATACTTCTTAACTGTGCCACAGCTTGAGTAAGTTGAGACTGTGCTTCGGCATAGTCAATTTTTGTACCTGTCTCAGCTAGAGAACGCTCTGCCGCTGCTTTCGCTTCTAATGCTGCCGCCTCGTCAACATCATCAGCACGCATGGCAGTATCAGCTAAAATTGTCACCACATGAGGCTGTACTTCTAGCATGCCACCGGAGACGTAGAACTGCTCTTCTTTTCCGTCTACCAACACACGAACCTCGCCTGGTTTAAGACTCGTAAGTAAGGGTGTATGTTGAGGGTAAATACCAATTTCACCCATTGATGCTCTAGCAAACACAGCATCGACTGGGCCAGAGTATATCTCTTTTTCAGCGCTTACAATATCAACATGTATAGTCTTCGCCATGATTGTTCTCCTTATAGCCTATTAAAGCTTAGTAGCTTTTTCGACAGCTTCATCAATGCTACCAACCATATAAAAAGCTTGTTCTGGTAAGGCATCATAATCACCATTTAAAATACCTTTAAAGCCAGCGATAGTATCTTTCAATGAGACATATTTACCAGGGCTACCAGTAAAAACTTCAGCAACAAAGAAAGGCTGAGACAAGAAACGCTGGATCTTACGAGCTCGGGTGACTGTCTGTTTATCTTCTTCTGATAATTCATCCATACCTAAAATTGCTATGATATCTTTCAACTCTTTATAACGCTGTAATGTACCTTGAACACCTCGTGCTACGTCATAATGATCATTACCAATCACTAAAGGATCTAATTGACGACTGGTTGAATCCAACGGATCAATCGCTGGATATATACCTAACTCGGCAATCGAGCGAGACAACACAACTGTTGCATCTAAGTGAGCAAATGTCGTTGCAGGCGATGGATCTGTTAAATCATCTGCTGGTACATAAACAGCTTGAATAGAGGTAATAGATCCTGTTTTCGTTGAGGTAATACGTTCTTGTAATACACCCATTTCTTCGGCTAGAGTTGGTTGATAACCTACTGCTGATGGCATACGGCCCAACAAAGCTGATACTTCTGTACCGGCCAAAGTGTAGCGATAAATATTATCAACGAAGAATAAAACATCACGGCCTTCATCTCGGAAGAATTCTGCCATTGTGAGGCCTGTCAAAGCAACACGTAAACGGTTACCTGGAGGCTCGTTCATTTGACCATAAACTAACGAAACTTTATCAATTACGTTTGAATCTGTCATTTCATGATAGAAATCATTACCTTCACGAGTACGCTCACCCACACCGGCAAATACAGAGAAACCACTGTGTTCAATCGCTATGTTACGGATGAGCTCCATCATATTGACAGTTTTACCAACTCCAGCACCGCCAAACAGACCAACTTTACCGCCCTTAGCAAAAGGACAAACTAAATCAATAACCTTGATACCAGTTTCTAATAGCTCATTACTCGCAGCGAGCTCATCAAAATCTGGGGATTTACGGTGAATGCCCCATTTAACTTCTTCACCGATGTCACCTTTTTCATCGATAGGGTTACCTAAGACATCCATTATCCGGCCCAGCGTTTTCTGACCAACCGGCACTTGAATAGTTTCACCGGTATTGGATACCGCCAAGTCACGTTTAAGGCCATCAGTGACACCCATCGCAATCGCGCGGACAACACCATCACCTAGCTGCTGCTGAACTTCAAGCGTTAAGCCTTCTTCTTCAACCATCAAGGCATCGTAAACTTTAGGTATGCTGTCACGCGGAAATTCCACGTCGACGACCGCACCGATAATTTGTACAATCTTTCCAGAGCTCATCTTGCTTCCTCTTTCAATACATTTAGGTGATTAAACCCGTGTTATTTACTTTATACCGCTGCCGCACCAGCAACAATTTCTGATATTTCTTGTGTAATAGCTGCTTGACGCGCTTTGTTATAAACCAGTTGCAAATCATCAATAAGATCACCCGCATTATCTGATGCACTTTTCATAGCAACCATTCGAGAGGCTTGTTCACAGGCCGCGTTCTCAACTACACCTTGATAAACCAACGACTCCATGTAACGAACCAGAAGGTTATCTAGTACTTCTTTAGCATCAGGTTCGTAGATATAGTCCCAATGATGTTTTAATTCTTCATCTGGCGCTTCAGGCTTATTAGGCAATAGCTGCATAATTTTATTTTCTTGTGTCATTGTATTTACAAACTCATTAAATACTAGATACAAGCTGTCAATATGGCCTGATTCATAAGCATCGAGCATCACTTTGACACTTCCAATTAGCTCATTTGCACTTGGTGTTTCACCTAATTGAGTTACTTGCGCTGCTAGTGTCACCGGCAAACGACCAAAAAAGCTGGTAGCTTTCTTACCAATTGCACAAACATCAATTTCAAGACCTTTATCTGCTTTAACTTGAATATCTTTTAGTAAGGCCCTAAATAAATTATTGTTCAGACCGCCACATAACCCACGATCGGAAGAGACGACTATATAACCAACTCGTGTTTTCTCTTCTCTCTCCTGTAAATAGACATGCTTGTATTCTGGGTGTGCAAAAGCCAAATGCTGAATAACATTATGAATTTTGTCCGAGTAAGGGCGCGTTGCAGCCATTCGTTCTTGGGCTTTACGCATCTTACTTGCAGCCACCATTTCCATCGCACGCGTGATCTTCTGCGTATTTTTGATGCTGCCTATCTGAGTCCGTATCTCTTTACCGCTAGCCATGCTTTATGCTCCGCTTACCAGCTGCCTGTTGTCTTAAAGCTTTCAATTGCTGAGCGGATACCGCCAGAAATATCATCACCAAAGCCACCAGTATCATTAATTTTAGTCATTAGCTCAGCTTCATTTGACTTCATATAGGACAATAAAGCCGCTTCAAAAGAGCCCACTTTCTCAACGTCTACATCATCAATAAAGCCCTCGTTAGCCGCAAATAAAGAGACTGACATTTCGGCAATAGATAATGGTTGATACTGTGCTTGTTTCATTAACTCAGTAACACGTTGACCACGTTGAATTTGACTACGAGTTGCTTCATCAAGATCGGAAGCAAATTGAGCAAACGCCGCTAACTCTCGATATTGAGCTAAATCGAGGCGTGTACCACCACCTAGCTTCTTGATGATTTTAGTTTGAGCAGCGCCACCAACACGAGATACTGACAAGCCAGCATTAATCGCAGGCCGTATACCCGAGTTAAATAAATCTGTTTCTAAAAATATTTGACCATCAGTGATTGATATAACGTTAGTCGGTACGAAGGCAGAAACGTCACCCGCTTGTGTTTCAATGATGGGTAGAGCCGTTAAAGAGCCAGTTTTACCTGTAACTGCACCACCGGTTTGTTTCTCTACATAATCAGCACTAACACGTGATGAACGCTCTAACAAGCGAGAGTGGATGTAGAAAACATCACCTGGATATGCTTCACGGCCTGGTGGACGACGCAATAACAAGGACATTTGACGATAAGCCCATGCTTGTTTGGTCAAATCATCATAAATAATTAAAGCATCTTCACCTTTATCGCGATAATACTCACCCATTGAACAACCCGCGTAAGGTGCAATGAACTGTAATGCTGCTGCGTCAGATGCTGCTGCTGCAACGATAGTTGTATGTGCTAATGCACCATGCTCTTCAAGTTTGCGTACTACATTAGCTATCGAAGATGCTTTTTGACCAATTGCTACATAGATACATTTAACACCTGTACCCTTCTGATTAATAATTGCATCAATTGCTATCGCTGTTTTACCTGTTTGACGGTCACCAATAATTAACTCTCGTTGACCACGACCCACTGGAATCATCGCATCAACTGATTTCAACCCTAACTGAAGCGGTTGATCAACAGACTGACGTGAAATAACACCTGGTGCAACTTTCTCAATAGGAGATGTCGCTTCACTGGTGATTTCACCCTTACCGTCTATTGGGTTACCTAATGAGTCAACAACTCGACCTAATAAGCTTTCGCCAACAGGTACTTCTAAAATACGGCCAGTACATTTAACACTGTCGCCTTCAGTAATGTGCTGATAGGGCCCTAGCACCACAGCACCAACAGAGTCGCGTTCTAAGTTAAGTGCCATACCATAAGTATTGCCGGGAAACTCTAACATTTCACCTGCCATTACATCGGCTAAACCATGGATACGTACAATACCATCGGTAACACCGACAACAGTTCCTTCTGTACGTGCTTCAGTAGCCCCATCAAAGCTTTCAATTCGCTTTTTAATTAGGTCACTGATTTCTGCTGAATTCAGTTGCATCTTAATTCCTCTATACAGGCCATTAGTTTATAACGTTGGCCAGTCTGTTCAATTTACCCAAGGCTGATCCATCTATGATCAGATCACCGGCTCGAATAATCGCTCCACCTAATAAGCTTTCGTCTACTTCAACATTTAACGTGACATCTCTGCCCGTGCGTTTTTTCAGCGCTTTTGCAATATTAGATTCTTGTTCTGGTGTTAAAGCTCTCGCAGAACTAACCTCTGCAGTCATCACTTGCTCTGCTTCTGCACGCAACTGTTCAAAAATAGCAGCTATGTCCATCAGTAGAGTTAGGCGCTTATTTTCTGCTAGCAAAGCCAAAAAATGACGCGCTTCTGTAGTGACCAGTTCTCCAGCAATATCTGCCAGTACACTAATCATTTGTTCATCGCTAATCGATGGGTTTCCTATCATCGCATCGATATCTTCGTCGGCAACACTTTGTGCCATCACGGCCAAAAATCCTGACCAGACTTTTAACTCAGTCTTTTCATTAGCAATGTCGAATGCTGCATTAGCATAAGGACGAGCGATAGTAGTTGCTTCAGCCATCGTCTACCTCCTCTAGATCCGACTTACCAATTCTTTTAACAAATCGGTATGCGCCTTATCATCAATTTCACGGTTAAGAATTTTCGCGGCTCCAGCCAATGCAATACTGCCGACCTGCCCACGAAGTTCATCTTTTGCTTTATTAGCTTCTTGCTCTATTTCAGCCTGTGCCGATGTCAAGATACGCTCGCCCTCAACCCGGGCGGTGTCTTTTGATTCATCAACAATTTCATTACTACGGCGTTGTGCTTGCGAAATTATTTCATTCGCTTGCTCTTTTGCTTCGCTAATCACTTGTTGCGCACGTTTTTCAGCTAACTCTTGCTCATGACGTCCACGTTCTGCTGCTGCTAAACCATCTGCAATTTTTTTAGTACGCTCTTCGAGCGCTTGCATAATTGGTGGCCAGACATATTTCATGCAAAAAGCAATGAAAATACCAAAAGCAATTGCTTGACCGATCAATGTTGCATTGATGTTCATGCTTATACCTCTTTTTTATCGCAATACTGTTTAAAAATGCTATTAACCAGCAACTGCAAATAGAACATACATAGCCAAACCAACAGCAATCATTGGCACCGCGTCAACAAGACCAGCAACCAAGAAAAAGTTTGTACGTAACATTGGCACTAATTCAGGTTGGCGTGCAGCAGCTTCTAAGAAGCGACCTCCTAATAAACCAACGCCGATTGCAGCGCCCAAGGCACCTAAGCCAATCATCATAGCACCCGCAATATAAACTAAACCCATATCCATTTTTCTCTCCTAACAAAAATCTAATACTAAAAAATTAAAGTAAAAACCTGCTTAAACTTAGTGATGCTGATGCGCCATATCAATGTACACGACGGTCAAAACCATAAAAATAAAAGCTTGTAACGTAATAATCAAAATGTGGAAAATTGCCCATGCAACTTGTAACAAACCAGCAACAGAACCTAACATCAAACCAGCGCCATACATTGTTGCAATTAAAATAAATACCATCTCGCCTGCATACATGTTGCCAAACAAGCGTAAACCGAGAGAAAATGGCTTTGCTAGCAATGTTACTGTTTCGAGTACAAGGTTGACCGGTAAGGCCCATTTACCAAACGGCTCAAGTGCTAATTCACCCAAAAATCCGCCAGCCCCTTTTACTTTGAAACTGTAATAAAGCATCAAACCAAAGACCACAAGAGCCATACCCATCGTCGCATTCGGATCTGTACTTGGTACAACTTTGAAAAAGACATTATGTGGATCAGCGTCAAATAAGAATACCGCACCTTGTGCAACGGCCAATGGCAAAATATCTACCGGCAACAAATCCATCAAATTCATTAAAAATATCCAAACAAAGATGGTAAGCGCAAGAGGCGCAACCAAATCATTTTTCCCACCGGTAAATGAACCACGTACCGTATCGTTAATAAATTCGATAATCATTTCGGCAAAGTTTTGTACTGGAGAAGGAACGCCTGTCGATATCGTTTTTGCAACACTTCGGAAGAACCACATCATCATCGTACCTAGCACGATTGAAAGTAACATCGTATCCACGTTGATTGCCCAGAAACCCATTTGCGCTGCTTCTTGACCTGTGGTCGCAAAGCCTAGTTCACCAGTTGGCTCCCATATTCCTGCCGCAGTTTCTACTTGCTTCTCACCATAAGTGAGGTTTTGTAAATGATGCTTAATATAGCCTGATGTAGTAATCGATGATTCACTTGCCATTTTTGGTCTTAAGTCCGATTATAATTTCCAAACAGCGCAACAACTTGCGCCACTATAAAGCCTACTAACAACATCAATGACGAGTCTCTCAACATTGAAAATCCGATAGCAAATAAAACAATGGTTAGTGCCCAGCGCTGCGCAATACAACGGTAAGCCCTTCCTAAATTCATACCCGCATCTGCTTTAGCAAACTTTCCAGCAGCTAACAAATGCCATCTCTGCAGTAAAGTATTGGCTATCGCCATAACTCCGCCGTAACAACAAGCAATGCTTGATGCCATTCCTTGCCACAGAAAGATGATTGAAATTGATAACACCAGTGAGAGCAGCTGCAATTTCAGCAAATAATTGAGAGGCTCAACTCTAACTAAACCTTCGATTGATTTCACTGGGTTCTAATTCTTACCAACTAAACCCGTACATTCTATAGAGCAGGCCTTAACGGGTCAATTAAATTCAGTGATTTACTTTATTTTTTTAACAATTCTCTTTAAATCTTCCACGCTGGCATAATCAATAACCAGCTTGCCTTTACCACTTACAGTATGTTTGACTGAAAAATGATGGTCTAACTTCTGTTTGATTAACTTTTCAATGTTATCTAGTTCTGCTTGTAAAGAATCTTCAGGCTGAGGCTTTTCTTTTGCTGGGCGCAATAAACGCCTTACTAACTGTTCAGTCTCGCGAACAGATAAGCCCCGTTCAACAATACTATTTGCTGTATCTGACTGTAAGCGACCTTCGAGCGGCAATAAAGCACGTGCATGACCCATTTCTAGATCACAATTCTCTACTAATCTTTTAACATCTTCATTAAGATTTCTCAGTCTCAGTAAATTTGATACAGCGGCCCTCGAACGACCTACAGCTGCTGCCGCTTCTTGATGCGTCATCGAAAACTCTTCACGTAAGCGATGCAAAGCATTCGCTTCTTCCATCGGGTTTAAATCTTCTCTTTGAATATTTTCAATTAAGGCCATTGCAATCGCATTACGATCAGGCACATCTCTCACTAGGGCTGGAATTGTGTCCAAACCCGCAAGTTTTGATGCTCGCCAACGTCGCTCGCCAGCAATAATTTCATAACGACTATTACCGACTGGTCGAACAACGATAGGCTGAACAAGTCCTTGAGCGCGTATCGAGTCCGCTAATTCCCCAAGCGACTCTTCAGACATGTCTACCCGCGGTTGATATTTGCCTGGCTGAATCACATCCAAAGGAAAGTATTGCAAACTGTCACTAATGCCTTCCTCCAGATGATCAACATCTGCCAATAAGGCATCTAACCCTCTACCTAACCCTCTTTTTTTAGTCGCCATTACCGTCCCTATCTAAATTATTTCAAAGACTAGTTTAACTTTTTTCACGTCGCATAAACTCACTTGCTAGCGCCATATATGCAATCGAACCACGCGATGATCGGTCATAATCCAGCACTGGGACACCATGGCTTGGAGCCTCTGCCAACCGTACATTTCTAGGAATGAGGGCGTGAAACACCTTTCTCTCAAAATGCGTTATCAGCTGCCTTGAGACCTGATTAGCAAGGTTATTCCGGGCATCAAACATTGTTCTTACCAGACCTGTAATCTCTAGAGTCGGGTTTGCTCGCTGTCTAACGCGCTCCACCGTTTTTAATAGCGAGGATAAACCTTCCAAAGCATAATATTCACATTGAACCGGAATAATAACGCCCTTAGATGCCACCAGCGCATTCAACGTCAGCATACTTAAAGAGGGCGGGCAATCAATCAAAATAAAGTCATAATCTGCACGAATTGGCTCTAGTGCTAATCGAAGTCGGTGCTCTCGTAAATCTTCATCTAATAACTCAACTTCGGCTGCTGTTAAGTCTGAATTGGTTGGCATAACATCGAAGTTAAAATCATCACGCTTTACAATTACCTCAGCCGCTGGTGCTTCCCCCATAATGACGTCATAACTGCTCTTCTCAAGCACCACACCGTTTATGCCACAACCAGTGCTCGCATTACCCTGAGGGTCAAGATCAACAAGCAAAATCTTCTTACCATTCTCTGCTAATGATGCAGCCAAGTTTACGGTTGTGGTCGTCTTACCCACTCCCCCTTTTTGATTAGTCACAGCAAAGACATTACCCATTCAAACAACCTTTTGTGCTGAAAACCACATTAACCTCGGACCAGCTCAACCAAATGCCGCTGCCCCTCATACCCTGGTACTTCCAGTACATGCACAGATTCAAGCTTAAAATTACCCTCTACTCTCATTAGTTCATCTTCGGGGTAAACACCCTTCATTAATAACAGCCTGCTCGCATCATGGCAGTGTCGCTCGGTTAAATCAATAATGTCAGCTATTGTCGAGAATGCTCGTGCAGTCACCAAGTCAAACACAGGTAACTTAGCTTGTTCAATACGCTCATGAATCACAGTCACATTATCTAACGCTAATTCCGCCTTGGCCTGCTGTAAAAAACGGGTTTTCTTTGAATTACTATCCAACAAAGTCACGGCTAGATCTGGTCTGGCAATAGCGATGGGAATACCAGGTAAGCCTGCGCCTGAACCTACATCAAGCAAAGAATGACCGGCAAGAAAAGGTAAAACCGTCAAACTATCCAGTAAATGTCGGCTTACCATCACATCAATATCGCGAACTGATGTTAGGTTGTAAACCTTATTCCACTTAGCTAGTAACGTCACATAAGACAACAATTGCTGCCTCTGCTTTTCCGATAATGTTAACGCTAAATCATCACAACCTTGTTGTATTTGTTGCAGTAATGGTGCCCCCATTAGCTGGCTTCTCTCTGGTCACGCTTCAAATGTACTAGTAGTAAAGACATTGCTGCCGGTGTCACACCAGACACGCGAGATGCTTGACCTAGACTATTAGGCCTCGCATTCGCCAGTTTTTCACGAACCTCGTTTGACAAACCTCGAACATTATCGTAATTGATATCATCTGGTAAAACTGTCGTTTCATTTCGCTGCATACGATCAATTTCATTTTGTTGGCGCTGAATATAGCCCGCATATTTAGTTCGAATAACAACTTGATCTGCGACAACATCCTCAACCTTTTGTTCTTCACCTAATAAAGTTAACAGCCCTACGTAATCAACAGCAGGTCGACGTAATAAATCCATCGCCGTACTCGCTTTTTTCAAAGGCTCACCAAGCACCAGTTTTGCAACCTCTTGGTCTATTTTTTCTGGACTAAACATCATAGTGTCAAGTCGGTTAATTTCTGATGTCACAGCCTCCTGCTTTTTGTTAAAAGCCGCCCACCGTTGATCATCCACCAAACCTAGTTCTCGGCCTTTCGGCGTCAGCCGCAAATCTGCATTATCTTCACGTAGAAGCAACCGATATTCTGCTCTACTAGTAAACATTCGATAGGGCTCCTGGGTTCCGGAAGTCACCAAGTCATCGATCATCACACCAATATAAGCTTCATCTCGGCGAGGTGACCAAGGCTCCATCTCACGTACTTGCAAACCAGCATTAATTCCAGCGATTAAACCCTGCGCTGCGGCTTCTTCATAACCTGTCGTCCCGTTTATTTGGCCGGCAAAAAATAAGCCCTTCATGTGTTTTGTCTCTAACCACGGCTCCAAATCACGTGGATCAAAGTAGTCATATTCAATCGCGTAACCCGGACGTGTAATATGAGCGTTTTCAAGGCCTTTCATGGACCTCACAATTTCATACTGCACATCAAACGGTAAACTCGTTGATATTCCATTAGGGTAGACTTCACCGCAGTTTAACCCTTCAGGCTCAAGAAATATCTGGTGAGAATTTCGCTCTGCAAAACGGACCACTTTATCCTCTATCGATGGGCAGTAGCGTGGGCCAATACCTTCTATTTCCCCACCATACATTGGTGAGCGATCCAAATTAGCCCTAATCACATCATGAGTTGCTTCGTTAGTATGCGTAATATGACACGAGATTTGTGCCGGATGATGTGATACCTCTCCCATAAAGGAAAACACAGGTGTTGGTGTATCTCCAGGCTGTTCAACCAAGAGCGAATAATCAATACTACTGCTCGCAATTCTCGGGGGCGTACCTGTTTTCAAGCGATCAACTCGGAAAGGTAAAGCTCTTAGCCGCTTAGCCAAACCAATAGAGGCTGGATCGCCGGCACGTCCCCCACGATGGTTTTCCATGCCTATATGAATCAGGCCGCCTAAGAAAGTCCCTACTGTCAAAATTACTACTTGGGCAGAAAAACGTAAACCAACTTGCGTGACTACACCGACAACACGATCATTTTCAACCACCAAGTCGTCTACAGTTTGTTGAAATAAATACAAGTTATCTTGAGACTCTAGAGTTTCACGCACGGCTGCTTTATAACGAACTCGATCAGCCTGAGCTCTTGTCGCTCTGACCGCAGGCCCTTTACTCGCATTCAAAATACGAAATTGAATACCACCACGATCAGCAGCTTTCGCCATTACACCACCAAGGGCATCGATTTCTTTAACTAAATGTCCTTTGCCAATACCACCGATAGCCGGGTTACAACTCATTTGACCGAGTGTTTCAATATTCTGAGTCAACAATAGTGTTTTAACGCCCTGGCGCGCTGAGGCCAAAGCTGCTTCAGTACCAGCATGTCCACCACCAACAACAATCACATCATAATGATCTTGATAACTCATAGTAATAACTCAAAATTTTTACGCAAATCAAAAAGTGATTTTAACATGAGACAGCCATGCTTAATGCAAAAATGCTATTTTAATCTTAATTTTAAAAATTAATAAGCTGCTGACACGCTACGGGAATTTTATTTATTTACTTAACGCTCTGAAATGCACGAACCGTAATAAATAGTCCTATCACAATCATAGGTAATGACAAGATTTGGCCCATAGTGATCAAATCTAAGAGTAAATAGCCATATTGCTGGTCAGGAACGCGCACAAATTCAACCACGAAACGGAAAAAACCATACCCTAATAAAAAAAGACCTGAAACAGCTCCTGGTGGCTTTGGCTTAGCAGAATATATCCACAGGATTAAAAATAATAAGACACCTTCAAGCATAGCCTCATAGAGCTGGGATGGGTGTCGGGCAAGCGGACCAGCATTTGGGAATATCATGGCCCATGGCACATCACTTACTTTTCCCCACAACTCACCGTTGATAAAATTACCGATCCGTCCAAAAAACAAACCTACGGGGACCATCGGTACGATAAAATCGCTAATTGAGAAATAAGATTTACCCGTGGCTCTCGCAAAAAAACCAAATGCTATCACTACACCTAATAGTCCCCCATGAAACGACATCCCTCCTTGCCAAACTTTGAATAAGTTCAATGGGTTGTCGATCAGCGCAGGGAGGTCGTAAAACAACGAGTAACCAAGGCGGCCACCCACAATCACCCCAATGGCACCATAAAACAACAAGTCCTCCACTTCCACTGCAGTCCAGCCAAATCGTTCGGCCCTTAGCCGCCCAAGCCACCAAGCTCCAGAAAAACCGAGCAAATACATTAAGCCATACCAGTGGATCTGAATTGGGCCTAATGACAAAGCCACGGGATCAATTGTTGGATAAATCATACAAATCTCTCAAAAATGTGGCTAAATGGATACAAATTGGACGAAACAACATATAAAAGCTAGCTCATCTTCTCAATTGTCGTTAACATAACGACCCATTGTCTTGTTAAAAATGCACTAAATTAGCATATTAAAGGCAAGTCTACTGCGCTAGGATGTCTTCTTCTTTGAGTATAGGATAAATTAGATAGTAATATCGATAGAAACGTTACCAATTAAGAATAAATGGCGCGCATCATACTTTGGTCAGTCTGTTTAAACAAACAAACCAAAATATATACGAACAATAACTTTAATTTTCCAGGAGACGGAAATGAAACTGAAACAATTATCTAGTCTTTGCCTAGCAGCAAGCACATTAATGGCGGCTTCTTCAGCAATGGCATGGGAAAGTGCTGATGGTCAACACTCAACTAGCGCTAGCGTCGCACTTTCTAGTGACTACATGTGGCGTGGTGGATCACAAACTGATAATGAAATGGCCTTGTCTGGTAGTTTTGACTACGGACATGCTTCTGGTTTTTATGCTGGTGCTTGGGCTTCAAACGTAGATTTTACTGTTGGTACTGACAAGGCTCACCTCGAAGTTGATGTATATGCAGGTTATACATTTGAAGCATACGATGGCATTGCTTATGACTTGGGTATGATGCGGTATGTCTTCACAGGTACGGATGGAGTTGACTGGAATGAATATTATGCGGCAATAAGCTACAGCGCATTCAGTCTTAAAGTTTCTCATACTGAAGACTTTGGCGGTAAAGATGAAAAAGCAACACACTATTTACTAGGCTTTAACTATGACCTACCTATGGATGTTGCACTTCATGTGAATTATGCTTTCTATGACTTTGATGACATTGACAAAGTAATGGGGACGTCACCTAACAAAATAGATAACCCACTTCAGGATTATGCGATCGGCGTATCTAAACATATGGTTGGCCTTGACTGGGATGTTACTTACTTTGAGACACTGAAAGAAGGTAAAAATGCTACTGAGAACGGTAATGCCGGCTCAAGTAACAAGTCTGATAGCAGGTTCGTACTAACTGTTTCTAAATCATTCTAAATCTGATTTAGTAATACTCAAGCTTTATAAAAAGGGCGGCTATCTGCAAAGATAACCGCCCTTTTTTTACCCTTTTTACTCCCCCCTAAACTCTACACCTCATAAATCATCCTCTTTTTGTTCACAAAAAATTATATCTCTCCGCTCCAAAATGCCTTAAATCTAACTGCACCTTTATAGGTCAGAACTTGATAATACCGCACCAGCACTACCCACAAGATCCAAATAAAACTATAATAAAAACCGTAAACTACTGTTTTATAATGCTTTATAATCATGGCACGCATCCTGCTTTATCTTCATCAGTCTGAACTTTAAATATGGCCAGGTCCCTATGTGAGTTCAAACGATAAACCTATAATTCAGGAGCTTAAAAATGAAAATGAAAAAACTATCAACACTTTGTTTAGCGGCAAGCACTTTAATTGCTACTTCAACTGTAATGGCATGGGAAAGCGCAGATGGTCAGCACTCGACAAGTGCCAGTGTGGCGCTCTCTTCTGACTATATGTGGCGTGGCTATTCTCAAACAGACAGTGAGCCTGCTATTTCAGGCAGCCTAGACTATGGGCATGCAAGTGGCTTTTATGCTGGTACTTGGGCATCAAATGTAGACTTTTCAGATAGTAATAACAATCAAGCTCATATTGAAATTGATGCTTACGCAGGTTTTTCTAACGAACTCGGCGGTACGGGCATTGGGTACGACCTTGGTGTCTTGCGCTATATGTACCCTGGTACTGACAGTCTAGATTGGAATGAATATTATGCCTCTCTAAGCTATAGCATCTTTACTGCTGGTATTGCATACACAGATGAAATTTATGGTGGTGATAAAGATGCAACCTATTACTCTTTAGGCTTTGGCTATGATCTTCCGATGAATGTCGCATTAAGTGCTAACTATGGCTATTACGATGATGAATCTGCAGATAATAACCCAACTGATTACAGCATTGGCCTTTCTACAGAGATGGTTGGTTTTGGTTTGGACCTGACCTATACCGATACTGATAGCTGATGGTGAAGCACTCTATGGTGAGAATATAGCCGATGGGCGCCTAATTTTCACAGTCTCAAAATCGCTCTAATAACTAATTATAAAAGAGGTCTCCTCGCCATAGGCAGCGAGGCCTCTTTTTAAACGAAGGAATAACTTATGAAACAAGTTGTGGCAATAATAAAGCCCTTCAAACTGGATGATGTTCGAGAAGCTTTGTCAGAAATTGGGGTGCAAGGTCTTACCCTCTCTGAAGTCAAAGGTTTCGGTCGTCAAAAAGGGCACACAGAACTCTATCGTGGCGCAGAATATGTCGTCGATTTTTTACCTAAACTAAAACTAGAAATTGCTGTAGATGATGATTTAGTTCCACAGGTTATTGAAGCAGTTACTAAAGGTGCCAACACTGGAAAGATCGGTGATGGCAAAATTTTTGTATACCCCTTAGAGCAAGTGGTTCGGATTCGCACAGGCGAAACCGGTCCTGATGCACTTTAATTAAAAGGACACAATAAAATGGAAGATCAAATTTTCCAGCTCCAGTATGCTATGGACACATTCTATTTTCTAGTTTGTGGCGCACTAGTTATGTGGATGGCAGCTGGCTTCTCTATGCTAGAAGCAGGCCTTGTCAGAGCTAAAAACACTACTGAAATTTTAACAAAAAATGTCATGCTTTTCGCAATCGCTTCTACGTCTTACTTAGTAGTCGGTTATGACATCATGTACGGCGGCGGTTTATTTCTCACAGGAATAGATGGTGGTGACACCTTAGTTGCTGATGCACTTGCTGCATCTGCTGAAGCAGGGTTCGATGGCGGATCTGTATACTCAGGTGCATCTGATTTCTTCTTTCAAGTTGTATTTGTAGCTACTGCAATGTCAATTGTATCTGGTGCGGTTGCTGAAAGAATGAAACTTAGCGCTTTTGCCTTTTTTGCAATTGTCATGACAGCGTTCATTTACCCAATGTCAGGAGCTTGGACATGGGGCGGTGCATCTGTATTTGGCCTATTTTCACTAGGTGATGACTTTGGCTTTCTTGATTTTGCAGGTTCAGGAATCGTTCATATGGCAGGTGCAGCTGCAGCTCTTGCTGGTGTTATCTTATTAGGTTCCCGTAAAGGAAAATATGGCGCAAACGGTGAAGTGAAACCAATTCCTGGTGCAAACCTACCTCTAGCAACACTTGGTACTTTCATCTTGTGGATGGGCTGGTTTGGCTTTAATGGTGGTTCAGTCTTAAAATTAGGTGATATCGCAAGTTCAAATGCTGTTGCAATGGTCTTTTTAAATACCAATGCTGCGGCTGCTGGTGGTGTTCTTGGTGCTTTAATTATTTCTAAAGTACTCTTCAATAAAGCCGATTTAACTATGATTTTGAATGGCGCTTTAGCAGGCTTAGTTGCCATCACTGCTGGTCCGGATACACCCACACCTGTTGTTGCAACATTAATTGGTGCCGTCGGTGGTGTTTTGGTTGTCTTCTCTATCATGATGATGGATAAATTTAAAATAGATGACCCAGTCGGTGCAATTTCGGTCCACGGCGTCGTCGGTCTATGGGGATTATTAGCAGTACCATTAACAAATAGTGATGCAAGCTTTATAGGTCAAATAGTTGGCGCTGCAACCATATTTGTGTGGGTCTTTGGTGCGAGCTTCATTACCTGGCTAGTTTTGAAAAAGGTTATGGGCATCCGTGTCAGCGAAGAAGAAGAGGCTGCAGGGGTAGACATAAGTGAGTGTGGTATGGAGGCATACCCAGAGTTCACAGACAGATAATAAACTCTTAGCATTTTAAACCAATAAAAGGGCGGCTCGATACCTTCGAATCGCCCTTTTTTCATCCAGATTTTCATTCATAATCAAGTTAGTCTATTATTTGGTATAACCCTTATCTTCGAAAAAAAGATAATGCCAGCCATTACAGAAAAGCGTAAAATGGCTGGATACAGAACAACATGACATAAAACTCTATGATAAATATCGACTTAATCAACACAACTCCCCTAAAAATGCAGCCCTTTCCATACTTTACCATTGAGCAATCCATGCTTGATAAAGAGTTAATGGGGCTTGTACAAAACTTTCCAATAATCAATAGCGGTGGCAGCTTCAACAAAGAAGATCTTGAGCTCAGTGAGCACTATCACTCTCTTCACGATTCATTAGATTCAGACTCTTTTCGCCAAGCATTATCTGAAAAGTTTAAAGTCAATGTAATAACATCACCAATAATGCTCACCTATCGTGGGTTCTCACGGACTAAAGATGGACGTGTTCACACAGATTCAAAAACAAAGCTACTCACTATTTTGATCTACTTTAACGATGGGTGGGCAGCACAAAGCGGTAAATTACGCATTTTAAACAGTGATGACATGAATGATATTGCTGAAGAAGTAAACCCAACTGCCGGCTCCATGGTCGCCTTTAAAGTCACGGACAACTGCTGGCATGGCTATCCTTCATTTGAAGGTACTCGCAATGCAATTCAGGTTAACTTTTTAGCCAATGAAGCTGCTAGCAAAAAACATAAGTTCTTCCATAAAATAAGCGCCAAACTAAAGTCTCTTTAAGCAAGTATTAGGCTTTATTCTTAATTTAAGAGCTGTTTTATCGGTAATCCCTATCCAATTTACTTATGATATTGCTCACTTAGCCGATGAACAGAATCGACTAGTCGTGTCATATTCTCCGGGTCAACTGTCGGGTGAATACCATGTCCTAAATTAAAAACATGCCCAGTCTTACCCTCTCCAAAACTAGCTAAAACACTAGAAACTTCTTGTTCCACTCGGTCCGGAGAGGCATAAAGTACACAAGGATCCATATTACCTTGAAGCGTCACTTTATTACCTATACGTTGACGTGCAGAACCGATATCAGTAGTCCAATCCAACCCAACACCATCCACTCCAGTATCGGCCATTACCTCTAACCATTGCCCCCCCCCTTTCGTAAATAATGTAACAGGCACTACTCTGACCATCATTTTCACGTGTTAGCCCTGCCACAATTTGCTGCATATAGGCTAAAGAGAATTGCTGATAATTACTTTGGCCCAGTGCCCCACCCCATGTATCAAAAAGCATAATCGATTGGGCGCCGGCAGCAATTTGAGCATTTAGATATGCAATAACTGATTTAGCTAAAACAGCTAATAATGCATGCATTTGCTCAGGCGCATCGAACATCATCCCCTTGACCTTGGCAAAATCTTTACTCGACCCTCCTTCAACCATATAACAAGCCAAAGTCCAAGGGCTACCACTGAAACCAATCAAAGGCACTTTCCCATTTATTTCACGACGAGTAACACGAATTGCATCCATCACATATCGCAAATTATCTTCCATATCAGGCACGCCCAATTTGGCAATATCTGCAGCACTACAAATAACATTTTTGAATTTTGGTCCTTCTCCAGGGACGAAATGAAGCCCTAAACCCATCGCATCAGGAATAGTCAAAATATCTGAGAATATAATAGCGGCATCCAAATCATAACGGCGTAAGGGCTGTAAAGTGACTTCACACGCGAGGTCTGGTGTGCTGCATAGGGTCATAAAGTCCCCTGCTTTTGCCCTTATTTCACGATATTCTGGCAAATATCGGCCGGCCTGACGCATAACCCATACAGGAGTCTTATCTACAGGCTGTCCTAACAACGCTCTCAAATAACGGTCATTTTTTAATTCAGACACCCGCGGGCTCCTTAATTAGAGTTCTTTGGTTTTCAAAACAGATAATTGCAGGTTAAACAGCTAAGTAATCTAAAATTCCATCTGCAGCTTGACGACCTTCAAATACGGCCGTCACAACCAAGTCTGAACCACGAACCATATCACCACCAGCAAATATTTTAGGATTTGTAGTTTGAAATGCCCGCGGACCTTTTTCTGGTGCTATAACACGTCCGCCATCATCAATCTCAACCCCATAATCACCAAACCAAGGCGCAGGGCTCGGGCGGAAGCCAAAAGCTATAACGACAGCATCAGCTTCAATAATCTCTTCACTTCCCGGAATAGCTTGTGGGCTTCGGCGACCTCGCTCATCGGGCTCACCTAACTGAGTCGTTACTACTTTAATACCTTCTACTTTGCCGTTACCCATAACTTCGATGGGCTGTCGGTTCCATAAAAATTCAACCCCTTCCTCACGCGCGTTATTAACTTCTCGCCGCGAACCGGGCATATTCTCTTCATCACGGCGATAAGCACATTGTACTGAGTCTGCACCTTGACGAATCGCAGTCCGGTTACAATCCATTGCTGTATCACCACCACCCAGAACAATCACTTTTTGACCCGACAAATCAACATATTCCGGTGAATCTAATTCAAGTTGCTTTTTATTATTGGCCACTAGGTATGGAAGGGCTTCATAAACTCCCACCTTATCCTCACCAGGGAACCCACCCTTCATATATGTATAAGTCCCCATTCCCAAGAAAACAGCATCATAATCTTCAAGTAATTGCTCAAACAGGATATCTGTACCTATTTCGGTATCCAATACAAATTCAACCCCCATACCTTCTAATACTTCTCGGCGGCGCTTGACGACTTCCTTTTCTAGCTTAAACTCAGGAATACCAAAGGTTAACAACCCACCGACTTCTGGGTTTTTATCATAAACAACTGCTTTAACACCATTACGTACTAATACATCAGCACAGCCCAAACCAGCAGGCCCCGAACCGATTACAGCAACACGTTTTCCAGTATCAATAACTTTCGACATATCAGGGCGCCAACCTTGAGACAAAGCAGTGTCAGTAATATATTTCTCAACTGAGCCAATGGTTACAGCACCAAAACCATCATTTAAGGTGCAGGCTCCTTCACACAGGCGATCTTGTGGGCAAACTCGTCCACAAATCTCAGGTAAGGTATTTGTTTCATGGGCCAGCTCAGCTGCTTGCTCTATGTTTCCTTCGCTTACTAATTTTAGCCAGTTTGGAATGTAGTTATGTACAGGACACTTCCATTCACAATAAGGATTACCACATTCAAGACAACGTTCTGACTGCTCTGCTGCTACAGTTTTATCAAAATCACCATAGATCTCACCCGAACGCTTGATGCGCTCTGCCGCATCTAGCTTTTGAGGGTCGACACGGCCAACCTCTAAAAATTGGAAAGTATTTTTAGCCATATATTTTTGTATTTCTCTAAATTGAGCTCTAAGCTGCTTTTGCTTTGCGTTTATTTACTAACTCGATTAAACCTTCAACCGCTGTAGCTTTGGGTTTAACCAGCCAAAATTGTTTCAAGCGCTGCTCAAACATATCTAGGATTTGATTACCCCATGTGCTACCTGTCTCACGAACATGATCTTCGATCATCGCTTTTAAATAAAGCGCGTGTTCGGATAGTGCACCACCATCAATACGTACTAACTCAACTAACTCCTTGTTATAACGTTCAGCTAAGGTATTTGATATATCAAGTACATAGGCAAACCCGCCAGTCATACCTGCGCCAAAATTCAGCCCCGTCTCTCCCAGCACTGTCACCACGCCACTTGTCATATATTCACAGCCATGGTCACCGACGCCTTCCACAACTGCTATGGCACCTGAATTACGGACTGCAAATCGTTCACCAGCCATTCCAGAAGCATACAAAGCGCCACCGGTTGCGCCGTATAAACAAGTGTTACCCATAATACTCGCTTGTTGGGACTCAAACTCGCTTTCTCTTGGAGGGTAGATAGTCAGTTTACCATCAGCCATCCCCTTACCAACATAATCATTGGCGTCACCTTCAAGGCGCATTTCAAGACCACCCGCATTCCAAACACCAAAACTTTGGCCCGCAGAACCAGTTAGCTGCACTCGGATTGGGCTCTCATTCATGCCATAGTTGCCATGATGCCGTGCAATTTCACCAGATAACCGCGCACCAATAGACCGATTGATATTGCGAATATCATAACTAAAAAATCCACCTTGTTTAGTCTCAATCGCCGTTTGCATCTCAACCAGCATCTGTTCAGCCAGTTCACCTTTATCATAAGGCTCATTACGTGGTTTAACACAAAATTGTGGTTTATCAGCAGCAATGCCAGCTGTTGACAGTAATGGTTTCAGATCAAGCTTACGTTGTTTGTCAGTCGTTCCAGGCAAGACTTCTAGCAAGTCAGTCCGTCCAATTAACTCTTCCAAACTTGCAACACCTAATACCGACAACCACTCTTGTGTTTCACGTGCAACAAATTGAAAATAATTCATTACCATCTGAGGCAGGCCGATAAAATGCTGCGAGCGTAGCTTCTCATTTTGAGTTGCAACTCCAGTTGCACAGTTATTCAAATGACAGATCCGTAAAAATTTACAGCCCAGTGCTACCATTGGCCCAGTACCAAAGCCAAAACTTTCAGCACCTAAAATAGCTGCTTTAACGACATCCAAGCCTGTTTTTAACCCACCATCTGTTTGAAGTCTGACCTTGTCACGTAAGTCATTCATACGCAGAGTTTGATGAGCTTCAGATAAACCAAGCTCCCATGGACCACCAGCATATTTTACTGAGGTCAAAGGACTTGCACCTGTACCACCGTCATAACCAGAAATCGTAATTAGATCCGCGTAAGCTTTAGCTACTCCGGCCGCAATCGTTCCAACTCCGGCTTCAGATACCAGCTTCACAGACACCAATGCATCCGGATTAACTTGTTTTAAATCAAAAATCAACTGCGCCAAATCTTCAATAGAATAAATATCATGATGCGGTGGTGGTGAAATGAGGGTCACACCAGGTACTGAGTGTCGTAAAGTCGCAATCATTTGATTCACTTTCCCGCCTGGTAACTGGCCTCCCTCTCCAGGCTTTGCGCCTTGCGCTATTTTGATTTGTAAAACTTCAGCATTAACTAAATAATGTGGTGTCACTCCAAAACGACCTGATGCAACCTGCTTGATTTTTGACACTTTCTCCGTGCCAAAACGCGCAGGATCTTCACCACCCTCTCCTGAGTTAGAACGCCCACCTAAACGGTTCATACCCACCGCTAAAGCTTCGTGTGCCTCCGGCGACAAAGCACCCAATGACATACCTGCACTATCAAAACGTTTTAATATGCCACCAATACTTTCAATTTCATCTATAGGCAGTGGAGTTTCTGCTAATTTTAAACCTAATAAATCTCGAAGTACGGCAACCGGGCGCTCATTAACAAGAGCTGCATAAGACTTATAATCTTCATAACTTCCACCTTGAACTGCCTTATGCAACTCTCCAATGATATCTGGGTTATAAGCATGATATTCGCCACCATAAACAAACTTCAACAGGCCACCCTGAGTACGTTTTTTACGTTTGTTCCAGGCCCTATCGGCCAGAGCTTTTTGATCGGTTTCTAATTCCTCAAAGCCCGTACCGCTAATACGACTTGTTGTTGCGACAAAACATTTATCAACAACAGTCTCATTCAGACCAACAATCTCATACAGCTGGGCACCACGATAACTCGCAATCGTAGAAATACCCATTTTTGATGTGATCTTATATAAGCCTTTGTTGATTCCTTTTCGATAGTGAGTGCACACATCAGGATAGCTCATACCATTAATTTCCTTGGTATGAATTAAATCATTCAAGCAGGCATAAGCCAAATAAGGATAAATAGCTGTCGCACCATAGCCTAATAAAACTGCAAAGTGGTGAGGATCACGCGCTGTTGCAGTTTCAACAACAATATTAGCATTACATCGTAAGCCAGATTTAATCAGCCTGATGGTGAACCGCGCCTGTTGCTAGCAATGAATGTATAGGTAGACTATCACTCGTAATATCACGATCCGTCAGCATGATAATCACACTCCCAGCACGAACCGCCTGTTCCGCTTGGTCAGTAATGGCATCAATCGCTGCTCCCAAACCAATACTTGCATCATAATTTAACGATAAAATCGTTGTTTTATAATCATCCGGATTGTCTTGTCCTAAATCTAGCAACTGATTAAAACGACTGGTTGAAAGGACGGGAGAATCAATTACAAGACGTCTAGCGTGCTCGGCTCCCTCTTCGAATAAATTATGTTCTCTACCAAAACAAGTTTCCAAAGACATCACTATACTTTCACGAAGTGAATCAATCGGCGGGTTCGTCACTTGAGCAAACTGTTGCCGGAAGTAATCGAATAAAGATCTCTCATGCTGCGATAGAACAGGGAAGGGCGTGTCATCACCCATTGAGCCTGTTGCTTCTTGGCCAACTTCACCTAACACTCGAATAACTTGGTCCCGCTCTTCAAAACTTACTTGAAACAGCTTCTCAAAGGTCTCAAACTTATCCTCATTAATTGCAGGAGGGACTTCATCCTCTGCTTTATCATGCAATCGCTCTAGATTAGTTTCTAACCATTCACGATAGGGGTGAACATTCTTAAGATTATTATTAATATCTTCGGGCAATAACAACTCACCTGTTGACGTGTCAATTGCTAGCATTTGTCCAGGTTTCAGACGACCTTTAGCTACCACGTCTTCTGGCTTATAATTATAAACACCAACTTCTGATGCCAAAGTAATATGACGATCCTTAGTAATGATATAACGTGCAGGTCTTAAACCATTACGATCTAATGAACAGGCAGCATAACGGCCATCGGTTAAGACCACTCCTGCCGGCCCATCCCATGGCTCCATATGCATAGAATTGTATTCATAAAATGCTTTTAAGTCTTCATCCATGGTGTGATCATTTTGCCAGGCTGGAGGGACCAACAAACGCATTGCACGGAATAAACTAACCCCACCCGCTAGCAAGGCTTCCAACATATTATCCATGCTCGATGAATCAGAGCCCGTCATCCCGACTAAAGGACGAATATCATCCATATTATCAATCAATGACGTTGCAAATTTAGTCCCGCGAGCTAATGCCCAATTTCGATTGCCTTGGACAGTATTAATTTCACCATTGTGTGCTAGGTAGCGAAATGGTTGTGCCAAGCGCCATTGCGGCAAAGTGTTTGTTGAAAAACGTTGGTGAAATACACAAATCGCAGTTTCCATCCGTTTATCTTTCAAATCTGTGTAAAAGTCGGCTAAATAAGCCGGCATCATCAAGCCTTTGTAAGAAATGACCTGAGAGGATAAAGTGGGAATATAAAAGGCATCATCAAGTACTGCCTTTTCAGATAAGCGGCGTGCAATATACAAGTGACGCTCAAATGCTGCATTATCCATACCTGCTGCTGCATTCACAAAAACTTGTCGTATAATCGGCAAAGAGCCCAGAGCTTGCTCACCACATGCTGCCTCAGGATCAACAGGCACATCACGCCACCCCTGCACATCAAGTTTTTGAGCTACCAACTGTGCTGTAACGATGGCTTGATTTGCATCAGCCTGCTTTTGATCCTGAGATAAAAAAACCATGCCTACCGCATAATACTCAGATAGAACAAAACCAAGCTCATTTGCAATATCTCGAAAAAAACCATCTGGCTTTTTCATCAACAAACCACAACCATCACCAGTCTTACCGTCAGCACCAATTGCTCCGCGATGAGTTAAATTACCCAACGCTTCAATTGCTGTTTCAATAAGCCAGTGACTCGGTTTGTTATCCATTTGAGTAATCAAACCAAAACCACAGTTATCTTTCTCAAATTCCGGCCTATAGAGGCCTTGTGCTAGTTCTTTTGGCTGACCCACGTCTATACCTTTAACATTTGTGTTAATGCTCGACTCCCCATCATTGCTTTAATTTGAGAAGTATTGATGCCTTTATAAGTAAGGCCAGCAAAATTGATCCACCATTATAGCTGTTGATCTGATGCCATTCAATCATCACTTCTTTATAAATAGGACATTTATTAAAGATAGAAATTTCCCTAATTTCAATTAAATAGCTAAAATAGTTTGTTGTTTATAAAAAAGGCATTAGATCTATCATGGATAAACCTGTCGTTGGTATCGTAATGGGAAGTAATAGTGACTGGCCTGTTATGCAAAAAGCCGTAGAACAACTCGAAGATTTTGGTATCCCCTACGAAACAAAAGTCGTCTCAGCACATCGTACACCCGGTCTTTTAACTGAGTATGCTGTCACTGCGAAAGACAAGGGACTCAGCTGCATTATTGCTGGTGCCGGTGGCGCTGCTCATCTACCTGGGATGTTAGCCGCCAACACAACGATCCCAATTCTTGGCGTACCCGTCCCTTCTAAATATTTAAAAGGTCAAGACTCTTTGTTGTCTATTGTCCAAATGCCAAAAGGTATTCCCGTCGCCACTTTTGCTATTGGTGAGGCTGGTGCAGCTAATGCCGCTCTATTCGCTATTGCACAATTAGCAACGAGTGATGAAAATCTTGCTAAAAAATTAACACAATTCAGGATCCACCAGCATGAGCAAGTGCTGGCAATGACACTTCCGCCACAATAACGGATATTTTTATTATGATTTTACCTGGCGCCACACTCGGCATGCTCGGCGGCGGCCAATTAGGCCGTATGTTCACAACAGCAGCACAAACAATGGGGTATAAGGTCATTGTCTTAGATCCAGATCCCCTAAGCCCAGCAGGCATCATTGCTGATCAACACCTCTGCGCCAAATACGATGACAAAGTAATATTAGAATCATTAGCCCTGGCATGCGATGCCGTCACGACTGAATTTGAAAATATCCCTGCCTCAACCTTAGCTTATTTAGAATCAAAAACCGTTGTACATCCTTCTTCTAAAGCATTAGAAAAAACCCAAAACCGTATTATCGAAAAGCAATTTATAGCTTCTCTAGGTATAGCCGTAGCTCCTTTTCTGCCGATCAGAACTGAAGAAGATATTGACGATGTCGAAAGCCATATTCAACTCCCAGGTATATTAAAAGTCGCCAACTTTGGCTACGATGGAAAAGGCCAAGTTGTTTGCCACAGCCTAGACGAGGTAAGGCAGGCTTTTGCTTTACTAAATCAAGCTGAATGTGTATTCGAAGAGCGTATCGACCTAGATCGCGAAGTTTCAACCGTTTTAGCTCGTGGCCAACTGGGGGATATCAGTAATTTTCCTGTCGCAGAAAATATTCATATCAATGGTATCTTGCACAGTACAACAGTACCTAGCGCCATAAGTGACGAACAAGCTCGAACTGTAATGGAGATTGCCGATAAAATTGCCGAGAGCCTAAACTATGTAGGGACTATGGCTGTTGAGTTTTTTATCTCCAAGGAAGGCGATATTATTACGAATGAGATAGCACCAAGACCCCACAATTCAGGTCATTTCACACTTGATGCCTGTGAAACATCACAATTTGAACAACAAGTCCGCATGCTTTGTAATCTGCCCTCAGGCAACTGCGAGCTTAAATCTCCAGTCGTTATGATCAACATTTTAGGAGATATTTGGGGAAGCAGCCAACCGGATTGGCATGACTTATTATCTATTCCCAACAATAAATTACACCTCTACGGCAAACAAGAAGCACGTGTCGGACGGAAAATGGGGCATTTTAATGTTCTTGCAGCTTCAACCGAACAAGCAATGGTGGTCGCAAATAATAGTTTTGAACGTCTAAAAGCAGATTAAAAAGAGAAAAGCAGGCTTAAAAACCTATTCTGTTTCCACTTTTTCAGTGTAGCCACAACTTTTTTGTGGACACACTTTCTCAGCACCACGGCTCTTAGTTGTTTTAGTCGTCAAAATTGGCCACTCACAATCAGGGCAAGGTTCTTTGACAGGTTCATTCCATAGCGCATAGTCGCACTCTGGATATCCTGAACAAGAATAAAATATCTTGCCACGTCGAGACTTGCGAACCAGAATCTCACCTTTTTTACATTGCGGACAATCTACACCAGTGTTGGTTGGCTGCTCTAGTGATTCAATATGTTTACATTTTGGATAACTACTACAGCCAATAAACTTTCCATACTTACCTATACGCACCCATAAGTCCGACTCACATTTCGGGCACTTCCGATCTGCTACTACTTCAGGTTCACTGGCGGTTGTTTCTTCACCATCTACATTTCGAGTGTAATCGCATTCAGGATAGGCCGTACAGCCAATGAACCGACCACTTCTACCCAGCCGGCTAGAAAGCTTTTTTCCACACTTAGGGCAATCCTCATCCAACAATTCTTGCGTCACATCACTGCGCTGAACTTCTTTATCTTTGGTCTCAACTTGTTCTTTAAACGGCCCCCAAAAATTTCTTAACAGTGGCACCCACTCTTTTTCGCCACGTGATACTGCATCCAAGTCGCCTTCTAAACTGGCAGTAAAGCCATAATCCACATATTGTGTAAAATGTTCGACTAAAAACTTACCTACAACACGGCCAACATCAGTTGGGTGGAAGCGTTTCTTTTCTAGTTCAACATATTCTCTTTGCAATAAAGTCGAAATGATATTGGCATAGGTTGATGGTCGCCCAATATCATGCTCTTCAAGACTTCTCACTAAGCTGGCTTCACTATAGCGTGGTGGTGGCTCTGTAAAATGTTGCTCTGGCCGAACAGCCTTCAAATCAACAACATCACCCACTTCCATCACGGGTAGAAGCCGCTCATCTTTATCCGACTTAGAGTCGTCTTTACCCTCAAGGTAAACACTCATAAAGCCAGGGTTGACAACAGTCGAACCATTAGCACGAAGGGTGTTTCCCGCACCACAACCTAAGTCAACGGCAACTGTATTCATAGTGGCATGAACCATTTGGCTGGCAAGAGTGCGCTGCCAAATCAAGGTGTACAACTTATGTTGATCGGCAGGTAAATATGACTTTAATGATTCTGGCGTACGTGAAATAGACGTTGGCCGCACTGCCTCATGGGCCTCTTGGGCATTTTTAGATTTAGTTTTATAAACTTGGGGCGCTTTTGGCACTGCTACAGCACCATATTTTTCAGCAATAAAACCTCTCAGCTCTTCAACCGCCTCATTTGCTAATGAAACCGAATCAGTTCGCATGTAGGTAATTAAACCCACAGCACCCTCACCCGTATCAACGCCTTCATACAATTGTTGAGCAACACTCATTGTGCGTTGCGCTCCAAAGCCTAATTTACGAGACGCTTCTTGTTGTAAGGTCGAAGTAGTGAAAGGCGCTGCAGGGTTGCGCTTACGTTGCTTTTTACTGACATTGGTGACTAATAATTTACCATCAGCGGCCTTAGTCAAAATAGCTACAGCTTCAGCTGATCCCGTTTCATTGTTAATTGTAAACTGTGATAATTTCTTGCCTTGCAAGTGAGTTAACTTCGCATCAAAATTAGCTTTTTTCAGTGCGGCATCAGCTTCAATGGTCCAATACTCTTTCGGTTCAAATGCTTCTATTTCTAATTCACGCTCAACTATCATCCGTAAAGCAGGGCTTTGAACTCGACCGGCAGAAAGTCCCCGCCGTACCTTTTTCCACAACAAAGGCGATAAGGTGAACCCTACAAGATAATCTAGGGCCCGACGGGCTTGTTGAGCATTAACCATATCCATGGATAACTCACGCGGATTTGCCACTGCTTCATTGACAGCTTGCTTGGTAATCTCATGAAAAACTACTCGATGTGTTTTCTTGTTTTTTAATGTACCGCGTTTTTTCAACAATTCATATAAGTGCCATGAAATTGCTTCTCCCTCTCTGTCCGGATCCGTTGCAAGGTAAAGGACATCAGCTTTTTTCATTGCCTTTGCAATAGCATCAACATGCTTACTATTACGGTCAATGACTTGATATTTCATTGCAAAGTCATTAGCAGTGTCGACAGCACCTTCTTTTGGCAATAGGTCACGAACATGACCATAAGATGCAAGCACCACAGTATCTTTACCCAAATACTTCTGTATCGTTTTGCACTTAGCCGGTGACTCTACTATAACTAATTTACTGCTCATATCTTTCTATTACCAAAATGACTGTTTCTGATACAACGCTGCCCGCTATAACGGGCAGTCGACAGGATGACTAAACTTACTAGGCTCAATGAATAACCGCTTCCATATCTTCAAAGACTAAATCTTCCATCCATGCATAAGCTACTTCTCTACCCGGCTGATAAAAAAGAACCATCAACACAACCCACTTAAGCTGATCTAAATCAATCTCATCTGTCTCCAATGCCAACACACGTTCAATGACAACTTCACGTGTCATTTGGTCCAACACACCTACTTGCTCTAAAAACAATAAGTAACCACGACAAGCGGTATTTAATAACTTAAGCTCTTGTTCAGCGTAAAAACGCATAGCAAGGAGGGGCGAGCCGGCAGAATCTTCTGCAATTACAGTCATGTTTTCCAGCCACACAAGTGCCTTGTCGATCTCCAGTTCTGGAAAACCAACCTGTTCTAGCTCAGATTCCAATGCTGCCTTATCGGGTTGGCTAACATCATCGTTATCAATGTAGTTTTCAAACAAATACAACAATACATCAATCACATTTTCTTTCATTGTATTCCTCTACTTAGTGCTTCAACCATCCATTCGGATATATCGGCCACCAGATAATGATGCCACCTGGCCTTCTAACTCTAGTAACAGCAGCATGGATGAAACTATATCAACCGTCAATCCACTTTGCTCTGCAAGAGTATCTATTTCTATAGGATCATAACCTAAACAAGTAAACAGCAGTTGATAATCACTATCTAGTGTCTGTGGCCCATTGTTTACTGTGGCCTCTTTTGTTTCTAAAACCTCGACAACACCGGCTAATGCGCCTAATTCTTCAATAATATCTTCAGCTTTTTCCACCAGTTTTGCACCTTCACGAATCAACTGATGACACCCTTTTGCTAGCGGATTATGAATAGAGCCTGGAATAGAAAACACTTCACGCCCTTGTTCTAATGCCATCCGTGCCGTACCAAGTGAACTGCTACGAGACGATGCTTCAACGACCAAGACTCCAAGAGATAAGCCACTAATCAAGCGGTTTCGTCTGGGAAAATTTTCTGGGCGAAGGGGGGTTCCCAATGCAAATTCCGACACAAGAGCACCCTCCTGAACAATATCTTGAGCAAGAGCATACTGCTTTTCTGGGTAAACCCGATCCAGTCCCGAACCCATCACCGATAAAGTTTTACCTTCCACTGCTAGAGCACCTTGATGAGCTGCAGAATTAATACCATCGCTCAATCCACTAGTAATAGTTAGCCCCCCATGCGCTAAAAACCGCGAAAACTCAAACGCATTATCTCGGCCTAATCTTGAAGGATTTCGACTACCAACAATACCTAACTGCCATTCCGACAGGAGGCCTGCATCGCCTTGAACAAACAAAATACTCGGAGGATCTACAATCTCTTTCAGTAAAGGCGGATATCGCTCATCTTGAATGGTGACAATATGGCGATCAGGCTCCGCAAACCAGATCAGATCTTGCTCTACAAGATCCCAGTTTGGTGCTAACAAAGATTGATAGCTACGGTCTGAAATGTTCTTCGCCGCTCTCGGGTTTTCAAATAACGATTGTAGACTGGGAAATTGCGCTAACAACCGCATAAACGTAATTGGTCCTACTCCAGGTGTTCGGTGTAAGGCTAACCAGCATGCTAATAACTTTTGATCGTCTGTAAAACGTTTCAGAACAACACCTTTATCTAATAATTTAGCAAAATCACTCAATCATGGATCGTCAATATAAGACTAAACACAATTAAAGACTATCGCAATCCTCATAGTCTCCAAACTACTCACTTGCCTGAACTTTATGGGTGGCTTGATAAAACGTTAAGTCAAGAGCACAGCATGATATACTGACGAATAATTATTAATTTAATAACAAAGTCTAAGGTGGAGATCTAAATGAAACATATTGCCTATACATTCCTAGGATTGGCTGCTCTTTTTGGCGCCAACGTAACTCTAGCTGCTGGTGATGCCGCAGCAGGAGCAGGAAAAGCAGCAAGTTGTGCAGCCTGCCACGGAGCTAATGGTCAGGCAGCTGTACCTGTTTATCCTAGCCTTGCAGGTCAAAATGAAGCTTACCTAGTTTCATCTCTGCAATCATATAAGAACAAACAGCGTAGTGGCGGGATGTCTGCCATTATGGAAATGCAAGCTGCGAACTTATCTGAGCAAGATATTGAAGACTTAGCAGCCTACTACGCCGCAATGAGATAAATCTCTATGCAAATAATTTATCAAGGCGGCCAATTGGCCGCTTTTTTATTTCAACTCGCGATACTTATCTATTCCAAACATTAGCAACAACTTATACAATGCTCTTATAATAGGAGAGATATCCATCACCACAGTCTGATCAGGTTATCAATATGGCGCTAAGACAAATACTTCACTTCCCAGATCCTCGCTTGCGGAAAAAGGCCGCGCCAGTTGCTAAGGTTACTGATGATATACGTCAGCTCGCAGATGATATGTTAGAAACTATGTATGCTGCACCCGGCATCGGTTTAGCCGCTACCCAAATTAATATCCAAAAACGCCTCGTTGTAATCGATATTTCTGAAGATAAATCTACGCCTTATGTATTTATCAATCCTGAAATAGTCGAAAAGGATGGTGAACGTGAGCACGAAGAAGGCTGCCTATCAGTGCCAGAAGCTTATGAGCTCGTTACACGTGCTGACACAGTTCGTGTCTCAGCTCTTGACCGAGAGGGCGCCCCTTTTGTGCTGGAAGCTGATGAATTACTAGCCACTTGCATCCAGCATGAAATAGACCACCTTGATGGCAAACTCTTTGTAGACTATCTGAGCAATTTAAAACGTCAACGCATTAAAAAACGGCTCGAAAAACAACAAAAACAACAAGAACAAAACTAGGGTTTCGATGCGTATTATTTTTGCTGGCACACCAGACTTTGCCGCACATAACCTCAAAGTATTGTTAACAACTGATCATACTATTTGCGCCACCTACACACAGCCTGATCGGCCTGCTGGACGAGGAAGGAAGCTCGCTACGAGCCCCGTTAAACAAGTAGCTCTGGACAACAACATTCCTGTTGAACAGCCAGAAAGCTTCAAGCAACAATCAGACAAAGACACCCTCATTGCTTATCAAGCAGACCTAATTATAGTAGTAGCTTATGGCTTAATCTTACCTCAAGCTGTTCTCGATGCCCCAACTCTTGGCTGCATTAACATTCACGCCTCATTATTGCCTCGTTGGCGAGGTGCCGCGCCAATCCAACGTGCCATCCTTGCTGGTGACAATAAAACAGGCGTTTGTATAATGCAAATGGAAGCCGGGCTAGATACTGGGCCAGTTCTCGCCCGGGCCCAATGTCCAATTTATAATGACGATACCGCTCAAAGATTACATGACCGGTTAGCGCAGCTCGGTGGAGAGACGCTGCTAAATTCATTGCCTAAACTTACGACATTACAAGCAGAAGCTGAAAGCCAACACCATGAGCTAAGCACCTATGCAAAAAAACTACACAAAACAGAAGCTAACATTGATTGGAAAAATACTGCTAAAGTCATAGTTAGACAAGTGCATGCCTTTAATCCATGGCCTGTCGCCCAGACAGAGTGGAAACAAAAAACATTTCGTGTTTGGTCTGCAGAAGAAGTAGATACCCCTCATTCCGCCGCCCCAGGCCAAGTAATAAAAGTCGATAAAAATGGTATTGATATAGCGTGTGGGCAAGGTTCATTAAGAATGACGGAAGTCCAACTTGCTGGTAAACGAGCAATGCCCGTCAGTGACTTTCTAAATGCTAACCTTTTGTCGACAGGTGAGCACCTTGGCTAAAAGCAAAGTCATAAAAACAGCTCGTCCTGCCGCCGCAAGAGTGATTGGTGATATTCTGCGCCATCGCCGATCATTAAACGGAGTTTTAAGAGCAGCCCTTCTCTCATTGCCAGAGAATGAAAGAGGATTATGCCAACAACTCTGCTATGGCGTAATGCGCTGGCATCCACAATTACAATCTATTGCCGATCAATTATTGTCCAAACCACTTAAAAATAAAGATAGTGACCTGCAAGCTCTATTGCTCTGTGGCCTATATCAACTCCGAGCCATGCGCTTACCTGAGCATGCAGCCCTCTCTGAAACTGTTAATGGCTGTGCCGCACTAGGTAAACCTTGGGCGAAAGGTCTTATAAATGCTAGCCTTCGGAATTACCAACGAAATAAATCTAGTATAGATAACAAGGCTTTAGATAATAATGATGTTGCTACCTATGCACATCCAGACTGGCTCATTGAAAAGATTAAACAAGACTGGCCTGAAACATGGCAACAAATCTTAGAAGCTAATAATGTGCAGCCACCCATGTTCCTTCGCGTGAACCAACAACAACAATCCCGGCAAGAATATCTAACCCGGCTAATACAGAATAACTTACCTGCTAATAATGTTGACCATTCCCCAGAAGCTCTTTTGCTTGACACACCCTGTGATGTCTACCTTCTTCCCGACTTCCGTACAGGGGCTGTCTCTGTCCAAGATGCCGCTGCACAACAAGTTGCAGCTATACTACAAATTAAGCCTCAACAACGTATTTTAGATGCTTGTGCTGCGCCAGGCGGTAAGACATGTCACATTCTGGAAACAGAACCCTCAAATGAAGTTATCGCGCTCGACATTGATCCCGAGCGCCTGACACAAATCAAGCAAAATACTGACCGCCTAGGCTTGCATGCAACATTAAAAACTGCTGATGCAGGCGACATTGACAGCTGGTGGGATGGCAAAAAGTTTGACCGAATTCTGATTGATGCTCCATGCACTGGTTCCGGGGTCATTCGCCGTCATCCAGACATTAAAATTCTTCGTCGGCCTAGCGATGTAAATAGTTTAGTAAAAAAACAACAACAGTTGCTTGAAAAATTATGGCCTTTACTCAACACTAATGGTTTACTGGTTTACACTACTTGCTCACTTTTAAAACAGGAGAATGAACATCAAGTAATGGATTTCTTAACCAAACATGCCGAAGCGGAAGAGCTGCTCATCACCCCAGCACCTGCCACAAGACGAGTTGCTGGATATCAGCGCCTGCCCGGGGACAATACTTTAGATGGTTTTTACTATGCATGCCTACGCCATCGCCAAGCATAATCTAATAAGCTTAAGTTTATTACTCTTAAGCCTGACAGCTGAGGGAGCTGAGCACATTAGCGTTTCTTATGCACAAATCACAAAGACTGGCCCAGCTTATAACTTAAATGCAACGATCCATTACCCCTTATCCCCTCGCATTATAGAAGCAATAGATCATGGCGTACCTATTACATTTTATCAAGAGTTTCAGCTTCTTGAGCCCTTCAACATGTATTGGCTGTGGCAACAGAATAAATGGTCAACAACTGTTCACTATCAACTGCGCTACCATGCCCTGTCAAAACAATATATTTTACTATCGATGGGCACTTTACAAAGGCGAAGTTTCCCTTCGTTAGATACCGCGCTTGATGAGCTCGGTAAAATTGAAGATCTGAACTTGCCTCTCAAACATCTTATAAATAGCAGCAACCTTACATTACAAATTCGCAGTGGCGTTGATATACATGCTCTCCCAACACCAATGAGGCTCGGCGCTTTGATTTCGGATAAATGGCAAATCAAAAGCCCCTGGGTCAATGCCACATGGCCATGAACTTCATCAAACGCTTCAGTTCTAGCCCCGTGCCTTATTATGCACTTGGTTTGCTTCTCCTTGCATTAGCTTATCTACTTAGCGCGGCCACGCAAGACAGTTCCAAGCTTAATGACATTTTTTATATTATCTTCGGCCTAGGTCTCTCTGCTCTCGTATTGCTGATAGGTATACTCATCCGAGATCTGCACCGCCTTTATCGAGACTTTAAAAACAAGAAGCCGGGGTCAAGGCTGACTATCCGACTAGTCAGCCTCTTTGTTTTATTAATTTTAGTCTCCACTACTATTGTTTATAGCTTTTCGGTGCAATTCCTCCATCGAGGAATTGATAGTTGGTTTGATGTTAAAATAGAACAAGCGCTAGATGATGCTCTCGAGCTTAGCCGAACCGCTCTTGGCATAAGAGTCCGCACCTTGTTACGACAAACAAGGATGATGTCTGGAGTGCTGAGTGAAGTTCCAGTGTCCGAGTTTAATACAAACCTTCGTGATTTGACTCAACTCAGTGGCGCAGTTGAGCTAAGCGTCTGGACAATGGAAGGTCAACTGGTTACATCTAGCATACAAAACCCTAATATTATTGTTCCAAACCGACCCAATGAAGCTATATTTAGACAACTTAAACAACAAGAAGATTATATCGGTTTAGACCCCAGTGATGATGAACGTCTGCGGCTCCGTGCGGCGGTTCGAATACCCTCTCAGGAAATAGAGTCTGAACAAAAGATGTTGCACGTACTTTTCCCGGTCAATGAACGCCTCAGTTCGCTCGGAAAAACAGTCGAGGATGCATACACCCAATACAAAGAACTGAGTTATTTGAGAAAACCTTTAGTCAGCGTTTTCACCTTAACACTAACCTTGATAGTACTCCTTACAGTCCTCGCATCTATCTGGTTTGCCATCTGGATATCGAGAAGAATCGTCCATCCCTTACAAGCACTGGCCGATGGCACACAGTCCGTTGCTTCAGGAAATTATAATACTCAGTTAACCACCACAGGACATGATGAAATAGGCTTTCTCGTCCGATCTTTTAATCAAATGACCTTTCGCCTCACCGATGCCCGCGATGCAACTGAACTTAGCCATCTCAAACTAGAAGAACAAACTAATTACTTAGGGGCGGTGCTTGGCAGCCTCTCCAGCGGTGTCATTACGATAGATCAGCAAAACTCACTCAAAACAGCCAATATTGCTAGCAGTGAAATTCTTAACATCGACTTAAGCCCACATCTAGAACGTCCATTTGATAAGCTGGAAACTCAGCATCAACACTTGCAAAGCTTTGTTCAAATACTTTCCAAGGCTCTCGCCAATAAAACTAGCTGGCAACATCAGATAGAATTGCACGCTGAACTTCAGCGACAAACACTGATGTGCCGGGGTACACCCCTCCCAAATAATGCTGGGTGGGTTATTGTCTTCGATGATGTAACTTCACTCATTCAAGCCCAGCGAGACATCGCTTGGGGGGAAGTTGCTAGACGTCTTGCCCACGAAATAAAGAACCCCTTAACTCCCATTCAACTATCTGCTGAAAGGTTACAGTCAAAATACATGCCGTTGTTGCCTCCAGATCAAACCGACCTCCTTCGTAAACTTACGAAGACAATCATTCAACAAGTCGATGCAATGAAAGATATGGTCAATGATTTCTCTGATTACGCTAAGAGCCCAAGTATTCACTTGGACTCGCTTCCTCTAGATACCTTGATTCACGAAGTCATTACTCTTTACCAAAGTAACAGCAAACACACCATCACCTTAAAGCAAGAGATGGCGTTGGTACTAAAGTTAGATAGTAATCGCTTTCGACAGGTTCTTCATAACCTAATTAAGAATGCTATAGATGCCAGCGAAGAAGCCGATATGCCCGTCACGATTGACATCGGTTATAGTATTATCCAAAAGGCAACTATAGATTGGGTAGAACTTACAGTTCGTGATTATGGCCCCGGTATTCCGGATGATATGATGAATGTGTTATTTGAACCATATGCTACCAGCAAAATTAGTGGAACAGGGCTTGGGCTTGCTATTGTGAAAAAAATTGTCGATGAACATCAAGGAACAGTTCGAGCAAAAAACCATGATCCACATGGCACCTGTATAATAATTCAAATACCGCTAAAGAGAGTCGCACCTTGAGCACACTAGATAAACCATACATTTTAGTTGTAGACGACGAGCCAGCCATTCGTGAGTTGATCCAGGATATTCTTCAAGACGAGGGTTATCAAGTGACTACAGCTGCTGATGGCAATACTGCACGAGCCTGCCTCACCCTTCGCATGCCTCAGCTAGTGCTTCTAGATATCTGGATGCCCGATATCGATGGTATAAGCTTACTACGCGAATTTAAGCAGCAAGAACCTGGCCTCCCTATTGTAATGATGTCTGGGCATGGCACCATAGAGTCAGCTGTTGAAGCAACTCGCCTAGGGGCTAGCGATTTTATAGAAAAACCTCTCTCTACCGCCAAATTGCTTCGCGGTGTCGAAACAGCCATTGCCAGCCAACTCAAGCTCGCTTCCTCAAAAAAACATTTAGCCCAAGAACCCGTAGGTAAAAGCCCAGAAGCGGCTTTATTACGGAAGCAAGCTCAGCGTGTTGCCAAATACAATATGCCTATCTTGCTTATAGGTGAGCCTGGTAGTGGAAAAAGATGTTATGCACGCTACCTCCACTCTTTAGGTGCTTTTTCAGAAGGTAAGTTTATTGAATTATCACCCGAAAGCTTCCCTGTTGACAGCCTAAGGTTCGCCGCACTTGCCGACCATAACTGTCTCTATTTAAACAACCTTTCTAAGCTAGACAGCAAGGCACAGGCCTTACTACTTCATATGCTAGAAAATGACAAAGTAAATCAGTCCCAACTTATTTTTGCAGGCCAAGAAACGTTAGAAGGCGCTGTCACTAATGGCACTTTTAGTGAAACACTTCTTTATAAACTTAACAGCATTACACTTTTCATTCCTAGGCTGTCAGACCATATTGAAGATACCCCTGAGCTTATTCATCATTTCGTCGACCAGCATACAACTGAGAACCAATTACCTTATCGCCATTTTAGTGTCGCAGCCCAAAACAGACTAAGAAACTATACATGGCCCGGCAATATTCTAGAGTTAAAAAATATCATTCAGCGCTTACTTCTGCTTGGTGACAATGATGAAATTAATGAAGCCGATGTGGATCAAGCGCTAACGCCCTCTAAAGAAAGCCAAAAAAACAGCAATACCATTAACTACCAACTCCCACTAAGAGAAGCTCGCGAGCAATTTGAGCGTATTTACTTACTATATAAATTGCAGCAAACTGCAGGTAATGTCGGTAAAGCGGCAAAGCTAGCAGGAATGGAGCGCACGCACTTATACCGTAAACTTCGCTCGTTAGATATCGACGCCAAACAGACTTAAGGACCAATATGAAAATTCTTATTCTCGGTGCAGGTCAAGTGGGCTCCTCTGTCGCAGCTAGCCTTGCCCGCGAAGATGATGATATCACCGTTGTCGATCAAAGTAGTGAGCTGCTAGAGCGTTTGCAAGATCATTATGATATTCGTACAGTTCAAGGAAAGGCTTCGCACCCAGAAGTCCTCACTAAAGCCGGTGCGGAAGATGCCGATTTAGTTCTTGCTGTTACCAATAGCGATGAGACGAATATCATTGCCTGCCAGATATGCCACCAGCTTTACAATACGCCAACAAAAATCGCTCGTATTAGAAGTTCTTCTTACCTCTCTACGCCAGAACTCTTTGGCCCCAGGGCCATCGCCGTTGACATGCTAATAAGCCCAGAACAAATTGTCACCGATTATATAGAACGCTTAGTTAATCATCCCAATGCACTACAGGTACTGAACTTTGCTGATGGAAGAGTCCAGCTAGTTGCTGTCAAAGCGGTTTATGGAGGCCCCCTAGTCGGTAGCCCTTTAAAAGAACTTCGGCGCCATATTCCCAAAATAGACACCCGTGTAGCAGCAATCTTTCGGGATGGCAGCCCCATCATTCCCCAAGCTGAAACGATCATAGAAGTAGATGATGAAGTTTTTTTTATTGCCGCCAGAGAAGATACTCTTTCTGTTATGGCTGAATTAAGACGGCTCGACAAGCCCTACAAACGGATTCTTCTTGCTGGTGGCGGTAATATCGGAGCTAGGCTTGCAAAAGCCTTGGAAAATGATTATCAGGTCAAACTGATTGAATCCAATCCCGAGCGAGCAGCTGCATTATCTGAAGAATTGACCAACACTATTGTTCTCCTCGGCGACGTCGCTAATGAAGATCTATTAATCGAAGAAGATATCGACAAAATTGACCTGTTCTGTGCACTAACGAACGATGATGAAGCCAATATCCTTTCTTCTATGTTGGCAAAAAGACTGGGAGCAAGAAAAGTATTATCGCTAATCAACCGTGCCGCCTATGTCGACCTTGTAGAGAGCGGAAGTATCGACATTGCCTTATCACCACAACAAGCAACTATCGGTAGCTTGCTCGCACATATTCGGCGTGGTGATATTGTCGCAGTTCATTCACTCCGTCGTGGAGCAGCAGAAGCACTGGAGGCCATTGCCCATGGCGACAAAAACTCCTCTCTCGTTGTCGGCAGAACTATTCGCGACATTAAGTTGCCTCCAGGCACTACGATTGGTGCCATTGTCCGAGGAAAGCATGTCCTAATCTCTCATCATGACACTGTTATAGAGGCTGGTGACCATATCATTCTTTTCCTGATAAACAAACGTTACATCACTGAAGTGGAACGTCTTTTCTCCGTCGGTGTTACCTTCTTTTAATGATGAATAATCTGGTTTGGCACACATGAGTGAGCTTCGAACCTTTCTTGGCTTTGACTTTGGAATGAAAAATATCGGCGTAGCTGTCGGTCAAGAACTTACTAAAACTGCTAATCCTCTTACGGTAATAAAAGCTCGAGAAGGCATTCCAAATTGGGATCAAATAAAGACATTACTAGATCAGTGGAGTCCGCAACTACTTGTTGTTGGCTTACCTTTAAATATGGATGGCTCTGAGCAAGAAATGACAGCCGCAGCAAGACGGTTCGGTAACCGCCTAAATGGTCGCTTTCACATCCCTGTTGACTGGCAAGATGAACGCTTGACTACTTTCGAAGCGCTCGACCAACTTGGCATTCGCAGCAAAATGCAGTCTAATAAGCGAGAAGATGTTGACCGCATCTCAGCCCAACTCATTCTTCAATCATGGTTGAACCAGCAATGACAACAGTAATAACAGATATTAATATTCAACAAACTCTAGAGTCAATGGCTGCAGAAATTCGTCAGACACTTGCTGGAAAGCAACCTCTTCTTATTGGTATTCATAGTGGTGGGGTTTGGGTTGCTGAAGAACTAGCCAAAATATTGGGCTCCGAATTCTTCGATGGCGATTTAGGAGTGTTAAATATTGCATACTATCGTGATGACTTTACGCGCATAGGTATGCATCCCCAAGTTACTCCCTCGGACTTACCTTTCCCTGTAGAGGACCGCCACTTGCTACTTATTGATGATGTTTTGTATAGCGGCCGAACCATCAGAGCTGCTTTAAATGAAATTTTCGACTACGGCCGGCCAGCCTCAGTCACATTAGCTGTTCTCATCAAGCGAAATGGTAGAGAGCTTCCTGTGCAAGCTGATATTATCGGTCATACTCTCGAGCTAACAACGAGACCAGACAGGTTAAATTATGCAACACCGATGGCCTCCAACTTGAGCTTAAAAATAAAGGAGACCCAGCATGACTAACAACCAGTTAACTGAAAGCGGCAAGCTCAAGCACTTCTTAACTATCGAAGGACTAAAACGCGATTTACTTACAGATATTATGGACCGTGCCGAACAGTTTTCTAGCCTCTCTGGCCGCCAAGTAAAAAAAGTACCCCTGTTACGCGGCAAAACCATAATGAATTTGTTTTTTGAGGACAGTACCCGCACACGCACAACTTTTGAGCTGGCAGCAAAAAGACTGTCGGCAGATGTAATGAGTCTTAATATCAACACTTCTGCTACCTCAAAAGGCGAAAGCCTTTTGGATACTCTGCACAATCTACAGGCTATGCATGCAGACATGTTTGTTGTTCGGCATAATGAAAGTGGTGCCGCCGAATTTATCGCGCAACATGTAGCACCTCATGTTAGCGTCATCAACGCCGGCGATGGCTGCCATGCCCACCCTACCCAAGCAATGCTCGACATGTTCACTATTCGTCGGCATAAACAACATTTTCCCGATTTATGCGTTGCCATTGTAGGTGATGTTCTACACTCTCGAGTGGCTCGCTCACAAATACAAGCTCTTGCAATATTGGGCGTAGGCGAGGTTCGTATCATAGGCCCTCAAACCCTATTACCAACAGATAGTCAAACCCTCGGGGTTCACGTCTATCATGACATGGAAAAAGGCCTAAAAGATGTAGATGTTGTTATCACCTTACGGTTACAATTTGAGCGAATGCAAGGCGCCCTATTGCCTAGCCCACAAGAGTATTACGAAAGCTATGGCCTTACACAAGCAAAACTGGACTTAGCAAAACCTGATGCTATCGTTATGCACCCTGGTCCAATAAATCGGGGAGTAGAAATTGCATCTTCCATCGCTGATGGCCCCCAATCTGTCATTTTAGAACAAGTCACTCATGGAATTGCAGTTCGCATGGCTGTTATGTCCATGGCGCTCGGCTCACAACCTGAGCAACAGGATAAGACGGCATGAAGTTAAAAATATCTAATGGCCGCGTCATTGACCCTGCTAATCACATTGATGATCAATTAGACATTTTCATCGATAATGGCCTGATTTTAGCTGTTGGGAAAACACCGGAAGCATTCATACCAGATCGAATTATTGATGCAACAGATCAGATTGTTTGCCCGGGCCTAGTCGATATATCAGCTCGTTTAGGTGAGCCTAGTCAACAGCACGCTTCCAGTATTTCGAGCGAAACTCAGGCCGCCATAAAAGGCGGGATCACAAGTCTATGCATTCCTCCCGACACCGATCCTATTATTGATTCTCCAGCAGCTGTGGAGCTACTAGGAGATCGTGCAAACAAAGCAGGAAGCGCCAACATCTACATCATTGGCGCCCTGACACAGGGGCTTGAGGGTGAATTGCTCAGTGAAATGTTAGCCCTTAAAAAGGCTGGGTGTATTGGTGTTAGCAATGGTTTAAACCCTATTCGAAACACATTAGTACTCCGCCGCGCAATGGAATACGCAGCAACTCTAGACCTTACAATTTTTATTAATGCTGCCGATCCTTGGCTACAGTCTCAAGGCTGTATCCATGAAGGCATGGTTAGTACTCGTTTAGGATTAGGCGGTATTCCTGAAGCGGCTGAAACTATCGCAATTGCACGAGATATTTCCCTAATAGAACACTCGCGCGTAACGGCACATTTCCATAATATATCCTCTGGAAAGTCTGCTGCCCTGATAAAGGAAGCACAAGAAAGGGGCCTGCCTATTACTGCTGACGTCAGCCCCCATCACCTTCACCTAAGCGAACATGACATTGGAAATTACGATAGCTTGAGTCATGTTATTCCTCCTCTACGTAGCACTCGAGATCGAGAGCAATTACAACAAAGCGTAAGAGAAGGCGTAATCAATACGATTAGCTCGCATCACCACCCCTTGGATAGTGATGCTAAGCTTGGTCCTTTTGCCGACACAACCCCCGGCATTTCTGGCCTGGAAACCCTGCTCCCCCTGACATTAAAACTAGTCGATGATGATGAGCTGTCATTACAACAAGCCATCGCCAGCTTAACAATTAACCCTGCTCAGATCTTAGGCCTCGATGCCGGACACCTCTCTGTTGGTGCTAAGGCTGATATTTGTATCTTCAACCCTGAATCCCATTGTGAGTGCCTGCCAGAAAAATTCTTAAGTGCGGGTAAAAATAGCCCCTTTGCTGGGTGGCATTTTCATAACGAAGTCACTTTTACCCTACTTAATGGGCAGATCTTATACGAAAGAGAACCAAACGACCTCCTTTCCAGTCATACTATTTAACAACATAAGAGAAAATCATGATTACAAAAAAAGCATTTTTTATTTTAGCTGCTCCAATCCTATTACTAACAACGGGCTGTGCTACTAACTTACAAGGTGATAGTTATTCTCGTGAAGATGCTCGGCAAGTTCAAACCGTAGAGTTTGGGACTCTCGAAGATGTACGCTTGGTCGCTATCGAAGGCACAAAAACACCGATAGGGACTTTAGCCGGCGCCGCTATTGGTGGCATTGTTGGAAATAGTGTTGGCGGAGGAAAAGGTTCACAAGTAGCAACTGTTATAGGTGCTGTTGCCGGCAGCCTTGCCGGTGCCGCCGCAGAAGAAGGGCTAACCAAATCACAAGGAGTCGAATTAGTTATTCGCCTTCATAACAGCAATAAAATCATATCTCTTGTACAAGGCCACAATCCTAACCGGCCTTTTTACACTGGAGACCGAGTCAGGCTCATGACTATTAACGGTCAAATACGTGTAGCGCGGTAAAAAGAAGTATGTGTGATATAAACCCTGCCTCTTAAGCAGACAGACTATGTCAAAACCTCAGCTTTATGCCCTCGATTTTGATGGCGTCCTCTGCGATAGCGCCCTTGAAACAAGTATTACGGCTTGGAGAGCGGCCAGAAGCTATCTCTGGCCCAAAATGCCAGAGCATATTCCGGCTGAAGTCATCGAGCAATTTAAATACGTTCGACCAGCGCTAGAAACGGGCTATGAATCGATTCTTATCGTCAGGCTCCTTTTTGAGGGGCTTACTGCTGACACTCTACTTAATGAATTTCATCATCGTCTCGAAGGTTTAATTAGGCGCGACCAGCTCGACACAGAAAAGCTCAAGCAGCGATTTGGGAGTGCTCGTGATGAATGGCTAAAATGCGATCTTCCTGGATGGCTGAAAATGAATCCTTTGTTCCCTGGCATACAAACCAAGTTAACATCTATCAACAGTGAGCATTGTTTCATTATCACCACCAAACAAGAACGATTTGTAGAGCAAATCTTATCTGCTAATAAAATCCCTTTTCCTAAAGAGCAGATCTTTGGCCTTGACCGAAAACTCAGCAAGCAGCAAGTCTTAAGAGAACTACAAGATCAATATCCTAATCACCCTATTGTTTTTCTAGAAGATCGTTTGCCCACCCTTATCAATGTTATGAATGATCATGACTTAACAAATATACAATTAGTGCTCGCAAGCTGGGGTTACAACACTATGCAAGATGAGCAACAAGCAACGAAGCATCACATTAAACAAATCAATCTCCATGAGTTTCAGCATCTGTAGTTAGACAGCAAATCATCTTCTGTAGATTGCACCAAAAGCTTGACGAATAATATTAAATGCTCAGCTCCTTTTTCTTTATCTTCTATTACCGCAAAATTACTCTCACCCAATTACACCTCTCCACATAAAGCAGGTAGAATCACAGGACTTGTTTAGAGAACATATTTTATGAAATTATTTATCTACGGCTTACTAGCCCTCAGCTTAAGCATAACGACTGGCTGTACTATTATTACTGTCGCCGACACCATCGCAAGTACAGCCATTGGTGTCACCGTAGGAACAGCAAAAGTGGCAGCAAAAATTACAACATCTGTTATTGATGCTGCTATCCCGGATAGTGTGGAGGAAAAATAACACTCCTTTAACTATATTGATCTGGATTAAACCACATGAAATGGCGGAGCGGACGGGACTCGAACCCGCGACCTCCGGCGTGACAGGCCAGCATTCTAACCAGCTGAACTACCGCTCCGCACTGACTTGCTCACCTGATACCCTGATGAACAAGAAGCGAGGAGAATACAGTAATAATCCCACCCGTGGAGCATTCTTTTAACTTATTACCCGAACCGGCCCCCACCAGACCCTACTCATTTCATTGCTAGAATCCATTTATAGGGGTATAACGGTTAGTAAGTAGATTTTACTTTTAAACCTTAAAAGTGGCTTACATAGCTAGGGAGTACCTGTCATGGTTAAACATTATTATGTTTCGGATGATCTTGATGAATTAGAGCTGGTTGAGCAAGAGCTAGAGTCTATAGGCATTAAAGAATCACAAATACATGTATTAAGCCAAAGTACTGTTGATGTAGAAAACCACCATTTGCATATGGTTGACTCCCTGCACCAACGAGATGTTATTCACTCCGGAGAGATTGGAGCAGTCTTTGGCGCCATAGGCGCGCTATTTATTATAGCTGTCACAAGCTTGATGGGCTGGGCGGAAAGCGCTGCTGGTTGGATGCCTTTTACTTTTTTAGCAATAATAATTTTCGGGTTTTGTACCTGGGAGGGTGGGTTTATTGGCATACAAAAGGTGAACGTTAACCACGTCCCTTTCGAGAAAGCATTAAAGGAAGGCAAACATATCCTGTTGGTTGATAGCAATAAACAACAAAAACAAGCCGTGAAAAAAGTGTTTAAAGCTCACCCGCGCATACAGCCAGCTGGCGCAAGCATAGAAAGCTAAACTAAAGTCCACACCTTATATAGAACGGGTCGCAACACGCCCAAACCGTTATGCTAAAAAATACTGTAGCCGAATTCAACAAATGACTTGGACGACCGCCTCTACCATGTCAATGTGGTGAGTCACTTCACACGTACAAAGAAGCTATTTTAACTTTACCTTTTGTAGCTTTTTATAGGCTGCTAATAGGTTTTGATGCCGCTCAAAACCCTTTAATACTTTTCCTGGAGAGATCAAACCTTCAAATACATTGCTACCTTCCACTACAGCCAATGCGACCTGAGCTGTTTGTTTGCCATACAATGTTTCTAACCCTTTCAAATAATGGTCATAATCACGGTCGTTATGCCATTTTATTTCTAACAAGGCCTTAACGCAGCGATAGTGCTTAAGCTGCTGCTCTGTCATGTCTTCTAAAGTCAAGCACCACTCAACCCAGTCCAGCGCTAACTGTTCATTTAAAGCTAGGTATAGCATTGCTTTAATTTCACCCAGACGAATTCTTCCCCAAAGACTGTCTTCATCGGGCAACAAACCAATAAATTGAGCAACGAGCGTTTGGTCGTTATAACTTCCACCATCAAGCGCCTCTATAAGGCATTGCCAATCGGAATGAGCGGCCCCTTTAAGGTTTAACAAGGCTTCTCTAAAAGCCGCTCCTTCATTATTATTTTCCCAAACCAACTCATCAACAGGATATATATCAGACATGCCCGGAACCAAAATACGGCATGCCGGCACACCAAGGTGATCGTATTCTGCACAGTATATTTCATAACCTTGCTGGTGTATCAATGAGGTTAGTGAGTGATGCTCCTCTTCAGTAGTGGCCTCAGTATTCCAATCGCAAAAAACATAGTCAGCCTCAGACCTAAAAAACTCATTCGAGATGTAACCGCTTGAATCAATAAAATGCATTTCGATATTCTGCGGTGCCGCCACCTCTTCTAAATCAAAAATAGGCGGATGAAAAACATTCATTTGATTTAACTCCCGGCCTTGCAATAACTCTGTTACTGTTCGCTCTAACGCTACTTCAAAACACGGGTGGGCTCCAAAGGAAGCGAATACCGACCCATCTGATGGGTTGATCAACGTCACACTTATAACCGGGTATATACCGCCCAGTGATGCATCCGCAACTTTGAGATGATAACCATAATCTTCTATGGCTTGAATAGATTTAGAAATCAAAGGGAAACGTTCGATCACTGTCTTAGGAATATCCGGTAGACATACACCTTCTGAAATAACTCTGTGCTTTACATAGCGTTCGCAAATTTCTGACAAGGCTTGTACCTTAGCCTCAGCACTGCTATTCCCGGCTGACATTCCATTGCTAACAAAAATATTACCAATGATATTAACCGGTATAAATACTGTCTCTTGGGTCGACAATTGCAAAAAAGGCAAGGCACAAACACCTCGTTTGCCATCACTCGAGTTAATATCAAATAAAGCTGCCGGGTCTAAATCGTCTTCCGGGTCAAAATAAGCCCACAAACTGTCATTCATTAAACCTAAGGGAGCCTGCTCCGTCTCGACTTGAAACCAACGCTCGCCCGGATAGTGCACAAAACCTTCCTTAGATATTTCTTCACCTAAGTAATAGTCAGCAAAAAAATAGTTACAACTAAGTCGCTCAAAGAACTCACCTAAAGCACTAGCTAGACAGGCCTTTTTTGAGCTCCCTTTGCCATTGGTAAATAAGGCATGACAATGCTTATCTCGAATATGAACCGAATACACACCTTGCACAGGGTTAAGCCAAGACACTTCCTCAATATCAAAGCCCAAGATCACTAACTGGCTCTGCATGAAGGCGATACTCGACTCTAAGTCTTTATCTTTACCCTTAATTAGCGTCTTTTCGCCCATTAGTTCTTACCCTTTCAAACAATCTTCTATAATAACAGGCTATACCTCTTAACTATGGGCCAATGACTCCCGACCATAGATAAGAGCGTAACTTAGACATGCTCAGCAAAAGCCGGTAATGAGCACCCAGCCTTTAAAGATCGTAGTGACGATTCTTTATCTTTTGAAAACACCATGGCCTTAATTAAAAATCGCCCTTAAACTCTTCAGTTAATCTTCAACTTCTATGCATTATAAAGCACCGAATTAACACGATTTAACAACACCATATTCCGATAACCTGTAAGCTACGTAGCCTTTTATACATAACTTAAATGAGCCTCGACCCTATGCACTTTACCGACCTCGGTTTGCCAGAACCTATTCTCAAAGCCCTTACGCAGCAAGGTTATGACACACCGACTCCTATTCAGGCTCAGGCTATTCCTGCAATCATGGAAGGTCACGATGTCATGGCCGCGGCGCAAACTGGGACAGGAAAAACCGCTGGGTTTACGCTCCCTATGCTTGTTCGCTTGTCAAAAGGCAGGCCTGCATCAGCCAATCAGGCCCGCGCCCTAGTCTTGACTCCCACGCGTGAATTAGCAGCACAAGTTAATGAGAGTGTTGTCAATTACGCCCAGTTTTTACCTTTAAAATCCGCCGTTGTTTTTGGCGGGGTCAAAATCAACCCTCAAATGATGAAGCTACGCCGTGGCGTTGATGTTCTTGTTGCTACTCCCGGCAGACTGCTAGACTTATACAATCAGAAAGCAATACGTTTCAATAACTTAGAAATACTCGTGCTAGATGAAGCTGACCGTATGCTAGACATGGGCTTTATTAATGACATCAAGAAAATTTTGGCCCTTCTGCCAAAACAACGCCAAAACCTAATGTTCTCAGCGACCTTTTCTGAAGACATTCGAAAACTCGCCAAAGGATTAGTCACAATCCCGTCGAAATCTCTGTCAGCCCCGAAATACAACAGTTAAATCTGTTGAACAATGGCTTTGTCCCGTTGATAAAGGACAAAAATCTCGCCTACTGTGCCACCTGATAAATGACAACCAATGGCATCAAGTTTTAGTTTTTTCTAGAACTAAACATGGTGCAAATAAACTGGTCAAGCAACTTGAAGCTACAGGGTTAAAAGCCGCAGCTATTCATGGTAATAAAAGCCAGGGTGCTCGCACTAAAGCACTAGCAAATTTCAAAGACAACACTGTACAGGTTCTTGTTGCAACTGATATTGCTGCTCGCGGTATCGATATTGATCAATTACCTTATGTGATCAATTTTGACTTACCTAATATTCCCGAAGACTATGTCCATCGTATCGGTCGAACTGGCCGAGCCAATTCGACAGGCCACGCAATATCTTTGGTCTGTTCAGATGAGTTTGAATACCTATCCGATATAGAACATTTAACGGGTGAATTAATAGAGCGTCGAGTTGTTGAAGGCTTTGAGCCTGTTCATGACTTACGACCTTCCAGCTTAACTAAGCGTCATAAACATCAAAAGAGAAAACCGAAGTCATCAGGTAACCGGACTGGCAGTCGCGGCAAACAGCAAGCTTCAGACTCAGCCAATAAGCCAAGCTCATCACGTAGGCGGAGGAAGCCTCCCACTAGAGCTCCCGCCCCATAACTTTATACTATGCAAAAAGATACTTTTCCTCGGCACTTACGCTACCCGGCCCGCGCTTTTAACTCATAGCAACCCCAAGCACTATGCGATGGCGTAGACTAAGGTGAATAGTTAGGACTATAAGTTATGAATGAACAGGAAACACCGCCGGCTTTCAACACCTTCACAATCGTACTCATCTGGATCGGGTTACTGGCTGGTGGCAGTTTCTTTTTTGACGATGTTTTGGACAAAATCAATAATCCCAACCGCACTATTACGACCATCAATAATGAAAATGGCAGCCGTGATATCACGCTAAAACAAAATCGCCAAGGTCACTATGTTGCAGCAGGAAAAATAAATCACCAAACTGTAAAGTTTCTCCTCGATACAGGCGCTACTAACGTTGCCATACCTGAACATTTAGCCAAAAGACTGGGCTTAAAGAAAGGGGCTGCTCACAGCACTGTCACCGCCAATGGCACCAGTATTTCCTACTCGACATCCCTCGCAAGTATTTCACTTGGGGATATTGAGATGCGAAACGTCCCAGCCAGCATCAGCAGCGGAATGCAGTTTGATGAGGTCCTTCTCGGAATGTCTTTTATAAAACACTTAAAAATGTCACAGCAAGGTAAAATACTCACCATCCAAATACCAGACTCATTAAATAGGACCCTAAATGACTAAAAAAGAAACATTATCAAGCCTCTAGCTATCATTACAGGATACGGGCACGGTTTTGGGCGCGCCCTTAATGAACGTTTTGAAAAAGGTGGTTATCAAAGCATAGGTGTCGCTCGTTCTTCTGGTGACTTTCAAGCCGATCTAACTGATCCTAAACAAACTCATACTATTATCAATGAAATCATAAAACAGTATGGTAAGCCTAAAGTTGTTATACATAACGCCTCTGAACTAATAAGAGGGAAATTTCTCGAACTTGAAGCTAGTGATTTTGAGCAGGCTTGGCGTAGTAGCGTCCTAACCGCCATCAATGTAAGCCAAGCTGCAATTCCATTCATGCAGGAGCATGAAGCTAGCACACTCATTCTCACAGGCGCTACAGCCAGCACTAGAGGCAGCGCAGGCTTTAGTCCTTTTAGTTCGGCTAAGTTTGCGCTCCGTGGCCTTGCCCAGTCATTGGCAAGAGAGTTCCAGCCACAAGGTGTTCATATCGTCCACCCTATAATTGATGGCATAATTTGGTCCGAACGCAGTCAGCAACGATTCCCAAACCTTAAACAAGAAAACTGCCTGGAAAGCGAAAGTCTAGCCAACATCTACTGGGATCTAGCACACCAGCCACCCTCAGCTTGGACACATGAACTGGATATTAGGCCCCGGTCAGAAACATTTTAATATAGATAAATTTAATGACAATATCGATTGAAACACCCGTCGCTATTATTGGAGGAGGACTCAGCGGCCTATACACCGCCTACCTTCTCCAGCAACAAGGCATCGAGTCCACAGTTTTCGAAGCCCGTGATCGCTTAGGTGGCCGCATTATGTCCATGTCTCCATCAAACAGAGAACAAGGCGTAGCGCTAGAGATGGAGCGCTATGATCTTGGTCCTTCATGGTTCTGGCCAGATATGCAGCCTAATATGGACAAGCTCGTTAAAGACCTGAAACTAACCGCTTTTCCTCAGCATCAGACGGGCGCTCATTTGTTTGATCAAGGCCGAGGTATTGACCCACAGCGTCATGAATTAGGTAGGGCAAGTAGTCCACTTTCTATGCGTTTATCTGGTGGAATGCTAGCGCTGATCGAGGCCTTAACGCTTCAACTCCCTGTCGGTACCATTAAGCTAAATCATCAAGCAACAAAGATAGAGTTTGAAGCTAGCGGCTCTATCACACTCAAAATGAGCGGGAACATCACGACAGTGATAGCACAGCACATTGTATTAGCATTACCACTTAGGCTCGTCAGCAATACGATTCAATTTACGCCTGCTTTACCAGAGAACCTTCTTAAGCACTGTCAAAACACCATGACTTGGATGGCGGCTCACGCCAAGTTTGTTGCCGTTTATGACCAGCCTTTTTGGCGCCATCAGGGCTTATCCGGTTCGGTAAGCAGTCAAACGGGGCCTTTAGTAGAGATTCATGATGCAAGCTCACTTCATGGTAAACCAGCACTCTTTGGTTTTGTCGGTATTAATGCTGCAGCACGAAAAGCAGCTGGTCGCAAAGCTCTTACGCAGGTAGTTTTAAATCAACTTTCCGACTTGTTTGGTGAACAAGCAGCCAAACCCGTAGATACATTCTTGACCGATTGGTCAGAAGAAGCTTTTACCTCAACAGATCAAGATCAAGTCGCTTCCAACAGTCATCCCACCTATGGACTGCCAGTAAGTGCGGACGACCTTTGGAAGGGCCATTTACTATTTGCCGGGACTGAATCAGCAAGAATTGCTGGTGGTTATCTAGAAGGTGCTTTAGAAGCCGCAGAGCTTGCCACAAAAAAACTTACTTCTAGTTATAGCTAGCTATAATTTTGAAGCCCAAATAGCGAGTTTATGCTTCATTGTCTGCTGAGAGACTTGATCTTCGGGTAAGGATTGGAGCACTTTATCATGAACCAACAACCGATAAATATATTCTATCTTTTCACTTGCAGAGTCAGTCGGTTCAAACTCAACAACCCCTCTTTTTTCGGCATAAGCCACTCCTTCAACAAGGGCTTTTTTAACTAGTTCTTTTTCATTCTTTAGTTTTTTCATTTAGACTCCCTAGCGTAGTCAACATTGAGAAAAAAGTCTCGCCATCATTTAATATCTCTCTTGATGATATAACACCAAGCGTTCCACTTCCTTTTTAGAGCCTAAAATAACAGGCACTCTTTGATGTAGGCCCTCAGGCTGTATAGCCATGATCCGCATACGGCCAGTGGAGCTAACTCCTCCAGCCTGCTCAATAATAAAGCTCATCGGACTCGCTTCATACATCAACCTGAGTTTACCACCCTCAGTCTTTAGCTTCGTATCTAGTGGGTACATGAAAATACCACCCCGCGTAAGCACACGATAGACCTCTGCTACCATCGATGCCACCCAACGCATATTAAAGTCTTTCTCGCGAGCGCCATCAACACCCAATAGGCACTCATCAATATAACGTTGAACTGGTGGCTCCCAAAATCGTTGATTAGACATATTGATTGCAAACTCAGCGGTCTCTTCTGGAATAGTCATTTTAGGATGAGTTAAGATAAACTCATCAAGATCCCTATCCAAAGTGAAACCATTCACACCATTGCCTGTTGTAACGACCATCATCGTCACCGGCCCATAAACACAAAAACCAGCACAGACCTGCTCTGTACCCCGCTGCAGAAAATCCTCAGCCGTTGGCTCTGTGATACCAGCTGGACATCTGAGAACAGAGAATATCGTACCGACTGAGATATTCACATCAATATTAGAAGAGCCATCCAAAGGATCAAAAGCAACCAAATAATCACCCTTCGGCATACCGCTAGGCGTCCTAATGATCCCTTCAACTTCTTCAGATAACATCGCTGCCAAATGTCCCGTTGAACTTAAATGTCTGACCATCACATCATTCGTAATAATATCGAGCTTTTTCTGAACCTCTCCCTGAATATTTTCTGATCCTGCAACCCCGTTAAGATCATTAGTTCCGCCGCACTCAATAAGACCTGCTATCTCTTTGCAAGCATCTGTAATGTTAGTTATCAAACCTGTTAATGAACCTCTGGAGCTTGGCTCGTTACTCTGCGACTCATCAACAAACTGAATCATGGGCTTACCAATATCAGACATAATTCAAACCTTAATAAACATAGTTAGTTTCGATAATACGTGATCTTAAGTCAGCTATTATACGGTTATTAAATTAAGCTCTAGTGCTGTGAATAAGTTTTTCTTGTAAATACAACCAAGCGCAAGCATCTTTCTTGATTTTGCTTAAAAAAAACTCATAAAAAATAAACCTTAGTATTTCAGTTAAAATAATAGACTTATTTGGCTTATTGGTCTCACTATGAACTTAAATATTACTGATCCCGCTATTATGTTTTCAGGTATTTCACTATTATTCCTGGCGTATACAAACCGCTACTTAGCCCTAGCTAGTATAGTACGCTCGCTAAATAAGGGGCTAAGAAATCAGGCTCAAGAAAACAGTATTAGACAAATTCAAAACCTTAACCTGAGAATCAATCTCATCAAATACATGCAAGTATTCGGAATAATTTCTTTTTTATTTTGCGTCTTTGCCATGTTGTCTTTATTTTGGGGAAATCAAATTCTAGGCGAAGTGTTCTTCGTAATGAGTCTCGTCACCATGGTTATTTCACTGCTAATATCGTTAAATGAAATTCTTAAATCAGGCGAGTCACTCAAAATTGAGCTCGAAACAACCCGTGCTCATGATCTTAAGAATAAATAGGGTGTGCAACAGCTATGCACCCTTTGATTTGAACTCCTAAACAAGCATCCTAAGGCTCAAGGTTACTCTTTGAAGCCATTGCTATCATGATTAAATCTTAACTAAAATCTCGCCCATTCCAATACCGGCTAGATCACCAGCATATCGTTGTACACGAGAAAAATTATCGATCCGTGAAAATATACTATCTAGCTTTTTAAATGATGAAAATAGTAAGGATAAATAACCCAAGGTGTGGGCGCCACAATCATTGAAATTAGCAGTGATGCCTCTTGATGGCATTTGATTTAACAGAATCGTCCCCCGCTTCATGGCATAACCCAAGTGACTACCACAGTCACCTAGCACAGCAATCGTACCCGAAATCATTCTAGAGCCACAATAATCACCAGCGTTACCCTCGATCAAGATAATGCCTCTGCGCATGTGATCGCCAGTTCGGGATCCAGCATTACCAGAGACAATAACTGTTCCACCTGTCATACCATTTCTCCTTCCTGGACGGGCACCACCAATGAAGTCACCGGCATCACCGTTGACTTTTATTTGCCCCCCCTTCATTTCACAGCCGGTATAAATGGAGCTATCGCCTTTTACTGAGAGCTCACCACCTTCCATAAAGATGCCAAAATAAGCCCCAACATCCCCATCAACAGAGATCTTCCCTTGCGTCATATTATGGCCAATAAAATCGAGCTTGCTGTTAGCTCCCTTTAAACTCAATGGACTCACTATCTCCCTCAGTGATGATAAACAAGGCATCAGCTCGTTCGCTTAGATTACCGGTCATTAGTTGAGTTTTAGCAATATCAGCTAATGATTTATCGGCCAATTTATTGGGGGTTAAAGGAGAGCAATCAATACGCTGTCGAGTCGCTTCCTTTAAAGTGAAAATTAAGCTGCTCATTTCATGATCTCCTGCAAATGGAAATGGAAGGGGCCTAACTTACCACCATAATTGCCTGCACTGATGCGCCTGATTCCATGTTTTGATCCCAATTTACATACGGCTTGAATGCCTACTTTCATTGCCTTATCAATATCTTCTTTAGCCAAACCATCAATGACGATCTCCATCACCGACTCAACTTCTGCCGGTAAATCACTACTAGTCTGGCCTTTTAATGTCGGACAAAATGCATCATTGGTCGAGGCATTAAGCGCTTTATATTTTGATCCAACTTTAGAGCCTGACCGAACTACTCCGCCAGGGAAGGGCATGATCACATTCGGGATTTTTTTCATCTCTTCAATGGCCGCTTCACAAGCGGCTAGTGCCTGGCCTTGTGACTCCGCAAGCACCAAGAAATTACCACCTCCGACCGCTGCCGTCACACCTGTTTTTTCCTGTGCTAAAAACTCACCGTCCATGACAGGAATACGCCAGTAGCGTTTACCGCCAATCATTTTAGAAATTTGGAAGCCGTCACCAAAGTAACGTAAATTTTGGCCCAAGGGCATGTTTTTTTCGCTCTCAAGACCTGAAAATAAAGCAGACGTTGGTGAGGTTAGAACACATTGCCCCGAACGCGTTTCAACTTGTTTGGCTAGACCTTTGCCACCCATCGCAAAAATCAATATTGAGACACCCGGGCGACCGTCTGGAGTTTCACTACCATCTAGCTGACGCTCAATCCCTGCTTCACAGCCACAGGCAATCACCGATGTAGCAAACCCCGTAAAAGCTTGAGCTGATATCATTGCCCATTTGGCATTATGTGCAGTAATAATAAGCCGTGTTGCTTTCATCGGAAAGGCTTCTGCGAAAGTCTCATCAATTGTGACACCATTAATAATCATACCGGCCCTCCCTTATGCAGGGGTTGTATGGTCAAGCTTCCTCGTCCATCATCGACAATTTCATCATCACTAATCTTAAAGTTACCCATTTTCATCGTGAGGTACTTATCAAAGTATCCTTTTAATGATGTCTCGATACTTTTGTCATATTCAGGTTTAACGACATGGGTTGTCCCCCATGTCACATCAATTAGATCGCCGTCTTTAACCACCATCCGACCATCTTTAAATACATAGTCTGGCTTGCTAAACATTTTTTCGCGATCGGCATGGTCCGTATACACTGTAATATCTGCTGCACCACCAACACCCAAGTGACCACGATCAGCTAAGCCAACCAGTTTTGCCGCACCTGCACGCGTCATAATGGCTATTTCGTATAAAGAATATTCCCTGTCAATCGAAGCCAATCGGCTCGCCTTTTGTGCTTCAGGGTGAAGTCGAGACAACACTTCATTTCTGAATGTTTTATCCATCAACAATCTAATCAAATGCGGGTAACTAGTAAAAGGGGCTCCATTTGGGTGATCAGTCGTTAAGAAAATTCTCCACGGATCTTCTACAAGGAGAAAGGTTTCTAAGCCAATCATCCACTGCAGCGCATTAACGAAGCTTTGATCTTTGTATTTAAACGGTAAAACTCCGCAGCCAGCATCACATTCAATATCCATTGTGACCCATTTATTGGGGTGGGCATGAGCATGTCCTGCGTGTTGATGCATGCTATCACCAGATGCTGTCACTGTTTGGCCAAAAAGTATTTGACCTACATCAACAGTAATATTTTTGTGACGATTAATCGCTTCAGCAATCTCAGCAGCACCCGAGGAAAACTTGTAATCACCCTCCGTCCCGTAACTATGAAACTGAATATGAGTCATGTGCATTGGCAAACCCCCAATGCCATCCATCGTGTCGAGCGTTGTATCCATGTTCCCCGGTACGCCCAAATTACAACCATGAACATGAAGCGGATGAGGGATACCCAGTTCTTTTACAGCTCTTGCTAAGCGCAATAAAATTTCACGTGGCGTCACACCATAAAAACTATTCTTTTCATCAAGGTCCAGTTTACGCTGATTAAACTTAAAGGCATTTATCCCGCCCGGATTTACCACCTTAACTCCAATCGCTTGGCTATGCGTTATAGTCCATGCAACATAATTATTGATCGACTCCTGATCATTGTTGGCCGCCATCATTCGTAGCAAATAGTCATCACTGCCGAGCATGACGTAGCCACCCTTATCAATAATTGGCGTGTCATGCATTTCCATATGCGCTTGACGAGCATTACTTGGTAATATCGCAGGCTCAAAGCCGGCCGTATAGCCCATTTCTGCATATCTGATAGCCCGCGGTTAAGGTGCTTGGAGCCGCATGACCACAACCTGAGCGCATAAGCTCTGTCCGTGCCACCACATCTGCTGCGTGATCTTCCGGCAGCATCGTTCGAGCAATATTAACTTTACCCCCACCGATATGAGTATGCATATCAATAGCTCCAGCCATTACTACCTTGCCCCGCAAGTCCACTTCTTGCAAAACCTTTCCATCTGTAGGGGGGTCTACTATCCAACCATCATCCACATAGATATCACGAACTATGCCATTGATGCCATGGGCAGGATCGTAAACTCGGCCGCCAGTTAATTTCATTAACATTTCTTCATGAACCCCTTATAGAGCTTTTTCAATAGCGCTTAACACATCAAAGGTGCTTGGCAAACCACTGTTTCTTAATTGTCTTAATGGTAATGAAACAACGCCGTCCGATCTAAAAGCGCGACCCGAATGATCAATACCTGGTATGCCGACAGGAATGAACACGGCAGGCTCTGAATCAAACGACATCCCAGAGCGCCCTATAACGACGGTGACGGCTTTTGAGGCGGGAGCCTTGCGTTCGATATCAAAACTCGATACCCACAGCAGAGTGTCGACCTCATCGTCCTTCAGCATGCGAAGGCTATCTGACAGGTAGGGATCATAATCAGGATAGCCGCGATTAAAGTTGGTCCGCATTGGATAACCTGACTGCCAAACGGCGACCTGGTTTACCGTCACCTCTCCATCTTTTCCGCCTAAAGGCAGGCCACTAGAACGAGTTTTAGTATTTAGATCTTTCACCATCTCACAGACCATCTGCACTGATACTTCGGCATGATCGAAATCGAGCATACTTGCGGCCCAAGTAACAACTGAATACTTGGCAGCTTTTAAGCGAGCCGCTAATCTTGCCAAATCAGTAACGGCAATCCCACCAATGTCCACAGCGTTTATAGCTCGGCCCGCCACCAAAGCCCTCAATATAGAAAGCACTTCTGGCAAATCAGCGTCATCGCAAAGCATTACTTCAGCTTTTTTTCCTTCTGGCGATGTTGAAGCTCTACCAGACGGGCCCTTACCCAGGTAAATAACATCTCTAGATTCAATATCTTGACCGAACAATGTGTCTTCGGGCCAAATAATTCGCTCGAAAAAACGAGGAAAGCCAGCTTCAATATCACTTCCCACAATAAGTAACATATCAACACGGTTTTTTACTTCAGACAGCGTCGTATTCATCCAGCCCGTGTCTTGCAATACCAGTGTGTTCTTAAAAGATTCCACTGAATTCATATGGTCAATGGTTGCCCTACTTTTATCTGCCAAGGCCATGGCCGCTCTTGCACCATTCAAATCTGTAGCCAACCCAGATATAACCGTTTGCTTACTATTGTTTATAAGTCTCGCGGTATGCTCGACCGCAACAGCTAAAGTTACTACTTTTCCGTTTACCCTTGGAGCCTTGTCTGTTACCGGGGTTTCAAAACCGGAGGCTGTATACGCATCACCATTCTCAAGGACACTAACTTTTTGACCCTTAACACTGACGGTTAAATCATCAGAAGCAATACCACAGAACGGGCTCGGCACATCTTGCCAAACACCCTCTTCAACCTTTTCTGTCATCGCTTGCTCCAATTATTGAACAGAATTCTTTTTTCTTAAAACCACGAGAAAAGTACTTTTTTAGCTTTTAACTAGATGGAAAGATCGCTCTTTTTAGTTGGTTTTTGAAAGCATAACTTAAACAACTAACCATGTCTCGCACGCAGTAATAGATACTCTATTTTATTTTTCTTAAGCTGCTTTTGCAGCATCTCTACTTTGTCCCGTCCAACAATAGGCCCGATTTGTACCCTATGCCACGTTGCCTCATTATCTATTTTTACGGTCTGTACTTTAGACTCAACCCCTAGCAAGGCAAGTTTAGCTTTTCGTCCGTCGGCATCCTTGGCACTTTTAAATGAACCCGCTTGTATCAAATAACTAGCCTTATCTAGTGGTTTTAAATTGGCTATCTTTTGTGGCGGTGAAGAAACAATTCTTTTCTTTTTTGCTTGTCTTGGCTCATCTACCACTGTTTCCATTTCTGGCAATAAAGTAAAAAACTCAAATGTCGGCTCTATGGCCCTGCTACTTTTTTCAGCAGCTTTAGCTACGGGTGGCTCGATAGCGTTGTCTGGTGACGCTGAGTCTTTAATATGAATTAAAAACATCACAAAAGCACCCACCATGAAACTAATTATCATTGCAGCTAGTGGCAATGATTTTTTCGCTGCCTGTTTGCGCTGGTTTCGCTTTGCTGCCACTTACATTGCCTCCGGAGCAGACACGCCAAGTATCAATAGGCCGTTTGCAATCACCTGCCTGGTTGCCACCACCAAGGTCAGCCTAGCCTGGCTAAGAGCTTGCTCCTCGACAATAAACTGATGAGCATTGTAGTAAGTGTGGAAGTCTCGCGCTAAATCCATGAGATAGTGCGCTAAGGAGTGCGGTGTGTAGGCCGCTGCCGCAGAACTTACCACTTCTGGATAACGAGCCAACATGGATAACAATGCCTGCTCATGATCTTCAGTTAAATACTCAAGGTTTTTTTCACCGACACCTTGATCCCAGGCCAACCCTCGTTCGGACAACTGTCTAAAAACGCTACAAACCCTGGCGTGAGCATATTGCACATAATAAACAGGATTATCATTACTTTGAGATTTAGCCAGCTCTAGATCAAAGTCCATATGCTGATCAGCGCTTCGTAATACATAGAAAAAACGAGCAGCGTCCTTACCGACCTCTTCTCGCAGCTCTCTTAACGTTACGAACTGGCCACTACGAGTCGACATGGCGACCTTTTCACTTCCACGATAAAGCACCGCAAATTGAACCAGTAAAACTTCTAGTTTATCTACCTTTTGCTTCATTGCAGACAGGGATGCTTTAACACGAGGAATATACCCATGATGATCAGAGCCCCAAATATCAATAACCTTATCAAAGCCCCGCTTAAGTTTGTTTAAATGATAAGCAATATCAGATGCAAAATATGTCGTTTGGCCATTATCACGCACCACAACACGATCTTTTTCATCACCAAAAGCTGTCGACTTGAACCACCAAGCACCATCTTGCTGGTACAGCATCTCCGCTTCTTTCAGTTCTACAATCGCTTTTTCAACCATACCCGACTCCATTAGCGATCTTTCTGAAAACCATTCGTCGTATTCGGTTCCAAAGTCAGCTAGGTCCCGCCGAATACCTCCCAAAATTTGGTTTAATCCGGCATCAAAGACTTTTTTATAAGCATCGGGCCCCAAGAGATCTTTTGCTTTGCCAATTAAAGCGTCTACATGCTCCTCTTTATCGCCACCCTTCGGTTCATCTTTTGGAATGCCATCATAGACGGTGCTTGTTTCTTTTAATAATGCACGGCCGTATTTGTCTTTTAGACTTTTTGCAATAGAAAGAACATATCCACCTTTATACCCATTGCTAGGGAAAATGAGCTTTTCACCACAAGCTTCCAGATAGCGGAGCCAAACACTGGTTGCTAAAATATCCATTTGCCGGCCAGCATCATTAACATAGTATTCACGATGGACATCGAAGCCGACAGCCATAAGCAAGCTACTAACAACTGACCCATAGGCTGCTCCTCTCCCATGACCCACATGCAAAGGCCCTGTTGGGTTTGCCGATACAAACTCAACCTGAACAGACTTACCCTTACCATGCTTGCTTAAGCCAAACTTCGGGCCTTGTTCTAAAATATCTCTAACTACTTGCTGTGCCGTGCCGGCTGATAAAGTGAAGTTAATAAAGCCTGGCCCTGCAATTTCAACTTCAGCAATATAGTCAGCTTGGACTATGTTTTCAACGAGCAATGTCGCGATCTGACGAGGATTCATTTTCACTGTGCGAGCCAACATCATTGCAATATTACAAGCAAAGTCCCCGTGTGCTTTATCTTTTGTTCGCTCTATTTCTATAGCGGGTATATCAAACTTTGGTAAGCGATCTTTCTTAATAAGCTGCATTAAGGACTGCTTGATGATTTCTTTAAGCTGATCTTTCAATTTGATGAGGCCTTAATAAATATCTATTCTTAACATTTTAACCGATCCTAGGCAGGGATAACATCATTGATTACCCCTAATACTTTTTTAAAGCTCTTCAAAAAAAACAATGCTCCAACCAGTAATAGCTCAATATAAATCAATAGGATCGACGTCAATGGACCACTGACATTCTCTACTACTTTTCAGTTTAGACATGGCTTCAATATGGTGATCTAGTAATTGATGAAGAGCTTTCCTGTTTTGAGTCGTCAATAACAGTTGTGCACGAAAGTTTCCTGCTCGTTTTTCCATCATTGCCGGTACAGGACCTAGAACCATAACTAGCTTTTGGTTCTGGTTTAACAAAGCTGATGCCTCTGTTAAAAACTTTAACGGAGAGGCTTGTTTTTTAGCTCGGGCTCGAATCACGCATAATGATCCAATCGGCGGCATTAAACTGCTTTTTCTTTCTTGTAATAATTTTTTTGCCATTTTTATATAACCACCTTGTAACAAATCTTGCCAAAAAGGATGTACAACCTGGCTTGTTTGAATATAAACCTTGCCTGGCTTTCTTCCCCTTCCTGCTCGCCCCGTAACCTGTGTGATTAGCTGTGCTAAGGATTCTGTTGCCCTAAAATCCGCACTAAATAAGCCTTGATCTGCGTCTAAAATACCCACCAAAGTTACATCATGAAAATCATGACCCTTAGCTAACATTTGAGTGCCAATCAAAATTTTGGCCCCACCTGCCTGTATGTCTGCTACTAATTTAACAAAGGAACCCACTCTTTGAGTGCTGTCACGATCCATTCGCAAGACGGGTGTTTCTGGAAAAAGCGTTTGAAGGTTTTCCTCAATCTGTTGCGTCCCGACACCATAATTACCCATCTCTGTAGACTCACACTCTGGGCACTCTTTAGGGAGCGGCTGGTTAAAACCACAATGATGGCAACGCAATTGATACCGGCTTTGGTGAACAATCATTTTAGCGTCACAATGTTTACAGCTTGCTTGCCAAGAACAATCATGACAAATCAAAACAGGGGCATAACCTCTTTGGTTGATGAAAAGGAGTACCTGATTCCCTTCCTCCAGCGTCTTTCCTATCTCCTTGTAAAGTATGCTTGATAAACCGTTACACGCTTTTGGGCCAGAGCTATCTATTAGCTCTACTTCCGGTAGCTCCGCCCCTGTTGCCCTCTGCGCTAAAGTTATGAGGCTATAGCGTTGTGACTGCGCATGATAAAAAGACTCTAAGGAAGGTGTTGCGCTGCCCAATAAAACAGGAATGTTTTCTCTTTTTGCTCTAATTATAGCTACATTTCTAGCATGGTATCTTAGGCTGTCTTGTTGTTTATATGAACTATCATGCTCTTCGTCAATTATCACCAAGCCCAAACGACTTAAAGGCGAAAAAACGGCTGAGCGTGTTCCTATTACAATGTCAGCATCACCAGACTGTGCCAAAAGCCAGGCCTGTTGTCGTTCGCTATCATTCATGGAGGAGTTAAAGACTACAATACAGACAGACAGGTGTTGTTTGAACCTATTTACAAATTGTTCTGTTAAACCTATTTCAGGTATCAAAATAAGAACTTGTTTGCCTTTAGAGACAACTAGTGAAGCAAGCTGTATATAAACCTCTGTTTTACCACTGCCTGTAATGCCGTGAAGCAGTATGGATGAAAATTTATTTTGTTTTTCCCAAACAGCATTAACTGCCGCTTCTTGGTCATTATTTAGTTTTTTTAGAGGTATCAGGTCGGTTACCAAGGCTGGTTTTTTAACTTGCTTTTCCTTTTTAACAAGCCTTTTAACCTCTAGCCTTTTTAGTGCGTCATTATGATTGCCTATTGCGTCAGTTATTTCTTGTTGGGAAAGGTGTGTGCTGTTTTTTTGTAGCAGCTTCAAAACATTTTCTTGCTTCTTACCTAGCTTACTCTCTGACGCGCTATCACTGGCTAATGACCAGTACGTCTCCTTCATTAATAAAGCTGGCTCACCAAGACGTATTTTTTTCGGCAAAGCAACTTGAAAGCAATCTCCCACAGGATGGTGGTAATATTCACTCACCCAAGAAATCAAGTTCAGAAGCTCTTCTGAAATTATTGGTAGCTCATCAAGTCTCGTGATTATAGGCTTCACCTTTGATAGCTGTACCTTGTCTTGCATATCTTCTATATCAAAAATTATTCCTACGAGCTCACGTGAACCAAAAGGGACCCTCACTCTAAGCCCTCTTTGCCACGCCGCTTCAGATTGGTCTGGCAAATAGTCAAAACAGAACCGCAAAGGACAAGGAAGAGCCACTTTTAAAATAAAAGGCATTAGTTAATAATAAATATATTATTTAAAAGATTATTGATGATAATGATTAGTTCCTGTGGATAAGTGAGTAAGTCTTTTTTATAATTACAATTCAGAGGTTTAAACTATTACGGCCTGTTGATAAAGACAAGACTAAACATGTTTTAGTTGTGGACAACCAAACGCTTTATCCACAGCTTAACTTATCCACAGCTTCTTATGCCTTTTATCAGTACACTTGTACATAAGTTATTAGCGGAAGGGCTCCCAGTTTTAAAACTGGATCTGGTAGTATCTTATCTTGTTAAATTATAGGCTAAAAAATGAAGTTATCCATTATTGTAGCAACAGATGAAGAGGGGCTCATAGGAAAAGATAACGATCTTCCTTGGAAGTTATCTGCCGATTTACAGTATTTTCGCCGAGTGACTATGGGTAAAGCGCTAATAATGGGTAGACGGACCCATGAGTCAATAGGGAGAGCGCTGCCGGGAAGAAAAAACATCGTTATTACAAGCGACCAGGAGTATGAAAGCGACGGTTGTACTATCAGCTTTTCAGTCCAACAGGCCCTTCAGGAATGTGAAAACATAGAAGAAGTTATGGTGATGGGGGGGGCCTCGCTATATAAGCAGTTTTTACCAGAAGCGAGCACAATTTATCTGACGCTCGTCCACGCAACGCTATCAGGTGATACTTGGTTTCCAGACTGGGACAAAAACCAGTGGCAGGTTCTCAGCGAAGAAAAGTTTTTTGCGGATGAAAAAAACGAACACCCTTACAGCTTCATTGTATATAAGCGTAATTAAAGGCTTGTTCAGGCCCTTAAGAGGCTAAGAAGGGCCTCGGTGTGTTTTGCCGCGTCATGGCCTAAGTCGGTCAAGTAGCCCCCATCTTTTTGGTTTATTAAACCTTTTTCAAACAAACGGCGTGTAGCATCACGCAGCTCCTGTCGAGCATCATTATGCACTTTAAGACCCTCATGTTTTGTCTCAAGGCTATAACGCAACAAGACTTCAATTTCATCAACAAGCTGTTGTTTAAGCGGCATCTAAATCTCTCCAGAAGGTTATATTTTTTGTGCTTAGAAAGCCTAAGCTTTTTCTTCATCATCGCTTTGTGTTTTTTTGGGTAGCCAACGAGAACAAACCAGACCAAGCTCAAATAAGAGCCAAACAGGCAAGGCAAGCAGTGTTTGAGAAATGATATCTGGAGGCGTGAGCAACATACCAATTATAAAGGCCCCAACAATAATATAAGGACGCTTCTCTCCTAAGCTTTCCACTGTTGACACGCCTGACCAAATTAAGAGAAGGGTTGCAATAGGAACCTCAAAAGCAAAGCCAAAAGCAAAAAACAGCTTGAGGACAAAGTCCAAATAACTACTAATGTCCGTCATCACTGCAACCCCTTCGGGCGCTGCTTGGGTTAAAAAACCAAAGACAAGAGGAAAGACCACGTAATAAGCAAAAACAATACCCAAGAAAAACAAAGCGGTGCTAGCAAATAATAAAGGAAAAACAATTTTACGCTCATTCTCGTATAAACCGGGGGCAACAAACCCCCAGAGCTGGAACAATAGAACAGGCACGGCCAACATAATGGCGGTGCTGAGCGTAAGTTTAAAGGGAGTTAAGAAGGGAGAGGCTACTTCTGTTGCTATCATTGTGCTGCTTTCAGGTAAGTGCCTTAATAAAGGCTCAGCCAGAAAATGATAGAGGTCATTGGAAAAAGGTAAAAGTATAACGGCTATAACAAGAACGGCTAAGATACCCCTTAACAGTCTATCGCGAAGCTCAACGAGGTGAGAAACTAATTGTTCTTGACTATCCTTTTCCATTGTTGGCCTTAGCGGAGGGCTTCTCTACAGGTTCAGCGCCGCTCTCTGATAGGTTTGCTTCGTCAGGAACTACGTAGCGCGGGACGGAGGGTGTGCCCTCTTGATCCAAAATCGTTTTCTTTAGATCTTCAGCGCTCAATTCACGTGAAATCTCGCTACGGACAGACTGTATAGACGCGTTGGCGCGGCCAATCCATAGGCCTGTGACACGGATAAGCCGAGGCATACGTTCGGGCCCAACGACCACTAGCGCAACGATAGCTATTAACAATAATTCCCAAAAACCAATATCAAACATAAGCGTCTCTTTTGCTACCTATCAAACGAGCTATGAAGAAGAACATTAATAGCCGTCTATTGTTAAACCAAGCCGGCCATAACGAAGCAAGTCAATAAGAGAGCTGTTAACCTGTATGGTTATCTTTTTTTGACTGCGAAGAGCCGGGCTCTTCACTTGTGTGATGAAGCGTGACGTCGTCTTTCTTGTTAACGTCATCCTCGCCCTCTCGCACCGATTGTTTAAAGCTTTTAATCGCGCTGCCTAAATCACCACCCATAGATCGTAGTTTTTTAGTTCCAAACAAAAGGATAACAATTGCCAACACAATCACTAACTGCCAAATACTAATTCCGCCCAAACCCATGGTTTTCTCCTAATTGAAACTGGACAGGCCCTGACCGCCCAGTATGTGTATATGTAAGTGCCCTACTTCTTGTCCGCCATCAGGGCCGGTATTGATAATGGTTCTGAACCCATTAACGAGGCCTTGTGACCTTGCTAGCTGAGGTAATATGTACATTATATGCCCAATGAGCATTTGATGCTCGGCTGTTAGATGATCAAGGTTATCAATATGAATTCTAGGGATCACTAATAAATGGACAGCAGCTCGCGGGTTTATATCCTTAAAAGCTATTACTTGGTCATCTTCAAAGACCTTATCTGACGGGATATCGCCATCAATAATTTTACAGAACAGGCAATCACTCACTATTTTTCCTGTTGGCTTTTTCTTCTAAGCCAGACAAACCAAAGCGGCGAGCAAGCTCATCTAATACCTGCTGGGGTTTGATATTATTATGGGCCAATAACACCATGCTGTGAAACCAAAGATCGGCCGTCTCATAAATTATTTGATCCTTGTCTCCACCTTTGCCAGCAATTATTGTTTCAGTTGCTTCCTCGCCAAGCTTTTTAAGGATCTTATCTGTGCCTCCCTTGTAGAGGTTTGCTACATAGGAGTCGTCAGCTTTTGCATTTTTGCGCGCCTCAAGGACTGCAGCTAATTGGGTCAAGACATCACTCATTTGTATATCTCTTTAGGATCTTTTAATACCGGCTCGGTAGTCTGCCAGCGCTCATCTTCTAGTTGTTGATAAAAACAATGGTGTCGACCCGTGTGACATGCAATCCCACCTTTTTGGACAACTTGTAGCAGGACGGCATCATTATCACAATCTAGGCGGATCGACGTCACTTTTTGCTGGTGGCCAGACTCTTCACCTTTATGCCATAATTTTTGACGTGAACGTGACCAGTATACGGCATGACCAGTTTCTACAGTTAGTTGTAGGGCTTCACTGTTCATCCAGGCTAAGGTTAGAACTTGATGAGTCGTGGCCTCTTGAGTAATAACAGGTACGAGACCATCAGAGTCCCACCTTACTTTGGTGTGCCAGTCCATTATATTCGAACCTCAATACCTTGGCTGGCCATCTGGGCTTTAGCTTCTCCAACAGAATGTTCACCAAAATGAAAAATGCTAGCGGCTAATACGGCGTCAGCTTGGCCTATCTTCACCCCGTCAGTTAGATCTTGCAGCTTTCCTACGCCACCAGAAGCGATTACAGGAGTGTTCACAGCTTGACTGACCGCACGGGTAAGGGCTAAGTCAAAACCTGATTTAGTGCCATCGCGATCCATACTGGTTAGCAAAATTTCCCCTGCGCCATAAGACACCATTTTTTTTGCCCACTCAATGGCATTGAGCCCGGTAGCTTTCCGACCCCCGTGGGTGAAAATTTCCCAAGTCTCGGGCTGCCCTTTGCTTGAGGTACATTTAGCATCGATAGCAACGACGATACACTGAGAGCCAAATTTTTCAGCAGCTTCACGAACAAATTCAGGGCGAAGAATAGCTGCAGAATTGATACCGACTTTATCGGCACCAGCATTAAGCATACGCCGAATGTCTTCTAACTTGCGAATGCCGCCACCTACTGTGAGGGGGATAAAAACCTCACTAGCAATAGCCTCAACGACGTGCACAATGGTGTCACGATTATTATGCGTTGCTGTGATATCTAAAAAAGTAAGTTCATCAGCGCCTTGCTGATCATAACGCTTAGCAATTTCAACGGGATCTCCAGCATCACGAATATCAACAAACTTAACACCTTTGACTACGCGGCCGTTGTCAACATCGAGACAGGGGATAATACGTTTTGCGAGAGCCATAATACCGCCTTTATTTGTATTGTTGCGGAGGGTTAAGCTTATCAGCTAAAGCCTGGCCTTTTGCTAAATCAATTGTTCCTTCATATATAGCACGGCCAACGATGGCTCCCATAACACCTTCACTTTCGTAATGACATAGGGCCTTGACATCGTTATAGTCGGTAACTCCACCAGAAGCAATTACAGGGATACTGATAGCGCGAGCAAGGTCTCGGGTAGACTCAAGATTAACACCTTGCATCATTCCATCTCGACTAATATCTGTATAGACAATTGCTTCGACACCATCTTGTTCAAAATGTTTAGCAATATCAGTTACATCATGATGGGAAAGTTTGGACCAGCCATCAATTGCAACCTTTCCGTTCTTGGCGTCTAAACCAACAATAATATGTCCGGGGAATTCAGCACAAACATCACCAACAAAGTGTGGAGCATTAATGGCTTTGGTGCCAATGATGGTGTAACGGACCCCAGCTTCTAAATATGTCTGGATCGTTTCTTCATCACGAATACCTCCTCCGATCTGAACATCGAGCTCAGGGAAGGAGCTACATATTTCATGTATAACCCCGGCATTAACGGGTTTTCCGGCAAAAGCGCCATCCAGATCGACAATATGAAGGCGTTTTGCCCCTGCGTCTACCCACTGCTTTGCAATAGCGATGGGATCTTCAGAAAATACTGTATTGTCTTCCATTCTGCCTTGTCGGAGGCGGACGCAGTGCCCCTCTTTGAGGTCAATAGCAGGAATTAACAACATAACCTTGTCTCCATTTTGTTGAGGCTAGGACTGGCCATCCCAGTTTAAAAAGTTCTGTAACAATTGTAGCCCATCGTGTTGACTTTTTTCTGGGTGAAATTGCGCAGCAAAAATATTGTCTTTACAGAGTGCCGAAGTAAAGTCGTGTTGGTAATCTGTCGTTGCCGCCGTCACTGCTTTGTCCTTGGGCTCGGCATAGTAACTATGGACAAAATAAAAGCGACTATCTTGCTTAATGTCCTTCCAGAGGGGGTGAGAAAAAAGTTGATGTACTTGATTCCAGCCCATTTGAGGCACCTTAAAATCCCTTTCAGTGCGGGGTAGGGCGACATCAAATTGTCGTACGCGGCCAGGAATTATATTTAAAGCATTTATACCGTTATTTTCTTCACTGTGACTGAGTAACGCCTGCATGCCAAGACAAATGCCTAGCAGGGGCTTGGTTTGAGCAACCTCTTGAATAATCATATCTAGGTTAAGGCGCGCTAACTCATCAATACAATCACGTATTGCTCCAACACCGGGAAGTACGACATGGCTAGCACTTTGAATGAGCTTAGGATCTGCTGTTACTTTAACAGTAACGTCACTTGCTACGGCTTCTAGCGCTTTAGAGACAGAGCGTAAATTACCCATGCCATAGTCAATAACTGCAACGTGGCGCATAACAGACCTGTTTAAAAAATTAAAAGTTTATTTTACGCACTAAAGACGCAATTTTGTAGGCTCTTTTTTAAAGGCTACCTTTCGTTGAAGGTAATTGTTCTAGTGCGCGCTGATCGAGAGTGACGGCCATTCTTAATGCGCGACCAAAGCCTTTAAACATCGTTTCGGCGATATGGTGTGCGTTGCGGCCCTTAATGTTGTCAATATGTAATGAAATACCGGCATGGTTTACCAGTCCCTGGAAAAACTCATAAAACAAATCGACATCGAACTCACCAATTTTGTCCCGATTAAAAGCTACATCATATTCAAAGCCGGGACGGCCGGATAGGTCCAAGACAACACGCGTCAGCGCTTCATCGAGAGGTATATAGGCATGGCCATAGCGCACGACACCTTTTTTACTGCCTAAGGCCTGTTTGAAGGCCTGGCCGATTGTAATGCCTATATCTTCAACAGTGTGGTGGGCGTCAATGTGTAAGTCGCCCTTCGCTTTAATAGCTAAATCAAACAAACCATGTCGAGCAATTTGCTCGACCATGTGATCCAGAAAGGGGACTCCAGTTTCTGCACTAAACAGGCCCTGCCCATCAAGGTTAATTGTCACCTCAATTTGGGTTTCAATGGTATTACGCGCAACAGTGGCGGTGCGAGATGTCATGATGTGTCCTAGATCTATGATTAAGAAAGAGAATGATAACTGTTTAAGTCTTTAGTTTGAAGTATTATTGCTTAAAAAGGGCAAGTTACATCAGCTTTTAAGCAGAGTTTTAATCAAAAGCGTCCTTTAAGCATGCCGTGCCAGTAGAGTTTCGGCATAATATATTTTTTAAGAATATACATGCTCATTCTTTCAGTGCTTTGGTCAAAGGGAAGCGTTTCTCTCAGGCTAAGGTCATAATCAAACTCAGCTAACATAGAGCGGCCATAGCCAGTCACTATTGAGCAAGAAGTATATCCATTGTAGTAATCAACTAATGGCAGACCATCTCTTGCAGATAAGATGTTTCTAACCATTATTGGAACTTGTGCGCGAATTGCTGCTGCTGTTTTTGATGTTGGTAAGCTACTGCAGTCACCGCAGGAAAAAACATTATCGAAGTGATTATGCTGCATGGTGTCTTTATCAACATCGACCCAACCGGCTTCCGTAGAGAGGAGGCTTTTCTTGATGAAGTCCGGAGGACCCATCTTAGGGGTTACATGAAGGAAGTCATACTCGACTGAATTAAGTTCATTTGAATCGAGATCTTTGAAAATTGCGACCTTATTATCAGCATCTACTTCGACCAAGTCATGAAGAAAAGTTTTTTGAATTCCGCGCTGGTCACAGAGGCTATTGAGCTTTTCTGCGTATTTCTTCACAGGAAAGATATCGGGCATCCCTGAGAAGAATTTCACATTAATTTGATTTGTCTGTCCGGAAAGTCTGAAGTAGTCTTCGGCGAGGTACGTTATTTCTTGAGGCGCGCCATCTCCCTTTATAGGACTAGCAGGCTGAGAGAATAGAGCCGTACCTTTGCTCAAGTTGCGAATATTTTCCCAGGTCGATTCAACTGACTTGTAACTATAGTTACTACAGATACCTTTTTTGCCTAAATTACGTGAGAGGCCCTTAATATCTGTCCAGTTTATTTGTAAACCAACAGTAATAATTAAGTATTCATAACTAAACTTTCCGCTTTGTTTTGTCGATAGTTTACTTTTTTCAGGGTCAAAGTTTGTTACAGCGTCTCTGATCCAGTCACAATCTTTAGGTATGAGCATTGCAGTGTCTTTCTGCGAGGCCTCTTTTGGAAAAACACCAGCACCAACGAGTGTCCATAGCGATTGATAGTAGTGATCGGCTGATGGTTCGATAATGGCAATGCTGCCAGCAGGCAGTTCTTTTGCAAGCCTTGCCGCTGCGGCGATACCTGCTGCACCACCACCTACGATCACGATTTCATAATGTTGTTCTGTCATAATTCATGTCCCTCACTAGCGAGGTCTTTGCTTAGCTAAGACGTTCTAGGAAAGTAACTCAGACTCTTATGATAGCGGCTGCTGTGGCTATCGAAGATAGTTTTTTATTTTTCAGTCATTAATGCTTGCATGTGTTCAACTTCCCATTCTCTTGGACCTTGTGCCTGATAAATAAGTTTCCCTTCAGGGCTTATTAGGTAGCTGACAGGCAGTACTGGTACGTCCCAGCCATGAGCTGACATGTTTGCATCAAGAACGGTCTTAAAGGTGATATTGTGTTTTTTTAGGAACGGTCTAACACGACCTTGTGGCGGACCTGCGTGAACAGCAATAATTTCAAAGCCATCATCCTTTAATGCGTCGTAAAGCTTTTGCATTGCAGGAAACTCTTTAACACAAGGCCCGCACCAATGGGCCCAGAAATTCACAAGTATGTATTTACCTTCATATTCTTTCATGCTGAAGGGTTGGCCATTGCTATCGGGCAGTTCAATGGGGGGTGCAGTTCGGACACCTGCCATGGGCGTCATTAATTCGTCGTTTGCAAAACTGACTGTTGCAAACAAAGTAAGCCATATAGCAACTACTACGCGCATTAAAAAGTCCTTGAATATCTTGAGATAAAAATCAGTTTATGCTGATCGTGTCACCAACAGGTGTTGAGAAAGCATCAGAAATGACTTCTGAAATATTGTCACCATTCAATGTTTTTAGAAAAGCAATTAAGTCCTCGCTTTCATTTTCTGTTAACCCTAGAGGAGTTATCAGAGGTGACTGCGTGACATTTGGATAACCACTTTCATTCTTTAGTACGCCGCCTTGGTTGTACAAATCAATCACTTCGGCCAAGCTAAGCATAGAGCCGTCATGCATATAAGGTGCTGTTAATGCGACATTACGCAATGATGGTGTGCGGTATTTCCATCGATCATCAGGATCCTGAGTTACTTCATAGACACCGACATCTGGCATTGGTGCGTGCCCAACTATGGCCTTTTTAGATTTCATCACATATGCATAAGTACCAGGAGCAATCAGCATACGCTCTTTCTCTGGCTCTTTACCCATCGTGCGTTTGAAACCTAAACCAGTGTTATGAACTTTCATATCGGTGAAAAGTGCTGTTTTTTGACCGACACTATGACAGGCGATGCATTGGCCTTTTCCTTTAAACAGATCGAAGCCGCGAATAGCTTGGTCAGAAATGGCGTTAGTTTCTTTACCGTAATACCATTTATCAAAAGGTGAGTTGCCAGAGACAAGTATGCGCTGGTAGCTTGCAAGAGCTTTACCTAAATTTACAATATCAACAGATTTGCCATCAAAAGCTTCTTCAAACATGCCGTCATAATCTGACATGTCTTTTACTTTTTGGATGACTTGTCCCATAGATGTCATGGCCATTTCATTACGAGATAATAACGGGCCCCAGATCTGATTTTCAAGCGTGGTTTCACGTGCATCATGGAACAGGCGCTCCAAATATGCTGTGTTGTATATGGTCGGAGCATTACGTCGGTTTGAGCGACCTTCAAAGCCAACAGCCTTCTCTAGTTCATGACTTGAAAAGCCTTGCTCCGGTATGTGGCACATTGCACACGAGAAGGTGTCATTAAGAGATAAACGTCGGTCGAAGAATAATTTTTTACCCAGGTCAATTTTTTCTACAGTCATTGGGTTGTCGACTGGTATAGGAATTTTGGGAAGGCCTAAAGGTGGCTCGTTAAGAACACGAATTAAATCAGCTTTTTTCCCGTGGCGGGCAGAAATGGCGACGGAGTTGGTCTCGTAGCCAGTAGTTTCATACCCAGTTTTATCATCACCAGCACCTATGCGAATGCCATCTATATTTTGGGCATTGCCAGAAGCAGAGGGCGAACCCTCTGCTTCTGGTGCCTTTATCATGAAGTGATCTGAGTTATAAAAATCACGAGTCTTTACTTGTTCTCGTATGGCGTTATCCTCTGACAAGCCATAGCTACTATAAAAACAAAGGGACAATAGTAAACTTATTTTTAAACTCAAATATCTCATTTTCTCTTTCTTACTTTGGTACTGTTACTATTTACTCATTGCTACGATATTGTTTTTTGCTTGTTCTACTTTAGCTGTTTTGCCGTATAGAGAGTAAGCACCAAAACGCATTTGATGAGCACGTCCTAGCTTCTCAGCTTGGAAGTCAATAGCGAACTGTTCAGTCATTTCTGTACCATCCCAATGGTATAGCTTGATGAACTGGTCGTTGTCACCGGCTTTCTTGTCCCAGTTACCTAGTAAAGAAGTGGTGTAGTACAAACGTTTACCATCCCAGCTAGAAGAAACCATGTTTACTTGATTACCGATCTGTTTTTCATAGACCTGTTTAGGGTTATGAGGATCAGTGATGTCAAATCCACGTGTTTTACCATCTAGGAAAGTGTTAACCCAAAGCATAGTATCAGAACTGTTGATAGAAATATCAACTGGTAATGGGATATCTGCAGGGTTACCTACATCAGCAACATTAGTTGCTTTCCAGACATCATTTTCTTCGTTCAAAAGTACGAGTTGTGATGTAAGTGCTGTTGTTGTGAAACAGTAGTTATTCTCTGGTTTCCATGCACAACGGATTTCAAGTGGTGCACCTGGTACGTCTAAAACTTGTTTAGGCTTACGAGTGTGAAGATCCCAAATAACCATTGTGTTACCGAAACGTTTCATTGCTTCTGCATCACCAAGCATTGCACCGAAGTCCATCATGTAGTTAGACCAGCCAGTGAATGAAGATGTCAACATTACGTTTTTAGCAGGTAATGCACGGATGTCATAACCGTAACCATCAGCGAATTGACCGCCTTTATGAGCACCTTGAAGGTTATCATCAGTAGGCATCCAGTAAGTATCAATGTACTCACCGCCGTTAGTGTACTCAACTAATGCAGTACGACCACCGTGGTCTTGGTTGTTAGAAAGACCTGTAACAATCATACGACCCGGAAGAGCGTAAGTTGTGTGAGGGCCAACAACACCACCTGTTTTGCTAACAAAATCGTCAATAGTTTTGACTAGTTTTGGTGCAGCTGGATCTGTGTGAACGTCAAAGATAAAGATTTTGTTTGAATCTAGACCACCGGCCCATAAGAATTTACGATCATCCGTGAAACCAGAGTGATGAGCTTCGTTACGTCCGCCAACTGATTCAGAGTTGATGACTTTACCGTAGTGTTCAGATTTTGGGTTTACATCTACTGTTACCATTTTATCTTGTCCGTCACCTAGGCCTTCAACACCTAAAGTCCAAACGTAGACAAAATCTTCTTGACCGACGATTTTAACCATGTACGGTGACATACAGGTTTCGTCAGCCATAACAGGGTTTGTAGCTAGCACAGAGGCCGCCACAAATGGCGCTAAAACTGCTAGCGGTTTGCTGATAAATTTCTTGATATTCATAACATCTCCTAAATTTACGATTCGCATCTAAGTAGGGGGAACCTTGGATACACTGTTTGGTAGAGATCACAATAAAAACAAAGCTAGCTTTGCGTCCATTAAGACATTCGATTTAAACAATTTGTTCCGAGCCTACGAATGATACGCCTTCAAACAGGCATCATAGTTTTACATACCTATAATTAATAGATACCTATGTGGATGATACATCAATGATATTTAAATAGAGCCTAGTATTAATACTAGGTTTGATGCTTGGCGTCTCTTTTTTTCTTGTGCTGTGAAATAAGTGAGAATGAGACTTCACAAGCTTGTTTCATCAGTTTTTATGGTAGCATTAATTGGTGGGCATTAGAAGATGGGGCCGTCTATTCTGGCTATCTGGTAGTCATCAAGATTCTTATCGCTATGAAGGCTAATTTAAGTCTTAATAAGTTTAAATAGATCGATGCTCTATTTAAAAGGACTAAAAGTTTAGTATTGAGTCAATAAAAAATTAGTTCATTACCAACGCCTATTTTCATTAAATCATGCCCCATACGTACATCGCCATTAAAACTTTCTCGTGTTGCCTCTAACACCGCTCGCTCGCTTATACCAAACAGTAACACGTGGTTAAAAACGGCCGCTTTAGGCTCTGTTGCTGTAAAGATCTTGCCTGCCTGCTTAGGCGTAGTGTGATAAGAGATAACTTTTTGTAAGCGTGGGTTGCCTGCGAGTAGCTCACTGTTGGCTGCAGCAACTTCATGTATCAAAAGGTCAGCACCCTTAGCATGCTTGATTAAGTTTTCTGAAAAACTAGTGTCACCAGAAATAACGATCGATTGTTCACCGCTATCAATGCGATAACCGTATGCGGGTTCTACGGGGTAATGGTTGACCAAAAATGCAGTTATTTTAATGCCGTTATGTTGGTAAATAATACCCTCAGAAACAATTTCTTTTGCAAGGATCGGAAAAAAGTTCGAGTTCAAACTTGTGTTTTTCGTCCGATATGAAAAATCAGCTTGATGGGCAAGCTCTAAGTGTTGTGACAAGGCTAATGTTCCGACAGGGCCCGTTAATTGTAATGGGTGCTGTCTTTGCCAGATCCAGCTTGTTAGCCAAAGGTCGCTTAAGCCTGATATATGATCGGAGTGCAAATGTGTTAAGAATATATTTTCAATTTTTGATAAAGCTACACCGGCTTGCTGTAGGCGAATGCTGACGCCTCTCCCACTGTCAAAAATAAAGTAACGACCATTTGCTTCTATTAGTGTTGAGGGGCCAAAGCGGTCGATGCTTGGCTTTGGAGTGCCGGTTCCTAGTAATGTGACTTCCATATAACCAGCTCGTGCGGTATCAATGGAAAAGAGAACTACCAGAACAAGACTAATAGAGAGAGATAAAGAGAGTTTGAGTGTCATCTGTACCTCGGGAGCCTACGCTAGAGTTAATAAAATATTACAGGAAAAAAAGGCTTTGTATAGATAGGTTTGGTCCATAAGCAATCATTATTACACAGAACATTAGATGGTTTGCTCAGCTAGCTGATAATACCTTTATTGCCTTCCATGTTAAGCAGTTTTGGCGTATTCATTTTCTCGATTGAGAATTGTTTCTTATCTCGTAAGTAGTCAGCCACAACATCCCAAATGAGCGGCCCATCAGCTTGAGAGTTTACGGTCGCCCAGCCAGCAACTTTATAGACTTTCTTTGCCTCTATAGCTTTGCCGTTATCTAATGTCATATTGGAAATTCGTTTGCCAAATACTCCTAATGGGTCACAGACATAGTCCATACCTCCTAAGCGAACCATGTCTCCACCTTGGCGGTAGAAAGGATCTAAATTAAAGATATTGTCACAGACGTCTTCTAAAATAGCTTTTATTTGTTCGCCAGTCATATCGCGATTGTATGTTTCTGGATAGGTTATGCAGGTTTGATCCATCACATGTTCCATAGTGATATTTTGTCCTGGCATGACAGTTGTCCCCCAGCGAAAACCTGGAGAGAGTGAAATGTCTGCTCCGCTTACTTGGCGAAGTGCATCACAGATAACCTGATCAAAGGTACCATTGAAATTACCCCGGCGGTACAATAAGTTATCTGAGACTGCCAGCGGCTCAGCAAGTTGGCTTGCATAAGGTGCGCGAACATCATTAATGAACGTCTCCATTTCAGGATCTGCTTCAATGTAGTTTGAAAATACAGGGAGCAGAGTATAGCGAAAGTCTTTAACCTGACCCTTACCAAGTTCTAAATCAAGGACGCCAATATACTTTCCATTTGATCCCGCATTTGTCACTAATGTTTTACCTGTTGCATTTTTAACATGTACTGGCTTAGGAACACCGTCATGAGTATGCCCGCCTAATATAACGTCTAGCCCTGAAACTGTTGCTGCTAGTTTAAGGTCAACATCCATACCGTTGTGTGACAATAAAATAATGGCATCTGGTTGCTCAGCTTCCTTGACCTCATCAATAAGCTGTTGTAGTTCTCCTGATTGAATGCCGAAGGTCCAATCAGGAATAAATCGTTTAGGGTTGGCAATAGGAGTGTATGGGAAGGCTTGACCAATGATCGCTACGCGATGTTCACCCATTGGTTTTATTACGTAAGGCTTAAAGGCATGGCCTGTATCTTCATCGTAGGCTGGCGAGCCTTCGAACAAGGCATCTTCATTGACCTTGACATTTTGTGCAATAAATTCACCGTTAAAGGCTTCAATATTTTCGAGCACCTCTGTGTCTTGATATGTAAATTCCCAATGGCCGGTCATTACGTCAACACCTAATATATTAGAAGCTTCAACCATGTCTTTGCCCCGGGTCCAATATGCGGTAGCTGACCCTTGCCATGTATCGCCACCATCAAGCAACAACGAGTGGTCATCAGGTCCGTAACTTTGGCGCAATTGTTTTACTAATGTACTTAAGTAAGCATAACCACCTACTTTTCCATATCTCTTGGCACAACTAACAAAGTCTAAAGATGTGAATGCATGAGCTTGTGCTGTTCCTGCAGTCATATTGAAATAATCTAAAAACGGTTTGCCAACTATATGAGGTGGCTTACCATCTTCGCGATGTATACCAATATTAATACTGGGCTCTCGGAAGTAGACAGGGAGTAGCTGGGCATGACTATCAGTGATGTGAAGTAATCGTGCGTTACCAAACTTGGGCACGTTATACATGCCTTCAGGAGTAGATTCTGAATGATTAGAAAATGCAGTTCTTGGCAATAAGTTAGCTGCACTTGCGATAGCAAGTAATTGTGTAAATTCACGACGATTCATAGTTAACCATTATTTTCAATTAGATAATAAAAAGCAGCCCAGAAGTAGAGTGTAAAAACTCAGTTCTGGGCTGCTGGGTAGGGCTTTAAGTAAAACTAATTAACTTACTTAGGCTTAACTGTTGATAAGCCAAGAGCTTGCCAGTTTTGCATGCCGCCACGGTACCATTTGATTTTTTCTGCTGGGTAGCCAAATTTTAACAAAGTTAAAATATTTCTAGGTGATTGGCCACACCACATACCATTACAGAACAGAACTAATGTTTTAGCATTTGTGTAGTTCCAAAGACCTTCTTGTTCTTCAACGTTGAATTTCTCTTGCATGATTTCAGCAATATCGAATGGGCTTGCACCTTTAGCAGTATCTAAGTGAGTCCAAGGAATGTTGACTGAACCAGGTATAGTACCTTTAGCAACCCAATCTGGAGTGCGTGAGTCAATAATTAGGATTGAATCATCACCATCACTGTGCATTTTTACGTAATGAATAATTTCTAGCTCGCCTAATGTCTCAACACCCTCAGCGATAACGATCGGGCGGATACAAAATGGAGGACATTTTCTTGACGTCTTCGCATAATCAGCAATGATCGTATTTTTAGTATCTTGGTTTCTCATGATTGTAACCATCTCACCATGATTATTCACTTCCACTGATGGAAGGGTAGGTGTGATTTGTACATCAAGTGCTGAGGCTGAACCAGCGATGAAAAGTGATGCAAAAAGACCACCTAATATTTGTGTGGTTTTATTCATGTTATTTCCTTTGCTTATTTGTAAATAAATTAATCAATAACAGGGACAAGCATTTGCCAATTTTCATCAGCGTATCGTGCTTGATCTATAGCAAGTAGTGACTGGAGTTTCACCTCTTGGAACAAGGTTGTCGCTTGCTCATGATTACCGGCTTTGTATGTAGCGTGAGCCACTTCTAATAAGGGGCCCGTGACACTCCATTCAAATCCTAGTCTACCAGCTTCAGCTCGAGCTTGTTCTGCTTGCTCTATTAGAGTGTTAATATCGAGAGCATGTTCGTGCTCGTTCGATGCCGTTGAGCCACTTGTTAGGTCTGTATCTAGGCATGCTGTTAGCATAGTCAGTGATGATGCTAGTAATAGCACTAACTGAAGTTTATTTCTTGTCATGAGTTTACTTCCTTGAGCCGGGGCCGTTAAGGGGCAGGCCATTAGCCATGTATGTGTGGAAATATTCTAAATTACGATACTCTTCACTTTGTAAAGCAAACGGCTTGGCGCGAACCTGTGTATTACAACCGGCATAGCGTTTTTGTAGCGTACCAATGTCATCCCAACCAAAACGAAATGCGGGGAAGTGTGTGGTCTGGCCTAAAGCCGGGCTAGTTATTTCTGCGCGTAGCTGTCCTCCGGCAATACTAATATGGCAGGTAGCACAGGCCATGTTTAGTTGACCCTTACGCTCATAAAACATTTTTTTACCAGCTTCGTATGCAGCTAAAGCTCCTTCATCATCAGGTATGACTACGTTGATAATGTTTTCCCTTGATGTGGAGGCCATATAAGCGGAGACATATGCTAGTTCGCCTTGCCCATAGGGAAGAGCAGCTTCACCATTGCTAGTGCGGCATTGATTAATTGCGTACTCAACTGTGATGACTTGTTGGGTTTCAGTATCATATTTAGGGTAATTCTGCTTAATGCCAATGCCTCCATTCGGGAAGCAGGTCGCATAGCTTTTGCCATTTGCAAAAGGTGTTTCGAATAAAACCATGCCTTCATCAACAGCATCTTCATATGGAGGGAACTCTTCTATTTCTTCCCATTGCATGCGGGCATTTTCATTGAGGGCATAGGCGCCGTCAGCATAATCTTCAAGGGTAATGTTAGAGAAGCGTTTTTGAAAAAAAGCTCGAACATCATCACTATCTGATTGCGGATCTGCAAAGCTTGGCACACTAATAAATAATGAACCAACCAACATAGCAGATAAACAAGTTAAACCTTTCATGGTAAAGACCCTTGACTGTGTTGTTTATTTAATGACTGTTTCGACAGTTAATGTTTCTTCATCGCTATCTGTCCATGTCATGGCAATACTGTCACCTTTCTTAGCGCCTGCGAAAGTAAATGCAACATATGGGTTTTTTGAAACAGAGCGGCCAAAGTCAGCGTGGTATACAACTTTGTCACCATGCTTGCAAACGAGCTCTTTAATAAATTTGGCTGGAATAATTTTATCTGTCTTCTTATCTTTACGTAGGCCAGTTTCCATAGGGTGCTTTGCAAGCGCCTTAACAACGGCCATATCTCTTCTAATTTTTGCTTTGATTTTCATTTTTTTATCCTCAATATCTTTATGGATTAACCGCCACAGCCGCCGATAGTAACTTTAACTTCTTGCTCAGTTGTATATAACTTGCCGTCTGCTTCTACAACAGCTTTTACAATTTGTGATTCGCCAAGGCGGATACGAATAGAAACATCTGCTGCAGTGCCTTCAGGTAAAGTGAATGAAGCTGCTAAGGGTTGTGGGTTTTTTTCAGCAAAGATACTGATTTTGGTCACATTAGCCATTTTTGTTTTGACGGTGACAGGAACTACAGCACCATTTTCCGCAATTTCGGGTATTTTTAATGTGATTGTATCGTCAGTAGTCAGTGCCGTCGTACCATAAAGGTCATTTAAAGCATCATCTACAGATGAGCTATCAAAGGCTTTAGACCATTTTGCCATTGCTAATCTTGGCATTGCTGTCATGGCAGTAGCCATAGTTGTGATCCCAAGGAGCCCCTTGAGCAGTAATCTTCGTTTTTCACGCATTGTTTTTCTCCAGTTTATCTTTAAATTTGTTGGCAGCTATAGTGTATATAGGTAGTCGACAACCTTATCAATTTCTTCTTCGGTTAGCATTCTATGTTTGCCATATGGAGGCATTGATGTTGCCGGGTTTCTCTCGGTAGCATCCCAGATTTGGGCTCTTAGTACGGCTCTTTCTGGAAACCTAACCTTCATCATTATTAGAGGCGGACCAACTAAACCAGCTAATTCACCATCATCCATTACATGACATGCTAAGCAATTTCCTTTCTTTCTATCAAAGGAGATCTCCTTGCCCTCTGCAATGCTGTCAGCGTATGCATTAGACAGCAATAAGGGGAACAAGAGTATCGCTGTAATAAGTCGTGTTAACTTTTTCATTATCGATTATATCCTCTTTGGTTCATTCTATTTCAGCTTATTGACTTTGTTCGACCATGTAGTGAACAGCTGCCGCTACATCTTCATCGCTTAAGCTCATGTTGCCACCCTTAGCTGGCATAGCGCCATCTTCACCAACATAGCCATTGATAGCTCGATTAATAACAGCTTCCATTCCCGGTTTAGTACGGTCGGCCCAAACTTCCTTGTCTCCCGTTATTGGTGCACCAGCCATACCATTATTGTGACAAACTGCGCACGACTGGTTATAAATTCCTTTCCCGTGCTCATTAATAGGCGCTTCTTCCGTCATATTAGAAGCACCTTCTTCCATGTGTTCTGTTGGGGTCACACCTGCAATTGTGGATGTAACCTTGATTGAGCTAGGATCTTTACAGTCCTTCATGCAAGTTGGGTTTCTAACATCTGGCCGATCATCTTCGAAAAAGCCATCTGCATTTGGCATGACGATGGTAGAAAAATTATCTTTTGTTAAAACAAATTCCTCATCGACGATCTCATTCAAATATAAAACATAAGCCGTTATTGCATAGGTCTCATCAGCTGTCAGAGATTGGGGTGCTGTAAATGGCATAGCACGCCTTATGTAGTCATAGAGTGTGCTGGCATGGGGCCAGTAACTACCTACAGTTTTTTCTGGACGTCCCTCGCTTAAGGTATCAAAACCACCGGCTAGAATTGGCCAGCGGCCCTCACCTTCACCAAAAAGCCCGTGACATGACGCACACTGGCCTTCATAAAGCCCTTCACCATCAGCAACAGAGCCGCTTCCAGCAGGCAGTCCAAGACCATCTGGGCGAACATCAATATCCCATCCGGCTATCTCTTCCGGAGTTGCAATTCTGCCAAGGCCATAGTGACCTGCTTCTTCAGCATAGGCCGGGGAAATAAAAAGCCCTTGAGCTGCTGATGCTAAAACGAGTATTTTTAAATATTTTTTAACCGAGTTGTACATTGTTCACCGCCCCGTCTGTCTGTACCTGCCATGTGTGTATAGAGTTTTTGTGGTAGATAGAGTTTGTGCCTCTAACCTCACGCAATTGAGAGAGTGTTGGTTGAACATAGCCTGTTTCATCAACTGCACGACTCTGTAACAGTAGGGGTTCACCTTGCCAGTTAATTTCCATACCAAAGCGTGTTAAAGATTTGGAAAGGACTAAGCCTTTTAGCTTAGCGGTCTGCCAGCTCACGCCACCATCCAAGGAAACATCAACACGTTTAACTTTTCCGTGCCCTGACCAAGCAAGACCTTCAAGCTGAAGAAGACCTTTGCGTTTTATAGGGTTTTCAGGACAAGGTGAGGTGATAACAGAATTAACTTCTTGGACGAAACTATGTTTGCGTGCCTTACCGTCAGCGAGTAAATCTGTGTATTTAGAGGTTTCTTCACGTTGAGCCCAAGGCATATCACCGACTTCTAAACGACGTAGCCATTTAACACTGGTATTTCCTTCCCAGCCTGGTGTGAACAAACGTACTGGGTAACCTTGTTCTGGTCTCAGCATTTCACCATTTTGAGCAAAAACGACAAGTGTGTCATCAAGCGCTTTATCGAGTGGGATGCTGCGTGTCATTCCCGCTGCATCAGCACCTTCTGCTAAAACCCATTTGGCGCCAGGTTTAATGCCGGCTTCTTGTAAGATGGTAGACAACTTAACACCGGTCCATTCGGAACCGCTTAACATGCCGTGAGTAAACTGTAAGGCTTCCATTTGAGCACCACGCCATTCCATTCCTCCGTTGGCGGGGCATTCTAGGAAATGGATATGAGATTCTGAAGGGAAGCTCATTAATTCATCCATTGTTAAAAGTAGGGGCCGCTCTACCATACCGTTGATCATGATCCGGTGATCATCTGGGTTAACTTCTGGTACGCCACCGTGATAACGTTCAAAATGTAGTCCGCTAGGCGTTATGATGCCTTTCATTTTGTGCAGTGGCGACATACTGATAGAGGCAATCTTATCAGCGGTCAACCATTCTACTGTCCGTCTAATGAGATTCGCTTCATGTTTGGATGGCTGGCCATAAGGAACAGAAACTACACCTCGTCCTAACGATTTTTGCCATGTAGGAACATTTGGCGGTAGATTTTCTTGTCCAGCGACAACTTTCCCAACAGCTGTTGCCAGTGCTGTGCCTGCGGTCAGTTTTAGTCCGTTTAGCATAAAGTCACGACGTTTGTTCTGTGGTAACTCTGCTGCTTCAGTTTTGATTTCCTGAAGTAAATCAGTTGTGTTCTCAGATAACTTTTTCACTATCCACCTGTATGGGTTTCTATAAAATAATGGTTCAACATATACTCTACTTCATTCACATTAGTTTGTGAGTACGTATATATCTCTATCCCTTTGTTCAATTGCGCTGCTGCATTAAACAAGACACTACTATCAACTACTTGGTTCATCGTATGCTTCATATCATCCACAATATTTTGTGAATAGGCATATTTGAGCTTTTAACTGTGCAGTTGATCTCGCTCTCTAACCGGACATTATTAACAACTATTATCCTGATATCAAATAAGATTTTTATATTATGCCGTGATATTCAGTTATGAGTCGCCTTAAAAAAGAGCTAAACGATGGCAATTCATAGTATTTTTATCCGTAATGTAGTTTATCTTGATTTAGTAATTTAGTGTTCTAAATCAGAGTAGATGTTCAATATAAGCAAGGTGTTGCGCTTCAGTCTGCGTATCTTTGCATTGTGATCCTCAGAACTTAACTATTTTTCAACAACCCAGAAGACGCCTTCTTTATTGTCTCTCTCATTTTCAAGTTCTTGTTCTATGAGCGATGAGTAATGACTAATTTTGATACCTGGTTTGTGCTCAGAAGCTGCAATTGATGAATAATACTTTACTGTGCCTAAAGAGTTTAGTTTCGATTCTATCTGCTCAGCACTGAGGTTTTTTGAGGCGATGTGTTTATCCTGGTGAACTATCAATAACCCGCCTGGAGCTAGTAATCTCCATGTGGTCTCGATCGTGTCAGCAGCAGCCCCATTTATTAAGGTGATGACTTGCGGCTGAGCCCCAGAAGAGACCAATTCATTTTGGTTTGAATTTGTTATTAGTTTGTTCTTTATCATGTGGCTGTTAAATGCTGTCACTTCATTGGCTTGTAGAAGCGCTGATGTTGTGGATGAGGTTTGAGCAAGTGCACTTTCAATATTTATGTATGAGCTTAGTAGTAATTCAATCGCTAATAGGCCATTATTTTCATCATCTCCAAGGGTTGCCAAGTTGACTTCTTTTTTTCTGCCAAATTGATCCTGAATAATTCTTTCAACAATCGCGCTATTGGTAACATTAGTCCAGTGGGCCTGGTGTAAGTTCAAAAAATGTTCTTTTACTGAAGAGTCACTATCTTTATTGACAAGTATTTGTCGCGTGATGGCATGGGAGCCCTGTCTTAGAAGGTAATTGGCAGTGCTATTTATTTCAGGAGGTTGTTTTCGGCCTATTCTCATCGACATTACGCCATCATTCTCAGCCCATATATTACTCATGCCTTTCCAGCGACTTCTACTAATGAATATATCTTCCAGGATGCTTCTTGCCCAATAGTTTTTTTCTGATGCCTGCATTTCAGGGTACACGGGTAAAACGACATAGCCTTCGGGTTTAACTAGTGTCATGAGGTGCCTAAGAAATGCAGCACCCCAGTTATTAGCAAAAAGTGGAAAGCTGATGCCTATATAGATCCTATCAATTGATCCTGGCGTAAAAGGGAAAAAAAGATTACCGATCTCTTCATTTTTAAATTCAATGTTTAGCTGTTTCGAGTCAGGCGTGAGACTGAATATATCCTGACCAGGTTTAACTTGGCTATGTATATCTCTTTCACCAGAAAAGTAATATTCTAGATCTTCTGTTATATATTTTTCAGATTTATGGAATACCAAGTCAGTCATTATTTTCTACAGCTATTATATAAAAAGTCGTGACTATAACCTGTTTGCTTATTTTTGCCAATTGTCCCTTATTTTCTTCTTTATAGAATATTACTCATATCTGTATAAGTTGATTACGCTTTTTCTTTAGACAAAAAAAAGCCAGGACATAAAGTCCTGGCTTCTAATCTTTAGCAGTTAACTACAGTATAAAAGACTACCGTATTCTGCTACTAAATAAGCTTAAGCTTATTCAAAGTGCCATGTTAGTGCGAAACCAGCATGCCATGAATCAACTTTAGCATTTGTGTGATTAGGGAACGAGAAGTTGCTTACCGTAATCTCTATCTTCAGAGAATTGACGAGCAACATGCGTATCTAAATCCAAGAATGGTGCTAAGAAGCCTTTGTAACCGAAACCAGCTGTGAAGCGGTGACGGTAGATAACTTCTGCTTGTGCAGCCATTAGGTATTCAGTTACCGCTATACCAGCAGCACTGTTACCAGATGGGATTGCAGTACATCGATCTGGTAGACCAGAACAAACGTTAGCTAATTGGCTTAGGCCTTTAGTTTTTTCACGTGTTGGGTCATCAGCATAACCATAACCTGCACGCCATTCCCAAGGTCCATCAGTTAACTGAGCACCCATAGAGAAGATCCATTGATCTTTATATATATCTTTCCAGAAGTTAGCATTGCCCCAGTTTTTGTACATGATGTCTGCAGCTAGTAACAAGTTACCATCCATCATCATCTCATTACTGATACCTATACCTAACGTACGAGGTTGTTCGATATTAAGGCTTTGGAAAGAACCATCCGTCGTTCAGCAATATGTTAATGCGCTCTGACCTGACTAGGTGATGTTTGGATTATATCATCGAAATCTTGACGCAATTCTGAATGATAAAACATACCAATTTGTGTGTGATGTGGCAGTTTATAGGTCATACCTAATGAACCTTTAACTGCGATATCATGTGTTTGTGCTGCTACTGAAGCAATACCAAGATCTAACATTGAGTAAGTTACTGTCGCTGCAGAACCAATTGTTAAGTTCTCAGACAAGTCCCAACTTAAACCTAAGTTAGCACCAATTACGATTAACTCTGCACTTGCACCAATTGAATTTGGGTTTTCACGAAATTCAGCACCGATACCGTTAGTTGCAGTAACACCTGCACCTAATGTTCCTGGAATACCAAGTCCACGTAGATCTTGAGTAACACCAATTTCAGGGACTAAGTAACCTTCGTTACCATTACCTTCTTTAAATGCTGTACCTAGCCGAAGCTCTTTGTAATTGTACTTGTTAGTTCTACGTTTGGCTTGTACCAAGTTGCACCGAATGTGAATTCTGTACCACGAAACTCAGATAGACCCGCTGGGTTACCAAAGATTGCAGATACGTTATCTAGTGGTTTAGCAATACTTGTTCCAGCCATCGATGCTGATACAGGCGCTAATACGTTGTGAAGGTCATACCCGTATGGGCCTGCCATCACACTTGTAGACGTCATTGCTGTTAGCAATGCTGTCGACAAAGCTAAGCGATTAAATTTTTTCATTTATTTGCCTCTTTGTGATTCATTTCTATTTCAAGTTGTTACACCGAAATAATCTTTATATTAAGTTACTCAATTGACATTCACTTCGTTCTTGCAATCAATTTCATAACTGTCGTAGTTAACACATCGTGTTGACTCGACTATATACGTTTAATGTTTTCGTAGTCTATAGTTTGAGGCGATTTGTCTCAAATATGTGACCATTTTTAAAATTCTGTTGCAAAAAAGCAACGACATTAGCTTAATCACTAATAATCGTTGCTTCTAGTTTTTGCTAAATGGTGTTATTTAAACCATTCAAATGGACGTTCACCAGCAATTTTGAAATACAAAGACATATTGATCATATGTATAACAAGCAATGCAATACCGGTTCCAACTGCCCAGATTGGGTTTCTGAAGTGCTCATGTGCACCAATGGCAACAAGACCATAAAATGCGATAGCTGTCCAGATAACCATAACTATTAAAGCTTTGAAAGAAGCCATATTTATCTCCAATTTAAAGTTTAAGTAACGAAGCTAACTTAATAACCTCGGCTTATTTTTTCTATCAGTTACTGTGGCGTATTACTCTTATCTAGGAATTTATCATAGAATATCGAATCTTTGGTAATACCATTTTTCTTGAATACACTAATAGATGCGTCAATCATGCCGGGTGGACCACAAAGATAAGCTTGGCCCCTGAGTGCCTTTCTAGAATCTTTGATAAAATCTACACAAGAACCTCTATTTCCTTCCCATGAGCTATCTTCTGGCTCTTCTGATAGGCAAGGAATATATTCGAACCTTCCAAGACCTTTACTAACCCAGTCTGCTGATAATTTATCAATCAGCTCTCCAAGATATAGATCTTTTTGTGTACGAGCGCCAAAGAGGAAGCGAACATCAGCCATTCTGCCTGATTCAAGTGCATCTTGTAGAACACCTACAATAGCACTCATGCCACTACCACCTGCGACACAGGTCATTTGGGCAGGCTTTTTAGCCAAACCAAATACACCATAGGGGCCGCTCATTGTCATAGTTTCTCCGGTACGATCACCCTCAAACAACCAGTCGGTAAATTCACCACCAGGGACTTTTCTGATGTAGAACAAGAATTCTTTTTGACCAAGACTTGGTGCTGTTGCAAATGAGTAACTACGCCCTTCATCAAGATGGGGTAGTTTCAGATCTGCATACTGACCAGCTTTGTACAAAAGCTCTGTCGATGAGACCACAGAGTCATCAATTTCAATGACAAGCTCTTTGATATCATGTGTTAAGTCACGGATCTGCTTAATAACCGCTTCTGATTCCCAATGAAGTTGTCCTTCACCAGCAAGAAGTTCAACTTCAACTTCTATATCAGTCTTGAGTGCCGTTTGACACGCTAGAATGTAGTTATTTTGTAGGTCCTCGGCTTCTAAGGTATATGCAAAATCAGCTAAAGGATTTATTTTACCTTCAACTAAGCGACATTTGCATGAACCACAGCTGCCTACTCGACAATCATGTGGCCAAGGTATTCCGGCTTCGAGCGCTGTCTGTAAAAGGTTGTCACCAGCCTTTACAATTAACGTTTCGGTGCCATTTATCTTGGCTGTAGTTTCTTGTTTCTTACTTTTGAAAAAACCAAACATATTTTAATATTCTTTGAGGCTAAAAGTTGTAATATTATACGTTAATACTTACTGAACGTAATGTATTACTACGAATTTCATCTAATGAAGGAAGAACTGTGTATGCAACATAGTTTTCTTTGCTCATACTCTTTCTTACTTTCATGTGTCCCCACCAAGCTTTAACGCCAGGTAAAGAGTCAACTAGCGATTCGTTATTGTAGAGGCATAATGCATGAACACTTGGTGCCCAATGGATATCAGCAAGGCTGAATTCACCAACAACATAATCACCACGTTTTGTTTTAGCATTTAGCTGCGCTTCAAGTGCTGCTAAGCCTGCTTTAACGGTTTCCATTGCACTGTCGTCACCGCCAGTTAATGATGCTACTGCTGGAGCAAACGAAGCACTTGCGATATGCGCCCATTGGTAGTTGATTGCACGAGCTACACCATTACGGGGCACTAATGAGTTACCAAAGCCTTTGTCATCTAAGTACGACATGATTGCTTCGGTACCGTATATATAGAAGTCAACATCTTTTAGAACGGGAACTGAACCGAACGGAGAATGCTTTTTGATCTCGTTCATTTCAACTTCTGAGTTGACATCAACAGAACGGCCGTCTATGTCGACGCCTTTTTCTGCTGCTGTTAGAAGGATTTTGCTTGTGTTAGGACAACCAGCAACACCCCATAATACTTTTACATCTGATAAATGATCTCCAATAGCCATTTAATTTTACTCCAATTATATTGTTATTTTAATGAGTGAGCATTTATTTGCATTTATGTGCAATTAACACGTGCTCTACTACGCTTAGTTTAAACTAGTCTTTAATTGTTAAAGCACCAGACGGGCACTTTGATACTGTTCCACGAATCTCAGCTTCAGAAGCTGCATCCGTATCAATTACAAAGCTACCATCTTCTACTTTGAAGACCTTTGGTAAAGAATTAACACATACGCCTGCGTGACTGCAGACATCTTGATCCCATTTTACTTCCATTTTTGTACCCTCGGTTAGTAAAAAATTGTGAGCATCTATTTGCATTTATGTGCAATTAAATCATGCTCATCTTTCAAACGCATTGACGACAATGCACAAAAAAGTCTTTGAAAAAAAAATGGGCCCGATGTCAAAGACATCGAGCCCATTCAGGTTTTATCTAGATTGGAGCATGTTTATGCATAGTTCTCTGGTACTACGTAGCCAGCTTGTTCATTGATTCTGTTCGCAATCTCTAACTCGCCTTCTGTAGCGAAATCTCTGTCCCATGTTGCTAATTTTTTCTTCATCATCATATGGTATAGAGGTGGAATTAACGCTACAGTAAACTCTGTAAAGTAACCCCAACGAGCGTTTGGTGAACCTACTTCATCTAATTCCCAGAAGTGAGTTTCGCCACGGTCATGGTGATCACCTTGACGACCGATTTCAATGAAGAACCAACTTGTGAACAAGTTGCTGTTATCCCATGAATGACGGTAATCAATTGGTTGACCTTTTTCACGAATAAGACCGTAATGCTCCATGTAGTTCAACGCTTCTAACTCAAAGTTAGAAATAGTCAATACTAAGAACATTGCAGCTATACCCATAACACCACCAGCATAAGTAAATAATACTAATGTTGGTAAGCTCATGAAGTAACCACGGATCCAACGGTTTTCAGTTGAAAGGAATGATTTGCCTAATTTAGCTAGACGAGTCTGTTCCATTCTGAACAAGAATTTTGATTGACCCATGTGTGACAACCAGAAATGTCTGTAGATAGAACGACCGCGTGGCGAAGTAGCAGGATCATCTTCATGTGCTAGTTCTAGATGGTGGTTGTATACGTGAGCATACGCAAAGTGTGAAGAACCACTTAAACCCATCATCAAACGAGAAATAACAAAGCTGAAGCCTTTAGTATGAGATAACTCGTGTCCGTAGATAATACCGATACCAGCGAAGATACCTGTAGAAGCTGCAGCAACTGCTAACTCAAGACCTGTAATACCATTTGTCATCGGTATCATGCCGTATAACATAGTAGTTGTGATAGCAGTACCATCTACATACTGCATTACACGCCATGCTAGAGCAATTTGTAACAAAGCAAATACAGGTAACATAACGTACATTACTGTGTTTTGTAATGTTGGCATGCCCATTGTATCGCCGTTGTCATCAAAGCCAGCACCTGGTGGGTGGAAAGGCATAGTGATTGTATCAAGAATGATACCGACACCAAATAGTGCGATACCTACCCAGACGAACATTCCGCCCAGTATAATACTTGCTAGCGTTACTAAGATTAGTACGGGTGCTAGCCAGTATCTGATGTTAATTAAAAGCTTTTTCATGGTATAAATACCCCTTAAAAATAAAGCATTGTTATAATTATTATTATAAATCAATAAGATAAGCCAAATGACTCATCATAATGTTAGCCGAAATTTTCCGAACTAGGCTGTTACTCTAAGTGATCGCCGGTCACCTTAAAATACGTATAAATCCCTAGCTAGGATTTATTGTTTAGTTACAGCAACTTATGCTCTATATATTCTATTTTTTGTGCATATATTTTAATAGAATCATCTGTACACTAAGACTTACGCACTTATTTACAACATTTAAGATGACAGATGAGCTTACATGTATTGATTTGTATCCTCTTTAATTTCTAAGGTTTCTAACTTTATACCTTATATATACATTTGCCAGTCAATAGTTGTTTAAGTTCTGCTGATCCCGCTAGGCTGTAGGTTCTTATACAACATTGTTCTTTTGTATAACTACGTATTCTCCTCTAGTTAATAATCAAATAGGATAGTATCTAATTATTAATGTGTCATTCATTCTGCACTATAATCTGGGTATATTAAAATATGGGACTTTTTTCAGACATACTGAAAAAGCTAGATGCTGGCAATGTAAAAAGGTTTAGTAAGGGTGGTGCTCGTACGGGCGGGGCTCTCGAGCTAAGGCAAACTGCCTCTACTGGGGGTATGGCTACTACCGAACTTCTAATCCGTCTTGAGCTTATTATGGGCCAAGCTTCTGGCTTACCACTAATGGATTATGCTAATGAAATGGTCCATTTAAGCCATCCATTACAATTATTTATATTTTCAGAAACGTCAGAAATATCAAACCTGTCTTATGAGCATGCCCATGAGTTTCTTAGTGTCGCATCTACTGCTTTAGTTCTCATGGAGCAGAAACAATATGAACGTTGGCTTTCTGGAGTAAAACAGGCATTCGCATCTGGTGACCCTGAATCTGCATCATATCAAATCAAAAATTACCTTGATTATACTAGTGAAAGAGACACGCGAACTGCTTATCTAAGTGATATAACCTATACTCTAGAGAAGCTAGTTTTGAGTATACATAAAACTGAACTACCTATTGTCGCGGCTGAATTAGTAACTGAAAATAAACTGATGAGCTATACAGATGATGAGGCTTTATACCTCCCACTCAGCATTTCTCACTTTGATAATTATGAAGACAATAATCGTCTCTACAAGGTTCTTACGTTTCAATTGTTGGGACAGATTCATTGTAAAACTGCTCTAGCTTTAGATACACTTAGTGATGGTATTAGAGAATATGGCGATGACTTTTTAACTATATTTTCCACTATAGAAACATTAAGAATCGACCAGTACATAAAGGCTGAATTCCCAGGCTTGTGGAATGATATAGTTTTATTACATAAAAAAGCTAAAGTCGTTTATCCTCTCAATATTTTTGATAATGCAGATATTCACACGGTTGAGACGAGTCTTCAGCTCACAAAGTCACTGCTCGAGTCTAAGCTTGATTTACCTGAGCTGATATACCAGTCAACTTTCCAGCTAGCCCTAATGGCTCATGTCCAAAATGTAACAATCAAACAAGAAAGCAAGCGTAAAGCACCATTAATACTAAACCCAACAACGGATGTGCATGACGAGCTGCTTGGAACAGGAGATCCAAAAACTGCAGATAGAGGATATTTAAGAGCCCTCAAAGACAACGCCGGAGATAGCGTCTTAAATAGTCCTCCTCCAGGCTGGATCCCAGGTTCATCAGATGAAGCTGAAGTCGCTCAACACATAACAAAGCACAATGAGAAAGGTGTTTTTTACTACAGAGAGTGGGACACCTCACTTAAGAGCTATCGTAAAGATTGGTGCCGATTAAAAGAAACGGTGGATGAGGATTTAGTTGAAGATGTTGTAATTGAAGATCCGGAAGCACTTCGACATGCCGAAAATCGTATTAGAAAAACTTTTGATCAGCTAATCAATGACCAAAAATTTATGCGTGGCCAAAATGATGGTGATGAGATTGATATTGATGCCTGGGTTTCTGCTAGATCAGGCAAAAGTAAAGATGCTGATGATTATCAGAACTTATATATAAGGAATAATACAAATAACCGTGATGTTGCCATTATGTTTGCTGTTGATCTTAGTGGCTCAACATCTGGATGGAAAAACACCATGATAAAACAGTCAACTTGGTTGCTATGTAAAACGTTGGCACGTATGGGCGATCAGTATGCTGTATATGGTTTTTCAGGAGCTGGTCGAAACGATTGTCGGGTATATCCTGTAAAGAGATTTGAGGAAAACTACACTAAATCAGTTAAGTCGAGGATCTTTTCGATGAAACCTGATCAATATACACGAATGGGTGTTGCTATAAGGCACTTAAGCAAGCTGCTAGGTAAAACATCAGCAAAAACCCGAATTTTATTCGTTTTAACCGATGGCCGTCCAGACGATGTGGACAGTTATAGGGGGCAATATGGCGTAGAAGATACGCGGTTGGCTTTAAACGAGGCAAAGGCACTATCTCTTAAACCGTTTGTATTAACTTTTGATAAAGAAGGTATGGATTACTTACCATACATGTTGGGGTCAAATCGTTATCAATTAATAACGGATATCTCTCAACTACCAATACAAATTTCTACCATTTATAAACAACTGACGACATAAATATGACTACTGCAAATATTATCGAAAACTCAAAATATTACATTAAAGATGAACCTTACTACTTGCCTACGGCAAATGAGGTGGAAATTTTTAATACCGCTCTAGAAGAAAACATACCTGTTCTACTCAAGGGTCCAACAGGCTGTGGTAAAACACGCTTTATGGAATATATGAGTTGGTACACTAAGCGGCCTCTAATTACGGTGTCGTGCCATGACGATCTGACAACTGCAGATCTGGTTGGACGCTATTTAATTCAGAATGATACAACTGTCTGGCAAGATGGACCCTTAACCACAGCGGTAAGAAATGGCTGTATCTGTTACTTAGATGAAATTGTAGAGGCACGAAAAGATACAACCGTCGTGATCCATCCTTTGTGTGATGATCGCCGGATTTTGCCCATAGAAAAATTAGGTCAGTTATTGCAAGCACCTCCTGAATTTTGCCTAGCAATGTCTTATAACCCCGGATATCAAAGCGCTGTTAAAGATCTGAAGCCTAGTACTCGCCAACGATTTATTTCAATCGACTTTAGCTATCCTGCTGCAGACGTTGAAGCAAAAATTGTTAATCAGGAAGCGGGCCTAGATATGGCTGTGTGTGAGCGGTTAGTAAAACTAGCAGAAATGACAAGAAACTTAGTGGGTAACGGGCTTGATGAAGGTGCGAGTACGCGTTTACTTGTCCACGCAGCGAAATTAATCAACCGTGGTTTTGAACCTAAAATGGCATGCCGATGCGGTATTGCTGATGTATTGACCGATGATAATGAAACAGTTACGTTGTTGCATGAAATGATAGAAACGCTTTTTTAGACAATACTTCTAAAGAGGGGGTTGAGATTAATTTTAAAGCTTAATGTTTTCATAATCAGCTGCGATCGCAATTTTTATTACGTCTGATAGTGATTTAGCTTCTAATTTATCCATAACATGAACACGGTGAAGTTCTACTGTTCGGATACTAATATTCATGTTGTAAGCTATTTGTTTATTTCTTAATCCGTCAATAAGACCTTGTAAAACCTCAAGCTCCCGTGGTGTTAGTGTGGAGACAATCTCTTTAGCGCTAATAGTGAAGGCATCACGTTGTCTTTGACTCCGTTGTTCTTGTAGGCAGTGTTTAACACGCTCTATTAGTTTACTTGACTCAAAAGGTTTTTCGAAAAAGTCTGAGGCTCCCATTTTAAGGGCTTTGACGGCTGTACCTACATCACCGTGCCCGGTGATACAAATAATCGGCATTGTTAAGCCGCGAAGGTTTAATTCTTCAATCACATCAAGGCCTGACATGCCAGGCATCCAAAGATCGAGAATAATCAACCCTTCAGGCAAGTCATTAACCTCTTCTAAAAAAGCAGCTGGTGTAGCATACGGAGTAGCATTAAAGTCTTCTGCTTTAAGAAGCATACTGAGAGAGCCTCTAACAGCTTCATCATCATCAACGATGTAAACATTATCCATTTTTTTGTAGCCTAGTTGTTGGCCCTAAGTGGGAGGGTGAATTTAAATGTGGTGCCGGCTTCGCTTTCATTAGCCTGCACGTCTAATTCACCGCCATGTGAATCAATAATGGAACGAATAATCGCTAAGCCCATTCCCATTCCTTCGGGTTTTGTTGTGTAGAAAGGTTCAAAAATTTTACCGGCCTCATAGTCTGAGATGCCAGGTCCACTGTCTCTTACTGAGACGAATATCCCTGAATCGTGACATATATTAGTCTTCAGAGTCAAACGGCGAGCATTTTTATCCAAAACTTGCATTGCTTCTATTGCATTTTTGACTAGGTTAACAATGACCTGCTCTATCAGCACCTGGTCAGCTAGAATTAATGGTAGATCATTAGCCAAATCAAGGTGTAGATCTGGTTCATGTTCACGTATTTCTATTTGAAGAAACTTGATGGCATTCTGAACGAGGTCGTTGATAGCAACATCTTTTCTTGTAGTGTCTTTTTTCACAAAATTTCTAAGTTCATGCATAATTTCTTGAGCACGAATTGCTTGACCTGAAATGCTTTTAAAAGCGGTATGAAGTTCGTCGATGTCAGCGCGATCTTTATCAATTAGCCTAACACAAGCACTGCTATAAGCCTCTATTGAAGCAAGGGGTTGTGAAATTTCGTGGGCAAGTTGTGTGCTCATTTCACCGATAGTGATGATCCGTGAGGCATGAGCGGCTTCAAGCATATGCTTTAACTTACTTTCTTCTTCACTTTTCGACTGTGTGATATCTGCAGTTAATAAGAAGAACCCAATTACAACACCACCTTCAGAAAAGTTAGGTACATAAGTGCTTCGAATATAAACAGTACCTCGGTAGGGGTAATTTAATTTTTCCTCAAAAGTAATGACTTCGCCAGACATAACCCTTTTGATGTAGGGCTTAATTACAGAATAGGGAAGGTCACCAATTACCTCCCATATTTTTTTCCCTTTTATTTGGTCGCGGGAGAAGCCAAACCATTTTTCGAAGGCCTTATTATTAAACTGATAGGCTAAATCGGCATCGACATAAGCGATTAGTTCAGGAATGGAGTCTATTACTAAGCGTAGTTGCTGTTCACTAGCTTTAAGAGCTTTTTCTGCTTTTTTACGTTTTATCTCTTCAAGTACCTTGTCGGTCACTTCTTGTATTATTGTGGTGAGGATAGGTTCCGCTGTATTTACTGCTAATAAAGAGATGCTAATTTCGATATAACATTGTTTAAGGGAATTAAGGGAGACAACAATAGAGTTGTTTTCTTCTTCCCCTAGCAAGGCATGCGAAACCAAAGTTTGTATATTCTTAGTGTCATTATGAGAAAAAAGGCTATGTAAGACACTATTAACGAGTTCTCGCTCGCTACGACCTATTAGTTCTTGCGCACTTCGGTTTAAGTTTAAAAGGCGTCCATGTGAATCAAGGTTTATGATCCCAATGGGAATAACATCTAATAAGGTATCGAGGTAATTAGCGACCAATGGGCGGGTGGGTGAAATAGCAGTTCTTTCTTTTTCAACAACTGCAATGGCTGTTTTATAGAGTCGTTGTTTCTCAACATTATTAACTAAAGTCTGCAGTTCTTTTCTTAAACTGGAGTTGTTTTTGAACTCAAACGATACAACATCAGAATTTAGGAAAGGGGAGAATTGTATTGCTTTTTGCAGTGCGTTTTGACGATTGTCTTTACATAAAATCACGATTTTTATATCGCGCTTTAAAACGAGAATATGCTCTGCAGTTCTAATTGGCTCTTCGGCGTTTAAGCCAAGTACAACAATATCAGGGGCTCCGAAGTTGTCTTCTAAGTGACTGTATAAGTTTTGAGGTAAATCATTATGCTCTAAAAAAACGCCAGCACTGAGATTAGTATTAAGGTAGGTAAGAAGGTCTTCACCGGTGGAAAGTAATGATATTCTGCTGCTCATGTATCTGCTAAGAGTGGCTGATCTAATAACGATCGGCCGGTCCAAATCCTTAATAAGTCTGTAGTTGGTTGCATGACATGCAGTGCACGCGCGTCTCTAAGTAGTCTATCTAGTCTGGATCCTTCCCGGCAGGCATGGCCACCACATAAAGTCATAGAATCATTTACTATCTCTACGACGGAATCTGCAACTTCTGCTTTAGCGGAAAAAAGCGCAATGAGCGCTTCATCCTGTTTGATATCGTAACATTCTGTAGCGTAATAAACCAATGCCCGCACTCTTGAGTATTTTGCCCACAGGCAACCTAATTGATATTGGATAACGGATGAAGAAGCTAGGGTACGGCCATTAAATGAAAACTCTCTACTCTTGATGTGATTAGTTACTTCGTTTAGAGCGGTATAGGCAATACCTAGAAAAGTCCCTGCGATAGCGGACAAAAAGTAAGGGGTGATGACATTAAAAACATACCAAATTTGATCGCCGAACTTACCGAGCCTATTCATACCTGAAATTTTAACGTTTTCAAGTAGTAGATCCCGAGTGTGATTACCTCGCATACCTATCCCATTCCATTTTTCTCCCCACCTTAGGGCGATAGCATCACTGTCTACCATGAAGCAATTAAACTGTTCTCCGGGAGTATCTGATCCTTCAGCAACTGCAGAGACGATGTAGGAGTCTGCTCGACTTCCGTTAATTACAGATGATTTGACACCATTAATATTATAATCAGCCTCTGTATGGTATTGCATTCGAGTTTGCGGCAAGTAAAATTGTGAGCCCGAGCCTACTTCATTAAGCGCAAGGCTTGTTAAATGTTTACCCTCGCAGATAGGAGTTAAGTACTTTTCTTGCTGATAGGTGGTTGGCTTTGAAGCAATAACAGCACTACCAACTGCGTGCATACCATAACAAATAGAAGTGCTTGAACAATACTGACTAATAGTTTCACAGGCTCTAGCCAAGGTATTTGCACCCTGTCCTAAGCCACCATATTCTAGAGGAATAGTGAGACCAGCAAGGCCTTCCTTTTGCAAACTACGAATGCCACGTTCTGGCCAATGAGCTAGCTCATCAGTAGACTGGGCGTCTTCTGAAATTATTGCTCTACTGATCTCTTCTACAGTTTTAAGAATTTTAGATTCATCAGAATACATAGTGACTATCCTAAGAGTTGTTTAGTTTTCATTTTAACGCTCAATGAAAACTAACTATTATTATTATTTATGGCCATCCCTAGTGAAGTGAGCGCTTACTCATCGTATAATTATTACTTAATCAAGGTTGACATTCTCTTTTATTAAAAACAAAAAAAGCTTATAAACTATGATGGTAGCAGTACTGGAATAACACTATGCGTAATTACTAGCATTGCTAACTCGTAATATTACGTATTAACTTTAGTTTATCCATCCATAAATACTATTGTTCTGGGTTGTGAATAAGATGATAATAGAAGCGATAGCAATCACCGATGTCCAGATGTTCAAGGAGAAACACTTATTGTTGTCGGTCAAAATTATTCATTAAACTTTGTACTTAAGGATTTCTCATGCGCTTACTTTTTCTCTTTTCTTTTCTGTTATCGTTTAGTTTAAATAGTACTGCAGAAACTGAAGCAGACCGTTATCCAGAATCTGAATTATATTCTAAACCAGTTGAAGTGGTAAAAGGGGTATGGACAGCGATAGGAGCTACGCAACCACCGACTTCTGAAAATGCTGGGCATAACAATAATTTAAGCTTTATTGTTAGCAATGATGGAGTATTGGTCGTAAACTCTGGGGCTTCCTCTTTTCTTGCCAGAGCGTTGCATGATGAAATTAAAAAATTAACAGATCAGCCTGTACGCTACGTAGTATTAGAAAATGGTCAAGGGCATGCCATGCTAGGTAGTAACTATTGGCAGAAGCAAGGGGCTAAAATTATAGCTCATGATGATGCGATCACGGAAATCGAAAAGTATGGTGCTGATGAGGCGGAAGGTATGATGGCTTATAACCGCGACCGTGGAATGGATACAACCGTTATCATTCCAGATATTAGTTTTTCTGAGCGATTAGAAATTCATTTAGGAGGTATTCTTGTTGAGCTAATTCATTTTGGATCTGCTCACTCGGCGGGAGATATTTCAGTTTATTTGCCAAAGCAAGATGTCATCATTGCTGGCGATATAGCTTTCCATCAACGGATGCTCCCGGTGTTTCCAGAGACAAAGACATTGCGATGGGTAGAAACATTTGATTTGTTTGTTGCTACAGGTGCAAAACATGTGATCCCTGGTCATGGGGAACCGACAGATATGATGACAGTCACGGCTGAAACAAAGGGGTACTTAACTTTCTTACAGGATCATGCCAGAAAACTACTAGATGAAGATCTAGGCCTTGAGGAGGCATATGAAATTGATCAGTCTGCCTATCGTCATCTTGATACATTTGAAGAATTAGCGAAGAAGAATGCTGGCAGAATATTCCAAGAGCTAGAAGCAGATAGTTTTTAATCCTCAGTGGTCGGTATGGGCCTTAGTAAGTGCTTTATTTTAACGCCCACCATATGGAGTAAAATGAAATAAACGATAGCCGCAGTAATAATAATACCCATTAGCATCACTCCACGATTCCAAACGTCACTATCGAGCCACGTGGAAATATCGGGGCTAAGAAAAAAGAGAACTGAGAAGAGCCCGATGTTCGGTAACATTAGCTTAAACATAAAGTTAGCCCACCCATGATTAGGCTCATAAACATTAATTTTGCGTAAGCCTCGATAGAGCAAATAAGAATTTAAGCCTGCAGATAAGGTCGTTGCTAATGCAAGGCCCACATGGGCAAACTGTAACATTAGAATAATGTTTAAAACCATGTTGCTGACCATTGCGATAATGCCAATTTTGACAGGTGTTTTAGTATCTTGTCTTGCATAATAACCAGGGGCTAGGATTTTGATGAAGATGAAAGGTAACAATCCGAGAGCATAAGCTTTTAAGCTAAGAGATGCCTGATAAGCGTGCCCTGCGCTGAATTCACCGTATTGAAAGAGGGTAATCAATAATGGCTCGGCTAGGTAGATTAGTCCTATCGCGGCCGGTGTCGCGATAATGAATACCCAGCGTAATGCCCAGTCAATGGTATTTGAAAATGCCACTGTTGATTTCGAAGCATGTTTTTTTGAAAGGCTAGGCAAGATAACAGTTGCTATAGCTATACCAAATACGCCTAATGGAAGCTCAACAAGACGATCAGAATAATACAGCCATGAAATACTACCGGTGACTAGAAATGAAGCTAGTAAGGTATCTAACAATAAATTAATTTGTGAAACAGAGACGCCAAACATTGCCGGTATCATCAGCTTAAATATCTTCTTAACACCACTATTCTGTCGGTCCCAGCGTGGTCGAGTGAGTTGATTAATGCCCATTAAAAATGGGATCTGAAACATCAGCTGCACGAATCCGCCGATAAAAACACCCCAAGCTAATGCAGTAATTGGTTGCTCGAAATATGGAGATAACCAGATGGCCGATCCAATTAATGAAATATTGAGAAAAACAGGTGTGAAGGCGGGTACGGCAAACTTACCGAAGCTGTTTAAGATTGATCCGGCTAGTGCGGTTAGAGAGATAAAAAATAGATAAGGGAAAGTAATAGTTAATAACTCCCCAGCAAGACTGAGCTTTTCAGGCTGATTAATAAAGCCTGGTGCAAATAATATAATGATAATAGGCGCAGTGATAACGCCAATAGCTGAGATAATGAAGAGTATTCCAGCAAGGGTTCCGCTAGTGCTTGCAATGAGGCCCTTCAGATCGTGGTCGCCGCGCTCTCTATATTCTGCTAAAACAGGTATGAAGGCTTGCGAAAAAGCTCCCTCAGCAAATAATCTTCGTAAAAAATTTGGGATCTTAAAGGCGACAAAAAATACATCGGTGCCTAAACCGGCTCCAAATAAACGTGCGATCACAATATCCCGGATGAAGCCAAGGGTCCGTGACAAAAATGTCATGCTGCTCACAATAGCAGTCGACTTAAATAGCTTTTCACTCATTCGCAAGCAGTCCAATTTAGTGTTTAGCTTAATAATTTTAATATTGCCTGAGACTGTATCTAAGACAGGCATGGTCAAAGTCTTAATTCTAATTGTTTTTTATTTACATATCTCGTTATTGTTGGTTTTTTATTAACTTCATCATTTAATTAATACCGTGAATTTATGAAGAGCGCCGTAGAAGTCACTGGCTTTAAAGGTGTAAATAATCTTTTTTTTGGAGAGAAAGTCAATTATTATGACGTTAAATCTATAAGTTAGTGCTCACTCTTATTTCCTTCTTTAAGGTGGCAAAAGAGTTTTTTTAATAGTTAATTTTTTAATAAGCAGAAGTTTTAGTGCAGACTATGGGGAGCAAGTTTATGGTGGCTTACGCATTTGTAGGACCTTAAAAGCTTTGCAAGTCTGCTCGAACGAAGCATTTGATTACTTAACAGCGGTGAATTCAATCAAAGAGCTCAACTTAAATTGTATGAGTATTTAAGGCTGCTATGAAATGTTCACAGAGTAACTCAATAGAAGTCGTTGCCCGATAGCTTGAACGCCAAACTAAGCCGATCTCTCGAGTTGGTTTTTCTTGAGCAACTAATGGCCTCAAGGTAATATCTGCATGCGTTACCATTTCAGACTTGATAGCCATTTCAGGTATAAGAGTTATACCTAATCCACCCGCAACCATTTCTACCAAGGTATATAAGCTTGTACCTTGCATACTAGTCCGATGTGAAGTCGCTGGCAGGTTGCATGCAGTAAGTGCGTGTTGACGTAGACAGTGGCCTTCTGTGAGTAAGAGTAAGTCATCAATTGGTAGTTCGCTTGCATTAACACCCGTAGACGCTGTTAGTGGATGATCCTTTGGCATGGCAACCCAAAAACTCTCTGATGCAAAGATGGAGTGCTCTAGGCGACCTATATCAAAAGGAAAGGCAAGAATAGCTAGGTCTATTTCACCCTCATTCAGTTTCTTTACTAATCGATCTGATTGTTCTTCGATCAATAAGAGTTCGAGCTGAGGTAATTGTCTGCGAATATTAGGTAAGGACTTTGGTAATAAAAATGGGCTGATACTGGGTATGACACCTATACGGATACGACCTGAGAGAGGATTATTTTCTAACTGAGCCACATCAACTAAGTCGGCAGATAGTGATAAGATTTGTTGAGCACGCTGGCAAACTTCCTCGCCTAATTCAGTGACAAGGACTTTTCGATTTGTCCTCTCCAAGAGCTTTGCACCAAGGAGTTTTTCGAGGTCTTGAATTCCTGCGCTGAGGGTTGATTGGGTAACAAAACATTGCTCAGCTGCCTTACCAAAATGTTTTAAAGAGACGACGGCCGTTAGGTAGCGTAATTGTCTTAGTGTGGGTAGATTCATAATCGTATTTTCCAATCATTAATTAATAAATTGATAGGTTTTTGCTATATGATATGGCATGGGAAAAACTTGTCAATTAATATTACTTTTGTTTAAGGAAAAAACCTTAGCGTGTGGCTTTATAGCAAAGAGCTTTTGCAGTAGAGTGGACTTGTGAGTAATCTAAACTTAAAACAATGAAATCAAAAATCGCGTGCTAGCTGAATTAACAATTAATCATCTCCGAAATATTTCGGCTTTAACACTGATTCCCAGTTCAGGAGTTAATTTGTTGCTGGGGGCCAATGGATCAGGTAAAACAAGTTTATTAGAGGCGATTCATTTGTTAGCCCTGGGCCGTTCTTTTCGTACTCGCTCTTTAAAAAATGTTGTTCAACATCAGCACCAGAAAATGCAAGTGACTGCGAAAATAGCCCGCCATCAAATGCCAGTTGGTTTGCAGTACAGTCCTGAGAAAGGGCTTGAGATTCGCTTGAACAGCTCGCCCTTAAAGAGGTTATCCGAGCTTGCAGTTGAGTTGCCTCTTCAACTTATACCGGCTAACTGCCATCAGTTTTTTGAACAAGGCCCAAAATATAGAAGACAATTTCTCGATTGGGGCTTGTTCCATGTGGAGCAGAGCTTTAACTATCACTGGCAGTCCTACAAGAAGGTAATTCAACAGCGCAATAGTGCAATTCGGCAATATAAAAAAATAGAAGAAATAGAGCTTTGGGATAAGCATTTAATTTTTCACGGCGAAGAGATAAACAGACAGAGACTTAAGCGTCTGGAGTCTTTATTAGTAGAGTTTACCGGTATTTTTCCATTGCTTTGCCCTGATTACTCAAATCAGGATTTTTCATTAAAATATCGCAGTGGGTGGACTAAAGAACTTTCATTGCAGGAAGCTATAAGTTCAACAGTTTTGCGCGATAAACATTTAGGGTACACACGTTCTGGACCTCATGCTGCAGATTGGTCATTCAAGGTGGGAGGTTTTGACCCGGCTGAAGTACTTTCTCGCGGCCAACAGAAATTATTTTTTATTGCCCTTTGCATTGCCCAAATAAAAACAACGGAGCAAGAAAACACTAAAAGTATTTTGCTGATCGATGATATTAGCTCTGAGCTTGATACTACGCACCAAAAAATTATTCTAGAAACCCTAAGTCAATTAGAAGTGCAAGCATTCATCACGAGCACAGATGAGTCATTGTCTAATTTAGTTAAAAATGATGTTTTACATTCAGTGTTTCACGTGAAACAAGGAGTGTTAGTTTTAGAATAAAATAAGCTTACTACCAACCTAGCAAGATAAAGCGTAAAATAGTATGTATAACAAATTTTCTGATCTTGAACTGCCTTAAATGGATACATTATGACAACCGAAAAAAACCTATACGATTCGTCGAATATTAAAGTTTTGAAGGGCTTGGATGCGGTAAGAAAAAGACCTGGCATGTATATAGGTGACACCGATGACGGTAGCGGTCTTCACCACATGGTATTTGAAGTGTTAGATAATTCTATTGATGAATCTCTAGCAGGACATTGTAGTGAGATAAATGTTCGGATCCACCCTGATGATTCAGTTTCGGTGTCGGATAACGGGCGTGGCATACCAGTTGATGTTCATGAAGGAGAGGGTGTTTCTGCGGCTGAAGTAATTATGACAGTGCTTCATGCTGGTGGTAAGTTTGATGATAATTCATATAAAGTTTCAGGTGGGTTGCATGGCGTAGGTGTGTCAGTTGTGAATGCTTTATCAAAGAAATTAACGCTTGAAATCCGTCGAAATAACAAAGTATATCGTCAAAGTTATACTGACAGTGTTCCTGACGCTCCCATTGAAGAAGGTGAAGATTGTGACACTACGGGTTCAAAAATACAGTTTTGGCCCAGTGAGCAAACTTTCACACAACTCGTTTATGATTACAAAGTATTAGCAAAAAGAATCAGGGAGCTGGCTTTTTTAAATTCAGGTGTACGAATTGTTTTGACCGATGAGCGAGATGGTAACAGTGAAGTATTCTATTACGAGGGTGGTATCCGAGCATTTGTAGAGCATTTAAATAAAAATAAAGAACCCGTCCATCAGACAATTATAGTGATTGAGGGTGAGAAAGAGGATGTGACTGTTGAGTTAGCAATGCAATGGAATGATTCCTACACGGAAAATGTTTATTGTTTTACTAACAACATTCCGCAACGAGATGGGGGGACACATTTAGCGGGTTTTAGAGCGGCATTGACACGGACATTAAACCAATACATCGAAGCTGAAGGCTTAACGAAAAATGCAAAAGTAGCCACTAGTGGTGATGATGCGCGTGAAGGATTAACCGCTGTGTTATCAGTTAAAGTACCTGATCCTAAGTTCTCCTCACAAACGAAAGACAAGTTAGTGTCATCTGAGGTTAGGACAATTGTGGAGTCACTAGTCAATCGACACTTTCATGATTATTTAGTTGAAAACCCAGCAGATAGTAAGTTGATCGCTAATAAAATAGTTGAAGCTGCTAGAGCTCGTGATGCAGCACGCAAAGCACGTGAATTAACTCGCCGTAAAGGTGCATTAGATATTGCAGGTTTACCTGGTAAGTTAGCGGATTGTCAGGAGCGAGACCCGGCCCTTTCAGAAATTTTCCTTGTTGAGGGTGACTCTGCGGGAGGCAGTGCTAAACAGGGGAGAGATAGACGTACACAGGCGATTTTACCCTTAAAGGGAAAGATATTAAATGTCGAGAGAGCTCGGTTTGACAAAATGATTAGCTCTGTCGAAGTGGGCACTTTGATTACAGCGTTAGGTTGCGGTATTGGTCGTGACGAATATGATCCTAGTAAATTACGATACCATCACATCATTATTATGACGGATGCTGATGTGGATGGCTCTCATATTCGGACTTTGCTTTTGACTTTTTTCTATCGTCAAATGCCAGAACTAGTTGAGGGTGGACATATTTATATTGCCCAACCACCGTTGTATAAAATAAAGAAAGGTAAACAAGAACGATACGTTAAAGATGATGAAGAGATGGAACGCTATATGACGGAGTTAGCGCTTACTAATGCAGAGTTATATCCAAGCCAGTCAGCAGATCCAATAAAAGGTACTGGACTAAAGGCATTAATTGATGAATATCAAACAGTTAGGGCAGTAATAACTCGGCTTTCTGGTCATTACTACCCCGCTTTTTTAAGACAGTTGATGTATCAAGCTAAGATCCCAGAACTAACCAATGCTAAAGCAATGACACTTTGGCTTTCAGCTATTGAAGAGCGTTTGAATGAAGGCTTGCCGACAGGAACGAGCTATGACTTATCTGTTTTAAAAGATGAGGATGGTCTTGAGAGGATCAATATTAGTTTTAATAGGCATGGCATTAGCAGAGACCACCATATTCCGGGTGAATTTTTTGCAAGTAGTGAATATCAGCGTATTTTGAGTTTCGCAGATAAAATTAATGGCTTATTCAGTGACGATGCTTATGTTCAGCGTGGTGATCGAACTGAACCAGTAGTGAACTTTTCACAAGCCGTCAGCTGGTTATTAACTGAAGCGCGACGCGGGCAAATGGTCCAGCGATACAAAGGCTTGGGTGAAATGAACCCTGATCAGTTGTGGGAAACGACTATGGATAAAAGTAAAAGACGTTTATTACAAGTGAAAATTGAAGATGCTATCGCTGCAGATCAAACTTTCAATATCTTGATGGGCGATCACGTTGAGCCTCGTCGAGAGTTTATTGAAACCCATGCTTTACAGGCGACTAATCTCGATATATAGATTTATCGCTGCTCATAAAAAACTCAAAAAATTAGTGAAGCTTTATTTTAGGATGAACACTCCGTCTAAATAGGTGCGATAAAGAGAGCATCCCCACTCTAAAAAAACCAAACAAAGCTATTTGATGCATTTTATAAAGTGATAAGTACATCATGCGCGCTAAGAAGCCTTCGATCATCAAACTGCCTTTAGATAAGTTGCCCATCATATTACCTACAGCACTATATTTTCCAAGGGAAACTAAGGAGCCATGGTCATGATAGTGATAATCAGGGAGAGGCTTGTCAGTCATACGGTTGATGATTGACTTGTATACTAATGAGGCCATTTGGTGAGCGGCCTGTGCTCTTGGGGGAACATTACCTTCATGTCCAAGCCAAGGACAGGCGGCGCAGTCACCAATGGCATAAATATCTTCATCTAGAGTGACTTGAAGAGACTGTTTTACTATTAGCTGGTTGATAGCGTTCGTTTCTAAATTTAGACCAGATAAAAAAGAAGGAGCTTTGATACCTGCAGCCCAGACTTTAATGGTTGCAGAAATGATTTTGCCACTTTCTGTCTTTATATGATCAGCCGTTACTTCTACCACACGTTCATTGGTTAATAAATTAACCCCGAGTTTAGTGAGTTCAGCTGCAGTCGCTACAGAAAGTTTCTTTGGTAGTCCTGGTAAAAGCCTATCGGCAGCCTCAATAATACTGATTTTGATGTCAGTAGCCTCTACCTCATCTAAGCCATAAGCACTTAATAAATGGGTGACTTCATGCAATTGAGCGCTCAGTTCAACTCCAGTTGCGCCCGCACCGACGATAGCGATATCAAGCTGTCCTTTATCAATGGGCCGTGTTTGAGTATGTGCACGAAAGTAGGCTTCTAGTAATTGTGTTTGAAAACTTTCAGCTTGAGTTGTGGTATCAATGAATGAACAATGTTCAGCAACACCTTTGATATTAAAATCATGGCTAATACTACCTACAGCAATTATAAGATAGTCATAGTCAAAACTTCGACGAGGGATAATCTCTTCACCACCTGCATTTGAAGTAGCAGCGAGCGTAATAGTTTTATTTTTACGATCTAAGCTATCCATTTTCCCAAGTCGAAAACGAAAACCACTGTGCATTGCTTGGCCTAAATATTCGATCTCATCTTGGTGAGAGTCCAAAGTTCCTGCGGCTACTTCGTGTAATAATGGTTTCCAGACATGTGTTTGAGTATTGTCTACCAAGGTAATATCAGCTTTACTTTTTTTCCCAAGTTTTTTACCCAGTCTGGTAGCTAACTCTAGGCCACCTGCCCCGCCACCGACGACGATGATTTTTGGAATTACATCGTTTGTTATTACCATCACTCAAAACTCCATAAAGAAATCATAGTTATCGTACACGTAATTATACGTGGATCAATGAATTAAAAATCGGATAAATTTATACAGTGAGTAAAGAATCTGTAGACTTATAAGAATAATAAAGAAAGTAAGGTATCAAAATGCAAGCACGACCGGATAAACCACGTTTGGCATGGGCAGTGACTGGTTCAGGTCATTATTTGGATGAATGTTTAGAGATTATTCGTGATCTTCGAAGATGTTGATTTGTTCTACAGTAGCGCCGGAGAGGAAGTGCTTCGTATGTATGGCCATGATCCTAAGGCAATTAATAAACAAGGCCGGGTCTATAGGGACAGAGCTGCTAGCTCCCCACCTGTAGGCCTATTTTACAGGGGTGATTACCATACGTTAGTTGTAGCTCCTGCAACATCAAATACCGTTGCTAAAATGGTTTTAGGGCTTTCTGATAGTCTGGTATCAAACGTTTATGCTCAAGCTGGTAAGTGTGGAATTCCAAGTATTGTTCTGGCTTGTGATACAGAGCCAGAAATGGATACTCCTGCCCCAGATCGTATAGTCAAAGTTTGGCCCCGAAAAATTGATTTGGAACATACTCATAAACTTGCCACCTATGAGGGTACAACAGTTGTAGAAAATCCAGAAAAGCTACTATCAGCTTTGAAGATACGTTTAGATGAGGTTAAAGAAGCTGAAATAGACCAATCAAATGACGGATAAGTTTTTATTTCTAACGGGTAAGCTGGCGCAACCAAGTCTCCAAAAAGTATTGGATCAAATGGCACCTTTACCTTTTGATTATCAGATTCTTGAACTAGGCCTATCCGTCGCTGCCTTGATGACGGATAAAATGATAGCGCGGCGTTTAAAGCCCGAGCTTATAGTAGGTTATAAAGAAATTATTGTACCGGGTCGTTGCCGTGGTGATTTAGAGGTATTGAGTAAATCGTTGGGGATCTCAATTGTACGGGGTCCCGAGGAGGTAAAAGACTTGCCTTTATATTTTGGCCGTGAGCGTAAAGCCCCTGATTTGAGCCGATATGATGTGAATATTTTTGCTGAAATTGTCGACGCACCAGAACGCGATATCGATTCAATACTCTCAAGAGCAAATTATTACCGCGAGTCCGGAGCTGACGTAATCGATATTGGATGCTTACCGCAAGAAAAATTTCCTCATTTGGAAGAGGCTGTGGAGGCTTTACATGAAGCTGGTTTTAAAGTCAGTGTCGACTCGCTAGAGTTAGATGATTTACGCCGTGCAGGTAGAGCAGGTGCAGATTATTTACTTAGCTTGACGGAAGAAACGTATCATTTGGCTGAAGAAGTCGATTCGATACCAATATTAGTGCCTGCAGTGCCAGGATCGCTGGAGTCTTTAGAGCGTGCAATGGAGTTGATGGATAAAATTAACCGCCCTTGGATTGCAGATCCTATTTTAGATCCTATTCATTTTGGCTTAACAAATTCTATAGTACGATACCACCAGCTTCGTCAACGTTATCCTAGTGCTAATATCATGATGGGTGTGGGTAACCTGACAGAGTTAACTGATGCAGAGACTAGTGGGATCAATGCTTTATTATTTGGCATTATTTCTGAACTGGGGGTAAACAATGTACTAGCAACAGAAGTGAGCCCTCATGCTCGACGAGCTATTAAGGAGGCTGATGTGGCCCGTAGAATGATGTATGCAGCTAAAGAAGATAGTAGTTTACCTCGTGATCTGACCTCAGATTTGTTAGTGACCCATGAGCGGCGACCTTTTCCTGATAATGACCAAGAAATAGAGGCCTTAGCATCAAATATTAAAGACCCTAATTACCGCATCAAAGTCGCGGAGGAAGGTATCTATTTGTTTAATCGTGATGGTTTAATGCGGGAAGTAGACCCCTATGCCTTTTACCCACAGCTGGATTTAAAAGGTGATCTGGGCCATGCTTTTTATTTGGGCGCGGAGTTGGCAAAAGCTCAAATCGCTTGGCAACTTGGCAAGCGCTATACCCAAGACCAAGAATTGCAATGGGGTTGTGCAACCATAGTAGAACAAGAAGATCTAACTCAACAGCAAGCAGAAGGTACAACAATGAGAACAGGGAAAAAAAGTGGCCCAGCTAAACAATAAAATTGACGAAGTCATTGTGACCACATTGTCTGCAAATGGAGAGGCTCACTCAGCTCCCATGGGAATCACACGAAGCAATGAACAAGTCTTAATTCAGCCTTTTAAGCCATCGACGACATATGAAAACTTAAAGCGCCATCGACAATGTACGATCAACTATACTGATGATGTACGTGTCTTTGCGGGTGCCCTAACCGGGCGAAGAACATGGTCCACCCTACCCTGTCAACAGATCGAGGGCCAATACCTTAAACAAGCGCTAGCGCATTTAGAGTTGGAACTGGTGATATTTGAGGATAGTGACCCACGAGCTTCTTTCACGGGCACTATTATCAATGAAGTTATGCATGCTCCCTTTCGTGGTTTTAATCGAGCTCAGAATGCTGTGATTGAAGCAGCTGTTTTAACAAGCCGTCTTAGCATGCTACCCGAAGACAAAGTTAAACAAGAAATTAGTTATTTACGCCTCGCCATTGAAAAAACAGCAGGAGATCGCGAACGTGAAGCTTGGAGTTGGTTGATAGAGAAAATAGAAGATTACGGGATTGAAGTAGCACATGACTAAATGGTTAGCTAGCGTACAGTCGATAGAAGAGGCGAAAACCCTTATCCCTTCACTGCCTGATATCTTGGATATAAAAAACCCCTTAGAAGGCGCACTGGGTGCATTAGATATCACTACAGTGGCTAGTATTGTGGGCTTAGTATCAAAGCAGTGCCAGACAAGTGCGACGATAGGTGACTTGCCGATGAAGGCTGAGTTAATCAATCTTGCCGTTAGAAGCAATGGCAGCATCGGGAGTGGACTATGTGAAAGTAGGTATTTTCCCTGATCAGGAATTAATAGACTGTATTAGGTCGATGTCAAGCACTATTACCTAAGCTTTCGGTGCCAGTGATAGCTGTACTTTTTGCCGATAAGATGCCCTCACAAAAAGTGATATATCAACTAAAAGTCAATGGGTTTAAAGGGGTAATGATTGACACAGCGATTAAAGATGGCAGGCATTTATTAGAGCATTGGGGTTTATTGCAACTTAATAGCTTTATAGAGGAAGTTACCAGATATGACATGTTATGCGGCCTAGCAGGGGCATTGCGTTATGAGGATATCGGCGAACTTCAATCTTTAGGTGCTGACTATTTGGGATTCCGAAGTGCTCTTTGTAAAAACCAAGAGCGTACAACCATACTGCAAGTTGAGTTGGCGGAACAGATACAGCGGGCAATGTTGAGTAGCGAGGGTGGAAAAAGCTGCCAACTTCATGAGTGAGTATCGATATCACATTCAATAAAGGTTAAGACTAGAACGTCTAGTAAGTGTGACAAACTGAATTAAGACTTAATACTTGTACAATATTATTTATTTGTATAATATGTTTAAAACGTCGAAATATGATCAACTCATTTTTTAATAGCATATAAAGCTGCTGTAACCTTGACTTGAATATTAGCAAACTCTGTCACTGATATTAGTCAGAGATAATACATTTTGCTATTGTTAGCCGTTGCCATATCACTCCCCTACGGAGAAGTGGCTTTCAAAATTTTAAAAGTATGACTAAATTTTAAGGGGGGCTACTCGCTAAGCTTTAATTAAATATGATTAGCTTAAGTGATTAGCTCAAGAAATATATTAATGAAGAAGAGGTAAGAAAATGTTTGGGCTTTTTAAAAAGAAAAAGAAAGCAGAATCAGGCATGAAGCTACGAGGGTTTCCTGGAGACTTAAGTACCGTCAAGTGCTTAGTTATGGCTGCTGAGAAAGAAGTTAAGTTAGAAACAGAGCTGCTAGATACTCAAGCTGGAGCACAGGACGAAGCAGAATATCGCAGCCTTTCGCCATTCGGCAAGGTTCCTTATTTGCAAGAAGGCGATGCAATTGCCATCGGTGCAGAAGCAAGCCTAGCTTATTTGGATACTCGCGGTAAAGGCTTTCTGAATCCTAAAAAAGCACAAAACTTTGGGCTCATGAATTATTGGGGCCAAGTGGCTGAAACAATCACTGCGCCTGTTGAGTCATTAATTAATGCTTCTGCATTCGGTACTGCTGAGGATGGCGATGCTGTTGAGCGAATCGAGAGCTGCGTTAGATGCACTAGATGCTGCATTAACAGGTAACAAGAAGCTTATAGTTGGTGAATATAGCTATGCTGATGCCCACTGGACAGCTGTTGCTCATTTCATCGATTTGGCTGGCAAGCAAAGCCTGATTGATTCGAGAGCCAATGTTAAAGCTTGGCACGACAAAGTAAAAGAGCGTCCTAGCTATGCTAGCCTGCCATCTCTTGATGACATTAAACAAAAACAATTAAAAACAGCTTAACTGGCTGATTTGGAGGAAAAAATAATGAGTGATTTATTTCATTTTGGCACTGCTGCAAAACCATTCGAATCCCAAACGGAGGGTGATGGTGAGATGTCAAAACAACAGTACATAATGCAATTACTTGGTTTCCCTGGTGATCCGGACACCCTAAAAGTAATGTTAACGGCAGCCGAAAAAGGTATAAATGCTGAAACCGCTGTTGTTGATATGTCAACTAAACAACAAGATAGTGACGACTATCGTAAAATTTCTCCACTCGGAATTTTGCCGGCATTAAAAGAAGCAAATTTTGTCGTTCTGGGTGAACACGGTACATGTGTATTTGTAGAAGGAAAAGGACTAGGCACTTTTCTAGCCCCTCGTAATGCTGCGGTATTAGCAGAACAAAACTATTGGATAGACATTGGGCGTACAGAAGTACAGCCCCATGTCGAAACACTAATGCAAGAAATTGTTATAGGGCCAATGGGTGATGCAGGATATTCTGCAGATGATGCTGCAGTCTGCAGCAGCAAGAACAGCGCTATCAGCACCACTAGATGCCTTAAATGAACAAATCACATCAAAGTTCATCGTTGGTGAATTTTGCTATGTCGACATTCATTTTACATCATACCTACATTTACTATCAGTAATTGGTGAAGCAGAAATGTTGGATTCACGGCCTAACGTGAAATCATGGTTTGAACGTATCAAAACTCACAAGAGTTACTCAGGCCAAGATATTTTTGCCTATGATATGTTGCCTTCTCTTGAAGATATCAAGTCAAAAACATTGGGTGACGTTGATTGCGGAGAATTTTAAGTTAGATATAAGTCATATGATTTTAAACTAGGCCGCTTAAAGCGGCCTAGTTTTTTGCTAAAATAAAGTCTAAAACTAAAAACATAGCACTCCTCAGTTTTTAAAATTCATCGATGTCTTTCTTTTTCCCACATTAATAATTAGTGACTCCCCCAACATTTCGTTCCTGTTAAGGCTTTATTTCTACAGCGACTTCTCTAGTTTATTTTTTAAGGATATTGATCCCTTTCAACAAATTAAGGGCCTCAGAGAGTGCGTAGTCTGTTACAGCTAGAGGGACACTACTTATTTCTTTATCTGTGACTTTCTCAGAAGTATCTGTATCTGTTTTTCCGTTACCATTTGAGATATGCTTTGATAGGTCTCGCTCACTTAAAGGCTTAAAGCCAGTATTATTAATGGCAGTAATCTTCACACGCTCAATTGTAATATCAGGAACAATGCCTTCAGCCTGTATAGAGCGCCCCGATGGGGTAAAGTAGCGTGCTGTGGTCATCTTAACGGCAGTTTTATCGGTTAAAGGCATGACTGTCTGGACGGAGCCTTTACCAAAAGTTTTAGTCCCTAAAATTACTGCACGGTGATGATCTTGTAGGGCTCCAGCTACAATTTCTGAAGCAGAAGCAGATCCGCCGTTAACCAAAACGACTAAAGGCGCACCTTCTAGGAGGTCTCGAGGCTTTGCGTTAAATTCTTGCTTAGAGTCAGGAATTCTTCCATCGGTATAGACAATCAAACCTTTTGTTATAAAGGCATCTGAGACATCCACAGCAGCATTTAATAAGCCGCCAGGATTATTACGCAAATCAAGTACTAAACCACTTAATTTATCATTATTGTCTTTCTTTAACTGTTCAATTGCTTTGTTTAAGCCTTCGCTAGTACGTTGCTGGAAAGTGCTAATTCTTACATAGCCATAACCAGGCTCAAGAGTCTTATGTTTAACACTTTTTACTTTGATGATGGCACGAGTTAAGGTGATATTTAGCGGCTTGTCCTCACCTTCGCGGAGGATCGTTATTAATAGATCTGTGCCAGGCTTACCACGCATCATATCCACAGCTTCACGCAACGCCATGCCTTTGACCGGTTTTTTGTCGAGACGGATAATTAAGTCTCCTGCTAATACGCCAGCTTCAGCTGCAGGGGTATCATCGATAGGAGATACGACACGCACAAAGCCATCTTCCAGTGTGACTTCAATGCCTAGGCCCCCAAATTCACCTGAAGTACCTTCACGGAGGTTTTTAAAATCTTCTAAATCGAGATAAGTTGAGTGGGGGTCGAGTCCTGATAGCATACCGCGGATAGCATTTTGTAATAACTCTTTATCTTCAACAGGCTCAACGTAATTATTTTTAATGCGGCCAAATATCTCAGAAAAAGTGCGAAGCTCATTAAGTGGGATATCAGGTTTGGCGCTAGCTGGTGGTTTTTCGGCAAGAACCATTTGGCCAAATATTAATGTTGAACCAAGGATAGCTCCGGCCGAAATCAAACCAATATCTCGTCTTAAAAAACTCATAACTTTTTCCTAGAATAATTATTAACGTTTTTACTTAACCATTTTACTGGGTCTGTAGGGTTACCTTGATGTCTAAGCTCAAAGTATAGCCCAGTGTATTGTCTTATACCCTGCTCACCACTCAGCGCGATTACGTCACCGGTCGTTACCGAATCACCAGCATTCTTTAGTAGACTCTGATTATTGCCATATAGCGTCATATATTGATCGCCATGATCAATAATCAATAATAATCCAAAGCCTCTTAACCAGTCGGAGAATACCACACGACCTGGTGCAGTGGAGATAATTTCTTCACCTAGAGGTGCATTAATCATCATGCCTTGCCATGTCAGTTTGCCAAGATTTCTGGAACTTCCATAGCGAGCTATGACTTTTCCTTGAATAGGCCATGCCAGTGTACTTTTCCTCTCAGAAAATGGGAGGTCTAAAATAAGTGGTTTAGATTTTATTGATAGAGATTGGAGTAAAGATTTTAAAGCACGCTCCTGTTCTTGTAATGTAGTGACTCGAACACCTTGTTTTTCCATCTTGCGATCCAATTGCTTGGCAGTCAGAATCGTTGTTTCCGTTCTTTTTTTAACAGTTGTTGTTGGAGTTGCTGTTCTTGATAAAGCGCTTGATGCTGTTGCTGGGCAATAAGTAGTATTTGTCTGTTATGAGTAAGTGTTTTTAGACTGGCGCTGATCTCAATTAACTGCTCTTGGCGAGCATGATGAAAATAGGCGTAGTAAGCGCTAGTTCGACTCAAGCTAGATGGCTCGTGCTGGCTTAGTAAGACTTTTAAATAATTGGGGCTGGTATTTAAGTAAGCGGACCGTAGCTGTTTTGCAAGAGCATCTAATTGCTTGGCATGTGATTGACGGTATTTCTGTTTATCTTTCTCTAACTTATCGAGTTCATCATTTTTTATTTTAAGTTTACGAGTCGAGTCTAGTAATGAGCGATTAAGTGTTGAAATGACTTTGCTTTGTTTTTCAAGCTGATCGTGCAAATCGGCCCTAGATTTTTTAGTTTCATCTAGTGATTTAGTCAAAGACTTTATTTCAGCTTGCACGTTTTCTAAACGCTGGACAGAGTCAGTTTCAGCCCTCACATTTGCTGAGAAGACTAATAAAAAGAAAAAACAATAAAAAGTGCGTATTTTCATTCTTGAGCTTGATAAAAATGGTTCATTTAAGTTTAACTAGAAGGTGCTTACCCATTTCATCAGGGATGGGTAAACCCATTAATGACAATAATGTAGGTGCAATATCAGACAAGCTACCCTTCTCAGCACATATTGCATCACGGCCAGCATAAATAAATGGTACCGGATTATGTGTATGGGCGGTATGAGACTGCCCCGTGGCAGGGTCTGACATTTGTTCTGCATTGCCATGGTCTGCTGTTACAATCATTTCTCCCCCAACCTGTTTCAGCGCATCCCATATTTCACCTAAAGCACTATCTAATGCTTCGACGGCCTCAACGGCAGCATCAAACTGGCCGCTGTGGCCCACCATATCTGCATTAGCAAAGTTACAAACAATCGCATCGTAAGTTTTACTTTTAATAGCCTCAACCAATTTTTCAGTAACTTCAGCCGCTGCCATAGCAGGTTGTAAATCATAAGTTTCAACTTGGGGAGAAGGTATTAAAATTCGGTCTTCGCCTTCGAAAGGAAGGTCTCGGCCTCCATTAAAGAAGAATGTGACATGGGCGTATTTTTCTGTTTCAGCAATGCGTAATTGACGAAGGCCTTGAGTGGAGAGGTAAGCTCCAAAAACATTATTTAATGACGATGAGGGAAAAGCAATTGGGTTAGTAAAGTCTTGTTTATATTCAGTTAGCGTCACAACTGAAGCAAGTTTAACGGGACGTGGGCGCTTAAAGGAATTAAAGCTTGGGTCAGTTAAGCTCAATGTCAATTCTCGAGCCCGATCAGATCTAAAGTTCATAAAAATAACTACGTCATCATCCTGCATCACGACGGGGTTGGCTTGTTCAGGGCAGATAGTCGTGGCCTTAACAAATTCGTCGCTTTCGTCACGTTGGTATGCCATGGCTAAGGCTGTTGTGGCATTAGTGGCATGATATTCTCCTTCTCCTTCTGACAGTAGTCGATAAGCTTTTTCAACTCGCGGCCAGCGTTCATCCCGGTCCATGGCATAAAAGCGGCCGATTAAAGAGGCAAATTGGCCTTTGCCTTGTTTTTTAAAAGTTTCTTCCATAGCATCAATAGAAGTTTGTGCACTCCTAGGCGGAGTGTCGCGACCATCGAGGAATGCATGTACATATATCCGGTCAACTCCTCTGTCAGCAGCCATTTCAACCATTGCCTGAAGATGTGATTCGTGGCTGTGGACGCCACCCGGAGACAACAAGCCAAGAATATGTATTGCTTTGCCTTGTTGTTTAGCGTTATCAACCGCAGATACTAGAGTGTCATTATGAAAGAACGCGCGATCACGAATAGCGAGGTTTACGCGGGTAAAGTCTTGATACACGACACGGCCTGCCCCAATATTCAGATGGCCTACTTCAGAATTACCCATTTGATTGTCAGGGAGGCCAACACCCTCTCCGGAAGCGCTGATTAAGGTATGTGGATACTTCTGCCATAACTGATCCCAATGAGGGGTCTTAGCAGCATGAATAGCATTATGTTCTGGTGTTTCACTATAGCCCCAGCCATCTAAAATGATGAGTGCTACCGGCCGATGAGGCTGTGTCATAAAAGGTATCCTTAAATAATGATAGGCGTTTACTTAAAGGTGTCGAGTTTAAATAACGTCGTTTTATTCGTCATATCTTGCGAATACATGCAAATGATGGATGATGCCGTGTATTATAGTGGCTTTTGTAAGGAAGAACAGGTTCTTACACAAGCAGAATGTGGTTTTATGCTGGCATTAAGAGTGTATTCGTGGAATCGAAAGCACAATTTTATAAGCATAAAACATTGCTAGTTAAATTCAAAGAACTGTTACGCCTAGTAGTCATGAGCACATTTAATTTATAGGTTAAGTATGGAAAATTTTGGTGAGTTTGTCGTCAATCATTGGGTGCTATGGACACTCTTCTTTGGTTTGTTAGCATTAATTGTAGGTAGCACGATAAGTGCCGGCCTTGGCGGTGGTATAACGGTTAATACAACAGAAGCGATACAAATTGTAAACCACAAAAAAGGTTTTTTTATCGACATAAGAACAAAAGTGGCGTTTGAAAAAGAGCATATTGCGGACTCTTTAAATATGCCCTTATCGACATTTACTGATGGCAGTGCCACTTTGAAAGACAAGTCAAAACCAGCGATTATCGTACCGATAATGGGGCAGGGATCGACAGCCGTTGTCAAACATTTACAGGCTCTTGGCGTGTCAGACATTTATATTCTAAAAGGTGGCTTAAATACATGGAAAGAAGCCAAGCTACCCCTCTTTAGCTAATTTATTTTTTAATCAGGTAGATATTCAAATGGCAAAAGTTGAAGTTTATTCCACAGGACAGTGCCCATATTGCGTCATGGCTAAGAAGCTTCTAGAGCGAAAAGGTGTGAGTTATACCGAGATCAGGGTTGATTCAGATCCAGCTAAGCGACAAGAAATGATGCAAAAGAGTCGCCAGCGCACTGTCCCGCAGATCTTCATAAATGGTGAAGCTATTGGCGGATATACTGACTTATTGGCATTGGAACGGGCAAAAAAATTAGATGGCCGTTTGGCTGAATCTTAAGACTTTAAACTGAAGGAAATATATTATGGCTGAAGAAAAAGCAGCTGCAGAAAAACAGCAACCACAATTCATGATTCAAAAAATCTACACTAAGGATATTTCATTCGAAACACCAAGTTCTCCCGAAGTGTTTCGCGAAGAGTGGAAGCCTGAACTAGATCTGCAGCTGACTAATGAATATAAGCAGCTCGACGATAACAACCACGATGTAACGTTAGTTGCTACGGTCACTGCTAAGTTAGGAGATAAGACAGCTTTTTTAATTGAAGTAAAACAATCTGGGATCTTCTCTTTGATAGGTTACAGTAATGAAGAAATAGCTCCTTTGATTGGTAACCATTGTCCAACTATTTTATTTCCATATATACGTGAAGTTATTTCAGACATTGTTTTGAAGGGAGGCTTTCCACAATTGGTATTAGCCCCTGTAAATTTTGATGCTTTATATATGAATCAAGTTGAGCAGGCCAAACAGGCAGCTGCCAAAGAAAGTACGCATTAGGCGATAAGGCCAAGATAATGACAAGTTCAGTACTGACTCCAACAACAGTTATTGGTGCAGGTGCCTGGGGATCAGCCCTGGCAATTGCAATAGCACGAAATGGCCATGAAGTTTTATTGTGGGGCCGTGATGCAGAGCATGTGGCTGCAATGCAGCAGGGCCATAGTAATGAGCGTTATTTACCTAAGGTTTCTTTTCCGGTGTCATTAGAAGTGGTTAAAAGCTTAGAGCAAGCAGTTAGTCAGGCAAAACATGTCCTTATATCGGTGCCTAGTGCTGCCTTTGCTGATATGTTGTATTTGATGAAACCATTCTTACCCAGTGGAGTACCTGTTAGTTGGGCTACTAAGGGTTTCACGCCCGAAACGGGCCGTTTTCTCTATGATACTGCAGCAGATATCTTGGGAGATGAGCATCCGTTAGCAATTATTTCTGGTCCCTCATTTGCTATGGAAGTAGCTAAAGACCTACCAACAGCAATCACAGTAGCATCGAAAGATACTGGGTTCTTTCAGGACTTAGCTAAGGCTATGCACCGGCCTACTTTGAGAATATATACAACGACTGATATTCAAGGCGTGCAGGTAGGCGGCGCGGTGAAAAATATATTGGCGATCGGTGCTGGTATTTCCGATGGGTTGGGGTATGGCGCTAATGCTCGAGCTGCTTTGATTACGCGTGGTATGAGTGAAACACTCCGCCTAGCACTTAGTCTAGGGGCAGAAACAGAAACGATGATTGGGTTATCTGGCATTGGTGATTTAATTCTTACCTGCACTGATGATCAAAGTCGTAATCGTCAGCTTGGCTTAGCAATTGGCCGAGGAATGACTGTGGAACAAGCGGTTATAGAAGTGGGTAAAACAGTCGAAGGTGTGCATGCAGCGCGTGAAGTATTAATAAGAGCTAAGCAAGCAGGTATCGAAATGCCTATCGTGGAACAGGTATATAAAGTTTTATTTGAAAATGCTGTTCCCCGACAAGCTGTACAGGCATTACTTTGTCGTGAACAAAAAGCAGAAATAGAGCACTAATAATAGCCTAGAGGCTATAACGTCTATCCGCTAATTGCAGTCGTGGTAATAATTCAGGTAATCTTTTTGTTAAAGTAAGTACTTTAAAATTTTCCCCCATTTCAGAGGGTAAGATAAGGCGTTTTAAAGCAGTTTTTTGCTGAAAATCATTGAAAGTATTCTCGCTTTTCTCGTTGGTTTGTAAAAGCTCGGTGATACCGCCAGCGAGTAAAAAATCAGCTTGAGTCTGGAAGCCTTCCACATTTAAACCTGCAGCTAAAGCAGTTTCAGCTAAAGCAGTAAAGTCGATATGGCTAGTAATGTCTTGTAAGCCAGGCAAGATGAGTGGATTCTCATGGCCTTGGTGTTGGTAGTAGCACATCATTGTGCCTTGTTGACGTTGTGGATGATAATAGGTGTTTCGACAATGACCGTAATCAATAATAAATAAAGCACCTTGTTTCATACAGGAAGCTAAGCTTGTTAGCCATGCTTCAGCTGTCAAATTGACCTCAGCATAATAATCATTCCCACCATTAATCTGATGGATAGTGTCAGAGCGGTTAGATAATTCTTTATTTAGCAGCTGATGTTGTGTCCATTGTATTCCCTCTCTCCCCTCCTCTACATAGCATTCGCTTGGCTTACCATTTTCAAAATGAAGCCGATGAAAAGGCATTGCATCACAAACTTCGTTAGCTAGTATTATTCCAGTAAAATGCAAGGGAAAACTAGTAAGCCAAGATATTTTGTTTTTAAGGCGAGGAATAGCATGGCTTATTCTTTCAAGCTGCCTAGCCTGTAAGTTAGCACTTGCTTCAATAATATAATAATGCGAAGGCAAAGCATTATCTTCTTCTAGCTGGAGAAGGATATCAATAGCCATTTTTCCGCTACCTGCACCAAACTCTAACAAGTCGAAAGAGTCTAGTTGTTTGCTAGCATCTTGAAGTTGTCGGGCAAGTGTCTGTGAAAATAAAGAAGATATTTCTGGTGAAGTTGTGAAGTCACCCAGCGGTCCGAGTTTCTGGCTGCCAGCGCTGTAATAACCTAAGCCCGGATAATAAAGACAGAGCTGCATGAACTTTGCAAAACTGATCTTTCCGTGTGATTCTTTAATCTGTTGTTGTATGACAGACAATAATCGATCACTATGCTGTTGTGCAACTACGCTGGGTTGAGAAAAAGGTTTATAAGAAGTCATGGCTAATCAATTATTAGAAAATGCAATTGTAATTACTGGGGCTGGGAGGCGAATTGGTCATCATATTGCGTTACGCCTTCATCAAGATGGCTACGAAGTGATAGCGCATTATCGTACGCTTACACCGGAGATCCAAGCTTTAGCTAAGTTGGGTATTAGAACGCTGCAGGCGGATTTATCAAATAGCAAGCAGATCTTAGCATTTGTAGCTGCCCTGAAAGTTTGTTGCAAGCAGTTTAGAGGGATTATTCACAATGCTTCCTCGTTTGAGTCGACATCGCAAGATATTGAGATTGCTGTTGAGCAATACAAGCAATTTTTTAATATACACATGATGGCACCATTTTTGATCAATCAAAGTTTACAGTCAATGCTAATAGGTGAAGAAGGTTGCCCAGCCGATATTATCCATATCACTGATATCAACGTTGAAAACCCAACACCTGATTTTGATATCTATGGAAGCACTAAGGCAGGCCTACACAACATGACTCTGGCCTTAGCTAAAAAGTTTGGGCCTGAAATCAAAGTGAACGCCGTGGCACCTGGACCAGTATTATTCACTAAGGCACATTCTGACGAAGTTAGACGGCAGATTTTAGCTGAAACGTTGTTAGGGAAAGAAGGCGGACCAGAACCAGTTTACTTGGCAGTAAAAAGTCTATTGATGAATCCTTTTATCACTGGAGCTAGCATCCCTGTTGATGGTGGTCGCCGACTGTCCAAACGTTAAGCTACCGACTTCAATAAGGACACCTTCTTGACGAGTACTATAAGGTTTTTGAATCAAATAGTGACAGATTTCCTCAAGTAGCGGATATAGAAAATATTCATCTGTTACTTTATTGGCGTCGAGCAAAAAATCTTCTTCGGAATTGATGGGACATAAAATATCTAAATCAGCAGGGCGATCTTTAATTTTGCTTGCAGGATCCTGCCTGTCACGGCCTAATTTCGTTTCAATATCATTACAAATCGCCTTGAGTTCAAACGCATTAAGGGCCGTTTCAATGAACACAACAACATTCAAAAAGTCATGAGTACTATTCATTCCGACTGGAGGGATATGAAGAACACGACTCAGTGCTAAGCTTGAAAAATGATTCAGCAACAAAGTAATAATAGCGCCAATATTTTGCTGTGGCGACAGGTTACTGCCTATGCCGAGAAGATAACCTTGGGTCATTAAGCGGGTCGTTCAATGACGATTGTTGCAATATTGTTGCCATGAAGTGCCACAGGCTTACTAAGTGATAATTTAAGCTTTGGAATAGGGTAGCTTGAGAGTAGTAGAGCGCATAGGTCTTCAGCTAGGGCCTCAATTAGTTGATAGCTACTATGTTCGACGAACTCAACTACAGTCTGTGCGATAGCACCGTAGTCGAGAGTGTCGGCAATATCATCACTGGCGGCAGCGGGACGAATATCCCAATCTATTTCTAAACTGAAATGAAGCGTCTGCTTTAATTCGCGCTCCCAGTCATAAATGCCAATAATAGTATCGATTTTTAGATCGTTAAGAAAAATTTTATCCATGAGTCTGCATCTAAATGTAAAAAATAACCTTATAATGAAACTATCGTAAAATTAGGCTGAATCATATCATGCTTGAAACATTAACTTTACCAATAGCCGCGATAGTTGCAGCTTATTTAATCGGTTCATTATCTAGCGCTATTATCTTGTGTAAATTAGCTGGTCTGCCGGATCCAAGATCGGAAGGTTCAGGAAATCCAGGTGCGACAAATGTACTGCGCATCGGCGGGAAAAAATTAGCTGCAACGGTGCTGTTTATTGATGTGGTTAAGGGATGTACTGCCAGTTACTATGGTAAGTCTGGCAGGGTTCGACCTAGCATGGGTAACAGCCACTGCATTTGCAGTCTTTTTAGGCCATTTATATCCAGTTTTCTTCCAATTCAATGGGGGCAAAGGAGTAGCTACTGCATTGGGGGGGTTTCTGGCCTTGTCACCACCGCTAGGGGCGGCAATTCTACTGAGCTGGTTATTTGTATTTATCATCAGCCGGATATCATCACTGTCTGCCATCATTGCCGCATCTTTAGCACCTTTGTATAGCATGTGGTTAATTAATAGCCTCGAAGCTCGTTGGATTATCTTTGTGATGACGACTATGTTGCTAATCCGCCATAAAAGTAATATCAAGCGGCTTTTATCAGGTGAGGAGTCTAACCTTAAACAGGACTAGGTGGGGTTAGTTCTTCCAAAGGCCAGCGTGGCCTTGCTGAGAATATGGGCGCTGATCGTGATTTTATCATCGCTTGTTGGCGCATGGCACCGGTAAATGCGATCATAGCGCCATTATCACTACAAAACTCTTGTCTTGGATAGTAGGTTTGAACGTCTTTTATGTCATTGAGGCGGGCCCTTAAAGCTGTATTGGCACTGACGCCTCCCTGCTATCACTAGAGTAGAGTGTCCAGTTTGTTTTATAGCACGTATGCATTTAATGGCGAGTGTTTCAACCGCGGCACTCTGGAAGGCTAAAGCAATATCTGCTCGATCTTGGACAGTTTTTTCGCTATTAAGCCATGTGTTCATGCTGAAAGTTTTTAAACCGCTAAAGCTGAAATCTAAGCCAGGTCGATTTGTCATTGGTCGTGGGAACTCATATTTACCGTGTGTGCCTTGCTCAGCTAAAGCAGCTAAAACCGGGCCGCCAGGATAAGGCAAACCCAACATCTTGGCAGTTTTATCAAATGCCTCCCCCACAGCATCATCGAGAGACTCTCCTAGTACTTTGTATTGACCAACACCCTGAACATCCACAAGTAAAGTATGACCGCCTGAAACTAGTAAGGAGACAAAAGGAAATAATGGGGGCTTGTCTTCCATCAAAGGGGATAATAAGTGGCCTTCCATATGATTGATTGCCATGGCGGGGATATTTAATGCCCAAGCAAGACTTCGACCGATAGCGGCACCAACCAATAATGCGCCAACTAATCCTGGCCCAGCTGTATAAGCGATGGCATCGATGTCATCTCGCCTTAGTTGTGCTTCAGCCAATACTTGCTCTATTAAAGGTAGAGTCTTACGAATATGATCGCGTGAGGCTAATTCAGGAACTACCCCACCATATTGAGCATGTAAATCAATCTGACTATACAGGGCGTGGGCTAATAAGCCTTGCTCAGTATCATAAATTGCTATGCCTGTTTCATCACAGGAGGATTCGATGCCTAATACACGCATTAGAAAAGTTCTTTTTAGAGCTTATAAAGTGAGTGCGTATTATGCCTTTATTTAAAAGAATTTGATTGATCTGTTTTCTTTCTGTCGGATCTTTCGTACAATTAAGGGCTTTCTAACAAATTTTAGTATTAGGATTCAAAATATGCCATCAGTTCGTCTAAAAGAAAACGAGCCTTTTGATATTGCACTACGTCGTTTTAAACGTGCGTGTGAAAAAGCAGGTACCGTCGCAGAAGCAAGAGCGCGTGAAGCGTATGAAAAGCCAACGACAGTTCGTAAACGCGCAGCAGCAGCAGCAGTGAAACGCCACCAAAAGAAAACATCACGTGAAAGCGCTCGCCGCATCCGCTTGTACTAAAAATCTTTATCACAATGCCTGCAGAAGCTAGCCCATTAAAACTAACCATTCAAGATAATGTCAAGGCCGCAATGCGCGCCAAAGAAAAAGATCGTCTTGTGACATTGCGTACAATAATGGCTGAGATTAAGCAGATTGAAGTTGATAAGCGTGTCGATGTGGACGATGATGGAATTGTTACAATTCTTACCAAGATGTGCAAGCAGCGTCGTGATTCTTTAAGTCAGTTTGAGAAAGCAGGTCGTAATGATCTTGCTCGAATTGAAGTGGCCGAGCTAGCCGTTATCAATGAGTTCATGCCAACGCCTATGACAGATGATGAAATTGCAGCTGCAATTGCAGAAACTATTTCACAAACTGGCGCATCGAGCCCTAAAGAAATGGGTGTAGTAATGAATATGCTCAGACCAAAGTTACAAGGTAAAGCCGATATGGGGGCAGTGAGCGGTCTGGTTAAGGCGGCGCTCACCGTATAAATAGTCCGTAGCTTGCCAAGTCAGATTAACATTGTACTTGGATTGTTGGGCACCTTAGGCTATAAGGTTTAAGATGGCCGGCCAAATTCCTCCCCAATTTATTGATGACTTATTGACTCGTGTTGATATCACAGATGTTATTGACGCCCGTGTTCCACTCAAGAAAGCAGGTAAAAACTTACAAGCTTGCTGTCCGTTTCATAACGAAAAAACTCCTTCTTTTACCGTCAGTTCTGAAAAGCAGTTCTACCACTGTTTTGGTTGTGGAGCTCACGGCACAGCGATTGGGTTCTTGATGGAATATGATCAGATGAGCTTCCCTGAAGCTATCCATGAATTGGCTGATTCTGTGGGTATGACAGTTCCTAGTTCGCAGTCATTCGTGCCTAACCCAGCGAAACTGAACTTATATGAATTACTGGATAAAGTAAGCCAGTTTTACGTTCATCAATTACACTCGCACCCCAAGCGTGATGAGTTCAATAATTATCTTAAGCAACGTGGCTTATCACCCGCAATTATTGAGCACTTTGGAATAGGCATGGCTCCAGAAGGTTGGGATCATGTCCTTAAGAAATTTGGAAATTCGCAGAAAGCAATAGAACAATTAAATGAGGCAGGGTTGTTAAGTAGTAATGATAAAGGTAATACATACGACCGATTTCGTAGTCGAGTTATGTTCCCAATTAGAGATAGGCGGGGCCGAGTCATTGGCTTTGGTGGAAGGGTCTTGGATGACAGTACACCAAAATATTTAAACTCACCGGAAACACCTGTTTTTCATAAAGGTCACGAGCTTTATGGGCTATATCAAGCGCGAAAAGCGAATCGAAAGCTAGAGCGGCTCATCATCGTCGAAGGTTACATGGATGTCATCGCCTTAGCGGAAAAAGGTATTAGTAATGCTGTTGCTACACTCGGTACAGCGACTACCCCGGAGCACCTAAGGCAACTACAGCGTAGTGCGCCAGAAGTCATTTTCTGTTTTGATGGGGATAGAGCAGGAAGGGAAGCTGCATGGCGTGCGGCCGAAAATGCTTTGCCCTTGTTGGGAGGGAATCACCAGCTTAAATTTATGTTCCTTCCTGATGGCGAAGATCCTGACACCTTAGTTAAACAAAAGGGCGCTGATGCTTTTAATAAGTTAGTCACTAATGCTAAGAATTTTTCAGATTTCTTTTTTGAAAGCTTAGAAAAGCGAGTTGATATTGAGTCTATGGATGGAAGAGCAAGGTTGATTGAAATCGCTCGCCCGTATTTACGGCACATCCCTGTAGGTATTTATCGTGATATGTTTGAGCAGCGTCTAGTAGAGCGAGCTCAAACAAGTACCGCGGTATTGCATAAGCATGTAGAAAAGCCATCTAAATCAAAAAAAGTTATTAACAAAATGGCAACTATATCTACCGGCATGTCGCCCATTAGAATGGCCATTACAATACTACTGCAACACCCAGACCTACATAAATCGGTTGGTGACTTTGATAAGATTGCAACGTTATCTCGGCCGGGGATTGTTATTTTGACGGAGCTACTTGAAACTCTTCATCAGCAACCACATTTGAATACTGCAGCTTTGTTAGAAAGAGCAAGGGAAGCAGATTATGCAGATCATTTAATGAAATTAGCGATGCAAACGTTGAGTTTGAGCGCAAAAGAGTTGGAACATGAACTAGTCGGTGCGATAGAACAGCTGCAGCAGGAGGCGCAAAACTCACGTCATGAAGTTCTGATGGCGAAGGGTTTGAGTAAGCTAACAAAAGAAGAGCGAGAAGAAATACAACAACTAGAAATACGCATGCGGTGATAAGAGTGATAATTTGCGCATTAAAAAACGTGCAATATTATGGGCTTATAGTTATAATATTCGTCCGCAGTATTCGTTAGATATGATGTAAAAAGAGGTCAAATGAAAGATCAACAATCCCGCATTAAAGCGCTTATAACCTTAGGTAAAGAGCGTGGGTATCTCACTTATGGTGAGATCAATGATCACTTACCGGAAGATATGGTCGATGCGGATCAAATTGAAGACATCATTGGTATGTTTAGTGATCTTGGTATCGTAGTGCATGAAGATGGTATGGATACAGATGAGATGGAGCGCTTAGCTGAAGCTGCTTCTTCAGGTGATGAAGTCTCAGCAGAAGAAGCAGCAGCAGTATTGGCGAGCTCAGATGGCGAGTTTGGCCGTACAACTGATCCTGTTCGAATGTACATGCGTGAAATGGGTTCTGTTGAATTATTGACTCGTGAAGGTGAGATCGTGATTGCTAAGCGGATCGAAGCTGGTTTGCGCGAAAGCCTTTTTATGCTGTCAACCTATCCGCCCTGTATCATTAATTTTTTAGAGTTATACGATGCTGTTGAAGCAGGTGAAATGCGACTCAATGAGCTGATGAAAGGTTTTAACCTAACTGATGAAGAACAAGCTAAATTAATTGCTGAGCAAGCGGCTCTAGCATTATCTGAAGATGAAGATGAAGATGAAGAGGCGAGCTGCAGCAGGCGTTGATCCTGAAGAAGCACGGGAACGATTCCAGCTATTACGAGATGCCCATCAGGCGGCAGAAAAAGCCAAAGCAGCAGGCAAAGACGACCTATTAGAGCTAAATGAAGTAACAAGCAGTATCTTTATGGAATTTAAGTTAACACCGAAAACTTTGATTTTCTTGAATAACTTAATGGGTAGTACGGTCGAAGTCATTCGAAAACAAGAGCGTTCGATTGCTAAGATTGTTGTTGACCAAGGGCGTATGAATCGCCGTGACTTTATTGATTCTTTTACAGGCAATGAAGTGAATCTGGAATGGACTGATAAACATGTCCGTGCAAAAAAGCATTATTCATCAACGATTAAAAAGAATCTCGACCAGGTTTTAGAAGCACAAAAAACGATGGCAGTATTGGCAGAAGATCGTGAAATGAATATTGGTGAGATTAAAGAAATAAGTCGACAAATGTCGATTGCAGAAGCCAAAGCACGACGCGCTAAAAAAGAAATGGTCGAAGCGAATTTGCGATTGGTCATTTCAATTGCTAAAAAATATACTAACCGTGGCTTGCAATTCTTAGATCTGATTCAAGAAGGTAATATCGGCTTGATGAAAGCGGTCGATAAGTTTGAATATCAACGAGGTTACAAATTCTCTACTTATGCAACATGGTGGATTCGCCAAGCAATCACCCGCTCTATTGCTGATCAAGCGCGGACGATACGTATTCCCGTGCACATGATTGAAACAATTAACAAACTTAACCGTATTGCACGCCAAATGCTACAAGAAATGGGCCGCGAGCCTACGCCTGAAGAGTTGTCAGAGCGCGTCGAAATGCCAGAAGATAAGGTACGAAAAGTTCTTAAAATTTCTAAAGAGCCTATTTCGATGGAAACTCCAATCGGTGATGATGAAGATTCACATTTAGGGGATTTTGTGGAAGATGTGAATGTTATGTCACCACAAGATGCTGCAATGATAGAAGGTTTAAAAGAAGCAACACAAGGAATGCTTAGTGGGTTAACCGAGCGAGAAGCTAAAGTACTGCGGATGCGTTTTGGTATTGATATGAACACGGATCATACACTTGAAGAAGTGGGCAAACAGTTTGATGTAACGCGCGAACGTATTCGTCAAATTGAGGCCAAAGCGTTGCGTAAACTCCGCCACCCAACACGGTCGGATCAATTACGTAGTTTCCTTGATACTGATAATTAAAAGTTTAGGGCCCATAGCTCAGCTGGTTAGAGCACTCGACTCATAATCGATTGGTCCCAGGTTCAAGTCCTGGTGGGCCCACCAGAGTAAAACCCAGTATCGAAAGATATTGGGTTTTTTTATGCGCTAAATAATATTGTCTACTGAAGAGACACTGAAAGATATCTACATTATAATGCTGCACTATGAAATATTTGAAAGTACTAAAAAAGTCGGCAATCATATGTATATTAGGGATGTTAGGGGCATGTAGCTTTACATCGCTGAATATTAAAACTATCTCGGTAGAGCCTATAAAATATCAGAGTCCTCAAGAAGAAGATAAAGGCAATACTTTAGTTACAATTAAGATAGAACCAGAGACGGATGTCTGGCAACGTGTACGTAGTGGTTTTGTAATGACTTCAGGAAAGTCATTGAATAAGTCAACACAAAAACAAGTCAATCGACTTTTAAAAAACCGCCAGTATTTAGATATAGTCACAGAACGAGCAAGGCCTTACTTACATTATATTGTCTCTGAGTTAGACAAGCGTAATATGCCCATGGAAATTGCTTTGTTACCAGTGGTTGAAAGCGGCTTTAAGCCTCATGTTTATTCAAATAGTGGGGCTGCAGGTTTATGGCAATTTATGCCTGCAACTGGAAAGATGTTCGGTCTCGAGCAAAATGGGTGGTATGACGGCCGAAGAAATATTGTTGCATCGACGGATGCAGCTTTGGACTATTTGCAAAAGCTGCATGGTTATTTTGGTGATTGGCAGTTGGCACTTGCAGCTTATAATGCTGGTGAAGGCAGGGTGGGACGAGCTATTGAGAAAAATAAAAAAGCGGGCAAGCCTACTGACTTTTGGTCACTAGGCTTGCCCGCTGAAACGACAGCGTATGTACCAAAACTACTGGCTATTTCACACTTGGTTTCACAAGCTAATCATTATGGCTTAATTCTTCGGCCAATTGAAAACAAGCCTGTATTTACTGTTGTTGATGTTGGCTCACAAATTGACTTGGCATTAGCTGCTAAATTAGCAGGCATAACTAGCGATGAGCTCTATCAATTCAATCCAGGCTATAATTATTTTGCCACACAGCCCGATGGTCCTCATGAACTTGTCATCCCAGTAGAGAAGAGTGAAAATTTCAAACGTAACCTAGCTGCATTACCTATAAAAAATAGAATGCAGTGGCAACGTCATAAAATAAAAAAAGGAGAATCATTGGGCGTGATTGCTATGCAATATAAAACCACGGTCTCAGCATTACAACAGACTAATAAATTAAGCTCTTCTAATATTCGTACGGGCCGACATTTAATGATTCCAATGTCAGAGCCAAGGGGAGTTAATTATAAAGGTCAGGACCAATTTGCTATGGACGGGGAAGAAGAAAAACCCAAAAAAGGCAAAAAAATAATTCATCTAGTAATAGAAGGCGATACTTGGTGGGATCTAGCACGTACGTATGATGTCGGTTTAAGTCAACTTGCCGCATGGAATGGCAAAGTGCCAAAGGATACTTTAAGACTAGGGGAAAAACTTGAGGTGTGGGCTACCAGAAGCCATTCAGGGACAAGTATTACTAAAACAGTAAATTATGAAATCAAGAGAGGGGACTCCCTTTGGAGAATATCCCAACGATTTAAAGTTAGCATTGCTCAATTAAGAGAGTGGAATGGTCTTAGTATACGTAGTCTGTTAAAACCCGGTCAGAAACTGACCTTATATGTTGATGTGTAGGGCTTAAAGAGTTCAAATGATATATGGGTAGCGATAAGGTATCACTGGCCACCAGAGAAGCCTTGTTGCCGCCATGCTTCATAGCTAATAATAGCAACCGAATTGGATAAATTGAGACTTCGATTCGATGCTTGCATGGGAATTCGAATACGTTGTTCATGAGGTAAGCTTTCGATAATGGTTTCAGGCAAGCCTGAAGTTTCAGAGCCAAAGAGAAATACATCTCCAGCTAGGTAGTCTACCTGATGATAATGCTGAGTGCCCTTCGTTGAACAAGCAAAAATACGATGGTTGGTCATGGCCTTTAGAAAGTCTTCATAATTTTGATAACGACTAACGTTTGTCAGATCGTGATAATCGAGTCCTGCACGGCGTAATTGTTTTTCCTCGAGCCCAAACCCTAGAGGCTCTATTAAATGCAAGTGGCAGCCATTATTAGCCGATAAACGGATGATGTTACCTGTGTTCGGAGCAATACAGGGTTCATGAAGAGCAATATGAAACATAGCGAGAATTTCTGATATTTGAAGTTAAACGTTCATTATTCACTCACGGTAGCCGACAAGCAACTTTTGATGTAGCGGAGCTACAAACTCGTGGGGTAGGAAAGGTGTTGGTGGCTATGGGTGGATTCGAACCACCGACCCCATCATTATGAGTGATGTGCTCTAACCAACTGAGCTACATAGCCACGCGAAGCTGGGCATTTTACGATGCTACTACATAAATATCAAGTTATTTACGGCTTGCCTGAAAGTTGAGGCCGAAACCAAAGTCTTTTAGTGTGGGCTGAAATCAATTAAGTTTTAAACATAGCCAACATACGGCATTAGTACATGTTCTAATGTTTCAAGGTGGAGAGTTGGAGTTCTGTTCAATATGGCAATGATAGTTCTTAGGGTATTAAGCGCAGCTCATCGATCTTGTGTCTTATGGCTTGTCATATATATGCGGGATAAAATAGCTAAACATTAAACCTAAAGTGCATGACATCTCCGTCCTGAATAATATAATCTTTCCCCTCTAAACGCCACTTACCTGCATCCTTGGCTCCAGCTTCACCATTGTGCTCGACAAAGGCATCGTAACCAACAACCTCAGCCCGGATAAAGCCTTTTTCGAAGTCAGTATGGATCACGCCTGCTCCTTGTGGTGCTGTCGCCCCCACAGCTACAGTCCATGCTCGTACTTCTTTAACACCAGCAGTGAAATAGGTCTGTAGGCCTAGCAAGTTATAGCCATTGCGGATAACTCTATTTAGACCAGGTTCTTGTAAGCCTAAATCTTCTAAAAATGCCATTTTCTCATCATCATCTAGCTCGGCAATCTCGGACTCAATCGCAGCACAAATAACCACCACAATTGCGCCTTCCGTTAATGCATGCTCGTTCAATTGATCTAAAGCAGGGTTGTTATTAAAGCCTTCTTCTGAGACATTCGCAATGTACATAGTAGGCTTGATAGTTAGTAAGTGAATTTCTTTGAGTAATAAACATTGTTCATTATCTAAACCCATGGTGCGTATAGCAAGACCTTGGTCTAAGTGTTCATGCATCTGATTCAGCAATTCGAGACGAGCTTTTGCGACTTTATCACCACCTTTGGCATCACGAGCGGTCTTCGTAATAGCTTTCTCAACACTTTCCAAATCAGCCAAAGCTAATTCAGTATTAATGACTTCAATGTCATCCAGAGGTGAGACTTTACCTGAAACATGGACAACATTATCATCTTCAAAGCAGCGCACAACATGGGCAATAGCATCAGTTTCACGAATATTAGCTAAAAACTTATTGCCTAGGCCTTCACCTTTTGATGCACCAGCAACGAGTCCTGCGATATCGACAAATTCCATTGTTGTCGGCAAGACGCGCTCAGGGCTTACAATGCTAGCCAAAGCATCCATTCTGGTGTCTGGAACAGGCACAATACCAATATTAGGTTCAATGGTACAAAAGGGATAGTTTTGTGCTTCGATGCCGGCTTGTGTCAGTGCATTAAAGAGTGTGGATTTACCGACGTTAGGTAAACCAACAATGCCACATTTGAAACCCATGTTACTTCCTCATACTGAATCTGCTTGAAGCAGAACTGTGTAAATTAATGGATGATGATAATTTTATTGAGAGTGAAGCCAGTGCATTGCTTTCTCAAGGTCTCCAGAAAGTATATCTGGTAAAACATGTAGTGAATCAGCAATTGCGGAGACTATATTTTGTCGATCAGTTTGCGATGGTTTTGTTAATACATAGTCTGAAACTTGCCGACTATCTCCTGGATGTGCGATACCAATGCGGCAGCGTAAAAAATCTCTACTATTAGTGCAGGCAATAATATCTCGTAAACCATTATGGCCTCCATGACCGCCCCCACGCTTTAATCTGGCGGCGCCAGCTGGTATGTCGAGCTCATCATGAACGATTAAAATATTGCTTGGCGGAATTTTATAAAAATTGGCTAAAGAGGCAACAGATTGACCGCTGCGATTCATAAACAATAAAGGCTTAAGCAAAAAAAGTTTATCTTCAGAAGATTGGCACTGGGCCAGCTGACCATGATATTTGTTATCAACAGTAAATGTTGTTTTCATATCATGGGCCAGCTGATCTAATAACCAAAACCCAACATTATGTCGAGTCTGTTCATATTGAGGACCGGGGTTACCCAGTCCGGCAATTAACCAGTTAGCCAAAATCGAGGTCTTTATACGAAAAAATTACTCTTCAGTCGTTCCTTCACCTTCTGCTTCACCTTCTGCAGGTTCATCAGTTTCTTCTTCTTCTTCAACCTCTTCAACAAGACGAGGCATATGAACGTTAACGACAGCCTGATCGTAAGAAGAATGTTCACCTTCTGCAAGGTCTTCTTCTTTACCATGTGAAAGAGCAGTCAATGTCACACCTTTTGGTAAAACAATTTCAGATAGATGAATACTCTGGTCTAAATCTAATGCAGTAATATCGACGTCGATAAACTCGGGTAAATCTTGTGGTAAACAAGAAACCTCGACATCTGACATTAAGCGAGATAGCACACCACCACCTTTGATAGCAGCTGATTCAGCTTCACCAAGGAAGTGCAATCTGACCGACATTGTCATAGCGTGTTTAGCATCTACACGCAAGAAATCAGCATGCATTATTTTACTGTCTTGGGCTGGGTGGCGTTGCAAATCTTTTAAAACGACTTGCTGTTTCTTACCGCCAACGACGAGTGTGAGGATGTGAGCATAAAAGGCTTCTTCTTGTAAGTGACGTAGAAACCGGTTGTGATCTAGAGTGATTGAAACGGGTGTATCACTACCACCATAAATAATAGCTGGTACATTACCGGCATGACGTAGGCGGCGGCTCGCACCTTTCCCCTCATCAGTACGGAGTTCAGCTTGAACTTCAAATAAATTTTCCATTGTTTTCTCCAAAATCATGAGCAAAGCTTTGTTTGCTCATTAAAAGTGCCGCTGTTTCAGCAGCAGTTGTTTGCCTCCCCGCGACCAGAGTCGGCATCTTTTCAGTACGTTAAGCCAATTAACGTGTTAATCCATATACAAAGAGCTAACTGACTCTTCGGCATTAATTCGGTACATCGCTTCTGCTAACATCTCTACAATGCTAAGCGGCCGGATCTTATCACATTTTTTTGCTTCTGGGCGCAAAGGAATAGTATTTGTGACGACCAATTCATCCAAGACTGAGTTAGTAATATTGTCAACGGCATCGCCAGATAAAATGGCATGAGTGCAATAAGCAACTACTCGAGTAGCACCTTGTTCTTTGAGAGCAGCAGCAGCAGCGCATAATGTTCCACCAGTATCGACCATATCATCGATTAAGACACATACACGGCCTTCTATATCTCCAATGATATTCATGACTTTAGCAACGTTAGCCTGAGGGCGACGTTTATCAATAATAGCTAGTTCGACGTCGAGTAGTTTGGCTAGTGCGCGGGCACGGACTACGCCCCCGACATCCGGTGAAACAACTACTAAGTCTTGATACTTATGTTTCCAAATATCGCCAAGTAGTATGGGTGAGGCATAAATATTATCTACAGGGCAGTCAAAAAATCCTTGTATTTGGTCGGCATGCAAATCAACAGTGAGAACACGGTCAGCACCAACCCCCGTGAGCATGTTTGCAACGACTTTAGCAGTGATAGCAACACGAGCAGAGCGCGGTCGACGATCCTGTCTTGAGTAACCCATGTAAGGAATAACTAAGGTAATGCGTTTGGCTGAGGCCCGACGAAGAGCATCTGTCATCACCATTAACTCCATCAGGTTTTCATTCGCAGGCATACATGTCGGCTGGACAATGAATACGTCTTTGCCACGAACGTTATCTAAAATTTCTACCATGACTTCGCCGTCACTGAAGGACTCGACACTGGCTTTGCCTAGAGGAACATTAAGAAAGCGAGCCACATCAGACGACAGCTGGGGGTTTGCATTACCCGTAAATACCATCATGCTGTTGTCAGCTGTGCGCTGTTGTAGTTGAGAAAGTCTGTTTTTGCTCACGATAAGTTGCCGAAATCTCTGTTAATAAAACAAAAAAAATGGCTGGGGTACCAGGATTCGAACCTGGGAATGCAAGGATCAAAACCTTGTGCCTTACCGCTTGGCGATACCCCAACTGAAATGAAACATAACTTTAACATCTTGCTGTCTAACTGTGGCTTAATTTCTCAAACTCATTAATGTAGCCAATGGTGATTGATTACACCCTTTTGCTATAAAACCTCGCCAATGGTCTGGCAAGTTTTCTAACACTTGCTGTGCATGAATTTGACTACTGAAGTCGGCAAATACACAAGCACCTGTTCCTGACATTCGCGATTGACCATAGCGATTCAACCAATTTACAGCCTGGGAAACGGCGGAGTAGTTTTTCAATACAACACCCTCACAGATATTTTTACCCTCCCCAGAAAGGAAGCGCGATATTGTGATAGGTTCGCAATCTCGTGTCAATTCTTGAGATGAAAATACTTCAGCAGTAGAGACTTGGCAATCGGGTACGATAACGACATACCATGGTTCGGCTGGCAAAATAGGGGTTAATTCTTCACCGACACCTTCAGCCCAAGCGGCATACCCATGGATAAAGACAGGGACATCTGCGCCGAGAGCCAGCCCTAATTGCGCTAATTCGGTGGTCGTTAATTTAGTCTGCCAAAGGTGGTTAAGTGCAATTAAGGTTGTAGCGGCATTAGAGCTACCACCACCCAGACCGCCGCCAATAGGAAGCCTTTTTTTGATAGAAATCTTAACTCCTTGCTGTGGAGTTAGTCTGCTGTTTGAAGGCATTTCGCGGCTCGAATAATTAAATTAGAGTCATTTTTAACGCCTTCAAGTGGGGTTAAAAGGTCTATCGTAATGCTCTTCTGAACTTGAAACTCTAATGAATCACTATAATCTAAGAATTGGAATGCGGTTTGAATTTCATGATATCCGTCATCACGACGGCCTGTGATATGTAAAAAAAGATTTATTTTTGCGGGGGAAGGCCAGGCCATAACTACTTATATTTCCAATTGTCCACAACGAGCCGTATCTTCAATCCAGCGTGAGACATAAAAATTTTAGATGGCATTTGCTGCTGCCCATAGAGCTTGTATTGCTGATAATAAACCTTCCATCTGAGCTGCTCAAGGTATTTAAGTCGACCGTGGTTATCTATTTCAATACTTTTATAGGGAGCGCCGCCAGCATAAGGAAGGCCCTTTAGCCAATCACGTAGCGCACTGATAGGGAGGTTTAAGTTAAAGGTTTTATTAAGCAAGGCCTCGGGACTTGATGAGATAGTTGTTTGGCCGTTAGAGAGCGTTAAAATGACTTGCTCAGGTGTTCCATCTAAATGAAAACCACCTTGTGAAAAGGGGCCCATCATTTTGATGCGGTAAGTACCGGTATTTTCAAGCCAGTTTATCCCAGCATTCCAAGCTTTTTTATCTTGAGTAATGGATGCCCGACCACTGATTTGCCATTTTGTTAGTTGGCTTAATTGGGATTGTCGCTCTTGCCAGGCAATGCCAGAATCATTAGTGATATGAGGCTTTTGGTAGACAGTTGTGCAGGCGAAAAGGGACAATAAAGCTAGGGCAATGCCAGACGTCCTATAGCTAAGCACTATAAGCCAAAGTGCTGCATGGTTTTAAGTATTAATTCATTGGCACTATCTTGCTTAAGACCCCGGAGCCATACTTTCTTCGCTTCATTTTTTTGATCTTGTTGCCAAAGGACTTCTCCAAGATGGGCTAAGAATTCTGGTTCCTCTCGAATAGCAACAGCTTGCTTTAAAACTTGTTCTGCCTTGTCTAGCTGGCCTAGTCGGTAATAAACCCAGCCCAGGCTATCGAGGTAGAAAGGGTCGCTAGGTGAAATAACGAGGGCTTTTTTAATTAAGACAAGGGCCTCCTGGTGGCGATCAGTCAGATCTGTCAAGGTATAACCTAGAGCATTGAGTGTCTGGGAATTATCAGGGTCAATGGCTAAAATACTACGTAAGTCTTTTTCAAGTATATCGAGCCGATTGATAGATTCTGCCAGCATGGCATGGGTATATAATAAATCGATATTTTCTGGGTGTTCTGAAATAGCTTTGTCAAGTAGAATGAAAGCAGGTTGATTCTGATTGCGCTCTTGAAGGAGTATAGCCTCAAAAAGGTAGTAATCAACCGCTAACTTGGGGTTGGCAATGCGAATATTAGCCAAATGTTGGCGGGCTTTTGCAAGGGCTCCATTATCGGCTAATAGGCTCACGTATTGGGTTTGGGCCTTTTGAAAATGAAGGGAGCTATTAGGGACTGATGAAAACCAAACTAAAGCTTGTTCAACATTATTATTAAGCTTTTCAGCAATGCCTAAAAAATAGGCAGATTGCATACCCGGATCACCTAGATCTTGCAGGCGCTTAAAGTAATTTTTTGCTTTATGGCCTTGTTTTTCTTCTATAGCGATAACACCGAGAGCGAAGATAACATCGGGCTTATTACTTTCTTCAGCATCAAGCTGTTCAAAAAGCTGGCGTGATTTTTTGATTTGATTATTTTCACCTAATAATTGGGCATAGCTGAAACGAAGTGATCTACTTGCGGATTTCTGGTGAGCAGCATCTTTTAAAATATTAAGTGCCTCATCAATACGTTTTAAACGCTGTAAAATAGTAGCCTTTAGAATCAGGGCTTCTTGGAAATCAGGCTCATAGTCGAGTACAGCGTTGATCGTTGGTAGGGCTTTGTCATACCTTTGATAGTAAACGGCTAGACGACTGTAGTGATATAGAGCATGAGGGTTTCCTTGTTGAAACACATCTAATTGTTTCATAATCCTGAGCGCTGGGTCAGCTTTGACAATTTTGCTCAAATTATCAGTTAATCGAACTAAATACGTAGCTAGTTTTTCTGGGTCTATGGCTAAAGCAGTATTAACGACAGGGGCAATTTCATCATGTTTTCCTTGCATCATCAAGAAAGGTGTTTTAAGCATATAAATATCAGAATCGGTGGGATCAACTTCCGCCCATCGGTTTAATGCTAAATCAATTCGTTTTTGATCGCGAGTGAAGTTAGCCATTTGGGTGGAGCGGCTGGCTAATTTTGGAGATTCAACGAGTCCAGCAGCGCGCTTATACAACTCTGCTGCACTAATTAGGTCGCCACGCTGGCTTGCAATTTCAGCTGTCAAAATAAGATAAGTAAGTTCGGCAGTTAAAGGAACTGTCTTGAGCGCTGCCTCAGTTTTATCGGGCTTAGTCTCAACAGCTAAAACTTGTTGTGTTGTTGGGAGTCTCTCTGTAGGTAAATTAGTGCAAGCAGAGAGCAATATTATCAAGCCAAATATTATGCCGCATAAGCCTGAAGGGCTTAGTTTTTTCCAAAGTGCTTGCGATAAATCCATAATAAAACGACCTGAGCGAGTGATTTTGTTAGAATGTTGGTTTGTTATTGGCTATCTAGACAATAATATAGTCTGTAACTGTTATAAAGTTTAACAGGATTTATGACTCGGGCTATCACCAAAGATGTATCTAACCAAGACGTGACTTCATATTTTATGCCAAAACACTTTATCTTATGCATTAAAAGCAAGCTCTACAGCTGGTATTTGTGTGTATTTGTGTGTGTAGAAGTCGACCACCATATTCGACGGTTACGTTGTCAAAACAGTATTCAGGACTTATAAAACAGATGGAATTGGTTGTCTATGGCATTAATCATAATACAGCGCCGGTGGGTATTCGTGAGACTATTGCCTTTAACGCTGATACCTTACCTAAAGCGTTAGACTCATTAAAATCTGAGTTGGGCATAGTTGAGGCTGTGATCGTCTCGACTTGTAATCGAACAGAGCTTTATTGCCACATTGATGGTGAGGACAGCAGTTAATATAGGTGATTGGTTGCATAGGTATCACAAGCAACAGGCCAAGTCACTTGATAGCTACCTTTATCACTATCGTGGTGACGATGTTATTAGGCATTTGTTGAGAGTGGCCTGCGGTTTAGACTCGATGGTGCTAGGCGAGCCCCAGATATTAGGGCAAATAAAAACAGCATATAGTGATGCTTTACATTATCAATCGGTCGGAAAATTGTTGAGCAAATTATTTCAGCATGCTTTCACAGTCGCTAAACAAGTGCGCACCGATACCGCAATTGGAAACAGTCCTGTGTCAGTAGCTTTTGCGGCTGTCAGCTTGGCAAGGCAAATATTCACGGACTTATCAAAATCTACAGCCTTACTAATTGGTGCCGGTGAAACGATTGAGTTGGCAGCAAGACACCTCTTTGACAATGGTATTGGTCGAATTATCATCGCAAACCGCACTATTGAAAAGGCCCATTATTTAGCGACGCAAGTCGATGGTTATGCGATCAACTTAAGTGAAATGCCAGCACATATTGCCGAAGCGGATATAGTTATGAGTTCCACAGCCAGCCAATTGCCTATTCTTGGAAAAGGTGCTGTTGAACGGGCGTTAAAAGAGCGCAAGCACAGACCTATTTTTATGGTTGATATTGCGGTTCCAAGAGATATTGAACCTGAGGTTGGAAATCTCGAAGACATATATTTATATTGCGTCGATGATTTGCACGATATCATAGAAGAGAACTTGCAGTCTCGTAGGGAAGCGGCCTTACAAGCCGAAGAAATCATTGAGATCCAAGTTGAAAGCTTTATGAGCTGGCTACGGACGCAAGATGTAGTTCCGATAATTAGGTCATTACGCGAAGCTGCTGTAAAAGAAAGTGATTACTTACTTTTAAAGTCAAAAAAGCAGCTTGCTCAAGGTGTATTACCAGAGCGAGTGCTTGAAGAACTTGCTAGAACATTGACGAACAAATTACTCCATGAACCGACCAGGAAACTCCGCCAATCAGGTTCAGATGTAGACAACAATCTGATTGAAGCGGCAAGACGTCTCTTCAATCTTAAGGATTAAACAACAGTGAAAGATTCGATTAAGCATAAGCTTGAAACATTAGTAGAACGTCATGAAGAGATTAGTGGGCTATTGTCTGAGCAAGAGACGATGGCAGACCAGAATAAATTTAGGTCACTGTCTCAAGAGTATGCACAACTTGAACCTGTTGTTTCTAATTTTAATGCTTATAAAAATAGTCTGATAGCTATCGAAGATGCCAAAGTCATGATGGAGGAAGATGATTCTGAAATGCGTCAAATGGCAAAAGAGGAATTAACTGAAGCACAGCGAAGTGAGCAAGAAATAGAAGGCACTCTGCAGAAATTGTTATTACCAAAAGATCCTAATGATCAACGTAATATTTTCCTTGAGGTTCGAGCAGGAACTGGTGGTGATGAAGCTGCTATTTTTGCCGGTGATTTATATAGAATGTATAACAGATACGCTGAAGGTCGCCGCTGGGGTGTTGAATTAATTAATGCTCAAGAAGGCGAACATGGCGGTTATAAAGAAGTCGTGATTAGAATTGTAGGTGAGGGTGCGTATTCAAGATTAAAATTTGAAGGTGGTGGCCATCGAGTTCAACGCGTACCGGAAACTGAATCTCAAGGCCGTATTCATACTTCAGCTTGTACCGTCGCGATAATGCCCGAAGCAGATGAAGTTGATCAGATTGAAATTAATGCTGGAGACTTAAGGGTTGATACTTTCCGAGCATCTGGTGCGGGGGGACAGCATGTTAACAAAACAGACTCAGCGATCAGGCTGACGCATCTTCCCACCGGTATTGTGGTCGAATGCCAGGATCAGCGTTCACAACATAAAAACCGTGCTCAAGCCATGTCTGTACTACAGGCTAGGATAATGGCTGCGAAACAAGAAAAGATAGATTCAGAGCAAGCTGAAACACGAAAGCTGCAAGTTGGTAGTGGTGATCGGAGTGAACGCATTCGGACCTATAATTACCCTCAAGGTAGGATGACCGACCATCGTATAAACCTAACACTCTATAAGTTAGCTGAAGTGATGGCAGGCGATTTAGAGCAGGTCATTGAACCACTAATTAATGAATATCAAGCTGATCAATTAGCATCATTATCAAGTGATGAATAAAATTAAAAAATTTATTTGAAGAACTCAACTGGGAGAAAGATGATTTTAAATTTCATTTCCAAGCCAGTCCTGAGGCTTAAGAAATACCTTATATAACATAGCTTCATCAGTTTCCGGCTCGGGTTGCCAGTTATAACGCCACTTTACGAGAGGTGGTAAGGACATTAGAATTGACTCTGTCCTTCCGCCCGATTGCAGGCCAAATAAAGTCCCTCGGTCGTAAACTAAATTGAATTCAACATAGCGACCACGGCGATATAGCTGAAAATCACGCTCACGCTCGCCAAAAGACGTATCTTTTCGACGGTCCAAAATTGGTAGATAAGCCATGAGAAAACTATTACCAATGCTTTGCAAGAAATTAAAACAATGGTCAAAACCACCTTCGTTTAGATCATCAAAGAATAAACCACCAACTCCACGTGTTTCATCGCGGTGTTTGAGATAAAAATACTCATCACACCATTTTTTGTATTTCTGATAGATACTTTGGCCAAAAGGGTCACATGCCTCTTTTGCAGTTTGATGCCAATGAATTACGTCTTCTTTAAAACCATAATAAGGAGTTAAGTCATAACCACCACCAAACCACCAAATTGGTTCTTCATCTTCTTTTTCGGCGATAAAAAACCGTACATTAGCATGGCAGGTAGGGGCATAAGGGTTGCGAGGATGGATAACTAATGAGACACCAATGGCTTCAAAACTTCGGCCCGCTAAATCTGGGCGATTGGCAGTCGCGGACGCAGGCATACTCGTGCCTCGAACATGAGAAAAATTAACTCCTCCTTGTTCAATGACATTACCGTTATTTAACACACGTGTGCGTCCACCTCCAGCAAGACCATCAGATCGTTCCCAAGCATCTTCAACAAAGGACTCTTTACTATCAATGATTTCTAATTGTTGACAAATATGCTCTTGCAGACTCAGTAGATAGTCTCGAATAGCAGTAATATTAGGCTCAATCATCGAATGACGGCTCCTGTTTGGGAATCTCTAATTTGGGAAGGTCGCGAAGTTTTATCGCAGTGGCCAGCTAAAATGGTATCGACTTCAGGTAGTCTCCAGTGTACTTCACGAATAGTTTTTGCAGGCTTTAAGCCTGTAATATTTGCGCTGGTGGAAACGATGGCTTGTCCAGCAGCTCGGCAAAGAGCAACTGTTTTAGCATGAGCTGTGACCCTTACAGCAATCGTGTCATGCTGGCCAGTTAAATAGCTGGGGGTTGTACTTTTTGCGGGTAGTAGCCAAGTTATTGGCCCAGGCCATGTTGACTCAAGTTTTTTTAAGATAACTGGTGGCGGGGGAGAAATAAAATCAGTGAGCTGGTTAAAATCACTAGCAATTAAAATCAAGCCCTTGTGCCATGCCCGCTGTTTAATAGCGAGTAGACGCATAACAGCTTGCTCATCCCAAGGATCGCAGCCCAAACCATAAACTGCTTCGGTGGGGTAGGCAATTACCCCGCCCCGTCGTAATGTGTGAACAGCTTGTCTGATAGTCCAAGGAATCATAGTGATCTTTTTAAATTTACCTGGTTGTAGGGAAGGTTATAATTTATTAAAGAGTATAAATAATCCATGTCACGCTTTTTGCCGAATGATTTCATTAATAAAAGGCGTTAAAATGACTTCCATTGCTAGACCCATTTTAACGGCTGGTACAACTAAGTTATTAGGCCTAGACATAAATGAGTCTTTCAACATACTTAAGTAATATGGGAAGTCAGCAATTTTAGGATCTTTAAAACGGATCACGACTAAACTTTCATCGGGTGTTGGTATTTCACGCATCACAAAAGGGTTTGATGTATCAACCAACGGCACACGTTGGAAATTTATGTGTGTGCGAGAAAACTGCGGTGTAATGTGATGTATATAATCAGGCATTCGCTTTAAAATAATGTCCACGACGGCTTCTTGTGAATAGCCACGGTTTGTACAGTCACGTTTTATCTTTTGGATCCATTCTAAGTTAATTACTGGAACCACCCCAATCATTAAGTCAACAAAACGGGCTATATTAACCTGCTCTGTGATAATACCTCCATGAAGACCTTCATAGAAAAGTAGGTCGCTATCGCCACCGACTTCCTCCCAACTTGTGAATGTTCCCGGAGGCTTTTTAAATCGGAGGGCTTCGACATCATTATGTATGTATTTTCGAGATTTGCCTTTACCCGTTTCAGAATATGTTTGAAATAGGATTTCTAGGCGATCAAGGTGGTTAGCTTCAGGTCCAAAGTGGGTTAGTGCCGTTCCTTGCTCTTCAGCCTTGGCGATTTGTGATGGCATTTCCTGGCGGTCATACCGATGAAAGCTATCACCTTCGACGATAACAGGCTTGATATTACCACGACGAAAAATGTCATCAAAGGCATGTTTGGCAGTTGACGTACCTGCACCAGATGAACCAGTGACAGCGATAATAGGGTGGGATGCGGACATAAAGCCTTCTCCTGAAAAGCTACTTATTGCCTTGCAATGGCACGATAACCAATGTCAGTACGATAATACATATTTTCCCAATTAACACTCGCTATCATTTTGTATGCTCTACTTTGGGCTTCAGAAACTGTACTACCCAGTGATGTTGCACATAGAACTCGTCCTCCAGCAGTGACAACTTGGTTATCTTGTAAGGCAGTACCTGCGTGAAAAATTTTACAGTCATTGCTATCAATACCATCAAAGCCAGTAATTACATCACCTTTACGATAGGCTTCAGGATACCCACCAGCGGCAAGCACTACACCGACCGCAGCACGGTTATCCCACTGGGCATCGACGGTGTTTAAACGGCCATCAAGTGCTGCTTCACATAAAGGAATTAAATCAGATTGTAACCGCATTAAAATAGGCTGTGTTTCAGGATCGCCAAACCTACAGTTATACTCGACTACACGAGGGGAACCATCACTATCAATCATTAAGCCCGCATACAAGAATCCGGTGTATGGTCTACCATCAGCAGCCATTCCTTTTACTGTAGGCTCAATAACCTCTGCCATAATGCGGGCATGTACTTCGGCTGTTACCACGGGTGCAGGAGAATACGCACCCATACCTCCAGTGTTTGGACCTTTATCGCCATTGTCGCGTGCTTTATGATCTTGAGATGTCGCCAATGTTAAAATATTCTCTCCATCAACCATTACAATAAAGCTAGCTTCTTCGCCGGTCATAAACTCTTCAATAACAACACTGTGTCCTGCCTCTCCAAAGGCATTGCCAGATAACATATCTTCCACAGCGATAATTGCTTCTTGTTCAGTCATGGCAACGATAACCCCTTTTCCTGCTGCTAAGCCATCAGCTTTGACAACAATAGGTGTACCTTGATCTTTAATATAGGCGATAGCGGGAGCGACATCAGAAAAGACTTGGTAATCAGCCGTTGGAATAGAGTGACGTGCGAGGAAGTTTTTAGTAAAGCTTTTTGAAGCTTCTAATTGTGCAGCTTCTTTAGACGGACCAAAACAGCGTAAACCCTCTTTAGCAAAAGCATCCACAATACCCATCACTAAGGGGACTTCGGGTCCAATAATTGTAAGCCCAATATCATTATTTTTAGCAAAAGTAACGAGTCCTGGAATGTCTTCAACAGCAATATCAACATTGTCGACATTGGGCTCTGCAGCAGTACCAGGGTTACCTGGTGCAACATAAACTTGCTCACAAGTAGGTGATTGAATTAATTTCCATGCCAAGGCATGTTCTCGACCACCACCACCAACCACCAAAACCCTCATAACACCTGCCTGACGAACATAGTAAAGAGAACATGATACCGTAGATAGGGCTATAACTGAATTGCGTATTTGTAGCTAAAAAACTTACTAAAGAATGATCTAGACTAAACTTGGCGATTGCAAACCCAAGATGATTTCTTTATGGTCATCTTAAACTAGCTAAAACAATAAGGAAAAAGATAAAGACGATGAAAGATTTTAGAAGTTCAGAAGCTTGGCGTGTTTTCCGTATTCAATCAGAAATGGTTGATGGCATAGAAACTTTGAGTGATTTAGGTCCTTCGGTGTCAATTTTTGGTAGTGCGCGGCTGCTAGAAACATCACCCTTTTATAAGGCAGCGGAGCGAGTGGCAAGAGAGATATCTAAAGCTAAGTTTTCAGTAATTAGTGGCGGTGGGCCCAGTATTATGGCAGCAGCTAACAAAGGTGCTTTTGGGCAAGGTGGGAGCTCAGTTGGTTTGAATATTGAATTGCCATTTGAACAGTCGCCCAATGATAATCAGGATGTTAGCCTTTCTTTCCGTTACTTTTTTGTGCGTAAATTGATGTTCGTAAAATACTCTATGGCTTATGTAGTTTTCCCCGGAGGCTTTGGGACTTTGGATGAGTTTTTTGAAGCACTGACGCTCATTCAAACTAGAAAAATTTCAAACTTTCCTGTGATCCTTTACGGTGAGTCATTTTGGAGAGGTTTGATAGATTGGCTTAAAGAGGAAGTACTTAAGCAGGGGTGCATCAGCGAAAAAGACTTAAATTTATTTTATATCGTCGATTCTCCGGAAGAAGTGTTGCCTATCATTAAAAGACATCAGCAACAATTGCGTGAAAACCCAGAAGGAGAGCATCGATACTCAGTTTAGTATTAGTTGTTTCACGTGAAGAAGCTAAAGTAATTTTGGAAGAAAACTATTAGCTTTCTTCAATTAACCAACATTTTTGTTAAAAACCTATAAACAAACTATAAAACCTTCTGTATAATGCGGCGGATGCCTGGGTGGTGAAATTGGTAGACACAAGGGACTTAAAATCCCTCGACTTCACGGTCGTGCCGGTTCGAGTCCGGCCCTAGGTACCAACAAATACGAAGCCCCAGTACCCTTTTAAGGGTGCTGGGGCTTTTTATTGTCCTTTATTTTTTTGTTTCCGCTGAGTAAATGATGATATGATATATCATTACGTTATTTTAAAGGTCATAATGATGAAAGATCACTTGGGGATAGTTTGCTCTGGTTTATGCATTATCCATTGCATCGCGACACCATTTATCTTGGGGTTAGGTATTACGGGTGTTTTAGCCTCAGTCCTAGCAACAGAGCTTATACACCTACTTTTACTCTTGCCGATTACAACATTAATAATATTGACCGTTCCAACTGCATATATCCGGTATAGGAGTGTGAATTTGGTTATTACAGCCTTACTAGGGATGATTTTTCTGATAGGGGCACTTCTTTTAGAGGAAGATTTGGAGGTTTTGTTAACGGTCATTGGTGGTAGTTTGTTAGTGATGTTCCATTTGTGGAATTTGCATTTGTATAAAAAAACAAATAGGGCAATGGCAGCGGACAGTACAGTTTCGTAAAAGAGGAGTTGAACCAGATAAAAAAAGGTTTACCGAGACTTTTGATCTCTTTTCACAATATTAGGACTGTATATGTTATCAACATATTTTGACCACCTTTTGTTAGCTTCTCGGAAGAGCAAAGTAGAGCTCGATTCGTCACATATATCAGATGTTCCAGTTGTTTTGGCTAATATTTACCAACCATTAGTCAACATATGTGTTTGGCAGCGTCAACTTACAAAGCCGGTCGCTAATTATGCTGATTGGCTAATCAAAGGTGAAATTAACTATGAGTTACGGATTATTTTGGAAAGTGATAGTGTAATAGACTCTATTTTAAAGGCATTACCAGATCATAACGGTCTTAGAGCTCTGGCAGAAGATGTAAATTTATTGGTGACAATGTTTGCTGACTTATTTGAATTGAAAATGGTAGGAATTCGTTTGAGTATTCTAGATAAAGCGATGTGCCCTAAATTTCATACGGATAACTTACCTTGTCGCTTAGTGACGACTTATACTGGAAGTGGCACAGAATGGTTACCTGAGGTAGCTGTGGATAGGAGTAAACTGGGAAGAGGAGCGAATGGATTGTCAGATGCAATATCCGGAGTTTATTTAAATCAGAATAGTATTCAGCAGCTAAAGACTGGAGATGTCGCTTTGTTGAAGGGGTCTGGATGGTTAGGTAATGAAGATAAGGCCATAGTACATCGTTCTCCACAGCTAGATATGAATGAAAAACGATTAATATTAACTTTAGATTTTGGGAACTAAGGATGATGAAGGTACAATCAAAAATGAAGCAGATTATTGCTATCTTATGCTATCTTATACCTATAGCTTCTTATTCAGGGGGCCATGGCCATGAGGCTGAAGCACACGTACATGGTGTTGCTTCTATGAATTGGATACTAGAAGGGACAGAACTAAGCATAGTATTACAATCGCCAATGATGGATTTATTAGGCTTTGAGTACAGACCAAAGAATAACGATGAAAAACTGTTGTTTGCTGCAATGACGGATAAGCTCAAGAATCCAACAAAAGTAATCGAACTCATCGGCGGTGAGTGCCGATTAATCAGTGCTAACATTTCCAATCCATTTCGAGAAGAGACAGATCATGAAGAAGAAAGCTCTACTTTATCTCATGAACCAAGCCATAGTGGAATAACAGCTAAATATGACTTTTTATGTCAGCAACCCTCACAGTTTCAAGCCATGAATGTAAAGTTGTTTAATACTTTTTCTGATTTCAAGGTGATCAATGCTCAGTGGATCGCTAATGGAAAACAGGGAGGGGCCGAATTAAATCAACATCAACATCTAATAAAGGTTCGTTAACATGTCGTTAAACCAAGTGGAACTCAAGAAGATTATTCAAAAAGCTGAGGATAGCTGTATTGAATCTGGCGGGAGACTAACGGTAAAACGAAAAAATGTACTAATGGCATTACTAAGTACGGATATGCCTCAATCAGCGTATGAAATTGCTAGCTACTATAAAGAAACGTTTAATGAAGCGATTCCAGTAATGTCGATATATCGTATGCTTAAGTTTCTCGTCAAAGAGAGCTTAGTTCACAAACTGTCATCCACAAAGAAGTATGTTGCGTGTTCTCATATTGCCTGTAATCACAGTCATAAAGTGCCACAGTTTTTGATTTGTGATCAATGTCATCAGGTTAGCGAAGTTGGTGTGCAAAAAGAAATTATTGATGCCTTACAGATTAGTGTTGAAAATGCGGATTTTTACCTTAACAGCCCTGAGCTTGAACTGCATGGGGTTTGTAGGGACTGTCACAAACTTAGCTATTCTTGATATAACGTTACTTCATCGACAGTAAAAGAATAAGCAGATGTCGCCATATCATTTTCTGTCAGGGTAGTGTGCAAAGTTCCTTCAACCCAATATGGGTCATAGATACTGTTACCGTTAATCCCCTCCTTGTATTCAGCAAAAATAATTTGATTTGGCGGCGGCGGCGGCATGTGGATGCAAGCACCAAAATAAGGAACTAAAAAGAAAGAGGTCACGCGCTGGTTTTTATCTGTCGTAATGGGAACAATAAATCCAGGAAGACGGATTTTCTGCTTATCGTATTCATGACGAACATTAACTGAAGTTAATGCCTGTTGATAACGACTATCGCTCGCGAGTGATAATGCACTGGATAATTGATTTGTAATCTGATCATATTCAGAGCCATCCTCAATATTATTAATTTCTTCTGGTGGTGACATTAAGGCGTCCAAATCATCTTTAGGAAGTAGATCAATCCATTCGATCAGACGGTAAATATTATTTTCTTCAGCATAAGCGGGTATGGCAAGCCCATTTAAAAATAGGCTGATAAGTGCTGGAAGAAAAAGCTTTGAATAATGGGGCATTGTGTCGCGTCCTAATTTCGCTATATGATATAGAGTATCATATAGCTGTATTGTCAGAGAGTCGCTTAGGAGCAAATTACATGTCAGCCAAGCAATTGGAAACAAAAGCTATCGCATTGCGGAATGTAATATATCGTTATCCAAAATCCATAGCCCCCGTTTTACATATTGATAGCTGGGAAGTTGAGCATGGTGAACTTGTTTTTATCCATGGCCTATCGGGTTCGGGAAAGTCTACATTACTCAATCTATTGACAGGAATTTTAGTGGCTAATAGCGGTGATGTTCAGGTTCTGGAACAATCTATAGCTGATTTGCGTTCCGTAAAGAGAGATGAATTTCGTGCAAAAAATATTGGTGTCGTTTTTCAGCAGTTTAATTTATTCCCTTATCTAAGTGTAATCGAAAATATTAAATTAGCTGTTTATTTTTCAGGTATTGGCCATGATGTTTTTCAAGAACGATGTCAGGAGTTGTTCTCGTGTTTAAACCTTGACTTAGCACTTATGGAGAGCCGTGCTGATATGCTGAGTGTTGGACAGCAACAACGTGTGGCTATTGCAAGGGCATTGATCAACAGGCCAAAGTTACTCATTGTGGATGAACCCACTTCCGCTTTAGATAATGAGGCAAAGCATGGGTTTATGACTATGTTGGTGCGTTTGGCAAAAGAAAGTCAGACGACTTTAATTTTTGTTAGTCATGATGAAACACTGATGCCCTTTTTTTCACAACAAGTCAGTATGTCTGATTTAAATTCAACTAGAGAAAAAGATGTTAATTAAGTTGGCAGCGAAGAGTTTAATGCAAAGGCGTGTTAGCGCTTTGCTGACAGTGATGATGATTGCTGTGAGTGTTTTTGTCTTACTTAGTGTAGAAATGATTCGTTATCAGGCTAAAGATAGCTTCGGTAAAACAGTCTCTGGGGTAGATTTATTGGTGGGGGCACGAACTGGCCAGCTTAATTTGTTGCTACATTCTGTATTTCAAATTGGATACGCGACCAATAATATTTCATGGCAAAGCTACCAGACAATTGCTAAACACTCCAAAGTAGCATGGACTATACCGATCTCTATGGGTGATTCACACAGAGGTTACCGAGTGATGGGAACAACGCAGGATATGTTCAATTTTTTTAGTTATGGTGAGGAAAAATCTCTTAATTTCGCACAAGGAGATGCCTTTAATACGCTTTATGATGCTGTGATCGGAGCCGATGCAGCCAGGAAACTCAATTATAAGGTGGGTGATAAGATTGTTTTGTCGCATGGCATTGCTAAAACGAGTTTTAGCCAACATAACGATAAACCATTTACTATCTCTGGCATTCTCGATGCGACAGGTACGCCAATGGATAAAAATGTTTTTGTAAGCCTACAGGCTATAGAAGCGATTCATATTAACTGGCAACAGGGAGTCAAACTACCGCCTTCTATATCTAGTAGTGAAGACGTATTGATACCAGATTCAGTGACGGCTGTTATGGTTGGCTTAAAGTCAAAGTTTGCCACCTTTGATCTACAACGCCTGATCAACCAATTTCCACAAGAGCCACTCACCGCCATTTTGCCCGCAGCAACATTGATGACGTTATGGCAAATACTGGGGAATGTTGAGCAAATTTTATTATTAATTTCAATTCTGGTGTTGGCCGGAGCGTTGTTAGGGATGAGCAATATGCTGCTGGTTTCAATGAGAGAGCGCCAACACGAAATAGCTATTTTAAGAGTCTTAGGGGCGAGTCCATGGGTTATATTGACGCTCATCCAACTGGAAGCCATATTGTTAGTGATCACAGGCGTACTCATTGCTTTGCTTGGGTTATGGGCGACAGTGCATGTGTTTCGAGACTATATAATCAGTGAATATGGTTTATTCATTAATGGGCAAGTATTTAGTAGTAACATGTTATTAGCAATGGCTTCGATATTCTTAGCTTCATTTATAGTGGCCATGATACCTGCACTGAGCGCTTATCGACGTTCACTGTATGCCAATTTACACTAGGATAGAAAGGTGTGACGGAGAACTGCTAGTCTAGAAAAGAGTAACTTTCTGACTCGTAACTCGAGCTTGGTATCCTTAGCTTTAATAGCTTTATTTAATTGAAAATACAAATTATTAAAACAATAAGTTGCCTAACAATGAGTCGTCAGGTAAATTTAAAAAAACTATATTTTGTTGGGAACATGCATGAGGTTAGTGATTGTAAGTTTTATATTTATTTTGTTGACTGGCTGTTCAGTTATTGGGACTGATAAATGCCGGAGCGGGAATTTAGAAGATGAAGAATACTTAGCTATATGCCATAAAAAAAGCTGAGGACTATGATTGAGAATTTTTTTTTTACAATAAAAGGAAATAATTGCATGAAACTTCACCGGAAATTTTTTAAAGCCCTAGGTTACGAAATAATTAAATCTAAAAAGCACCCTACGCCCGGATCTCATACGATTAATTTAATTAACCAATATGATATTGATCTTGTTTTGGACGTTGGTGCAAATACAGGACAATTTGCTGAAAAGTTACGTATCGATGGATATGTTGGAGATATTCATTCATTTGAACCAGTAACAGCTACCTTTCAGTATTTGCTTGATGCAAGCAATGATGATTCTAAATGGCATATTCACAAAAAGGCCCTATCTTTTGAGGAAGGGGAACTAGAAATAAACATTTCTGAATCATCTGATTTATCATCTTTTTTAGATGCGAATGTGTATGGTAAAGATAGGTTTGCTGAAATTAAAAAATCCGGGTCAGAAGTTGTTGATGTATCAACAGTTGATGTTTTTTTAGAAAAGAAAATACCTAATTATCGCTCAAGAAACATTTTTTTAAAAATGGATACACAGGGGTTTGACCTGCAAGTTTTTGCAGGTGCGAGTAAGTCTATTAATTCTATTGTATGCTTGCTCAGCGAGCTCTCATTCACCCCCATTTATGACGGGATGCCACACTACCTAGAATCCTTGAAGCGCTATGAAGATAGTGGTTTTGCCGTTAGTGGTTTGTTTCCTATCTGTCGTAAAAGTAAAAAAGATTTCACTGTAGTTGAAATGGATTGCATGATGCTCAATCAGTCTATTCAAAAGCTAGCTTAAAATGGTTGAAGCAATTTATCATTATGGGCTGGTGGAAACCATAAAGAGAATACAAACCTTTAAATTTTCCTTTCAATTTAAAGAGTACTATTACTGCTTATTTATTAAACGATTATTGGTATCTCTGTTTTCACGAATTAATGTATTGCCTGCATTGTAATTCCCAGTTTTTAATAGTCGATCATAAAGTAGCACAATAACCGAAGCCGATAAGTTCATACAGCCTATCGTTGGAACATAAATAATGTCATCGGCCTTATCAATAATAGCCTGGTCTATGGAACCATCTTCAGGGCCAAAAATATAAAGAGCATTTTCTGGGTGCTCATATTCAGGTAAAGGGGTGGCATTTAATACAAATTCAACGCATACGACTTTCATTTCTTCGGGGACGTCATCTAAAAGGCAATTCTTTTGAGTTATCTTTACACCCATACTGACCTTACGGCTCATGTCGACAGTTCTTGCTTTACGCTCAATCGCTCGTGGATAACGGTCACCAGTATAAAAAACATTGTCAATGCCATAATTTGCAGCGGCTCGCAAAACAGCTCCCACATTATCTGGGCTTTTAGGATTGACTAAACCGAGGCTTACTTTGGGTTCTTTCATTGGTTCCTTGTTGAGACAATAACTAATGACTAGAGTTAATATTTGCTAAATAGAATTCAGCGCTTCCAATATTACATCTAATCGCTGTTGTGGACGCTTCATTTCCAGCATGTTTTGTTTGATCTCTGCAGGCATTGCAACCAAACTATTTACCAAAAAGCTAAACTCAATCGGTGACATTTTTTGCCAATGGTCCTCAGCGAGAATTTTTTGAATTTCAGCATTGCCATGGCTTATGGCTAATAAGCGTTGCATGATCTTTTCATGACCTTGCTTTAATGATAATCCTTCAGAGTCGCCATCCTCAATCCTGTCATCTTCATAAGGCTCACAAGCCCATATATTAAACGGTAGGGTTTGGCGCTCTTCTTTTAGTCTCAGCCGTGTTTCAAAGGCAACCATTATTGCCATGCGGCCATCATCCGTCTCCTCTATGAGCTCTACGGTACCGGCAGAAAAAACAGCGCATGGTTTGTAGGTAGATTGATTGTTATTGAGTATCTCTTCTCGAGTTTGCTCACGCGTATTGGCGTGTACTATTTTTTCGGTATGACAAACTCCCATCATTACGTTGTTATCGATGCAGTATTTCACCATTTTTCGATAACGGGGCTCAAAAACATGTAAAGGCATTGATACGCCAGGAAAGTTAACTGAGTCGGGGATAGGGAAAAGTGCAACTTCTATCATAAGGTCAAAAGCTTTAATTAGTAGTAGATGAATCAAGCGTTACTAGAGGTTAATCGGAACATGCCAGTTTTTTTCAAAGAAACCTCCTAATACCATGTCGCAAACCTTGATTTAACTTGGCCAACTAAGAAGTTATTTTCTAATTTAATTGTAGAAGGTCTGTCCGCTAATATCAACCTGAGAAAGAGGTTCGAGTCCTCACTTTTATATTTAATATTTCAACTTATTTTGGGTAAACATGTGCGGGTTATAAGCCCTTATATTTAATATAAACCACATGATTATGAAGGTACTAAAAAACAGTGATTTTGAGGGTTAGCCCATCGCTTTTAATTAGCTATAGATTTCACTTGTTCTCAATTAGCAACGGTTGTAGGTAGGGCCAGATGTTTTGTAACACAAATGGTTGACCATCTTTATTTGGATGCAGCCGGTCCTCAAGCATCAAGCTTTTATTGAGTGCAATGCCTTTCAACATAAATGGCAAGTAGGCAACATTATATTTATTTGCGATTTTCTCGTAGAGAGTAAAAAACATTTCTGTGTAGCGTTTACCGTAATTTTGTGGAATTTGGTTTCCGACTAATAGAACTCTGGCGTTCGATTGTTGAGCTTGTTCAATCATTTTTTCAATATTTTTACTCGTTTGAGTCAAGGGGTAGCCCCGTAAAGCATCATTAGCCCCGAGCTCCAAAATTATCCAGCGTGGTTTATATTGTTTGAGGAGCGGACTAAAACGGGACAAACCGCCTTGAGAAGTTTCACCACTGACGCTTGCATTGACTACTTTAATTTCAGGGTTTGATTGAGAAAGTTGATTTTCAAGTAAACTAACCCAGCCAACCTCTTGTCGTAAGTTGTAAGCTGCGCTTAGACTATCTCCCATAACCAGTAATGTAGATGCTGAAGCTAAGTTCATGTTGAGAAAAATAACATAGAAAAACAACAATAATTGTTTTTTAAAAAACATACCAAACCTTTTTAGAGCGAAATGCCATGGCCATAAGAACTGCGATTAAAGTAAGCAATTTAACTCATACAGTTACTGCAAATACAGGTGACTTGACTATACTGAAGGGTATCAATATAGAAATCAAGGAAGGGGAGTCTGTTGCAATAGTGGGTTCTTCTGGCTCTGGGAAATCGACCTTACTTGGCTTATTAGCGGGACTAGATGTGAACACGTCAGGTGAAATAGTCCTCTATGGACAAGCATTCTCTAATTTAGATGAAGAGAAACGGGCCATCATAAGAGGAGAGTACGTTGGTTTTATTTTTCAGTCTTTCCATCTGTTACCTAGCCTTCAAGCAATTGAAAATGTGATGTTACCTGCTGAGTTAAAAGGCGATAAGGATGCACGTAAAAAAGCAGAGCTATTGTTAGATAAAGTTGGCTTATCTCATCGCTTAACGCATTACCCCAATCAACTTTCAGGTGGTGAACAGCAGCGAGTGGCTATTGCTAGAGCTTTTGCTTCTAGCCCAAAAATTCTCTTTGCTGATGAGCCAACGGGGAACCTAGATGAGCTCAATGGTAAGATTATCATTAAGCAACTTTTTGAACTTAACAAGTCTCAAGGTACAACACTAATTATGGTTACTCATGATAATGAACTAGCTAAGAAATGTGATCGACATATGGTGATGTCTGAAGGAAGTTTAGTAGAAAAATAATGGTGAATTTTGCGTTTAAGTTAATGTTAAGAGACTTGCGAAGCGGGGATATTCTGACGCTTCTTATGGCATTAATCATTTCAGTTAGCACTGTGACTACAATTAGTTTATTCATCGATAGACTTCAGCTTTCATTTGAACAAGAGTCTGCAAATTTACTTGCTGCGGATCGTCTAATTCGTTCCGATGAAGAGATCCCAAAAAACTGGCAATTCAAAGCAAAAGAGATGTCTTTAAAGCAAGCAAAGCGAACTTCATTTGGCACTATGATATTTTCAGGTGATGCGCTACAGTTAAGCCAGTTAAGTGCAGTAACAGATACTTACCCATTGAAAGGCGCCTACTTAGTAGATGATACATTATTTGCTAGAGGACAGCCTTCAAAACAGCCACCCAAAAAAGGGGAAGTTTGGCTATCATCTAGGCTCGCCAGTTTATTAAATGTGAGAATTGGTGATCAGGTGGAAGTGGGTGAATCTCAATTAACAGTCGCCAAGTATTTGGTGAGAGATCCAGGCTCAAGTTCTTCAGCATTTGCGATATCGCCCCGTGCAGTAATGAATATCAAAGATCTCCCATCGACTAAAGTTATTATTCCAGGTAGTCGAGTTCGCTATTCTCTTTTACTAGCAGGAGAGCCTAGCGATCTTGAGAACTTTGAAAGCTGGGTAGTACCTGAGTTGAATGAGGGCCAGCGGTGGCGAACACCGGTAGAGAAAGGTGAGCGTATTGGTGACACGATTGTAAAAGCGGAGTCTTTTTTATTGTTGGCAGGGATCTTGGCTGTTGTGATGTCTGGAATAGCAATGGCACTGGCATCCACACGATTTGTAAAGAGACATTTGGTTCAGGTGGCAGTGCTTAAAACCTTAGGAGCAACACCAAAAGTTTTGATTAAAGTGTTCTCGATACAATTTGTAATACTATTTTTCATTGGCGCGCTACTAGGTTTGTTTGTTGGTTGGGGGGGCCAGGGAGTTATTTCATCACTCTTATCAGGATTGATGTCGACTTCGTTACCGGAGCCTTCGGTTGGCCGATTATGGCTGGGGATAGTAACGGGCTTGATTTCTATGGTAGCTTTTTGCATGCCAATGATGCTGCGGCTTATCAAAATATCGCCAATGTCAGTATTACAACCAAGTCGAAAAATAGAAAAAAATTCTTTGGCCGTATATAGCATCGGCTTTATCGGGATCTACGGACTAATGTGCATTTATACAAAAGGATTCTTGTTACCTAGCATTATGACGTTAGCGATGTTGGCAATTGGAATTTTGGTAAGCATAGTAGGCTGGCTGGTCTTTAAATTGGGAAGGTCCTTAACATCTGGCGCTACCAGTGGATGGCAGATTGGTTTTGCTTCACTCTATCGAAGACTTTTGCCAAATCTTTTCCAATTATTAGTGTTTACATTAATCATAATGCTCGGCCTAGTTTTAGTTGGAGTGAAGTCCAGCCTAGTATCAGAATGGCAGGATCAATTGCCTGTCGACGCTCCCAATCATTACTTGTTTAATGTGCAGAAAGATCAGATTGAACAAATCAATGCGTCAACGGAAAATTTGAGGGTTTTAAGATCTGATTGGTACCCGATGGTTAGAGGTCGCGTAATATCAGTCAATGGAAAAAGTATTCAAACGCTTTACCCTGAAGGTAAGGGCGAACCAGAATTATATGAACGCGAATTAAACTTAACGTGGTCACATTCCTTGGGTAAAGGAAATAAGCTTCTGTCTGGTGACTTTTCCGCTGATGGGCTATCTATCGAGCAAAGAGTGGCCAAAGCAGCCAACCTTAGCCTTGGAGATACTCTAACTCTTAACATAGGAGGTAATATTGTTAGTTTGCCAATAACTTCAGTTCGCTCAGTTGATTGGAGTTCAATGCAGCCTAATTTTTATTTAATTTTACCAAAAAGAGTACTGGACGGTTATTCAGCAAACTTTGTTAGTAGCTTGTTTATTAGTAATACGAACGCGCAGCCCTTTTATAAGTCAATGTCTCAGCATCCAACTGTTTCTATTCTTAATGTTGGTGATATTTTAAAACAAATACAAACAATCATAGGCCAATTATCAGAGGCTATTCAGTTGGTATTATTATGCATACTGATTGCTGGAGCTTTAGTTTTGATTGCTAGCGTAAGATCAACATTAGAAGAGCGATTAGAGGAGGGAGCATTGTTACGTGTTTTGGGGGCAAAGAAAGCTTTGATACAACAGTCACTCGTTGTAGAGTTTGGTGCCCTTGGACTCTTTTCAGGGCTTATTGCAGCCGCTGGAGCTGAGGCTTGCGTGTATGCCCTACAAGTTTTTATATTCAAATCTCAAGCCAGCTGGCACCCATTACTTTGGGCATTAGGTCCTTTAATTGGAATATCTATTATTACGGCTATTGGTCTATTTGCTAGCAGGATAGTATTAAAAGTACCTCCTATGCATTTGTTGCGTGACTTTTGACTGAACAGCTTTTAACGAGAAAAAGAGTAGACTTCATAATGGCTATTTCAATTTTGAAAACTACAGAGAGAATAATTATTAAATCCGATTAAAAGAATGAAAAGTGGAATTACTTGAACAAATAGGACTAGGCTCACTTAACACCATAATAAAAAGCTAGCTAAGAGTCGCTGGGTCAAAACAAATGAACTAAAGGACACAAACAGGCTATGACAAAAGGTAGTAACAAACTGGCTTGGATTACCGGAGGTGGTACCGGAATTGGCAAAGCATTGGCATTAGCTTTGGATAAGCAGGGGTGGCAAGTTATAATTTCTGGTAGAACAGAACAAAAGCTCCAGGCTGTTGTAGAGCTTGGCCAAAAAATAGCTTATCTGACGTTAGATGTAACAGATAGGGAACAGAGTCAGCAAGTTTTTAATACCTTATACGAGAAGTACGGGTTACCGGAGGTCGTTGTTTTAAATGCTGGTGATTACACCCCGATGCCAGTAGATGAATTTAACCTTGACTTGGTTTATAAGCTGAATCAAGTGAATTACTTAGGGGTCATGAATGGGCTAGCCTCAATATTACCTTTGATGAAAGCACGTAAATCAGGACAAATATTACTGATGGCCAGTGTGGCGGGTTACCGGGGCCTACCAGATGCGGCACCTTATGGAGCAACGAAAGCTGCTTTAATCAATTTTTGTGAGGCGATGTATATACCCTTGAAAAAGCAAGGTGTTTTGTTACGAATAATCAACCCTGGCTTTGTAACAACACAGTTAACGGCGAAAAATACTTTTAAGATGCCAGCGGAAATAACATCAACTGAAGCAGCAGAGCGAATAGTTAAAGCGCTTGCATCAAATAGTTTTGAAATTACATTTCCAAAGCGTTTCACCTACATATTAAAAATATTACGTGTATTACCTTATCGGCTTTATTTTTTCTTTACCAGTAAAATAATAGGTAAATAGATGATTTCAAGACAACATGCATTGAATAGCTATATTATTTTTTTTGAACAAATGAAAAGAGAAGATTTAGTGCGGTTGCCAGAGTTTTTTGCTGACCAAGCCCGCTTTAAAGATCCCTTTAATGATGTAACAGGCATTGAGCAAATTAATAAAGTTTTTCATCACATGTTTGAGACTTTAGATACACCTAAATTTATTATTGATGAAGCTGTTTTAGAATCTGATGTTGCCTACATAAAATGGAATTTCACGGGTGCTTCAAATGCCAAGCAATTGAAACTTGTTGGGCTTAGCAGAGTGGTCTTTAATGATCGAGGCCTTGTCTCAGAACATGTTGATTACTGGGATGCGAGTGAACAGTTTTATATGAAGCTACCGGTCATCGGCAGTATTTTACGTTTTATTCGTAATAAAGCTGCCAACTAATTACCAATTGAGTAGCTCTTTTCTAAGAGATTCAGATAAAGAGTTTTCGGCTAACCATAGACCGAGGTAATATCTGGCAAAGCTGATGTTGGTGTTTTGATAAAGTAATTCATCATTAAAAAACAGAGAAAGTCCTTTATCATGATGAATATCTAGACGAAAGCGGTCACCACTAGTGACGTCTTGATAAAGATCGTGCAGAGCATTGGTATCCCTTTGATATAAAGCCAGTTTATTTTTAGTGTGTTGGCGGCTGAGAACCTCTTCTGCACTATTAATTAACTGAGACTTTGAAAGAGACACTTTATAGCGTAGTTCAAGAGAAAAAGGATGGTTGCCTCTCAGAATCTGACTTGCTTGTATATCAGGGGCGGCATAGAGAGCAGCATCATAAACATCAATAAAGCCAAGCCATGTCGCTGTAGAGGTAGACTTTAATTCAACTTCGCTGCTTGATGCATGAAAATCAAGTTGCGAGGGTGGCATAGCCCAGCTAATATTAAAAAGTAAGGAATAAGAAACCCATACAAAAAGAAGGTGCTTTTTCATCACTTATGGGGTTTTGAAGGTGAGTGTAACTTCACCTAAAAAAACACCAAATTTTGTCATTTTCGCCCGATTAATGAGTACGCCATCTTCTTGTAAGAACATCCAATCATCAAACTGTACTTTAACGGTCCCATCTTTGTAAGGAAGATCTAGGGTATATGCCCAATTCAGGCTGTTACCGTAAGCTTTACCAGTAGCGTGTCCAATTACATCAGCTGCTCGACCCTCATAGTTATTGTCATCAATTTTTTTAATAGTCCACACGCGCCGGTCTTTGGTTCCGTCAGAATATGTAAAGTCTTCTTCTAGTATTAGCTCTCCATCTACCATTTTACCAAGGATATCGACAGTAAATTGCTTCTCAACATAACCGCTTCGGTTTTGGAATATGCCCCAAGCACGTGTTTGGCCGAGGAAATAGTCTTCTAAAATTAAGCGAGGTGTAGTATTTTTATACTGTTCAGTAGTCATATTGGTACAGCCAGAAAGGTTGAAAAGAATGAGTGATAATAAAGTTAAGAGGCTTTTGTTCATATTATGGTTCCTCAGTTAGTTGCTGTTGTATATGTCGGTGTTGTTGGCGATTTAACGGGAAATTCCATATTGTCCAAGCAGCTAGGAGCTTAAAAGGAATGGGAAGGAGACCATAAAGCAGAGTAAGTCCTAATAAATTATTATCAGCGGGAGCTGTTTGTGTGTCAAAGCCTAAAAAGACTAACAAAGGAAAAGCAATACCGACAGCTAATGCCAGTGATAGCTTCGTGGCCATACCCCAAAGGCCAAAGAAAAAACCACTTCGCTGCCCGCCTCCGCCGGCGCTATCAAGATCAATCACATCGGCTTGAATTGATGCAGGTAAGGCCATGTCGATACCTAAACTTAGCCCAGATAAAATACAGACAAGAAGAAAGGGCAAAAAGTCTCCTGCTCCTATGCTGGGGACCCATGCAAAAACACCCACAGCCCATAACATTGACACACCCCATACACGGTGTTTGTTATAACGCTTAGCGAGCTTCACACCGATGGGTAAGCCTATCAAACCACTGATAAAATATGCTGATAATAACAGGCCAAACTGTTCGGGCAAGACCAAAACATAGGTCACAAATAGCAAGAAGAGAGTTGCAGGTAGGCCATTAGCGATGCCATTCATAAAATAAGCAAAGAGTAATCGTATAAATAAGTGATTGCTTTTGAGTAAAGCAAACCCTGCTCGATAACTGATAGGTTGTACACGCCGGTTAGACTCGGGTACTTTGAGAACACAAATTAGGATAGTAATAGGAAGAAGAATAGTTAAAGATTGGGCGAGAACAAGTAGTGCCTTGCCAGGTTCGTCACTAGCAATACCCATAGCTAAGGGTAAGCCTGCAGCAAATAAAGTACCTATTAAAACAAAGCTTTCTCGGCTGGCTGTAATTGTACTACGTTGGTCATAATTCCCAGATAATTCAGCTCCCCAGGCGGTATAGGGCAGAGTGAGTAGGCTCCATGCGAAATAAACAAGAATACTCCAGAGCAAAAGCCAATAAAAACCGCTTCCTTCAGGCGGAACAAAAAGTGCCCATAGGGCTATGATTAATAATGGTGTAGCTATAACCATTAACCATTTACGCCTTGACGGCAGAGGGAGCCAATCAGAGAATATCCCGATCATGGGATCTGTGATGACATCACTAATACGTGCAATTAATAAAGCTAACCCGACAGTGGCAAGGCCAAGGCCCAATTGCTCAGCATAAAAAGTAGGTAAGTAAATATAGAGGGGCAAACCTAACGCGGCTAAGGGTAGCCCCGGCAGACCATAAAGCCAATAGCGAATAACTTGAGACACTGTTAGTGTGGTTTTGACATTAAGTATTGATAAACTCCGGTGTGTTGCTGCCGGAAACCTGCTTCGCAGTATGACAAATAATATCGCCACATACGTATAAATTGCTCATCGTAACCAAGATCTTCTACTTGATGTACAACATCATTAAACCGCTGATGCCAAGCTAAAACAGTCTGCTCATAATGAGAACCGTAGTTAGTGGCTTGTTCGATTTTAAGTCCTGCCTGTTCTGCATGTTGAGAAAAAATCTCAGGAGAAGGAAGCATACCTCCAGGGAAGATATAGCGTTGAATAAAATCCACATTTTGTCGATAGTGGTCAAAATACTGCTCGTCAATGGTTATTGTTTGTAGGGCTATTTTGCCTCCTGATTTTAGACGTGCAAATAACATTTCAAAAAAGCCAGGCCAATAAGTCTCGCCAACGGCTTCAAACATCTCAATACTGACAATATGATCAAACTGTTCTTCTATATCACGGTAATCTTGTAATCGTAAATCAACAATTGAATCAAAACCTGCATCACGAATTCGCTGTTGTCCCCATGTTAATTGTTCAGTCGATAAGGTAACTCCGGTTACTTTATAACCTTGCTTAGCGGCATGTTCAGCAAAGCCTCCCCAACCGCAGCCCACTTCTAGAATGTGTTGTCCAGGCTTTGCACCGAGAGAAGAAAGCAGGAGTTCATATTTTCGAGTTTGTGCTTGTTCAAGGCTATCAGCTGGATCAGCAAATATAGCACTTGAATAGGTCATCGTTGAGTCAAGCCATAACTGATAGAAGTCATTACCTAAATCATAATGTGCGGAGATATTGCGGCGGCTACCTCGTTGACTGTTTCGTCGAGTTATATGACGCAGGCGGTTAAATAAGCGAATAAAGAAATTAGCTTCAAGGTGGGTTGATAATTCTTCTAAGTTGAGTGTAGCCCAGTAGAGGAAGTCAGATAGACTACTTGTGTCCCACTCGCCTTGCATATAGGCCTCGGCAAAGCCAATATCACCATCTCTGCTTAACTTTTTAATGATTTTTAGGCTTTTATGAATGGTGATGTTTGCATCGGGTCCGGGCTCCTTTCCCTCAACAAGGTAAGTTTCGGCATCAACTGTAATATGAAGGCGACCTCGCTTACATTTTGATAACACTTGATAGAGCAGCTTGATTGTGAGCGGCGCACTGGGATCAGGAAGTAATCTTATTTTCGAGTTTTCACTAACCATTCGCTTTTGACCTCTTGCTGTTTATTTTTGTCATATGAATGAAACTTTCCACCGCGTATCCATATTTTCAATGCGTGCCAATGGATCATGAACATGATTTTGAAAGTCATCATTGGCATCATAAAAAAGGCCTTGAGCAAATGTAAGTTGTTTAAGGTTTTAATTTTAGAATTTTGAGATGCAATAAAATGAAGTTGATCATTTTGGTATTCGTTGATTAAAATACCGAATCTAGCTTCAGATTGAGTAAATTTAAAGTGATATTGTTGATCCATATCAATGAATGGGGATACATAAAAGCGCTTTTCTGCAATGCATTCCACCGGCCACTTTAGGCTTTGTCCTTCATTGTGATGGACATAATGATAAGCATCTCCAAAGGTATTACTGACCTCACTGATAACCGCAACAGTTTCCCCATCTGAACCATCACAATACCAAACAGAGATGGGATTAAAGCCATAACCCAAAACACGAGGGAAGCATGATAATCGGATGCGATCAACATTGTCTATTCCTGCATCAGATAATGTTTTTTCTACCCAAGGCCGCCAGGCCGTTCCATCTCTAGGACCATGATCCTGCTTTCGGAGACTGAGTAAATTAAACCGCTCTAAACTAAGCCATCTCAAAGAAGAAGCTTCTTGCTCAATAAGATCTATATCAATCAATAACCCGAAGACCTTATAGGTAAACTGGTAGGCTACAGGGAGTATGCGTTGGTGCATGACATGCCCAAAAAAGAGCTTACTTGCCATTAGCTACTCCCTGTTCCCAAGGAATAGGAACGTTTAACTCTCTAGCGATAGAAACAGCAGAACTCAGCGCATCCTCATGGAAGCCATAACCAAAGTAACTTCCTGCAAACCAAGTTCTATTTTGACCCTGTAACTTATAAAGTTGTTTCTGAGCCCCCATCGCACGATTATCGAAAACAGGGTGCATATAATTAATTCTACGAATAATCTTATGAGGAGCAATTTTATGAATTGGGTTTAAGCTAACAAAAAAGTTTTGTGAGTCATCTAGGCCCTGTAATGCATTCATCCAATAACTGACAGACACCGAAGGAGTAGTCTCACCACTCTGCTTTGCAAGATAATTCCAGCATGACCAAACTTTTGAGAGTGTTGGCATGAGATTGGGATCAGTATGTAAATAAGTATCATTTTCTTGATAGCGGAATGAAGATAACAAGTCTTGTTCAAGTTTGGACTTATTTATGAGTAGAGATAAAGCTTCATCAGCATGAGTTGCAATAATAACTTGGTCTACATTAAGTTCTTGCCCGTCTTCTAATGTAATGACAACGGAATCAGTTTTTCGATCTATCTTGGTGGCCCCATTATTGATAATCGTTTCTCCAGGAAACGAATCTAACAACTTATCGACATAGCGTTGGCTTCCACCGACAACGGTTCGCCACTGAGGGCGGTCTTTTACGTTTAATAAGCCATGATTATCAAAAAACTGAGCAAAACTTTTAGCAGGGAACGATTGCATTTGTTGAGGTGGGCAAGACCAAATAGCTGCAGCCATGGGTAGCAAATAATCATCCTGCATTGGTTTACCAATGCGTAGATCAGAGAGGAAGTCACCTAAAGTGAGTTTAGAGTCAGTTTGATTATTACTGATAAGTGCTTTGGCATTTCGATTAAACTTAAGGATGTCATAAACTAACTTGATAAATCGTGGAGATAACAGATTTCTCCGTTGGGCAAATAAAGTATCTAGATTGTTACCGGCATATTCCAGGCCTGAATTTAAGATCGAAGCAGAGAAGGTCATGTCTGTCACTTGTGTTTTTACACCAAGAGTATTTAGCAAACCGACTAAATTTGGGTAGTTTGGTTCGTTATAGACAATAAATCCTGTATCGACAGCAGTAACAATACCTGTCTTTTCATTAGCCACTGAAATGGTATTGGTGTGCCCGCCAATATAGTTATTTTTGTCGATCAAAACTACTTTGTACCGTTGACTTAATAGCCATGCACTAGCCATTCCAGCAATACCAGTTCCTATGACGGCTATTTTCTTAGTCAAAATGTTTTCCTTAAGCTCGTAATAGAATTATGACCAATATAAGCTTTATTTATCATAAGCTTTATTTATCATAATATTTTCTTTCCTTTAGTTAAGATGTTGTTTAGTGCAGGTGCAAGACGGGGATATGTAAAATTAAACCCATTTTCTAATGCTCGCTGAGGTACTGCACGTTGCCCTGTTAATAATAAAGAAGACATTTCTCCTAAGAGTATTTTTAATAGCCATTTAGGTGCAGGAAGCAGTTTGTATCGGTGTAGTTGTTTAGCAAGCTCAGTGGTGAACTCATGATTAGTAACAGGGTTGGGGGCAGAGGCATTAAAAACACCTTTTAAATCCTTATTCGATGCTAAAAAGATTAATAAATTAATCATGTCAGAAATATGGATCCAAGGCATGTACTGATGGCCGTCACCTAGAGTGCCTCCTAAATTGAATTTAAAGGGCAATAACATTTTTTGTAACATGCCACCCTTTGATGCCAACACTAAACCTGTTCTAACGATACACACTCTTATACCTGCTTTACCTGCTTGCAATGCTTGCTGTTCCCAAGCAGCACAGAGCTTATGGGTGTATTCATCGTGATATTTAGATTCTTCCGTTAAAATTTGGTCACCACTATCACCATACCAACCAACGGCTGAGCCGCTAATGAAACATTCTGGCTTTTGTTTTCTATTGAGGATCCAATTAACAAGCTCTCGTGTTGTGTTGATGCGACTGGACTCTAGCAACTTTTTACGTTTATTTGTCCATTTAGCGTTAGCAATCGGTTCACCTGCAAGGTTTATCACAATATTTATAGTGCTATCAGGTAATATTTCGGTTAAAGATTGAATAGCTTTAACGTTGATGCCACATTTATCTTTAACAGTATTAGGGGTTCTACTAATCACAGTTACATTGTGTCCTTCAGCTATTAACTGTTGACATAATTTTGAGCCAATTAGACCTGATCCACCGGATATAAGGTAGTGTTTCATAAGATAAAGACTTTACCTTTATTTGAACTCAGTATTATTAAGTTAAAACCATTTCTAACTACTTGTGAGCTTTTTTAATATGTGTAAAAAAAAAGCAACGGCATTAGTCAATGTCGTTGCTTTTATGGGTTTAACTAGGCGCTGTTATTTAAACCATTCAAACGGGCGTTCACCAGCAATTTTGAAATACAAAGACATATTGATCATATGTACAACAAGCAATGCAATGCCAATCCCAACAGCCCATAATGGGTTTCTGAAGTGCTCATGTGCACCAATGGCAACAAGACCATAAAATGCGATAGCTGTCCAGATAACCATAACTATTAAAGCTTTGAAAGAAGCCATATTTATCTCCAATTTAAAGTTTAAGTAACGAAGCTAACTTAATAACCGCGGCTTATTTTTTCTTTCAGTTACTGTGGTTTGTGACTCTTATCTAGGAATTTATCATAGAATATCGAATCTTTGGTAATACCGTTTTTCTTGAATACACTAATAGATGCGTCAATCATGCCGGGTGGACCACAAAGATAAGCTTGGCCCCTGAGTGCCTTTCTAGAATCTTTGATAAAATCTACACAAGAACCTCTATTTCCTTCCCATGAGCTATCTTCTGGCTCTTCTGATAGGCAAGGAATATATTCGAACCTTCCAAGACCTTTACTTACCCAATCTGACCCTAATTTTTCAATTAAGTCACCAAGGTATAGATCTTTTTGTTCCCGAGCGCCAAAGATGAAGCGAACATCAGCCATTCTGCCTGATTCAAGTGCATCTTGTAGAACACCTACAATAGCACTCATGCCACTACCACCTGCGACACAGGTCATTTGAGCAGGCTTTTTGGCCAAACCAAATACACCATAGGGGCCGCTCATCGTCATAGTTTCTCCGGTACGATCACCCTCAAACAACCAGTCGGTAAATTCACCACCAGGGACTTTTCTGATGTAGAACAAGAATTCTTTTTGACCAAGACTTGGTGCTGTTGCAAATGAGTAACTACGCCCTTCGTCAAGATGGGGTAGTTTCAGATCTGCATACTGACCAGCTTTATACAAAAGCTCTGTCGATGAGACTGCAGAGTCGTCAATTTCAATGACAAGCTCTTTGATATCATGTGTTAAGTCACGGATCTGCTTAATAACTGTTTCCGATTCCCAATGAAGTTGTCCTTCACCAGCAAGAAGTTCAACTTCAACTTCTATATCAGTCTTGAGTGCCGTTTGACACGCTAGAATGTAGTTATTTTGTAGGTCCTCGGCTTCTAAGGTATATGCAAAATCAGCTAAAGGATTTATTTTACCTTCAATTAAGCGACATTTGCATGAACCACAGCTGCCTACTCGACAATCATGTGGCCAAGGTATTCCGGCTTCGAGCGCTGTCTGTAAAAGGTTGTCACCAGCTTTTACAGTCACCACTTCAGTGCCATTTATCTTGGCGGTAGTTTCTTGTTTTTCTTTACTTTTGAAAAAACCAAACATAATTTATTTATCTTTAAGTTATGAGTAGCAACGAGTATGCGTTACTAGTTTTAAAAAAAAATGGGCCCAATGTCAAAGACATCGAGCCCATTCAGGTTTTATCTAGATTGGAGCATGTTTTGAATAATCATCTGGTACGGCGTAGCCAGATTGTTCATTAATTCTTGCAGCAATCTCTAACTCGCCTTCTGTAGCGAAATCTCTGTCCCATGTTGCTAATTTTTTCTTCATCATCATATGGTATAGAGGTGGAATTAACGCTACAGTAAACTCTGTAAAGTAACCCCAACGAGCGTTTGGTGAACCTACTTCATCTAATTCCCAGAAGTGAGTTTCGCCACGGTCATGGTGATCACCTTGACGACCGATTTCAATGAAGAACCAACTTGTGAACAAGTTGCTGTTATCCCATGAATGACGGTAATCAATTGGTTGACCTTTTTCACGAATAAGACCGTAATGCTCCATGTAGTTCAACGCTTCTAACTCAAAGTTAGAAATAGTTAATACTAAGAACATTGCAGCTACACCCATAACACCACCAGCATAAGTAAATAATACTAATGTTGGTAAGCTCATGAAGTAACCACGGATCCAACGGTTTTCAGTTGAAAGGAATGATTTGCCTAATTTAGCTAGACGAGTCTGTTCCATTCTGAACAAGAATTTTGATTGACCCATGTGTGACAACCAGAAATGTCTGTAGATAGAACGACCGCGTGGCGAAGTAGCAGGATCATCTTCATGTGCTAGTTCTAGATGGTGGTTGTATACGTGAGCATACGCAAAGTGTGAAGAACCACTTAAACCCATCATCAAACGAGAAATAACAAAGCTGAAGCCTTTAGTATGAGATAACTCGTGTCCGTAGATAATACCGATACCAGCGAAGATACCTGTAGAAGCTGCAGCAACTGCTAACTCAAGACCTGTAATACCATTTGTCATCGGTATCATGCCGTATAACATAGTAGTTGTGATAGCAGTACCATCTACATACTGCATTACACGCCATGCTAGAGCAACTTGTAACAAAGCAAATACAGGTAACATAACGTACATTACTGTGTTTTGTAATGTTGGCATGCCCATTGTATCGCCGTTGTCATCAAAGCCAGCACCTGGTGGGTGGAAAGGCATAGTGATTGTATCAAGAATGATACCGACACCAAATAGTGCGATACCTACCCAGACGAACATTCCGCCCAGTATAATACTTGCTAGCGTTACTAATATTAGTATTGGTGCTAGCCAGTATCTGATGTTAATTAAGAGCTTTTTCATGGTATAAATACCCCGTAAAAATTAATTTTAATATATTGTTGATAAACAACTAGGTAAGCAAAAACTTACTGTTTATATTAGTCGAAAAATTTCGAACTAGTAGCCATCATATTTGACAACCTTGACATTTGTAATACGTAATTATACAAAGAAAGATTATTGTATAACTACGTATATTGTTACTAACTTTTAAACTCTATAAAGTTATATTATTCTTATAAATCAATTGTATAAGTAAAAATTTATATTACTTTTCTCAACCAATGTATTCAGAACCAATGAGCATTCTATGCTGAGAGTAGCTTGTTTGAAATACGTAATTATACAAAGAAATCATATTGTATAACTACTAGGTTGTTGTTACTATACATATAGTAGTTAGAGGATATAATGAAAATTAAAGTTGGATTAAGCAGCTGTCTGATGGGTAACAACGTTCGTTTCGATGGTGGCCATAAACACTCGAAGATGTGTAGTCAGAATTTAGCTCGTCATTTTGATTTCATCTCAGAAGGTTCAGAATTTGGAATTGGGATGGGAACCCCCAGGAAACCAATTCGTCTGATTGGTGATGTTAACTCACCTTTAACCGTTTCAACTCAGGACAATGCTATCGACCATACTAAAAAAATGGTTGAATTTAGCTACCAAAAAGCCAAAGAATATTCAGAGCTACCTATAGAAGAGTCAGGCAGGTTAATAGCCCCCTCGTTGGGTGAAAACTTTATTACCCGTGTTTTTGCTTATCATAAATGGCAGCAATTAAAACAGGTTGGCTTTACCTACCACGGTATCATCGAGTTTCACTCAAGCTATAAATATAGCTTGATGGCACATTCACCAGCCAGCTACATTGAGCTTGGGAGAATGTTAGCTGATGCGGGTAAGCGCGAGGTCGATGATTTAGCTGAGTGCTACTTCCCCTTGTTAATGAGTGCACTAGGTAAAGTTGCGACACGAAAAACACACACTAACGTGCTGATGCATATACAGGGCTACTTAAAAAGAGTGCTCTCTAGCATAGAGAAACATGAGTTATCCAAGCTTATTAATCAGTATCGTTTAGCTCAAATACCCTTAATCGTTCCGATAACATTATTAAAACACCATTTTAGTAATCATCCTCATTCCTATATAGCTAAGCAAGTCTATCTAGAGCCTTACCCTGATGACTTGAGCTTACGCAATGCAATCTAAAAATGAAATTAATATAAGTGAGGTATGCCAACAAACAGGTGTTGCTGCAGTTACATTGAGAGCATGGGAAAGGCGTTATGGGCTCATAAAACCAAAAAGAACACCAAAAGGTCACCGCTTATATAGCCAGGCTAACATTCAAGAAATAATTAAGATTGTTGGCTGGCTGAATCGTGGAGTGGCAATTAGTAAAGTTGTAGAATTACTGTCTGCTGCAGAAACGCCAACGCAAGTCAGCGGAAATGAAGAGTCATGGCAGGAAGTACAGCAAGAACTGTTAAGTATACTCATAGATCTTAAGCAGAGAAGTTTGAATCCACTTCTCGATAAGTTGAATAAATCAATGCCATTTGAAAGCTTGTGTGAAAAAGTTTACCAACCACTTTTGCATCAACTAATGGAACGTTGGCAAAGTAAGCAACTGGGCTATCAATTAGAACAGCAGCTCTGGCAGCAATGCTGGCAGAGGCAGGTAACTCTCATGGCCTTGCGTGCTGATAAGCAAAAATCGCGAGTTAATTGTTGGTTAGTCAACTTAGACAACCAATCGTCGGCATTTGATTATTGGTTTTTTTATGCTCTTTTATTACAGTCGGGTATTCAGATCAATGCCATTAATCAGGTGAGTGACTTGAGTGCTCTGACAAGGCTTAGAAATTCACTAGAACAACCCTTAATTATTTTCGGTGATAACAAAATGGTTACGCAAGAAATTAATCAAGTAGTTAAGGCCAAGGCTCTATGGGGCAGGGATTCAATTGTCATTGGTCTTGTGGCTGACATACATCAGAAGCTATTTGTAAATATGGAGATTGAGCACATAGGTGGCAATGCCATTACATGTTGGCAGTCAAGTTGTTACCAGTCATGGGTTGGGCGTTTGGCAGCAAAGGGATGAGAAATCAGTTAGTTTGGTTTCGTAATGATCTACGGATAAATGATAATCCGGCCTTATTTTATGCAAGTGAAAGCGGCGAGCCCACTATTGCTGTTTATGTTGCAACGCCACAGCAATGGCAATTACACGATGATGCTCATAGTAAAATAGATTTTTGGCGACGAAATCTACATTGTTTGTATGATTCGCTTGCAGAACTCAATATCACTTTGCATTTTTTTCAGGTACCGACTTATCAACAGGTCCCAGATCTAATTACATCAGTTTGTGAGCAATGGAATATAAGTCAACTACATTTTAATCAACAGTATGCTGTCAATGAACAGGAAAGAGATCAGCATGTCGTCGATGTTTGTAGTCAGATAGATGTGCAAACACACAGCTATAATGAGCAGTTATTATTAACACCAAAAAGTGTTCGAACTAAAGTTGGTGAGCCGTTCAAAGTCTTTACGCCCTTTGCAAGACAGGCAAGACAACAAATGCAAGAGCCCTTGGTGATGCTACCAGCACCCAAAAGACAAAATAGTATTAAAGTGACTCGCTTGCGTGAAGAGCTTGAGCTTCAAGACGTATCTTGGGTATCTGTAGGAAAGGCTGTACAAGATATGTGGCCTGCAGGTGAAGAGTCAGCAGAAGTTAAACTAATCCATTTCTATGAGAACAATATTCAGAGTTACGAACAAAACCGAGACTCCCCATCGGTTTCCGGCACCAGCCAGCTATCTCCTTACCTAGCTAGTGGTGTTATTTCGATAAAACAATGTTGGCATGCTACAACTCACTATTGTGGGCGTTCAGATAGCGTAATAGTATGGCAGAATGAATTGTTATGGCGTGAGTTTTATAACCACATTCTTATTGATTACCCTCAAATATCAAAACATAAGCCATGGAAAATAAAAACAGACACTATCCAGTGGCGAGATAATGAGACTGAATTGAGAGCCTGGCAACTAGGGCAAACTGGTTTTCCAATTATTGATGCAGCGATGCGTCAGTTGCTCAGTTGTGGCTGGATGCACAACCGCCTAAGAATGATTACAGCGATGTTTTTAAGTAAACACTTAATGATCGATTGGCGATTAGGCGAACGATGGTTTATGAAACATCTCATTGATGGAGATTTAGCTGCTAATAATGGAGGTTGGCAGTGGTGCGCATCAACAGGCACCGATGCAGTACCTTATTTTAGACTATTCAATCCTGTCAGACAGTCTGAAAGATTCGATCCAGAAGGGAAGTTTATCCGCCATTATTTACCAGAGCTATCAGCTTTAAGTAATAAAGAAATTCATTTCCCAATAAAAAACAGACCTGAAGAATACCCGATGCCTATAATTGATCTAGCTGATGGGCGTAAGCGAGTCCTTGCAGAATTCAAGGCATTAGGTACGAAGTGAATTATAAAAAAATATAAATTGAACCTAACATTAAAAGTAACCTATTTTTAAAACAAAGAGCAGAAAGGTATGAGTAATAGAACAAAGCCCTCAATAGCAGCAGAAAGACCTTTACTAGTCCCATGCCGAGGTTGCATGGTTAGCTGTGTGTTTATCACTAAATGTGATGGGGCATCATGGAGAATGACTGATTTAGTAGTAGCAGCTTGTCTAAAACAGGCAGGGGAAAAAACTAAATCATAATTGTATATATGAGCTTTACTTATCAGTGAAAAATTCACAAGGCTATGTCTTAAATAGCCGCGACATTAGATTAAAAGTGCCTATTAACAATAAGCTGTTCTCCATATTTGATATTGAGCTTATCAAATAGTCAATCGATTTAGATGGTAAGATCCATAGCCTATGAAGATACCTAAACAAATCCAGCCCCTTGTTGATGATGGCCTAGTCGACGACGTCATGAGTCGACTGATGAGTGGTAAAGAAGCAGATGTATATGTTGTGAGGTGCGGTAGTGAAATTCGCTGTGCCAAAGTCTATAAAGATGCCGCCAAACGAAGCTTTAAAAAAGCAGTGCAATACCAAGAAGGTCGAAAAGTTCGTAACAGCCGACGCGGTAGGGCGATGGAAAAAGGTTCAAAGTTTGGGCGTAAGCAACAAGAAGAAACATGGCAAAATGCTGAGGTGGACGCGCTTTACCTTCTAGCTGGAGCGGGTGTGCGGGTCCCACAACCTTATGATTGTCTCAATGGTGTGTTGTTAATGGAGTTGATCACCGATGAGAATGGGGAAGTAGCTCCACGCCTTAACGATATATCGATGTCTGCTGAACAAGCACGGGAAGATCATTTAGTCGTTATGCACTATGTGATGCGAATGCTTTGTGCCGGTATAGTGCATGGAGATCTATCTGAGTTTAATGTCTTGGTTGATGTAAATGGCCCCGTAATTATTGATTTACCTCAAGCAGTTAATGCAGCTGCTAATAACAATGCACAATCGATGTTGAAACGGGATGTGGACAATATGACTCGTTATTATAGCCAATATGCTCCAGAGCTAATCAAGAGTCAGTATGGCAAAGAAATATGGGCATTATTTGAGAATGGTGAGCTACAGCCAGAGACCGAACTCACAGGCCATTATGCAGAAAATACTCAAGCTGCGGATGTTGATGGTGTGATGCTTGAGATTAAGTCAATTATAGAAGAAGAGCAAGACCGGCAACAGCGTTTGATGGAAGCAGAGAAAGATGGTTAAGTATGTATAACCAAGTTTTTTGGTTTTAACACGGATGTTATGACGGGCTCTCAATAATATCCGAACAATATTATCGTGCTTAATCTAGATACGATAAGATAGCTGGATATCTAATATTAATGGGGTGTTAGCGTGAGCGAAATAGAGGGGGTCTTATCGAAAATGGCAGTTTCACTGTCTGATGAGTCTGGGATAGCCATGTATGAGATGATTTTTGGTGAGCAGCGCCAAGATATGAGTGGCCTATTTGGGAAGCCTATTTCTTTAGCCTTTATGGGAGAAATTCACTGTCAGGCTTGTAATCGTTTAACAAAAAAAAGTTTTAGTGGTGGTTATTGCTTTCCTTGTTCTCAAAAGTTAGCACAATGTGACCTATGCATTATGCGTCCAGAAACCTGCCATTACGCTGCGGGTACTTGCCGTGAGCCTTCATGGGGCGAACAGTTTTGTATGCAAGATCATATCGTATACTTAGCGAATAGTTCGGGTGTAAAAGTGGGTATTACACGCGTAAATCAAATACCAACACGTTGGATCGATCAAGGTGCAGCTCAGGCGTTACCGATATTTAGAGTTAAAAGCCGCTATCAGTCCGGCCTAGTTGAGGTTACATTTAAAGCGCACGTGTCGGATAGAACCGATTGGCGAAAAATGTTAAAGGGTGCACCAGTATCAGTTGATTTGGAGGCAGTTAGGCAAGAATTAATGCAAGAATGTAGTGCTGAAATACTAGCATTACAACAGCGATTTGGTGAAGGTGAGATTACACCTTTAAGTGATGAGGAAGTGGTCGAAATTAGCTACCCAATTGACCAGTACCCTGAAAAAGTGAAGTCATTAAACTTTGATAAAACACCAGAAATATCTGGCTTATTGCTTGGGATTAAAGGCCAGTATCTTATTCTGGATATAGGGGTGTTGAATATTCGTAAGTTTAGTGGCTACAACATAAAGCTGAGCTTGAACTAATGTTGTATGAGTTATTACGAACTGTTTTATTCCGACTTAATGCTGAAAAGTCACACCATTTCGGCATGGGCGGAATAAAAGCATTAGACAACTTGAATTTATCTTCACTATTGTACCCTGCCCCGGTTGCTACTCCTGTTGAAGTGATGGGCCTCAAATTCCCTAATAGGGTGGGCATGGCGGCAGGGTTAGATAAAAATGGTGATTATTTAAAAGCTCTATCTGCATTAGGTTTTGGCTTTATTGAGGTTGGGACTGTCACACCGCGCCCACAACCGGGCAACCCAAAACCCAGAATGTTCCGCTTGCAAGAAGTAGAGGGTATTATTAATAGAATGGGATTCAATAACTTGGGTGTTGATTACTTAGTAGAACAAGTGAAAACAGCTCAAGTTGATTCGATAGTGGGTATTAATATAGGTAAAAACATTGATACAGCCGTTGAAGATGCTGTCAGCGATTATTTAATTGGTTTAGAAAAGGTTTATTCAGAAGCCGATTATATAGCGATCAATATTTCATCCCCCAATACGCCAGGACTACGGAAGCTTCAGTTTGGCGAATCCTTAAGAGCCTTATTAGGGGCCTTAAAAGATAAGCAAGTAGCCTTAAGCCAGCAAAATAATCGATATGTACCAATGGCAGTAAAAGTAGCGCCGGACTTGGATGAGGGTGAAGTCCAAGAGCTGGCGGAGGCTTTTGTAAGTCATGAAATCGATGCTGTTATAGCTACAAATACAAGTATGGCACGAGATAAGGTCGTGGGCTCTAAATATGCTGAAGAAGCAGGTGGCCTGAGTGGCCGGCCAATATTTGAACATTCAACAGCTATTGTACGGCAGTTTAGAGCAGCCTTACCTGATACGTTACCAATCATTGCAGCGGGTGGCGTTATGTCTGGTGATGATGGAGTGAAAAAGCTAGAAGCTGGAGCGAGCCTCGTCCAGATATACAGTGGCTTTATTTATCAGGGTCCGGCATTGGTTGCACAGATCATCAATTCAATAGAACGGAATAATTAAATATGAGTATGACTGAGAGTGTGACAGTAATGTCACCGTTGATGAATGTGGTGATTGCGCTAGCAATTATTTTTCTTGGACGTATTGGTGTCAAGTGGACTGTTGAATTGTTCGCTAAGATGATGCTGAGGTCGGGTATGGATGAGATTTTAATTAATTTCTTAAGTGCTATTGCCAAGGCTCTATTGTTGCTATTAATTTTTGTGGCAGCACTAAACCAGTTAGGTTTTGATACGACCTCATTAATTGCACTTATAGGTGCGGCGGGCTTAGCGGTTGGTTTAGCTTTGCAAAATTCACTACAAAATTTTGCGGCAGGCGTAATGATGATTATTTTCCGTCCGTTTAAGTTAGGTGATTTTATTGAGGCAGGAGGTGTGGTTGGTGTCATAGAACAAATTAGTATTTTTAGCACGATAATGAGAACTGGCGATAATCGAGAAATTATCGTTCCCAATGGTCAAATATATGCCGGAGCAATAACCAATTACTCTGCGCGTGAAACACGCCGTATTGATATGGTATTTGGCATTGGCTATGAGGATGATATGCTGGCTGCTAAAAAGGTAATAGAATCTATTTTAGCCGCACATGACTTGGTTTTAGAAAAGCCTTCTCCAAAAGTGGCTGTCGGAGAACTTGCGGATAGCAGTGTTAATTTTAATGTCCGACCCTGGGTGAAAAGTGAAGATTATTGGGCTGTTCGCTCTGAATTGATTGAACAGATAAAGCTGGCATTTGATAGTAATAACATTACAATTCCTTATCCACATGTGACTATTAACAAGGAATAGTGGATAAGCTAAAAATTATCTTTCCACTGCCTAAGTACAGTGAAAACAGCCAGCTCATTAACTAAGCTATGGGAGATGTATTGCTCAGCAGCACTCACAACGCTAGGCTCTTGGCAACGTAAAAAAGGGTTAGTCGCAAGTTCTATTTCAAGCGTTGAAGGCAAAGTTATTTTACTTTCAGTTCTTAGTTTTTCGACATATTCCAACCGTTGCTGTACCTCATGATTGCCTGGTTCAACGACAAGTGAAAATCTTAAGTTATTCACTGTGTATTCATGAGCGCAATATATTTTAGTTTTTAATGGTAGAGAACAAATGTACTTGAGTGAATTTAATAACTGTGAGTAGGTACCTCCAAGTAGACGACCACATCCTGCTGAAAATAGTGTGTCTCCACAAAATAAGCTGTCGTCAAATAAATAAGCTAGATGACCGTTAGTATGACCAGGAACTGCGATGACTTGGCAGGATGGGAAGTCTCCGTGGATGGACAAGTTATCGCTTGGTAGTAATGGGTTTGTTACCGCTGGAATTGATTCATTAGCGGGCCCATAAACAGGAACCTTAAAATGTTCTAAGAAGGGCTCAATACCATCAACATGGTCATAGTGATGATGGGTAATAATTATGGCAACAGGAATTAACTCTTGATGTTGGATAGCTTGAATGACTGGTTTTTCATCACCAGGATCAATCACAATTACATGTGCTGAGTTTTCGGCGTGGATAAGCCAGACATAGTTGTCTTTGAGAGTTGACACTGCTTGAACCGAAAACTTTGTCATGGGTTAATAAAATAATATGATTTGCATGTTAACTTAGAGAGGTCCTGGTAGTAAAATACTAATTATTTAGTAATAATATACCTTAAAGCTTTTTTGATTATTGGAGTTACGTTAAATACGTAACGGGTGATTACCATGACTGATCTAGAAGATGACAGTGCAGATCCTTTGAGAGACTGGTGGGAAAGTCCATTGGGTCAGTGTGTCTTAAAGCAAGAGAAGCAATCATTCCGTAATAAGCCCGCTCATTTTCATGGCTATTATCAGCTGCAGGTAGGTATCGAGCAAGACTTGTTCCCAGAGATGACTGTGCCTAAATTTAGAAAGAGGATGGCAAGGTCAGCTGACGTGGAGGGTCTTAATGAATCATTACCGTTTAAATCTAATAGTTTGGATACCTTGGTATTGTGCCATGTACTAGAGTTTTCATCCGATCCTCATCAAGTTTTGAGAGAAGCAGAAAGAATTTTAGTTGGTGATGGGATGATGATTATCTGTTGCTTTAACCCATGGAGCTGGTGGGGTCTTCGCCGTTTATTTTCATGTAAAACCATAGCGCCATGGAATGGTACTTTTTTTGGCCAATCACGAATAAAGGACTGGTTGTCATTACTAAATTTTGATGTTGTCTCGACAGAAAAACTGATGTTTAGGCCGCCGCTTAAAAGTGAGAAGTGGTTAAATAGAACGGTTAAGTTAGAATCTTATGGCCAACGGTTCTGGCGTATTTTTGCTGGTGTAACAATTCTGGTCGCTACCAAAAGGACAATACCATTAACTCCCGTGACTGGGCGATGGCATGCCGGGGAATGGTTCCCTAAAAAGAGTTTAGTGGGCAAACCTGCAACAAGAGAAAAAATAAATGACTCACGTTGAAATATTTACTGATGGTGCGTGTAGTGGTAACCCGGGCCCAGGCGGCTGGGGCGCGATTATGCGTACTAAAGGTATAGAAAAAGAACTTTCCGGTGGTGAAAAAGACACGACTAATAATCGGATGGAAATGATGGCGGTAATTGCTGCCTTAGAGGCCTTGCAGCGAGGGTTGTCGTGTGAAAATAACAACGGATTCTCAGTATGTAATGAAAGGCATGCTTGAATGGCTACCAGGCTGGAAGAAGCGAAACTGGCAGACAGCTGCTAAAAAACCTGTTAAAAACATTGACTTATGGCAACGCTTGGAGAGAGCAGCTGCAACACACCAATTAGAATGGGAATGGGTACGTGGTCATCAAGGGCATGTGGAAAATGAGCGGGCTGATCAATTAGCAGTAGCTGCTCGTGATATTGCGGTAAATCAATAAGGACATCACGTGGCAGGTAATCAAACCAAACGACAAGTAGTGCTGGATACTGAAACAACAGGGCTAAGCACTTCAGATGATCATCGTATTATTGAAATAGGGTGCGTTGAATTAATTAACCGAAGACTGACAGGTGAAACCTTTCATCAATATATTAATCCGGAACGTGAAATTGATGCAGGTGCGATGGAAGTACACGGTATAACCAACGAGGCCTTAGCTGACAAGCCACTTTTTGCAGAGATTGTCACGGATTTTATGCGATTTATCGATGGAGCTGAGTTAATTATTCACAATGCTCCGTTTGATATTGGCTTTTTAGATCACGAGTTGACTAAAATCACTTCAGAGCCTCGAAGAATTAATACTGTTTGTACCATATTAGACACCCTTAAACTTGCAAGAGATAAGCACCCTGGCCAGAAAAACAATCTAAATGCTTTATGCCGTCGCTATGACGTTGATAATTCAAACCGTGAGTTACATGGAGCTTTACTTGATTCTGAGATTCTAGCGGATGTCTATCTAGCAATGACCGGTGGTCAAGTAAGCTTCTCCCTTGCGGGGGAGAAGACAACCAAGCAACAAAGCGATCCAAAAGGAATGAATAAAAGTGACAGAAAAAAGCGTAAAAGGTTTAAAGTTATTAAAGCTACCAAGCTTGAGCTACAGGAACACCAAAAGCATCTTGAGTTGCTTGATAAATCCAGTAATGGCCAATGTCAGTGGTTAAAAGTTACAAGCTAAATGGTTCTAATTGAATTATTTAACATAAATATTCCTCTAAATGCTTGAAAAAAGCTTTTTTGACCCCAAATAACTGTCTTATCATTTAGTAATTTGGAAGCAGAGGAATATGAGTGACGAGGAAATTAACAACATAGCGACGGAAGATCCTGAAAAAGGACAGCCAGAAGAAGCAATGCCAAGCGACATTGACGCTCAAGGTATAATTGAGCAGGAAAAACTGTTAGAGGAAGCAAGAAGTAAAGCAGATGCGCATTGGAATGAATTACTCCTTGCACGGGCAGATATGGAAAATTTACGCAGGCGCCAGTCACGTGATTTAGAAAATGCTCATAAACATGCATTGGATAAGTTTGTTGCTGAATTACTTCCCATATACGACAGTATGGCTCTGGGTGCTAATGCGGCTTCAGGCGAAGAAGCTTCCTTGGAGAATGTACGCGACGGTTTAGATATGACAATGAAAATGTTTTTGTCTTCTATCGCCAAATTTGGGCTTGAAGAAGTAGAACCAGCTGAAGGCGATGCCTTTGATCCTGAACTGCATCAGGCTATGGCCATGCAGCCTGTCGAGGGCATCGAATCAAATCATATTATCACGGTGGCACAAAAAGGTTTTCAGTTTAACGGTCGTTTATTACGCCCAGCAATGGTTGTGGTATCACAATAAAAGTTATCGTTCAGTAGTCTTTGGGCTTGAATTTTTTTTAAAGACCCCCACATTACTACTCAACAGCTAGTGTAACTAGCATGTATTTAAGAATATTGGAGAATTTAACAGATGGCTAAAATTATTGGTATTGACTTAGGAACGACTAATTCGTGTGTAGCAGTATTAGAAGATGGTAAATCACGTGTTATTGAAAATAGCGAAGGTGATCGTACGACTCCTTCAATAGTTGCCTTTACTAAAGATGATGAAGTATTGGTAGGCCAATCAGCCAAACGTCAAGCGGTCACTAATCCTAAAAACACATTATTTGCGATTAAACGTTTAATCGGAAGAAAGTTTAAAGATGATGCAGTCCAGAAAGATATTGGCATGGTGCCCTACACTATTGCTGAGGCAGATAATGGTGATGCATGGGTTGAAGCTAATAAGAAGAAGATGGCTCCACCGGAAATTTCTGCACGTGTTTTAATGAAAATGAAAAAGACGGCAGAAGAATTTCTAGGAGAAGAAGTAACAGAAGCTGTTGTGACAGTTCCTGCCTATTTCAATGACTCACAACGTCAAGCAACAAAAGATGCAGGTAAAATAGCGGGTCTTGACGTCAAGCGTATTATCAATGAACCCACGGCAGCAGCATTAGCCTACGGCATGGATAAAAAACGCGGTGATTCAACTATTGTCGTTTATGACTTAGGTGGTGGTACTTTTGATGTGTCAGTAATTGAAATTGCTGATATTGAAGGTGAGCACCAATTTGAAGTGTTGGCAACTAACGGTGACACCTTCCTCGGTGGCGAAGACTTTGACCAACGCATTATGGATTTCTTAGTTGAAGAGTTTAAAAAAGACCAAGGAATTGATTTATCGAAGGACCCTCTGGCGTTACAACGATTAAAAGATGCAGCTGAAAAAGCAAAAATAGAGTTATCATCAAGCCAGCAGACAGATATTAACTTACCTTATGTTACAGCAGATGCTTCTGGCCCAAAACATATGGAAGTACGCCTAACAAGAGCTAAACTAGAGTCTTTAGTTGAAGATTTGATTACGCGCAGTATAGCGCCATGTAAAACTGCACTGAAAGATGCTGGGTTGTCATTATCTGAGATTGATGATGTTATTATGGTCGGCGGTCAAACAAGAATGCCGAAAGTGCAGGAAGCAGTTGAGGCCCTGTTTGGCAAGGAACCCCGTAAAGATGTAAACCCTGATGAAGCAGTTGCTTCAGGTGCGGCGATTCAAGCAGCCGTTTTAGCAGGTGATGTTAAAGATGTCTTGTTGTTAGATGTGACGCCACTAAGTCTGGGTATAGAGACTATGGGCGGAGTGATGACTAAATTGGTTGAGAAAAATACTACGATCCCAACAAAAGCAAACCAAGTATTTTCAACTGCAGAAGACAATCAGCCTGCAGTAACTATTCATGTTATGCAGGGTGAACGTGAAAAAGCATCAGCAAATAAATCATTAGGCCGTTTTGATTTGTCCGATATTCCATCTGCACCGCGAGGCCAGCCACAAATTGACGTGACATTTGATATTGATGCTAATGGTATCTTGAATGTATCAGCAAAAGATAAAGCGACAGGTAAAGAGCAATCTATAGTAATTAAAGCTTCAAGTGGTTTATCTGATGAAGAAGTCGATAAAATGGTCAAAGACGCTGAAGCTCATGCTGAAGAAGATCGTGAATTCCATGAGTTGGTTGATGCGCGTAACCAAGGTGAAAACTTAGTTCACAGCACTGAAAAGTCAATTACTGAATTAGGTGAAAAGCTAGATGCAGATGAAAAAATAAAAATTGAAGCAGCTATTGCCGAACTTAAAGAAGCTTTAGCTACTGAAGATAAAGATGCTATCCAAGCGAAAACAAATTCATTGACTGAAGCAGCAGAAAAACTCGCTGAACAAGCCTATGCTGAAAATGCAGAAGCTGGTGAAAATACTGAGGAAGGGAAGGCGAAAGCAGAGGCTGACGATGTTGTTGATGCTGAATTTGAAGAAGTTAACGACGATAAAAAATAAGCTTTATAGCAGCTTGATTTGAAAAGCAGGCGTAGGTTTTCCCTACGCCTGCTTTGTTCTATAAATAGTGGGTAAATAACGTCAATGGCCAAACGAGAATTTTACGAAATATTGGGTATTTCACGTACAGCGACGGAGGCAGAAATTAAAAAAGCCTATCGGCGTATGGCAATGAAATATCATCCAGATCGTAACTCCGATGATGCAGGCACAGAAGAAAAATTTAAAGAGGCAAAAGAAGCTTACGAAATATTATCTGATCCGCAAAAGCGTGCTGCCTATGATCAATTTGGTCATGCGGGTGTTGATCAATCAATGGGTGGAGGATCGCATAGTGCTGCTGGGGGGTTTAGTGATGTATTTGGCGATGTCTTTAATGATATTTTTGGTGCGTCAGGTGGAGGTAGGCAAAGTTACCGAGGTGCTGATTTACGTTACCATTTAGAATTATCACTAGAAGATGCTGTAGCGGGAACAACAGTAAAAATTCGGATCCCTATCCATATTGAGTGTAAAACTTGTGATGGTAGTGGTGCTAAATCTGGAACGCAGCCAGTAACGTGCACTACCTGTGGTGGCCATGGTCAAGTGCGTATGCAGCAAGGATTTTTTTCAGTACAGCAACCTTGCCCTCATTGCGGGGGCACAGGAAAAATGATTAAGTCACCTTGTGGTGATTGTGGGGGTGAAGGTCAAATTCAGGAGCATAAAACCTTATCGGTTAAGGTGCCGGCTGGAGTAGATACTGGTGACCGGATACGATTATCAGGCGAGGGTGAGCCTGGTCAAGGAGGTGCTGGATCAGGAGATCTTTATGTCGAAGTACAAGTACAACATCATGATGTTTTTACACGTGAGGATAATAACTTATCTTGTGATGTGCCGGTTAGTTTCACATCGGCGGCACTGGGTGGGGATATTGAAGTTCCGACGCTATCTGGAAAGGCTAGTCTAAAAGTTCAAGAAGGTACGCAAACGGGGCAACAGTTTAGATTACGAGGCAAGGGAGTAAAGTCGGTACGTAGTGGGGTTACGGGTGATCTAGTGTGCCGTGTTATTATTGAGACCCCTGTAAAGTTATCAAAAAAACAAAAAAAATTATTAGAAGAATTTGATAAAACATTAGCGGGTAGCCGCAGTAAGCACAGCCCTAAACATAGTTCGTGGGTAGACGGGGTCAAAAAGTTTTTCGATTAGTACTTTATGCTAAAGATCGCTTAACGTTACAATAGCGACTATACCGATAATTAAGAAGGTCAGGATATGACAACTCGCATAGCCGTCAATGGCGCAGCAGGTAGAATGGGTCGATGTTTGATTCAAGCGGTGGCTCAAACCGAGGGTTTGACGCTGAGCGCAGCTATTGCTCGTGTTGAGTCGAGCCTACTGGGTGCGGATGCCGGAGAGTTAGCTGGAGTGGGTAAATTAGGCGTAGAAATAACAAGTGACTTTGGAGCGGCGATAGCTCTATCAGATGTTATCGTTGATTTCACTCTACCGGAAGTGACGATGGAGTTAATCCCTCACTGTTTAGAAAGCCAATGTCGCTTAGTGATAGGAACGACAGGCTTTAGTGACGAACAAAAAATCTCTAATCGAGCAGGCAGGAGGGCAGATTGCTATTGTTTTAGCCCCCAACATGAGCGTGGGTGTTAACTTGTCCTTGAAATTATTGGATATTGCAGCGCGGGTATTAGGTGATGATGCTGATATTGAAATCATTGAAGCTCACCATCGTCATAAAGTTGACGCCCCATCAGGAACTGCATTACGAATGGGCGAGGTTGTTGCTGATGCGCTTGGCCGTGATTTAAAAACATGTTCGCGTATATGGGCGTGAAGGTCGGACTGGAGAAAGAGATCCCTAAGACCATTGGTTTTGCCACAGTAAGGGCGGGTGATATCGTCGGGGATCACACGGTAATGTTTGCAGCGGAAGGTGAGCGTGTTGAAATCACGCATAGAGCCTCAAGTCGAATGACCTTTGCTTTGGGAGCGATGCGTGCCTCGACTTGGTTAATGTCCCATAACCGTGGGGTATTCGATATGCAAGATGTATTGTCTTTACGGGACTAATTAATATCTGACTAGCAGTGTGTTCAGCTTTTTCTGCAGCGATTATGTCGCCAGACTGCATTCGAATATCAGCTATCATTAACCAAAATTTACGCAGTTGAAAGTCTTGGCCTTGAGCAAGTGAGACCCCCTTTAAAGCGACATTTTCAGCTAACTTATAATCCTTCATATCTAAATGGGTACTTGCTAACTTATAATAAATATTTGGGTCACGTGGCGCGATCCGTTGGACTCGTTGCAAAATTGTTTGGGCAGATTTTAAGTCACCTTGCAAAAGTGCGGCTTTCGCTGAATCGAGTAAAATAGTGACGGCATCATTTTGAAGGTCTACTTCGATAGTAGCTGGTGAAACAGGGACAATAGGTTTATTTATTTGAGCCTGCTCAGCCAACCCAGCAATAAGTTTGGCTTTAGCTATGTCGGCTGGGGTAGCTAGCCCATTAGGAGATGAGGGTTTAAACACGCAAGCACTGACAAGTAATATCAAAGTCAGGCACGTTAGGCGCCGTGCCTGGTGCCAGTATAAGGTATTGAGTAGAGTCAAGCTTACAATCCTTTAAAATATTTTATTCAAACAAGCGGTTGATCCAACGGTCAACAGCTGGCATCGCATCATTTTTTTTTCTAATTCCACATTCAGAGCGTTCTGTTGGGCTGTTGCCTGACAAAAATGGTAATTGTTGAGCACCGAAACACCCTTTATCAGATAGCATACCAGTTTGTTGATCAATCCAAAGATATTCAACGTCTTCGGGCGTGGCAGCAATAAAGGGCTCAAGTGTTTCATTCACCATGTAACTTGTCCAGGCACGTAAGGCTCCGCTTGAACCGGTAATAGGCAATGGCATATTATTGTCTTGGCCCAACCAAACGACAGCCAGTCGATTACCAGCAAAGCCTGCAAACCAACTGTCACGCTGTAAATCAGAAGTACCAGTTTTTCCTGCGACATTAATATCCTCTGGCATGCTGTCATAAATTGAGCGTGCTGTGCCTGCTCTAGTAGTCTCTTGCAGCATATACTGCAGGAGATGAATGGAGTTGTTGTCGATAGTTTGCTCTAGTTCAAAAGGATAACGAGAGAGTTCGTCGCCGGTACTATCTGTGACTCTCCTAATAGCTCGGAGCGGCATTTGAAAACCATTTGAAGCCATTGTTTGATACATTTTTGCAACTTCAAGGGGTGACAAACCTTGGGCACCTAGTAATAATGAGGGATAAGGAGCGAGAGGACGCTCAACGCCGAGGCGTTTTAAAGTATCAATTACATTATCTAAGCCTAAAGACATGCCTAAACGTGCTGTTGATAAATTATAGGAATGGGCGAGTGCTTGGTGCAGTTGAACATAATCACGGGATTTGAGGTCAAAATTTTCAGGCTGCCAGGTTGTACCATTTGGCATATCGAGTTCAAAAGGGGAGTCATCCAGCTCAGTTACAAGGTTATAGCCTTGCTCTATCGCCGTTAAGTAAACTGCTGGTTTAACTAAAGAACCAATAGGCCGTTGCGTATCCAAGGCTCGGTTGAAGCCTCGATAGCGTGTTTGGCGTCCGCCGATCACAGCAATGACCTCACCGGTTTGAGGGTCGGTGACAATCATACCACCTTGTAGCCCTTTGATAGATTTACCATGTGTTTTTTCAAGCGAGCTAATGGTTTTAGTTAGTGCTGTTTCAGCCTTATTTTGTGCGATAGGGTTTAAATTAGTAAAGATACGTAAACCTTCTGAGCTTAATTCTTCATCAGGATAATCTTGTCTTAATTGTCTTCTGACTAGGTCTAAATAAGCTGGGTAAGCTCCTTTCGATAAGCTAGTTTGCTGAACCACGCCTAATGGAGCAAGGCGTGCCGAATCATATTGAAATATATCAATAGCATCTTGCTCATAAAGTACCTTGAGCACTAAATTACGCCTCTTCTCGGCCCGTTTAGGCTGGCGCCGTGGATCATAATAGGATGGACCCTTGACTAGACCCGCAAGTAAGGCAAGGTGTGGTAACTTCAATTCTGATAGGGGTTGTGCAAAATAATACTGTGCAGCTAAACCAAAGCCATGAATGGCTCTTGCGCCCTCTTGGCCTAGGTACACTTCGTTAAGATATGCCTCTAAAATATCTGCTTTACTGTAATGTGATTCTAGTAGTAACGCCATAGGTATTTCTAATAACTTACGTGCGAGAGTACGCTCTGATGTGAGGTAGAAGTTTTTAATCAACTGCTGAGTAAGGGTGCTACCGCCTTGAATAAATCTACCTGCTTTGAGATTGGCAAGCATAGCACGGCTAATCCCTCTCAAGGAGATACCATTGTGCTCATAAAAACCACGGTCCTCGATTGCTATTAGAGCCTGAATAAAAGCGTCTGGCGCTTCATTTAGCTGTATCAATTCACGGTCTTCATTGTTTAAAGGGTAAATGCCGCCTATAAGAACGGGTTCTAGTCTTATTAGTGAAAGGTCTTCGCTCTGACTCTGGGTAATTTTAGTGAGTTGGTTACCAGAGTAATGGATTGTTATGCGTTGGGCTTTCTCCAAACTATCAGTAAATTTAAAGCCACGGGTATAAATAATAGTTTTTGTTTTTGAGATATTTGCTTGTCCAGGCTTAACCACCTTTGGTACAAATTGATAACCTAGTCTCGTCAATTCAACTTTTAAGTCATTTGAAGATAAGGGTGAGCCGACATAGAGTTCTAATGGCCGAGCATAAACCTTTGCGGGAACAGCCCAGCGTTTACCTTCAAATTGTTGGCGTATGTGATAGTCGGTATAAATTAAGCCGAGACTGACTAGCAACAAAAAAGCGAGAGATAGTTTCGTCGCAAATTTTAAGGATTGGAACTGCGCATATAGGTATTTCATTTTAATAAATGACCTGAATGACATTTTAGAATATAACAACAAATTTTGATGTTAAGTTACCTTTTATCTTCGGTGTTACTAATCTGGGGTATAGAAAAAACATTAACAGTAAGACAATAAGTTATTAATATTCTGTAGTAATTTTACGCTCTAGCTAACAGAAGGACAAATATAATGTTTAGATCACTTAAAGGCTCACCTGTTAATGGTGAGGCTAGTAAAAGAGGGAAAGAGGTTTGAGTAAAAATGGAATGAGTTTAAAGTTCGAGCGGAGATATCGCATTAGCGAACTCACTCTGATAGAATAATTGGTCAGAAAAATAATTTATACTCCCATTTTACGTTGAGATCAGCGTAACTAACAGCAAAATTTGAGCAGAAAGTTATGGTTAGTTTAGAAACGCCAGTATGTGATTTTGGCAAGCCCGCCATCGAGTTTTCATTGCGGGGAGTAGATAGCAAAACCTGGACGCTTGATGATTGCCGAGGAGAGAATGGGTTGTTAGTGATGTTCATCTGTAACCATTGCCCCTATGTCAAAGCTATTCTGGAACGGCTGGTTCGTGATACTAAAGAGTTGAGGAAGTCTGGTATTAACACAGTTGCGATTATGTCTAATGACCCTGCAGACTATCCACAGGATTCCTTTGATCAAATGCAAGATACCTCACGACAACAACAGTTTTCTTTTCCGTATTTATTTGACGAAACGCAACAAATAGCACAAAAGTTTGGCGCCATTTGTACCCCAGATTTCTTTGGCTACAACAAAGAACTCCAATTGCAGTATCGTGGCCGCTTTGATGAAAGTAAAAAGTTAGCAGCCGCATCAGATGTAAGACGTGACCTATTTGAAGCTATGAAACTTGTTGCTGAAACAGGTCGCGGTCCAGAAAAACAAATCCCAAGTATGGGCTGCTCGATTAAATGGCGAGCAGCATAATTATTTTTTTACAGGAGAATCGTAGATGGCTACACGTAGACATTTAGCTAATGCAATCCGTGCTTTAAGTATGGATGCAGTTCAAAAAGCAAGCTCAGGCCACCCGGGCGCACCGATGGGAATGGCAGATATTGCTGAAGTATTGTGGAATGACCACATGAACCATAACCCAATTAATCCTGAATGGGCGGACAGAGACCGTTTTGTTTTATCTAATGGTCATGGCTCTATGTTGATCTACTCATTATTGCACTTGTCAGGTTATGACTTGCCGATGTCTTCACTAAGCTCATTTCGTCAGTTGCATTCACAATGTGCCGGTCACCCTGAATATGGTTATGCGCCAGGTATTGAAACAACAACGGGTCCTTTAGGCCAAGGTATTTCTAACGGTGTCGGTTTTGCAATGGCTGAAAAGTTGATGGCAGATCAATTTAACCGTCCAGGCCATGATATTGTTGACCACAATACCTATGTTTTTCTAGGCGATGGTTGCTTAATGGAAGGTGTTTCACATGAAGCTTGTTCATTAGCAGGAACATGGGGCCTAGGTAATTTGGTTGCATTCTGGGATGACAATAACATCTCTATAGATGGCCACATAGACGGCTGGTATACAGACGACACAGTAAAACGTTTCGAATCGTATGGTTGGCATGTACAGTCTGTTGACGGACACGATCCTAAAGCAATCTCTGCTGCTATCACTGCTGCCAAGGATGTCAAAGACAAGCCTTCTATGATTTGTTGTAAAACAATTATTGGTTTTGGCTCACCTAACAAGTCTGGCAGCCACGATTGTCATGGTGCAGCATTAGGTGAAGATGAAGTTGCATTAACTCGTAAAGAATTAGGGTGGGACTCTGCACCGTTTGAAATTCCTACCGATGTTTACGAAGGCTGGGATGCTAAAGCATCTGGTGCAGATAAAGAAGCTGCTTGGAATGCTAAATTTGATGCATATTCTGCTGCACACCCAGAGTTGGCTGCAGAATTTAAACGCCGGATGTCAGGCGAGCTGCCTGCTAATTGGAAGCAAACAACGGATGCATTTATTGCTGAAACTAATGAAAAAGCAGCCAGTGTTGCATCTAGGAAAGCATCACAAAATGCGATTACAGCATTAGCACCCGTCCTACCTGAGTTTTTAGGTGGTTCTGCTGATCTAACGGGTTCTAACCTTACAAGCTGTGCAAGCTTTAAACACGTAAGTGGCAAAGAAATGGGTAACTACATTTCATATGGTGTGCGTGAGTTTGGTATGTTCGCAATAATGAATGGTATGACGTTACACGGAGGTTTAATACCCTTCGGTGGTACATTCCACATGTTCTCTGATTATGCGAAAAGCGCGCTGAGAATGGCAGCCTTGATGAAGATCCGCACCATTGCTGTGTTGACCCATGACTCTATAGGTCAAGGTGAAGATGGTCCTACGCATCAACCAATCGAAAATACTGCTGCAATGCGTTATATTCCGAATATGGATGTATGGCGTCCAGCAGACTCTGTAGAAGTCGCTGTTGCATGGACAGCCGCTGTAGAACGTATGGATGGCCCTACAAGCTTAGTACTAAGTCGCCAAGGTATTCCTGGTCGTAGTCATGATGCTGCTGATTTTAATGCTATGCGCAAAGGTGCATATATATTGTCTGAAGCCAAGGGTTCTGCGAATGTCATCTTGATTGCAACGGGTTCTGAAGTAGACCTTGCAGCAAAAGCGCAAGAAGCTCTTGCAGCTTCAGGAATCAGTGCACGTGTGGTTTCAATGCCATCAACTAATGTTTTTGATCGTCAAGATCAAGCTTATAAAGATAGTATTCTTACTCCGGGTGTTAAACGTGTTGCTATTGAAGCTGGTGTGACGGACTTTTGGCGTAAATACGTTGGTTTAGAAGGTGGTGTTGTAGGTATCGATACCTTCGGTGAATCAGCGCCTGGCGGCGCATTGATGGAGCACTTTGGTTTCACAGTTGAAAATGTAGTGAAAACAGTAAAAGAAGTACTATAAGTATAGTCTAGGCTAAAATTATAGACATTTTAGTAAATATGGCGAGTGTGCGAATGTGCACTCGCCATTTTTACATTGTAAGTTCAGGTCTTTTAAGCCAATTATAAATTAGTGTTTCATATAAGGTTCTAGTTCATAGATGAGTTTCAATCGGAGAAAATTATGACAATTAAGGTCGGTATCAACGGGTTTGGCCGAATTGGTCGTATGGCATTTCGCGCTGCTGTTAAAGACTTTTTGGATATTGAAGTTGTGGCAATCAATGACCTCTTAGAACCAGAATATTTAGCTTATTTACTAAAGTACGATTCGGTTCATGGCCCTTTTGACGGTGATGTTGAAGTCAAAAATGGCAACCTTGTCGTTAATGGTAAAACCATTCGAATTACTGCTGAGCGTAACCCGTCTGATTTGAAGTGGAATGAAGTAAGTGCGGACTTAATTATTGAATGTACAGGCTTCTTTTTAACAGAAGAGTCTTGCCAAAAACACATTGATGCCGGAGCTAGAAAGGTCGTGCAGTCTGCACCTTCAAAAGATCACACTCCTATGTTTGTTTATGGTGTTAATCATGATAAATATGCAGGTGAATCAATTGTCTCGGCTGCCTCATGCACAACAAATGCACTGGCCCCTGTTGCGAAAGTACTAAATGATAACTTTGGTATTAAACGTGGTTTGATGACTACGATTCATGCAGCAACGGCAACACAAAAAACAGTTGACGGCCCATCGGTGGGAGACTGGCGTGGAGGCCGCGGAATTCTTGAGAATATCATTCCTTCATCAACTGGTGCAGCTAAAGCCGTAGGCAAAGTATTGCCAGAATTGAATGGTAAATTGACAGGAATGGCCTTTCGGATCCCAACATCGGATGTATCGGTGGTTGATTTGACGGTTGAGCTTTATAACGAAGCATCGTATGAAGGTATCTGTACTGTCATGAAAACAGCATCAGAAGGTGACTTAAAAGGTGTGCTGGGGTATACCGACGAAAGTGTTGTTTCTACCGATTTCCGGGGTCATACAGCACCTTCTAATTTTGATGCAGGTGCGGGTATTGCATTGGATCCTACATTTGTGAAAGTTGTGGCTTGGTATGACAATGAATACGGCTATACCTGCAATATGATGCGCCTGGTAGAGCTTGTCGGTAGATGAAAACTCATATTAATTGATTTATCAGCTAAATAAAAAAGACTCCCCTTGAAGGAGCTTTTGAACGTTAGCGCTCTGTTTTTCATTAATTTGTAATATATGGCTGCTTAAATGAGGGGTGCATCCCGATGAGCAGTATGAAGAAAATAATAGTATAAAGGTGATGCATATGACGGTAATTAATATGGCTGACCTTGATTTGGCCGGTAAAAGAGTCCTAATTCGTCAAGACTTAAATGTGCCTCTTAAAGATGGTGCTGTCGCCGATGACACGCGTATTAGAGCTGCATTACCAACAATTAGAATGGCATTAAAAGCAGGTGCTAAAGTTATGCTGATGTCACATCTAGGGCGACCAACTGAAGGTGAATATGATGAAGATTTTTCATTAGCTCCTGTAGGTAGACATCTCAGTGCGTTATTAGGCCAACAAATTTATTTAGAAAAGATCTGGTTAGATGGCATCGATATGGATGAGAGAGAGATCGTATTGTGTGAAAACGTGCGGTTTAATATAGGTGAAGAAGAAGACGACGATATTTTGTCTCAGAAAATGGCTGCATTATGTGATATTTACGTGATGGATGCTTTTGGAACAGCTCATAGGGCACAAGCTTCGACTCATGGTGTTGCTAAATATGCGCAGATCGCATGTGCGGGGCCATTATTGGCCGGTGAACTGAGTGCATTAGGTAAAGCATTAGATAATCCCATCCGTCCAATGATCGCGATTGTGGGTGGATCGAAAGTCTCGACTAAATTAACGATATTACAGTCTTTATCAAAAGTGGTTGATCAATTGATTGTAGGTGGAGGTATAGCCAATACATTTATCGCCGCTGCTGGTAATAATGTAGGCAAATCTCTGTATGAACCAGATTTGATAGGGATTTGTAATAAGCTCATTAGTGAAGCAAAAGATAGAGGTGGCAATATTCCCATCCCAAAGGATGTAGTGTGCGGTAAGGAATTTTCTGAAACAGCAGATGCAACACTAAAACTAGCTTCAGACGTCAATGATGACGATATGATTTTTGATTTTGGGCCTGCTTCAACAGCAGAGTTAGTAAAGATATTAAAAACTGCAGGTACTATTGTCTGGAATGGCCCCATTGGGGTCTTTGAGTTTGATCAGTTTGGCGAAGGGACTAAAGCGATAGCGATGGCTATCGCAGAGTCAGAAGCTTTTTCAATTGCAGGTGGAGGGGATACCTTAGCAGCAGTGAGTAAATACAATATCAGTAGTGATGTGTCATATATTTCAACTGGCGGTGGTGCTTTTCTAGAATTTCTAGAGGGTAAGGAATTACCAGCAGTAGTCATGCTTGAGTCTCGAGGCAGTTAATTTTAAAAGGATAAGTAATGGTAGCACTGAGAAGAACTAAAATTGTCGCGACTCTGGGACCCGCATCCAATACACCAGAGGTATTAGAAGCAATGATCAAAGGTGGGGTAGATGTCGTCCGGTTGAATTTCTCTCATGGTGATGTCAATGGACACATCGAACTAGCAAATACTGTCAAAAAACTGGCTAAACAGCATGACAAACAAGTAGGAATATTAGCTGATTTGCAAGGCCCTAAAATCCGTATAGCACGGTTTAAAGACGAAAAGGTAATGCTGAAAGAAGGGCAACAGTTCATCCTAGATGCTGAGCTGAATAGTAATGATGGTAATGCACATCAAGTAGGAATTGATTACAAGCAACTGGTTAAAGATGTCCACCCTAATGACACATTATTGTTGGATGATGGCAGGATTGTATTGATTGTTGAGAGCGTAGAAGGTCAGCGTATTCTCTGTAAAGTCACCATTGGGGGGGTATTGTCAAATAATAAAGGTATTAATCGTCAAGGTGGGGGCTTATCAGCAGCGGCCTTAACAGATAAAGATAAGGCTGATATTAAAGTTGCGGTAAAAATGAAAGCTGATTATATAGCTGTGTCATTTCCACGTTCAGCTGAAGATATTAACTATGCTAGACAATTAATCAACGATGCTGGTGGAAAAGCCGGGATCATAGCAAAGATAGAAAGGGCTGAAGCCATCGATGTTATTGATGAAATTATTAATGCCTCTGATGCAGTAATGGTGGCAAGGGGTGACTTGGGCGTGGAAATAGGCGATGCGGCCCTACCTCCTATCCAGAAAAAAATTATCCTACGGGCTCGCCAACTCAACCGTGCGGTCATCACGGCGACCCAGATGATGGAGTCGATGATAGAAAATGCCATTCCGACGCGAGCTGAGGTTTTTGATATAGCTAATGCTGTCTTGGATGGAACTGATGCCGTTATGTTGTCGGGGGAAACAGCTGTTGGAAAATATCCTATTGCCGTTATTGAAGCTGTTGATCGTATCTGTCTCCAAGCGGAGCAGCAGAGAGAAATACGTCGGTCTAGTCATAGGATAGACTCACAATTTGATTTGATCGACGAAGCTATTGCGATGGGTGCCATGTATTTAGCGAATCACTTGGACGTAAAAGCTATTGCAGCATTAACACAGTCAGGTTCAACGCCCTTATGGATGTCACGTATTAGTTCGGGTATCCCTATTTTTGCATTGACACCAACTGAAGAAACAGGACGTAAAGTCACTTTATACCGAGGGGTCTATCCTGTTCATTTTCAGCCTTTGTTGATCGACGATGATGTTTTGAATGAGAGAGCTATCGATATATTACAAGCCAATGGTGTTGTGAGTGAGGGTGATATAGTGATCCTTACTAAAGGAGACTTTGAAGTTAAGGGGGGAACGGATATGCTCAAATTAATTCGTGTGGGCAAAATGACTAAATTTAAAGTTGACTGAAATAGTTTCAGAATAGTGAGTATTTCAAAAGGAAGCTATCATGGCATTGGTATCACTACGACAAGCACTTGATTACGCAGCCGAAAATGAGTTTGCTATACCTGCCTTTAATGTCAGCAATATGGAGCAAGTTCATGCCATTATGCAAGCGGCAGATGCTGTTGACAGCCCTGTCATTATGCAAGGATCCGTCGGAGCACGGCAGTATGCTGGAGAGTCTTTTTTACGCCATTTGATTTTGGCAGCATTAGAAAGTTATCCTCATATTCCAGTGGTGATGCACCAAGATCATGGAGCTTCGCCGGCAATATGCGCTCGCGCTATTCAGTCGGGTTTTAGTTCAGTGATGATGGATGGTTCATTGTTATCAGATCAGAAAACACCTTCAACTTATGAGTATAACGCAGAGGTAACCAGTATCGTCACCAAAATGGCACACACCTGTGGTGTATCAGTAGAAGGTGAGATTGGTTGCTTGGGCTCCCTTGAAACAGGGATGATGGGTCAAGAAGAGGGTCATGGTGCGGATGAAAAATTAGTTCATAGTCAATTGTTGACCGATCCAGAAGAAGCGGTGAAGTTTGTTAAAGCTACGCAAGTAGATGCATTGGCAGTTGCAATTGGGACAAGTCACGGGGCTTATAAATTTACTAAGCCTCCCACGGGAGAGGTTCTGGCAATTAGTCATTTAAAGACATTGCAACAGAGATTACCTGATGTGCATTTTGTGATGCATGGCTCGAGTTCAGTGCCACAAGAGTGGCTAGAAGTGATTAATAATAACGGCGGTGATATACCTCAAACCTATGGTGTACCGGTCGATGAGATTGTAAAAGGTATTAAATATGGAGTGCGAAAAGTTAACATAGATACTGATTTGAGAATGGCATCGACTGGGTCGATACGTCAATTTTTGATGCAAGATAAAAATGCCACTAACTTAGATCCGAGAAAGTTCTTGAAGGCATCAACAATTGCTATGCAGGGAATTTGTCAGGCACGTTATGAAGCCTTCGGTAGTGCTGGCCACGGTAGTAAAATTAAAGCTATTTCACTTATTGATATGGTTGAACGTTACGCCAGTGGTGAGTTAGTTACAGGAAGATAGTATGAGTCAATTAGATACAAGAATAGTGGTACTTGCAATAGGTTATTAGTCGATGGCGCTAATAAGGTAAACTATCCCATTTAATTGGAAGAGATAAAACAGTGCAGCAGTTATTAGCAATTGCAGGTGGTGGTGCATTAGGAGCAGTCCTGCGTTTTGGTATGTCAAATAGTATTGATAGACTACTAGGACGAGACTTTCCATACGGCACACTGGCTGTAAATATTCTAGGTTCTCTGTTGGTAGGCTTCCTATTCGTCTTATTTATCGAGCGCATTGCAGTCTCTGCTGAATGGCGTATGGGTTTGTTAGTAGGGCTGCTGGGTTCATTTACAACTTTTTCAGCCTTTTCATTTGAAACATTAGCACTGTTTGATGCGGGTGACCCACTTAAAGCGTTATTAAATATTATAATGAGTATTGTATTTTGCCTACTAGCAACTTGGCTAGGGATGCTTTTAGGGAAGCAAATATGAACACAATTATTGTAAGTATGGTGGGTACTCATGTTGTTTCAAGTCAAAGTGATTTGAGTAAAGTGGATAAGTTATACACGTTCGTAAATACCGACAGTATTGTCAGTTGGTCAGCTAAACCAGGAATTTAAAATGTTAGACCCAAAATTATTAAGAAATGAGCCGAAGCAAGCAGAAAAGTTGTTAAGCCGTCGTGGTTTTAAGCTTGATGTACAAATGCTAGAAATGCTGGAAAAAGAACGAAAACAGGCGCAACAAGTCGCTCAAGCATTGCAAACAGAACGTAATAGCCGTTCTAAATTAATCGGTAAAGCTAAGGCGGCTGGCGAGAATATTGGTCCTTTGTTAGCAGAAGTAGATGATTTAGCTTCTAAACATAAAGAAGCAGAATGCCGTCTTTCAGACATTTTAGATAAGATAAATACTTATGCTTTGAGCGTACCAAACCTTGCGCAAGATGACGTTCCTGAGGGTGAAGATGAAGAGCATAACTTGGAAGTTTTACGCTGGGGTGAGTTGCCTGAGTTTAATTTTGAGCCTAAAGATCATATTGATTTAGGTGAAAAATTAGGGATGGACTTTGAAACGGCGGCAAAAATAAGTGGTGCTAGATTTGTTATATTGCAAGGCGCTTTAGCCAAGCTACAACGTGCTTTAACACAATTCATGTTGGATACTCATACAGAACGACATGGTTATACAGAAACTTACGTGCCTTACTTGGTTAACGCAGACTCATTGCAGGGTACAGGCCAGTTGCCAAAGTTTGCTGAGGATTTATTTTCTATTGATGATGCTGGCTTATATTTAATTCCTACAGGGGAAGTGCCTATAACCAACATAGTGCGTGACACAATATCAAACCTTGAACAGTTACCACTTATGTTTGTTGCTCATACTCCCTGTTTCAGAAGTGAAGCGGGTTCACATGGTCGGGATGTCAGAGGGTTAATTCGTCAGCATCAGTTTGAAAAAGTAGAGTTAGTACAAATTGTACGACCTGGAGACTCTGCAGCGGCACACGAAGCATTAACTGGCCATGCCGAAGCAATAATACAAGCCTTAAAATTACCATATCGTAAAGTGGTGTTATGTACGGGAGACTTGGGCTTTTCTTCTAGTAAAACATATGATTTGGAAGTATGGCTTCCTAGCCAAAAAACTTACAGAGAAATCTCATCATGCAGTAATTTTCATGATTTTCAGGCACGCAGGTTGCAAGCACGCTGGCGAAACCCTGAAACAGGAAAGCCAGAATTGGTACATACTATTAATGGGTCTGGGCTTGCTGTTGGACGGACGTTATTAGCTGTTATGGAGAATTATCAAGATGAGCAGGGACGGATTGTTATTCCTGAAGTATTAAAACCCTACATGGCAGGGCGAGAATTTATTAGTGGATGAGTTTTCTTTAATTCAAAAAATCATTATATGGGCTATTCCAGTGCTATTTGCTGTGACGTTACACGAAGTCGCGCATGGTTGGGCAGCACTTCATTTTGGTGATCGTACAGCACAAATGCTGGGTCGTTTAACACTTAACCCAATCAAACATATTGATCCTGTAGGTACAATTATAGTGCCGTCATTGCTGGCAATGACAACGGGCTTTATATTTGGCTGGGCAAAACCAGTGCCCGTCAACGCACGGAATATGAAAAATGCAAAGACTAGCATGGCATGGGTAGCATTGGCTGGCCCGACGGCTAATTTGCTGATGGCATTATTTTGGTCAGTGATTGTATTGATAGGCCTATCAGGAAGTGAAGCTCTCGCATATATGGGCCTAGTCGGTATTTTTATTAACACGATGCTGATGTTATTGAATTTATTACCGTTGCCGCCATTAGATGGTGGTCGTATTTTAATGAGCGTATTGCCTGGCCCTTTGGCTTGGCAAATGAGTCGGCTAGAACCTTACGGCTTTATCATTTTATTGGCGTTGCTTTATTTTGGTATTATTGGGATGGTGTTATGGCCTCTTGTTTCTGGGTTTGTAAGTTTATTACCAATACCTTTTAGTGCGGCTCAACTATTGAACTTACTTTTTTAAATTAGATTTGATCGTGAATAAGATCAGGAGAATATTTTGGACACAGTAACATTGCAGTCCAGTCGCATCGTATCAGGTATGCGACCTACAGGACGGCTCCACCTTGGTCATTATCATGGTGTATTGAAAAACTGGATTAAATTGCAACACGAATTTGATTGCTTCTTTTTTGTGGCAGATTGGCATGCCTTGACGACACATTATGATGATAGTGGTGTCATCGAAGAAAGTGTATGGGAAATGGTAACAGACTGGCTTGCTGCGGGTATTGAGCCTTCGGCAGTCTCATTATTTTTACAGTCAAAAGTCCCCGAACATGCCGAGTTACATCTATTACTCTCAATGATAACCCCGTTGTCTTGGCTTGAGCGCGTCCCAACATACAAGGATCAACAGGAAAAACTAAAAGAAAAAGATCTATCGACATATGGTTTTTTAGGTTATCCATTATTACAAAGTGCAGATATTTTGACTTATCGCGCAGGCCAAGTACCTGTTGGTGAAGATCAGGTCGTCCATGTTGAGCTGACAAGGGAAGTTGCTCGGCGTTTTAACCATATTTATGGGCGTGAAAGAGATTTCGAAGAAAGGGCTGAAGCCGCGATTAAAAAGATGGGTAAGAAAAATGTAAAACTTTATAATCAACTCAGGAAAGCGTATCAAGAGCAAGGTGACACTGAGGCATTAGACACTGCGCGAGCACTTTTAAAAGAACAGCAAAACTTAACCATAGGTGATGCTGAACGATTATTTGGCTTTTTAGAAGGTGGCGGTAAAGTAATATTGCCAGAACCAAAAGCTTTATTGACATCAGCAGCCAAAATGCCGGGCTTAGATGGCCAGAAAATGTCTAAATCTTATGGCAATACAATCACTCTGCGAGAACCAGAAGATTCATTGGCTGAAAAAATTAAAAAGATGCCAACGGATACTAATCGGGTTCGTCGTACTGATCCGGGTAATCCAGATTTATGTCCTGTTTGGCAATTGCATGAAATATATGCCACGGAAGATCAGAAGCAATGGGTGCAAGAAGGCTGCCGCACAGCAGGTATTGGTTGTTTAGATTGCAAAGGGCCATTAATCGATGCGGTTGCTGCAGAACTAAAACCGATCCGTGAACGCGCTGATGACTTGAGCGAGCACCCTGAAGTCGTAAGACGAATTATTGAAGATGGTAATGAAGCCGCTCGTGAAGTAGCAAGGGATACATTAGAAGAAGTCCGCTCCGCAATGGGCTTGAGTTATAAATAAATTTATAGAGTACATGAAGGGAAGACTCCTTATTACTCACCAACACGCCGGGAGGCGCTTAAATGGCTGAAAGAATTCAAAAAGTGTTAGCGAGAGCAGGTTATGGCTCTCGTCGCCAACTAGAAGTATTGATAAAAGAAGGTAAAGTCTCTGTCAATGGTAGTATTGCGAAATTAGGTGATCAAGTAGATATTGGTGATAGCTTGCGTTTAGACGATAAGCCATTATCAGCAAAGCGACTTTGGCAGAAACCACAACAGGTTTTGTTATATAACAAGCCGGTAGGTGAAGTCTGCACCCGAAAAGATCCTGAAGGCCGCCGGACAATTTTTCAGTCTCTACCAACACCAGAAGAAGGACGATGGGTCAGTGTCGGGCGCTTGGATATTAATACTAGTGGCCTAATCATCCTAACAACGGATGGTGAGTTAGCAAACCGGCTTATGCACCCTTCTAATGAAATGGATCGTGAATATGCTGTACGTGTTTTAGGTGCTGTAGGTCCAGAAATTATGCAAAACCTTCGTGATGGCGTTGAATTAGAAGATGGTAAGGCTAAATTTAATGATATTCAAGAAGCAGGCGGAGAAGGGGCGAATCATTGGTACCATGTTGTTATCCAAGAGGGGAGGAATCGAGAGGTTCGTCGTTTATGGGAAAGCCAAGGTGTGCAAGTAAGTCGTTTAATGCGCGTACGCTATGGACCGATTATTATTCCATCTCAACTTAAAATGGGACGCTGGATGATGCTTGAGGGTGATGATGTCGCAGCTTTATATGAAGAAGTTGACTTAAAAGCATTGGTCCCAAAAGCAGTGGGTCGAGCACAACGTGATAAAAAAATGAGGCCACTAAAGACGACAGTCAGTAAAAAAACAAAAGTTAAAGATAGTAGCCGTACATCTGCAAGTAAAACAAAAAGAGCACCTCGGATTAGAGGTCAGTAAATTACTTGCTAGATTTAAGCTGATGGGTATACCTTTACATGTACATTCTCATTGGGTATGTTTAATAGACGTTCTTTATGGCGCTTAAGTATAGTGAGGAGACATCATCAGGGCTGGGCAAGTGATGCTGCTCTGCAGCAGGGAATGCGCGGCTAAAAAATGCTGTTTTGACTTTTCCTGGGTCTATGCAGTGCACTTCAATACGGCCCTCCGTTTCAAGCTCATCAGCAAGTTGTTTTGCTAAAGTTTCGATGCCGGCCTTACTGATGCCATAACCTGCCCAATAAGCCTTAGCTTTATGCTGATCAGTGGTAAAAATAATAGCTGCTTGTTGTTGTTTTTTAAGTAATGGTAAGCAGGCCTTAGTCAGCAAAAATGGTGCTGTAAGATTAATGTGGAGTGTTTCTGACCAAGTTGTTGGATCTTGGTGCTCTATGGGGGCAAGTTGACCTAACATAGCAGCACAATGAACAAGGGCATCCAAGCGGCCAAAGTGGGTTTCAATAGTGTTAACTAAATCAGTGTAATCATTAACGCTAGCACCTTTTAGGTCCAGAGGATAAATAGCAGTTTTCATAGATGAAACGACAACGGCATCGTATGTTTTTTCAAGTCCGGGCACATCTTTATCAAGCAGGATAATTGTTGCCCCTTCAGCAGCATAAGCTCTGGCAACTGCCGCACCTATTCCATTAGCAGCGCCTGTTATCAAAATAACATTATCTGATAAAGCAGCTGAACTCATTGTTTATACTTAGTTGCGGGTGGCGCCAAAGGTTTAAATCCTTGTTTACCACCGAACTTGACTCCTGCAGCACTATCTTCCTGTTGGCGTTGTGATGTGGGTAAGCCATTTGAAGAAAAAGGGTCAACATCTTGGGGCTCTTGTGATGAAGAGCCATCACAGGCGAGCAATATTGAGCTGAAAACAATAATTGAACAAGACCTTAATAGCATCAGTTTATCCATTTTTTATATTTCTTTAAAGAGGAAATAGGTTAACAGCATATCAGCAGAGTGTAAGGTATATGAAGAAGAGCTGCTTAGGGAATAAGGGTGATGTTATCAGCAAGGCTGTTCCGAGGATCTATATAAACAAGGTTATCATGTAGCTGGATCTTTCCAACGTTTTTGAGCGCGGGCTGTCGTCCAGGCAATCCAAAATTTACGAAGGGGTGTCAGTGATACGCGATATTGCATGACTTGAAAATCGTCCTGTTCAATTTCAGATAAAGTTGCTTGATAAATATTAGCCATAATTAGGCTCGCTCTTTGATTATATCGGTCATCATCTGGTAATACAGTCATCGCCTGATGAAAATATTGTTTGGCACGGTGGGATTGGTATTTAAGTAATTCGACTAGTTCCGGGCTACTTTTTAAGCTCAATAAATCATCTGTCTTGACATTGAACCTGCTCACTTCATCTAATGGTAAATAGATTCGCCCTCGCTCAGCATCCTCTCTAATATCTCGAATAATATTAGTCAGCTGTAAGGCCATGCCTATATTTTGTGCATATTTTAATGTTGTTCTATTTTTATACCCAAAAATTTCGACAGAAAGTAAAGCAACAGCGCTAGCCACACGATGACAATATAAAGCGAGCTGCTTAAATTCAGAGTATGAGAATTGGTCGAGATCCATGGCCATTCCATCAATAATTTCTACAAAGTATTCTTGATGCAAATCATAGTGTGTAATAGCTATACATAAAGCTTTACCAATTGGGTGGGTTGCAGTGCCTTGATATGTCCGTTGTATTTCTTGGCGCCACCAGTCAAGTTTAGTACGGGCAACGTCTGCTTCATGGACATTGTCGACAATGTCATCAACTTCACGACAAAAAGCATATAAAGCTGTAATTGCTTGTCTTTGTTTTACTGACAAAAATAAAAAGCTATAGTAAAAACTTGAGCCACTTTTAGCTGTTTTATTTTGGCAGTATTGATCGGGTGTCATTTTTTTAGTCTTTCTACTATCCGGCCTTCAATGAGGTGTTGTTGAATGATCTCATCGATATCTTTGATATTATGATATTGATACCAAACCCCCTCAGGGTAGATAACAAGCATAGGGCCCAGAGCACAGCGGTTTAAACAGCCCGAATTGTTGATGCGGACTTTCTTAAGTTTGAGGTCTTTCACGCGCTGCTTAGCATAGTTGCGAAGTGAACTAGCGTCATGTTCTTGGCAATGAGCTTTATTCTTACGTTCATGTGTGCAGAAAAATAAATGGTATTGATAGAAGTCTGACATAGCGTTAAGTAACCAAATGATTAAAGGAAGAACGTTTTACACAAGGTTGTTTTGGCGATTAATAATGACGTTCAACAGAAAAATCTGCCAATGAAAGAAGAGCATCTTTGTATATAGAGCTCGGTAACGGTTCTAATGCCTCTTTTGCATTCTGAGCTTCTTTCAGTGCTGCTTGATTAGTGTAATCAATTGCGCCAGTGTCTTGAATAATAGTAATAATTTTATCGATATGATCACGTTCACCATTTTCAATAGCATGACGGATAATTTGTTTTTGTGAATCGTTACCATGCTGCATAGCGTAAATTAGTGGCAGCGTAGGCTTGCCTTCAGCTAGGTCGTCACCGATGTTTTTACCGATAGTTTCGCTCGACTCGGAGTAATCCAATATGTCATCAACTAACTGGAATGCACTTCCTAAATGCATTGCATACTTAGCCATGGCGAGTTCTAAATTATTAGGGGATTTGCTGATGACGGCACCTAGTTGCCCCGCAGCTTCAAATAATTTTGCTGTTTTATGATGAATAACTTGGAGGTAAGTAGCTTCATTGGTATCGGGATCATTACAATTTAATAGCTGTAAAACCTCACCTTCAGCAATAATATTAGTGGTATTGGATAATATCTTCATCAAGGGCATTGAATCCATCTCTACCATCATTTCGAAAGCGCGGGTGTAAAGGAAGTCACCGACTAAGACGCTAGCTTCATTGCCCCACAACGTATTTGCAGTTTCTTTACCACGTCGCATCTCAGAACCATCGACCACATCATCATGTAGTAAGGTTGCGGTATGGATAAATTCGATAATAGTGGCAAGGTTGGCATAGTGTTGTCCTTTATAGCCGCATGCTCGAGCACTTAAAATCACTAAAGCAGGGCGCAAGCGTTTTCCGCCACTGTTGATAATGTAGTGGCTTAGTTGGTTAATCAGCGCAACGTCAGATTGAAGACGGGCGTGGATCATCACGTCGACATCAACCATATCAGTTTCTATTAGGGTATAAATAGATTGGATATCCACAGGGCTCGTTTCTGCCTATAATGTTGGTATTGAAAAGACGATACTTTCTCATGCAAGGCAATAGATCGCAAATATTTCGATTAAGGTTTGATCTATGTCATGAAAAGCGCTAAAATTGCCGGTCTTTTGTTGGGTTAGCCAGCAATAACATATACTATTTGGAGACAGCGATGTACGCTATTGTCGCGACGGGCGGTAAACAGTACCGAGTTCAAGAGGGCGAGAAGCTCCGCATTGAAAAGTTATCTGCTGAAGCAGGTGATACGGTTGAGCTAGATAAAGTCTTATTGGTCGGTGAGGGTGAGGATGTGAAAATTGGCACACCTTATCTGAAAGGAGCAAAAGTCACGGCGACTGTTGCTGCTAATGGCCGTGGAGATAAAGTAAAAATTATCAAGTTCCATCGTCGAAAGCACTATCGTAAACAGATGGGGCATCGTCAGTCTTTCACCGAAATCGAAATCACAGGCATCTCAGCCTAAGATTATACGTTATACAAGGATATAGAGATGGCTCATAAGAAAGCAGGTGGTAGTACTAGAAACGGACGCGATTCGGAATCGAAACGTCTTGGCGTAAAACGTTACGGTGGAGAAGCGGTAGATGGTGGCAATATTCTTATTCGCCAACGCGGCACTCGTTACCATGCAGGATTAAATGTAGGTCTTGGTAAAGATCACACATTATTTGCAAAAGCAGCTGGTCGCGTACTTTTTGAAAAGAAAGGCCCGAAAAACCGCATGTTTGTAAGTGTTGTTGCTGCCTAGAAAATTTGGTTAGCCCAACTAAGGGTATACTATTTAAAAAGCCCTGCTAATGCGGGGCTTTTTTGTTTCTGGACTTTACAATTGAAAATGACTATTTTGAGTCATAGAATGAATAATGGTTGAATGCAATGAAATTTGTTGATGAAGTAAGAATAACTGTGAATGCTGGTTCAGGTGGAAATGGCTGCATGAGTTTTCGTCGAGAAAAATACATTCCTTTTGGTGGGCCTGATGGCGGCGATGGTGGCGATGGTGGTGATCTCTATCTAGAAGCTGATGAACAAGTGAATACATTGATCGACTTTCGTTATAAGCGGAATTTTAAAGCTGAGCGTGGTGAAAATGGGCGTGGGCAGCTTTGTAGTGGGGCAGCTGGTGAAGATTTAGTGGTTAAGGTTCCTATAGGGACTGAGGCTTGGGATAATGATACCGACGAGCTAATCGGTGACTTAACGAAAACGGGTGATAGGTTGTTGGTGGCAAAAGGTGGGTGGCATGGCCTTGGTAACGCGCGCTATAAATCAAGTACAAATCGGGCTCCGAGACAGACATCTGAAGGTACACCGGGTGAAGACCGCCGTTTGCGTTTGGAAATGAAATTATTAGCAGACGTAGGATTGTTGGGCTTGCCTAATGCAGGAAAGTCTACATTTATTCGCCAAGTATCTGCAGCGCAGCCCAAAGTAGCTGATTACCCTTTTACAACGATGTACCCGAACTTGGGTGTCGTTACGATGAAAGATGTACGTAGCTTTGTTATCGCTGATGTTCCTGGTTTAGTTGAGGGTGCAGCAGATGGTGCTGGTTTAGGCATTCAGTTTTTAAAGCACTTAACGCGAACAAGACTGTTACTACATATGGTTGATATGGCTCCAGCAGATGTGAAGCAAGATCCTGTTGAATCCGTCGAAATTATTAATCGAGAATTAAAAAACTACAGTGATGCATTGGGTAAGCAGGACCAATGGTTAATATTGAATAAAATGGACCTAATTCCTGAAGATATTCGTGAAGAGTACTGCGAAGAAGTTTTAAAAAGGTTGGATTGGCAAGGAAGAGTCTTTCGTGTCAGCGGCCATGTTGGTGAGGGCTGTGATGCTTTATGTGCCGAAATAATGGATTACTTAGATGAAGTTAAAGCAGCAGAAAAAGTGGCATTAGAGCATCAAAAAATAGCAGCACAAGAGGCCATTCAACGAGCAGCATTATTAGAGGAGTAGTTCGTGATCAACACGCACCAACAAATTGTAGATACAAAACGTTGGGTAATTAAGATAGGCAGTGCCTTACTTACGCGTGTGGGTGAGGGTTTAGATCTTGAGCGGGTGAAGTGGCTGAGTAGTGAAATAGCAAAATTACGTGAGCAGGGTAAAGATGTTGTTTTAGTTACATCTGGTTCAGTCGCAGCTGGAATGGAGCAGTTAGGATGGGCCCAGCGTCCTCATGCTTTACATCTTTTACAATCGGCAGCCAGTGTTGGCCAAATGGGCTTGATTCAGGCATATTCTGCAGCTTGTAAGGAGCATGAAATTCATACGGCCCAAATTCTTTTAACACACTCGGATCTTTCGGAACGTGGGCGTTACCTGAATGCACGTAGTACATTGCACAGCCTATTAGAATTAGGTGTACTTCCAGTGGTGAATGAAAATGACACTATTGCTACAGAGGAAATTCGGTTTGGTGATAATGATACTTTAGCAGCAATGACAGCTAACCTAATTGAAGCAGATGTGTTGGTGATTTTGACAGATCAAGATGGGCTTTTTGATTGTGATCCACGTCACAATAGTCAAGCGCAATTAATCACTGCCTCCGCAGCTAGTAATTCGGAGTTAGATACCATGGCTGAGGGAAGTAAGGGTGACTTAGGTCAAGGCGGTATGGCAACCAAATTACTTGCGGCCCGTCGTGCAGGAGGCTCTGGTGCAACGACAGTGATCCTATCAGGTAAAAAAGCTGACAACTTACAACGTTTAGCGAATGGCGAGACTGTTGGTACGTTGCTTTGGGCTGATAACGAACCTATGACAGCTCGTGAACAATGGTTAGTTGGGCATTTGACACCAAAAGGCACTATCACCCTAGATGACGAAGCTGTAGAGGCCGTACATCAAGGAGGAAAAAGTGTTTTAGCTGATGGGGTTCAAGAAGTTCATGGTCAATTTGTCAGAGGTGAACTGGTGACTTGTCATGATATGGCGGGAAATGAAATTGCCCGTGGCTTAGTCAACTATAGTATGGGTGAAGCTAGAAAAATTCAGGGAAAAGCCAGTAGAGAAATTGAATCAGTACTGGGTTATGTCGACGAGCCAGAGCTAATTCACCGTGATAATTTAGTGATAATTAAATAAACTCAACCTGAGAAAGATAAATTTAAATTATGCCCAAATTTAACTTTTTCTTGAAATAAATTACAATGAAAACAGCAAATAGCACAACTGGAATACATATCAAGTTCATAATGTGCCATCCTAAAGTAGCTTCTAACCAACCAGATGCTAGGGCAGATAAAGTAACCATACTAAAAATTAGAAACTCATTAGCAGCTTGTGCTTTGGGTTTTTCAGCCTCTGAATAGGCATCTGAGACAAGGTGAGTAGCGCTGACGAACATAAAGTTCCAGCCAAGTCCGAGCGTAAACAACGCTATAGAGAAATGAAGCTGAGACTGGCCGTTGAGATTTATTCCGATGCAAAGAAGCATAATAAGCGCACCAATTAACAGTATTCGAATAGTACCAAAGCGGTTAATTAAACTGCCGGTGAAAAAACCAGGTAAAAACATTCCGAGTGCATGTAATTCAATAACTATAGCTGACTGCTCGAAATGAAAACCATGATGATGCATAGCTAACGGTGTTGCCGTCATTAATAAATTCATCACTACATAACTTACCATGGCCGCGATAACGGAAACAAGAAAAATAGGTTGTAAAATAATCTTAATCACTGGGACGTGTCGTAATGTCAGGTGCATGAATAACTTGAGCCGGAAAAGTTACAATAGTTAAGACCAACATGGCAGCAATATAAAGAACTAGTAGACCCCAGAAAGCACCCACAAAAGGAGTACCTTGAATCAGGTCCTGACTGAAGATTGCAAGGTTAGGTCCTGCTATTGCTGCGAGTACGCCACCTGCCATAATGATTGAAATGGCTTTGGCTCGATAAGGCTTTGCACACATTTCTACGGCAGCAAAACGGTATAAGGTTCCAAATCCAATACCTATGCCTAAGAAAAATGTTCCTGTACAAAATAAACTAAAAGAAGCGGAGTAGAGAGCCAGGATACAGAATAGAGCACCAGCGATACCAAGCATATTGCCTAAGTAGAACCCATTTTTACGGCCAATTTTATTCATGATCAATGATGCTGGGATCGTCGCGCACATTAAACCAATAAACTGGAACGCTACAGGTAATGTAGACCAGATAGGGTCGGGTGAGAGTCTTAGTCCAATCAAGGCAGTGACAGCTACAAGCAGTACATTACCTGTGCTGAGTAAAGCTTTACAAAAGGAGAGAGCAAGGACACCAAAATTCATAGGATAGTAATTATCAACGTAGCTGGCAAAATATTTTTTGCAGAGTTAGAGTATTCAAAGTGTCAGGCATAAAAAAACCGACATGTTGTCGGTTTTTTTTAAGCTATTGACACTGAAATATTAAAGAGCGCGAACAGCTTTATTTAAACGGCTTTTGCTACGTGCAGCGGCATTCTTGTGGACAAGGCCTTTGCGAGCTAGGCGATCTAAAACAGGGACAGCAGCTTGGTAAGCAGCAGTAGCTTGCTCTTTATCACCGGCATCAATGGCTTTGTGTAGTGCTTTAACACTAGTACGCATTGCTGAACGTTGACTTGCGTTTCGTTGGCGGCTATCTTCCGCTTGACGAGCGCGTTTTTTTGCTTGTGCTGAATTTGCCAAAGTGCTTCTCCTAAAAACCAGCTATATGTAAAGAACAGAGCATTATCCTGATTTATAGTATATTTGTAAAGTACTTTTTCAATGAAGTATCATGAGCCTTTTTGCTGCATCCAAGAAGAGTGTTAACTTGCCAGACGCCGTGCTTATTCCTTGTTACTATAACAAAAACTGTTAATTAGGTAAAAATATGAAAATTGTTACGGCTAATGTGAATGGTATTCGAGCAGCTGGACGAAAAGGTTTTTTCGACTGGATTGGAAAAACATTACCTACTGTTGTGTGTATACAAGAAACTAAAGCACAAATCGAACAGTTGTCTGATGTACTTTACCATCCAGAAGGTTATCACTGCTTCTATCATGATGCACAAAAGAAAGGTTACAGTGGCGTAGCACTTTATTGTAGGCAGCAACCCGATGAGGTTATCACGGGAATGGGTAACAAGGAATTTGACTCTGAAGGTCGTTATATCGAAGCAAGATTTGGGAATTTGAGTGTCATTTCACTTTATATGCCATCAGGTTCTTCTAAAGAAGAGCGGCAGCAGGTTAAATATCGGTGTATGGATCACATGATGATAAAGCTGGCTGAAATGAAAGCATCTGGCCGGGATTATATTTTGTGTGGCGATTGGAATATTGCTCATAAAAATGAGGATATTCGTAACTGGAAAGGTAATTTAAAAAACTCAGGATTCTTGCCTAGAGAACGAGCCTGGCTAGATACTTTATTCAACGAGTTAGGTTTTGTGGATGCCTTTAGGGAAATAGAGCAAGAGGAACATCAATACACTTGGTGGTCAAATCGGGGGCAAGCCAGGGCGAATAATGTCGGATGGCGTATTGATTATCATATTTTGTCGCCAAGTTTAAAAGGTAAAGTAAAATCAACGGGTATCTATCGTGATGAAAGCTTTTCAGACCATGCTCCGTTAATCATTGATTATGACTACGCTATGTCAGTCTAATGGCAGTAGAAACATGGTCTGAAAGTATCAAGGCATTCTGTCACCGTAGGGTAGTCACGATGCTATTCTTAGGTATTTCTGCTGGTGTACCCCTACTATTAATTTTTTCATCGCTTAGCTTATGGTTGCGAGAGGCAGGTGTTGACCGTTCAGCAGTGACCTACTTTAGTTGGGCTGCGTTAGGTTATTCCTTTAAATTTGTTTGGGCACCTTTGGTGGATAAATTGCCTCTACCACTCTTAACAAAAATGCTCGGCCGGAGAAGGGCCTGGCTATTATTATCGCAATTTATGATCATGCTTGCCATTAGCACGATAGCTCTGATTGATCCTGCAACTGATACGCTTTCGGCTATGGCCTGGGCAGCTGTTTTTTTAGGGTTTTGGGCTGCCACTCAAGATATTGTTATTGATGCTTATCGCATTGAGTCAGCAGAAACGGACCTACAAACCTTGATGGCCTCAAGTTATATTGCTGGTTATCGAATAGGTATGTTGTTGGCAGGTGCGGGTGCGTTGTACCTAGCAAGTTACTTAGGCTCGACTAAAGCGGTCTATAGCTACGAAGCCTGGCAGTCGACGTATTTGATTATGGCAGCCGTTATGTTAATCGGGGTATTAACAACAGTATTAATTGAAGAACCACATGAAAGAGAAAGTGAGGAATTGGTGCATTCGATAAAAGACTATGTCTCTTTCTTTGCATTATTCTTTGTGGTTGTTGCGTCTTTTATTACAGTTTTTTATATCAGCGGAGAGTTGACGCAAACAGCCAAGTTAAATTTAAGCGGTTTGTTTGGAAATAATAATTTATCAAGTTTTCTCGTTGAGTTAGGCCGTCTTTCTTTGGCTTTAACTATTGCAGGCATAGTCGCAAAACTATTTGTCTCTCTTGGAATAGTTCAGCAGCAGCAAGTATCTCAAACCTATATTGCGCCGGTGAAAGACTTTTTTGATCGCTATGGTCTTTCACTCGCTTTTTTACTACTAGCACTAGTAGGCTTATACCGTATTTCTGATATTGTTTTGGGCGTTATCACGAATGTCTTTTATCAGGATTTGGGGTTTACAAAGCCTGTAATTGCAAGTGTGGTGAAAAGTTTTGGTCTAGGAATGACCATCCTGGGTGGTTTTTTAGGTGGGTTACTTGCTATACGTTTTGGTGTGATGAAAATTTTATTTCTAGGAGCTGTGTTGTCAGCATTAACTAATTTATTATTTATGTTACTGGCGCAAGTAGGTCAAGATATTACAATGCTTTATGTGGTTATTGCAGCGGATAATTTGTCTGCTGGACTTGCAAGTGCTGCTTTTATTGCCTTCTTATCGAGCCTAACTAATATTTCATTCACTGCGATGCAATATGCTATTTTTAGTTCATTGATGACCTTGCTACCAAAAATATTAGGCGGCTATTCAGGCACAATAGTCGAGAGTATTGGCTACGAACAGTTTTTTCTTATTACTGCAGTGATGGGGATTCCGGTCTTAGTACTTATTGTATTAGCGAATAAATATTTAGACATAAAAAACCCTCTGTAAATTAGAGGGTTTTGTTTAAAATATTTAACTATGTCATCAGGTGTCCGTCAAAATGGAATATCATCATCTAAGTAATCTGCTCCACCGGATGCTGACCCATAATCTGGCCCTGCTGAGGGTGAGGCTGGTTGAGGTTGTGATCCAGAAGGCTGTTGGGGTGAAGATTGATCAGAACCGTTATTACTAGCTGTGCCACGACTATCTAACATTGTCATGCCATCGCCAATGATTTCAGTTGAATAACGATCTTGCCCACTTTGGTCTTGCCATTTTCGAGTTTGGATACGACCTTCAATATAAACTTGTGAGCCTTTCTTAAGATATTGCTGTGCGACTTCACCTAAACGGTTTCGTAAAACAACACGATGCCATTCTGTACGTTCCTTACGCTCCCCAGTTTGTTTGTCTTTCCAAGACTCTGAGGTCGCTAAACGTAAGTTACAGATGGATCCACCATCAGGAAAAGCACGGCTTTCGGGTTCAGCGCCGAGTCTTCCGACAAGTATAACTTTATTGACTGACATAGTTTTCTCCTGAATCTTGTTTGTATATAAAAGTAGTTATTCTACGGTGAATAACTAAATGCATCTAGTTCATCGATATTAATTTCTTCAGGAACAAATTTAACATAAGCGACTTGTTCATTGGTGACAATCATTGTTTCAACCACACCTTTAATTCCATTAAGTTGTCGGGCCATATCATCAGCATTATCCTTTGAGAGGTTAATTAATTCGAGAATACGGGTTGATAAATGTCGTGGCTGACGCATTGGGATAATAAAAATCAACCAAATAACAGTGATAAATGCACCTGCTATGAAGACACCTGTGGCACCAAATTCTCCATATAAGAACCCACCAGCAGTACCTCCAATAAAAGCACCTAAAAACTGGGCAGTAGAATAAATACCTAATGCAGTTCCCTTATTTTCTAATGGGCTCAACTTTGACATTAATGAGGGTAAGCTAGCTTCAAGAATATTAAAAGCTGTAAAAAATAACCAGAGTCCGATCAAAATACCAGTGATAGAGTTGGCAAATAATGCCCATACCACCTGTACAAGGCCTATCACAACAACCGAGCCAATAAAGACAGGTCGCATTTTACGGTATTTTTCCGCAATAATGATAAATGGCACCATGGCGATAAAGGCTAATAGCAGCACAGGTAAGTAGGCCATGGCATGTTGATCTCTTGGCAAACCAGCCTGTTCGAATAAATTAATAGGTAATGCAAAAAAGCTGGTTGTTAAGAGTAAATGTAGAATCATAATACTGAATACCATGCGCATAATCTCAGGGTTACGAAGAACCTTAGTAAACTGTTGGGGTACTGGCTCCATATCTCGATGACTTATGCGTCGGATGGGTGAGGGTACCCAGAGATGTAGGATCGCAATGCCAATCAAAGCAAAAGCGGCCGTAGCCCAGAAAATGCCAGATAAACCTATCCAATGCTCTAAGGCAGCTCCAGATGCTAAGGCAATGGAGAAGGATAAGCCGATACTAATCCCAATACCAGCCATAGCCTTGGTGCGCTGTTCATCACGAGTTAAATCAGCGGTAAGAGCCATTACAGCGGCAGAGATAGCTCCGCTACCTTGCAACAAACGGCCTAGGATCACCATCTGAATGCTATCCGCGATAGCAGCAACAACGCTGCCAGCTGCAAAAAGCAATAAACCTGCAGTAATCACTCGTTTTCGGCCGATTCTGTCAGAGAGCATGCCAAAAGGAATTTGGAATAGGGCTTGGGTTAGCCCATAAGCGCCAATAGCTAAGCCAATTAATAAGGGTGTTGAGCCACTATATTGCCCAGCAGCTAGAGAGAATACGGGCAAAATCATAAACAAGCCGAGCATACGGAATGCAAAAATACTAGCTAGTCCGGTGATACTGCGCTTCTCAAGTGAGGTCATGCTGTTTGAAGAGTTTTGCTTTTGCGTCATTGTAGTGAGTAGGGGTATATTAAGTGGTTTGGCCTTATTCTATACGGAAGCTTAATGAAAAGTATAAGTATTCGTGGTGCACGCACGCATAATTTAAAAAATATCGATCTTGACCTACCGCGTGACTCTCTCATTGTTATAACTGGTTTATCAGGATCGGGGAAGTCCTCTCTAGCTTTTGATACGCTATATGCTGAAGGACAGCGGCGTTATGTTGAATCCCTATCAGCCTATGCAAGGCAATTCTTGTCGATGATGGAGAAGCCGGACGTCGACCACATAGAGGGACTGTCACCAGCAATTTCGATCGAACAAAAATCAACTTCACATAATCCTCGCTCGACCGTAGGAACAATTACAGAGATTTATGATTATTTGAGATTATTATTTGCTAGGGCTGGAGAACCACGCTGCCCAACACATGATCAAGCGTTGGCAGCACAAACAGTAAGCCAGATGGTCGATGCTGTACTAGCTATGCCAGAAGGCGAGAGAATGATGCTACTGGCACCGGTTGTACAAGATCGTAAAGGTGAACATAAAGACGTCTTGGAAAACCTAAGAGCTCAGGGATTTGTCAGGGCACGTGTTAATGGAAAGATTATTGAGTTAGAGAGTCCACCTGAATTAGAGTTACGCAAAAAACATACTATTGAAGCCGTAGTTGATCGTTTTAAGGTGAGAGCAGATCTACAACAGCGGCTTGCGGAATCTTTTGAAACAGCACTAAAAATAGCGGATGGTATTGCCCGAGTGGCCTCAATGGATGATAGTGACAACGAGACACTATTTTCATCTCATTTTTCATGTCCAACCTGTGGTTATTCAATTCTAGAACTTGAACCGCGCATGTTTTCGTTTAATAACCCGGCAGGGGCATGTGGAACTTGTGATGGGTTAGGAATCAAACAGTTTGTGGATCCAGAGCGAATAGTCGCGCATCCAGAAATGAGTTTATCTGCCGGAGCTGTTCGTGGGTGGGATCGCAGGAATGCTTATTATTTTCAGCTGATGAAATCTTTAGCAACACATTATGATTTTGACTTAGATATACCGTTTGAAGAGTTATCTGATGGGATTAAGAAAGTAGTGTTATATGGAAGTGGCAGAACAAAAATTGACTTTAATTACCTAAGCGATCGTGGGAAAAGTGTTAAGCGGAGCCATGGATTTGAAGGCGTCATTCCTAACATGCAGCGCCGCTATCATGAAACTGAATCTAATAGTGTGCGAGAAGAGTTAGGCAAGTATCACACTGTGCGTGAATGTCCAGATTGTGATGGCGCAAGATTAAATGAAGCATCACGGCATGTCTTCATCGGTCAAACGAATTTATCAGCAGTGACCGATATGCCTGTTGGCGAGGTTAAACAGTTTTTTGAACAATTGACATTACCTGGTAAACGCGGAGAGATAGCCAGTAAAATTGTTTCTGAGATTGGTGAGAGGCTAACATTTCTCGTTAATGTAGGGCTTGATTATTTAACACTTGCTAGGAGCGCTGATACTTTGTCTGGTGGTGAAGCCCAGCGTATTAGGCTTGCGAGCCAAATTGGTGCTGGGTTAGTTGGAGTAATGTATATTCTTGATGAGCCTTCAATTGGCTTACACCAACGTGACAATGATCGTCTATTAGCGACTTTGACTCGACTCCGTGACATGGGTAATAGTGTGATTGTTGTGGAGCATGATGAGGAAGCTATTCGTGCGGCAGACTATGTATTAGATATCGGGCCTGGTGCAGGTGTGCATGGCGGTGAGATTGTTGCTCAAGGTACGCCAGAAGATATTATGAATAGTAAGGATTCTTTGACAGGCCAATATTTATCTGGCCGCAAGAAGATTGCGTTACCAGAAGTTCGAAAAACCTATGATAAAAAGAACTTGATCAGTTTGCGGGGTGCTTCGGGCAATAACTTACAGCATATTGATGTTGATATTCCGATCGGATTGATGACTTGCGTAACTGGAGTCTCGGGTTCAGGAAAATCTACTCTTATTAACGATACCTTGTTAAAACTAACTTCCAAAACCCTTAATAACGCTTCTGATGAGCCTGCTAGCTTCGATGAAGTGATTGGTTTACACCAATTGGATAAAGTCATTGCTATTAACCAAAGCCCAATTGGTCGTACACCCCGCTCTAACCCAGCAACCTATACTGGAATTTTCACTCCTGTACGAGAGTTATTTGCTAATACACCAGAAGCGAGGGCAAGGGGTTACACTCCTGGTCGTTTTAGTTTTAATGTCAAAGGTGGACGCTGTGAAGCGTGTCAAGGTGATGGGTTGATTAAAGTTGAAATGCACTTTCTACCTGATATCTATGTTCCTTGTGATGTTTGTAAAGGAAAACGTTATAACCGTGAAACTCTAGATATACGTTACAAAGGCAAAAACATTAGCGAAGTATTGGATATGACTATTGAAGAGGCAAATGAGTTTTTCACGAATATTCCTGTTGTAGCTAAAAAGTTAAACACGCTAATTGATGTTGGTTTGACCTATATAAAGTTGGGTCAGAATGCTACTACTCTCTCGGGTGGCGAAGCACAAAGGGTCAAGTTAGCAAAAGAATTATCTAAACGAGATACTGGGAAAACACTTTATATTTTAGATGAGCCAACTACAGGGCTCCACTTTTTTGATATTGAACAGTTATTAAAAGTACTACATAGGTTAAGAGATCATGGCAATACCATCATTGTTATAGAGCATAATCTTGATGTTATAAAAACAGCTGATTGGATAATTGATATGGGCCCAGAGGGTGGTTCTGGTGGAGGGATGATTATTGCTACAGGTACACCGGAAGAAGTTGCCAATAACAAAAGCTCTCATACAGGCCATTATCTGAAGCCACTATTGCACTAAAACATGGTATTAGAACAAGAAATAAAGTTGGCTATTATGAGTGAGGAGGTGTTGGATTTTTCCGCTCTCCCCATAGTAGGTTACCAACGTAGTAGCATTGAAACCATGCATCTAGTGAGTACTTATTTTGATACACCAAGTTTTAATTTAGCCAAGCAAGGTCTGGGACTTAGGTTGCGCTTTGATGGCAAAAATTGGCTACAAACAGTTAAAGAGAAAGGCCAAATAGAAAATGGACTTCATCAGAGGTTAGAGTGGGAGCATCTTCTGCCGGATAAGACTTTTAACGTGGCATTACTAAGGCAAACACCTTTGCAGAAATTGATCGAAGATGAAAAAAGTTGGGAGACTCTATCCCCAATATTTACTACAGATTTTTATCGAAAACATTGTTTGTTGGAGAAGGATGACCAAATAACGATAGAGCTTGCTTATGACCGAGGCCGAATATATACAGAGGTTTCAGAACGGAGGATTCATGAGTTAGAGCTGGAACTAAAGAGGGGTGATCTCCACTACTTAACAACGTTAGCTGAAACATTGTGTTTAACGGAGCCTTTGCAGCCAAGTAATTTTAGCAAAGCCCAGCAGGGTTATAAACTAGCATCATAAGTAAAATTAAGTCATTAATTTTCATAGACATTTCACCATTAAGGTTTAGTCAAGGGTCTTAATAATCCTAGGTGTATTTTCATTAAAGAATTTAATACGTTGGTACATTTTAGGGCTGAGCTCTATATCACCATTAGGTTTAATGAGCATAACATGAAGAATGCCCATTTTTTTGGCTACATTAGGCCAGTTATCACCGGCTATAAATAAAGCGGTTGCTGCGGCATCGGCAATAGAAGCATTGTCATGAAGGACGGTCACAGATATTGCTTGGTCGGCTGGCCAGCCGGTGCGTGGATCAAGAATATGGGGGTACCTGGAGCCTTTAAACTCAAAGAAACGCTCGTAATCACCAGAGGTGAAAACAGATTCACCGTGTTGCAAGGGAATAGAAGCAATCATGCCGTCTTGTCTTGGGTGGCGAATGCCTATTACCCATGGCCGTTTTCCCGGCATACCTATTGCGCGTAGATCTCCTCCGATATTGACCAAAGCATTGTTTATACCTAATTTTTGTAGTGATGCAATTGCATCATCAACAGCAAAGCCTTTGACGAATCCACCAAACCCCAACTTAGCATGTGAGTTTTTACTATGGAGTACACCGTCTTTAATGACAATATCCGCCATGGAGGGCTTATGATTAAGCCAGTTGTCAATATCAACCTGAGATGGTGGTACACGTGAGCTAAACCAGTCATCTTGATGAAACCCCCACAGCTCAAATAGTTTGCCAGCAGATGGATTAAATAAGTGGCCGCTTTGCTCAGATAAAGTTTGGGCAAGGATAATTAGCTCAGAAACATGGGGCGTAACAGAAATTGACTTATTATTTGCAATAGCATAGTTAATTTGACTGAGTGTGCTGGGTCGCCACGCGTGCCAAGTTTTATTAACATTAGAAAAGCTATGTTCAAGAGTACTGAGAGTATTGTTAGCAGTGTCATCATCAACACCATAAATGCTAATATTTATTTCTGTTCCAAAGGCATAAAGTTTAGCGTGTTTAACGCCCTGCTTGGCATCACAGCCTGTGAGAAATAAACTCAAGGTTATAACGATGGAGGTAATCAGTCGCATGTTAATTGCTGTTCAATACAGTCCATTAAGTCCCTAGAAATATTAAGACTAAATTCTGTGTCCAGCTCTTTAATACAGGTTGGACTAGTAACATTTATTTCAGTTAAATAATCACCAATTATATCCAATCCGACGAAGATAAGGCCTTTTTCTCGTAATTTAGGACCAACTTGTTGACAGATCCAGAGATCACGGTCGGTCAGTAGGCGGCCTTCAGAACGGCCCCCAGCAGCTAAATTACCGCGGGTTTCCCCGTCGGCGGGAATACGGGCTAGAGCATAAGGAACGGGTTCGCCATTAATCATTAAAATACGTTTGTCACCATGATGGGTAATATCAGGGATGAATTTTTGTGCCATGATCGTTTTTTGACCATTTTCGGTGAGCGTTTCAAGAATGACGCTTGTGTTAGGGTCATTTTTACTGAGTTTAAAAATAGAAGCGCCGCCCATGCCGTCGAGTGGTTTTAGAATAGTATCACCATGATATTCTTGAAAGTCACGCAACAGGTCGATTTTTGGTGTAACAAGAGTCGGTGGGCAGCATTCAGGAAACCAGGCTGTAAAAAGTTTCTCATTTGCATCCCTTAGGCTTTGCGGGTTATTAACCACTAATACACCGGCAGCTTGGGCTTGCTCTAATAAATAAGTGCTGTAAATGTATTCCATATCAAATGGAGGATCTTTCCGCATAAGGATGACATCTAAGTGATTGAGTTTAATGGTTTCTGCTTCTTTGAGTTGATACCAACGCTCCGTGCTATCAAAAACTTGAAGTTGTTTTACAGTTGCTGAGACACTACCTTCTGATAAAAATAAGTCTTGTTGTTCCATATAAAAAAGTGTCCAACCTTTTGCTTTCGCGGCTAGTAACATCGCGAAGCTACTGTCTTTTTTGATATTAATGGCTGAGATGGAATCCATTACAATTCCTAGGCGATATTGACTCATGGCTACCTTCCTGGTTTCATAGATATAATGTAATTTTACCTGAATTTTATTTTTTACAGTTTCTGATTCCGATTAAATATACTTAACTCATAGTTCTGTAGCGGACATAGCACATGAATATTAGCTATAATCGACGAGTTTTTGATAATAGACTGTGATTTTTACTAATGACGACAAAAGCTGATCTGGTGGCAGAAACGCCAAACACTTTCCAAGACTTGATATTAAGACTACAAAAATACTGGGCAGAGCAAGGCTGCACACTGTTACAGCCGTATGATATGGAAGTGGGTGCAGGCACATTTCATCCAGCTACATTTTTACGTGCTATTGGGCCTGAGCCATGGAGTGCGGCCTATGTTCAGCCATCACGGCGCCCAACCGATGGTCGTTATGGTGAAAACCCAAATCGCTTACAGCACTATTATCAATTCCAAGTGGTTCTAAAGCCTTCTCCAGCTAATATCCAAGAACTGTATTTGGGCTCTTTAAAGATGTTAGGTCTTGATACCACTGTTCATGATGTTCGGTTTGTTGAAGATAATTGGGAGTCGCCGACATTAGGTGCATGGGGCTTGGGTTGGGAAATTTGGCTTAATGGTATGGAAGTGACTCAATTTACTTATTTTCAACAAGTAGGCGGCATTGAATGCCGACCAGTGACAGGTGAAATTACATATGGTCTAGAGCGTATTGCCATGTATTTGCAGGGTGTCAGTAGCGTTTATGACTTGATCTGGTCAGATGGACCGATGGGTAAAGTCACTTATGGTGATATTTTTTTACAAAATGAAGTGGAAATGTCTGAGTATAATTTTGATCATGCAGATGTTGATAGCCTTTTTTCTACCTTTGATAGCTGTGAGCGTGAAAGTGCACGGATGATTGAAGCAGACTTACCTCTGCCTGCGTATGAATTAGTGCTGAAAGCATCACACACGTTCAATTTACTAGATGCGCGCAAGGCGATTTCCGTAACAGAAAGGCAACGTTTTATCTTGCGAGTTAGAACACTGGCACGTGCTGTAGCCCAAGCATATTATCAGCGTCGAGAATCATTAGGCTTCCCTCTAATTAACCCCAAAATGCTGGAGGAAAAGTCATGAGTGAAGTTCAAGATCTATTAATTGAACTTGGCACAGAAGAGTTACCACCCAAAGGGCTCGGTAAGCTGATAAAAGCATTTGAGGTAAGCATTGAACAAGGCTTAGTAGAGGCCAAGTTAGGCTTTAAAACAGTTCGAAGCTATGCGGCGCCAAGACGATTGGCAGTTATTATAGAAGATTTAGAGACTCAGCAAAGTGACCGCTTAATTGAGCGGCGTGGACCGGCTACATCTGCAGCATTTGATGCATCAGGACAAGCTACAAAGGCTTTGCAAGGCTTTGCTCGCTCCTGTGGTGTAGATGTTGAGGCTCTAGAAAAAATGGAAACAGATAAAGGTGCGTGGCTAGTTTTTAAGCAGCAGCAACCTGGCGCTGAAACAAGTAGTTTAATTGGTGATATTTTACAAAAGTCCTTACTGAACTTACCGATTGCAAAGCGGATGCGTTGGGGTGACTTACCAGGAGAATTTGTACGTCCAGTGCACTGGTTGCTTGTCTTGTTTGGCCAAGACGTGTTGCCTGTTAGCCTATTAGGAGTAACTTCAAGCAATACATCGCGAGGTCATCGCTTCCATCATCCGGATGATATTGAAATTGAGTCAGTACGAGGTTACGTGAGTCAACTAGAGGACCAGGGAAAGGTACTCGTTGATATGTCAGTGAGGAAAAATAGAATCCTTGAGCAAGTAATCGCATTGGGAGAAAAGCTAGGTGGAAAGGCAGTGGTTAACGAAGCATTATTGAATGAAGTGACGGGACTAGTCGAATGGCCAGTAGCTTTATCTGGAGAATACGACAGACGGTTCTTAGATTTGCCAGCTGAAGCATTAATTTCATCGATGGAGGAACATCAAAAATATTTTGCTGTGAGAGATAACAACGATGTCTTATTGCCGTACTTCATTACGGTTTGTAACATTGAAAGCAAGGATCCTTCGCAGGTAATTGCTGGTAATGAACGTGTTATTTTGCCGAGGTTGAGTGATGCCGCGTTCTTCTGGGAAACAGACCGGAAACATTCATTAGCAGAGCGATCTGCTCAACTTAAAACTATAGTTTTCCAACATAAATTGGGCACAGTTTATGATAAATCAAAGCGTGTTGCTCAATTGGCAGCAGTTATTTCTCGAGAGATTAATGGCGATAGTAAATTGGCTGAACGAGCGGCCTTATTAGCTAAGTGTGATTTAGTGACAGAGATGGTGGGTGAGTTTCCCGACTTACAAGGGGTTATGGGCCGCTATTATGCCGAACTAGATGGTGAAGAGGCCGAGGTATGCGAAGCTCTAGATGAGCAATATTTACCTCGCTTTGCGGGCGATAAGCTACCGAAAACAAAAACAGGTCAAGCGCTGAGTTTGGCAGAAAAATTGGATACTCTCATTGGTTTATTTGCAATTGGACAACCACCTTCGGGTGTGAAAGATCCGTTTGCTTTGCGTCGTTCTGCATTAGGCGCGTTGAGAATAATTATTGAAAATAAATTAGATCTAGATCTGAAAATGCTGCTAGAAAGAGCTCTTAAGGGACTAGGAGAAATAGCGATTGAAGAAGACTGTGTTGAGCAGGTTCTCCAATATTTATTTGAGCGTTTGCGTGGTTATGCTGGCGAAGAAGGTTACCAGAATGATGTTTTTGAAGCAGTACTTGCGACAAAACCAACCAAGCCTGCTGATTTTATGCAGCGACTAGCAGCAGTAGCTGGTTTTAGAGAACTAGAGCAAGCAGGAACACTAGCAGCAGCTAATAAACGCATTGGCAACATATTACGTAAAAATGATGTAGCAGAGAACACCTTGGTGATTAATAATCAGTTATTTACTGAGAAGAGTGAACAGGTATTAGCCGATAAATTGATATTAGTAAAAGCTAAAATTGCACCGTTATTAGCAAAAGCAGATTATGCCGGTGTATTAACTGAATTATCAGAAATGCGAGATACGGTTGATGCTTTTTTTGATCAAGTCATGGTGATGGCCGATGATTTAGCTGTCAGGAAGAATAGATTGGCCTTACTGAATCAAACTAGAGCTTTATTTTTAGAAGTGGCCGATATTTCATATTTACAAACATAAAGTGTTGTAGTGGCGAGCAAAAATTTACGATATTGCTTAACAGATAAATGAATGATTAAATAACTTATCAAACTGATCTTCATATCTCTGGGTATCAGCATTTAGTTGGAGAAAAGGGTATGTCACTGATAATATTAGACCGCGATGGCGTTATCAATCATGATTCTGAGCAGTTCATCAAGGCACCCTCTGAGTGGGAGCCAATCGAGGGTAGTCTTGAAGCAATTGCTAAATTAAATCATGGGGGTTACCGGGTAGTAGTTATTACAAATCAATCCGGTATTGCTAGAGGCCTATTTGATGCTGATACTCTTGGTAGAATTCATAGCAAAATGCGCAGAATGGTGTCCCAGGTAGGTGGTAAATTAGAAGCGATAATCTATTGTCCACATGGGCCCGGAGATGGCTGTAATTGTCGAAAACCAGAGATAGGTGCCTTTAATGAACTAAGCAATCGTCTGCGAATAGATTTGAGCGGTGTCCCTGCAGTAGGTGATTCTTTGAGAGATCTTCAAGCTGCGCAGGATGCAGGAGCTAGACCTATTCTAGTCAGAACAGGTAAAGGTGATAAAACATTAGCAGATCCTGCTTTACCCGCAGATATCGCGGTTTATGATGATCTCGCTGCTGTAGCAGATGCCTTGCTGGAGATAAGATTTTAATGCTGTTTACGAGATCTTTATTATTTGCAGCTTTGCATTTTTTGTCAGTTATTTTTTTTTCAATATTTGCATTAATTTTATGGCCACTTCCTTTTCAGTGGCGGTATAAATTAGTGAGCCAATGGGCAGTATTTAATTTATGGTTATTGAAAGTGATCTGTGGAATACGCTATGAAGTAGAAGGTGGCGAAAATATTCCTGATGAACCTTGCATTATCATGTGTAAACATCAGTCCTCATGGGAAACGCTAGCATTACAGGCATTATTTCCACCCCAAGTTTGGGTATTGAAGCGCGAATTACTATGGATTCCTTTTTTTGGCTGGGGCCTAGCATCATTGAAGCCGATTGCAATTGATCGTAGAGCTGGAAGAAAAGCATTAAATCAGGTTATAGAACAAGGCCGAAAACGTCTTGATTCAGGTGCATGGGTTGTAATTTTTCCAGAAGGTACACGCATACCATCAGGTCAAATAGGTGAATTTGGGATGGGCGGAGCTTTTTTGGCTGCCAAGACTGGATATTCTATTATTCCTGTTGCTCATAATGCAGGTAAAGTTTGGCCAAAGCATGGTTTTCTTAAATACCCTGGTGTGATTAAATTAGTGATTGGGAACAAAATAGTAATTGATGAAAATATGAAAAAAGTATCCGATATAAACAAACAGGTTTATCAATGGATGGAGAGTCAGATGACTCGGTTGGAAGGTGATAAACCTGAAGTAGTAATTTTAAATAAGGAAAAGAATAAGTGAGTATTTCTTATTCGATTTATTAAGGAGTTTTTCGGTATTTTACGAGCCTTCTGGCCATACCGGCTATAAAATAAGTAGATTAATAGAGAGCCTCGATAAGACAGCTAGAACGTGAGAACTTTCATGAGAAACTGTTGTAATGATGAGGTCCTGACTGCTAGACATCTTCTCAAGTAGGTTCCAGCATATTATAAATGTGATTTTGGACCTTATCACGAGACTGTGTAAAAGTGAGTTGGGAATCGACAATAAGTGCAGTGCAAAGGGGGGCTTTTTTTAATATCAAATGACCGGGTAGAGGGATATCACGACACATTAAGGGCCATGAAATATTATCAGGAATTACGGTGTTGTACCTAGCAAAAATGTAATGTAGGTAAGTAGAGTTGCTTTTAGGGTGAGAAGTCATCCCAATGCCTTGGTCCTCCTGGCATGCATTAACGTGTAAATTGAACAGCTGTGGAAGTTTCGTTAGCAATTCTGCTGAAGCACTGGGCCTCGGATTGACTTCTAACACTAAAATATCACCAGAATCAGTGATGATAAAATCAAGACTATTTAAGCCATATAAATTTATATGGTTGAGTAAGGATTTAATTATATTCTGAAGCATAGTTTGTTGGGAATGAGATAAAATGAGAGGTGTCGCTAAGCCACTCAACATGAATGGACTGGCGGGATCATTAACTAAAAATTGCTGATTAATACTAAGCAACTGACTAATTTTCCCACTAGCTAAGAATAAGACAGAACCACTAATACCATTGATATACTGCTGGTAATAGGTATTTGAGGACTCAGACCCTGCCGTTAAATACTCGATATGAGTACCTCCGAAGCCAGAAGCTGATTTACTTAGCCAGCCTTTTTCATCCATTGGCGGTGTTAGCGTTATTTTTGGATATGGAATATCTAACTTATTAAGAGTATTAAAAAAATATGAAGGATTTTTAAGTTTTTCGACTGTATGCTGATCGTTGCCAAGCAGTTTAATATGTTTTGGTAGGCGCCCTAAGAGGCTGTGGAAGGATTCAATACCACTGCCATAAATTAAAGTACAAGGGTCTTCATTACTAAGTGTGATAATAGTTTCAAGAATAGAGAGCGGGTTGCTGATATCGTTGATGGGTAACCAGCGAGAGGCTACACTTAGGGTGTCGCTGTCTCCGAAGCAGTCAGCAACCCAAACAGGATAGCCAGAGTTATTAGCTATTTGGGCAAGAAAGCGTCCACTTTGTGAAACAATTAGTATTGCTTGCTGTTGCACTGGACCCTCCCTTAATTAGACAAGTTTTTTAGCACCTTCAAAAGCATGGCGAAAATCTATGTAGACAGGTGTTTTAGTTTCTAAAGTTTGACGTAAGAGTTCATGCTGTAAATTGTATTTTACATTCCCTATCGCTAGAGCTCCTATTGCAACTGCACCCTTAGAATTAATTGCATGAGTAAGAAGAGCACCTGAGTCCATTACTTTAATACCTTCAATTCCTAATGGAGGCACGGCGTTAACATCACCCGCAACTTTAAGTTTTTTAGCATCAGATAAAACGGAAGCATTTAAGACTTGTATGCCTGCCTTTGCAGTACAAAAAATAATATCAGCATTGGTTATAAGTCGAGCTTTATCTGCATCGGATGCCGCTGTTGTTGCTGTTAAATCTACGTTATATCGGCGTTTTGCTTCCGCAGCAAATTCTAAAGCGGTATCTAATGAAAAATGGTCAACAATAGTCGTATCAGCACCTTGCTGTGCTGCGATTATAGCCGTGGTAAAACCAACGGGACCGGTACCACCGAATACAATTGCCTTGGTACCCTTAAAGCCATGTTGTGTCTTATTTTTTAGCTCGTGTCCAACACAAGCGACTAAAGATGCAGCAGTAGTAAAGGCACCACTAGGATCGGCGAAAACAGAGATCTCAAATGGCGAAACCATCGCTTTTTTAGCAGCATCGAGCATATCCATAGCGACTCCAACATCTCGACCACCAATAAAAACCCCTGTTTTTTTTACACCCTTAGGCCCTCGCGAAAAGATAGCATCTTGCGTCATACCTGAGACTTCAGCTAATTGCATATTTTGGTGTGGAAATGCCATATCATAACCAGCGTCTATGGCCATATTAATATCAAAAGGGCTGGTATGCGCCATTGGTGTGAACATGTGCATGATGGATCGTTTAGACATTGTTTTACCTTATTATTGATCGCGTTTAGCCAACGCCTCGTTCAACTATAGAGCCAGAAGAGTTAGCATTGGTCATTAAAATACTATAATCAGTTTCTAGTTTGAAGTACTGCTCAATATAATCATTTAATTTACCTATGAGTAATGTAGCAGCTGCTTCATTATTGACAAAAACACAGCCGGTAGGACCCCAAGAGGTTTGTGCTATACCTAAATGACCTAGTTCAGTAGCGTAATTAAGTAGAGTTGCTACAGAATTGCTAGTGTAGCGGCCGCCTTGAATAGTGGAGAAGTGGTCACCAATTAAGTGCTGGATATCAGTGACTGATTGTCCGAAAACATTAATGTCTTGCTCAACCAAAGCGGGTAATAGTTTCATCAGAGTGAGATGACATATGGCACGAGATTGGCTGATAGGGAAAGGTGGTAATGATTTAAAAGCCTTGGACTCTTCTGTGCCGTGAATGCCTTGACTATGAGATTCCATAATGAGCACGATGCGCCATTCTTCAGGATAGGTATAGCGGGCCAATAACGGCGGAGTGGCTGAAGAAGGACCTAAGCCACCATCGACTATGAAGCCACCCTGATTAAATGTAGCAATGCCGATGCCAGAACGTGCACCGCGGTCGAGTGCGGTCGCAATATCAAGGGTGCCGGCATTGATATTGTATAGTCTACTAAGGGCTGTTCCAACAGCAAGAGCAAGTTGTGTGCCTGAACCTAACCCTGCATGTTCTGGAATAAGTTTTTTAACGACGAGTTTACAATGCTTTTTTGGCAGGGGAATTTGTTCAGAAAAAACACTAAAAAATGCATCAATTAGTTGCTTTAATTTTTTTTGTATATGTTTTGGTGCATCATGACAGGTTTCGGACTCTGAGTAATGGGCCTCAACAATGGTTTTGTGACTATTGATAGCCACACCGATACTACCAAACTTCCTACCTGTAGTGCCATTAAGGTCTAGAAAGCCTAGATGAAGACGTGCGGGGGCAGTGACTCTAACAAAGTTGGTCAGCTGAGGCTTAATTTGCAAGGGAGATACTATTTACTAGTGATTTTACAAGCAATATCATAAATGGTACTTTCATTTAAAAACTGATTATTGCTCTCATAAAGTGATTTAATAGCGGCACGGTGAACCTTCATTTTGAAGTTGCCAATAGTGAGAGCCCCATAAAAGCGAATGCCTTTTTTGTCTGTACCGTTGTCCATGACATCCAAGCCAGCGATTCCCTGAGGAGGGACGGCATTAACGTCGGCAACGACTTCTAGAGTATCGTTACTTTCCCAAGCAGATTGAGGGATAACGCAGACACCAGGAGGACCACAGGCTATAGCGACATGAGCATCGTTTAACAATTTATTAACAGATTCATCATTAGCGGCTTCTCCTGCAGTGATATTTACACCATAAGCACTTTTCATCTGGAGAGAAATTGCTGTTGAGCGAGTGATATCACGGCTAGTAATAACGACTTCACCTGCTCCTTCTTTAAGAAAGAATAATGCTGTTCGCTGGCCAACGGGTCCGGATCCTATAATTACGACTTTTTTATCATTAACATCATAATTAGTCATCACCTTGCGGACAATGGCTGCGGCTGTTGTATTTGAGCCATTAGGATCTAGCATAACTGAGACAGTCATTGGTCCAAAAAATGCTCTCTTAACAGCGGCCCCAACTAAATCACTAGCCGAGACGTTGGAGCCGCCGATGAAAATGGCGCTATTTTTTAAGTTGTCTACGCTTCGAGTGAAGATCATCCCATGCACATGAGATGTCACGTTATCGACTGTAATACCACCATAAGCAATAATATTATCTACATTTGAATCGTAAGCTACAACTTGGTCAAAGGTGCTAGGACTGATATCCGTATCAAGGTGTAGTAAAAGCTTTTTCATTATACTGATCATCTCTTAAGGGTTTTAAGGTCGAAGTAGAATTGGACTCAAATACTGATTAATTTTACCTCAAGCGGATGCTTAAGGTGTAATTAAAGTATCGATATCCAGCTCTTCATGAACTTTGTAGAGGTTTTGCTTTTAAATCAAGGAACAAAGTCAGCTGAAACTATAGCCCACCCATTTTCTGAAAATTTGTAAGGAGAAGTAGTATTAGCATGCTGTTACAATAGGGTTTATTTTGAGTCAAGAATTTTGAGAGCCGCATCATGACAGTTCGTACCCGATTCGCCCCAAGTCCAACAGGATATTTACATGTTGGTGGTGCTCGCACAGCCCTTTTTTCATGGTTATACGCAAGAAAACATGGCGGCCAGTTTATTTTAAGGATTGAGGATACTGATCTTGAGCGTTCAACGCAGGCATCAGTTAATGCCATTTTCGAAGGTATGTCATGGTTAGGTTTGACTCATGATGAAGGCCCATTTTATCAAACACATCGCCTTGCTAGATATAAAGAAATAGTTGCACAGTTAATTGAACAAGGCGACGCTTATCATTGCTATTGTTCCAAAGAATCATTGAATGAAATGCGAGAGGAGCAAAGAGCGAAGAAAGAAAAACCGCGTTATGATGGGCGCTGTCGACACTTAAAGCGTCCACCAGAAGGTGTTAGTGCAGTTGTCCGCTTCAAAAATCCGACAGAAGGGGTCGTGACTGTAAAAGACAATATCAGAGGTGAAGTCACTTTCCAAAATACTGAACTGGATGATTTGATTATTGCACGCTCTGACGGGTCACCAACCTATAATTTGACAGTTGTAGTTGATGATATGGACATGGAGTTGACGCATGTTATTCGTGGTGATGATCACTTAAATAACTCGCCAAGACAAATTAATATTTTCAAAGCATTGAATGCTGATATACCTATTTTTTCTCACGTACCAATGATTCTAGGTGCAGATGGTGGGCGCCTCTCAAAACGTCATGGTGCAGTCAGTGTTATGACATACCGTGATGAGGGTTACCTACCTGAGGCGTTACTAAATTATTTAGTTCGGCTAGGTTGGTCCCATGGTGACCAAGAAATATTTTCTCTAGATGAAATGATTGAGTTGTTTGATATCACAGATGTGAATAAAGCATCATCAAGTTTTAATATAGATAAATTGTTATGGCTTAACCAACACTATATTAAAACTAGCTCGCCAGAACACATAGCTAATCATCTAATTTGGCATATGGAGCAACAAGATATTGATCTTGCTGATGGTCCATCATTGATAGACGTTGTAAAACTTCAACAAGAGCGAACTAAGACATTGGCTGAAATGGCTGTAAATAGTGTGTTCTTTTATCGAGCAGCTAAAAATTACGATCAAAAAGCTGCGAAGAAAAACTTGACAGCGAAAAGTGCTGAGCTTCTAACAAATATGTTACTACGTTTATCAGCATTACCAAAATGGAAGGCTACATCTATTCATGATGAAATTGAAGCCTGCTCGGTTGATAACGCAGTAGGAATGGGAAAAGTAGCTCAACCAATAAGAGTCGCGGTAACAGGTACAGCAATTTCGCCACCATTGGATGCTACATTAGAGCTACTAGGACGTGAGCGAACATTAGAGGCAATAACACAAGTAATAGGTTGGATTGAATGTAACGATTCTGAATAAGAACAGCTCGTTATTTAACGATCATTAATTTAGGCTTGCCTTTTTCTTTAGTAGAGTTTGACGGTGGTGTAGGAGGGGAGGTCTGCTCCTCGCTGAAAAACATACCCTGGATTATTCTCTTTACCGTAAATGCCGAGAACGGCTTCAATAGGGATGAAGAGCTCCATGCGCTTACCTGAAAAACGAGCAGAAAAATAGATGTTTTCATTGTTGACCTCATAGTGCTGAACTGCATCTGGAGCAATATTTAAGACAATTTTACTATCATTGATAAAAGCTTCAGGAACTATGACTCCTTCGAAGGAAGTGTCGACTAGTAAGTAAGGCGTTGCACCATTATCAATTAACCATTCATAAACTGCACGAATCAGGTAAGGTTTTTGAGATGTCATTTTAATTATCTCATGGCTCGTTCTTTATCACTTAAACCCGCCTGAAAAGTAGGCCTAGAAAAAATCCGTTCTGCATACTCTTCGACAGCTTTTGCTTTAGCGGGGAGTTTAATATTAAGCATAGGGAGGCGCCAAAGCAAGGGTGCAAGGCTACAGTCTAGTATGGAAATGGTTTGACTCATAAAGAAAGGCGTGGCCTCAAATAGGGGTGTAAGTATAGTAAGATCCTCACGAAGTGTTTGTTTTGCGTGAGCCATCTTACCTTTTTTGTTGCCAATTAATGCCTCCCATAAGGCATACCAATCAAGATCAATACGATGTAACATCAAACGAACCTGTGCTTTAGAGGCTGGGTCAGTAGGCATCAAAGGGTTTTGTAAGAATCGTTCATTGAAATAGTTAATAATAATATTGGCATCAAATAAGATGAGATCTCGCTCAACTAAAACGGGACTTTTTCCGTAAGGAATAGAAGCTGCAATATCCTCAGGCCAATGTTGCTGGCTAATATCGAGGATATTAACTGCTACTGCTTTTTCTTGAATAACAAACCTAGTCCGATGACATAAGGGACAAGTTGGATCGGAGTAAAGAGTCATCATATTCTACGATTGCCATTAGCCATTTTAATAATTCTCCTGTGAATGCGATGTCGTGTGTGTATTTCGGGGTTAAATCGGATTGTCAGATCAGGACGGTTGCACACATCTGACACTAAATTCTTATTTAGTAATATCTTCCCAGATAACTTTTTTTAATGGGTAGGCGACAAAGAAAAACAATGCCAAGTATATCAGCACCCACTTTCCTAAGGCTAAACGTTGTATTTTTGATGGCTCACCAATATAGGCCAAAAAATTCACTAAATCTCTTGCCATCTCATCGTACTCATCTTTTGATAGGTCACCTTCTGATAGACGAGTTAAGTCACCATTAGTGCCTTTTTGTAAATAACCTTGATCTTGCCAGAGAACGTGGGGCATACCTACGTTTTTAAAGGTTGAATTATTTGTTCCCATTACTTTTTTATTATCTAGATAAAAAGTTTGGAAGTAGCTGTAAAGCCAGTCTGCGCCGCGTGCACGTGAAATAACTGATAAATCAGGAGGAATAGACCCAAACCATTTTTTTGCATCATCCGGACGCATGGCGATAGTCATTGTCTCCCCAACCTTTTCTGAGGCAAACATTAAGCTAGCCTTGACCTGCTCATCAGTTAAGCCTAAATCTTTACCCATGCGGTTATAGCGCATGTAACTCGCGGAATGACAAGTTAAGCAATAGTTCATGAAAGTTCTGGCGCCGCGCTGCAAAGATGCTTTGTCAGAGAGATCAATGTCAACTGGTTTTAGTTGCAACTGAGCTGAAGCAGTATAAGCAGGGTTAGTGGTAAAAAAGGTGAGTAAAAAAGTAAGAACGGTAGTGACCTTTGTCATTTCTCCGTTACCCGCTGCGGTACTGGTTGGTCTTTATCTAAGGAGGTATAAATTGGCATTAAAATGAAAAAAGAAAAATACAAAACAGAAAAGACTTGAGCTAAAGAAGTATAGAGGCCTGTAGCCGGTTGTGTACCAAGGTAACCTAGGGCTAGGAAACTAATTGTAAATATACTCAAAGCTATACGAAATAAAGGACCTCGGTAACGAATAGACCTTACGGGGCTTCGATCCAACCAAGGAATGAGGAACAGCACTACAATTGCACCACCCATGGCCATAACACCAAAGAGCTTATCTGGAACAGCACGTAAGATGGCATAAAAAGGTGTGAAATACCATAAGGGCACGATATGTTCAGGTGTTTGAAGAGGATTGGCAGGGATAAAGTTATCTTTTTCTAAAAACCATCCGCCGAACTCAGGCATGTAAAATAAAATAAGTGAAAAAATAAACAAGAAAACAATAAGACCAACTAAGTCTTTAGATGAGTAGTAAGGGTGGAATGCGATACCATCGAGTGGGATGCCTTGCTCATCTTTTGTTTTTTTGATATCAACGCCATCGGGATTATTCGAGCCGACCTCATGTAAAGCAGTAATATGAGCAACGACAAGTCCTAATAATACTAGCGGTAAAGCAATGACATGGAAGGCAAAAAAGCGGTTTAGTGTTGCATCTGCAACGACAAAGTCACCTCGTATCCACAAGGCTAGGCCTTCGCCGATGTATGGTATAGCTCCGAATAAAGAGATAATAACTTGAGCTCCCCAAAATGACATTTGTCCCCATGGAAGTAGATAACCCATGAAGGCTTCAGCCATTAAAGTTAAATAAATCAACATCCCAAAGATCCAAACTAGTTCACGAGGTTCCTTGTAAGAGCCGTAAAGTAAGCCTCGAAACATATGAAGGTAGATAACTACAAAAAAAGCGGATGCTCCCGTTGAATGAAGATAGCGGATAAGCCACCCCCATGGGACATCTCTCATAATATATTCAACAGAAGCAAAAGCAAGTGCCGTGTCAGGTTTGTAATGCATGGTCAAAAATATGCCCGTAACAATCTGTAATATAAGAATTATTAGAGCGAGGAAACCAAAGTAATACCAAAAATTAAAGTTTCGAGGAGCATAATATTCAGAGAGGTGCGCCTTCACAAACTTAGTTGCTGGAAAGCGGGCATCAATCCAATCAATTAAGCGCATTAAGCTGCTTCCATTTTTTCTGTACCAATAAGTAACTTATTATCATTAATAAAATAATGAGGAGGAACGACCAAGTTTGTAGGAGCAGGAACACTCTGGTATACGCGCCCAGCAAGGTCAAACGTGGAGCCATGGCAGGGGCAGAAGAATCCACCCTGCCAGTCAGGTCCTAGATCTTCAGGAGCCAATTCAGGGCGGTAAGTAGGTGCGCACCCTAAATGGGTACAGATACCGACAAGTACCATCAAATCTTGTCGAATAGAGCGCAGGTCATTTTTGCAGTAGCTAGGCTGTTGACTAAGTTCTTCGCTATGCGGATCCCTCAATTCAGTCTTCAAGTTTGCGAGCGCAGACAGGCTTTCTTCCGAGCGCCGGAAGACGAAAACTGGCTTTCCTCGCCATTCGATAGTTAGTAGCTGACCGACTTCAAGCTTACTGATATCAACTTCTACAGGTGCACCAGCTGCCCGAGCCTTAGCACTGGGAGATAAAGATGAGATAAAGGGAATAGTGACGGCTATAGCGCCGATACTACCGACAACGGTCGTAGCATTGGTCAAAAATCGCCGCTTATCGGTATCAACCGTATTCGTCATTTTAAGTTTTTTAACCTCTTACGATATGAGGTTAAAAAACCATCATATTGCTGTACTGAAGCTATAGTCATAGCCAATTAAGGGTTTTCATCTTATCACAGTGATTTAGGCTTAGCTAAAAAATATCAAACTTATAGCGTTTAAGTTTTAGTAGTATTTAAAACAACAAAAAAGATATAGAAAAAAAGTCGCTTTAAGAAGAATCTGGGTTACAGGGTTAAAATAGGAACTATGCTTAGTCCAGAGAGTACATTGGTAAAAGTAGTAATATTCAAAAGGCATATTAAATTTAAATTATTGAAATCATTAAACTATAGAGTTACTAAAAAAAGAAGAGGTGGTTTGCAAGCTTCATAAATTCGTCACGAAAAACGCTGATGGCTGCCTAGCGTTAAAATAAGGGCTATAAAACGATTTGTTAGGTATAATTAGACGGTTATAAAGCTAGATATATTATTTTACATATTGTGTCTGCTTGGCATGACAAGAACAAAAAAATAGAAGGTACAAAACAATGCCATTATACGAATATAGATGTGACACTTGCGGACATGAGTGCGAAGCTTTACAAAAAATGAATGATGAGCCTTTAATACATTGTCCTGCGTGTGATGAAGCGGCACTGAGAAAGTTAGTGTCGGCAGCGGGTTTTAGGCTTAAAGGTGATGGTTGGTATGAAACAGATTTTAAAAGCGGTAATAAACGGAACCTAGCAGATAATGACAGTAAACCATCAAAAACCTCTGACCCAGCCTAATATGAACACAACATCAAAGTCATAGACGAGTGAGTTGTTACCATGCGTAAATATCTTATTGCAGGATTATTGGTTTGGATACCACTAGGAATAACATTCTTGGTCATTCGGGCAATAGTGGGTCTGCTAGATAGGATTCTGCTTTTACTGCCTGAAGTTTATCAACCGGAGAATATGTTGGGCATACATATCCCCGGCCTTGGCGTTCTGTTGGCTATAATCTTAGTGTTAGCTACCGGTATGATTGTAGCCAATCTCCTTGGTAAACGATTAATTTTTACCTGGGAGAAATTCCTGGCACGTATACCATTAGTTAGATCGCTATATGCAGGGATCAAGCAAATAATGGAAGCTATTCTCTCAACGGAGGCTAAGTCATTTCGCAAAGTTTTGTTGATAGAATACCCACGTAAAGGTCTTTGGAGCTTAGCCTTCATGACCTCAGAGGCCCTAGGAGAAGTGCAGGCCAAAACCACTGAGGATGTGGTTAGTGTGTTTATTCCAACCACGCCAAATCCAACATCAGGCTTTGTCATTATGGTACCGAAAGCAGAAGTTATTGAGCTTGATATGGCTGTGGAGGATGGCCTTAAAATGATTATTTCATTGGGTGTGGCTGTGCCACAATGGCAAAAAGATGAGTTAGTTAAGAAAGCATCGACATCCAGCTAATAATTACATTAGAGATGGTATATAAAACAAAAAGACATGTTTTAATTTGACCTCAGGTCACATTAAATAAGATTAATTTAAGCTAAAATTAGGAAAGATCATGCGTAGCCATTATTGCGGCGATGTTAACGAAACACTAGAAGGTAAAATTGTCACTGTCGCAGGTTGGATGCACCGCCGGCGGGATCACGGTGGTGTTATTTTCATTGATTTAAGAGATCGTGAAGGCCTTGTGCAAGTTGTTTGCAACCCAGAAGATGTTGAGAGCTTTGCGGCTGCAGAGCGCGTTCGAAGTGAATACGTCTTGCAAATAGAAGGTGAGGTTCGTCGGCGGCCAGAAGGCAGTGATAATGAGGAACTAAAAAGCGGGAAAATAGAAATTGTCGCTACAAAGCTAGAGATTCTCAATAGTTCTGAAACGCCGCCTTTCCCACTTAATGAACAAGCCGAAGTGAGTGAAGATGTCCGTCTAAGACACCGTTACATCGACTTACGTCGACCAGAAATGCTGCAAAAGCTACGTTTTCGCTCTCAAATTACTAGCCTTTTACGCAGTTTTTTAGATATTAATGGTTTTTTAGATATTGAAACGCCGATCCTAACTAAAGCGACGCCAGAAGGAGCTCGTGATTATCTAGTCCCTAGCCGCACACACGAAGGCAGCTTCTTTGCACTGCCACAATCTCCACAATTATTTAAACAGTTGTTAATGGTGTCTGGTATGGATCGTTATTACCAAGTCGTTCGTTGTTTCCGTGATGAGGATTTACGTGCCGACAGACAACCAGAATTCACCCAGCTTGATATTGAAACTTCTTTTGTTGAGGAAGAAGATTTAATGGTAATGATGGAAGAAATGATTAGGAATTTGTTTGATAAAGCGCTTGGCGAAAGTTTACCCAACCCTTTTCCACGTATGACTTACCAAGAGGCTATGAATAGGTTTGGTAGTGATAAACCCGACCTACGCATTGACCTAGAGTTAGTGGACGTCAATGACCTAATGAAAGGGGTGGACTTTAAAGTATTCTCTGGCCCCGCTAATGATGACAAAGGCCGAGTAGCTGCTTTAAGGGTACCAAATGGTGCTTCATTAAGCCGTAAAGAGATTGATGATTACACCAAGTATGTTGGTATATATGGGGCAAAAGGACTGGCCTACATTAAAGTTAATGATATTAATGTTGGTCTAGCAGGCTTACAATCACCGATCCTAAAGTTCTTGCCAGATGATATTGTCATAGAGATGATGGAAAGGGTAGAAGCGAAAACAGGGGACTTAGTTTTCTTCGGGGCTGATAAGTCTAGCATTGTAAATGAGGCTCTAGGTGCATTACGAGTCAAATTAGGTCATGACTTGGGTTTGGTTTCTGGTAACTGGCAGCCGCTATGGGTTGTCGCTTTCCCTATGTTTCAATGGGATGAGAAGTCAGATCGATGGACAGCCCTACATCATCCATTTACAGCACCTAGAAAATCAGATATGGCTTTGTTAGATAGCGACCCGGGTGCATGTTTATCACGGGCTTATGACATGGTACTTAACGGAACTGAATTAGGTGGTGGTTCTATGCGTATTCACAAAGCCGAGGTGCAAACCAAGGTCTTCGAGTTATTAGGAATTGACTCAGAAGAAGCCAATGATAAGTTCGGTTTTTTACTCGACGCATTAAAATTTGGTTGCCCACCACACGGTGGCTTAGCATTTGGTCTAGATCGTCTTGCAATGTTAATGACAGGCTCATCATCTATTCGTGAAGTCATGGCATTTCCTAAAACTCAGTCGGCCAGCTGTCCTTTAACAAATGCACCTAGTGCTGTTGATGAAAGGCAATTAAAAGAACTGAATATTCGTATACGAAAGTCAACAAAAGTACTAGAAGGTACAGCCAAATAACCCCACTACAGAAGAGGGTGAAGAAAAAATGAGTGAATCAATATCAAATACGCCGCCAGAGCGCCGTTATGAAATAAATAAAATAGATTTACCATTGAGCTGTCCAATGCCCTCAATGTCTGGTTGGGATGCACACCCACGTGTTTTTTTGGAAATAGATGAGAAAGGTGAGGTTTTATGCCCATACTGTGGTGCATTGTATGTACTGATGGATGACAAGGCACAATAAGCTGTGAAAAATAATATACATGTAGCAGTAGCAATAATCATTAACAGCCAACAAGAAGTATTAATTGCATTGCGTCAGGCACACCAACATTTGGGTGGACTATGGGAGTTTCCTGGCGGTAAAGTAGAAACAGGCGAGGCCTGCTCCGAGGCATTAAAGCGGGAAGTAAAAGAAGAGTTGGGTTTAGTTATAGTCAACGCGGTGGCTTTAGTAGAAGTCTCACATGATTACAATGATAAACCTGTATTGTTAGATGTCTGGCATGTCACTGAGTACACAGGTGAAGCATATGGAGTAGAAGGCCAAACACTACGTTGGTGTGCTAAAGAAGACTTGGAGGATGTCGATTTTCCAATAGCGAATAAAACCATTATCAGTGCAATCATGGCATTGCCAAGTAAACGCGATATTCAGGGTTAATAGTATGAGTTTAGCCGAAAAAGTTCCTCAAGCATTACAAGCGAAAATCGAAAAAATCATTGATAATGTGAAACCTTCCCCTTGGTTAAATGAAACACAAAAAATTGATTATATTGCAAAAATAAAAGCGCTATTGGTTGAAAAAAGTGCAGTATTGATTGCACATTATTATGTCGATGACGATATCCAAGCACTGGCTGAAGCAACGGGTGGTTATGTGTCCGACTCACTCGATATGGCTAATTTTGGGGCTAAACATAAAGCTGATAAATTAGTAGTCTGTGGTGTTCGATTTATGGGGGAAACCGCTAAAATTTTGAGCCCTGAAAAAATAGTGATTATGCCAACGTTAGAAGCGGAATGTTCGCTAGACCTAGGTTGCCCGATTGATGAGTTTAGTGCGTTTTGTGATCAGCACCCTGATCATATAGTGGTGGTTTACGCGAATACAAGTGTAGAAGTGAAAGCTCGAGCAGACTGGATTGTGACATCAAGCAATGCTATTCCAATTGTTGAAAACTTGATGGCTGAAGGAAAAAAAATTGTCTGGGGTCCGGACCGTCATTTAGGGCAGTACATTAACAATAAAACAGGCGCGGAGATGGTGCTTTGGCAGGGCTATTGCGTTGTGCACGATGAATTCAAGCTAAATGAACTTGAATTATTGATGACTCGGTATCCCGAGGCCGAGGTTTTAGTTCACCCAGAATCACCTGAAGGGGTCATCGCTAAAGCAGACTTTGTCGGCTCAACTAAACAAATTATTGCGGCTGGTCAGCGTTCTGAGTCAGAGACTTTAATTATTGCGACAGATCACGGTTTATTTTATAAGATGAACCAAGCAGCGCCTAATAAGCGATTGATTCCAGCACCCACTGGGGATAAGAGTGCGACCTGTAAAAGCTGTGCTCATTGCCCATGGATGGCTATGAATACACTAATTAATTTATATGAAGCACTTCGTGATCAAACAAACGTGATAGAAGTTGATGAGGTTATGAGACAACGAGCATTGGTTCCGCTTAATAGAATGCTGACTTTCTCTCGTGCTCATGGCATTTTAACTGCGGGCGATGCCTAACTTAGTGATAATCTGTAAAGCTATCTGTGTCCTCAGAGTCATTATTGACCTCTGATTTACCTGCGATTTTATGGTTTCCCTCTGCCCAGTCGCCTAAGTCAATGAGCTTGCAACGTTCAGTACAAAAAGGTTTCCACTCAGCATTCACATCCCAAGTAACGTCTTTCTGACACTGTGGACACTTAACAATAGTAACCATTTCAGTAATAAGGACTATATTGAACAACAGCTAAGAGAAAATTTAATTTCCTCATTTGCTTGTTGCGAACGACTTTCAATATCAAAGTGCATAAATCGGACAGTAAAGCGGTGTTTCCCAGCACTTATTTCTGGAAAATAGTTAGCCTCCGAAGGAATTTGAATACGAATTAACTGGTTGGGTTGGTTGCCATCTAAATTATGGTGATAGAAGCCTGAAACAGCGATGGCTGGGGAAAACACAGTACTTTTTCTAATGAGGTGTAAGGTCGTGATGATGGCATCATGGATATGGGAAAGCTGGCCTGACCATGTTATAAGCTGTCGCTTTCTAGTGGCAAAATCAACATGGTGTAGCCAGAAATGATAACTAGGTAAATCAAAAGCGCAGGTACCACCGGGAATACTTGAACGTTGGCTGATTCCAGATAAAAAATCACTATCGCGTAATTGTTGTCCAAGTGCCATTTTATTGATATGTAGGCTATCAATAATCTGGTCTAATTCGAACAATAGTTTTTCAAGCATTTCGCTATCGACCCCAGGGCTGCCCTCAAGTACTGAAAGAGCTAAAAGAAGACGTTCTAGTTCTTTGATGATCTCTGACTTGAGGTCATTGCGTTCAAAAACCGAGAGAATACTCAGCAAGTTATCGACAACATCTCTATTTTCTTGTTCAGAGTCACCCAATAGAGCTTTATTAATTCGCAAGAAAAGGAATTCTAACCTGAGAAAAGTGCGTATACGCTCATTTAGTGGTTGTTCGTAGATAATATGATTGGCTGCAGTCATTAAAACTAGTGAACCTTATTAGCAAGAGTGTCATTCTCCATGACAAAGTTACGGCTGGCAACTATCTAATAATCAATCTGCTATTTCAAGGTAAGTTTCATGGAGTAGTCTGATGGAGTTTTCTAGCTTCTGAATACCAGTATTATTGGATATTACATCATCGGCCATGGCTAATAGTTGTAAGCGGCTAGACTGTTGATGAATCATACAATTGGCTAATTTTGGCGCAAGATGGTCTCTTTCACATAGACGGGCAAGCTGATTTTTTTCTGTAATATCAATCATAAGGATGCGATCAATAGCAGCATCCATATTAGTTTCAATCAGCAGTGGAACTGCTAAAATGCAATAGGCAGACTTAACTTTCTGGCTACGCTCAATAAGTTCTTGGCGTATGGAGGGGTGTAGGATTGCTTCTAGTTTTTGTTTAGCTACATGGTCAGAAAAAATCAATTGGCGTAGTTTAGAACGATCAAGCTGTTGGTTTTTCGATAGAAACTCTGTACCAAAAATATCAATAATATTTAGATAACAAGGCTTACCAATCTCAACGAGATCACGTGCAATTTCATCTGCATCTATAACGGCAATACCTAGTTGTGAAAAAACCGTGCAGGCAGTTGACTTGCCGCTTGCAACACCACCAGTAAGTCCTATTTTGAGCATAACGTCTAAGCGACCTCAGGCTGAATAAAACAAGTCATATTAAGGTGCCTTTCCAATTTAAAGTGAAGCTTATATCTACTCATAATATCCGAAAGTTGATTCTCATGGTTGGCCAACCTCAAAATTTATTTATTAATCGAGTTGAAGAGTGATAAAAAAGAATTTCCTGAATGCAAGTAAATAGCGTCTTAAACTATTAATCGCTATACTGCCTTGGAGAACTAATTATAAGAGTAAAATGAATGCAAAAATTCAATTATTATACGGTGTTATTGGCGTTTATCCTGCTAGTAGGCCTGACTGGTGGCTGTGGACAAAAAGGCAACTTATATTTGCCAGATACTACAGTCATTGAACTGGGTCCGTTGGTGAATTAAAGATGGACTATTTTCATTATCAGTCAGATGAGTTGTTTGCCGAAGGCGTAGCCTTATCAGATGTGGCTAAGGAGTTCGGTACTCCAAGTTATGTCTATTCGAGAGCAACGGTTGAGCGTCATTGGCTGGCCTTTGATGAGGCCTTTTCATCATTACCACATTGCGTATGTTATGCCGTGAAAGCCAATTCTAACATAGCAATACTTAATGTGCTCGCACGTCTTGGATCAGGTTTTGATATCGTTTCAGGTGGTGAATTAACACGTGTATTGGCCGCTGGTGGACGCGCAGATAAGATAGTTTTTTCTGGCGTCGGGAAAACCGTTACAGAAATCAATTTCGCGCTACAAGAAGGTATCCGTTGTTTTAATGTTGAATCTATATCTGAACTGTTACGGATTAATAAAGTGGCTTCTGAGCTAAATTGTAAAGCACCAGTTTCCATAAGGGTTAACCCAGATGTTGATGCGCAAACACACCCTTACATTTCAACTGGATTAAAAGAAAATAAGTTTGGCATTGCGATTGATGAGGCTGAAGAGGCCTATCTTCAAGCAAAAGAAATGACTCACATCAACATTATAGGGGTTGATTGTCATATAGGGTCGCAATTAACGACGGTGGAACCATTTGTCGATGCATTGCAACGTATTTTAACTCTCATTGACCGTTTGACAGAACTCGGGATTCATCTAAGTCATTTAGATATTGGAGGCGGACTAGGTATTACCTATAAAGAAGAAGTGCCTCCAACTCCCAGTGAATATGCTGAGGCGTTAACGGGATTATTAATTGATAGAAAATTAGAGATTTTGATGGAGCCTGGTCGGGCAATAGTTGGTAATGCAGGAGTGCTATTAACTCGAGTTGAGTATCTAAAAGCGACAGAGGATCGGCAGTTTGCGATTGTTGACGCCGGAATGAATGATTTATTACGTCCCGCTTTGTATCAATCTTGGCAGGCTATTCAATCGGTAAAAATCAATCAAAATATTGCCGATCAGAAATACGACATAGTTGGGCCTGTTTGTGAAACGGGTGATTTTCTAGGAAAAGATCGTGTCTTAGCACTTCAAGAGAATGATTTACTTGCTGTTAAATCAGCCGGTGCCTATGGTTTCACTATGAGTTCAAATTATAATTCACGGCCACGTGCTGCAGAAATTATGATTGACGGTGAGAATATGCACTGTATCCGTGAGCGCGAAACGCTGGCCTCGCTTTTTGTGGGTGAACAGGTTTTGCCAAAATGAGTGCAATGCTTTTATTTAGTAAAATGCATGGCTTAGGTAACGATTTTATTGTTATTGATAGATTGAGTCAAAAGTTTCCGGACCTAACAATATCTCAGCGTCGTTTTCTTGCTAATCGACACAGAGGTATTGGATGTGATCAGCTATTGATGGTGGAAGAGTCAAAGACAGAGGGTATTGATTTCAAATATCGTATCTTTAACTCAGATGGGGGGGAAGTTAGCCAATGTGGTAACGGCGCTCGCTGTTTTGCACGTTTTGTTTATAGTAAAGGTTTGACGCAGAAAAAGGTGATCGTCGTCGAAACGAGTTCTGGCATCATCACCCTTACAATTGAAGATGTTGGGGAAACTGTCACTGTTGAGATGGGCCCCCCCGACTTCGATCCAAAACAAATACCCTTTGAAGTTGAGCACCAAGTTAAAGTTTATGACTTAACATTGTCTGATGATCGAAAAGTTTGTCTGGGTGTGCTGTCGATGGGTAACCCACATGCCGTTATGGTAGTTAATGATATTAACGCCACGGATGTAGCTCTTTTGGGGCCTATGATTGAAAGCCATACGAATTTTCCAGAACGCGTGAATGTGGGGTTTATGCAAGTTTTGAATAAAAGTGAGGTTATAGTTCGCGTTTATGAGCGTGGTGTAGGTGAAACACAAGCTTGCGGCACAGGCGCATGTGCTGCGGTAGTCCACGGTATACAGGTTGGTTTATTGGGTTCCAAAGTAAAAGTTAATTTAACTGGTGGTGAACTTGATATAGTGTGGATGGGTCAACAAGCACCTGTATGGATGTCAGGGCCAGCAATGCATGTATTTGATGGGGAGATCGAATGGGCGACGTTAAGCAGCCAATAGAAGTAGAAGAGGTGTTAGCTTATTTAGAGGCGAATCCTGAGTTTTTTTTACATCATCCCGATGGACTAGAACATTTAATTCTTTCGTCTGCACCGATAGGTACAATTTCTTTAGCTCAACGCCAAACAGCGAGACTGCAGGCTCGTAATAATAAGTTGCAAGAACAGTTACACTCCTTGATTGACACAGCGCGTCAAAATACCGAGCTGGAAGCGAAAGTCCATGAGCTCTGTTTAAGGTTACTAGACACTACTGATTTTAACTCGCTATTACATCTATTGGTGACAGAACTTAAACAGCAATTCAATGCTGACGAAATAGGGTTACGACTTTTTTACAGCGAGTCTGAATACGTATTACCTGAAGGGACAGAAAATATAACACAATGTCATATTGATGATGAAAGCCTGATAGTCTTCGATAAAGTTCTTGATAGGCATGTGCCTGTCTGTGGACGACTATCTAACGCACAAAAAGCAGTTCTATTTGCTGAAGTAAAAAGCGAAGTGAAATCGATTGCGTGCATACCAATAGGTCATGATCCTTGCTGTGGATTATTAGCAATTGCCAGTTACGACCAAGATCGCTTTCATTCCGATATGGGAACTGACTATCTTGCATTTTTAGGAGAAGTTTTGATGCGTTTAATTAGAATGCATAAACAAGTTAACAATGACGAGTGAGTTAACAGTAGATGTAAAAGATTTTGTGCTGCATCTTGAGCAGGAACGAAGGATGTCTATCCATACAGTATCAGCTTATCAACGTGATTTAAATCGATGTATTGTTTTTATGGAAGAGGGTGACCTGTCAAGCTGGTATGGGCTAAAAACTAAGCAAATTCGTTTGTTTATTGCCCAACTTAATCGTGAAGGTTTGTCTGGAAGATCAATTCAACGACATTTATCTTCACTGCGTAGTTTTTACCGTTATCTAATTCGGGAAGGGAAAGTATTAACGAATCCTGCTCAAGTAGTGCAAGCTCCTAAAGTGGGGAAAAGGTTGCCTTCGACTCTAGATGTAGATCAAGTGACTGGTTTACTTGATCACGTGGAGCAAAAATCGTTTTTAGGGTGTCGAGACAGAGCAATGATGGAATTATTTTATTCGTCTGGCTTGCGGTTAGCAGAATTAGCGAGGTTAGATTGTCGAGATATCGATCTGGCTGATAAGTTAGTTTATGTCACAGGAAAAGGGAATAAGGCAAGAGTGTTACCAATAGGTGGCGAAGCATTGAAAGCTATCCAAATATGGTTAGCAAACAGAGATAAAGAAGGTCTTTTTGAGGCAGCAGCGTTATTTATCACTAAAGGAGGAGGAAGGCTAGGTGTGCGATCAATTCAGCAACGCTTAAACTTTTGGGGTAAGAAACAGGGCCTTTCTGATCATGTTCACCCACATAGATTAAGACATGCTTTTGCATCACATATGCTTGAGGCTACGGGTGATTTGCGCGCTGTGCAGGAGCTATTGGGGCATGCAGATATATCAACAACCCAGGTCTATACTCACGTTGATTTTCAACATTTAGCTAAGGTTTATGACCGTGCACACCCTCGAGCAAAGAATAAATAATATTACGGGAATAATTTAGTGGGCTACTTCCCAATTTAAGCCATTGCCAATACCTACTTCTAGTGGAACGGATAGGTCCGCGGCTTGAACCATAAAGCCTTCAATAATTTTCTCTGCTCTATCGAGTTGTTCTGTTGGGATCTCGAACACTAATTCATCATGAACTTGCATAATCATACGGATATCTGCAGGTTCAGAGTTTAGCCAGTTCTGAATAGAGTTCATCGCAAGCTTGATAATATCAGCTGCTGTGCCTTGCATAGGAGCGTTAATTGCAGTTCTTTCCGCATATTGACGTCGCATACCATTACTAGCATTAATTTCAGGTAAATATAGGCGGCGGCCAAATAAGGTTTCAACATAACCATCTATTTTTGCTTGATCACGAGTACTATTCATATAATTTTTAACGCCTGGGTAACGCTCAAAATAGGTGTTCATGTAGTTTACCGCTTGCCCACGTTCGATATTCAATTGTTTAGATAAGCCATGAGCTGACATGCCATAAATTAGACCAAAGTTTATCGCTTTGGCGCTTCGCCTTTGATCGCTAGTGACATTATCAAGGCTAACCCCAAAAATTTCTGCAGCAGTATGGCAGTGAATATCTTCTCTGGCAGCAAAGGCTTTCAATAGACCTATATCTTGAGATAAATGAGCCATGATACGGAGTTCTATTTGAGAATAATCTGCTGCTAGAATTGTGTAGCCTTCGGGAGCTACAAAAGCTTCACGAATTTTACGTCCTTCTTCACTTCGAATTGGAATATTCTGTAAGTTAGGATCAGACGAAGATAAACGTCCGGTCGCTGTGACGGCCTGATGATAAGAAGTATGTACGCGACCGGTCGACTTATTCACTTGTTCTGGTAAGCGATCGGTATACGTTGACTTTAGTTTACTGAGGCTCCGAAATGACATAATAACTCTTGGTAGTTCATAACCATCATCAGCCAAGTCTTGCAGCACTGATTCAGCAGTGGAGGGCTGTCCTTTAGGTGTTTTTTTAAGGATCGGTAACTTAAGCTTTTCGTATAAAATTGTACCGAGCTGTTTGGGGGAGCCCAAATTAAATTCTTCTTCTGCGATGTTCCAAGCTTGTTGTTCAAAATTCACAATTTTTTGCGACAATTCATCACTCTGCTGTTGTAGCATCCATATATCAATATTGACGCCGTTACGTTCTAATGCATTAAGGACCGGTAACAAGGGTATTTCTAATGATTGATATAGACTTTGTAAGTTGGGTATATCCTTAAGTTGTGGCCAGAGAGTTTGATGCAGCTGTAAAGTGATATCGGCATCTTCTGCAGCATAAGGTGCAGCTTGCTCAATTTCAATCTCGTTAAACGTCAATTGTTTTTTGCCTTTACCAGCGACATCTTCAAAATGTATAGTGGTACGGCCTAAGTATTTTTCTGCTAATGAGTTCATATCATGTCGACTGGCAGTGCTATCAAGCACATAAGACTGCAACATTGTGTCGTGTTCAATACCATGCAAAACGATACCATGGTTTAGCATAATATGACGGTCATATTTTAAGTTATGCCCTACTTTATGCTGTTGAGGATCCTCTAATAAGGGCTTAAATAAGGATAAAACCCGCTCAAAATTTAGTTGTGTTGGCGCTCCAGGGTAATCATGATTAAGTGGTAAGTAAGCTGCAGTTCCTATTTCAATCGCAAACGATAACCCGACGATACGAGCATCTAAGTAATCAAGACTTGTAGTTTCGGTATCAAAGGCGAATAGGGATGATGATTTTAATGCACTAAGCCAGTGCTGCAAACGTTCCTCCGTTAAAATAGTTTCATAGTTCTGCTCAACGACAGTCTGTAATGGCTTCGAAATATCGCTCTTTTTAGGGGAGGCAGTGGAGGTAATGTTACCGGAGTTGTTTTTTTGAACTAATTCAGCGGTCCAGGTTTTAAATTCTAAGTGCTGGAATAAACCTAATAAGGTTTCATATTGCAGGCCTTGGGCGATTAAATTGTTTGGTGTGTCGCCCTCTAAATCCACATCTAATTTAATCGTTGCTAGCTCATAAGATAAGGGAAGCTGTGGAGCTGTTTCACGCAGTTTTTCTCCCATTTTACCTTTCACTTCATCTGCGTGCGCAATCACGCCGTTCAAGCTGTCGTATTGTTGCAATAACTTAGTGGCTGTTTTAGGGCCGACACTCGGAACGCCAGGAATGTTGTCGACTTTATCACCCATCAATGCCAGATAATCAATAATACGATTGGGAGCGATGCCATATTTCTTATGTACAGCTGATACATCAGTTAAGGTATTACTCATGGTGTTAATCAAGGTTACATGCTGATTGACCAATTGGGCCATATCTTTATCGCCGGTTGATATCACAGTTTTAATGCTTTGCTCGGTAGCCTGTTGTGCCAAAGTGCCAATAACATCATCCGCTTCAACACCATCAACCATCAATAGTGGTAAACCCATTGCTCTGACAATCGCGTGGATGGGTTCTATTTGCTCGCGCAAATCATCTGGCATCGGTGGGCGGTTGGCTTTATATTCGGGAAACATTTCATCTCTAAATGTTTTACCTTTTGCGTCGAAGACTACCGCGATATGGCTGGGTTGGTAGTCGCGTAATAATTTGCGCAACATATTAACGACCCCATAAATCGTGCCAGTAGACTGGCCCTTACTATTAGTAAGTTCGGGCATAGCATGATAGGCCCGGTAGAGGTAGGACGAACCGTCAACAAGAACAAAAGGTCTAGACTCATTCATAGGGTTATGTCTTCAATAATATAGTTAAGTGGATTTGCTTTAATCATAGCATCGAAAATGCTATCGTTATGTGAAAGGATGAGGAACACTAATATGTTTAATAAGTCGGTTATTGTATGCGTAGTTGGATTATTAATGTCATCTAATGTCAGTACGGCTGAGGAGAAGATAAAGCAACCGATCATCCCTGGGGCATTAATGGATGGTCAAACTATTGAACCTGACGTTAATATTATCCAAAAAAAAGACCGTACAATCAAAGAATATCGCCTATATGGTAGGCTCTACATGATAAAAATAACTCCAACCTTAGGTTTTCCATACTTCTTAACCGATACTGATGGCGATGGTTCTCTCGAGACTACACAACACGAACTTGATTCTGGATTGTTGGTTCCGAGCTGGGTCTTGCTTAAGTGGTAAGAAAGTAAAGATACTAACTTTTTATGTCGGTTTATACAGAAGTCACCCATATAGATTTGCTCGCATTTTTGAGCGATTATTCAGTGGGAAAGTTATTGTCTTACGAGGGCATTAGCGATGGTATAGAAAATACCAATTATTTTGTTACGACTGAACAAGGTAAATTTGTTTTAACCTTATTCGAACAGCATGAATTCGATGAAATGGGGTATTTTCTCGATGTTATGACTTTCTTTTTCGAGCATGGCATTCCCTCTGCACACCCTAAATCTGATAAACAAGGTCGTTACCTTAAAAAGCTATCAAATAAACCTGCAGCCCTAGTCCAACGACTTGATGGCCGAGGTGTATGCGATGTCGCAAGTGTTGGCCAATGTCGGGAAATTGGAACAGTACTGGGACGGATGCATGTTGCAGGGCTTCAGTTTGGAAGACCACATGCTACTCAACGCGGTGCACAGTGGAGACAGCAGATAGCGGAAAAGCTGCTACCTATGTTAGATAGTACCTCGGCTAAAATAATGCGTGATGAACTTCATTTTCAAGCTGGCTACGGAGAATTAAATTTACCTTTTGGCCTTACTCATTCTGACTTATTTCGGGATAATGCTTTATTTGATGGTGATGAACTAAAAGGCATCATCGATTTTTACTATGCTTGTGATGAGTACTTAATATATGACCTAGCGGTTAGTATTAACGATTGGTGTATAGATGAAACAGGTCTATTAGAGGCGTCACGTTACCAAGCTATGATGGCTTGCTTATATTCAGCAGAGATCCTTAACCGATGCAGAAAAAACGCACTGGAATTTGGTGCTGCGAGCGGCAGCGCTCCGTTTCTGGTTGTCGCGGTTACAAGATAAGTATTTTCCGCGCGAGGGGGAGCTGACCCAAATTAAAGATCCAAATGCGTTTTTAATGATCTTGCGGCAGCATCAAGAGCTGCCTTTAATTGTTGCAGTAGCATAAATAATGCGAGTTTTAATTATCAAGCTCACCTCAATGGGTGACCTTATGCATGCCTTGCCGGCATTAACGGATGCTGTTAAAGCAATTCCAGATATAGAGTTTGACTGGGTTGTCGATAAGACTTTTTCTGAAGTCCCTCTCTGGCATCCTGCAGTTAAAAATGTAATTACCACAGCACACAGGCAGTGGAAAAAAAATGTTATTCAATCATGGCGGGAGGGTCTGTTTAGTCAATTCAACCAAAAGTTGAATAAGCACGACTACGATTTGGTTATTGACCTCCAAAATAACATGAAAAGTGCAACGGTATCTTGGCTCTACAAAGGTGATGTGCACGGTTTTGATAAGGGCTACTGCCGCGAAAGATTTGCCTACAAGGCCTATAAGCATCGCTATGCTATTCCTGAAAACCAGCATGCAATAAAGAGGATCAGACAAATCCTGTCCCAGGCCTTGGCTTATCCCTCTAGTTGATACAGCCACCCGACTATGGCGCTAACTTTGAGCAATATGACCTGCCTAGGTTAAACTTTGTGCTGCCAGAAAAATATTTGATCTTTGTTCATAATGCCAGCTGGTTAAGCAAAATTTGGCCACTTGCCTCCTGGCAGGGTTTGATAAATAAGGTAGTTGAGCATGGCTACTCCGTTTTATTACCCTCTGGTAATGATGAAGAACATCAGCGCGCGCAACAGATTGCTGCTGTAAATAAGCGGGCTCATGCGCTACCTAGGCTTACACTAAATGAAATTGCCGCTTTAACATATCGTGCCGATGGTGCTATGTGTAGTGATACAGGACTTGCCCACCTGGCAGCGGTTGCTGGTATCCCAGCTCAAACAATTTATGGGGCAACCGATAGGGATTTGATTGGAACAGTGGGTCAATATCAACACCATATTGTTAGTGAAATGAATTGTGCACCCTGTTACAAAAGGATCTGCCCAAGGCCAGAAGCGATTAATGGGGAGCCTGTATGTATGGATGAGATATCAATCGAAACAGCTTGGGATAGACTCAAAGCCATTTTACCCGCACAATAAGCCTATATAATCATCTCATAACTACGCTTGAGCAAGTAAAACGGACCTTTATGAAACCTATTTTCCCCAATCTTCAGGGTAAGCAAATACTAGTTATCGGTGACTTGATGTTAGATAGTTTCTATCATGGTAAAGTCAAACGAATTTCACCGGAAGCCCCTGTCCCTATTATCGATATTGAGCGTATAGAAGACTTGCCCGGCGGCGCGGCTAATGTCGCTATGAATATAGCTTCTCTAGGTGCCAAGTGTAAAATTTGTGGCATTACAGGCCAAGACTCGGCAGCTGATATATTAAAACAACGGCTTAATGCGGTCGGTGTTGACTGTTTACTTCACCATGCAATGACCAATACCATTATCAAGCGTCGTGTGATTAGTAATCACCAGCAATTATTAAGAATGGACTTTGAAACGCAATTCCTACCCAATGAATGGCAAGCCTTAAAACCTCTCGTGGAGGATGTCATCACTGATACTGCAGTGATGATACTGTCTGATTACAATAAAGGAACACTGGCTTCTCCTCAGTATTGGATTCAATTGGCAAAGCAACATGGAATACCTGTATTGGTTGATCCCAAAGGTGATGACTTTAGTAAATACAAGGGTGCCGACATGATCACTCCCAATATGACAGAGTTTGAAGCTATTGTTGGTTCGGTAGAGTCGGAATCAGATTTGATTGAAAAAGCAAAAAAATTGATTGCAAAACTAAATATTAAGGCGCTATTGATCACGCGTAGTGAATATGGAATGTCACTTATTCGGTCCAATGAGGCTGTATTTCACTTGCCGGCCATTGCTAAAGAAGTATCTGATGTTACGGGAGCAGGCGATACTGTTATTTCAACACTCGCGGCTGTGTTAGCAGCAGGTGAGGAAATTGAAACGGCAGTTACTTTAGCCAATGTAGCAGCTAGTATTGCAGTGAGTAAGCTAGGAACTGCGACGGTCAGCGAACCTGAACTTAGGGCTGAATATGAACGGCACCAAGGTGATAATAATACTGACCATAGTATCGCTGGTGTTGTTACAGTCGAACAACTCAAACTATCACTACAACAGGCCAAGAAACGGGGTGAAAAAGTGGTGTTCACTAATGGCTGTTTTGATATTCTTCATGCTGGGCATGTAAGCTATCTAGAGCAAGCTCGTGCACAAGGCGATCGTTTGGTTCTGGCTATAAATTCTGATGAGTCTGTGTCTAAACTTAAAGGGCAGGGCCGACCGATAAACTCGGTAGATAGAAGATTAGCTGTCTTAGCTGGTTTAGCTTCTGTAGATTGGGTCACTTGCTTTGAAGGCGACACACCTGAGGCCTTATTAAAAGAAATTCAGCCAGACATTCTAGTTAAAGGTGGTGATTATGATAAAACGGGTGTTGTGGGTTGGGAGATTGTCGAAGGTTATGGTGGTGAGGTTAGAGTAATGGGATTGGTAGATAATTGTTCTACTACGGCAATTGTTGAGAAGATTGGAAGAGAACAAATAACATAAAGCATTGCTCTTTTTGACTCGCTCTAAAGGGGGGGGCTATTTGCTATTGCAAAGTTAAAGAATTGTTCCAACAGTATGGTTGTCATTCACTTTTTCCAGTGCTTTGACTGCTTTACTCACGTTACTTGTAAGGTGACTGGGTGTTATCGTACCAATAACAATGCTTGTGACTGCTGGGTTTTGATAAATAGTGTCAAAACTAGCTTGCACAGGGTCGGTAACAGAAGAAGAGCTAGCTAAATGTCCACTGTTTAGGGCCTTTTTAATAAAAATCGCCTTGTTACTGGTTGCTGCTTGGTCAAGAACTGCCTGTTCATCCTGATAGCCTGAATTATGCATAACCATAGCAATATCAGACTGTTGAAGTGATAAGAGCCCCCCAGCGACTGTCTTCGTGGACATGCCAGTTGCACGAATAAGCCCTTGCTGTTTCAAATCATTTAAGATCTCTAATACACCGAGGTGCTCAATAATATGCTGGTCATTACCATCTGAATGAATTAATACAATATCTAGCACCTCACGTCGTAAGTTTTTGAGACTTTGCTCAACGCTTTGCTTAATGAATTCTGCCGTGTAGTTATAATGAGACTGAGCTAAATCAGCATTAAAGAGTTCTCCAACCTTAGTCGCAATTACCCATTCTCTGTTGAGCTTGGGGAGGAGTTGTCCAAGACGTTGCTCACTATTACCGTATGCAGGTGCAGTATCAATAAGGTTGATGCCTAACTCTGAAGCCTGTGAAAGTAATTTTAGGGTTTGCACATCATCAGGGATTTTAAATGAGCCAGGATATTTCACACCTGCTGTACGTCCCAACTTTACAGTGCCTAGTCCAAGTGGTGAAACAGCAAGGCCCGTCTCTGCAATATTTTTTCGCCGTGTTAAATATTCGCTCACTTGAAAGCAGTATTCCAAAGGGTTTCACCAATGACAGCGGGGCTTAATTTAATAGTGGTTTTGTGAGTTTTAGGTTGTAAATTTTGTTTTGTGAGTTGTTTTATGACTTGATCAGCCAAATCGGGTGCAAGCGCTAATTTTGTAGGCCAAGCAATATGGACGTTATGTTTAGAGTCTACAAATGCACTGTCAGGTCGAGTGAGACTTGATTGTTTTGGCTCTGCTCGATTAACAGAGTGTCCAGCCCATAAAAGTTCAGGAAGTTTATACCAGGGCATAATCTCTGCTAAGAGCTTCTCTGCTTCAGCGCTGAGTTGGGATATAGGTTTGTTCATGCCTTCTTCAGCAATATTGCCACCGATATACCAAATAATATTACCTCCATCATCAGCATGACTTGAGATCGTGGCTATTGGTTTTGAACCTGACCCAAGGCTATGAGCGTAGATGGCTGGCAACGAGTTATTTTTGTCTTTTGCCTTGCATAACACCATTTGTAGTGGCCTGCGTTGCATATCGGGCTTTGAAAAATTAAGTGTTCGCAGAATTTCTTCAATACCTTCACCTGCCGTGAGGACAAAGTGTTGTGCTTTGATGATGGTATCGTCACCTAATTGGATAGATTGTATAGTTTTACCTTCGTGATGCCATGTTATTGGCCAGTCTTTTGGGTACTGGAGAATACGTTCTTTATAGGGTTTTGCGAGACATTTTAAAACACTAAGAATGTCTAAAACTGGCTCATCAAGCTGATAAAGTGTACCTTTAAAATCAGCATGCTGGAATAAGTTAGGGCGTTCCGATTTGGGGACAGTTTGCATTCTACTGGCTAGAGCTTTGCTGGCAAAAAAAGACAGTAATTTAGATGATAGTTTATCTTTTGACCACATCAGCTGGTGCTTAGCAAGAATCTTAACTCCGGTTAAATCAACATCTCCTTTGCCTGCTAGACAAGCTTGCCAGCGAGCGGGCATATCGCCTATCGCTTGTGTGGCTTTAGATAATATGCCATTGAGTGCATATTTAGCTCCACCATGGATAATGCCCTGAGAACTTAAGGTTTGAGCGTTTCCAATGGTATCATTTTCTAATAATATAGCGTGAAACCCCATTTGGTTTAGACGGTTATGTAGCCATAAACCGGCGATACCGGCGCCAATGATGACGACATCTGATGAGATTATTTGAGGTGTCATATATATCCTAATCAGCGCCTATGCGCTGATCTAAGGCTTCGCACAACCAATGGCCAATAATGATATGGCCTTCTTGAACGCGTGCTGTTTCATCAGTAGGAACTTGAATGCAACTATCTACACTATCAAGTAGTTCCCCCCCAGATTTACCAGTAAAAGCACAGGTCCAACAGCCCGAATTTTTGGCAGTGCTAAGACCATTAATGACATTAGTACTGTTACCTGAAGTTGATAAGCCAATGGCAATATCTCCTGGTTTTGCGAGAGCTTGTATTTGTCGATCAAAGATAGTGTCGAAACTGTAATCATTTGCGTGAGCGGTCAAAATAGAGGTATCAGTGGTTAACGCAATAGCTGCGAGTGGCGCGCGCTGATTGTAATAGCGCACCACAAACTCAGCGGCTATGTGCTGAGCATCAGAAGCACTGCCTCCATTACCAAAAAATAATACTTTATTTCCATCAGCAAGGGTGGTTTCAACTTTATCAACAAGATCATTAATTTGTTGCTCAAGAGAAAAGAGACCTTCAACCATATTTTGGTGGCGAATAACAGTAGATTTAAATGACACGATTTACCTCTTTATACTGGTCTGATGGTATTATTTAGTACTGAATATAGATTATATAATATATGTTGTGTAATAAGCTCGCAGCATAATTTTTAAATAACAGAGACTTTGCCTAAAATACAATGAAGTTATCGGATATTTACCTTCGGTTGGACCTAGGAAAGTTATGGGGAGGAGAAGACGTTTTCTCCGCGGTACAGCAGTTAAAAGGTGATGTTTTTCGCCACAAAGAAGGCCGAAGAACATTACGATTTGAAGTTGCCGGGAAAAGTTATTTTCTTAAATACCATCAGGGTGTAGGTTGGCTAGAAATCGTCAAAAATTTATTACAACTTCGTAAGCCAATTATCAGTGCAAAAAATGAATGGCAGGCTATTAAATTCTTAGAAAAGAATGATATTGATACCATGACTTTAGCGGGGTATGGAAAGCGAGGCTTTAACCCTGCGGAGATAGAATCATTTGTCATTACCGATGATTTAATTGATACCGTCAGTCTTGAGGATCTTGGACAGTATTGGACTGAAAAACCACCGACTTTTAATACTAAAAAGGCTTTGATTGAGAGGTTGGCTCTCACAAGCAAAAACATGCATGAAAATGGTATGAATCACCGAGATTATTATCTTTGTCACTTTCTGCTAGATAAAGGCTTTGTTGAGCATAATACGTTTACTGCTGATACAAAATTATTTCTGATTGATTTACACAGAGCGATACTTCGGCAGACAGGAAGAGTTGAGCAACGATGGCTAGTTAAAGATATAGGCGCTTTATATTTTTCTGCAATGGATGTTCCTTTAACGAGTCGTGACTTAATTCGTTTTGCAAAAACATACTCAGGACTTAATTTGCATGACATTATTTCTAAACAGGGTAGCTTTTGGACTAAAGTTAAGCTTCGAGCCAATAAAATGCGCTCTGCAAATGATGCTGCAATCAATCAAGAACTCAACCCAGTCAGGAGCTTTTTACAAGGGCAAAAAAACCTTATTGTGCCCTTTACGATCCAAGCATTTGAACAATCATTTGAATGTCAAAAAGTCTTACGCTTATTACCGGGCAAGCGGCTAGTTGTTGAGGCCAAATCAAAGCGACATCACGTTGTGATTAAGTTATTTGCATCAGCAAAAAAGGGACAACGCGAATTAGATCGTGAATATCAAGGTTATCAGCTAGCAAAACAAGCGGGAGTATTGGTTCCTGAAAGATTATTTTCAGGTTATAACCAGCAGGGCTGTTTGATGATTGCTTACCAGTTTTGCAACAATGGGGAAACATTATTACAACTTGATGATACCCGTCGCAATGAGCAGCTGGGCGCTTTATTCAGCTGCATTAGTAAGTTACATGCCTATGGAGCTTATCAAGATGATATTCATTTGGACAATTTCTTATTAGCGGATAGTAAGCTGTACTTAATAGATTTAGGGTCAATAAAAAAACATCGCCCTGGTCAAAGCTTAAATGAGATAACAAGCCTGAACAATATAGCGCGATTGATTGCACAGTTTACATTTGATGAGAGAGGTTTATTACGCCCTCATTTAGAACAATATTATCGAGAACGAGGTTCTGGCTATAACAATACAGCGCGTGCACGCCTTGCTAACCTAACAAATAAGGCATGGCAGAAACGTAAAAACAACTTCCTAAAAAAATGTTTCAGAAATTGTACAGATACAATTTATCATAAGAGTGCGAGCCAACAGTGGGCCTTTAATAGTGACTTCCTAAGTGGTGAGGCTGAGTCTTTTGTATTAGATATTGAAAAAATTGTTGCTGCAGGTGAATTCTTAAAAGAAGGTAAGTCGGCAACTGTAGTTCGGGCAGAAGTAGCAGGGGTGCAGCTGGTTATTAAGCGCTATAATATAAAAAACAAATGGCATTTCGTACGCCGTTGTTTTAGAGCAAGTCGAGCAGCGGCCTCATGGGAAAATGCCAATCTATTAAAGTTTATGGGTATATCAACAGCTCAACCAATTGGGTTTATTGAAAATAGAATTATGGGGTTACGACATACCGCATATTTTATTTGTGAATATATACCCGCCAAGGAATTGTCGTCTATTTATGAGCAGCGAGTCCCAACTGATGATGAGTTGAAACAGTTTCAACATATTTTTAGTTGTTTAAGAGAGTCAAAAGTGAGTCATGGCGACTTGAAAGCCAGCAACTTTTTAATTGGTGATAGTGGAAAAATAACATTAATTGACTTGGATGCGATGAAGCAACATCGATATAAACTTACTTTTGAAAAAGCATTTTTTAAAGATCAGGTTCGCTTCGTAGCAAATTGGCGAGACGTTACGATAAAAAAAATTCTTGGGTCAATTATTTTTTAGCTGAACTTTTTATAAGCACATCATTTTTTAAAAAACTTACAATGAACCTTTTAAGCCGAGAAACTTTAAGCAAAGCTCGCTTATCAGTCTTAACGGCTGTTAAATACCACTTTCGACTTTGCCTATATTGACCAGCACGAAAGGCTAAGCCTGATAATGAAAGGCATCTTTTCACGTAATAGCGTTGCTTAAATTTCTGGAGTTCTGGTTGGAGCGTTAAGGGTTCAAAGATACTGTTAACTAATGCCATACCAACGTTGTCAGCATGATAGTAATTATGCCTTAGGCTATCATCGTGTTTATGAATTTTAGCCAAAGTTTTTGCTATAAATACTGTATCAAATAATGCTAATAGTTGTGCATAAAAAGGTATATCCTCAGTACTCCGGAGTTCTTCTGGGAATTTAATCCTATTAAAAACAGAGTGGTGTATTGCGATTGCACCAGCAGAAATTGAAACCTTTCCGAATAAATAGGCTGCGAATAATTGTTCTTTTCCTTCTATTCTCAGGTCTTGTGGTGTACTTTTTTTGAGCACTCCTGTTGTCGTCTGGGTGACATGCTCCCCAATAAAAACATGTTTTTTGGGGTGGGTATCGATCATTCTTTGGTATTCGTGAAGGGTTTCGTAAAGTAACTCATCATCAGCATCAAGAAAGATTATATATTGACCTATACTTTTAGCCACACCTAAATTACGGGCTGCAGCAGGGCCTTTGTTTTCTTGATAGTAGTAGTGAAGATTGGGGTGTTGCGAGGTCAATTGCTGTGAAATAGGGCGTGTGTTATCAGTTGAGCCGTCATCAACAATTAGAATCTCGTAGTTGCCATTTGTTTGCTGATGTATAGAAGAGATAGCTCTTGATAAATAGTGTGCATAATTAAAGCTGGGAATAATGATGCTAAAGGTTATCTCAGACAAATTTAATCTCTAAATTTTATTAAATGTTAGTAATTGATGATAACGGAAAGTGATAAAAATATCTTATGTATTATCTATTGAAAAGAATAGATACAATGATGCCGTGATAAGAGAGAATATTGTATGAAATTAGCTGTTTGCTTGTATAAGTACTTCCCGTATGGAGGTTTGGCGCGTGACTTCGTCAGTATACTGAGTATTTGTCGCGATCATGGCTATCAGATTGATGTTTTTGTGATGGAGAGCCAAGGGGGGGTGCCCGAAGGCTTTAATATCGAAGTAATTCAGACTCAAGGGCGAAGCAATCATAGTAGAGTTGCTAGCTATATTGAACAATTAAAGCCAAAATTATTAGACGAGAGTTATGACTTAGTGATTGGCTTTAATAAAATTCCAGATCTAGATATTTATTATGCCGCTGATCCTTGTTATTTAGATCGGGTCAAAAATCAGCGAGATTACTGGTTGGCAAAATTTAGTCCTCGGGTGAAGTTTTATTCAAAGTGTGAAAGTAGAGTATTTAGCAACAGCAGCCATACCGTATCATTAATGATTTCTGACATTCAACGAGACCTGTTTAAAAAACATTATGATACGCCTGATGAAAGGCTAATTATGTTGCCTCCAGGCATCAATGATAATAGGCGGAGACCAGATGACTGGCAGCACCAGAGACAGCATTTTCGCCAGCAGTTCTCCATAGCTGACAACGAGTTATTGATGTTGGCAGTTGGTACAGGGTTTAAAACGAAAGGCATAGACCGGTCAATTCAAGCGTTAGCCAATTTGCCATCAAATCTACGGATAAGAACACGCTTATTTATTATAGGCGAAGGCGATAACAGTCCTTATCAAAAAGAAGCAAACCGATTAGCCATTGCTGACCAAGTGCAATTTTTTGGTGGTCGGGATGACATACCACAGTTTTTACTTGGTGCAGACTTGTTATTACACCCTGCACGTAAAGAAAATACTGGCACAGTGATTTTAGAGGCAGTGGCCGCAGGTTTGCCCGTTCTGGTAGCAGGTGAGTGTGGCTATGCTAAACATGTTAATAAGGCAAGAGCAGGCTTAGTGACAGATAGGCCTTTTAATCAAAATGAATTCGAACTTAAGCTACTAACGATGCTCGATAACGTGCGATTAAAGGATTGCTCCAAGAATGCTTTGGCTTATGCAGAGCAAGAAGATTTATATAGTATGCCGATAAAAGCAGCTGCTATCATTGAGCAGATGGCAAAAGCAAAGAAAAACAGTGAGAATACTAGGGAGAGGCAGAATTAAGACTGTATTAGTGACGGGTGGTGCAGGTTATATAGGCAGCCATATCTGTGTAGAGCTCCTTGATGCTGGGCTTGAGGTAATAGTGGTTGATAATTTATCTAATAGTTCTCAAGAAGCATTAAACAGGGTTGAGAAAATAGCTGGAAAGACAGTGTTGTTTTATCAAATAGACTTACAAGATAAAGCTAGAGTGAAGACAGTCTTTGAAACGCATACAATTGATGCCGTTATCCATCTGGCAGGGCTGAAATCGGTGGGAGATTCTGGCAGACTACCATTGAAGTATTATCAAAATAATATATATTCAACTCTGGTATTACTTGAGATGCTAGAGCAGTTTTCAGTTAAAAACATTGTGTTCAGTTCATCGGCTACAGTTTATGGTGATCCTGCTACAGTTCCAGTTACAGAGCAGTTCCCTCTTAGAGCGACCAATCCGTATGGCCGCACAAAATTAATGATTGAAGAGATACTGAGAGATGTTGCTAATTCATCTCATATACAAGTTGTGCTATTGAGATACTTTAATCCAATAGGTGCACATGAGAGTGGTTTAATTGGTGAGGCCCCTAATGGCAGCCCAAACAATTTATTGCCTTATGTTTCTCAAGTGGCAATGGGTCAAAGAGACAAAGTCCTCATTTTTGGTGGTGACTACCCGACTATTGATGGAACTGGTGTTCGTGATTATATTCATGTTGTAGATCTGGCAAAAGGCCATATTAGAGCACTACAAAAAATTGCAGAAAATGAGGGTAAGGGAGAAAGATGCCAAGCTTATAATTTGGGTACGGGGCATGGGCATAGCGTCATAGAAGTGATTAATGCTTTCGAGGAGGCCTGTGGTCATAAAATCACTTATAAAATAGTTGATAGAAGATCTGGTGATATAGCTGAATGTTACGCAAACCCTAATCTTGCCAATCAAAAGTTGAACTGGCGAGCAGAAAAAACATTGCCCGAAATGATGAAGGATACTTGGCGTTGGCAAACAAAAAATCCAAAAGGTTATAAAAGTGATTGAACTTAAAACGGAAATGATGATTGGAAAAGGCTTACATAGGGAGTGCTACATTCACCCATATAATGCTGATCGTTGCATCAAAGTCGTCGTTTTACGTGGAGAGGAAGAAACAAGGAGAGAACAAGCATATTATCAGTTTCTACAAAAACGTCAGATTGGCTGGGAAATGTTGCCAAAGTTTTATGGGGTTGAAGAGACTTCAATGGGAGCTGGAGCGATCTTTGACTTAGTTAGAGATGCTGATGGGGAAGTGGGAAAAACTTTTGAAGTTTATTTCGGCTCCTCTGTACTGACTGAGCAAAACCTCCAGGGTCTAATCAAATCTTTGCAAGCGTTAAAAGTGTATTTATTTCGGCATAACATTATCACTATGTCTATTAAGCCTAAAAATATTATATATCAGCGTCAAGATGAGCAGAATGGTGTCGCAGTTATCATTGATAATATTGGTAACTCTGACGTTATCCCAATTAGCAGTTATTACCGCTATTTCGGTAAAATTAAAATGACTCGAAAATGGAATAAATTTATAGCATTGTTGAAAAAAGACTACCCAGAAAATAGTCTATTACAAAGTCAATTAATGCACTTACTATCTAAATAATACATAGAAGATCGAGGTTTAATTACTGAAGGCTTGATTTATGGACTCTAGTTTGGCCTTGAATATCTGTTGGGTGATAAATGCTCACAGTTGAAGACTATTCTTTAGTAACTAATATGTCTTCCATTACCAAATATTCAAGATCTGAGCCATAAAACATCTTTAAAGCATCAGTCGGGCTGCATACCATCGGTTCGCCACGTCGGTTGAGTGATGTATTCAGTAGCACACCATTTCCCGTAAGCTTTTCCATTTCTTGTAAGAGTTCATAGTAACGAGGATTAGTGGCTTTAGTGACAATTTGAGCGCGAGCCGTACCATCTTCATGGACTACTTCGGGTATACGTGATTTCCATTCTTCAGCAACATCGAAAGTGAACGTCATATAGGGACTAGGATGTTCTGTTTGTAAAATCTCAGATGCAGAAGTATCTATAATACTCGGGCAAAATGGACGCCAGCGTTCTCGATATTTAATTTGGGCATTAATACGGTCAGCGACGCCAGAATGATTTGGGCTGCCTAAAATACTTCGATTACCTAATGCTCGAGGCCCAAATTCCATACGGCCTTGAAACCAAGAAATAGGGTTACCGTCATGGAGAAGTTTTGCTGTTTCTTTGCAAACATCTTCTAGCCTTGTCCATTTAGTGTCTTTTGCATAGGCCTCACAAGCATCGATACACTCTTGAGTGGTATAAGAAGGACCTAAATAGACATGTTCCATTTTTTCAACAGGCACCCCAGCCGCATTGAGATGCGAAACTGGCAGCACCAATGGCTGTACCAGCATCACTAGCTGCTGGCTGAACGAAGAGTTCTTTGACGCCCTCCATTGCAATAATACGCTGGTTTAACTTTACATTCAGGGCGACGCCTCCGGCAAAACAAACTTTGCCAGTTTCGCGAATAATATCACCAAGGTGATACTCAATTAGATGGAGTGCTGTTTTTTCTAATAAGTCTTGAATGCTAGCGGCATAATCGATATAGGGATCATCAATCTCATCGCCATCACGCATTGGTCCTAGCCATTCTAATAGTTTTTTACTAAAAAAATAACCCTTACCATCTTTTTTATACCGTCTTGTGCCTAGGGTGTTTACAAGCTCAGTATTGACTTTAAACTCACCATCACCAAATTCAATGAGCTGTGAAAAGTCGAAGCGAGTCGCATCACCGTATGGTGCCATTCCCATAACTTTAAACTCACCATCCAACATTTCAAAGCCAAGGAACTCAGTTAGAGCACCGTACATTCCGCCTAGAGAATCTGGGTCATAAAACTCTTTAATTTTATGGATCTTGCCATTTTCACCGTAACCAAAAAAAGTCGTGGCATACTCACCCTTACCATCAATGCCGATAATGGCTGTTTTTTCTTTAAAACCACTTAAATGGTATGCACTACTTGCATGAGCTAAGTGGTGTTCAACAGGCACAAACTTAACACGATCGCTACCGATACCTAGGTCATCGAGCAATTTCATAACACTCTTGTGATTGCGTTTATAGCGTCTATTACCATTAAAAATCGCTGTTAAACCTCGATCAGGTGCGTACCAGTAACGCTTGGCATAGTGCCAGCGAGCGGGGGATTTCAGATCTATTTCTGAATATGGAAAAGCTACGACGTCAATATCTTTAGGTGAAATCCCTGCTTGTTTGATACAAAATTGAGTAGCATGGTAAGCCATCCTCCCTCTAGCATGCTTATCTCGGAGGAAACGTTCTTCCTCAGCAGCAGCAATCAATTTTCCATCAATATAAAGTGCTGCTGAAGCATCGTGATTTACAGCACCGGATAAGCCTAATACGATCATAAAGAGAGTCTTTTATTATAAGTAATGCCACTGAAAGTAGCGACAGTATAGCAAGGGATAAAAAGCTTAGACTATTTTGATTTTTTCAGGATGCGATTTTTAATTTGAGACCAGAGCTTTTTAGATTTTATCGATAGCTTCGCTTCATTGACATATGCCTTGAAAAAGGTGATTTGTTCTTTGTCAGTCAATTCGGTCATTTGACGTCGTAAAGTCGCTAAGTCCCTGAGAGATGCTGTCTGTTTAAAAACACGACGCTTCGCTGTTTCCAAATCAATAATTCTTATATCCCAATTATCACCAAGTGGCTTAGCAAAAATATGCTTGGGATGAAGACTATTATGTTGTATGCGATGTTGATGCATATGATAAAGGACTTTAGCTGTTTCCTTGAATAAAGCTTGCCGATGTTTAGATCCAATTATCATACTAGAGCCTGATTTATGTAGTAAGACATTCAGTGGTTGATAACCTACAAGCTCTTTAGTTGCAATTATTGCTTGCGGCTTACCATTATTTGAGCGTGCACCAAAATAAACTAATTCTGGTGTCGGAATATCATACTTATGGAAAAGCCTTAAATTGTTGTATTCTCTAATAAATGTAGCCGCACCTTTAATGGGGTGACGCCAAGTACGACTTAGATGATTTTCTTGCCTTTTTATAAAAATAAACACAGGGTCATCATTAGTTTGTTTTAAGGAGACTTTGACAACTCCACTCCATCCGCCGCGGCGAATGTTTGGCTCTTCAAACCAATCTGCTTTTAACCGCCATAAAGATCCATAAGTCGCCAAGTTGTTTTTACTTAATAGGGTTTGCCACCCCTCTCCCAAATAATCTGTCATAGTTTATTTAATCACTTTATAGACGGATGCACCATCGTTTAGATGAGTATTCTCTTGATAGTAAATTTGCTTTAAGTTAAGGGTTTTTAAAAAAGAAATCAACTTAGGGTGACGTTCTTTTTCAACGACAAGGATATAGTCGTAAGAATTGTAGTCATTGGCTTTTTCTGCTGCACAGAAGTCTTTGTTCAAAGATGCGTTGTTCTCATACCTAATAGTAAATGCTGTTTTTTGTAATATATTTTTAACACATACAATAGACGTCGGTTGTTCACGGTTAAAATAATAGTGCATAAATTGGTCATCAGTCATTATTAAGCTATTGGGTGGTAAATGGTTTGCTGCCCAAATAGCAGTATCTTTAATATATTTTTTTGAACTTGATGTAGTCGACATGTCTGCAACATTATAGAAAAGAGCTAGAGCAATAACTGACAGCAATAATTTATTCTTGGCTAACCATAATCTCTCTATACCATCAGTTACATTGTGCATCACGAGAAGTAATAATGCTATTAATGCCATTGATGCGTATCGAACAGAAATAAAATATTCTTTGAAGAGAAACGCAAGAAGTAATAGGGCATTGAGAGCTAAAAAATACAGAAGTAAATGCTGGATATTTTTTGCGTGAGGCTGAAGGTTTCGTGAAGCCGTTATGAAATAAATTACAAGGTAACTGATGGAAAAACCTTTTAATATTTTATACATAAACATTGCCAGCATCCCAGTTATGAGAATAAAAGCAGCGTAGTCTTCTGAATATTTATTTAAGACTTGATCTTGCATGATGCTAGTTTGGACAGAGAGGGTGGTTGCATAGCTGCTCAAGTCCAAATAATTAAAAACACTTATGAATTTTACCAAAGGTAGAGACTAAGTCTGGCTGATTGAGCAGTGGTGTTATGGCTGAAGTTATGCCAATAACTAAGAGGTAAGAGGATTGAGCAACCTGTTTTAGTCCTTCGATAGGTTTTCTGATAAATAATAAGTAAAGTGGTAAGCCTAATAAAAGTAGGCTTCCCTCTACTCGGAAAAGAATGGCAATAGTCATAAAAGCTTGCCAGAGTGTTGCAGCTTTAAAGCTTGGCGAATTAAGAAATAAAATAAAGTGGTAGAGCGCAAGGCTAGTGAATGCCCAGTAACCAGGATCACGAATAATAAAGTCGCGAAACTCATTGATAGGTGCAAACCCGAGAATTAAAATAGCTGCAATTATTAACTGCCGTGGTGTTACCACAAGGAGACTACTTATTAAGACAAGCGCATCGGTTAATAATATAAATAACAAGCCGTTTAAAACAAAGCCTGCCGTTTCTAGCGAGAGTGATGTTAATTGATGGACCCAGGATATAAGTATTGAAAAAAAGGGCCAATTTAAAAGACCTTGAGTTGCATAAAGGCCCTCTGCCATAAAAAGCTCAGCTGTTTGCAGGTACAAGATACCATCACGATTAATTAAGTCGTCAAAATAAACCGTTTGAAGAGAGAATATTAGGCTTATAAAAGCCGTGAAAATTCTGACTCTACTGAGGTTTTGGAGGCTACTGTGAGTATTCATTTATAGTCATGTTGGTCAACGGCAGTTACTGAGAAGTTATTTTTTCAATTAAGGGTAGCACCATTGGCCCTGAGATTTCTTTCATGCATTTATGATGCCGCTCGGGACAGGTTCTTTGGAAACAAGGACCGCATTCTACTTCAAGCTGCACAAGTTGAGCCTTATTCGACAAAGGAGGTGTGAAGTTGGGTGAAGTTGGACCATAAATAGCGACTAAGGGTCTTTGTAATGCCGCGGTGATATGCATCAACCCAGAATCATTAGAGATAACAGCATCTGCTGTTGCGAGTATGTCGATAGCATCCTCTAGCTGAGTTTTACCGCATAAATTATAAACGTCTGATTGCCGATCTGCTGATATAGCATTCACTAAAGCTACACCAGTTTCGTTGTCTGCTTGAGAACCAAGGATTAACACTTGCCATCCTTGGACTAGTAAAGGTTCGGCAACCTCGGCGTAAGAACTTGCCGGCCATTGTTTGGCGGGGCCAAATTCAGCGCCGGGACACAATATTAAACGCTTTTGCTTTGTTTGTAATGATGGAAGATTGAAGGCTACTTGTTTTGCAATCATCTTAGGAAAGGGGTAGCTATGAGCGACATGGGCTTTCTTAGCAGAATATGCTAAAGAAACAAATCGTTGAACCATGAGTGGTAAAGAGGTTTTATCTAGTACCCGTAAATCATTTAAAAGACCATAACGGGCCTCTCCTTTCCAGCCCGTACGTATGGGAATTTTGGCGAACCAAGGAATCAGTGCGGACTTCCATGAGTTAGGAAGAACGATGGCTTGATTATATTTAGAAACTCGGAGGCTTCTTCCAATCTTCAGGCGCATTTTTAATCCAAAAACACCATGACTGATAGGCATAGCAATCGCTTGGTTTACTTCAGGCATCCGTTTTAATAAGGGAGCGGTCGAGGCTAACGTTAAAACATCAATAATAGCATCAGGCCTGAGGGTTTTGAGTGCGATAAAGAGAGACTGAGCCATAACCATGTCACCTACCCAGGAAGGGGCGACAATCAAGACTTTAAAAGGCGCTGGTGGCATGCCTAATGCAATGTGTTGTGAGTAATAAAGATAAAGATAGTACCAGCTGCGATCAGTAGAACCTGGTAAAAGGTCTCAGAAGGTTTAACTTTATTATGCAGACCGGGAATAAGATCGGCTACAGCAATATAGATAAAGCTGGATGCTGCAATAATCAAAATATAAGGCAGGACATGCTGCATATCACTAAGAGCAAAGTAGGCTATCAAGGCACCTACAACTGTTCCAAGACTAGAAAGAATATTATAAAAAAGCGCTTTTTTACGAGTAAAACCGCTATGGAGAAGGATGATAAAATCGCCTAGTTCTTGTGGAATTTCATGAGCTGCAATGGCAAGCGCGGTTACGATGCCTAAGTGAATATCCGTCATGAAAGCGGCAGCAATCAAAATACCATCAACAAAATTATGAATGGTGTCACCGACCAGTATTAGTGTTCCTGCTGCTTGGTTACGGTTGTGTGAATGCTGTAATTTATTGTCAGGTAAATGACCGTCGCAATGGTCATGGTGACAATGGCGCCACAAAACTAATTTCTCTAAGAGGAAAAATGCGAGTAAACCTAGTAAAAGAGTAAGGCCGACATCATGGGCATCTACATGAAATTTATGCTCTAGTGCGTGGGGTATTAATCCTAAAAAAGAAGCCCCAAGGAGAGCACCAACTGCAAAGCTAACGAGGTGAGGAACAGCCACAGCTCTTGTGTTTTCTGACAAAAGCAGAAAGCTTGATGCCAGCATGACACTGGCTAGTCCGCCAAGGAGGCTGAAACCGATTATCCAGAACAATAATTCCATAATTACTCATGTTCTCCATATTAAATATTTGATCATACCGCAATTTATACTAGGCATAACTTAATTTCATTTCAACACTTATGCAAGTCAACGTTTGACTCAGTGTGGTTGTATCCATATGACAGAGGCCATTCTGCCAGTTACGTTATCTCGGCGATAAGAAAAGAAGCGTGTAGGATCATTAACGGTGCAAAATTGGCCTCCATAAATATTTGTGACGCCTAAAGCCCTGAGGCGCTGACGAGCTAACAAATAGATATCAGCATTATAATGGGTATCATCAGTTTGTTTGAATGCTTGCTTTGCAATAACATCGTGCTGGACAAAGTTATTAACAACATCTTGTCCAACTTCAAAGTTTTCGGGCCCAATAGCTGGCCCAAGCCAAGCCATGATGTTTTGCTTGTTAAGGTCAAAGCTTGCGATAGCATTTTCAACGATGCCGTTAGCTAATCCACGCCAACCAGCATGGACAGCAGCAATTCTGTCACCTTGCTGATTGCATAACAAAATAGGTAGGCAGTCTGCAGTCAAAACAGGACAGACATGATTAAAAGTATTAGTGACGATACCATCGGCACACTCCCCAGCGGACCAATGCAAGCTTTCGACAACTCGACATCCATGCTGCTGGGATAACCAGCGAGGGGATTCCGGTAACTCGTTACTATTGAGTAAAACCTCTCGGTTTTGTTTTACTATGAGGGGTGCGTCACCTACATGGTCACCCAAGTTCAGAGAATTAAATGGAGCTACGCTTAAACCACCAGAGCGAACGGTCGTGAAAGCTTTAATGTGTTGCGGCGCAGGCCAGTTGGGATAAATAACTTCGCTCATGTGTTGATGAGGCGTTTCTTCACCATAATATTTTTTGCGATATTGGCTGATGAGGAATATTGAAGTTTTGTTGGTTTAAACTGTGATAAAAGATGTGTATGAGTCCCTGAAATAACAACGTATGTAACACCTTTGATATTAATATTCATGACTAGAGTATAAAACTTACGGCGGTACTTATTCAAACTACAAGCAGTAGCCTGTTAGACTGGAAGATGATAATTATATTTAAATGACCTATTTTCAATGCGAATACCTAGATTTTATTACCCTGAACTAACAGGGGATGAAGAGGAAATAAAATTACCTCTCGCTATCCACCGCCATGCTGTGCAAGTTTTAAGGCTTAAATCAGGAGGTGTGCTGAGGTTATTTAACGGGGCCGGACTGGAAATAGAGGCTGTCATGGATTCGGTTAGTAAACGGGAGTCAACGGCAAAGCTGCTGATGGTGGTGCAGAATGATATTGAATCTCCTTTATCACTTACTTTGATACAAGGTGTTTCCCGCGGTGACCGTATGGACTATACCCTACAGAAAGCGGTTGAGTTGGGGGTTAATAAGATAGTTCCGGTCACAACTGAGCGCTGTAATGTTCAACTTTCTGGGCAACGTGCTCAAAAAAAGATGGACCATTGGCAAGGTGTGATTATTAGTGCAAGTGAACAAAGTGGCCGGTGTAAGTTACCAATATTATGCCCTATTATGTTATTTGACGAGATGGTAGCAAAGTTTAATATTGGCTCGCGCCTGATATTAGAACCAACAGCAGCCCTAGGGTTTAAATCTTTACCGGTGCAAATGGAAACCAGCTTGTTAATTGGGCCTGAAGGTGGATTTAGTGATGAGGAAGTCCATACAGCAGTGAAGCAGGGTTTTCAGGCGATTAAATTCGGTCCAAGAATATTACGTACTGAAACTGCGGCAGTATCAGCATTGGCGGTACTGCAAGCAATGTGGGGAGATTTGGGCTGATGGATAATGGAATCACATTGTTGTTAATTATATTGTTACTGTGGTTTTGGTGGGACAGTCGAGGTGTTGCAGAAAAGGCGATTCAAGCGGCTAAAAAAAACTGTGAGCAAGCGGGTTTAACTTTTTTGAATGATACGGTTGGCTGGAAGAAGATAAGGCTTAAGCGAAATCGTTTAGGGCGAGTCCAAATTCAGAGAACCTATTTTTTTGAGTTTGCTAGTGATATGTCACAACGTTACAAGGGTGAGGTGACCATGTTAGGGCAAGGTGTGAGTAAAATAACATTAGACGTATACAGGATAGGGTGAAGAGGAAATGTGTAAGAGTTTTATGATAAAGGTTAATACGATGAGTTTAGTTATTTTCAGCTTCTCATAAAGCTGACATGCTATTTCAATGAACATTACACAAGCCATTGAGAAAGGACGACAGTGCTTATCTGAATCTGATAGTCCGGTTACTGATAGTCAATACATGCTGTGCTATGTATTAGCTTGTAAGATAACCTATTTACATACATGGCCTGAAAAAAACCTAAGTGAACAACAAGGTACCGATTATGAAGCTCTTCTTTTTAAGCGAAAAGCAGGCATGCCTGTTGCTTATCTTATCGGACAGCAAAGTTTCTGGTCGTTAGAGCTAGATGTCAATGCCAAAACATTAATTCCAAGGCCGGATACTGAAATATTAGTTGCTATGGCATTAGAAAAAATACAATTAGGTATGGTAGTAGCTGACTTGGGGACAGGAAGTGGTGCTATTGGTTTAGCATTAGCGTCAGAAAATAAGGGTGTTCAGTTTCTGGCGATGGACCGCTCCCAAGCTGCTTTAAAAGTTGCACAAGCTAATGCAAAAAAACACAAAATAACGAATATTATGTTTTGGCAAGGGGATTGGTTGTCTTCTATTGCCAAGAACACATTAGATATGATTGTTAGTAACCCGCCTTATATCGCTTCTAATGATCCTCACTTGAAAAGAGGTGATCTCCGTTTTGAACCATCGATAGCACTAGTGTCTGGTCAGGATGGCCTGAAGGATATTAGGCTAATTGTTAAACAAGCTAGACTCGTCCTGAAGTCAAAATCGTGGTTATTAATAGAGCATGGTTACGAGCAGGCAAATGAGGTCAATATGCTTTTTCAACAGGCAGGTTTTGAACAAGTGCAGTGCGCCAAAGATTACGGTGATAATGAGCGCGTTACTCTAGGACAACAGCCGTTATAATGATCTAATTGAGATGTGAGTGCCAGACCAATGAATGATGAACAGCTATTGAGGTACAGTCGGCAAATATTATTACCGAAGGTTGATTTCGAGGGACAAGAACGGCTCTTAAATAGTCATGTCCTAATTGTCGGGATGGGGGGCTTGGGTTCTCCAGTAGCACTTTATTTAACAGCGGCAGGTGTAGGTAACTTCACAATTGTTGATGATGATGTCGTTGAATTGTCAAATTTACAGCGCCAAATCATTCATACGGAAGAGGATATAGGAAGGGCTAAGGTATTGTCCGCAGCTGATAGCATGACTGCGATCAATAGCGAGGTAAAACTTGATGTAAGAACTCACCGTATGGAAAAAGAGGAGCTTAATAAGGTGGTAGAAAAAGTAGATGTAGTTGTGGATTGCAGTGATAATCTTGCTACACGGTTTTTACTAAACGAGGTGACGCAAAAGCAGGGCAAACCTCTAGTTTCTGGCGCAGCAATTAGAATGGAAGGTCAAGTGACGGTTTATGATTCAAGGCAACCTGGGAATGGTTGCTATCAGTGCTTATATCAAGACAAAAGTGAATTACAGGAGACCTGTTCTCAAACAGGTGTTTTATCGCCTTTATTAGGAATTATTGGTAGTATTCAGGCTGTTGAAACGGTCAAACTGATCACGCAAACTGGTAAATCATTAGTGAGCCGTTTATTGTTATTAGATGCTAGCACCATGCAATGGCGTGAAATTAGATTAAAGCCAAATAAAAACTGTCCAATCTGCCAGTGAGCAAGGTTATTTAAGTTAAAAGGTCATTAAAAGAATGAATATAGTTGAAGAGAGAGCGGCATTAATACAGGCAGCAGAGATAGGATTGGAAGAAGCAAAAAAACAAGGCGCATCGTCAGCCGAAGCTGGTGCTAGTCATAGCACAGGGCTATCAGTAACTGTAAGACAGGGCGAAGTTGAGACTCTAGAATACAACAATGATACTAGCCTGGGCTTAACAGTCTATTTTGGTCAAAGTAAGGCATCGGCGAGTACTTCTGATTTGTCATTACAGGCAATTCGCGATGCAGTAACGGCAGCCTGTGGAATAGCCAAACATACGCAAGCGGATGAGGCTGCAGGATTAGCTGATAAAGCTTTAATGGCCAGAGAGTTTCCAGATTTATCAACGTATCACCCATGGCAAATAGACGCTGAGAGTGCAATAGAAATTGCGACAGAGTGTGAGCAGGCGGGATTTGATCTTGATAAACGTATCAGTAACTCTGAAGGCGCTAGTATTTCGAGTCATGAAGGGGATAGGATCTATGCTAATAGTCATGGCTTTTTAGGCCAAAGCCGAAGTACACGACACAGTTTATCATGTACTCTAATTAGCAATGATGCTAAGGGTATGCAACGAGACTATTGGTATGATGTTGCAAGGGATGCGCGGGATTTAGCTTCAGCTGAAATTATAGGTCAGCGGGCTGCTGAGAATACACTAGGTCGTCTGAATGGGCGAAGGGTTAAAACTGGAAGTTATCCTGTTATTTTTGCAGCTGATATAGCGCCATCGTTATTTGGACAGCTAATTTCAGCCATTCGTGGCGGTGCTTTATATCGAGAGTCTTCTTTTTTAGTCGATCACTTAGGTAAAAAGATCTTTCCTGATTTTATGCATATTCATGAGCAGCCAATGTTATTAAAGGGACTGGGTAGTGCGGCATTTGATAGCGAGGGTGTTGCCACACAAACACGCGATATTGTGGGTGAGGGTGTGTTACAAGGTTATGTTCTTGATAGTTATTCTGCGCGCAGGCTTAAAATGACGACTACTGGCAACGCTGGTGGTGTCCATAATTTAACAGTTGAACATAATAACGTGGAATTTTCTGAGTTACTCAAGCAAATGGGCTCAGGAATACTGGTGACAGAGATTATGGGTATGGGGATCAATACTGTGACCGGTGATTATTCTCAAGGTGCTGCAGGTTTTTGGGTAGAAAATGGCGAAATACTCTATGCGGTGGATGAGTTTACGATAGCCAGTAATTTACGAGACATGTTTCTAGGGATACAGGCTATTGCTAACAATGTTGAAACAAGAGGTAATATTAGAACTGGAGCAGTCTGGATAGATAATATGATGGTGGCAGGTTAATAGCGATTGAATATTAACGTGAATGATATTCAGCTGGTGTAAAAGCTTTAATACTTAGTGCGTGAATGTCAGATTTCATTAACGAGCTAGCAGCCTCGTAAACTAAGCGATGTCGTTTAAGTAGTGATAAACCGTCAAAAGCTTCACTAACAATTGTCAGAGAAAAGTGCCCTCCACCGGTATTTCCTGCATGGCCCACGTGGAGTGCGCTGTCATCTTGAATATCAAGGTGAATGGAAGCTAGAGGAAAAAGAGCTGTTTTTAATCGTTTAATAGTGTGGCTCATGGTAAAACTTGCTTAAATGGTTTTATTGTAACTTTAGAATACACCCCTGCTTTCATATAAGGATCAGCATTAGCCCATGATTCGGCATCAGAAAGGCTTGAAAACTCAGCCACAATCAAACTACCGGTAAATCCTTGTGCTCCAGGCTCAGGGTTATCAATAGCGGGGTGGGGTCCAGCAAGGATTAATTGGCCTTCATTTAGCATGGTTTGCAGGCGAGCAATATGTGCTGGCCTAGCTTGCAACCGGAGTGGCAAGCTATTATCAATATCTTCGCTTATGATGGCATAGAGCATTAAACCTTGTCCTCATTAGACTCGATGGGTTCAATGATATGCCTACCGAGGTAGAGGGACTGACCTATAATAAACAGGATAGTTAAACCTAATAAACCAAATAATTTGAAGTTTACCCAAGTTGCTTCATCATAGTTAAAGGCGACATATAAATTGGCAACGCCTGAAAGAATAAAGAAGATGACCCAAGCAAAATTTAAGCGAGTCCAAATAAAGCCAGGAAGCTTAATATGCTCGGACATCATTCTTTCCAAAAGAGATTGTTGAGTAAAGAGTTGCGCGCCAAGGAATCCAGCGGCAAAGAGCCAATTCACAACAGTAGGCTTCCACATAATAAAATTCGGGTTTTGTAGCCAGAGCGTCGCACCACCCAGAATAACAACGAATATTAGTGTAATGAGATGAGAGTTTTCGAGCTTGCCATAACGAAACCAATTGTAAGCATTCTGGAAAATTGTAGCCACTATCATGACCGCGGTTGCAATATATATTCCTTTTATATCATATGCTTGCCCCTCCCATAAGTAAGTACCCCCACCAAACTTATAAGCGATAAAAAATAGAGCGATAGGTAAAAAGTCAAAAAATAGTTTCATGTGGATCCGAGCTAATAGAGTAATAGTCCTTATTCTAACGTAAAATAATATTTATGACTTGTTATGACTTACATAGCCACTCGACAGTATCGGACGGCAGCTTATCTCCAGAACACCTAGTTGCAAGAGCTATTGATCAGGGCGTTGATGTTCTGGCACTCACTGATCACGATGGTACAGAGGGCATAATTGCTGCTCAAGCAGCTGCTCAAGGTACAAAGTTGTCACTGGTGACAGGTGTTGAGATTTCTGTGACGTGGGGCAGTAGTACCATACACATACTGGGTTTAAAGGTAGATCATAAAAACGCAGCCTTACAAAAAGGGCTGGAGAAAATACGTGATTACCGCAAAGAGCGAGCAGTTAAGATAGCCGAACGTCTTGAGAAGTCAGGGATATCAGGTGCGTATGAAGGTGCGAGTCAATATGCTTCTCCCGTAATGTTAGGTAGAGTCCATTTTGCAAAGTTTTTAGTTGATAAAGGTCACGCAAAAAATATCAATGATGTTTTTAAGCGCTATTTAGTTAGGAATAAGCCTGGATATGTATCAGGTGAATGGGCAACTTTAGCACAGGCAGTGAACTGGATTAATGGAGCTGGTGGACAGGCTGTGATTGCTCACCCCGCACGTTACAAAATGACTGCTACTAAGTTGAGAAGACTAATAACAGAGTTTAAAGAATTAGGAGGCGTTGGTCTTGAGGTTGTATCTGGTCGGCAACATCCGGAAGAAATTAAAACTTTGGCAAAGTTAGCTAACGATTTTAATTTATTGGCATCTTGTGGCTCTGACTTCCACTCCCCGGATAACACATGGGTCGAACTAGGGCGTCTTCCAGAATTACCCTCATCAGTAAATCCAATATGGAAAAAATGGTGAACTTTTGTTGTTCTCGGACTTTAAGCCCATTCAAGGGCTTTTTTATCAGACATATTCATTTCGAATTATTACCTAAAAGAAAAAGTAAGCTATGAGCCAGCGTTTTTATATCCATGCGCTCAATCCACAAAAAAGATTGATAAGGCAGGCGTGCGATATCATTCGCGGTGGTGGGTTAGTGATTTACCCAACTGACTCTGGCTACGCCATAGGCTGTCATATTGGTGATAAAAAGGCGATGGATAAAATCCGGAGCATAAGACAACTTGATGATGAGCATAACTTCACCTTGGTCTGTCGTGACCTTTCGGAAATATCACTTTATGCTAAAGTTAACAATGCCGTATTTAGGAGTATTAAAGCTAATACGCCAGGTGCTTATACTTTTATTTTACCGGCTACAAAAGAGGTGCCGCGACGACTCCAGCACGCCAAAAGGAAAACTATCGGTTTACGTATTCCTGATAATAAAATAGCGCTGGCACTACTAGAAGAGTTAGATGAACCGATAATGAGTTCCACTTTTATCATGCCCGGCGAAGACTTACCAATGAGTGATGTTGATGACATTGTGGAACGGGTCGGCATGCATGTTGCACTTATTATAGATGGTGGGTATAGCGGTAGTGAACCGACCACAGTGGTTGAGTTTATCGATGATATCCCAGAAATAATGCGTTCTGGATTGGGTGACTTGACTCCCTTTGAGGTGTAATCGTGCTTTGGTTTCTCATATTGTTTTTTGTCATACCTATTGGACTGATTTATATGGGACAAAAAGCGACAGTAGCTGACTGGGGCAGTAGAAGGATCAACTGGATTGATGGCTTAATCCGCATACTGTGTCGTTATGTTCATGGTTTAGATGATAAAAATAATATTCCTTTACCCGTTACAGGGCCGGCAATTGTAGTTGCCAATCACATTTCTGGACTAGATCCTTTTTTATTAGTATCTGCTTGTAAAAGGCCTTTGCGGTTTTTGATTGCACGTGAAGAGTACGAACGCCCCCTATTAAATTGGCTTTTTAGAGCAGCAGGTTGTATTCCTGTTGATCGAACTGGGAGACCAGAAAAAGCATTGAGAGAGGCTTTGAATGCTTTACAAGAAGGTGAAGTTGTAGCCTTGTTCCCCCATGGAAGGATACTGTTAGATAAGGAACTGCCATACAAAATAAAAGGTGGGGTAGCTCGGCTAGCAATATGGTCAGAGGCAACTATTTACCCTGTCAGGATCGACGGTGTTAGTGGAGAAGGCCTCGTCGCTTTGGCACCTATTATTCCTAGTAAAGTCATACTTAGCATGGGAAGTCCCCTTAAGTGTCAAGCAATCGAAATGAAAGCTTGTTTAGCTAGCATCACGTTAGACATCGGTCCTCAGCATAAAACTTAATTAGATAGCGACTTGGATTAAATTACTATTAACCATCGGAAACCTTACGTAAAACCCAATCTAAACAACGATGAGGTAATAGACGTTTTAAGGTTGCAAGCAAATATGTGGGGAAGGTGACGTAATAACGTATCTTTGGCCGCGGACTTTCAATAGCGTGCAAAAGCTTATTAATCACGGCTTCAGGTGGGAGGGTGAAGGGTGCTGCAGGACCTACCTTAGTCAGCCTAGCTTCCATCCCTTTATAAGTATGTTGATGAGCACTAGACTTTTTATCTATGTGCTGTTGAAATTTAGAAAAAGCATTAGCCCTAAATTGACTAGTAATTGGACCGGGTTCAATGAGGCTGATATGAATGTTAGTATTAAACAACTCCAATCTCAAAGTGTCTGCAAGACCCTCAATCGCATATTTACTGGCATTGTATGCTCCACGGTAAGGGAGAGAAATAATTCCCAAGATGGAACTATTGTAAATGATACGACCCTGGCCTTGCTTTCGCATCATAGCAATGACAAGGTTAGTTAATTCTTGGGTTCCAAAGACATTGGTTTCAAACTGCTCCCGCAACACGGAGCGCTTAAGGTCTTCGACAGCCCCCGGCTGTCCATAAGCTGCATTATTGAATAAAACATCAATTTTCCCATTAAAGTAGTCATTAGCATACGAAATAGCTTCGATAATGCTTTGACTATCATTAAGATCTAAATTTACACAGCTTATACCAAGATCCTGCAGAGGTTTAGCATCTATTACCTTCCTAGTTGTTGCTAGGACGTTATAGCCTTTTGCATGTAGTGTGCAAGCTGCAGAGTAACCAATACCGCTCGAGCAACCAGTGATAACGACATTTTTCATAGTCTGTTCTTCCAAGGGAAATAATTATTATCTCTTAAGCTGAGAGATAGAGGAAAGCTGTTTTTCTAATATTCTTAAATTATCATTTATGATTCTGTCTGTCAGAAACAAAATAGTAACTGGGTGGGTATAAAGAAGACCAGTAATAAGATTTTTTATATAAAGGACATAGGTTAAGGTTAATACTGCTGAGCCAGTTTGTTATAGTGATTGATTTGATGGCTGTCAGTGGTGCTAAGATGATGACCCGAACAAAATGTTTATCTTACCTTGAGACCTTATTAGAACCAGGTCGGTTCCAAGATTATTGTCCAAATGGGTTACAAGTTGCTGGTAAAGAGCAGATTGATACCCTAATGACAGGGGTTACTGCGAGCCAGGATTTAATCGATGCGGCGCTAGATATGAGAGCTGATGCAATTTTAGTTCATCATGGTTTTTTTTGGCGTGGAGAAGACCCCCGAGTTATTGGTGTTAAACAGCGGCGATTAAAACAGTTGTTAATTAATGATATTAATTTGATTGTCTATCATTTGCCTCTTGATGCGCACCCAACGCTAGGAAATAATGCACAATTAGCAAGACTGTTGGGTCTGAAATCCGATAGCACGATTTTAGGGACAGGTGAACCTGCAATAGGCCTGTCAGGCCATTTTTCTTCACCAAAGACAATACCTGAATTTGTTAGTGAATTAAACCAGAGCTTGGGGCGTACTCCGCTTGTCATTAAAGGACATGACCGACCGATGAAAACAATTGGTTGGTGCACTGGAGCGGCACAAGGCTATATTGAACAAGCTGCAGCGATGGGACTAGATGCTTACTTAAGTGGTGAGGTATCAGAACAAACCACTCATTTGGCACGTGAACTGGGAATTAACTATTTTGCGGCAGGACACCATGCAACAGAACGATATGGGGTTGCGGCTCTTGGCGCTCACTTGTCTGATAAATTTGATATACAACATCAGTTTATTGATATTGATAATCCAGTATAGTACAGAGAATCTGTAGTAACTAAATAGACTAAAAAGTGACAATAAAATTGATGAACAAAAAGAAATCATTTTTTCAAATAACTTTATTGCTAGGAAAAGGATTATCCATGAGTGAACTAAACTTTTGTAACGAAGTGTCAAGGACAGACTAAAAATGGCTGAGGAGATCTTAGCGGGAAAAAAAATTGTTTTGGGAGTTTCTGGGAGCATCGCAGCCTATAAAGCCGCTGAGATAATTCGCCTTTGTCGAAAAGTGGGGGCGGAGGTGAAAGTTGTAATGACGGAGGGTGCGTGTGAATTTATCACGCCACTTACTTTGCAGACTTTAAGTGGAAGCCCCGTTGCGATAGATTTATTAGATGCAGATGAAGAATCAGCCATGGGGCATATAAAGCTGGCTAGATGGGCAGATTGGGTGCTTATTGCACCTGCCAGTGCCAATACAATGGCTAGGTTAGTTCAGGGAAGAACCGAAGATATTCTATCAGCACTATGTTTAGCAACAGAAGCACCTATTGCCCTTGCACCTGCGATGAATAACAAAATGTGGACTCACGAAGCGACGCAACAAAATTTGGCTGTTTTAATAGGAAGAGGAAATTATATTCTTGGTCCAGATAGTGGCGATCAAGCCTGTGGGGAGCAGGGTAAAGGTCGATTATTAGAACCTGAACAGATTATTGCTTTGTTATCACAGTTGATGGTGCCAAAGAGATTAAGTGGTAAGCGAGTTGTTGTTACTGCAGGCCCCACCCACGAACCAATTGACCCAGTTAGGTATATTGGTAACAGGAGCTCTGGCAAGATGGGGTTTGAATTAGCTAGCGCGGCTGCTGAAGCTGGTGCTGAAGTTATATTAATCACTGGGCCCGTTCATTTGACAACGCCTTCAGCCGTATGTCGTATTGATGTTGAAACAGCAGAGCAAATGTATGATGTTGTCATGGATATCAGCGATGCTGATATTGTGATTGGCTGCGCTGCTGTTGCTGACCATAGGCCCGCGAAATACCACAAAAAAAAGATTAAAAAATCAGACTCAGAGAGTTCATCACTAGCGTTAATAAAAAATCGCGACATCATTACTGCAGTTTCGCTGCGTAAAGAGAGGCCCTTTGTCGTGGGATTTGCTGCTGAGACAGAGAATATGGCTGAATATGCTAAGGGTAAAATGAAAGCTAAAAACCTAGATATGGTGGCTGCTAACCAGGTAGGTAAAGATTTGGTCTTTGGGGCAGATATAAATGCATTACATGTGTTTTGGTCTGAAGGAGATCAGACAATGGCAACTGCATTCAAAAGCCACTTGGCAAGAGAGTTAATGACACTTATTATTGAGCGATATGATGCAAAAAATTCAACTAAAAATTCTTGACCCGAGACTGGGCGATACAATTGAGCTGCCCGATTACGCAACTACTGGGTCTGCCGGATTAGATCTACGTGCTTGTCTTGAGAGTAAAATCACAATTTCTCCACAACAAACTGTGCTAATACCGACAGGGCTTGCCATACATATTAGTGACCCAACATTAGCTGCTGTATTACTACCTAGATCTGGGTTAGGTCATAAACACGGTATTGTTTTAGGTAATTTAGTGGGGTTGATTGATAGTGACTATCAGGGGCAAGTTTTTGTATCCTGTTGGAATCGTGGACAAACTTCATTTGAAATAGGTATCGGCGATAGAATTGCACAAATGGTTTTTGTACCAGTTGCACAAGTTGTATTTGAACATGTGGAAGATTTTACGAATTCAGAGCGGGGCGAGGGTGGTTTTGGACACACAGGCAAAAAATAATGAAAGGTTTAGCTAATCAGCCCAAGGTTGAATTGACTCCTGACATTTTTAAGGCATACGATATTCGTGGCATTGTAGGTGAAACGATTGGTGAGGAGATCTTTAGGACGATTGGGCAAGTAATAGGGAGTGAGGCGCTCGACCAAGGGCAGTCTTCTTTGGTTGTAGGTAGGGATGGCCGTTTGTCCAGTGAAAGTTTATGTGATGCTTTGATCGAAGGTATTCTTGATAGTGGCTGTAAAGTAATAAATATTGGTCAAGTACCTACTCCTATACTTTATTTTGCTTGTGAGCATTTGCACACGAGATCCGGAGTAATGGTAACGGGCAGTCACAACCCAGCAAACTACAACGGTTTGAAAATTTTAATAGCTGGTAAGTCAGTATTTGGAGAAAAGTTACAAAAAATTTATCAACGTATTTTGCAGGATAAGTTTTATTCGGGTCAGGGCGAGTATCGGACTGTTGATTTGATTGATAAGTATATTGCTCAAGTGAGCGGAGATATCCATTTAACACGGCCATTCAAAGTGGTTGTGGACTGTGGTAATGGGGTCGGAGGGTTGGTTGTGCCCGAGTTACTATCAAGACTAGGCTGCGAAGTGATTGAGCTGTATTGCGATGTTGATGGTGAGTTTCCAAACCATCACCCTAATCCGAGTGATCCTTCGAATTTACAAGACTTGATTTTGGCAGTGCAGAATTCTGGTGCTGAGCTTGGTTTAGCATTTGATGGTGATAGTGATAGGCTAGGGGTAGTTGATACAAAAGGCAATATTGTTTGGGCGGATCGTCTGCTCATTTTATTTGCACAAGATATTTTATCTACATTACCTGGTGCTATGGTGATCTATGATGTTAAATGTAGTAATTTATTAGAAGATGCTATCTTAAGAGCTGGTGGAAAAGCATTAATGTCAGCATCAGGATACGCTGTGATAAGAGATAAAGTGGAAGAAACAGGAGCTCCGTTGGCAGGTGAAATGAGCGGCCATATTTTCTTCAATGACCGTTGGTACGGCTTTGATGATGCGATTTATAGCGCCTGCCGGCTGCTAGAAGTATTGTCAAAAGATCAGTTTGAGCGGAGTCCGACAGAAGTTTTTTCTGCAATCCCTAATCAGGAAAGTACACCGGAAATAGTAGTGGAAATGGATGAGCTTGAAAGTCGTGAGTTTATTCAACGATTCATGATTGAAGCTGAGTTTCCTGGTGGAAAAAAAATGACAGTTGATGGCTTGAGAGTCAATTACCCTGAGGGATGGGGTTTAGTGAGGGCATCCAATACATTGCCCGGCCTTGTTCTTCGTTTCGAAGCTAAAACAGAAGAAAACCTTCAAGATATCAAGCTACAGTTTAAGCAACAGATGCTTAAAGTCAAACCGACAATAACCCTACTTTTTTAAAAAGATAATTAAATGAGTCTAAATACTGAGCGGGCGCCGCAGATTGCAAAAGTACTAACAGAAGCTTTGCCATATATACAGAGGTTTTCCGGTAAAACATTGGTGATTAAATATGGCGGAAACGCCATGGTGGACGAAGACTTAAAAAATAGCTTCGCTCGTGATGTTGTCTTAATGAAAGCGGTAGGGATAAATCCTATTATAGTGCATGGTGGTGGCCCACAAATAGGTCAGTTACTCGAGCGTATTGGCAAGGAAAGTCGTTTTGTAGCAGGGATGCGCGTGACGGATACGGAGACCATGGATATGGTTGAAATGGTTTTAGGCGGTCAAGTTAATAAAAGTATCGTTAGTCTAATTAACAACCATGGTGGACGAGCAGTAGGTTTAACAGGTAAAGATGGGGGCATGATTCGCGCTGAAAAATTACATATTTCACCGGATGACCCTGCAGTTGATGTCTCCGAGGTTATAGATTTAGGCCATGTGGGTAATATTAAAAGCATTGATACGAGCGTCGTGGATATGTTGGTAAATAGTGATTTTATCCCTGTTATTGCACCAATCGGTGTTGGTGAAAACGGGCAGTCATACAACATAAATGCTGACTTAGTGGCAGGTAAACTTGCAGAAGTATTAAAAGCAGAAAAGTTAATTTTATTAACTAATACTGCGGGACTCCTCGATAAAAATAGTGAGTTATTAACTGGGCTAGATGCGGGTCAAGTGAATAAGCTCATCGAAGAAGGTGTTATTTATGGTGGCATGCTACCTAAGATTTCTTGTGCGCTAGCGGCGGTAAACTCAGGGGTATCTTCTGCACATATCATCGATGGTCGAGTTCAACATGCGGCCTTACTAGAAATATTTACGGATGAAGGTGTGGGCACATTAATTCGTGGTGGAAAGGCGAATTAAATGACAGAAGAAGAAAAGCAAACACGGGCAGAAGTTAAAACGTCACGGCGACAAGCAATTCTTGAGGCTTTGGCTACAGAATTAGAGCATAACCCGGGGGAGCGTATTACCACGGCACAGTTGGCAAAAAGTTTAGGTGTTTCGGAAGCTGCACTTTATCGTCACTTCCCTAGCAAGGCGCGGATGTTTGAAGGGTTAATTGAGTTTGCGGAAGACACTGTTTTTAGCTTGATTAATCGAATTTTACAACAAGAAGCCTGTACTGTGGTCCGTTGTGAAAAAATTATTTTATTATTGCTACAGTTTAGCGTTAAAAACCCTGGTATTAGTAGTATCTTAGTAGGGACAGCCCTGACAGGAGAAACAGAACGTCTAAGAAATCGTGTGAACCAGTTTTTTGAACGGTTAGAAACACAATTTAGGCAGATATTACGCGAAAAAGAATTGACGCTCCCGCAGGCAGGGGGGCAGCCAGTCAATGAACTAGCTTGCTTATTACTGGCGGTCGTTGAAGGCCATATGCAACAGTTTGTCCGCCGCGGTTTTAGTCACTCCCCACTTACAACTTGGGAAAAAGAATGGCAGTTATTGGCTCCTTCACTAAAGGCTTACATGTGATTTTAGCTCAGAGAATGGCGTACTTAAGGGCAAAGTTTTAAAAACGAAACTTCCTCGGGAATTTTTTACCTTAGTGTCTTCTCGATGGCTTCAAGTGCTTGCATTGGATTTGTTGCATTTGTAATCGGTCTTCCAATAACAAGATAATTGCTGCCTGCTTCAATAGCCTGTAGAGGGGTCATTATTCGATGCTGGTCATCACCTTTACTATTAGCAGGCCGAATCCCAGGCGTAACTAATTGAAAGTTTTTCGTATGCTTGGTGCGTAGCAGCTTGGTCTCTAATGGGGAACAAACGACACCATCTAAACCACTTTTATGAGCTAAATCAGCCAACTTTATAACGGCACTTTCGATAGTGCCTACTAAGCCAATTTTCTGAAATGTCTCTTCAGTCATACTAGTTAAAAGCGTGACACCAATTAATAAGGGTCGTTGCGGTTTATTGCTGATTGCTTCACGTGCGGCAATCATCATATCTTGGCCGCCTAAGGTATGAACATTGATCATCCAAACACCAAGATCGGCGGCAACTTGGCAAGCTTTAGCTACTGTGTTGGGGATGTCATGATATTTTAAATCTAAGAAAACATCGAAGCCCTTGGCAGTGAGTTTTTCAATGACTTGTGGGCCCGAGCATGTAAATAATTCTTTGCCTACTTTTACTTTACACCTATCTGGATCAAGTTGATTAGCAAGAGAAATGGCCGAGGCCATTGTCGGGTAATCTAGAGCAACAATGATTTTAGAGTCAGACATTATGTTTCCCAGCGTTATCTCAATTGCATAGATCCTACCTGAACTGTTTGTTAGGGATCGGAATTTTTGCTTTTACTCTGTTGATAAATGATATTCTGTGGCTGAGTTTTTTCAGGAATAAATGATGGATTTTGATGTTTTAGCAAAAGATGGCAATGCACGGCGTGGTCGTTTACATTTTCCGCGTGGCACAATTGAAACTCCCGCATTTATGCCGGTTGGTACATACGGTTCAGTCAAGTCCATGACGCCAGAAGAAGTTTTAGCAACAGGAGCTGAGATTATTCTGGGTAATACATTTCATCTTATGTTGCGCCCGGGAACGGAGATTATTAAAGAGCATGGTGATCTTCATAACTTCATGCATTGGCAAGGACCGATTCTTACCGATTCGGGTGGTTTTCAAGTATTTAGTTTAGGCGACTTGAGAAAAATTACTGAAGAAGGTGTTCATTTCAGATCACCTATCAACGGCAGTAAAGTGTTTCTAGGCCCTGAAGAATCGATGCAAGTGCAACGAGATCTTGGCAGTGACATTGTGATGATTTTTGATGAATGCACGCCCTATCCTGCAGATAAAGAAGTAGCTGAAAAATCAATGGAGCTATCACTACGATGGGCAAGGCGCAGTAGAGAGGCTCACGGTGACAACTCATCAGCTCTATTTGGTATTGTTCAGGGTGGTATGTTTGAAAATTTACGTGATATTTCTCTAGAAGGCCTAATGGAAATAGGTTTTGATGGATATGCTATTGGTGGATTGTCAGTAGGGGAGCCAAAAGAAGATATGCTTAGAATTCTTGATCATTTATCGACAAGGTTGCCAGTAGATAAACCTCATTATCTAATGGGTGTTGGTCGACCTGAAGATTTAGTTCAAGCAGTAGCAAGGGGGATCGATATGTTCGATTGCGTTATGCCTACACGTAATGCGCGCAATGGTCACTTATTTGTTCATCATGGTGTGATTAAAATTCGAAATAGTCGTTACAAGACCGATACAGGGCCATTGGATGCTAAGTGTGATTGTTATACCTGTCGAAACTATACTCGTGCATACCTTCATCACCTTGACCGTACTGGTGAGATGCTAGGCCCGCGCTTGAATACCATTCATAATTTACATTATTATCAAACACTGATGTCTGGCTTACGAGATGCAATTGCTGGTGGGAGATTGACACAATTTACTGAAGACTTTTATGGCATGCGCTGATAGGGAAGTTGAAATAGACTCAATCAACTATCGTGGCCAGTAACGCTGTGTCATAATCGCACTCCTTTTTGAAACAACACGCTCGGTATTGAGGAATTATGATGGATTTTTTTATTTCGCCAGCATTCGCTGAAGGTGGACAAGTTGGAAGCGCAGGTTTATTAGACTTTATCTTTCCAGTTGCTTTATTAGTATTATTTTATTTTATGCTGGTGAGGCCGCAATCTAAACGTGCTAAAGAACATCGTGAAATGCAATCAGCATTAGCGAAAGGTGATGAGGTAGTGACTGATGGTGGTTTGATGGGGAAAATTGTCGATATCGGTGATCATGCGATCCTAGTACAATTCGCGGATAACCTAGAAGTAAAGGTTCGTCGTGAAGCTATTAGCTCGGTGTTACCAAAAGGCACACTGAAAAAATTATAGTACAGGTGGTTAGCTTCAAAGAATAAACGCTATAGAGCGTTTTTTAGGATATTTAATATGAACCGTAACCCCATGTGGAAAAACGTACTGGTCATCGCAGTCATATTCTTAGGTGGCTTTTTTGCGATGCCAAACCTATATGATAAAGATGCTGCAGTACAAGTATCAGCAGGCCGCTATGGTAAAGTTGATTTAGCGTTGATGAGTAAGGTTGAGTTGGCTTTGAAGGCTCAGTCGGTAGCTTATATAGGTGCTGAGTTACAAGGCGATAGACTGCTTGTGCGATTGGCTGATTCGACCACACAACTTAAAGCAAAAAAAATTCTTGATGAGACTATTAAGGGTGACTATACGATTGCCTTAAACTTGGCTTCTACGACACCATCATGGTTATCAGGTATGGGTGCAGAGGCGATGAATTTAGGCTTGGATCTTCGTGGGGGTGTGCATTTCCTGATGGATGTTGATATGGATGCAGCCATCAAGAAAGCATTAGAAGGCCTAGCTAGTGAGTTTCGTGGCTTATTAAGAGATGAAAAAATACGTTACAAGAGAATTCAGACTGAAGCTGACCAAGTGATTATTGGTTTTCGCAATAGTGAACACCGTGACATGGCATTAGCTAAAATTTCTAGCGAATATAAAGATCTAGTTGTTGAGGCCCAGAATATGGGTACTACACCCTCACTAGTTATCCGTCTTACAGAAGTTACTATTCGAGAAACTAAGACTACGGCTCTACAGCAGAATATAATCACTCTGCGTAATAGAATTAATGAACTGGGTGTTGCAGAACCGACAGTGCAACAACAAGGTGACAGTCGAATTGTTGTACAGCTGCCTGGTGTACAAGATACGGCACAGGCCAAAAAGATACTGGGGGGGACTGCTACTCTAGAGTTTCGTTTAGTGGACTTTGAACATGATGTACAAGACGCTGTTAAAGGCCGTGTCCCTGCGACCTCAAAAATTTATTACCACCGAGATGGAAGACCTTATCTATTGCAAAAGCGGGTTATGCTCACCGGTGATCATATTATCAACTCGGGGTCGACATTAGATTCAGAGACTGGTACACCAACTGTTTCCGTAACACTTGATGGGAAAGGGGCTCGTATTTTTAGCAAGGTCACAGGAGATAATATTGGTAACCCGATGGCTGTTGTTCTGATTGAATCCAAAACAGAGGTGCGCAAAGTAGGTGGGAAACTGACGAAGGTCAAACGCACAGATGCAAAAATTATTAGTGTAGCTACGATTCGTGATCAACTCAGTAAAAAGTTTCAAATTACAGGTTTAGACTCGGGAGCAGAAGCTAGCGAACTTGCTCTATTATTACGCGCCGGTGCCCTTGCTGCACCGATTGAAATTGTTGAAGAGCGAACGGTGGGGCCAAGTTTAGGTCAAGACAATATTGATAAGGGTTTTCAGTCTGTCATGATTGGCTTTGCTTTTGTGCTGGTATTCATGGTGATTTGGTATCGTGTGTTTGGTGCCGTGGCTAATATTGCTTTAACAGCGAATTTAATCCTTATTGTAGCATTACTGTCTTTACTGCAAGCCACGTTAACACTGCCTGGCATAGCTGGGATAGTACTAACAGTAGGCATGGCAGTAGATGCTAATGTACTTATTTTTGAACGTATTCGTGAAGAACTTCGTCTTGGTAATAGCCCTCAGGCAAGTATTGACGTGGGTTACAGTAAGGCCTTCTCCACAATTGCTGATGCAAATATAACGACATTAATAGCGGCTGTCGTCCTTTTTGGGTTTGGTACTGGTTCGATAAAAGGTTTTGCTGTGACCTTGTCGTTGGGTATATTGACCTCGATGTTCACGGCGATCATGGGAACCCGTGCTGTTGTTAACAGTCTTTATGGTGGAAAGCACCGTCCTAAATTGTCAATTTAAGGTTAAGTCATGCAAATTTTGGATAAAAAAACTGATTTTAATTTCATGTCAAAACGGAAGATCGCAGCCGTTTTCTCTATCTTATTACTACTAAGCTCAATTACCTCCTTACTAATGCAAGGCCTTAATTTTGGCATTGATTTTACTGGAGGCACGATGATAGAGCTTTCATATAAAGAGGAAGTAAAATTAGAGAGTATCCGGTCAACATTAGAAAAAAATGGCTATGGTGATGCGATTGTACAAAATTTTGGTTCGATACATGATGTCTTAATCCGCTTGCCTATATTAGAAACTGAAAATATGGCGGAACTTAGCAATGAGATCGTGGCAACATTACAATCAGGGAATGAGTCAAAGATTGATGTTCGTAGGGTCGAGTTCGTAGGCCCACAAGTGGGCGAAGAATTAACAGAGCAAGGTGGATTAGCAATGCTTTATGCGTTGATAGGTATTTTGATTTATGTCTCTTTACGATTCGAATATCGCTTTGCGATTGGTTCGGTCGTAGCCTTGGTGCATGATGTACTCTTAACACTCGGTTTTTTCTCTATCTTACAACTAGAATTCGACTTAACGGTATTGGCTGCAATTCTAGCTATTATAGGCTACTCGCTTAATGACACGATCGTTGTTTTTGACCGGATTAGGGAAACCTTCCTCAAAATGCGTAAAGGTACTTCAGAAGTGATTGTCAACAGAGCTTTAAACGATACATTGAGCCGTACATTAATGACATCAGCGACGACTTTATTGGTAGTCACATCATTATTTTTCTTTGGTGGTGAAGTGATTCATGCTTTCTCTATTGCCCTAATGTTAGGTATTGTGGTGGGTACTTATTCATCAGTCTATATTGCCAGTAATACAATCTTATCAATGGGCGTAAGCAAAGCCGATCTGATGCCTCCTGAGAAAGAAGGTGATCAGGATATTAATGAAGATGGTAGTCAAGTTTAATTTAGGTGAGCAAGGTATAAAAAACTAAACTCAATCCTTTTAATATTATACTTTGCAGCTACTAGCTCGCCACTTTATTGGCCAACCTCAGTTTCTTAAGAGTCTTAGGGCTTAAATGACTAATATGGTACAGCTGATTATTTTACTCACTTTTATACGCGCACTAAGATTATTAGCCTGACCAAATTGAAAGCTGTCATTAATAATAAACTCGTGTCACGTTTGTACAATATCTAACTAATAAAGCTATTCTCCTTTGCTATTCAATAAGTCTATGAATAGAATCGTTTCGTCATCTAATGTTCGGATAATTCAGTTGTTCATAAACAAACTTTATTTAAGGTGTTATTGTATGAATATAGAGGCTTGAGTTGTAGTTATGTCGTTCTGTTTACTTTATTATCAAAGCCATGGCTATCATGTTCTAAACGGTAGAAAATAGTAATAATATGCATATACATATACTAGGAATTTGCGGAACATTTATGGGGGGAGTTGCCTTATTGGCTCGCTCACTTGGAATGAAGGTATCAGGTTCCGATGCGAACGTGTATCCGCCAATGAGTGATCAGCTCAAAGCTGCAGGAATTGAACTTCAAGAAGGCTATCTTGCTGAGCATATGAACCCAAAACCAGACTTAGTGGTGATTGGCAACGCTATGTCCCGAGGCAACCCGGCGGTTGAATATGTATTAAATGAGGGCTTGGCGTATACTTCAGGGCCTCAGTGGCTGGCAAACAATGTTTTGAAAGATCGATGGGTCCTTGCTGTATCAGGAACACATGGCAAAACAACAACGAGTAGTTTACTAGCTTGGATATTAGAAGATGCAGGATTGGCACCAGGTTTTTTAATCGGTGGCGTACCAGGTAATTTCGGTGAAGCAGCACGCTTAGGTGATACGCCATTTTTTGTGATTGAAGCTGATGAATATGACACCGCTTTTTTTGATAAACGCTCTAAATTTGTTCATTATCATCCGCGAACTTTAGTTGTTAATAACCTAGAGTTTGATCACGCTGACATCTTTGATGATTTAGCTGCGATTCAAAAGCAATTTCACTATCTAATCAGAACGGTACCTTCAGAAGGGCTGATTATCATTCCGCCTGATGAAGTTGATATTGATGAGACTCTTTCTATGGGTTGTTGGTCAAAAAAGCAAACAGTGGGATTAGAGGCTGGAGACTTGCAAGCTACTGAAGTGAGTGCTGACGGAAGTGAATTTAAGGTACAGTACCAAGGAAAATTTCAAGCCAATGTCAATTGGCAGATGTTAGGTCGGCATAATGTCAGTAATGCATTAGCAGCAATTGCAGCAGCAAGACATGTTGGCGTCAATATTTCTCAGGCTTGTGAGGCTTTGGCAGCTTTTAAAGGTATCAAACGTCGTATGGAGCTATATGGCGAAGTCAAAGGGATCCGAGTTTACGATGACTTTGCCCACCATCCTACCGCCATCGAGTCGACAATAAAGGGATTGAAAGCAAATATTGGCGAAAGAAAATTAATTGCTATTTTAGAACTACGTTCCAATACGATGAGAATGGGAATTCATAAGGAGAGTCTTGCCAATTGCTTGCAAGTAGCAGATCGTGTGATATTGTTTAACCAGTCGGATATGAATTGGTCGTTATCAACTGTACAACAACAGCTGGGCGAGAAGGCTACTATTGAGGTGAGCATCGATGATATTGTAGGTTTAATTCGTGATGAAGCGATGCGGGGTGATGAAATATTGATTATGAGTAATGGTGGTTTTTGTGGCATTCACGAAAAAATTCTTACGGTATTGGCAAAACGATGATAGATAATAAACAGATTGCAATTGCGTTGACTGGTGCATCAGGTGCTGTTTATAGCCAGCGACTACTAGAGATAACACTAGGCCAAGGCTTTACTGTTCACTTGATGGTATCTGCAGCTGCAAGGATCTTATTTTCTGATGAATTGGGTTGGAAATTACCTTCCAGAGCTAGTGATGTACACAAATTTATAGTAGGTGAATTTAGGTGTGATCCTGAGCAGATTAAAGTCTATGGTGAGCAACAGTGGAGCTCACCATTGGCAAGTGGCTCGCACTCGGTCGGAGTCATGATTGTTTGCCCTTGCACTATGGGGACGCTCTCTTCTATTGCCTGCGGTAGCAGCGACAACCTCATCAATCGGGCAGCTGATGTCATGATAAAAGAAAACAGGCAGCTTATTATTGTGCCGAGAGAAACGCCTTTTTCGGCGATTCATCTTGAGAATATGCTGAAACTGGCGCGATTAGGCGTCTGTATTTTGCCTCCAAACCCAGGGTTTTACTTTAAACCAACGCAGTTAAGCGAAATTGTCGACTTTGTCGTTGCGAAAATATTAGATCAAGCCGGCATTGAGCATAATATTGCACCGCGCTGGGGAGAAGAATCAGTTTCAAACTAGGCTTAAGTATCATCAAAACATTACAATGGGTCGGAAACCGGATATGTCAGATATAGAAATTGCACAACAAGCCGTGATAACGGATATTACGACATTAGCAGAAAAAAAATTAGGATTAAAACCTGATAAATTAGAGAGCTATGGTCGTTATAAAGCCAAGGTGGCACTAGATGTTTTAGATGATCTATCTGCACAACCCGACGGAAAGTTGATTTTAGTTACGGCTATTAGCCCAACCCCCGCCGGCGAGGGTAAAACCACCACAACTATTGGCCTCAGCGATGCATTGAATCGTATTGGGAAAAAGTCGATAGTGTGTATTCGAGAGCCTGCAATGGGCCCATGCTTTGGAATGAAAGGAGGGGCTGCTGGAGGTGGTTATGCTCAGGTAATTCCGATGGAAGATATTAATTTACATTTCACCGGCGATTTACATGCAATCAGTGCAGCCCACAATTTACTCTCAGCAATGATCGATAATCATATCCATCATGGGAACACATTGGATCTAGATGTCAGACGCATTACCTGGGGGCGTGTCATTGACATGAATGATCGCTCATTGAGAGATATTACGGTGGGTTTGGGTGGAAATTCTAATGGTTTCCCACGTCAAGATGGTTTTGATATTGTGGTTGCGTCTGAAGTTATGGCAATTTTGTGCTTATCTAATTCCCTGAGTGAATTAAAAAAGAAGATTAGTAATATTTTGATTGGTTATTCTCGCGATGGTACTGCTCGTTTTGCCGAAGACTTGGATGCTCATGGCGCGATGGCAGCGTTATTAAAGGATGCTATAAAGCCAAATCTAGTACAAACATTAGAAAATAATCCTGCCTTTGTTCATGGTGGGCCATTTGCCAACATTGCTCACGGTTGTAATTCAGTGATTGCCACTAAAATGGCCTTAAAGTTGAGTGATTATGTGGTGACAGAAGCCGGGTTTGGTGCAGACCTTGGGGCAGAGAAATTTATTAATATTAAATGCCGAAAATCTGGTTTAAAACCGGATATGGCTATTATTGTTGCAACAGTGAAAGCCCTGAAATACCACGGTGGTGTTGATGCAGCAGACTTGGCTAAGGAAAATATCAAAGCTTTAGAAAAAGGCATGGCGAACCTAGAGCGTCACCTCGATAATTTACAACAGCACTTTGGTTTACGCTGTATTGTTGGCATCAATCATTTCTCTCAGGATACGGATGATGAATTAATGCTGATTAAAAATGCCGTTGAGGCTTTAGGAGCTGAAGCCGTTATTGCTAGACATTGGGCCAATGGTGGCGAGGGGGCAGAGGAGTTAGCGCACCGAGTTGTCTCTATGCTTGATGAGGATAATGATAGCTTTCATTATCTTTATGAAAATAATGAGTCATTGTGGGAGAAAATCACTACCGTTGCTACTAAAATTTATCAAGCTGGTGAGGTGGTTGCGGATAAAAGGGTCCACGATAAATTAGCCGCTTTTAGCGAAACTCATAGTCACATTCCTGTCTGTATGGCCAAAACACCCTACTCTTTTAGTAGCGATCCAAACCAGCGTGGTGCGGTGTCAAACCACACTATGACTATTCGAGATGTTCGCTTATCTAGAGGCGCAGAGTTCCTTGTGGTTTTCTGTGGAGATATCATGACGATGCCGGGTTTACCTAAGCGACCCGCAAGTGAACGTATAGACATTGATGATGATGGAGTGGTCAGTGGCTTGTTTTAATCCTTTACCTTCCATAGCAGATTAGGCTACTCTTAGCCGTTAATTTAATTAATTAAGGGGTTACGCTGTGTTTAAATACGCCGCCGATCGTCTGCCTGTTGCAATTATTCTTTTGTTCAGCGTGGTCGATTTCAGTTTATATTTCCTAGTTGAGAATGTGTGGCTATTAGCGCTATTTTGGATAGTGATGATAGTACCCAAGGGTAAAATTTGTGGGTGGAACCATCACCACCAACACACTCTTACGTTTAAACAACGTGGGTTAAATCGAATATTAGAATTTTTCTATGCACTGCACACAGGGGTTACCACTAACCTATGGATGCTGCATCACGTGTTGGGTCATCATCCAAACTTTATGGATCAAACCAAAGATGAAAGTCGGTGGACGACTGATGCTGGTGAGAAAATGGGCGAACTTGAATACACCTTCAGCGTAGCAAAGACGGCCTATTCCCGAGGTTATGAAGTCGGTAAGCGCTACCCTAAGCTGCAACAGATATACGTGCTGTACACAACAATCACATTTTTTGCCGTTGCAGTGTTAGCCTATTTTAACCCAATAGCTACGCTGTTTCTTTTCATCTTACCAATGATTGGGGGGTTATTACTCACAGCCTGGGCAACGTATGATCATCATGCGGGCTTGAGTACCGAGAATGAGTTTGAGGCTTCAAGAAACAACCTTAACCGGTTTTTTAATATCACAACAGGTAATCTGGGCTACCATACTGCACACCACCATGAGCAAGGAGTGCATTGGTCGTTGTTACCTGAGCTTCATGAAAAAATAAAACATAAAATACCGCCACATTTAATCTACTATGCAGCATTATAGTCTCGCTAATAAAAAATATGAGTACAAATAGAGATGGAAAGTCGCATAAGATATTACGAAACAACCAGAAATCGAGCATGGTCGCATGGGCCATATCAGAACGAAGCAGTTAAATTGAATTCACTGTTCGAAAACTGTTTGAATCTAGTCAGAGCTGGTTATTGATTCTCTTAGTAATAGTGAGGTTTAAATGAAGCAATGCTTGAGAAGTTTTTTTTCGCCTATTTTAAGTGTTTTTGAAAAGGGTAGTGATGTCGTATGCGTATAAGCCACTTAATAGAAAAATTCTCATTTTTATGGGTTCTGTTTTTTCTGGATTAACGGTTTTAGTTTTAAATTTTATCCCAGAGGGGATCGGTATTAGTTTTTTGATACCCGTCTTTGTATTTGGCTTGTTAGCCTCAGTTACTCTAGTTGTGGGTATCTTGGGCAATGAGCGCGCAGTGAGTAAAATTTGGGGTGACCGTTAATTTAAGACTTGTCTCGATGTTTCTTAATTAAATCATAGGCGACTTGTATTTCTTGAGCTTGCTCCGTGGCAACTTTTATCATATCTTCCGGTATGCCCTGACCAATTAATTTATCGGGATGATACTGGCTCATGAGTTTTCTGTATGCGCGTTTAATTTCTTGATCTGTTTGTTCGGCTGTCACGCCTATTGCTTTATATGCACCCTCTATGGAAGAAGCTGAAACTGGACTATCCTGACCAAAGTGTGATTGATTTAGTACCATATCAAGCATTTGTCTAAATTCAGAATCGCTATAACCTAAACGATTAGCAACTTGTTTTAGAAAAACTTCTTCTTGTGAATCAACTTGACCATCTGCGGCGGCCATGACGATTAAGTACATCAATAGCACTTGTTTTAAATGCAATGTTTTCCCACAATTTTCCATGAAATTGTTTAGGGTGGCATCAATGTGAAAGTTAGTGTCGGAACCTAATTTAAACTGGCTTATCGCTTCTTGTCTATTTTCAGCCGACATACCCATTTTTTGGATAAAATCTTCAACATGGTTAACTTCATCCTTGGATATATGTCCATCGACTTTGGCTAATTTTCCCATCAGAAGGAAAGTGGTTTCAAGGAAAACTAGTTTTCGCTGACCAGTTGCTAGTGGATTGATGGCACCGAGGCCAAGCTCTTTGGCACGATCTATACCGCCACCAATGAAGTAACCAAAGAAAGTGAGTATAAAACTTCCAGTGAAATAATAAGTTGCAAAAGCAATAATATATTTAAACACGATAGGCCTTGATCAAATTAAGTGATGGTTTAGTGCTTTTTAAAGCTGGATAACAATAATAGAAGACCTGAAAGCCCTAATAGGTAACTGAGAAGAGGAATTTCAGCGAACATTGTGGCTTCACCGCCATCGAGGGCTTTGATAATTGCTGCAGCAATGATAAATGCTGCACCACTGATCGTCATCGTAGTGCGTTGGCTTGACGTTCTAATCTCTTGTTGTATCTTCTCAAGATCTTTAGAAGACAGCTGCATTTTGAGTTTGCCTCCCTGAACTTGCTGGCCAATATCTTGAATTAGTCGGGGAAGTGTCGGAAGTGTATGTAGCCAATTTGGGGCTTCTTGTTGTAAGGTTTTGAATGCGGCTTGTGGACTCGCCTTTTCCTTCATCCATTGCTCAAGAATTGGTTTTGCAGTTTGCCAGAGGTCCAAATCTGGATATAGCTGACGGCCTAAGCCTTCAATATTTAATAAGGTTTTTTGCAATAAGACCAATTGAGGCTGCACTTCCATATTAAAGCGGCGTGCTGTTTGAAAAAGACGTAATAGCAATTGTCCGAACGAAATCTCTTTCAAAGGTTTTGCAAAGATGGGTTCGCATACACTTCGAATAGCGGCTTCAAATTCATCAAGGCGTGTTCCCGCAGGTACCCAGCCCGATTGGATGTGTAATTCAGCGACACGGCGATAATCATGATTAAAAAAAGCTAAAAAATTATCAGCTAAGTAGCGCTGGTCGTCAGGAGCTAAAGTGCCCATAATGCCAAAATCGATTGCAATATATTTAGGGTTATCTGGATCGGTCGCATCAACCATAATGTTACCGGGATGCATATCAGCATGAAAAAAACTATGTTTAAATATTTGGGTAAAAAAGATTTCAACGCCAATTTCTGCTAGTCGGGCTAAGTTGACATTCTTAGCCTTTAGGGCCTCAATATCACCAATTGGAATACCGTAAACCCGTTCTTGAACCAGCAACTTACTTTTGGTTAAGGACCAGTTAATATCAGGAATATATAGAATATCAGTATCTTCGAAATTGCGTTTTAGCTGAGATGCGGACGATGCTTCACGCAGCATATCGAGTTCATCTAAAAGGTTCTTTTCGAGTTCAGCTACGACCTCTGTGGGCCTGAGACGTTTGCCTTCTGACCAAAAGCGTTCAGCAAGAGCTGCGATGGTATAGAGTAAACCTACATCATGTCTAATAGTGTTTTCAATGTTAGGCCTAACCAATTTTAGGATAACTTCAGATCCATCGATTAATTGTCCAGCATGGACTTGTGCAATGGAGGCCGAGGCTAAAGGGTGTTCATCAATATGAGAAAAAAATTGGCTTATATTTTCCTCACCATAAGCTTCTTTGATTAAAGCTAGGGCTTTAGCGTTACTAAAGGGTGCTACCTGATCTTGTAACTTAGCCAGAGAATCAGCAATATCATCTGGTAATAAGTCTCGGCGAGTTGACAGTAATTGTCCAAACTTAACAAAGATAGGGCCAAGTTCTTCCAATGCTAAACGAAGTCGTTCACCACGAGGTACTTTGTTGCTATGAGTGAGGCGATAGGGTGATAAATAACTAAGGTATCGCAGTGGCCTTATCAAATGAGTCGTTTGAATTATGTCATCTAAACGATGCTTAGATAACACATGATTAATTTGAATAAGCCTGAAGACTTGGCGTATTTTCATGGTTTTTTACCGGACAATCGATTAATGCGAGCGGTTAACCTGTCAGTATCAGCCCGCAAGGTGTCGATATCAGAGAGGTACTCTTTGATCTGGGATTGATCGGGTAAAATCTGTGACTCTTCACGTAAGTATTCTGCGACATTCAATTGTACTGATTGGTGACTATTTTTTACCCAGTTATTGAGTTGGCGAATACTATGTGCAAGCGGGTATGCAAGGGTATCACCGGTGACTCGGGCTAATTGCTGTTCCCAATCAAAATCAAAGCCTTCTACTAAGTCACGCAATTGTTTTGCAAACTGTACATCCCCATGAATTTCAATATCAGCTGAAAACAAACTGTCGGGGTCGCTGCCTAGCTTTATAAGTGTCAACGCCTGACCAGTAATGGTCAAGTCTGCTGGCTGCTCCTGAGTTGGGGTTAACTTTAGCTGTTCTTGTTGAACCAAGACAAAAATAGTTTTATTAAGATCACTGATTTCAATCGCAATGCTTCGTTGAGAAAAAGCTGCGAACTTAGCCTGCGTTTCTGTGATCTTGAGCCAAAGCAGCATTGATTGCTAATTCAAACGGTTTAAATAAATTAGTCATTGTTTAAAACTTATAACCGCGGTGCAATGCGACAATGCCAGCAGTCATATTATGATAATCACAGCGTTCAAAACCAGCATCAGTCATCATTTTTTTGAGTGATGCTTGGTCAGGATGCATACGTATGGACTCAGCCAAGTAACGATAGCTTTCTTCATCATTTGACACAACACTTCCAATTTTTGGCAATAACTTAAAGGAATATAAATCGTAAATAGGGGCTAACCAATCTGCAGGTTTGGAAAATTCTAGCACGAGCAATTGGCCGCCAGGTCTGAGTACTCGGTACATGGAGCGAAGAGCAGCATCTTTATCCGTGACATTTCGTAAGCCAAAAGCGATAGTAATACAGTCAAAACTATCATCAGGAAAAGGTAGTGACTCTGCATTTGCTTGAACGTATTCGATATTGCCAACGGCACCTTCATCTGTTAATCGGTCACGGCCAACATTAAGCATGCTAGCATTGATATCAGCTAATACCACTTGACCAGAACTCCCGACCATTCTAGAAAACTTCAATGCCAAGTCACCGGTACCCCCTGCAATATCGAGCACTTTAGCGCCGGGGCGGACATTGCTAGCTTGAAGAGTGAAGCGTTTCCACAAACGATGGACACCCATAGACATTAGATCATTCATTACATCATATTTACTGGCAACAGAATGAAAAACACCTGCGACATGTTGCTCTTTCTCTTTGACAGGGACTTCTTTATAACCAAAATGCGTAGTTTGCTTTTTATCCAAAATGATGTCCTTATTAGTTGCCGATGATAACCGGCTTTTGCTAAACGGTCGAGATAGTGTTGCCAGCGCGGGACTTGCTCTGTTGAAAGGACACGCAAATAGTCCCATGTAAATAAACCACTATCATGCCCATCATCGAAGTAAATTTTAATTGCATAGTGGCCTATAGGCTCAAGTTGCGTAATTCCAACTTTCTCTTTGTTTATTTGTAAAACTTCTTGCCCAGGACCATGGCCTTGAACCTCTGCAGAAGGTGAGGAGACTCGTAAATACTCTGCAGGTAAAGTATATGAATCATCAGCATAAACCAATTCGAGTGATTTAGACTGTTGATGCAAAATGATATTATTAGGTGGGGACCCATTGGACATGAAGTGAATTTAACCTTGTATTAATCATAAAAATTAGAGTAAAAAGCTTTTGTATGAAGAAAGTAAACAATTGTGCTGCTCGCAGTTAGGATTAGTAGTTATTTTACGCTAATGTTGTATATAAGCATTCTATCGTGCGGAAAGTTTGTACTTTAAACAACTCCTAGTCTATTAGTATTACCCCCTGAATCATAATCACCAAAGCTAAATGAGTTATTTAAACGAATTTATAGGCTTGGCCATGCTGACGGTATGGAGCGATAATATTATCTTTATAGTTTTTCATTGCATAAACTTTTACACAACTTTTTATAGTAAATAATGTAGACAAGATAGTATACTATGCGCTGTTTATGTACGCAGTGATTATTGAAAAAACCCATTGCTAGTCATGAATGAGGCTGGCAATCAGATTTGTTTTGGTTATTGTTTAATGGTTGACAGCGGACACTATTTTCCGAATAATGTCCTGTTTTCGTGGAGGGGTTCCCGAGTGGCCAAAGGGATCAGACTGTAAATCTGACGGCTCAGCCTTCGGAGGTTCGAATCCTCCTCCCTCCACCATGAAATTAATATAGAGGTGGTACTTAAAGTTAAATGCGGGTGTAGTTCAATGGTAGAACTCCAGCCTTCCAAGCTGATCACGTGGGTTCGATTCCCATCACCCGCTCCATAATTTGTTTGGGAACAGGGCCCGCATAGCTCAGATGGTAGAGCGCATCCATGGTAAGGATGAGGTCATCAGTTCGATTCTGATTGTGGGCTCCATACTGCCTTATGTTTTTAAATTGATTTAGACAGGGTTTGTTCTGTCTTTTTTGTTTTTGTTATAAACTGATAATACTGACGAGGAGACTCTAGTCATGTCCAAAGAAAAATTTGAAAGAACGAAGCCGCATGTCAACGTAGGAACGATTGGTCACGTTGACCATGGTAAGACGACATTGACAGCAGCAATTACAAAAGTAATGGCGGAAGCTCAAGGTGGAGAATCAAAGTCATTTGCAGATATTGATAACGCTCCTGAAGAAAGAGAGCGCGGCATTACGATCTCAACCTCACATGTAGAGTATGAAACAGTAAATCGTCACTACGCTCACGTAGATTGTCCGGGCCATGCTGATTATGTAAAAAACATGATCACAGGTGCTGCACAAATGGACGGTGCGATACTAGTCGTTAATGCAGCAGATGGTCCAATGCCTCAAACACGTGAGCATATTTTGCTATCACGTCAGGTCGGTGTTCCATATATTGTAGTTTTCATGAATAAAGCTGACATGGTTGATGATGAAGAGCTCATCGAGTTAGTTGAAATGGAAATCCGCGAGTTACTAGATAAATATGAATTCCCAGGCGATGACACACCAATTATTGTTGGTAGTGCATTGAAAGCTTTGGAAGGCGACACAAGTGATATTGGTGTTCCATCAATTCTTAAACTTGGCGAAGCTATGGATACATACTTCCCATTACCAGAGCGTGCGGTCGATGGTGCATTCTTAATGCCGATTGAAGATGTATTCTCAATTTCAGGTCGTGGCACAGTTGTTACAGGTCGTGTTGAGCGCGGTATCGTAAAAGTCGGCGAAGAGTTAGAAATCGTTGGTATTAAAGATACTCAAAAGACAACATGTACCGGCGTTGAAATGTTCCGTAAATTGCTAGATGAAGGTCAAGCCGGTGATAACGTGGGTGTTTTACTACGCGGAACTAAGCGTGAAGATGTAGATCGTGGACAAGTATTATCACATCCAGGCACAATTAATCCGCATACTAAATTTGAAGCAGAAGTATACATTTTGTCGAAAGACGAAGGTGGACGTCATACTCCTTTCTTTAATGGTTACCGTCCTCAGTTCTACTTTAGAACTACTGACGTAACAGGTGCATGTGAATTACCGAAAGGTATTGAAATGGTTATGCCTGGTGACAATGTAAAAATGGACGTAACCCTAATCGCACCGATCGCGATGGAAGATGGATTACGTTTTGCTATTCGTGAAGGCGGCCGCACAGTTGGTGCTGGTGTCGTTAGTAAAATCACAGAGTAGCTAGAATGCCTTAGTGGGAAGCTTTGGAGTTCCCGCTAAATTTTTGGCATATATGTTAGGCCAGTAGCTCAATTGGCAGAGCGACGGTCTCCAAAACCGTAGGTTGGGGGTTCGATTCCCTCCTGGCCTGCCATTTTGTCTTCTTCGAGATTATATAAGATAACGAATAAGCATGGCAGATAATATTAAACTGATAGTTGCAGTTATCATGATGGTAATTGCTATTACCTTGTTTTACACTTACTCAGAGTATTCAACTTTGCTTAGAGTGCTTGGGCTACTTTTAGTAGCGGGTTTGGCGGTGTTTCTTGCGTCACGTACAGTTGTGGGTGGAAGTATGCTGGGTTACATCGGTGCAACGCAAGTGGAAGTGCGCAAAGTAGTTTGGCCTACCCGCCAAGAAACATTGCAAACAACAATGATTGTATTACTAATGGTCATGTTGGTAGCTTTGTTACTATGGGCTTTTGACTCGCTGTTAGGTTGGGCTGTACGCTCGCTAATGCTATAAGGAAGAGATTGAATATGAGTAAACGCTGGTATGTGATTCAAGCTTTTTCTGGCTATGAAGGGCAAGTGAAAAGATCGCTAGAAGAGCGTATAGTACGTTTTGGTCTAGAAGAAAGATTTGGCGAAGTACTGGTTCCAACTGAAGAAGTGGTTGAAATGCGTGAAGGTCAAAAACGTAAAAGTGAGCGTAAATTTTTCCCTGGCTATGTATTAGTCAACATGGAAATGGATGACGAGACATGGCATGTGGTGAACGATATACCGCGTGTTTTACGTTTTATAGGAGGCTCGGGAGTTCGCCCTGCACCTATTACCGATGCGGAAGCGGAACAAATATTGCAACGCGTTCAAGAAGGTGTGGAAAGTCCACGTCCGAAAGTCTTGTTTGAGCCAGGGGAAGTTATTCGCGTGACGGATGGCCCATTTAATGACTTTACTGGTGTCGTAGAAGAAGTTAACTACGAAAAAAGTAAGATTCGCGTCGAAGTTGTTATATTTGGACGTTCAACACCTGTTGAATTAGAGTTTAGTCAGGTTGCAAAAGGTTAATTTATCCAGCTAAAACTGGTTTGTTGTAGGGGAGCTGAAAAGCGCTTGTACCCATAGAGGAGAAACAAATGGCTAAGAAAATTGATGCCTATATTAAATTGCAAGTTCCCGCGGGCGCTGCAAACCCGAGCCCGCCAGTTGGTCCTGCATTAGGACAGCACGGGGTGAATATTATGGAATTTTGTAAAGCATTCAATGCTAAGACACAAAGTATGGAATCAGGCCTACCTATTCCAGTTGTCATTACAGTATTCAATGATAAAAGCTTCACTTTCATTACGAAAACACCACCAGCATCTGTTTTGCTTAAGAAGGCAGCAGGTTTGAAAAGTGGTAGTGGTCGTCCAAACACAGAGAAAGTTGGCACAGTAAATCGTTCGCAACTAGAAGAGATTGCGACAACAAAAATGCCTGATCTATCGGCTAACGATATGAATGCAGCAGTGAGAACGATAGCTGGGACTGCACGTAGTATGGGCTTAGATACAAAGGGCGTAGAATAATGGCTACTATCGGCAAAAGAACACGTGCTATTCGTGAAAAACTGGAAGAAGGTAAATTATACCCAGTGGGTGCAGCATTAACATTTGTTAAAGAGAATGCATCAGCGAAGTTTGTTGAATCAATCGATGTAGCAATCAACTTAGGTGTTGATCCTCGTAAATCTGACCAAGTAGTTCGCAGTTCAACTGTGTTACCAAATGGAACAGGTAAAACGGTTCGAGTTGCTGTCTTTGCTCAAGGTGCTAATGCTGATGCCGCTAAAGAAGCTGGAGCTGATATTGTTGGTTTTGAAGATTTAGCTGAATCAATAAAGGCGGGGAATATGGACTTTGATGTCGTAATCGCCTCTCCCGATGCAATGCGGGTAGTTGGTACATTAGGTCAAGTATTAGGTCCACGCGGTCTAATGCCTAACCCAAAAGTTGGAACGGTTACACCTAATGTTGCCCAAGCAGTTATAAATGCTAAAGCAGGCCAAGTGCGTTATCGCACAGATAAAGCGGGTATAATTCACTGCCCAATTGGTAATGCAAGTTTTGAAGTGGAAGCGTTAGAACAAAACTTGACAGCATTAATAGAAGACTTAAACAAATTAAAACCTAGCTCAGCGAAAGGGATTTATTTAAAGCGCGTCAGTATTTCCAGCACTATGGGTGCTAGTGTGACATTAGACAAAGCTTTCTTAGATTAAATAAGATTAATTTTAAAAGAATTTGGACCGCCTGGTTTCGGCCGGGTCGTCTAAGACCGTAGGTATAACAATTTAATTGATCACCTTGAGTGATTGGCCTACGCAGACGGGTTCAGCTGCAGAATATTTCAGCGTTGAACACCGTAAATGGTGGAAGGGGTAACTCTTCTTTTTATTAGCAACTTCGCTATCGTTGGATAGTGTCCTAAGGAGGTAACTTAGGTGGCTCTAAATCTGGAAGGAAAAAAAGCTGTCGTTGCTGAGGTCGCAGAAATTGCGTCTACAGCATATTCTGCAGTTGCTGCAGAATATGATGGGTTGACTGTTTCTGACATGACAGTATTACGTAATGCAGCACGAGAACAAAATGTTCATATTCGTGTGATTCGTAATACGCTAGCACGTCGTGCTGTTGAAGGAACTGATTTCGCCTGCATGCAGGAAGGAATGACGGGACCTTTAGTATTTGGTTTTTCTATGGAAGATCCAGGTGCTGTAGCACGAGTCATGGGTGAATTTTCGAAAGAAAATGAAAAGTTAGAAGTCAAAATGGTTTCTCTAGGTGGTAAATTATTGCCAGCTACAGACATCACTCGGCTAGCCAAAATGCCTACTAAGGACCAAGCAATTGGTATTCTTATGGGTACGATGAAGGCACCAATTGAGAAGTTGGTTCGAACTTTGGTTGCACCGACTAGCAAGATGGTTCGTACGCTCGCGGCTGTTCGCGATGCGAAAGAGGCAGCTTAGTCCTTAGGGATTGAGTTGCACTATATTAATTCTGTAAGCTTGAAATAGGAAAATAACATGGCTGTATCTAAAGACGATATTTTGGAAGCGATTTCCAATATGACAGTTGTTGAGGTCGTAGACTTGATCGAAGCAATGGAAGAAAAATTTGGCGTAACTGCAGCAGCTCCCGTTGCTGCAGCTGCAGCTGCAGGTGCTGCAGGTGGTGAAGCCGCTGCAGAACAAACAGAGTTTGATGTTGTAATGACTAGCTTTGGTGCTAATAAAGTTAGCGTTATCAAAGCTGTACGTGCTATTACAGGTCTTGGCTTAAAAGAAGCTAAAGACATGGTTGAAGGCGTACCTGCAACTATTAAAGAAGCTGCTGAAAAAGCCGAAGCTGAAGAAGTTGTTAAGCAACTTACTGAAGCGGGTGCAACTGCTGAACTTAAATAAGTTAGCATTTCATCATAGTAGCTTTTCGCTACTGTGATAAAGAGATTGGCTGGTGATTTTATCACCGGCCTTTTTCTGTTACTGGCCGATCGCAATGAGATTGGCTGACTGAATAAATACAAATATGACATTCCGACTTAGCCTTTGCTAAGTAAAGGGTGCTACTTGAGGTGTAATAGATGGCTTATACGTTTACCGAGAAAAAACGGATTCGTAAGGATTTTGGAAAGCGTCCAAGTGTTTTGAGCGTGCCTAATTTGCTTGCAACCCAGGTTAATTCGTATCAGGACTTTTTACAACAGAGCACTGCTCCAGATGATCGCTTATCGAAAGGTTTGCATGCTGCATTTGATTCTGTGTTCCCAATCAAAAGTCATACAGGTATGGCTGAGCTACAATATGTAAGCTATCGTCTCGGTACGCCATCTTTCGATGTTAAAGAATGTCAATTGCGTGGCGTAACCTATGCTGCACCATTACGCGTGACAATGCGTCTTGTTATTTACGATAAAGACGCTCCTGCTAAATCAAAAGTTGTTAAGGATATAAAAGAGCAGGAAGTTTATATGGGAGAAATCCCATTGATGACAGAAAAAGGTAACTTTGTTATCAACGGTACTGAACGCGTTATCGTGTCTCAGCTTCACCGGTCCCCTGGTGTGTTCTTTGATAGTGACAAAGGTAAAACACATTCATCAGGTAAAATTTTATTTAATGCACGAGTGATCCCATACCGTGGATCATGGTTAGATTTTGAGTTTGATCCTAAAGATGCTGTTTTCGTTCGTATTGACCGCCGTCGTAAACTACCTGCAACGATTTTATTACGTGCTCTGGACTTCAATAATGAACAGATTCTTGATATCTTTTTTGAACTTGATACTTTCAAAAAGAACAAAAAAGGCGATGATTACATTCTAGATTTGGTTCCACAGAGACTTCGTGGTCAAACAGTACCATTTGACATTATAGATCCTACAGGTGAAGTTATTGTCGAAGCTGATCGCCAAGTAACAGGACGTCATATCCGAAAGATGGAAAAACTAGGTATGGACACTATGAATGTGCCTGCGACCTACCTTTTAGGTAGAGTTGTGTCTAAAGATATGATGGATACTGAGACTGGTGAATTATTTGTTTCAGCTAATGACGAAATAACCGAAGAAGTTTTAGAAGCTTTTGATCGTATAGGTGTGAAAAAAGTTGAAACTATCTATTCTAATGATTTAGATAGTGGTCCATACATATCTGACACGTTACGTATAGATGAAACGACGACACCACTTGAGGCGAAAGTTGAAATCTATCGTATGATGAGACCTGGTGAGCCACCGACACAGGATTCATCACAAAACCTCTTTAAAAATCTATTTTTTGCTAGTGAGCGATATGACTTGTCTGGTGTAGGTCGGATGAAGTTTAATCGTCGTCTAGGCCGAGAAGAAATGGAGGGTGAAGGAATATTATCTAGGGAAGATATCGTTGCAGTATTGAGTGAGTTAATTGGCATTCGCAACGGCCACGGGGTAGTAGATGATATTGATCACTTAGGAAACCGTAGGGTGCGAAGCGTCGGTGAGATGGCTGAAAATCAATTTCGTGTTGGTCTAGTCCGTGTGGAACGTGCAGTTCGTGAGCGTTTAAGTATTGCTGAATCGGAAGGTTTAATGCCACAGCAACTAATTAATGCGAAACCGGTAGCCGCTGCTATAAAAGAATTCTTTGGTTCAAGTCAGCTGTCACAATTTATGGATCAAAACAATCCATTATCAGAAGTGACGCACAAACGACGTGTATCTGCTTTAGGCCCTGGTGGTTTGACACGTGAGCGTGCAGGTTTTGAAGTTCGTGATGTACACCCGACGCATTATGGTCGTGTCTGCCCTATTGAGACTCCCGAGGGCCCAAATATAGGGTTGATCAACTCTCTAGCCGTATATGCCCGAACTAATGAGTATGGCTTTATTGAAACTCCTTACCGAAAGGTAGTAGAAGGTAAGGCAACCCTAGATATTGAATATTTATCTGCAATTGATGAGGGTGAATATAAAATCGCCCAGGCAACTATCAATTTAGATAAGAAAGGCATGATCCAAGATAACTTAGTACCATGTCGTCACAAGAATGAGTTTTCATTGATGCCAGCGGATCAAGTGCAATTTATGGATGTGTCACCACGCCAAGTTGTATCAGTCGCGGCTTCGCTGATTCCATTTCTAGAACATGATGATGCTAACCGTGCCTTGATGGGTTCAAACATGCAACGTCAAGCTGTCCCCACACTGCGTGCTGAAAAACCAATAGTTGGTACAGGTATGGAGAGAGTTGTTGCTATCGACTCTGGAGTTATGGTGACTGCCAAGCGTGGTGGTACAGTCGATTCAGTTGATGCTAGCCGGATCGTTATTCGTGTTAATGATAATGAAGCGGCAGATGCAGAATCAGGTGTAGATATATACACACTTATTAAATATGCTCGTTCTAATCAAAGTACATGCATCAATCAAACGCCACTAGTCAAACCGGGTGACATAATTGAAAAAGGAGATGTACTAGCTGATGGTCCTTCGACAGATAAAGGAGAGTTAGCCTTAGGACAAAACATTCTTATCGCCTTTATGCCCTGGAATGGTTACAACTACGAAGATTCTATTTTAGTTTCTGAACGAGTTGTTGAAGAAGATCGATTTACAACTATTCACATTCAAGAGCTAAATTGTTTAGCACGTGACACGAAGTTAGGTACTGAAGAAATTACAAGTGATATTCCAAACGTTAGTGAAAGTGCTCTATCAAAGTTAGATGAATCAGGTATTGTTTATGTAGGTGCCGAAGTTAAGCCGGGTGATATTTTGGTGGGTAAAGTGACACCAAAAGGTGAGTCACAGTTAACACCAGAAGAAAAATTACTACGAGCAATCTTTGGTGAAAAAGCTGCGGACGTAAAAGATTCGTCTTTACGGGTACCATCAAGTGTGTTTGGAACTGTTATTGATGTTCAAGTCTTTACTCGGGATGGTGTTGATAAAGATGAGCGTGCATTAGCAATCGAATCAGCTGAGCTAGAGAAAGTGCGTGCAAACTTGAAAGATGAGCATCGAATCATCGTTGATGATGTATTTTCTCGCCTTGAAAGGTCTCTTAATGGCAAAGTAACAAAAACTGGTCCTGGACTAGATAAAGGTGCCAAAGTTACTAAATTGTATTTGAAAAAATTAGAGCATGCCAAGTGGTTTGAGCTTAATATGGAATCAGATGCATTAAATACCCAGCTAGAAAACGCCCAAGCCCAGATCATACAATATCGAAAAGATATGGATGATCAGTTCGAGGTGAAAAAGCAAAAGCTGATATCAGGTCATGATTTAGCGCCAGGCGTTCAGCGTATGGTCAAAGTATTTTTGGCAGTAAAGCGACGTATCCAACCGGGTGATAAGATGGCAGGCCGGCATGGTAACAAGGGTGTTATTTCGAATATTGTCCCTGTTGAAGATATGCCTTATACAGCTGATGGACGCCCGGTTGATATTGTTCTAAACCCACTAGGTGTTCCATCTAGGATGAATATCGGACAAGTGCTCGAAATTCATTTAGGTTGGGCTGCGAAAGGTGTCGGTTATAAGATTGCTGAAATGTTAGAGCAGCAAAAAGAAGTGGCTGAACTAAGAGAGTTCTTAGGAAAGGTATACAACACAAGTGGCAAGGAAGAAGATTTAGATTCACTTACTGATGATGAAATTGTTGAGTTAGCAGGTAATTTAAAAGAAGGGGTGCCAATGGCAACACCTGTCTTTGATGGCGCTCAAGAAAGTGAAATTAAAGATATGTTGGAATTAGCAGGTCTACCACGTAGCGGACAAGCGACACTTATAGATGGGCGTACGGGTGATGAATTTGAGCGTCCTGTGACCGTCGGTTACATGCATATGTTGAAATTAAACCATTTGGTTGATGATAAAATGCATGCACGTTCAACAGGTCCTTATAGTCTTGTTACGCAGCAGCCACTTGGTGGTAAAGCACAATTTGGTGGGCAACGTTTCGGTGAGATGGAAGTTTGGGCACTACAAGCATATGGCGCGGCTTATACCTTACAAGAAATGTTGACCGTGAAATCAGATGATGTTAACGGTCGGACTAGAATCTATAAAAATATTGTGGATGGTGATTATCGTATGGATGCAGGCATGCCTGAGTCCTTTAAAGTATTAACGCGTGAAATTCGCTCGTTAGGAATTGATATCGATTTGGTCAGTGACTAAGTCGTCTGTTTTAACTCAATTTTAAAATACTGATAATCGAACTATTTGTCGTATACGACAAGCGGAGAAAGAAAAATGAAAGATTTGCTTAATCTGTTAAAGCAACAACCCCAAACTGAAGAGTTTGATGCTATCCGAATTGCGTTAGCATCGCCTAAAATGGTCCGCTCTTGGTCTTTTGGTGAAGTAAAAAAACCAGAAACAATTAATTACAGAACCTTTAAGCCTGAACGTGAAGGACTATTCTGTTGCAAAATATTTGGGCCTGTCAAAGATTATGAATGCCTATGTGGTAAGTATAAGCGTTTAAAACATCGCGGTGTTATATGTGAGAAGTGCGGAGTTGAAGTAACAATTGCTAAAGTACGTCGTGAACGTATGGCTCATATCGAGTTGGCGAGCCCAGTAGCACATATTTGGTTCTTAAAATCACTTCCATCACGTATCTCATTATTTTTGGATATGACATTACGTGATCTTGAGCGCGTATTATATTTTGAAGCATTCATCGTAGTTGATCCAGGCATGACGCCGCTTGAAAAGGGTCAATTATTGTCGGATGAAACATATCTAAACGTAATTGAAGAATATGGTGATGAGTTTGATGCGCGAATGGGTGCGGAAGCTGTACAAGAGTTATTACGGAATATTGATATTCCACGAGAAATTGAAACGATTCGTGAGGACATTGAAGGTACAAACTCTGAAACCAAAATTAAGAAATTAACTAAACGATTGAAATTGATGGAGGCTTTCTTAGAATCTGGTAACAAGCCTGAATGGATGGTGATGGAAGTATTGCCAGTGTTACCGCCAGATCTTCGGCCCCTAGTCCCATTAGATGGTGGTCGTTTTGCAACATCCGATTTGAATGATCTTTACCGTCGAGTTATCAACCGTAACAACCGTCTAAAACGCCTGTTAGACCTTAGCGCACCGGACATTATTGTCCGTAATGAAAAACGGATGTTACAAGAATCGGTTGATGCTTTATTAGATAATGGCCGTCGTGGACGTGCCATTACGGGTACCAATCGTATGCCGTTGAAATCATTGGCTGATATGATCAAAGGTAAGCAAGGTCGCTTCCGTCAGAACTTGCTTGGTAAACGTGTCGATTATTCTGGACGTTCAGTTATCGTAGTAGGACCGTATCTTAAATTGCACCAATGTGGTTTACCTAAAAAAATGGCTTTGGAACTTTTCAAACCATTCATCTACGGTAAATTAGAACGCGCGGGCTTAGCAACTACAATAAAAGCTGCTAAGAAGATGGTAGAGCGAGAAGGGACTGAAGTCTGGGATATTCTTGAAGATGTTATCCGTGAACATCCAATCATGTTGAACCGGGCTCCTACTTTACATAGATTGGGTATTCAAGCATTTGAACCGTTGTTGATTGAAGGTAAAGCTATCCAACTTCACCCACTTGTTTGTGGTGCCTTCAATGCTGATTTCGATGGTGACCAAATGGCGGTACATGTACCTTTGTCATTAGAGGCGCAATTAGAAGCCCGTTCATTAATGATGGCGACAAATAACATCTTGTCTCCTGCAAATGGTGAGCCTGTGATCATTCCCTCACAAGATGTGGTGCTCGGGTTATATTATATGTCTCGGGAGCTCATCAATGCTAAAGGCGAAGGGATTAAATTTGCTGATACAGCAGAATTGAAACGTGCCTACGATAATAATGAAGCGTCCTTACATGCCAAGATTACAGTGAGAATTGATGAAACAGATATCACTTTACCGGAGCCAGAGCAAAAAAGACGTATTCGAGTAGAGACTACTGTTGGTCGAGCTTTGTTGTTCAGCATTGTGCCGAAAGGATTGCCTTTCTCAGTAATTGATATGACAATGACAAAGAAAGCGATTGGTAACTTAATCAATATTTGCTACCGTCGCTTGGGTTTGAAAGATACAGTTATTTTTGCAGATCAATTAATGTACATGGGTTTCACGCAAGCCACTAAATCAGGTGCCTCAGTAGGTGTTGATGATATGGCTATACCAGAATCTAAAGCTGAGATCTTGGCTACTGCAGAAGCAGAAGTAGAAGAAATCGCGTTGCAGTATGCATCTGGTTTAGTAACAGATGGTGAGCGTTATAATAAAATAATTGATATTTGGTCACGAACAAATGATCAAATTGCTAAAGCTATGATGGATGGGTTGGGTTCAGATACAGTGATTGATGCTGAAGGAAATAAAGTTGAACAGCAATCTATGAACTCGATATATATGATGGCTGATTCTGGAGCACGAGGTTCTGCAGCTCAGATACGACAGTTAGCCGGTATGCGTGGTTTGATGGCAAAACCAGATGGGTCCATAATTGAAACTCCAATCACAGCTAACTTCCGTGAAGGTTTAGATGTTCTTCAATACTTTATATCTACTCATGGTGCGCGTAAAGGTTTGGCTGATACAGCATTGAAAACTGCGAACTCTGGTTATCTAACAAGACGTTTAGTAGATGTAGCTCAAGATCTAGTTGTCGTTGAAGAAGACTGCGGAACTACTGCTGGTATTAACATGACACCAATCATTGATGGTGGTGATGTAGTCGAGCCGTTGGGGGAGCGTGTTCTTGGCCGTGTTATTGCGGAAGATGTTATTAATCCTAAAAGCAGTGAAATAGTACTCGAAGCAGGTGTCTTAATGGACGAAGCGATGGTGTTATTACTAGAAGAAAAAGGTGTTGATGAAGTTGTTGTTCGCTCAGCTATCACTTGTCAATCACGTTACGGTGTATGTGCATCGTGTTATGGCCGAGATTTGGGTCGTGGCCATCAGATCAATGTGGGTGAAGCGGTAGGTGTTATTGCGGCACAGTCAATTGGTGAGCCTGGAACTCAGTTAACAATGCGAACATTCCATATTGGTGGAGCCGCTTCTAGAACAGCAGCTGACAACTCTGTTGCATTAAAATATAAAGGGAACATACGTTTCCATAATATTAAATCAGTGAAACATGCAAGTGGTAAATTCATTGCTGTATCACGTTCAGGAGAGTTACATCTTATAGATGAAAATGGCCGTGAACGTGAGCGCTATAAGATTCCATATGGATCTGAGATAAACGTTGCAGATAATGACGTAGTTGAAGCGGGACAAGTAGTAGCAACTTGGGATCCTCACACACATCCAGTTGTCACAGAGATGACTGGAACAGTACAAATTAAAGATCTTGTAGAAGGTGTTACCGTTGATAAACAAGTCGATGAAGTGACGGGCTTAACTAGCTTAATAGTACGTGATCCGAAACAACGTAGTGCATCATCTAAAGATATGCGCCCAATGGTTAAACTGGTTGATAGTAAAGGCGGTGATGTATTTATCGTCGGTACCGATATTCCAGCACAATACTTTTTACCAGGTGGTGCAATTGTACGTGTTACAGATGGGGCAGAGGTTAGTATTGGTGATGTCTTAGCACGTATACCACAAGAGAGTAGTAAAACCAGAGATATCACTGGTGGTCTTCCACGGGTTGCTGACTTATTCGAAGCAAGGAAACCAAAAGATCCAGCTTTGATGGCAGAAATATCAGGAACAATCAGTTTTGGTAAAGAAACGAAGGGTAAACAGCGCCTTATCATAACGCCATTAGAAGGTGAGCCACATGAAGAGTTGATTCCTAAATGGCGTCATGTTTCAGTCTTTGAAGGTGAACATATCGAAAAAGGGGAGTTACTTGTTGACGGACCTGAAGATCCGCACGATATATTACGTCTCAAAGGAGTGCTTCCACTCGCTAACTATATGTCGAGCGAAGTTCAGGAAGTATATCGGCTACAAGGGGTAAAAATTAATGATAAACACATTGAAGTGATTGTGCGACAAATGCTACGTAAGGTTGAAATAAGTTCGGCTGGAGAGACTAAGTTTTTAAAAGGCGAACAAGTAGATCACGATCGTTTATTGGATGCCAATGATAAAGTTGTAGCTGCTGGTAAATTACCAGCGATGTTCTCATATATGTTACTTGGAATAACAAAAGCATCATTAGCAACAGATTCGTTTATTTCAGCAGCATCTTTCCAAGAAACTACGCGTGTCCTAACAGATGCGGCAGTGACTGGAAAGCGCGATCCATTACGTGGTCTAAAAGAAAACGTTATCGTGGGTCGCTTGATTCCAGCGGGAACAGGATTGGCATATCATAAAGAACGTTATCGTCAACGACATGGTAAAGCAGAAGCTCGTTGAGAAGCCGAAAGCGATTATTGAAGTTGAGATCAAAGCTGAAGTAGAAAACGTAGAAAAAGTATCTTGACTCAGGGCTTAGTAAGGGAGTAAAATTCTTCCTCTTTATTGGGGCCCATAGACATGGGCCCCAATTATTTACTGGTAATACGAGAATTAATAGTATCGTAGTCTACCATCGTTATACATTTGTTAAGGCTGCACTTTAATGGCAACAATTAATCAATTGGTTCGAAAACCAAGATTGAAACAAAAGAAAAAAAATAATGTACCTGCGTTGCAAGCTTGTCCACAACGTCGTGGCGTTTGTACTCGTGTGTATACAACTACACCTAAAAAGCCAAACTCAGCGATGCGTAAAGTAGCACGCGTACGATTGACGAATAGCTTTGAAGTCACATCATATATTGGTGGTGAAGGTCATAATCTACAAGAACACTCGGTCGTATTGATTCGTGGTGGTCGTGTTAAAGATTTACCAGGTGTTCGATACCATACTGTACGTGGAGCGCTGGATACTTCTGGTGTTACTGCACGTCGTCAAGGACGGTCTAAGTACGGCGCAAAGCGTCCGAAAAGTTAATAGTCGTATAAACGACTAATTTAGATTTAAGAATTAGGAAGACAGATGCCAAGAAGAAGGGTTGTTGCGAAACGTGAAGTACTGCCAGATCCAAAATTTTCGAATATTGGGCTAGCTAAATTCATTAATGTCATCATGAAAGACGGCAAAAAGTCAGTTGCTGAGAAAATCGCTTATGAGGCATTAGATGCTGTAGCGGAGTCTAAATCAACAGATGGTTTAGAAGTTTTTCAGCAAGCACTTGAGAACATCAGCCCAATGGTTGAAGTTAAATCACGGCGCGTGGGTGGTGCAACTTATCAAGTCCCAGTAGAAGTTAGGACCGAACGTCGAGTAGCTTTGGCTATGCGTTGGTTGGCAGAAGCAGCTCGAAAACGTGGTGAGAAGTCAATGTCAATGCGCCTTGCTGGTGAGCTAACTGATGCATTTGATGGCAAAGGTTCGGCCGTTAAAAAGAAAGAAGATACCCATCGGATGGCGGAAGCAAACAAGGCATTCTCTCACTTCCGATTTTAAGCACACTCTGCGCTTTGTACATAAAGCGCAGAGCTCAAGTTACTAGTTTGAAAGTTAAACCTGTTCTTTAAAAATTATTCATTAACTCAAGAGTACCGATAGTGGCACGAAACACTCCTATTGTTCGATACCGTAACATCGGCATCATGGCGCATATTGACGCGGGAAAAACGACGACGACTGAACGCGTGCTGTTTTACACCGGAATATCCCATAAAATAGGTGAAGTACATGACGGTGCAGCTACAATGGATTGGATGGAGCAAGAGCAAGAGCGCGGTATCACTATTACTTCAGCTGCAACTACTTGTTTCTGGTCGGGTATGGATGAACAATTTGAACAGCATCGTATCAATATTATCGATACGCCAGGTCATGTTGACTTTACAATTGAAGTTGAACGTTCATTAAGAGTACTTGATGGAGCAACAGCAGTTTTCTGTGCAGTCGGTGGCGTAGAACCTCAATCGGAAACAGTTTGGCGCCAAGCTAATAAATATAACGTCCCAAGAATAGCATTCATCAATAAGATGGATCGGTCAGGGGCAGACTTCCTACGCGTTATAGAGCAAATTAAAGAGCGTTTATCTGCTCATCCTATCCCAATGCAATTACCAATCGGAGCTGAAGAAAGTTTCGAAGGTGTAGTTGATCTTGTGCGGATGAAAGCTATTTACTGGAATGAAGACGATTTAGGTGTGACTTACGAAGCCCGTGACATTGCACCAGAAATGCTTGACGAGTGTATTGCGTACCGTGAGCTGATGATTGAAGCCGCTGCAGAAGCCAATGAAGAGTTAATGGATAAGTATCTTCAAAGTGGCGATCTGACAGAACAAGAAATAAAAACAGGTATTCGAATTAGAACGCTTGCTAACCAAATTGTACCATCTTTCTGCGGATCAGCTTTTAAAAATAAAGGTGTTCAGGCCATGCTTGATGGAGTAGTTGAATACATGCCTTCTCCACAAGATGTTACTGCGATTAAAGGTATAAATGAGGATGACTTGGATGCTGAACGTCATGCAAGTGACGATGAACCGTTTGCATCGCTAGCTTTTAAAATAGCTACAGATCCTTTCGTTGGTACGTTGACATTCTTCCGTGTTTATTCTGGAGTACTAAAAACAGGCGATGCAGTTTTTAATCCAATAAAGGGTAAAAAAGAACGAATTGGTCGTATTGTACAAATGCATAGTAATTCACGTGAAGAAATAAGTGAGGTATGTGCAGGTGATATTGCAGCAGCTATCGGTTTGAAGGATACAACGACTGGAGATACTTTATGTAGCCCAGCTCATAAAATAACACTAGAGAGAATGGAGTTTCCAGAGCCTGTTATTTCAGTAGCTATAGAGCCAAGAACTCAAGTAGATCAAGAAAAAATGGGTATAGCATTGGGTAAGTTAGCAAAGGAAGATCCTTCCTTTCGCGTATCTACAGATGAAGAGTCCGCACAGACAATTATTGCAGGTATGGGTGAGCTTCATTTAGATATTATTGTAGATCGCTTAAGAAGAGAGTTTTCCGTAGATGCCAACGTAGGTGCACCTCAAGTTGCTTATCGTGAATCTATTCGAAAAACTGTTGAAGCTGAAGGTAAGTTTGTGCGCCAAAGCGGCGGGCGAGGCCAGTATGGCCACGTTTGGTTACGTTTGGAACCGCAAGAGTCAGGTGCGGGTTATGCCTTTGAAAATGCGACAGTTGGAGGTACGGTTCCAAAAGAATACATTTCTTCTGTAGATAAGGGTATACAAGAGCAGATGAAAAATGGTGTAATAGCTGGCTACCCAGTAGAAGATGTCAAGGTGGTTTTGTTTGATGGTTCTTACCATGATGTTGACTCAAATGAGATGGCATTTAAGGTTGCTGGATCACTCGGTTTTAGAAATGGTGCGCTTGAAGCAGATCCAGCTCTACTTGAGCCAGTGATGAAGATCGAGGTGGTAACACCAGAAGAATATATGGGCGATGTTATGGGTGACTTAAACCGTCGTCGAGGCATAGTTGGTGGAATGGAAAGTTCTGCCGGCGGTAAAATAATTAGCGCTGAGGTGCCGTTAGCTGAAATGTTTGGCTATGCGACTGATTTACGTTCTGCAACACAAGGTCGAGCAACTTACTCAATGGAATTTGCTCAATATGCAGAAACACCTAACAATGTGGCCGAAGCAGTAATAAGTAAAACAAGATAATGAATATAGTTAAGTGAGGTAGAAGAATGTCCAAAGAAAAATTTGAAAGAACGAAGCCGCATGTCAACGTAGGAACGATTGGTCACGTTGACCATGGTAAGACGACATTGACAGCAGCAATTACAAAAGTAATGGCGGAAGCTCAAGGTGGAGAATCAAAGTCATTTGCAGATATTGATAACGCTCCTGAAGAAAGAGAGCGCGGCATTACGATCTCAACCTCACATGTAGAGTATGAAACAGTAAATCGTCACTACGCTCACGTAGATTGTCCGGGCCATGCTGATTATGTAAAAAACATGATCACAGGTGCTGCACAAATGGACGGTGCGATACTAGTCGTTAATGCAGCAGATGGTCCAATGCCTCAAACACGTGAGCATATTTTGCTATCACGTCAGGTCGGTGTTCCATATATTGTAGTTTTCATGAATAAAGCTGACATGGTTGATGATGAAGAGCTCATCGAGTTAGTTGAAATGGAAATCCGCGAGTTACTAGATAAATATGAATTCCCAGGCGATGACACACCAATTATTGTTGGTAGTGCATTGAAAGCTTTGGAAGGCGACACAAGTGATATTGGTGTTCCATCAATTCTTAAACTTGGCGAAGCTATGGATACATACTTCCCATTACCAGAGCGTGCGGTCGATGGTGCATTCTTAATGCCGATTGAAGATGTATTCTCAATTTCAGGTCGTGGCACAGTTGTTACAGGTCGTGTTGAGCGCGGTATCGTAAAAGTCGGCGAAGAGTTAGAAATCGTTGGTATTAAAGATACTCAAAAGACAACATGTACCGGCGTTGAAATGTTCCGTAAATTGCTAGATGAAGGTCAAGCCGGTGATAACGTGGGTGTTTTACTACGCGGAACTAAGCGTGAAGATGTAGATCGTGGACAAGTATTATCACATCCAGGCACAATTAATCCGCATACTAAATTTGAAGCAGAAGTATACATTTTGTCGAAAGACGAAGGTGGACGTCATACTCCTTTCTTTAATGGTTACCGTCCTCAGTTCTACTTTAGAACTACTGACGTAACAGGTGCATGTGAATTACCGAAAGGTATTGAAATGGTTATGCCTGGTGACAATGTAAAAATGGACGTAACCCTAATCGCACCGATCGCGATGGAAGATGGATTACGTTTTGCTATTCGTGAAGGCGGCCGCACAGTTGGTGCTGGTGTCGTTAGTAAAATCACAGAGTAAATAAATAATGGCAACTAACCAAACTATTAGAATCCGCTTGAAATCATTCGATCATCGATTGATAGATCAATCGGCCAAAGAAATTGTTGAAACAGCAAAGCGAACTGGAGCTCGGATTAATGGACCTATTCCATTGCCGACTAAAAAAGAACGTTTTACAGTTTTGACTTCGCCGCATGTTAATAAGGACGCACGGGATCAATATGAGATCCGTACACATAAACGCCTTATGGACATTGTTGAGCCTACTGATAAAACAGTAGACGCACTCATGAAACTGGACCTCGCCGCTGGCGTAGATGTTCAGATCAAGCTGAATTAAGAAGGGGCTTGCTCAATGACTATCGGACTTGTCGGTCGTAAACGAGGAATGACTCGCGTCTTCACTGAAGATGGAGTTTCTACTCCCGTTACCGTAATAGAAATCGAACCAAATCGTGTCAGCCAATTAAAGACGGTTGAGACAGATGGATACAGTGCTGTTCAAGTTACTGTTGGTTCAAAAAAATCATCACGTGTCACCAAACCTCAAGCTGGACATTTTGCGAAAGCAGAGTCAGCTTCAGGGCATAAAGTGTGTGAGTTTACTACTGATGCTGACTCTAATTTAGAGTTGGGATCGGAAATTAAAGTTACTTTATTTGAGGCTGGTCAAGCAATTGATGTCAGCGGTGTAACAAAAGGTAAAGGATTTCAAGGTCCTATGAAGCGCTACGGATTCCGTGGTGGTGATGCGACGCATGGTAACTCTATCTCACATCGTTCTGGCGGTTCAATTGGTCAGTGCCAAACACCTGGTCGTGTCTTTAAAGGCAAAAAGATGGCTGGTCATATGGGTGATGTTAAACGTACTTTACAAAACTTATCTATAGTCAGGGTTGATGAAGAACGTAACTTACTACTTGTCAAAGGCTCTGTGCCTGGTGCAAATGGTGGTGACGTTATTATACGTCCTGCTGTAAAAGCCTAAAAGATTCTTAGGGGAATATTTGTGGATCTTAAATTACAATCATTCGATGGAGCAAAAGCCGGGAAAATTACTGTTTCCGAAGCTATGTTTGATCGTGAATACAATGAACCTATGGTTCACCAAGTAGTAACTGCTTTTTTAGCAGGAGCTAGAGCAGGTACGCACGCTCAGAAAACACGCTCGGAAGTTCGTGGTGGTGGTCGTAAACCTTTTGCTCAAAAAGGTAGTGGACGTGCACGTGCTGGTACAATCAGAAGTCCACTTTGGCGTTCTGGTGGTATTACATTTGCAGCTAAACCGCGTGACTACAGTCAAAAAGTAAACCGTAAGGTTTATCGTAATGCACTGTGTTCAATTTTATCTGAACTACGTCGTAATGAGAGTTTAGTTATAGTAGATAAAGTGGATTTGGCAACACCTAAGACAAAAGACCTTCTAGCAAAAATAGATGCACTAGGCATCAAGAATGCACTAATAGTGACAGAAAATGCTGCGGGTAACCTAGCGTTAGCATCACGTAACTTATATGACATTGCTGCAACTGATGCTGCTCATGTAAATCCAGTTGCACTCTTGCGTTTTGAAAAAGTAGTTATGAGTGAAGAATCTGTTCGCAAGTTAGAGGAGTCTTTACTATGAACTCAGAACGGTTAACAAAAGTAATTTTAGGACCAGTCGTCGCAGAAAAAGCAACGCGTGTTGCAGAAAAGCACAACCAGGTCGTACTCAAAGTATTGTCAGATGCTAATAAGTCTGAAATAAAACAAGCGGTAGAAATGCTGTTCGAAGCAAAAGTTGAATCTGTAACTACGACTAACGTGAAAGGAAAAACTAAACGTACTGGCCAGACTATGGGCAAGAGAAGCGATTGGAAAAAAGCCTACGTTACATTAGCTGAAGGTTCAGATATTAACTTTGTTGGCTCAGAATAAATTATAGAATACGGATGAGGAATCAGGAATGGCGTTAAAGAAAGCTAAACCTACATCGGCTGGCCGAAGATTTGTAGTTCAGGTTAAAACTGCAGATTTACATCGTGGTGCACCACATGCACCATTGGTAGAAAAAAAGGCTAAAACTGGTGGTAGAAATAATGCAGGTCGGATCACGGTTAGACATCGGGGTGGCGGTCACAAACAACGTTATCGCTTAATTGACTTTAAACGCAATAAAGACGGTATACCAGCAGTTGTCGAACGTATTGAATACGATCCGAACCGTACTGCGCATATTGCTCTACTGAGTTATGCAGATGGTGAGAAGCTATATATTATTGCACCTAAAGGTATAGTAGCCGGCGATCGCTTAGAATCTGGCGATAATGCAGCAATTCGGGCAGGCAACGCATTGAAACTAGCAGCTGTTCCATTAGGTAGTACTATTCATTGTATTGAGATGAAACCTGGTAAGGGTGCACAAATCGCACGTAGCGCAGGAAGTAGTGCACAGTTTGTAGCTCGTGAAAATGGCTATGCTACATTGCGCCTGCGTTCTGGAGAAATGCGTAAAATTCCACTCGAATGTAAGGTAACTATGGGTGAAGTTGGAAACGGTGAGCATTCATTAAGATCATTAGGAAAGGCTGGTGCAAGTCGCTGGCGTGGTGTACGTCCAACCGTTCGTGGTGTTGTGATGAACCCAGTTGATCATCCGCATGGTGGTGGTGAAGGCCGGACTTCAGGAGGTCGACACCCAGTATCACCTTGGGGTATGCCGACTAAAGGCTATAAGACACGTAAAAACAAACGTACTGATAATTTAATCGTACGTCGTCGTAACAAGAAATAAGGCTAGGAATTAAGTATGCCGCGTTCAATTAAAAAGGGTCCATTTATAGACTCTCACCTTGAAAAAAAGGTTTTAGAAGCAGTAGAAGCTAATAATAAGCGTCCAATCAAAACATGGTCTCGTCGGTCGATGATCATTCCTGACATGATTGGCTTAACAATTGCTGTTCATAACGGTAGACAACACCTACCTGTATTCATTACAGAGGATATGGTTGGGCACAAGTTAGGTGAGTTTTCACCTACACGTACCTTTAGAGGCCATATTGCTGATAAGAAAGTTAAGCGGTAGGTAGGGATAAATAATGGCAACGAAAGCAAAATATAGCTATGCACGGATTTCAGCACAAAAAGTTCGTTTAGTAGCCGATCAAATTAGAGGCTTGCCTGTTGAAAAGGCAATTAACCTATTAACATTCAGCCCTAAAAAAGCAGCCGTTCTGATGAAAGAGGTGTTAAACTCTGCCATCGCAAATGCTGAACATAATGATGGTGCTGATATTGACGAACTCTATGTGTCAGTCGTTATGATTGACGAAGGTTCAACAATGAAAAGAATGTCACCGCGTGCTAAAGGTCGTGGCAATCGTATCCTTAAACGTACAAGCCACATTACTGTGGTTGTTGACGAAAAGTAAGAGAGAATACTTATGGGACAAAAGGTTCACCCAACTGGCTTTAGACTTGGTATAATCAAGGATTGGAACTCAATCTGGTATGCCAACTCTGCAGAATTTCCTGGTTTACTAGAAAAAGATCTGAAAGTACGAGCATATCTTAAAGATAAGTTATCGCACGCTTCAGTTAGTAAAATTCAAATAGACAGGCCTGCAAAAAACGCTAAAATCACAATTCATACAGCTAGACCTGGAATTGTAATTGGCAAAAAAGGTGAGGATATCGATAAGCTACGCCGAGAGGTTTCAGCAATTATGGGTGTCCCTGTCAATGTAGGTGTCGAAGAAATTCGAAAACCGGAACTTGATGCTACCTTAGTAGCTGAAAGCGTAGCCCAACAGTTAGAGCGTCGGATAATGTTTCGTAGGGCAATGAAACGTGCCGTTACAAACACAATGCGTTTAGGTGCAGGTGGAATTCGGATTAATGTTGCAGGCCGTTTAAATGGTGCTGAGATCGCTCGTACTGAATGGTATCGTGAAGGTCGCGTTCCATTACATACATTACGTGCAGACATTGATTATGGTACTGCAGAAGCAAACACGACTTACGGCATTATTGGTGTCAAAGTTTGGATTTTTAAAGGCGAAGTATTTGACGCGAATGCGCAAACTCCCGCCCCAGTTGAGAAGTAAGGTTATAACCAATGTTACAGCCAAAAAGAACGAAATTTAGAAAACAGATGAAGTTGCGTAACCGTGGCTTGGCACAACGTGGTGCTAAAGTTAGCTTCGGAGAGTACGGACTAAAGTCTTTAGAGCGTGGTCGTATAACTGCGCGTCAAATTGAAGCGGCGCGTCGTGCAATGACTCGCTATGTAAAACGTGGTGGAAAAATTTGGATTAGAGTTTTCCCGGATAAGCCAATTACCAGTAAGCCTCTCGAAGTTCGTCAGGGTAAAGGTAAGGGTAATGTTGAGTATTGGGTTGCTAATGTTCAGCCAGGCCGCATGCTCTATGAAATGGAAGGTGTTGATGAAGATGTTGCGCGTGAAGCGTTTCGCCTAGCAGCAGCCAAACTTCCTGTTAAAACAACATTCGTAACGCGGGCAGTATTGTAATGAAAGCAACTGAGATAAGAGAAAAATCTGCAGAGGAGCTCGTGAAAGAGCTAGAGGCTCTTCATAAAGAACAGTTCAACTTACGTATGCAAAATGCAACGGGTCAGTTAACACGCTCTAGTGAAATTAAACGTGTTCGCCGTGACATTGCTCGTATTAAAACAATATCGAACGAATCGAAATAGGGCACTGATATGAGTGAACAAGAAAATAATATACGTCTAGTGACGGGTCGCGTTGTAAGCGATAAGATGGATAAGTCAATCACTGTGTTGATAGAGCGTAAAGTACCACATCCAATCTATAAAAAATATGTCAAACGTTCAACGAAGTTACATGCGCATGATGAAGAAAACTCATGCAATATTGGAGATGTCGTAAACATAACCTCCACTCGCCCAATGTCTAAGACTAAGTGCTGGAAATTAGTCGACGTTGTGACGCGTGCCAAGTAACACCACTAGTTATATAAGGAGCTTAGACCATGATTCAAATGCAAAGTAGTCTAGATGCCGCAGATAACAGCGGTGCTAAACGTATAGAGTGTATAAAAGTTTTGGGCGGTTCACATCGTCGGTATGCAGGCATTGGTGATGTTATCAAGGTCACTATCAAGGAAGCTACGCCACGCGGAAAAGTTAAAAAAGGTGAAGTTCATAACGCAGTAATAGTTAGAACTCGTAAAGGCGTTCGTCGCCCAGATGGTTCGGTTATTCGCTTCGACGGTAATGCGGCAGTTCTTTTAAATGCTGCGCATCAACCTATTGGTACGCGGATTTTCGGCCCAGTAACACGTGAGCTTCGTGGCGAAAAGTTTATGAAGATTATTTCTTTAGCGCCTGAAGTGCTATAAGTTAGGAGACGCTGAGATGCAAAGATTAAAAACAGGTGATCAAGTTGTCGTTATTACGGGCAAAGATCGTGGAAAACAAGGTGAGATTACTAACCGTGGGCAGGATGGAAAGTTCTTAGTTCAAGGAATTAATATAGTAAAAAAACACACCAAAGCTAACCCTAATATAGGCAGTACTGGTGGGATCCTTGAAAAGGAAATGCCAATTGAAGGTTCAAACCTCGCCTTGCTGAATCCAGCAACAGGTAAAGGTGAGAAAGTTGGTATTAAGGTTTTGGAAGATGGCCGCAAGGTTCGCGTATTTAAATCAAATGGCGAAGTTGTCGGCGCGTAAGCGACGAATTAGGTAATTACTGTGAGCAGATTAAAAGATTTTTACCGTGATGATGTAATCAAACAGTTGACTAAACAGTTTGGCTACAAATCCGTAATGGAAGTACCGAGGGTGACAAAGATCACCTTAAACATGGGTGTGGGTGATGCGCTTACCGATAAAAAGGTATTAGAACACGCCGTTTCTGACATGGAGAAAATTTCAGGTCAGAAAGTAGTTGTCACGAAGGCAAAGAAATCGATCGCTGGTTTTAAATTGCGTGAAGGGTGGCCCGTTGGTTGTAAGGTTACTCTTCGTGCAGACAGAATGTATGACTTTCTTGACCGGTTGATAACAATATCAATACCAAGAACACGCGATTTTAGAGGTCTAAACCCTAAATCTTTTGATAAGCAAGGAAACTATAGTATGGGTGTGAAAGAGCAAATCATTTTCCCAGAGATAGAATACGATAAAATTGATAAGTTAAGAGGAATGGACATTACGATTACAACGACGGCTAAAACGGCTGAAGAGTCACATGCGTTGTTATCGGCATTTAAATTTCCTTTTAGAAAATAAATTATAGGTTGGATGGGATAAGTTATGGCTAAACGATGCATGGTAAATCGCGAAATTAAACGTGAAAAGTTAGTTAAAAAATATGCTGTTAAACGCGCAGAATTGAAAAAAGAAATGCTGAATCAAGCATTAACATTCGAACAGCGTCAAGATGCAGCTAAAAAGTTTCATGCATTGCCACGGAATTCAAGTGCTTCACGCATGCGAAACCGTTGTAACATAACTGGTCGTCCGCACGGTTTTTACCGCAAGTTCGGTCTGTCTAGAAATAAACTACGCGAACATGCAATGAAAGGTGATATTCCTGGCCTTGTAATGGCTAGTTGGTAATCACCGATAGAATTTGTGGAGCTACAATAAAATGAGTATGACAGATCCAATTGCAGATATGCTTACGCGCATTCGTAATGCACAGCAAGCTAATAAGACAGAAGTGTCGATGCCATCTTCAAAAGTGAAGATTAGTATCGCAAATGTACTTCATGATGAAGGCTACATTTCTTCTCACAAAATAAATGAAGTCGATGGCAAAGCAGTACTTACAATTGCATTGAAGTATTTCGATGGCAAAGCCGTAATTTCACAAATAGATCGTGTCAGTAGACCAGGTCTTAGAGTATATAAAGCAGCTGATGAATTACCAAAAATTATTGCTGGACTTGGTATTGCAGTTATTTCAACATCACAAGGTGTGATGACAGATCGCAAAGCACGTGCACTTGGTCAGGGCGGTGAAGTCCTGTGTGCCGTTAGCTAGTAATATTTGGAGATTATAGAATGTCACGTATAGCTAATGCGCCAGTAGAAATACCGGCAGGTGTTGAAGTTGCTTTAAATGGTTCTGAAGTATCTATTAAAGGTACTAAAGGTACTTTAACTCGCAATATACATAGCGATGTAGAAGTAACACAGGAAGGAACTTCTTTAAAGTCATCTGCAATTAATGATGCAAAACAATCGATTGCTCAAGCTGGTACTACTAGAGCGCTGCTTAACAATATGGTATTGGGTGTCACGCAAGGTTTTGAGAAAAAGCTTACTCTAGTTGGAGTTGGTTACCGTGCTAAAGCACAAGGTAGCAAACTTGATCTAACACTAGGCTTTTCGCACCCTGTTCAATATCAGGTCCCAGAAGGAATAAAGATTGAAACACCTAGTCAAACAGAAATTGTTGTCTCAGGTGCTGATAAACAAAAAGTAGGGCAAGTTGCAGCAGATATTCGTGCGTATCGTTCCCCAGAACCTTATAAAGGCAAAGGTGTACGATACACAGATGAGCATGTCGCTCGTAAAGACGCTAAGAAAAAATAAGTAGGCAATACAATGGATAAGAAATCATCACGTTTACGCAGAGCTGTTCGTACTCGAGCTAAGATAAAAGAGCTTGAATCATACAGATTAACTGTACATAGAACACCGCGCCACATCTATGCACAAATATTATCTCATGACAGCACTAAAGTAATTGCAACTGCATCAACTCTAGATGCAGAAGTAAAAAAAGAATTGCAAGGTAGCGGCAATACCACTGCAGCAGCAGCTGTTGGTAAAGCAATTGCACTACGCGCATCTGGCGAAGGTGTGACAACTGTGTCATTCGATCGCTCTGGTTTTAAATATCATGGTCGAGTGCAAGCACTCGCTGAAGCTGCCCGTGAAAACGGTTTGCAGTTTTAACTTTAAAGGTATTATCACATGGCACAAAATGAACAACGACAAGCCCCTGCGGATGGTTTTGTAGAAAAATTAGTTGGGATCCGTCGCGTCGCTAAAGTAGTAAAAGGTGGCCGAGTATTTGGTTTCTCTGCTCTAACTGTAGTTGGTGATGGTGAAGGCCGTGTAGGTTTTGGCCAGGGTAAAGCACGTGAAGTTCCAGTTGCAATTCAAAAAGCAATGGACGAAGCAAGGAAAAACATGCAAACCTGTTCACTTGATGGGCACACACTACAGCATGCTGTTACTTCAAATTACGGAGCTGCAAAAGTATATATGCAACCAGCTTCAGAAGGTACAGGGGTCATTGCCGGTGGAGCAATGCGTGCTGTCTTTGATGCGGTCGGCGTTCATAACGTATTAGCCAAATCTATCGGATCAACGAACCCTCTTAATGTTGTACGTGCAACAATTAAAGGTTTAACAGATATGAATAACCCAGAAGCAATTGCTGCCAAGCGTGGCAAATCAGTTGCTGAGATCATGGAATAAAATAATGGCGTCTCAAGGTAAATTAAAAGTGACATTGCTGAAAAGCACGATTGGTCGCTTAATAAAACATAAAGCATGCGTTGCAGGATTAGGCCTAAAAAAAACAGGTAGCAGTGCAGTGGTTATTGACACACCTGAAAATAGAGGCATGATCAATCATGTTGCATATTTATTAAAGGTTGAGGAAGTATAAAATGCACTTAAATACAATTGCACCAGCTCCTGGTGCCACTAAAGATGCTAAGCGAGTTGGACGCGGCATTGGTTCGGGCAATGGTAAAACATGCGGACGTGGACATAAGGGACAAAAATCCCGTTCTGGTGGTTCAATCAAGCGTGGTTTTGAAGGTGGTCAAATGCCTTTACAACGTCGATTACCGAAAGTTGGCTTTTCATCTCGTAAATCTTCGTCTACAACAGAGATTCGATTGGATGTATTACAAAACCTCGGTTTAGAGTCTGTTGACCTATTAGCTTTAAAATCTGCAGGCGTTGTTTCTGAGAATATCTTACGGGTTAAGGTAGTCGCATCAGGTGTAATCACAAGTGCGGTTACTATAAAAGGACTATCTGCTACAGCTGGCGCTCAAAAAGCGATCAAGGCTGCCGGCGGTAAAGTTGTAGAGTAGGTCTCGTGGAAAAGAATAAACAACGCGAGCTATTAGCATCAGGAAATTACAGTGAACTGAAGAGTCGTTTACTCTTTGTCCTGGGAGCTCTGCTTGTTTTTCGATTAGGAACCTTTATACCTGTTCCAGGAATTGATCCAGGTGCATTAGCTATTATGTTCGAACAGCAAAAAGGCACCATTCTCGACATGTTTAACATGTTTTCTGGTGGTGCACTTGAGCGATTATCCGTATTTGCGCTTGGTATAATGCCCTATATATCTGCATCCATCATAATGCAGTTATTAACCGTAGTTCATCCAAAGCTTGCCCAACTAAAAAAAGAGGGTGCCGCTGGTAAAAGGAAAATCACACAATATACTCGATATGGGACTCTAGTTCTTGCTACTTTTCAGGCATTGGGTATTGCTGTTGCACTTGAAAGTCAGAGCTCAGCAGGCGTCGGCGTTGTAATTGACCCAGGTTTTATATTTAGATTAAGTGCTGTCATTACCTTAGTAACAGGAACTATGTTTTTAATGTGGTTAGGTGAACAGATTACTGAGCGTGGTATTGGGAATGGTATTTCGTTAATTATTTTTGCTGGTATCGTTGCAGGACTGCCTGCTGCTATAGGTGGTACATTAGAATTAGCACGTACGGGTCAGCTACACACTTTCCTAGTGATAACGATTTTGGTTTTAACATTAGCTGTTACAGCTTTTGTTATCTTTGTAGAGAGAGCCCAAAGACGGATACCTGTACATTATGCTAAACGTCAACAAGGCCGTAAGATGGTAGCGGGGCAGGTAACTCATCTTCCTTTGAAGCTCAATATGGCAGGTGTTATACCTCCAATTTTTGCTTCTAGTATTATTTTATTCCCTGCAACTATTGCAGGATGGTTTGGTAGTGCACAAGGTATGGACTGGTTAAAAGACATTTCAACATTAATGTCACCAGGACAACCAATGTATGTAATCTCATATGCGGTTGCCATTATATTCTTCTGTTTTTTTTATACAGCACTAGTTTTTAATCCGAAAGAAACTGCAGAAAACTTACAAAAATCAGGCGCTTTCATTCCGGGTATTAGACCAGGAGAGCAGACAACGAACTATATAGACAGTGTTATGGGCCGCTTAACACTAGCTGGTGCCATATATATAACATCGGTGTGTTTATTGCCTGAATTTCTAATTTTATACTGGAATGTACCATTTTATTTTGGTGGTACTTCGTTGCTCATTATTGTTGTTGTTGTGATGGATTTTGTGTCACAGGTACAGTCTCATATGATGTCTCAACAGTATGAAGGACTTATGCGTAAACAGAACAAAAATAACAATGGTATGTCTGGCTTCTTGGGCTAAGACTGACCAATATTAAAAGAGTGTTGGAGAGATTAAATGAAAGTTCAGGCATCAGTAAAAAAGATCTGCCGTAATTGCAAGATTGTAAAACGTAGAGGCGTGATTCGAGTCATCTGTAAAGAAGCTCGTCATAAACAACGTCAAGGTTAAGAAATAACTGAATTAAATTATTGTTGAACAGTAGATTTATCTGATATAATTCTCTGTTCACTATTGAAGGATTAGGGTAGCTCAATGGCTCGTATTGCTGGAATTAATGTTCCCGTTCAAAAACATACTGTGATTGGTTTAACAGCCATTTATGGTGTAGGTCTCACTCGTGCACGACAAATATGTGCTGATGCTGGAGTGAAAGAAGATCTAAAGATTCGGGATCTATCAGAAGATCAAGTTGAATCACTTCGTACTGAAGTTGCTAAGCTCACTGTAGAGGGTGACTTGAGACGTGAGGTATCTATGGATATTAAGCGACTTAAAGATTTAGGCTGCTATCGTGGAGTACGCCATCGTAGAGGTTTACCTCTTCGTGGTCAAAGAACAAAAACAAATGCAAGGACTCGTAAAGGTCCACGCAGAATGATTAAGTAAAGAGGCAAGTCGATGGCAAATTCAGCAGCGCGTCAGCGTAAGCGAGTAAAAAAGAATGTAGTAGACGGGGTTGCCCATGTCCACGCATCATTTAACAACACAATTATTACAATCACTGATAGACAAGGTAATACTTTATCATGGGCAACATCTGGTGGTTGTGGTTTCAGAGGGTCTCGTAAGAGCACCCCCTTCGCTGCTCAAGTAGCGGCAGAGAAAGCAGGTCAAGTTGTAAAAGACTTCGGCATGAAAAATCTCGATGTAGAAATTAAAGGTCCAGGACCAGGTCGGGAGTCTGCAGTTAGAGCTTTAAATAACCTTGGTTTCAATATTAATAACATTACAGACGTTACACCAATTCCCCATAATGGTTGTCGTCCGCCTAAACGGCGTAGAGTGTGATTTAGGAGATTCATTATGGCAAGATATATTGGTGCAAAATGTCGTTTATGTCGTAGAGAAGGCGAGAAGCTTTTTCTCAAAGGCGAAAAATGTCATACCTCAAAGTGTGCAATAGAAAATAGAGCATTTCCACCTGGTCAGCATGGTCAGCGTCGTTCTCGTCTATCAGACTATGCAACACAGTTACGTGAAAAACAAAAAATGCGTCGTGTTTACGGTGTGCTAGAAAAGCAATTTCGTCTTTATTACAAGATGGCTGATAATAAGAAAGGTTCTACAGGTGAGAACCTACTGCAATTATTGGAAAATCGTCTAGATAATGTCGTATATCGTATGGGTTTTGGTGTTTCACGTAGTGAAGCTCGTCAACTTGTCCGACATAATGCTATTACAGTCAATGGTAAAAAGGTTACGATTCCTTCATACCAAGTCAGTGCTGATGATGTTATTGCAGTTCGTGAGGCAGGGAAGACCCAGCTTCGAATTAAAGCAGCACTTGAACTTGCTGCGCAACACGGTTTTTCAGACTGGGTTGAAGTGGACGTGGACAAAATGCAGGGTACTTATAAAAATGTACCTGAGCGTTCTGAATTACCAGCCGAAATTAACGAGCACTTGATTGTAGAATTGTACTCGAAATAATTTTAACTAAACCAACAGGTTTATTTAGAGGAAATTGCATGACGACCTATATGAGTCAATTTTTAAAACCACGTATTGTTGATATTAAAAAATACAGCAGTTCGCGCACACGCCTAGTGTTAGAACCTTTAGAACGCGGTTTTGGTCATACATTAGGAAATGCATTAAGACGTATTCTGCTGTCTTCAATGGAAGGTACCGCAGTAGTTGAAGCACAAATTGATGGAGTGGTACATGAGTACTCTGCAATTGACGGTGTACAAGAAGATGTACTAGATATACTCCTGAATATGAAGGGTATCGCTGTTATTTTACATGAACAATCAGAAGCAGTCCTAACGCTAACTAAAGAAGGTGTTGGACCTGTCACAGTAGCTGATATAGAGCTTCCTCATAATGTTGAAGTTGTAAATCCTGACCATGTTATAGCTAATCTTACTGGTGGTAGTTTATCTATTACCTTTAGAGTAACAAAAGGTCGTGGGTACCAACCTGCAAGTGCACGTAATGAGAATGAAGATGAAGATAGTGTAATTGGTCAGTTGTATCTAGATGCATCATTCAGTCCTGTTAACATGGTTACTTATAATGTTGAAAGTGCTCGTGTTGAAAACCGAACTGATCTAGATAAATTAATTATAGATGTAAATACTGATGGTACTATGGAAGCGGAAGATGCTATTAAGTATGCATCCACGATTTTAAGTGACCAGTTATCATCGTTTGTTGATTTTAAGGTCATCGAAGAACAAGTAGTTGAAAAAATTGAGCCAACGATTGACCCTGCCTTATTACAAGCTATTGATGAGCTCGACTTAACAGTTCGTTCAGCAAATTGTCTTAAAGCAGAGAATATCTACTATGTTGGCGATCTAATTCAACGTAGTGAAATGGAACTTCTGAAAACTCCAAACTTGGGTAGAAAGTCCTTAACGGAAATCAAAGATGTTTTGGCAACAAAAGGTCTTTCTTTAGGGATGCAGCTTGAAAATTGGCCGCCATCTGCACTAGAACAGAAATAAACATACTGAAGCTAATTCAGAATAAAGAGAATAGGGTAATAACATGCGTCATCGTAATTCTGGTCGTAAATTAAATCGTAATAGTAGCCATAGAAAAGCTATGTTTAAAAATATGGCAGTTTCATTAATGGAACATGAAGTAATTCGTACTACATTGCCAAAAGCAAAAGAATTACGTGGTGTTGTAGAGCCATTAATCACTCTTGGTAAAACAGATACATTAGCTAACCGTCGATTGGCTTTTGCGAGGCTTGATGACAGGGAGGCCGTGACTAAATTATTTAATGATATTGGTCCTCGCTCAACTTCACGTCCAGGTGGCTATATCCGTATTTTAAAAACAGGTTTACGTGCAGGCGACAAAGCACCAATGGCAATTGTAGAACTCGTTGATAAAGCCGTTGTAGCCGACTAAAGTAAGAAAACAATTCGATAAAACCGGCTTATAGCCGGTTTTTTTTTACTTAAAAAAATAAATAAGAAAAATCAGCTTCTAAATTGTTAAATCTATTGACAGCATACTGAGAGGCTGTATAATTCTCGCTTCTTTGTTACGCAATATGTAGCAAATGCTCTTTAAAAAAATAATATCAAGTAATCTGTGTGGGTACTTGCATTGGGTCGTTTTGTAAAAAAAGATCGATGTTAAGTATTTACACAAAACAGTAATGTTTTAAGTAAACGATTAGCATCAAAATGAGTTCGTGGCATCTTAAAAATGTCACAAAAGAAGTAATTAAACTGAAGAGTTTGATCATGGCTCAGATTGAACGCTGGCGGCATGCCTAACACATGCAAGTCGAACGGTAACAGAACTAGCTTGCTAGTTGCTGACGAGTGGCGGACGGGTGAGTAATGTATAGGAACTTGCCTAGTAGTGGGGGACAACGTGTGGAAACGCACGCTAATACCGCATAAGCTCTACGGAGGAAAACGGGGGATCTTCGGACCTCGTGCTACTAGATGGGCCTATATTGGATTAGCTAGTTGGTAAGGTAAAGGCTTACCAAGGCGACGATCCATAGCTGGTTTGAGAGAATGATCAGCCACACTGGGACTGAGACACGGCCCAGACTCCTACGGGAGGCAGCAGTGGGGAATATTGCACAATGGAGGAAACTCTGATGCAGCAATGCCGCGTGTGTGAAGAAGGCCTTAGGGTTGTAAAGCACTTTCAGACGTGAGGAAAAGTTATCTATTAATACTAGATAGCCCTGACGTTAACGTCAGAAGAAGCACCGGCTAACTCCGTGCCAGCAGCCGCGGTAATACGGAGGGTGCAAGCGTTAATCGGAATTACTGGGCGTAAAGCGCGCGTAGGCGGTTAAATAAGTCAGATGTGAAATCCCTGGGCTCAACCTAGGAACTGCATTTGAAACTGTTTGGCTAGAGTATGGTAGAGGTGAGTGGAATTTCAGGTGTAGCGGTGAAATGCGTAGAGATCTGAAGGAACATCAGTGGCGAAGGCGACTCACTGGGCCATTACTGACGCTGAGGTGCGAAAGCGTGGGTAGCAAACAGGATTAGATACCCTGGTAGTCCACGCCCTAAACGATGTCAACTAGGTGTGTGAGAGTCTAACTCTTGCGTATCGAAGCTAACGCGATAAGTTGACCGCCTGGGGAGTACGGCCGCAAGGCTAAAACTCAAATGAATTGACGGGGGCCCGCACAAGCGGTGGAGCATGTGGTTTAATTCGATGCAACGCGAAGAACCTTACCTGGTCTTGACATGTAGCGAAGGTTAGAGAGATCTGACTGTGCCTTCGGGAACGCTAACACAGGTGCTGCATGGCTGTCGTCAGCTCGTGTCGTGAGATGTTGGGTTAAGTCCCGCAACGAGCGCAACCCCTGTCCTTAGTTGCCATCATTTAGTTGGGCACTCTAAGGAGACTGCCGGTGACAAACCGGAGGAAGGTGGGGACGACGTCAAGTCATCATGGCCCTTATGACCAGGGCTACACACGTGCTACAATGGCCGGTACAAAGGGCTGCTAACTCGCGAGAGTGTGCGAATCCCATAAAACCGGTCGTAGTCCGGATCGGAGTCTGCAACTCGACTCCGTGAAGTCGGAATCGCTAGTAATCGCAGATCAGAATGCTGCGGTGAATACGTTCCCGGGCCTTGTACACACCGCCCGTCACACCATGGGAGTGGGTTGCAAAAGAAGTAGCTAGGCTAACCTTCGGGAGGCCGGTTACCACTTTGTGATTCATGACTGGGGTGAAGTCGTAACAAGGTAGCCCTAGGGGAACCTGGGGCTGGATCACCTCCTTTTATAAATACAAAGTTATTCTTTGTGAGTATCTACACACATTACTTGATATTAAAAATAGATAGATATCTGGGTCTGTAGCTCAGTTGGTTAGAGCGCACCCCTGATAAGGGTGAGGTCGGTGGTTCAAATCCACCCAGACCCACCATTTATTGCCTGCTTGAATTATTTAGTACGTTCACGTGTATTAGCGTGTTTTACAAACAAAAATAATCCAACCAGAACAAAAATTGGTACAGCCCGAACCTGAATACCCAAGAACATTTGGGGCTATAGCTCAGCTGGGAGAGCGCCTGCCTTGCACGCAGGAGGTCAGCGGTTCGATCCCGCTTAGCTCCACCAATTTATCTATCTATAAATGATTATTATTTAAAAGTAGTTTTATAAAGATTATTTTTAAATGAGAAATCATTGCTCTTTAACAAAATGGGAAAAACAAGGCAGATTATATTGATTGTGATGATCGATATAATCGTAAAGAGAAGAGAATAATATGTACAGCAAAAAGCTGTGTAACTTTGAGTTTACTTAGGGTTATATGGTCAAGTGAATAAGCGCACATGGTGAATGCCTTGGCGATAAGAGGCGATGAAGGGCGTAGTGATCTGCGAAAAGCGTTGGCGAGCTGATGAACAAGCTTTGACCCAGCGATACCCGAATGGGGAAACCCGGCTAGGATAACCTAGTCATCCTTAAGTGAATACATAGCTTAAGGAAGCAAACCCGGAGAACTGAAACATCTAAGTACCCGGAGGAAAAGAAATCAACCGAGATTTCCTAAGTAGCGGCGAGCGAACGGGAAACAGCCTGCAAGTAATAATTTTTGTATTAGTGGAATAGTCTGGGAAGGCTAGCAATAAAGGGTGATAGCCCCGTACACGAAAATGCGATTATGGTACTAAGCTTGCGACAAGTAGGGCGGGGCACGAGAAACCTTGTCTGAACATGGGGGGACCATCCTCCAAGGCTAAATACTCCTTATCGACCGATAGTGAACTAGTACCGTGAGGGAAAGGCGAAAAGAACCCCGTTTAGGGGAGTGAAATAGAACCTGAAACCGTGTGCGTACAAGCAGTAGGAGCAGATTTATTCTGTGACTGCGTACCTTTTGTATAATGGGTCAGCGACTTAATTTATGTAGCGAGCTTAACCGAATAGGGGAGGCGCAGGGAAACCGAGTCTTAATAGGGCGAATAGTTGCATGGATTAGACCCGAAACCTGGCGATCTATCCATGGCCAGGGTGAAGGTGGGGTAACACCTACTGGAGGCCCGAACCCACGTATGTTGAAAAATGCGGGGATGAGCTGTGGATCGGAGTGAAAGGCTAATCAAGCCAGGAGATAGCTGGTTCTCCTCGAAAGCTATTTAGGTAGCGCCTCGTGTCTCACTCTTGGGGGTAGAGCACTGTTTCGGCTAGGGGGTCATCCCGACTTACCAACCCGATGCAAACTCCGAATACCAAGAAGTGCAATCACGGGAGACACACGGCGGGTGATAACGTCCGTCGTGGAAAGGGAAACAACCCAGACCATCAGCTAAGGTCCCAAAATCACAACTCAGTGGAAAACGAAGTGGGAAGGCCCAGACAGCTAGGAGGTTGGCTTAGAAGCAGCCATCCTTTAAAGAAAGCGTAATAGCTCACTAGTCGAGTCGGCCTGCGCGGAAGATTTACCGGGGCTTAAGTTGTGTACCGAAGCTATGGATACTCTTAGGAGTATGGTAGAGGAGCGTTCTGTAAGCGGATGAAGCAGACCTGTAAGGGTTTGTGGACGTATCAGAAGTGCGAATGCTGACATGAGTAACGATAAAGGGGGTGAGAGGCCCCCTCGCCGAAAATCCAAGGTTTCCTGCTCAACGCTAATCGGAGCAGGGTGAGTCGGCCCCTAAGGCGAGGCAGAAATGCGTAGTCGATGGGAAACAGGTTAATATTCCTGTACCTCTTGTTACTGCGATGGGATGACGGAGAAGGTTAGATCAGCACGAGATTGGTTGTTCGTGTTTAAGCGTGTAGGCTGAGTTCCTAGGAAAATCCGGGGATTCATTAAGGCTGAGGCGTGATGACGAGCCCCTTTTGGGGTGAAGTGATTGATACCCTGCTTCCAGGAAAAGTCTCTAAGCTTCAGGTAACAAGTGACCGTACCCCAAACCGACACAGGTGGATAGGATGAGAATTCCAAGGCGCTTGAGAGAACTCTGGTGAAGGAACTAGGCAAAATAGCACCGTAACTTCGGGAGAAGGTGTGCCTTACTGGTGATGTGATTTACTCACTAAGCTAAGTAAGGTTGCAGTGAAATGGTGGCTGCGACTGTTTATTAAAAACACAGCACTCTGCAAACTCGCAAGAGGACGTATAGGGTGTGACGCCTGCCCGGTGCCGGAAGGTTAATTGATGGGGTTATCTTCGGAGAAGCTCTTGATCGAAGCCCCGGTAAACGGCGGCCGTAACTATAACGGTCCTAAGGTAGCGAAATTCCTTGTCGGGTAAGTTCCGACCTGCACGAATGGCGTAACGATGGCCACACTGTCTCCACCAGAGACTCAGTGAAATTGAAATTGCGGTTAAGATGCCGTATACCCGCGGCTAGACGGAAAGACCCCGTGAACCTTTACTATAGCTTTGCACTGAACTTTGAACTTACCTGTGTAGGATAGCTGGGAGGCGTTGAAACATTGTCGCTAGATGATGTGGAGCCGCACTTGAAATACCAGCCTGGTACGTTTGGAGTTCTAACCTAGGTCCGTAAGCCGGATCGGGGACAGTGTATGGTGGGTAGTTTGACTGGGGCGGTCTCCTCCCAAAGAGTAACGGAGGAGCACGAAGGTACACTAAGCATGGTCGGACATCATGCGGTTAGTGCAATGGCATAAGTGTGCTTGACTGCGAGACAGACACGTCGAGCAGGTACGAAAGTAGGTCATAGTGATCCGGTGGTTCTGTATGGAAGGGCCATCGCTCAACGGATAAAAGGTACTCCGGGGATAACAGGCTGATACCGCCCAAGAGTTCACATCGACGGCGGTGTTTGGCACCTCGATGTCGGCTCATCACATCCTGGGGCTGTAGCCGGTCCCAAGGGTATGGCTGTTCGCCATTTAAAGTGGTACGCGAGCTGGGTTTAGAACGTCGTGAGACAGTTCGGTCCCTATCTGCCGTGGGCGTTGGAAATTTGAGAGGAGCTGCTCCTAGTACGAGAGGACCGGAGTGGACGTACCCCTGGTGTTCGGGTTGTTTTGCCAAAGGCATTGCCCGGTAGCTATGTACGGAAGGGATAACCGCTGAAAGCATCTAAGCGGGAAGCCCCCCTCAAGATTAGATTTCCCAGAGCTTTAAGCTCCTGAAGGGCCGTTGAAGACTACGACGTTGATAGGCTGGGTGTGGAAGCGTGGTAACACGTGAAGCTAACCAGTACTAATTGCCCGTGAGGCTTGACCATATAACCCCAAGTAAATTTGGGTGGTTTTTGCTTACATAGATAAATACTCTTTATAAATTTTGTTTTTCCCATATAAGCTTAGCTTTTTTAAAGTTAGGCAACGCTTATGCCTGGTGGCCATAGCGAGTTGGTACCACCTGATCCCATCCCGAACTCAGAAGTGAAACGACTTAGCGCCGATGATAGTGTGGGAGTTCCCATGTGAAAGTAGGTCACTGCCAGGCTTTTATATAGAAATACCTGAACCATAACTTATGGCTCAGGTATTTTTTTGACTATAAAAGAGTAAAAAGTGCCCTAATCGTCATTAACGGTTAAGGCATCAATAAATATTAGTTTATTATTTACTTGGGCATATATGCTTGTCATCAGTTGTATTACACACACTAGTACTGCTGAGTAGGTTTTCCCATTCAATCACTTTTTCGTTTGTAACGGGGATTTTCCATAGCTTACGAAGGTGATAAAAATTATCATCTCCGATTATAGCTAATTGAAGGGAAGTAATTGTTAACTCACCTAAGACGCATTTACTATTCCATGTAATGGCTTTATAGCCATTAATTAGGAATTCTTTAGCTTTGCTAGATGTGTGAGTTTTACATGTTCTATCTGCTGGCTCATCTTGTGATGCTTTAAAGCCTTTAAGAGTTTTACCCTCAAGAAGTCCTATATTAATCGCATAATGATCAGAGAAACCACGAGTCTTGCTTTTCCAAAGTTGGAAGTATGTATTGTGCTCCTTCATTGAGAAGGGCTGATAATTGTCATAATCCGAAAATTCAGGACCAAAGTTTGTTAGTAAATTTTCACCGACTTCAAGTTGAGCAGAAAACGTAATCGATGGAATAAGTAAGAAAAGTAGTGCGAAATTTAGTTTCACATTGTGCTCCGAATGATATGTATATGATTATGAAGCAGCTATTTTAGTGCTTATTGAATTTCTAATCAAACTTTAGGTAAACCATCTTTATCAGAATTGATAAGATGCGATTATAACAACTAAGATTCTGAGAGTTGAATAGTTATCGAGGGATGTCTTATCTATAGGAGCAAGTCTAAATAAATAAGGCACTTTTGAACTACTGAACAATAATCTTTAGTATTCAGGGTGTTTAGACACATCGTCATATAATTAAAGCATTACTCAATATACACTTTTTGTTCTGTAGGTTTGTAGCTCCATGGAAGGTTAGCATTTTTCCAGCCATTGACGAGTCTTTGACCTTTATGAGGACCAGCTTTAACTTTGTCACCTTCGAAGCCATCAACAACTGTATATGCTTTCGTGTAGCCTAATTGATGAAGTAGATTAGCAGCCTTTGAACTACGTGTTCCCGAGCGACACATTAATAAAATAGTGTTATTTTTGTCTAATCCTGCTTCTTCTAGCTTTTCACGTAATGTAACTGAGAAATTACTATTAGGCTGTTTCAGGTAACGGTATTTTTTTGTATCCCATTCACTCAGATCGTTAAACATATATGGAATGTTTACATCTGCAATATCAGCCATGCCAAGAAACTCTATCTCTCCCTGCGTACGTACATCAACGAGAAAAACATTATCAGGGTCTTGTGACTTCATCTGATGAGCTTGAACTGCATTCACATAGAGTGCCTGCGGTGTTTGTTTTTTTTCTGATAGCTTTGAAAAGTCCTCAGAAGAGATGACTTGCGTTGAGATAACTGAAAATAACATTAATAGAGTTAAACTAAATTTATACACAACGAGTTACCTTTAAGAATTAAGTCATCTAGTTTATTCTATTTTTCGAATAAAAGCTGATCAATGCAACGATTTATATTTATAGCTGGTTTAACTTGATTATGTTTTTTATCATGTAAAGGCAGGTATGGCGATAAACAGGGATAAGAAAAGATAATGATGCAACCATAAGGATGTTGTATTTTGTTAACCTTGGCCGCGAAGTTAAATTATTGTTATTTTGAAGAGATAATTTTTTGAGGGTGAGTAGTCCAGCAAGTGTAATTGTTCGGATCTCCCAACCCATACGTCCATTAATTTCTGCGCCTAAATTGATAGCCGACATAAGTAAACTATTAGTGAATAGATACCTCTCGCGTAAAAGTGGTGCTATTTTTGATGTATTTGTAATATCTAGGTTATCTTCTGTGATTCCTATTAGAGCTAGACTCTTTAATGACAGGTAGAGTCTATTATTTTCGTAAAAGTCTTGCTTTACGTCTTGGTAAAAATTGATGAGCTGTAGCGCTGTACAGAGGGCATCTGACTGTTGAAGTTGCTGCATAGATTTTTCTCCGCCTAAATGAAGGAGGAGGCGACCAATCGGATTAGCAGAACGACGACAGTAATCTAAAATATCATCATCACTTTGATAGCGTCCTTGTGATATATCTTGCTTAAAAGCTGTTAATAGGTCATGAAAGAGTTGAATAGGGAGTTGTTGGCTATAAATTACATCGGAGAGTGCAATAAAAAGTGGTGGTTGGTTAAGGTCAGCTCCTTGTTCAATGTTATTAAGTTGTTTTTCATATTCAAGTAGTGCTTGCATGCGATCAGCGTTAGTTGCACTACCTTCATCAGCAATATCATCTGCGGTTCGGGCAAAAGCATAAATGACAAAGATAGACTGTTGTAGATATTTAGGCAGTATTATCGATGCAACAGGAAAATTTTCGTAATGACTTTTTGCCAGGTGTTGACAGTATCTATGTGCCGAAATTAGTTTAGTTGATCTGGTCATCTTCTGGAGAACTAACTGGGCGAACTTGGTTATCAATCGGCGGAATTGAATCTAACTCATCTTTCGCACGGATCCCCATATCTAAGAAACGTTTACCACTAGGTATCACTTGTCGTTCGAGAGAGCCGACAGTTTTGTTAAAGTGCCCGACACTACTATTTAAGCTACTACCTAATTTATCTAAATGACCACTAAAAACACTTAGGCGCTTATATAGGCTCTCACCTAAGTTACGAATTGCGATTGCATTTTCAGTGAGTGCTTGTTGTTTCCAGCCGTATGAAACAGCTCGTAATATGGCAATAAAATTTGTGGGAGTTGCTAGAATAATATTTAATTGCATTGTCTCTTCGAGTAATTGAGGCTCAAGTTCTAGCGCTGCTGATAAAAAGTGTTCGCCAGGGATGAACATGACTACAAACTCGGGTGATTGTGAATATTCAGCCCAATAGTTCTTGGCGGCTAACTCTCTTGAACGTTGCCGTATAATTTGGACATGGCGCCTTAACTCTGATGCTTTAAGGATATCATCTGTTGTTTGAATAGATGAGAGGTATGCATCTAAAGGCGTCTTAGCATCTACAATAATCTCCCTGTTGTCAGGTAGGCGCACGATCATATCAGGCCTAATGAGCCCTGAGTCGGTTATTTGACTTGTCTGTTCGAAAAAATCACAATGCGCAACCATACCACTCAATTCTGCTAAGCGCCTTAAGGTCATCTCACCCCATTGCCCACGTACCTCAGGTCGGCGGAGTGCCTGCACAAGATTTTGTGTTTCTTGTTTTAAGTTTTGTTGTCCTTCATTTAGATGTTTAATAGTACTGTATAGCTGTCCGTAGGATTCTTTTCGTTCTTTTTCAATTGTGTTGATCTGTGCACTGGTTTTGTTTAAGGCCTCACTAATGGGTTTGACTAATTGCTCAATCGCTTGCTCTCGTGTGCTGAGCTCAGCTTTTGCTTCGCTTTGATGACGCTTTAAATTCTCTTCAGCTAACTGTAAAAACTGTTCATTATTGCGCTTAAGAGCATCTGTTGATAATTGACTGAAGGTATCTGCTAATTGGTATCGTGCTTGGTCGAGTAGTTCATCAAGTTGCTCATTAGACTGGCGCTCTAGGCGAAGCGTCATTGTCAATTCTTGATTTTCAATCATCAAATATTTCACTCGTTGGCCACGAAGAAAAGCAATCAAAAGAGCACCGAGGATAAGCCCAGAAAAAAATACTATAAAAACACCATTTTGTTGTTGTATTAAAGTTTGAATGAAATCTTTTATTAAAGCCATTGTAGCAATTCACTAGGGTGATCAATTATGCCATCAGCTTGCCAGTCTTTTATGTTATCGCTACTGCTGATGTAGCCATAGCGTGCTATCAAAGTGGTCATGTTCGCATTCTTACCGGCCTTAATATCGCGCTCTGCATCACCAATATAAATACAATTTTCTGGAGTTTGTGAAATAAGCTCACAGGCGTATAACATCGGAGCCGGATGTGGCTTACTATGGGCTGTTGTATCACCACTGATAACACACGCTGCGCGTTTATCCAGCCCTAGTTGTGTAACCAGCGGTGTGGTCAAAAAAGCCGGTTTATTAGTAATGATGCCCCAAGGGATATTAGTATCTTCTAGTTGTTTTAACAATAAAGCTATTCCAGAAAATAAATCAGATTCACGTGTAATATTATCTTGATATAACTTAATAAAACGCTGTTGTAATGGCAAGTAATTAGCATCGGCAGCTGTAATGTTAAAGCCAAGCCCTAATAGGCCTGCACTACCATTACTAGCTTCAGGACGAATTAGCTGATGCGGTATGGGTGAATAGCCTTCTTGCTGTAATAATGTATTAAGTGCAAATCCTAGATCTGGAGCTGTATCGACTAGTGTGCCATCTAAATCAAAAAGTACAGCGGTATATTTTGTCATAGACTAAAGAGGTCGAGTGCAATGTAGGAGGTAGTTTACTTGTACATCGTTACTAAGATGAAAGTTTTTACTTAGAGGGTTGTATGTTATACCTTTTAGATTTTTAGCCTGAAGACCAGCTTGTCGAGTCCAGCCAGCCATTTCCGATGGCTTAATGAAACGCGCATAGTCATGTGTGCCTCTAGGTAACATTTTCATGACATACTCAGCCCCTAATATCGCCATCAAATATGCTTTTGGGTGTCGATTTAAAGTTGAAAAGAATAAGTCTCCACCAGGTTTTACCAAGTCAGCACAGGCCTGAATAACTGAGAGTGGGTCAGGAACATGTTCCAACATTTCCATGCAGGTAACAACATCATATTGTCCTGCTGCTTTTTTTGATTGTTCCTCTGCAGTACTATGCTGATAGTCGATGCTTAGTTCAGATTCAAGTGCGTGAAGCCTTGCAACATTTAGTGCCATTTCTCCCATATCAACGCCTGTTGTCTTGGAGCCTGATTTTGCTAAAGCTTCGGTGAGAATTCCACCTCCACAGCCAACGTCAAGGGCTGTTCTATTATCTAGTTCACAATGCTGTTTGATAAAATCCAGGCGAATTGGGTTAATGTCATGTAATGGCTTGGAATCACCATTGAGATCCCACCAACTTGCAGCGAGAGCGTCAAATTTTGCGACTTCTAAAGGATCTACATTGGTCTGTAATTTCATGAGTTTTTAGGCCTTATCTTATTGCCCCAATGCTGGACATCTTTAATAATTTTAGTGGTATTCATTGTTGTTAATTGACGTTCTTTCATCAATTGTATTCCTGCAACCCATACATCAGTAACTTTATCACGGCCCGTGGCATAAACTAATTGTGAGATAGTGTCATAACAAGGCTGTGTTTCTATTTCATCAAAATTAATTGCAATCATATCTGCCATTTTACCAACTTCAAGTGAGCCGATCATGTTGTCTAGCCCAAGTGCTTTAGCTGCATTAATTGTAGCCATTTCAAGAGCGGTATGCGCGGGGACTGAGCTTGCATCTTGTGCAACTGCTTTTGCAAGTAATGCTGTTTGTTTTATTTCAGAAAACATGTCTAGAGCATTATTAGACGCTGCACCATCTGTACCAATCGATATGTTAACACCACTATTATTTAAAGCTGAAATAGGTGTGAATCCAGTAGCTAATTTTAAGTTTGATCCTGGACAATGAATAACATTAACTCCCGTATCGGAACACCAAGTGATCTCTTCGTCGGTTAGTTGTGTCATATGAACCGCCGACAAACGTGGGGATAATAAGCCAATTTGTTTGAGTCTAGCTAAAGGCCTCATGCCATAATTTTCAATACTTTGTGATATCTCGCCAGAGGTCTCATGGATATGCATATGAATAGTCACATCCAACTCTTCGGCATTTGTCATTATAGCGTTGAGTGTATTGTCTGCGACAGTATAAGGTGCGTGTGGGGCGTAAGAGGTAGTGATACGAGCATGATGACGGTAGTGGTCATGTAATAGTTGCCCCTTATGCATATACTCTTCAGGACTCGCCGCCCAAGCACTTGGGAAATCAATCACTATCATCCCTAAGTTCGCACGAATGCCACTTTTATCAACCACACGTGCAGTTGCATCGGGGAAAAAATACATGTCATTAAAACAGGTCGTACCGCCTCTTATCATTTCAGCAATCGCAAGTTCGGATCCTGCTTCAACAAAACTGTCACTGACCCATTTTTCCTCGGCTGGCCAAATGTTGTCATTTAGCCAGGTCATCAATGGTAAGTCATCTGATAAGCCACGTAATAATGACATTGCGGCGTGAGTGTGGTTATTAATTAACCCAGGCATAAGACAGTGGTCGTTATAGTATTGTTCAGTTGATGCGGTATAACTATCTTTAACTTTATCTTGTGGTAATAAGGCAAGGATCTGTCCTTGGTGAACGACAATAGAATGAAATTCTAATACCGTATTTTTAGGTAAGACTGGCACTAACCAACGAGCATGAATAATAAGATCAACAGTTTTCATAAGAAATGATTATACCGTCATATTCAGCAGAACACAGTGGCCAGATAAAGCAAATTGAGATTAGCCTTGATGAAGTACTGTTTTTTAATAGATCGATGGTATTCTACTTGTGTAAAATTGAATACTGAACAACGTCTTAATAACGTGATTGAAAGTTAAAACGAAGGAATAAAGTATGAGCCAAAGAGTATTAGTAACAGGGACTAACCGAGGCATTGGTTTGGAATTATGCCGTCAATTAAAACAACGTGGTGATGAGGTTATTGCAACTTGTCGGAAAGCCTCTAAAGAACTTAAAGAATTAGATGTTGAAATTATCGAAGGTGTGGAAGTGAGCGATCCCAGAAGCCTTTCTGTTTTAGCGGGTAAACTGAATGGCCGGAAGATTGATTGGTTAATTAATAATGCTGGTATTGCGGGTGGACTAGGGCTAAGCGACATTGATGTCGATGCAATTGAAAGCTTCAAGCGAATGTATGAAGTTAACAGCTTAGGCCCACTGCTCACTACCCAAACTCTGTTAAATAACCTGAGTGAAGGTTCAAAGGTTGGAATTATTACCAGTCGTATGGGTTCAGTAGCCGATAATGATTCAGGTGGAAGTTATGCTTATCGTATGTCAAAAGCAGCAGTTAATGCTGCTGGGAAATCATTATCAATAGATTTAAAATCGAAAGGTATCTCAGTTGGTATTCTACATCCCGGTTATGTCCGCACTGATATGACGAACCATAATGGTCTAATGGATACTGATGAATCGGCGTCAGGCCTATTAGCTAGAATGGATGAACTTAATTTGAATAACACGGGTTCATTTTGGCATAGTAATGGTGACTTGTTACCTTGGTAAGTTACCCCCTGTTATCGCAACAGCAACAACGACAATGTCCTAAATTAAAAAAGACAGCTAAAAAGCTGCCTGTTTTATTTGCGGATAGTACTCATCAGTTGTGGCAATGTGACAGCGTTGATGGCTTGTTAATACTTAAAGTTTGTAACCATTCAAGTATTCAAGGCTCTTCATTTTGGAAAGGCATGAATAAGCTGTTTAAAGCAGATTTCCCTGCTAACTTGCTTCATTTAGCAGCAAATAGCGACCAGTTAGCAGTAATAAGTCCCTTGGAGATCCCAGAAATAATTTCTGTGGAAGCGAATAGATTCGTTTTAGCTCGATGGCTGTATGATGAGCCTATCGAACTAGAAAGTATTACCGATGAAATGGTAAGTCAGTTAGCAAGTCACATTGGAAAGTGCCACCAACAAACTAAAAAGACTTGGGGTGCATTTCATCACCCAGTTTTATCTGCCGAACAGTGGCCTATGCTACTACATGAAACAATAATGACATTAGCTCAAAATGCTCCCAAACTTATTTCAGATGATATGTTGAAGATGACTCTGCAAGAGTCTCAAACTATTCAAGCAGCTGATTTTGTGCCGATTATGCCTGATCTGAGGTGGGACCAGTTTTTACAAAAAAATGGCCGATTGTCAGCACTAGTAGATTTAGATGCTTTTGTATATGGGCCGAGAGAGTTAGAGCTTGTCCTATTAGAATATTTATTGACTTCTCGACAAATAGAAATATTTAAGAAGCAGTATGGACAGTATGTAAAAATACCAGATTTAACTGTTGTTAGAAGACCTTATCGAGTGTTACTTTTTTTTATGAATGTTCTGGGAGAGCAGAACTTAGATAAATGGTTAAATAGAGATATAAGTTTATAAGGCAGGGCGTGACGCTGCTAATACTGTGTATTTGGAATTGTATAATCGCGATGATATAACTTCATCCAACTGATATAACCGATTAGCGCAAGGACGAGGTAAATGGCGAACATCACGATTGTCGCGTAATAGCCTGTTTGAGCATATAAAACGATAGCGGCGGCATCAATGACAATCCAGTAAAGCCAGTTTTGCAATACTTTACGGGCCATTAAAATAGTATTTAGCACTGAAAAGACAGTTACTCCGGCGTCAAGAAAAGGACTTTGGGAGGCTCCTATGCTTATTAAATAGTTGGCGGTTACAAAAGTAAGGAAACTACCAAGTATAAAAAATGCAAATTGCTGGGCCCAAGATAACCTATTAATTACTACGGTTTGATTAGCTTCTCCTTGTTTTTGCCACAACTTATAACCATATATAGCCATTGCCATGTAGTAAAAGTTGAGCATGGCTTGCATTGGCAATTGGCCTTTCCAAAATATGACGGTATAGATGAGCGTGCTAAGAAAGGCTAAAGGCCAACACCACTGTGATTCTTTTGCGGCAAAAATTATATAGCCTATCCCCAATACTGAAGCGAAGACTTCCCAGCCTGATAGAGCTGATAAGCTATTAATCATGCTGCAGATTAATGGGCTATCTGTCATAAATCTACAATATCAGCACGGTCAGTGCCAACAAATTTCATAGCAAAGACACTGTGTGGAAGTTCGTCAAAAACAACTTCAATTTCTTTATCAAGCATATCCATAACATCACGGTATTCACCGAAGACCTGAGTGCTAAGACTGTTACGCTTAACAATAAGTTTAGAGTTGCTCTCAAGTTGAGCGATAAAGGCTAAGATAGGTTCGACATAATCTTCAGTTAATGGGTATAAACTAATATCAACAGAAATTCTCATATTCTTCTTCTCAACTTATTAGTAAAAAGGCGCCTTTTTAAGGGCGCCTTTTTTAATTCTTTAATAATCCCAAGCAACAGATAAGCCCATCGTGCGTGGCTCACCTCGTTGAGTGTAACTTTCTTGCACGTAACCTTTTCCAGGATTGTTGCCAAAAAAGAACCCGCGTGTTCCATAATCCTTATCAAACATGTTACGGCCCCACAAAGTGATATTCCATTCACCGATACGATACTGGAGACTGGCATTGGTTAAAGCGTATGACCCTGATTTTTCATTATGGCTATTTGAGAAGTAGAACTCATCTTTTCCTTCAATATTAGTACGGAAGATGAATCTCGGAGATAAGTAGACTTCACCGCCAACATTAAAGGTGTAAGCTGGTGTCTGCGCCATGCGTCGATCTTCAATACCTGATAGCTTAGGATTACTGTATTCATCAAAGGAGGCATGAAGTAGACCTATTGCTGCAAATAATCGTATGTCATCTGTGGCTGACCAGTTTACTTCTGCTTCTAAACCATAGTTTTTGCCTTTTGCAGCATTTGTAATGGAATCTTCGAATGCACCGATACCAACTGGAATAGAGCTTTTAACTTGTGCATCACGACGTGATGAGTAGAAAACACCGATACTTGTCATTAAGTTGCCTTGTAGCCAGAGTGATTTTAGCCCCGACTCTGCAGTCCACATATATTCAGTGTCAAATTCAAGTTCTGATGCGGGCAGATCGTCATTATTATTTACACCACCCGATTTATAGCCACGAGATAATGAGGTGTATAGAAGTTGGTTATCATTAAATTGATAGTTGAGCCCGAGCTTACCACCAAATAAGACCTCTGAAGAGTCAATATCTAGGCTATTTGAGTCTTTATAGTCAGCTTTAAAGTTTTCTATTCGTAAACCAGTTATCAAAGTCACCTTCTTAGTCAAATGAGTATCGAGCTGGCCAAATAATGATACGTTTTCAGTTTCATATTCATTAATTAGGTTACCAAAATCAGAGCTTAGATCTAGATCTTCATCTTGTCGAAAGAAGTGTGCACCAATTACCCATTCAGTTTTACCATTAAATAAATGACCATCTTCATTTGATAATGCTTTTATTTCAAAGGAGTAGTTTTCACGCTCACGTTGAAACTCTTCTGTAGCAGCGTATGGGTATAAGTTATCTGTAAATTGGCCTGGAAATCCCCAATCTGCATCATAGCTATATATGATGTCGGACTTGGAATATGTTGCTATTGTTTGAATTTGTATAGCATTGCTTGCGCGCCAATCTGTCTTAAACGCGAGTGCATTAGTATGTTGTTTATCTTGGCCGGGTTGGTCAGCCAGGCTATTAAAACTGTTATCTAATGTAAAGGCATCGTAGCCATTATCAAGATTTAGGTGTAATAAATTAAGATCAACATTTAAGTTATCGCTAACAAGCCATTTCAGCTGCCCTTTTGCAGACAACTCATCGCGATTATGAGTATTATCACGATTGAGGAAATTATTCTTCATATAACCATCTGATTGGTGGCTATGAAGTGAGAAACGACCAAGTAATGAGTTTTTTATTATAGGGCCACCAACAGCTAAGCCCAGACTACGGGTATTGTCTTGAGCTAAACCGGTTTCGGCGTGAATATTAAGTTCGTCTGTCGGTTGTTTGCTTTCTAGGTTAATAACTCCAGCTAAAGCATTGGTGCCAAATCGTGTGCCTTGTGGTCCTCTGAGAATTTCTACCTGACCAACATCAAAAAGTGTGGCTGAGCCACCGGTGCGACTAAAATCGATTCCATCGATAATCAGACCAACGGAAGGATTTATCGGAGCAGAGAACTGACTACGTTCGCCTATACCACGAACCTGAAAAAATTGGCCTCGTGAAGCCCCCGCTGATATATTGACATTGGGTGCAAGGCTTAGGATTTCTTCAATATGCTGTGCACCACGTGTCTGAATGATATCGTTATCAATTGTGGTTAAGCTAATAGGGGTCTTGAGTGCTTGTGCAGGTCTGAAATCAGCATTTACTTCCATTAATGGCAAGAATTGTTCAGCAAGTGCTACAGAGGCAGTGGTTGAGAGTATTGCTGCGATATACAGCGATAAAGTACTAGGTTTCATTGTTATCCTTTTTTTTAAAAAAAAAGGACAGGGGACACAACACAAATTTAGAACACGCGATAAGTTGTCTCGGCCTGTCCCTACGCCAGTATTAACTGGATCAGGTTCATAGGGTTTATTCTGTATCAGAATTCTCAGGCCAAATTGGCCACCCCTAGGCTAATTACTCAGTCTTCTATAACTGTGTAATTGGTTACTATCATACGTACAGCATGATTTATTTACAATGTAAAAATGTTAGCTGGTGGGTATGTGACAGACTATGTATGTTGTTTGACCGCATCGATGGTGTGAAAAAATATTTTTCCGTCGAGTAAGTCATCTTCAAAATTCATTTTTGTTAGCTGGTCCATGACAGGTCCTCTGACTTCAGCTAAATTAAATGTTAGGCCCTGGTTTTTTAAGGATAAAATTAAGCTCCTTAAGGTTTCAAAAGCGGTGGTATCGATGTAAGTGACTGAAGAGCAGATAAGGATGATTTGTTCTATGCCAACTCTTTCATCTACCTTTTGTGTAATAAAATTGGAAATAAAACTAATGTTAGCAAAAGTAATATTCTCGTCAATTCTAATTATCAACAATTTAGGCCAAACCTCGACGTCATGCCGTTCAACATTTCTAAACTGCTCCGTACCTTCAACACGGCCAACTATTGCTATGTGAGGTAGGCTAACACGTCGTAAATAGGCAATGAAAGTCACTAATATACCAAGAGCAATCCCTTCTTCAATACCAAAAATTATGACAGCAAGTAGAGTGGTTATTTGTGTAACCGCATCAGATCGGTCATGTTTTAAGGTATGAATTATCTCTTTAAATTTAATTAATGGGGCGATGGCAATGAGGATAATGGCAGCTAAAGTTGTTTTCGGAATATTGGTAAAGTGTTCCGTAAAATAAATTAAAGCCAGCGCTAGTATTGCAACCGCAATAATCATCGATAATTGGGTCCGCGCCCCGGCAGAGAAATTAACCATTGTTCTACTAAAGCCACCTGCAACTGGCATACCACCTGAGAAAGCAGTTGCAAGGTTTGCACTGCCTAGTGCAATTAATTCTTGGTTAGCATCAATTTTCTGAGCACGTAGGTTGGCTGTTACTGTCGCGATAGCAATACTTTCGACATAAGCAATTATGCTAATAAAAATAGCACTAGGTAGCAAGGCTAGCCAATGACTACTGTCAGTAAATAGTGAGAAAATTTGTAGTTCTGGTAACCCACTAGGAACTTGCCCGACTACAATGACATCATGATTAGAAGAGAGCTGAAAATAAGTGACTAAACTAGTAGTAATGACAACCGCTAGTAACGGTGCAGTTCGGCTAATACCTGTGACTAGGACTTTTGCTAGGTTTAACCTTGTTAGCCAAGCTCTAAGTGGGCTTCCCATAGATAATAAAAGAATAAAGCTGAATAGCCCAAGTCCTGCAGTATACGGATTAATATGCTGCATATGAGTGGCAAGGCAAGATATATCATTGCCGCAAGACTTAACTTCAATACCGAACAAATTTGGTAGTTGGCTGAAAATAATGAGTATAGATGCGCCGCTAGTAAAACCAGATAATACGGGATGGCTAATAAACTTGACCAAGCTACCCATTTGAAAAAGGGCCATTGCCAATAGAATTAAACCACCTTCGGCAGCTAATATAATGGCATGTTCAACAGGGCTTCCAAAAGATGTAAGTTCTGGTGCCGCTAGGGCACTAGCCACCATAATAGCTGCAATTGAAACCGGACCGACCGATAAAGTACGACTTGTACCTAAAAATGCATAAATTAGGGGTGGTAAGATACTTGCGTATAAGCCAACTTGGGGAGGTAGTCCTGCCAACATAGCATAAGCAATACCTTGAGGAACAAATAGTATAGCTGTGATGATACCCGCAAAAAAATCGCTATTAAAATCATGGCGAGTGTATTGCTTTAACCAAGCTGTGATCGGTATTAATTTAGAGACCCAGCTTGAATTGGATGGATTATGACGAGACATGTATTAGTTAAAGCATCCTATTAAAAATTGAAATAACATATTATTTAAGGTAATCAGGGCTAAGGATTGATAGGTGCTTTTTTAACTACCATCATCAACGTGCATTCAGCATAAAAAGCTTTCCGTGGAATATCAAACTCATACTTTTTGGTTATTATAATCTATATAATTTGGCGAGTTTGTAATGAGGAAATTATTGTTCAATGATTTATTCACAAATTAGATAGACCACAATCACGGTTAGCGGGAACAGCAATATCAATTAACTTTGGATAAGGTAGATTTAAATTATCCATTATTTCGATAAATTGAGCCTTAGTTTTGTTTGCAAGTCTAGGGTTTTTCATTTTTTCTTGAGCAATATTACTTACGTAATGCCCTGCGTAATCATGGCCAGGATAGACTAAGGTTTCATTAGGCAAGGTGAACAAGATCTTGGTAATACTGTTATAGAGAGTAGCTGCATCCCCACCTTGAAAGTCAGTTCGTCCACAACCATTTATCAGAAGTGTATCACCAGTAAAGAGATGGTCACGCCAGAGGAAACATAGGCTGCCCGCCGTGTGTCCGGGTGTACTAATTGCCTTAATAGATTCATGTTCTGATAGTGTGAAAATATCAGCATCATTGATTCCCAAATCGGCGTTATTGGCATGACATAAAGTGCTAACAGCAGTCTGACAACCTAGCTGTCTTTTCAATAAACCGCTGGCTGTAATGTGATCGGCGTGTACGTGTGTATCTAAGGCATATATTAAAGTCAGGTTATGTTCAGCCAACAAGGCAACATATTTATCAATATCTGTGTTGACTGGATCAATTAATATTGCGTTGCGTGTTTCTGAACAGGCGACAAGATAGGTATAGCTTGAGCTCTCTTTATGAAATAACTGTCTAAATAGCATAGCAGCGGCATTATCCTATAATAAAACGAAGCTTCAATCAGAGCTGAAAATAGCTTTAATGATCGTAGTTTGTATCACCAACTGGTGTGGCGAAAGCATCAGAAATGATTTCTTCAATATTGTCGCCTGTTAAGGTGTTTAAAAAGGCCAGAAGATCGCTAGATTCGACTTCACTTAAGCCTAAAGGTTTAATGATAGGAGATTGTGTCACATTTGGAAAGCCGCTACCGTTATCGAGAAAGCCGCCCTCATTGTAGTATGAAATAACACTTTCTAAATCTTGCATTGATCCGTCATGCATATATGGGGCGGTTAATGCAATGTTTCTCAAACTAGAAGTGCGGTATTTCCAACGGTCATCAGGGTTTTGTGTGACTTCATAATATCCAGTATCACCTTGAGGTGCTTTACCATAAGTCTTTTTGAGTGATGATTTAACATCAACATAAATTCCTGGTGCAATAAGCATTCGTTCTGTTTCTGGATCTTTACCCATAGCAACAATAAAGCCTAATCCAGTGTTGTGAAGCTTATTGTCAGTAAATAAAGCTGTTTTTTCTCCGACTGAGTGACAAGCTACACAGTTGGCTTTACCAGTGAATAAATCAAAACCACGTTTAGCTTCTTTAGAAATAGCATCATCTTCTTTGGCATAATACCAGCGGTCAAAAGGTGAGTTACCTGAGACTAAAACACGTTCATAACTGGCAATGGCCTGGCCAATAGTCATAAGGCCGGCCTGTTGACCATTGAAGGCAGCTTCGAATAAACCCTTGTAATCTGGAATACCACGGATTTTTTCAATCGCTTGGCCAATAGAGGTCATTGCCATCTTATTTTCGGCAACTAGTGGGTGCCATACTTGATTTTCAAGTGAAGTTTCTCGACCATCTAAGAATAAGCGTTCAAGATAAGCGGTGTTATAAAGTGTTGGAGCATTACGGCGGTTTGAACGACCTTCAAACCCAACAGCTTTTTCAAGTTCATTGCTAGTATATCCTTGTTCAGCCATATGACACATGGCACATGAGAAAGTATCATTCAGAGATAAACGACGGTCGAAAAATAGTTTTTTCCCTAACTCGATTTTCTCGATAGTGATTGGGTTATCATTAGGAACAGGAATTTTAGGTAGCCCAAGAGGAGGAGTCTTTACAACGCGTATTAAGTCAGATTTTATCCCCTTGCGAGCGGTAATAGAACGAGAGTTCGTTTCATATTGATCTGTGTCGTAGCCTTCTTTGCTATCACTTGCCCCCAAACGAATACCCATATCTTTTGTAGAGTGGTCTACAAGAGAAACACCTTCTTTGGCTTCCATGATGCCATCTTCAATCATTAGAGTCATGACATCATTGAGAAGAATGTCTGGGTGCAAGAATGAAACACTATAAATATTACGGATTTTGAGCTCAGGGTCTATAAGGTATACACGTAGGATGTGTGAGAAATTTTCTGATTGTGAACCATCTTCATTAACTTGGTTTTGAATTGTTTGATCATAGTCAGAGATGATAGGAAGAAGGCTTTCAACAGAGTCGGCTGTTAAATAGGAAAGTTTTATCTCATCCTTTTTCGTGGTTGCCATATCATGACCTTCATGGGCGCTGTGATCCATTTGCGAGTCGAGCATCATGCTACCGTCTGGCATCTGGTGCATGCCATGAGCTTCTCCACTTATTGCAAGCAGTCTCTCGGGCGTATCAATTTTTGGGTCAAAGCTCATGTTGATAAGTTGTAACTTATCTAGGACTTCAGGAATTTTAGCGCCTTCATTTTGAATGCGATTGAAGACCAAGCTAGATAATGGACAACCATTAACATCAGTACAGCTGGTATATATAAAGCTAAGGAAAGTATATTTTCCTTTAAATAAATCATGGTAATTGACATATTCGCCATGGACATTAAGCACTTTTGCATCTTTGGCATTCCCAAAAGCGGGAAGTTTATAGCTACCAGGTTCTGGTGCAGGGTAATTAAGGGCACCATATCCAGCGGCAAGCATCTCTACCTGAACGGCCCTATCACCAGCAGCAATTTCTTCTTCAGCAAAACTGTAGCTGGTGAATAATCCGACAAATAAAAGTAAACTTAGTTTTACACCTGAATATGACATTTTAAACCCTTAACTTTAAGATATTCTTATTTTAACTGATATTTATATGATATTTATATGATATTTTAGCACTTTTTTTTCGTACCATATCGTATGTTTTAACTATTGCATATCGAGGTCCATCATTTTTTAGCCCGCACTTGTTATGTTCCGGAAGGCTGAGAATATTTTGATCTTACTCGCCATCACTTTATATAGAGGTCGAGGCTTTAAATTATGATGACAATAGAGACACTTGAGTACGACATTAAATTCCATGTAAAACATCATTTATATTTAAAGTGTTGCTTTGTGGGCAACTGACTTATTATGAAAGGACTTTAGATGAATGCATTTTTACAATGATAGGGCGTCTCGCCAAGCTTCAAGTTTTTGTTCAAAGGATAAGGTTGCATGAGCTGGACTGGTCGAGGGCAGGCGCTGCATTGATAGGTTTAAGGAGGGTAACGCATGTTTAAAGGTAGTTTCAGCTTTGGTACCATTAAAAATCAATTTTTTGATTGATGCATGTATTTGAAAAAATGACTCAAAGTCATTAATAATCATTGTTTTATTATCGATGTTTTGATCGAGGCTACCTTTGCGATTCCCAGCCCTTAAAACATCCCAAACTGCAATGTTGTGCTGTTTTAATAAGTCACATCGCTGCTCATAGGGAAGAGTTAAGTCAAAGCTAAATAAATTAGCCATAATAGGCCAAAAGGCATTACGAGGGTGAGCGTAGTACTGCTGGTATTCAAGCGATGTGTTACTTGGTAGAGACCCGAGAATGAGGGTAGTAGGAGATGAGCCCAGCATTGGCGGAAATCCTTCTGAAGCTCTACTAATATTATCAGCCACTATTAGACCGACGAGTCAGATATCTTAGGTTTATAAATGTAGTTAGATAGCAGAAGTGGTATTGATTTCTTGAAGATATATCCATCGGACCATGGTACAACTTTTTAATCATTGTAATGGGCTTTTCGAGTATGTATAAAATGTTAGGTCGGAATAAAAAATTTATGAAGTGCATCACAAAAATCAGTTATCTATTGCTTACTTAGGCGAATATACTGACGTTTTACAATTTCAATGCTATATCTAGTAGCTAAAGTGATGATGTCCAAAATAAACATTATGGGGGCGACAGTATATGGCTGTTTATGCGATAGGAGATGTACAGGGCTGTTTTGACGAGTTATTGAAAATGTTAGATCTGATAAAGTTTGATAAAAATAAAGATCAAATTTGGCTTGCTGGTGATTTAGTAAACAGAGGACCCAAGTCAGCCGATGTATTACGCTTTGCTAAAAAATTAGGGCCAAGTCGTGTCAAGGTAGTATTGGGAAACCATGATCTCCATTTATTAGCAAATGCATGTGGTGTCACTAAACATCAAAATAAAATGGATACGATGGAGTCTATTTTAGAAGCACCAGATCGCGATGAGCTAATTCACTGGCTCCGTCATCAGCCGCTATTTCATCATGATGCGGCCTTGGGTTTTAGCATGGTTCATGCTGGTTTACCTCCACAATGGAAGGTAGTAAAAGCAATAAAGCGGTCGAGAGAAGTTGAAAAGATTTTACAAAGTGATGACTGGCCAATTTTTTTTCAGCATATGTATGGTAATGAGCCAGTGAAATGGTCAAAATCATTGAGTCGCTGGGATAGATTACGCTATATAACAAACTGTTTTACACGGTTAAGGTACTGTGACAACGATGGTAGTTTAGCTTTAAAGTTCAAGGGCCGGCCAAGTGAAAGTGAGCTAGAACAAACTGCTTGGTTTGAGATGCCAGATAGAAAGTCACATCTAGAACGTATCGTTTTTGGCCATTGGTCAGCACTGGGAACAGGCCGGTATGGTAATGCATTCTCGCTTGATAGCGGTGCAGTCTGGGGAGATCAGCTTACTGCGTTGAGAATCGATAAGGAACCTTATCAGTGGTTTGTTGTGCAAGCAGATCGGGACGGTCTTCCTAATGCAAAATAAAAAAGTCTTTGACTAGCTCGACTTACTCTACAGCTAACTCGGCAGAAAGCTGGTAAAAACAGTACAATAGGTGTTTTAAATATTGCGGACAGTTTAATCATGAACAACATCACAACTTTTTCTGGTGATTTTTCTGCTAAGGACATGCGTGTAGGTATCGTTGCGGGACGTTTTAACGATTTTATCGTTGGTAATTTAATATCGGGGGCAATTGACTGTCTTGTGCGACACGGTGTCAATGAAAGTGATATTGAATTAGCTCGAGTTCCCGGTGCAGTTGAAATTCCATTAGCGGTCCAACGAATGGGTAGGACAGGAAAATATGATGCCATTATAGCACTTGGTGCTGTAATTCGTGGTGGGACCCCTCATTTTGAATTTGTGGCTGGTGAGTGCTCAAAAGGCCTAGGTCAACTGACATTGGAGCTTGATATTCCGATCTCTTTTGGTGTGTTAACAGTTGATACTATTGAACAGGCTATTGAGCGTGCTGGAACAAAATCAGGTAACAAGGGTGCTGAAGCTGCCATGAGCACGATTGAAATGGTTAATGTGCTGCGCCAGATTGAGAGAACGAAGTAGATGACATCTAGTTTACCGCGCTCTCATGCTCGCAGGGCTGGAGTTCAAGCTTTGTATCATGCCTTAGTCAATGGACAGTCCCCTGTCCCTAAAGATACCTTGGATTTTGTGTCTGCTGAAAACTCTGCAAAAATGGACCAAAAATATTTCACAGCATTAGTAGAAGGCGTGTCAAAAGAAATTATTCAACTAGATTCTGAACTAACCTATGCCGTTGATCGCTCATTATTAGCTGTAGATCCCGTTGAGGCTTCAGTATTGAGGTTAGCTGTATACGAATTTATATACCGACCTGAGATTCCTTACCGTGTTGTATTGAATGAAGCGGTTGAGCTGGCTAAAGCTTTCGGCGGAGAAAAAGGTCATAAATATGTCAATGGTGTATTAGACAAGATGGGTTCAAAACTACGTAAAGTTGAATACCAGGCTGCTAAAGCGCAAAGAATGAAAAAACAAGCTAAGTAATATAGGTTATTGCAGTGTCTGCGTTATCCGAGTTTTCTTTAATTAAACAGTACTTCGAAGATATCACTACAGAACGAAGTGATGTCATTCTGGGGATTGGTGATGATTGCGCTTTATTAAAGTGCCCAGAAGGACAGCAACTAGCTGTTTCTATTGATACCTTAGTTGAAAGTATTCATTTTTTACCTGATGTTGATCCTGGAAGTTTGGGACATAAAAGCCTAGCAGTAGGGCTAAGTGATCTCGCTGCTATGGGTGCTACGCCTGCTTGGTTTACTTTAGCGCTTACCCTCCCCGAGGTTGATCAACAATGGCTGGCGGCCTTTTCCAAAGGCTTAGCTTGTCTAGCCAAACAGCATAATATAGCGCTTGTTGGTGGAGATACATGTCGAGGGCCACTCAGCATTAGTATTCAAGTGCATGGCTTTGTTAATGCCGGTGACTCCTTACGCCGTGATGGGGCTAAAAAAGGTGATCTGATTTATGTAACAGGTAGCTTGGGTGATGCGGCTGGTGGACTTGCAATGAAACAGGGTAAGCTGACTAAGGGTATTGGTTCTGAAGTTGAAGTTAATTTTTTGTATCAACGTCTCGAGCAGCCAACGCCTCGAGTTGGAGTAGGGCAAATGTTAGTTGGTTTGGCCAGTGCAGCTATTGATATTTCTGATGGGCTGGTGGCTGACTTAGGTCACATCTTACATAAAAGCGGTGTAGGCGCTCAACTAGATATAGAAGACCTACCCATTTCAACTGCACTGTCAACATTATCAACGGAGGCTGAACATCTCGCTTTGTATGCGGGTGATAATTATGAGCTGTGTTTTACGGTGCCACCTAAGCACAATGATCAAGTTCAGAAGAAACTAAAGGGCCAATGTACACGGATAGGAACCATTACAGGTGATGATGGGATAGTTTTTTTTAAAAACAAGAAATTGATTAAATTATCAGGATTGGGTTATGAGCACTTCTCAACAGGACGTTAACTTTAAAGAATTAATAAAGCGACCAGTCTGTTTTATAGGATTGGGTTTTGGCTCAGGCTTAGCACCTGTAGCACCTGGTACATTTGGTACAATTGCAGCTATCCCTATATATTTGTTAATGCAAAACTTATCATTAGTCACGTATTTAATTTTAACATTGATCGGTTTTATATTAGGAGTTTGGATCTGCGAACGGTCTGCTGAATGGTTAGGTAGAGAAGATCCTGGAGCCGTTGTATGGGATGAGATAGTTGGTTACCTTATCACTATGATAGCCGCCCCTACAGGTTGGTTTTGGATACTTACGGGCTTCGTGCTATTTCGTTTTTTTGATATAGTAAAGCCTTGGCCAATCTGCTTAGCAGATAAGGAGATCCATGGTGGGCTAGGTATTATGGTCGACGATGTTATTGCAGGCATATTCGCCTGCATACTAATACAGTTTGCTTATTACTTATCCTAGTTAGGAACAAGAAATTAGAGTTTTACCTTCAATGATGAGGTAAGTTATGCATTAATTTTAGGCAGTTATCTCAGGCTAATAATTACATAAGAAAATTACTTTCAGAAGCTGTAGCCAAACTCATCCGCGAATCTAGCCTTAAAACTAGGCATAGAAAAAGCATGATTCTGAGTACCGTGGTGCTCTATCTTGATAGCACCAAGTAAGGAGGCGATGCGTCCAGTAGTTTGCCACTCTTTACCATGTAAAATGCCATGGATCAGCCCAGCGCGATATGCATCACCACAACCAGTTGGATCGAGTAATTGCTCAGCTTTTGCACAGGGAATAGTCAGCTTTTCACCTTGAGTGTAGATGGTCGAACCTTGACCGCCTCGAGTGATGATTAAAGCCTCAACATGCTTAGATACTTCTTTGGCAGATAAACCAGTTTTATCTTGAAATAACTGTGCTTCATATTCATTTAGTGCAATGTACGTGGCCTGTTGAGAAAATTTAACCAATTCCTCCCCATTAAACATAGGTAAACCCTGGCCTGGATCAAAGATAAAAGGGATTTTAGCATCAACTAATTGTTGGGCATGTTGAAGCATTCCATCACGACCATCGGGTGCAACTATGGCTAGACGAATATCATTCGTCTGATCAATAGAAGTCTCGTGAGCCAAGTTCATAGCGCCTGGGTGAAAGGCAGTAATTTGATTATCATCTATATCTGTAGTGATAAATGCTTGAGCAGTATAATGCCCTTTTTTAACGTGAACATGGTCACGAGAAATACCATGTTTGTCCATCCATGTAGCATAAATATCAAAGTCGGTGCCTACTGTGCCCATTGCAAGTGGTTCATCACCCAGTAGCTTTAGGTTATAGGCAATATTGCCTGCGCAGCCTCCAAATTCACGACGCAATTCTGGAACTAAAAAAGCGACATTTAGCATGTGGACTTTATCTGGCAGAATATGATTTTTAAATTGGTCGGGAAAGCCCATGATCGTATCGTAGGCAAAGGAACCGCAAATTAACGCTGACATTTTTTATCCTTGTTCGATAGTGTTGAGTTGTGTATCACACACAGTGATAGATATTTTACCATTTAGGAAGTCTTGTATATGGTGGCCGACAATTTCATTACGCCAACCTTGCAATAAATTAACTGAGGTATCTCCAGCAACAAGACGTTCGAGCTCTTTTCTTGAAGAAACAGCAGCCGGAGCAATAGATTGTTCATCACAAAACTTTCGCATTAGCGCCATTAATGCATCCACCGTAGCATCTTGTTGGCTAGATAATTGCAACGGTTTTTTCATTGTTGGCCAAACTTCTACGGGTATCGTTTTAGCTATCGTGATTTGCTCTAAGATGGCTTTACCGTGTCGTTCAATCGTACCTGATTCTAGGCCTCGTATGACACTAAACTTTTGTGTTGAGTCAGGTGCTAATTTGGCGAGGTCGATCATTACTTCATCTTTTAAAACCCAGCGTCTTGGACGGTTGGTGTTAATTGCACGCTGTTCGCGCCAGTCAGCGAGTTTCTGTAGGATAGCGAGCTGGACTCCTTTTAAGCGACCAGCTCCTTTTATTTTTTTCCAAACATTAATCGGGTCAGGCTCGTAAGTGCTGATGTCAGTAAGATTATCAAAGTCTTCACTCAGCCAGTGTAGTCGATTTTTATCTTGGAGCTCTTGTAAAAGCAATTTGTAAACATTGCGTAAATATCTGACATCATCAGCAGCATAGCTAATTTGACCTGAGTCAAGTGGGCGTTTGGTCCAGTCGGTTCGAGAATGAGCCTTATCTAGCTCGACACCGATACACTGTTTAACTAAATTACCATAACCGATTTGGTCTCCATAGCCTAAAACGGTAGCAGCTAATTGTGTATCAAAAATGGCTGGTGGGAGGGTGCCCCGGAGAGTATAAAAAAGTTCTAAATCTTGTCGAGCAGCATGAAAAACAACTGTGATTTCTGGGTTATATATTAAGTCTAAAATAGGGTCAAGATCATCAATGGCAAGGGGGTCAATACAAGCGATTTCATCATCGGTTGCCACTTGAATAAGACATAACTTCGAGTAATAGGTTTTTTCGCGTAAAAACTCAGTATCAACGGTCATCCACTTGCTATCAGAAATACGCTGACAGAAACTGACCAAATCAGCATGAGTATCTAAAAATTGAACTGTCATAAATATGGTTCTTTAAAAAAATTATTGTATTGTCTTTTACAGATGACCCCAAACTTGTGGGGAGCAGCTATTAAGTTGAGTAAATTAGAATTTATACATGATAAATATCAAAAGGCCAAATGAGTGTCTCTTTGATGTTGAAATACACAAGAATTATTGACTGTCAGATACAAAGTAGCGAGCTATTGCAATTCTTTACGGCCGAATCATAATCATTTTTCTAATAGGCGGGGCATTAAGTCGACGAAATTACATGGTTTATGTCGAGCATCAAGTTGATCTTTGAGGATCTCATCCCAACCAGTCACGCATGCGCCTGAAGAGCCTGGAAGGCAGAAAATAAAAGTACCATTTGCAACACCTGCAATAGCACGGGATTGTACGGTTGAAGTACGAATGACATCATAGGAAAGCTGTCTAAATAGCTCGCCAAATCCCTCTATATCCTTGTCAAATAGAACTTTAACGGCTTCAGGTGTTCCATCACGACCAGTTAAGCCTGTTCCACCTGTTGTAATTATAGCCTGGATGTGTCGATCAGCAATCCATTGAGATAAAATGGATCTAATGTCGTATTTATCATCACGAACAATAGTTTGGGCTACGATCTTATGATTTTCTGCTTCGACACGTTCACGAAGAACTTTACCAGAGGTGTCATTATCGAACGTACGGGTGTCTGAAATTGTTAATAATGCAACATTAACAGGAATAAATTGACGTTCCATAAATTTAGCCTCGTGTTCATTTTACGTTTATTGAATAAAAATCAGTATAATCGGGAAGGCAACGATGGTCTAATTTTAAATGACAACTGCAATGCAAAAAGCATTATTTGGCAGTCATGTTAGGTCGGGTATCAGCTAATGAGACCAAGAATGGGTCGTCAATTTAAACATCGAGAATAAAATTATGTCAAACCCATCCTCTAAAGCTAAGAACCAACCGAATATCAGACGCCGTAAAGTTCAAAAACCAGAGAAAGTAACGAAGCAAAGCAACGATGAACAAGGTAATCTAATTTTTGGTTTGCATGCTATACAAGCGGCGCTTGAACAACCAGTTACACGTGTCACAGAGGTTTGGGTAGCTGATGAGCGTCAGGATGCAAGAATAGATGCGATTACTAAAGCGGCTATGTCACATGGGCTACACCCTAAGAAAGTCGAGCGAGTACAGCTTGATGGTATGATGCCGGACACACGCCATCAGGGTGGTATTGCAAGATGCAGCCCAATAAAAGAATTGACTGAAACGGACTTACTTAAACTGGTCGATAATTTAATTGATAATGGTACAGCACCATTATTATTGATTTTGGATGGTGTACAAGATCCTCATAATTTAGGAGCTTGTTTGCGAACTGCAGAAGCAGCAGGTGCTCACGCTGTGATTGCTCCAAAGGATAGGGCTTCAGGTTTAACGGCTACCGTGATGAAAGTTTCCAGCGGAGCGGCTGAGCGTCTGCCCTTTGTTCAAGTGACCAACCTTGCTCGTATTTTGCGCGAGTTACAACAAAGTGGTGTCTGGCTAGTGGGTACATCAGGGGATAGTGAAGCGACATTGTTTGAGGCTGATTTAAAAGGTCCTTTGGCAATTATCTTGGGTGCCGAAGGCCGTGGTATTCGCCGTTTAACTAGGGAGCATTGCGATCAAGTAATTTACATTCCGATGCAAGGGGGTGCGGAAAGTTTGAATGTCTCAGTTGCCGCAGGGGTTTGCCTTTTTGAAACAGCGCGGCAAAGAAGCTTGTGATTAGAGACTAAAATGGCGTAAGATACTTCAGTTACCTAAACAGTAAGTTGGGTAATACTCCTTGCCTTGAGCTTTAAAGCTTTGGGGCTGTATAAACCGTAAGGAGCTCAAATGAGACATTACGAAATAGTGTTTCTGGTCCACCCTGATCAGAGCGAACAAGTGCCTACAATGATTGAAAAATATCAACAGCTCTTCACTAGTGAAGGTGGTCAAATTCACCGTTTAGAAGACTGGGGCCGCCGTCAATTGGCCTATCCAATTAACAAAATTCACAAAGCACATTACGTGCTAATGAATGTCGAATGTGGCGTCGCACAATTAAATGAAGTAACAACAGCTTTTCGTTTTAACGATGCCGTTATTCGTCATCTTGTTGTTAGTGCTGATGAAGCTGTGACAGAACAATCACCTATGATGCGTAAAGACGATGAAGATAAAAAGCCATCTCGTCACCGCGATAACGCAGGAGCATAACAATGGCACGTTTCTTTAGACGTAGAAGGTTTTGTCGTTTCACCGCTGAAGGTGTTAAGCAAATTGATTATAAAGATGTGACTTTATTGAAAAATTACATCACAGAAACAGGCAAGATCGTGCCTAGTCGTATTACTGGGACGAAAGCACGCTATCAACGCCAGCTTTCAACTTGTGTAAAACGTGCGCGTTTCTTAGCGTTAATTCCGTACTGTGATATGCACAAGTGATAAAGTAATTCAGCTAAAACATTAAGTTAAAGAAGAGATGACGGAAATGCTGCGAGGTCTTGTGGTATTTACAATGCAAGGACGATGGCAATCAGCCATTGTTATTGCAGTAATGTCGTTAATGGCATTGATGTTACCGCCAGTTAGTTATTTAGCGAGTGGTATCGTTGCTTTATGTACATTGAGAGCCGGCCCGAAAGAAGGTATAACTGTTCTTTTCATAGCAACGGCTGTGTTTGCTTCAGTAGCGATGTTGCTGATGGCTCAACCGTTATTAGCGGGTATATTTTTGATATCAAATTGGTTGCCAGTTTATGGCATATCCTCGATATTAGGTTATACCAGGTCACTTTCGATGAGTTTATTAGTGACAACAGGAATAGGTGTTTTGCTGGTGGTTGGGGCTTATATAGTTTTACCAAGCCCAGCAGAATGGTGGTTACAAATGATGGAGCCGATGGTAAAAATGCTAGAGGCACAGCCTGGTTGGAAATTAGGTCAGGCTGAAACACAATTATTTGTTACTACATTATCTAGCGTGATGACAGGATTATTAGTAGCAGGCTTGTTTGCCAATATTGTACTGGGCCTATTATTGGGCCGCGCGTGGCAAGCGATGTTATACAGCCCTATGAGTTTTGCTGAAGAGTTTCAGCAATTAAGATTAGGGAAAATGCCGGCAATAGTGATGATGGTAACGACAGCAACAGCCCTACTCGCTGGCTCTAGCGTTCCATTACTGCAAGATTGCTTACCAATATTAATAGTCTTGTTTGTTGTTCAAGGTTTGGCTGTTACACATGCCATCGTGCGGTTACAACAGAGGCACAAGGCTTGGTTGATAGTGATGTATGTATTGTTGTTAATAATGACGTCGCAGATGGCGGTACTGTTAGCTTTAATAGGTGTTTTAGAACAATGGTTTAATTTTCGTCAGGGTTCATTAGAACAAGACGAGTAATTTTTTTAAAGCAGTGTAATACTGCAATGAGGGTAAAACGATGCAAGTAATTTTGCTAGAAAAAATGCAGAAGCTTGGTAATCTAGGCGACGAAGTTAGTGTGAAATCAGGTTTTGGACGTAACTTTTTAGTACCTAAGGGTAAAGCATTAGCTGCAAACAAGCGTAACAGAGAAGTCTTTGAAGCACGCCGTGCTGAACTAGAAGCAGCTGCTGCTAAGTCACAAGCTGAAGCAGAGCAACGCAAAGAAAAACTCGTTGCTGCTGGTGAGGTTAATATTATGGCGAATGCCGGTATTGAAGGTAAACTGTTTGGTTCTATCGGTGGTAATGATATTGCTGAAACTTTGAATGCTGCAGGTGCCGATATTGAACGTAGTGAAGTGCGGCTTCCTACCGGCCCATTGCGCCATACCGGTGAGTACAATATAGATATTCAATTGCATTCAGAAGTAGTTGTAACTGTGAAAGTGAATATTTCATCTGAAGCGCAAATACAAGCACAAGCTGAGGCTGCTGAGGCTGAAAATTCAAGAGTGACTGCTCTTGCAGAAGCAGAAGCGATTGCTAAAGCACAAGAAGAAGAGTAAAAAAGAAGCTATGTATTAGCGTCGTAAATAAATAACCTTTGCGACGCTAATATCATACTGAAACTACAATACAATTGTGGTAACTTGTTTAAACATGTAATAGCTAATTTAGGTGGGCTGCTGTGGAAGATTTAAGCTATCTTGAGTCGTATAAAGATACCGCCACAGAGGCATTGAAAGTACCGCCACATTCAATTGAAGCGGAGCAGTCTGTGCTCGGCAGTTTAATGCTAGATAATGAGAGCTGGGAAAAAACAGCTGACTTGCTTGTCGAGCATGACTTTTATCGCCGTGATCACCAGCTTATTTTCCGTGCAATTGCCGATCTATTCGAACAGTCTCAACCTGTTGATGTCATAACTTTAGCTGAGTATCACGATAAACGTGGAGAACTCGACAAAGTCGGTGAGCTTGCTTATCTAGGCATGCTTGCCCGCAATACACCTAGCTCCGCCAATATTATTGCTTATGCCTCAATTGTAAGAGAGCGTTCAATCCTGCGTCAGCTGATCGCGGTAGGAACAGCAATTTCGAATGTTGCCTTTAATCCGGAGGGAAAAAGTAGTGAAGAAATGCTCGACCTCGCAGAAGGGCAAGTTTTTGAAATTGCAGAGAAAGGGGCCAAACGTTCTGGGGGGTTTATTCAGGTTAAAGAAGTCTTAAGTAGAGTGGTAGATAGGATTGACACATTATTTGAACAAGATAGCCCAATCACAGGTCTATCATCGGGTTTTAATGATTTTGATGAACAAACATCAGGTATGCAGCCTGCAGATCTAGTGATTGTAGCCGGGCGGCCCTCAATGGGTAAAACAACTTTTGCTATGAACCTTGCTGAACATGCGGCGATTAAAAGCAAAGTCCCCGTGGCAGTGTTTAGTATGGAAATGCCAGCCGATGCTTTAGCTATGCGTATGCTGTCATCCTTAGGTCAGATAGATCAACATCGCTTGCGAACAGGACGATTGAATGATGATGATTGGCCTAGATTAACGTCAGCTATTGCATTGTTAAATGAAGCCCCGCTATTTATCGATGACACACCAGCTCTGACTGTAACGGAATTAAGAGCTAGAGCACGTCGGTTAAAACGCGAGCATGGTCTCAGTATGATCGTCATTGATTATATTCAATTGATGCAAGGGAGCAGCAGAAGCAGTAATGAAAATAGAGCGACGGAAATTTCAGAAATATCTAGATCTTTAAAAGCATTAGCTAAAGAACTAGAAGTTCCAGTTGTTGCTTTATCTCAACTGAACCGTAGTCTTGAGCAACGGCCCAACAAACGTCCAATCATGTCAGATCTTCGAGAATCAGGTGCGATTGAGCAAGATGCTGACTTAATTGTTTTTATCTATCGTGATGAAGTCTACAATGAAGATTCCGCCGAGAAAGGGAAGGCAGAAATCATTATTAGTAAGCAACGTAACGGTCCTATAGGTACCGTGGCATTAACATTTCAAGGCAAATATACTCGTTTCGAAAATTTCGCTTTTAATAATTATGATGATTACGGTGACCAATAACGGTGCAGACTTACCCCGTCGCTTATATTGATATTACTGCCTTAAAACATAACCTTAATAAGGTTAAAGCTTTCGCTCCTGATAGCAAAGTGATGTCGGTCATTAAAGCTAATGCCTATGGGCATGGTGATATTCGGGTGGCTATTGCATTGGAAGAAAGTGATGCCTTTGCAGTAGCAAGACTGTCAGAAGGCATCCACCTTAGACAAGCAGGTATTAAAAAAAACATTGTTTTGCTGGAAGGTGTTCATGATATAGAACAACTTCAATTGGCTGCTGAAAATGGTTTATCTCCTGTCTTCCATAACCAAGTACAGATTGACCTTTTATCAGATGCGGAACTTATAAGGCCACTCCAGTTTTGTTGGTTAATGATAGAAACAGGTATGCACCGCTTAGGTATTTCGACAGATTCACTCCCCGCTGCCATAACAACATTAAGGAACAGTCATAAGATCAATGGTGAGATAGGAGTAATGACACACTTTGCCAATGCTGATAAGCCAAATGACTGCCGTAATAAGTCACAAATGGATAATTTATTAGAATCTAAAGAAGCCAAGAATGTTACTACTGCCATGGCGAATTCAGCAGCAATTATTTCATTACCAGGTAGTCATCAACAATGGATCAGACCAGGAGTTATGTTGTATGGATCTTCGCCATTTCCAGATAAAACAGCAGACGGTTTAGGTTTAAAACCGGTAATGAAGTTAGCTGCACAAATTATTGCGATAGAACAACTGCAGGCAGGAGAGCAAGTAGGCTATGGTGGTGATTGGCAAGCGCAAAAAGAAATGAAAGTAGGGACAGTCAATATAGGCTATGGCGATGGTTATAGTCGCCAACTATCGAACAAGGGTAAAGTCTGGGTGCACAATCAATTAGTTGATGTTTTAGGGCGAGTATCAATGGATATGATTTGTATTGACTTATCCTCAACGAACAATGTGAAAATAGGCGATGAGGTAATACTCTGGGGGATAGAAGAATTGCAAATCGACTCTATAGCTACGTACGCAAACTCCATTTCTTATGAGTTACTATGCCAAGTTAACAATAGGGTTGTAAGGCAGTATGATGGCTAAGGTAAAGCGTATATATAGTTGTAAGGAGTGTGGAGCACAAACACCACAATGGGCTGGTAGATGCGGTGATTGTGGTGCATGGAATAGTTTAGCGGAAGAAATTCAAGCTGCCACGTCACCGATTAGTGAAGCTACTATCAGTCGCCATGCAAGTTATGCTGGAGAGCAAAAAGGACAGGTACAGAGTTTAACTGAAATTACATCCGAGCAAGCCGTTCGATGGACTACAGGATTACCAGAACTAGATCGTGTCTTAGGCGGTGGTTTAGTGACCGGTTCGGTAGTGCTTATTGGTGGCGATCCAGGAATAGGAAAATCTACATTACTCTTGCAAGCGATGGCTATGATGGCTAAAACGAGTGGAGTTAGTCCTTTATATGTGAGTGGTGAGGAATCGTTACAACAAATTAGATTACGTGCGGAACGATTACAATTAGAAAATGTGTCCTTAGATTTACTAGCCGAAACGCATGCAGAGCAAATGGTGGCAACAGCTAAGAAATTAAGACCTCAAGTGATGGTTATTGACTCCATTCAGACCGTCTTCACAGAACTACTACAATCAGCACCAGGTACGGTAGCACAAGTACGTGAAAGTGCAGCTCAACTAGTGCGTTTTGCAAAATCAAGTGGAACAACTATGATCTTAGTAGGCCACGTAACTAAACAGGGTGCTATAGCTGGGCCTCGGGTTTTAGAACATATGGTGGATACAGTATTATATTTTGAAGGTGATTCTTCAACGCGTTTTCGTATTTTAAGGGCAGTAAAAAATCGCTTTGGTGCTATAAACGAGTTAGGCATTTTTGGTATGACCGAGTTAGGGTTAAAAGAAGTAAGCAACCCCTCAGCTATCTTCCTATCACGTGGGGATGAGGCTCTCGCTGGAAGTGTTGTTACTGTAATCCGTGAGGGTAGTCGGCCGATGTTGGTTGAAGTACAAGCTCTAGTAGATGATAGTGCTTTAGGAAATCCTCGCAGGGTACCTGTAGGTTTAGAGCAAAACCGTCTTGCTATGTTGCTAGCTATTCTTCACCGACATGGAGGTATCACATGTAGTGACCAAGATGTTTTTATCAATGTTGTGGGCGGCGTGAAACTTAGTGAGACAGGGGCCGATTTAGCTGTTTTATCAGCCGTATTATCTAGTTTAAAGAATAAAGCAATTGCTCGTGACTTGATTATTTTTGGGGAAGTAGGGTTAACAGGTGAAATTAGACCTGTACAAGGAGGAGAGGAACGTATTAGTGACGCAGCAAAACATGGCTTTAAACATGCGATTATTCCAACTGCCAATGCGCCACGAAAACCGATTAAAGGTATTAAAATAACCTCTGTACAACACCTTTCTGAAGCGATTGAAGCATTAAAGTAACGCGTGGCTGAGTCTTGGTTTCTAATATGGTCTACGCCGTGATAGATTAGTTCAATATTAGTGCTTACATGAGGGAGTTAGGGATGTTGTGGGTGAAAGCGTTTCACATTATCACTGTAGTAACATGGTTTGCAGCCTTGTTTTATTTGCCACGCTTGTTTGTCTACCACGCGATGTGCGACGATGAGTCGGGTAATGAAAGGTTTAAAGTGATGGAGCGAAAGTTATATCGGGGAATAATGACTCCGAGTGCGATATTAGTTTTAATACTAGGTCTTTGGCTAATGAGTTTTTATCCACTTGAAGCTATTTTACAAATGCATTGGTTGCATGCAAAGTTGATACTGGTAACACTACTTTTTGCTTATCACGGCATGTGTGGGCGAATCTTGAGAAACTTTGCTAATAATAAGAATCAACGTTCTCATATTTATTACAGGTGGTTTAATGAGTTGCCCGTTATTATTCTGGTAGCGGTCATTATATTAGCAGTGGTAAAGCCATTCTAAATGGCAAAGATATGATTAATTTGAGTACTCAAACATTTTAACTACACGTTGCACACCGGCAGAGTTAGAAGTGATGCCGACAGCACGATCAGATTCTGATTGATTAACTATACCCATTAGATAAACGACTCCATGTTCTGTAACAACTTTTATGTAGAAAGGGTCTATCTGTCGATCAGATGTGATTTTTGCTTTGACTTTAGACGTGATCCAAGCATCACTGCTACGAGAGGGTAAAGAGCTAGGTGCTGCGATAATTAGTTCATTATGAATAGTACGGACTTTGGGGATAACTCGAACTAGATCGTAAACTTGCTCGCTTAAGCTGTTCTGTTAGAGTTTCACCTGTTATTAGAATTATGCCGTTGTAGCTTGTGACATTAATATGGCTTTGCTCATATATATCTTTGTTGTTGAATATGGCTAATGCAGCCTTGAATTCAACACCCTGATCGTCTATCACAGCGCCAGTAGTGCGTCGGTCATGCGCAATTGTGACGCCAGTAGCAGCCCCAGTGATAATAGCAGTTGCACACCCCTGTAATAGAACAATAGTGATTAAAACTATGAGTGCAAACTTCGATATTGACATGATGGCGTTCCTAAATTAGTGTGTAAGACTATTATCGCTTTCTAAAAACACTTTGGCTACTGTTGTTTGGTAGTTATTGTTCTGGGAACGAAGGACCTGCTGAAGGGTTATCTAAAGCTTTAATTTTACCCCTTACGAAGGTGGCCCATTGTAAACGACGGTTTATATAACCCCTATCGTCAACAGATAACAGACCGGTGGCACCTTGGTATGTTCATATCTGATGAAAGCCTTAACTGATTTATCTGAGTGGCCAACCGGTAAGCATCTGCACCGAGAGGCGTATAGGCGGATTAGTTGGTTAAAGGTCGGAGGCTGCTGTTTTCTTATGGCTCGATAAGCCAGATCGTTATGAGCCATTTCGGGAAATAGCCCAAGGGATGTCGTTGATGATAAAGGCCATTTAAATCGATATCTTGTTGTTTGTTTTTAGCACCAGTATATGCGTGAGAGGTTGCAACAACCGGCAATTGACCTGAGCGGTGAAATTTGAATTGCGGTACAAGCTGCCTGGCTTTTAGTGGCCGTGCGATTAGAAAAATAATGTCAATATCTTGTCGGCGACGTGGCTCAAAGCCGATTTTTATTGCAGCGGTTAGTGTCCGCTTTAGAGATTCATATCGTAGTTTGCTCACTCAATGATAGGTCAAAAACTGGAGTAATCACAGAGGAGTAATCATGCTCATCTTCATTGTAAATAGCTTGGCTCTAGTAACACACCACCTTGACTAAGCCACTGTTTTTTAAAAGCAATGGCAGCGCGTTGGCCCCACTCAGCATTAGGTGAGAACATAACTGCGCGCTTGTATCCTTTTGCTATTGCATTTTTGGCAGCAGAAATAGCATCATCTTCCGGAGCTAAACCAAATTGGTATAAATTATCAATCTGCTGAGAGTCGGGCAGATGATTTAAAGCTATAACGGGTATTGGTAAGTTGGCAGACTGCTGCCAATATTTCTATTTTTGTTTTATCAAGTGGCCCAATGATGATGCTAGCATTAAGCTTAAGCGCTTTCTCATAAGCAACCTTCACCATACTTATATCATTTTTTATACTTGAATGAGTATTAATAAAGTGTAGTTTGGCACTGGCTTTTCCTGTGTAGTGCGCAGCAAAAATACCTTGTTTTATTGCTTCAGCAACCTGGGCATAAGGGCCCGACTCTGGGAGTAATATGGCGATACTTTTGGGCTTTTTCGGCAATAAGTTAGCAGAAGAAATCACTCCCCTCGTTAGTGGGGGGCGAGGGATAATATAGTTCCGACGGAGAGCGCCGGGTGGTTTGGATAGTTTCGCTCCCAATCCTCAATGGCTATAGAGAGGATTTCTGGCTTATCTATATAAGTTTGAATGGTATGAGCGAGCATAAACCAGCCGCTGTCATCAGCAGGTGCGGCCCCGGGGTTAAACAACTCTAAGGCTCTTAGGTGATAGAGCCATCAAGGACTTCCAGAGCTGTTGTTGGTTTTTACCGCGGCCAAGCTCAGTTAGTAATGGGGCTAATTGTATGTGAGTCTTGGCCTTTTCTAGCCAGTTCTCGGGTTTCTTGATATGCACTTGATACGCAGTTCTAAAAAGCGCTTTTTTCTTTTTAGCGGATAAATTTTCTGCTTTGTATGAGCTAAGTGAACGCTAAGGCACCCTCATAATTTTGCTGGCTGAATGAAATATTAGCTTCTAAGATATCTTTATAAAAGGCTAAAGCATCTGTTAGGTGATCGAAGTCAATCATGGCAAGATTAGCTTGCACCTGTTCTATTTGGCCTAACTGCCAGTGAGCTGAAGCAGCCTGTATATATAGCTGCGTACGATATGTTCCGCGTTTTGTTTCAGCTAACGCTTCATATTGTCGGGCGGCACTAGAAAAATCACCTGATTGAACGGCAATATGTGCTTGTGATTCGGCTTCCTTATCTTCCGTTTTGAGTGGCGATAATGACTGACAAGCACTCACTGTCAAAGAGAGTGTAGTTAGCAGTAATAAATGGCGCCATGAAGACATAATCTAATATCTAATAATAAATAAGTATGCGAAACATCTTACCTGTTCGCGTATATTACGACCAGAACTTAATGATTAAGAAAAGGTTGGTTTCCGTGTCAAATGTTGAACCAGAGAGTCTTTATATCGTTGCGACCCCAATTGGTAACCTAGCTGATATGTCAGCACGTGCTATTGAGGTTTTAAAAGATGTTGATGTCATTGCTGCTGAAGATACTCGGCACAGTGGGCACTTGCTACAACATTATGCAATCAAGACACCAACTGTTTCACTCCATGAACATAACGAACAACAACGCAGTGAGGTATTGTTATCTCGTTTACAGGCAGGAGAGGCCATTGCACTAATTAGCGACGCTGGAACTCCATTAATTAGTGATCCGGGATATAGATTAGTGTCTTTAGTCCGTGCTCATGGCATTAATGTTGTGCCTATCCCGGGCTGTTGTGCGCTGGTGGCTGCGCTATCGGCTTCGGGCCTAGCCTCGGACAAATTTTCATTTGAAGGTTTCTTACCCTCAAAACAAGCTGCGAGAAAACATACCTTAGAAAAATTAAAAAATGAAACCCGTACGATGATTTTTTATGAAAGCCCACGTCGCTTGAACAATACACTAAATGATATGGAAAGTGTCTTTGGACGAGAGAGACCTGCGTGTTTAGCAAGAGAGCTCACTAAACTACATGAAACAATTGTTACTAAGCCATTGGCTGAATTACAAAGCTGGGTTGATAGCGATAGTAATCAACAGCGGGGTGAGTGTGTCGTTTTGGTTGAAGGTAACCGAATCCAACAGGATGCGAGTGAAGCAGAAGTCGATCGTTTTTTAGCTATATTGCTAGATGACCTTCCAGTAAAGCGTGCAGCTGCTATTACAGCTGCATTGCTATCAGTTAGTAAAAATAAAGCTTATGAACAGGCATTGAAACTCCAGCAGAAATAAGTGGTGTCAGGTATGATCTTGATTAGAGATGGCCAGACAATCGCGCTTTGCAGATGCATAGTGAGGAAAGTCCGGGCTCCAATGGGCAGGGTGCCAGATAACTACTGGGAGGCGTGAGCCTACGGCTAGTGCAACAGAAAGTAAACCGCCTGATCATTTTTCAATGGTTTGGTAAGGGTGAAAGGGTGCGGTAAGAGCGCACCGCGCGACTGGTAACAGTTGTGGCACGGTAAACCCCACCTGGAGCAAGACCAAATAGAAGAACAGTTTGCTTCGGTGAACAGGTACGGCCCGTACCGTTCTTGGGTAGGTTGCTTGAGGCAAGCGGTGACGTTTGTCCTAGATGAATGATTGTCCTCGACAGAACCCGGCTTATCGGCCATCTCATTTTTTAAAATTTGATAAAACAGACATTTAGTGACTAAATAGGGGAGAGTACTCTCTTGAATCATTATTGTAGTTATAGTCATATTTCTGTAAATTGTTGTGCCGAATAATTGAACGTATTTCTTTTATGTAGTCCTGGCCTCTTTGAGAGTATTTGTCGAGACCTTTAGCGAGTTCATTACCGGTGACTGGTTTTGCTGCAGCCCTTAGACTCATTCTAATCTTACGAAGAGATTTGTATGCTTTATGGCTATTGATATTTCGAAGATAACTTGCAATGGAGTCACTAGGCGAATTAAATACTGCAACCTCGTGAATATCTCCAGTTCCACGGTCGTTAGGCACCATACCGCAGCCCCTTTTGAAACACCACTGACCATAATAGTTGTTTCCTTCACGAGCAAAACGTGATGTACCCCAACCGCTTTCATTGGCAGCCTGCGCAAGAGCAAGTGAAGCTGGTATAACATCGACTCGTCGAAGCAATGTTGCCCAGTCTTTCTCATCGTTGGTATCAAAATTGTCGAGCTGGTAGACTTCTAAAAAGTTTTCTAGCTGAAAGTGGTCTATCCACCCTATATTGTCATGATGCTGGCTCCACTTGCTGATTTTCTCGCGTGCTTTCAGAGTCGCAGCGTTATGATTATTGATCAAGGGTAATAAATAATTGAAAAATTCTTTTTTGCGTTCAGTGCCTGCTTCGAATTTGGTAAAGTCAGGGATAGTATCTGCAATAGCCGGTGAAAAGATTGAAAATCCGAGCACTAAAATGCCACAAAGTTTAATCAGGTGTTTTATGTTAATAAATAGTTGACTCATATTGTTGTTTTTTTCGGTTAAGTGACAAGAATTATTATCTCACCAAGCGTTGCTTGTTTTAATCATTTTATATCATGCATTGAATACAAATATGTTACTTATTAGTCTGTGTATTGTCAGAGTATTCTATTTTTGAGCGCTTTGTTACTACATATCTGCCACGAAAAGATAATCAAGGCCTTTCTCCTTGACTTGCTAAGAGCCTATTCAGACCGATATCCATAGCTAATATTACACCTAAAGCAAAGACTTAAAAGCGCGCGCTGATTTCATCATTTTTTCTCCAGACATGAAAAGTTGTCAGCTAGAAGTGCGTGTGAGTCTGTAGTCAAAAAAGTCATTTAATAGTTAGAATTCACATTAACTTCCCGTTGCACTTTAATGATAGAAAGGTAGTCCTTGTTATTAACTGCAGCATAGACTCAACCACTTTAATAAAATACTGCTAAGTCATTGTCCTTAATAGAGGATTTTGTCTATTTTGGTGCTTGACATAGACTTGACTCGCTCCTATAGTGTCAAAAGTGGGTAAAAGTGGATCAAAGTGGATCGGTAATTTAGGAGAGTGAATAGTGTTTAGAGGCGTAGCAACATTTAATTTAGATGCAAAAGGACGAGTGGCGATTCCAGCCAAGTTCCGTAAGCATCTGGATGCTTGTTGCGAAGGGCGTTTAGTAGTGACTATCGATCATAGTGATCATTGTTTGCAGATGTATCCCCTCTCAGAATGGGAACAGGTTGAACATAAGCTTTCTAGTTTACCAAGTTTGAATACTCAAGTCCGCCGCTTGAAAAGAATGTTACTTGGCTATGCGACTGAATGTGAGATGGATAAAAATGGTCGTATTTTGTTACCTGCAAAATTACGTGAGTTTGCAGGGCTTGAGAAAGATATCGTGATGATAGGTCAGGGTAATAAATTCGAATTATGGGATGAGGGCACTTGGAATAGTTTAATGGATGACTGTTTGGAAGAAGACTTTGACGGTATTTTACCGGCAGAGTTAGAAAATCTTTCTATCTAGCTCTGATTATGACAAAAGCCTCTCCAGAACATATTCCTGTCTTATTAGATGAGACAGTAACTGCTTTGAATATCAAGCCAGATGGGCTTTATATTGATGGGACATTTGGCCGGGGTGGTCATGCGCGGGCTATATTGGGTGAATTGTCGTCTAAAGGACGAGTATTAGGACTTGATAAAGATCCAGAAGCTCTGGAAGAGGGTCAGGACTTAGCTGCAAAGGATGAAAGGTTCACGATTGAACAATGTTCTTTTGCAAAATTGTCCGATACTGTGAAAACAAGGTTTTGGCAGGGGAAAGTCGATGGTATTTTATTGGATATTGGCGTCTCATCACCACAGTTGGATATCGCGGAACGTGGGTTTAGTTTCCGAAAAGAGGGTCCTTTAGATATGAGGATGAACCCTGGTGAAGGTAAAAGTGCAGCAGAATGGCTTGCATATGCAAGTATGGATGAAATTACGACTGTACTAAAAACATTTGGTGAAGAGCGTTTTGGTAAACGAATAGCAAGAGCAATAGTAGAAACAAGAGACGCATCACCACTAAGAACGACTAAGCAGCTGGCAGATTTAGTTGATAAAGCAAGTCCATTTCGTGAAAAAAACAAACATCCGGCAACAAGAACATTTCAGGCGATCCGTATTCACATCAATAATGAGTTGGATGATTTATCACTAGTACTACAGCAAGCTATCGATGTAATGGCTATTGGCGGGCGACTCACTGTTATTAGTTTCCATTCTCTGGAAGATCGTATCGTTAAACGGTTTTTCCGTGATCAAGCCAAAGGTGATGATTTACCGGCGTACTTTCCTATTACTGCTGATCAGTTAAATCCTAGTATTAAGTTAATTGGCAAAGCTATTAAATCAGGCGAGGAAGAGTTGGCCAGAAATCCAAGAGCGCGTAGCGCAGTATTACGCGTTGTGGAGAAAATAAAGTGACTTTGACTCGAAATATCGGCATTCAAAGTCAACATTTCTCTTTGTATGTGATGCTTTTGGCAGTAATGGCTTCAGCTATTTCAGTTGTGTATACCAAACATCAAAGTCGGGTTGAATTTGTTGCATTGCAAAAACTTGAGCAACACCGAGATGATTTGGATGAAGAGTGGGGTAGGCTTCTATTGGAACAGAGCACTTGGGCGAGCCCTGGACGAGTGGAGCATCAGGCTAAAATTAAGTTGGACATGATTATACCTATGGCTCGAAGTACGGTTGTACTTAACCCATGAGCCGTAAAACTAGAGCAAACTCTCAGGTGGGCGTTTGGCGTTTAAATTTACTACGTTTGATGTTTATAACGATAGTACTAGGCTTAGGATGGCGTTTAGCTGATATTCAAGTTTTTAATGCCGATTTTTTAAGGAACCAAGGGGATGCTCGTCACATACGTAACGTTGAAGTTATAGCTCATCGAGGTATGATTTTAGATCGTCATGGCGAACCTTTAGCAATTAGTACACCGGTACATTCTGTTTGGTTAAACCCACAAGTGTTTGATGGTGATAGCACAGAGATAACAATTTTAGCTAAAACATTAGGTATTAGAACCAAGTCGATTAATAAAAAAATAAAAAATAATAAAAAACGTGAGTTTGTTTATTTAAAAAGGCGAGTTACACCAGAAGTGGCAAATAAAGTGGATAACTTGAATATTACAGGTTTGGCACTGCAACGTGAATACAAGCGCTATTACCCAATGGGAGAAGTTACATCGCATCTAGTTGGTTTTACAAATATAGATGACATGGGCCAAGAGGGACTTGAGTTAATGCATGACGATGTACTAACTGGATTGCCCGGTTTAAAAAAGATGGTTCGAGATAGTCGTGGTAATTATGTCGAAGGTGGAGAACAGTTAAAGCCAACGAAAGATGGCCAAAATATTCAGCTAAGTATTGATTTGAGACTACAGTATTTAACTTATCAGTCTTTAAAAGAGGCCGTCACACATTATCGAGCAAAATCAGGATCAGCGGTTGTTTTAGATACCAGAACCGGTGAAGTATTAGCAATGGTTAATCAGCCTTCATTTAACCCTAATAATCGACGAGGGTTAAAAAGTAGTGATTATCGTAATCGTGCAGTAACTGATTTATTTGAACCAGGCTCTACAGTCAAACCTTTCACTATGGCAAGTGGGTTACAGTCAGGTAAATTCGTGCCCAGTTCGATCATTGATACACGTCCAGGGACTTTAAAAATAAGCGGCCATACCATCAAAGACTTTCGTGACTATGGTCAAATAGACATGGCAACCTTGATTCAAAAGTCGAGCAATGTAGGAGCAAGTAAAATTGCTTTGGCAGTCAAGCCTGAAGATTTATGGCATGACTTTGCAGCTTTTGGGATGGCAGAGCCAACAGGAGGATATTTCCCTGGAGAAGCTACAGGTAGCTTGCCAGATCCTAAAAAATGGCGAGAGCTAGATAGGGCTACTTTATCATATGGGTATGGCCTAGCATTATCAGCCTTACAACTTGCCAGAGGCTATATGGTGCTTGCTAATGGTGGCATTTTACAGCCTATAAGTTTCATAAAGCTGACAGAAAAGTCAGTGGGCCGACGAGTTTATTCATCGAATGTAATGAATCAAGTTGTCATAATGATGGAAGGGGTTGTCGAGGAGGGAGGGACAGCAAAATTAGCTGCGGTAGAAAATTATCATGTAGCTGGCAAAACAGGTACGGTTAAAAAAGCCAGTAGAGGTGGATATGCAGAAAAGCAATATTTGTCATTATTCGCTGGGATTATTCCTTCTAGCAAGCCCCGATTGGCTATGGTAGTGATGATTGACGATCCGAAAGGCGAAGAATATTATGGTGGTTTAGTAGCTGGGCCTGTTTTTTCAAAAGTAATGACGGGTGCTATGCGTTTACTTAATATTCCCCCAGATGATTTGCCAGTCAATGAGCTTCAGGTGGCAGAAAAGTGATGGATATACCGACTATTACTAAAAATATTTCTACGTTATTAGTAGGTATGGTTAGGACACCTGACTTGATAGGAAATACCTAGGTCACAAGCATTTCGATGGATAGTCGGGGGGTGAATAAAGGAGCATTATTCATTGCAACAGCAAATGATGCTAAACATAGAACTTTACATTTTACGGAAGCTATAGAAAAAGGGGCGAAAGTAGTACTGTTTGATCAGTTGTTACCATTAAGTGAGAAAGAAATAGATTGCATGGCGCTAGCAAAAGTACAGGCCATTCAAGTGATTGATTTAAGCGAGAAGGTTAGTGAAATTGCCGCACGATTTTTTGGTCACCCATCATTAGCTTTAACGATTATAGCCGTCACAGGCACAAATGGTAAAACATCAGTAAGTCATTTTATTGCCCAATGTCTCGAGTCTTCTGGTCATGCTTGCGGTTTGATTGGAACGCTGGGAATAGGCTATTTGCGTGGTTTAACTGATTCAGGTATGACGACGCCAAATCCCGTAAGTATACAAGCAAACTTGGCTGAATTTTGCCATCAAAAAATAATTTATGTGGTAATAGAGGCATCTTCTCATGCTTTAGAACAAGGCCGTTTAAACAGTGTTGCGGTTGATGTTGCTGTGCTTACTAATGTAAGTCGAGATCATCTTGATTATCATAAAAATATGGAAGCTTATCAGGAAGCAAAAAAAAGTCTGTTCTATTTTCAGAGTCTTAAAGCAGTCGTTATTAATATGGATGATGGGTTCGGTGTAAGTTTAATAGATGATTTAACAAGTCGCAAAGAGCTGGCAGTAATCACCTATAGTTCTGAACTTAAAGACATGACGTTGCAAGCTAAGGATATTGAGACATCATTGAAAAGCATTAAATTTATCTTAGCTAATAAATCTGAAGTGGGTCAGGTCGAGTGTGACGTATTAGGTCATTTTAATATTGATAACTTACTCGCAGTGGCAGGAAGTTTATTAGCAATAAAAATACCTTTTAAGACAGTACTCAATTTAATAAATAAGTGCCATGACATTAATGGTCGTATGGAAATGTTGAGTAATCATGACAAAACAGATGTAGTGATAGATTTCGCTCATACACCAGATGCGCTAGAAAAAACATTGATGTCATTGAGACATGTCATGCATAAAGAAGGACAGTTATGGTGTGTCTTTGGATGTGGTGGTGAAAGAGATTTTGGAAAGCGTCCATTAATGGGCTCTATAGCTGAACAATATGCAGATAGAATTGTATTAACAGCAGATAACCCGAGAAGTGAAAGTAACAAAAATATTGTGGCCGAAATTTTAAAAGGTATAAAAAATAAAGATAAATTACACATTGAACATGACAGGAAACATGCTATTGCTTATGCGATAAAGAATGCAAAACACGAAGATATAATACTTATAGCAGGCAAAGGCCATGAGCAATATCAGGAGATTGCAGGTGAGAGACATTCATTTAATGATAAAGAAATAGCTCTTAGTGCCTTGGTTACACCAAATGATGAGCGATCAATGTCAATTGGTTTTAAAAAGTGAGTATTCAATTGATGTTGAATGATGCTGCTGAATTATTAGGTATTGGTTCTTTTGACATTAATTTAGCTATTACAGGTGCGGCTATAGATAGTCGAAAAGTTAAAAGAGGGGACTTATTTGTAGCTATTGTGGGTGACCACAACGATGGACATGATTATGTTTCTGCGGCGAGAAAAGCTGGTGCCAGTGCGGCATTAGTGAATAAATTACAAAAAGATAACTTACCTCAGCTTGTAGTCAATGACGTAGTGAGCGGATTTGGAAAATTAGCTGCTTATTGGCGGAAACAATGTCCTTGCAAAGTGATTGCAGTCACAGGTAGTAATGGTAAAACTACAGTTAAAGAAATGCTAGCAGCTATATTGTCACAAAGCCATCATGTTATTGCAACAGAAGGCAACTTAAACAATAACTTAGGCGTACCTTTGTCATTGTTCAGAATTCAAGCGGGCACGGATTATGCCGTTATTGAAATGGGTGCGAATCATGTTGGTGAAATAGCAGAATTAGTAAAATTAGCTGGTCCTGCAGTGTCACTTATTAATAACGTAAGTGAAGCGCATATTGAAGGGTTTGGAAGCATAGAGGGTGTCGTAGAAGCGAAGTCTGAGATTTACTCAAACCTGCCAAGTGATGGTGTGGGGGTTTTTAATGCAGATATGAGTTATGCCCAGTATTGGCAGAACGTATTAAATGAACAAAGAAGCCTATCTTTTGGAGTAAACAGTTCTGCTGATATACAAGCATCAGATTATCAGTCATATATTACTTCAAGTAATTTTATGGTGAAGATAAATGAAGTTTTTCATTATATTAACTTACCGCTTCCTGGAAGTCATAATATGTCTAATGCACTAGCTGCAATGGCTGTGAGCACGGCATTATTTATTAATGTTGAAGATATGGTATTAGGTCTTGATAGTGTAAAAAGTGTGCCTCACAGGCTTCAATTACGTCTAGGGATTAAAAATGCCACGATCTTGGATGATAGCTATAATGCAAACCCAGCATCATATGAACAAGCAATTACAACATTAAAAACATTTCCAGGTGAACATTGGCTAGTTTTGGGTGACTTTGGTGAATTGGGTGTTAAAAGTGAAGAAATTCACACGGGTTTAGGTGTTAAAGCTAAATCAGCAGGTATAAAACACTTATTAACTATCGGGAATAAAAGTCGTTCAGCCAGTACCGCTTTTGGCAAAGGAGCAATACATTTCTCAGACTTAACAAGTATTCATGAGTATTTAGAGTCTAGGTTAAGCAAAAATATTACATGTCTTATTAAAGGTTCACGCTTTATGCAATTAGATAAGTTAGCAGATGAACTTGCTATAAGTGGAGAAGACTAGTGTTATTACATTTAAGTGAGTATTTAAGTCAGTATCATAGTGGTTTCTCTGTGTTTCAATACCTAACACTAAGGGCTATTTTGGGTGTAATGACAGCGCTTGGTATTGCACTAATTGTTGGGCCAACAATGATACGGCGATTAAGTTTTAAGCAAATAGGTCAAGTAATACGAGATGATGGCCCACAATCACATTTGAGCAAATCAGGTACACCGACGATGGGTGGCGCTTTAATTTTAGTTGCAATAGCAATAAGTACTTTGTTATGGGCCGACTTAAATAACCGTTATATATGGGTAGTGTTGTTGGTGACAATGTTGTTTGGTGTTATTGGTTTTATTGATGATTATATAAAACTAGTACGTCAAGATCCAAATGGCTTAGCAAGTAGATATAAGTATTTTTGGCAATCAGTTGTTGGTACAGGTGCAGCAGTTTTTTTATACACATCAGCCACAATTCCCGCTGAAACTGAGCTAATAATTCCTTTTTTTAAGGATGTGATAATTCCATTAGGCGCATGGTACATATTGCTGGCATATTTAGTGATTGTAGGGAGTAGCAATGCTGTAAATTTAACGGATGGTCTAGATGGCTTAGCCATAATGCCGACGGTTATGGTGGCAGGAGCACTAGGTTTATTTAGTTATTTAGCCGGACATGCTGAATTTGCTAGGTATCTATCAATCCCATATATTCCGAGTGCAGGCGAATTAACGATATTTTGTGCTGCAATGGTAGGTGCTGGTTTAGGTTTTCTTTGGTTTAATACATATCCAGCACAAGTCTTCATGGGTGATGTGGGTGCACTTGCTTTAGGTGCAGCCTTAGGTTGTGTAGCAGTATTAGTAAGGCAAGAATTAGTATTATTAATTATGGGGGGTGTTTTTGTAGCTGAAACATTATCTGTTGTCGTTCAAGTAGCGTCATATAAATTGAGAGGAAAGCGTGTTTTCTTAATGGCCCCAATACATCACCATTACGAATTAAAAGGATGGCCAGAACCAAGAATAATAGTGCGGTTTTGGATAATTACTGTCTTTTTGGTCCTAGTTGGTATAGCGACGTTGAAAATTAGATGACAGCTATGAGCCGAGCAAAAGCAAACACAAAAGCATATTTGATAATTGGTCTGGGAAAGACAGGATTATCTTGTGCTCGCTTTTTGCTTGAGCAAGGCCATGCTGTTGCTATGATGGACACACGTAAGAATCCTCCATATATCGACATTGTACAAAATGAGTTACCTGAAGTTTTACTAAATAAAGATGGGTTAAACCTGAAGTTAATGCTTAAGAGTGATGTAATCGTTTTGAGTCCGGGAGTTGACCCACGTTTACAAGAGATAAAAGCAGCCCGTAGTCATAATATAGAGGTTATCGGGGATATCGAGCTCTTCGCACGATCTATCAATCAGCCCGTGATAGCAATTACAGGTTCAAATGGAAAGAGTACAGTCACAACGATGCTGACTGAAATGGGAAGAATGGCAGGTAAGAACATTAAAGTCGGTGGAAACATTGGTATACCGGCCCTAGGCTTGATTGCTGACCCCGAGCCAGACTTTTATATTCTTGAATTATCAAGTTTTCAATTAGAGACAGTTTCATCATTGAATGCTTATGCGTCTGTTGTATTAAATGTTAGTCCAGATCATCTAGATCGTTATGAGGATATTGAACAATATCAAAAGACAAAAGCTAAGGTTTATATCGGTTCTGAAGTCATTGTGGTTAATCGTGATGACAACTTATCGTGTGAATGTGCTGAGGGTTTTCAAAATCAAACCGGCTTTACCTTGCATAAGCCTATAGGAAATGATTTTGGGGTTGATGAGGAGAGAGGTGAAGTTTATTTAGCTCGAGGTAAGGAGAGATTACTCCCAATAAGTGATATGCAAGTTATTGGAGAGCATAATATTTCGAATGCATTAGCTGCATTAGCTTTAGGGCATGCAATGCAGTTGCCCATGAAGGCTATGCTAGAAGCACTAAAGCAATATAGCGGTTTGCCACATCGATGCCAATTAGTCACAGAAAAGAATGGTGTTAAATGGGTTAATGATTCCAAAGCGACAAATGTAGGTGCAAGTATTGCTGCTATTAAGGGCCTAAGTTGTGGCCGGGATATCGTCTTGATTGCAGGGGGGGTTGCAAAAGGACAAGAATTTTCTGATTTAACACCAATTTTTGAGACACATCTGAAAAGCCTTTTATTGATTGGGCAGGATGCTAAAGAAATATCAGAAGTAACACCAAGAGATATTCCACAACAAACCGTGCGAAACATGTCAGATGCTGTAAAAAAAGCGAAAATGATCGCAAAAGAAGGAGATATTGTTTTGTTAGCACCTGCGTGTGCAAGCTTTGATATGTTCGACAACTATGAAAAACGTGGCGATGCTTTTATCAATGAGGTAGAGGCTCAATTGTCATGAGTAAAATAAATTTAATGTATGAACTTGATGGAAAGTTAATGTTTTCAGTCTGTACTTTATTATTCATTGGATTAATCATGGTTGGATCAGCGTCAATATCAATTGCCGATGGCAAACTTGGTCAACCATTATTCTATTTTAACCGTCAGCTAGTTTTTGCAGCTATAGGGATAGCCATTGCAACTGTATTGATGACGATAAGATTATCAGTTTGGCGCCAACTGGCTCCACTATTACTAATTGTGGGAGTGGGTTTATTAATTTTAGTACTCATACCGGGTGTAGGAAGGGAAGTAAACGGAAGTAGACGATGGTTACCATTCGGTCCCGTAAATATACAGGTCGCTGAAGTGATTAAATTATTCTCCGTTATTTATGTTGCTGATTATCTTCAGCGCCATCATGGTCAGTTACAAGGGTCATTCTTTAAAGTTATTGGGCCATTAATATTACTGGGTATCGCAGCAATACTGCTTTTATTGCAACCAGATATGGGTTCAGTAGTAGTGATTTTTACAACTGTTTTAGCAATGTTGTTTTTAGGTGGTTCTCGCTTGGATGTATTTGCTGCTTTGATAAGTACTTTTGCAGCATTATTTATGGCTCTAATTTGGTTTGCACCCTATCGGTTAGAGCGTTTACAGACATTCATGGACCCATGGCAAGATCCATTTGGTAGTGGTTTCCAACTCACGCAATCTTTAATAGCCTTTGGACGAGGTGATTGGCTAGGTGTTGGACTAGGTAGCAGTATGCAAAAAATGTTTTATTTACCTGAAGCACACACGGATTTTTTATATTCTATTTTGGCAGAAGAGCTGGGCTTGATAGGGTCATTAAGTGTTCTAATATTATTCGCCATTTTTATCTGGCGTGCACTAGCTATTGGACGTGCGGCAGAATTATCAGGTCAAGTGTTTGGTTCACAAATTGCGTATGGAATAGGGATATGGTTAGGTCTTCAAGCTTGCATTAACATGGGCGTCAATATGGGGGTGTTGCCCACAAAAGGTTTAACACTTCCATTTATGAGTTATGGCGGAAGTAGTTTATTAATAAGCTGTATCGGAATTGCTTTGTTATTTCCGGGTTGATATAGAGACACGTTTTCCTGAGCAAGCCTCAGTGAGAGTGAAACGCTAATGACAACAATTATGATTATGGCTGGTGGAACAGGTGGACATGTATTTCCTGCATTAGCAGTGGCAGATATATTGACACAGCGTGGAGTAACAGTGACTTGGATGGGTACTACTTCCGGTATCGAATCTAGACTGGTTCCAGAGGCAGGCTATCCCTTGACTGAAATTAGTGTGCAAGGTTTACGTGGCAATGGAGCAGTGGGTTGGATACAAGCACCTTTCAAGTTAGCAAAAGCTGTCATTGAAGCTATCGCGGCAATTAAAAAAACAAACGTAGACGTCGTCTTAGGGTTAGGTGGCTTTGCATCGGGGCCCGGCGGGGTAGCGGCGTGGTTGTTAAGAAAACCTGTTGTGATTCATGAACAAAATGCTGTCCCTGGTTTAACAAATAAATTGCTTGGGGTTATCGCTACTAGAGTACTACAAGGTTTTCCCAACTGCTTTAAAGCATCAATGAAAGCTGAATGGGTTGGCAACCCAGTTAGAACAAGTATAGCAAAAACAGTAGAGCCAATAAAAAGTGTAGGGATGCCGCAGGATATTAAGCTGTTGGTACTAGGTGGGAGTTTGGGTGCTAAGTCCTTGAATGAGATATTACCGAAGACTTTAGCTTTAATAGGCTCTAGCAAAAGTATTACAGTTAGGCATCAATGTGGTCAAAAAAACCTAAAGGACTGCAAGAGAAATTATCAACAAGTTAGTATTCAAGCTGAAGTAACAGCGTTTATTAGTAATATGGCTGAAGCCTACAGTTGGGCTGATTTAGTTGTATGTAGGAGCTGGTGCTTTGACAATTGCAGAGCTTTCAGCCGTAGGTGTGGCATCAATACTTGTGCCTTATCCTTATGCTGTGGATGACCACCAGACACATAATGCATCAGCACTATTGAATGTTGGTGCTGCAGTACTAATCGACGAGGCAGAGCTAGATGAGAAAGTGCTTTCGAATAGAATTATTGAGCTTACATCAAGCAGCGATAACATATTTAATATGGCTGTAGCGGCTAAAACGCAGGCAAAACTTGAAGCAGCAGTATCAATTGCAGACATCTGTATGGCGGTGAGCCATGGATAAAAAAATGTCAGCAATGCAAAGTCGTGTCAAACATATTCATTTTATAGGAATAGGTGGCGTTGGCATGGGGGGCATTGCTGAGGTGTTGCTTAATTTAGGCTACCAAGTTTCAGGCTCAGATATACGCGTAAATGATTTAATTAAACATTTACAAAAGTTAGGCGCCTTGGTGAATATTGGACACGATGAAAGTCATTTGTCAGGTGCAGATGTTGTTGTTGTATCAACAGCAATTAATGATAAAAATTCTGAATTGATGGCGGCAAAAAAACAACGTATTCCTGTTGTACCTCGTGCTGAAATGTTAGCTGAATTGATGCGTTTTAGTTATGGTATTGCCGTGGCTGGTACCCATGGAAAAACTACAGTAACAAGTTTGATTGCGGCTTTGTTAAGTGAGGGTGATTTAGATCCAACTTTTGTGATCGGTGGTCGTTTAAATAGCGCTGGAAGTAACGCTCGGTTGGGAAATGGTCGTTACCTAGTGGCCGAAGCCGATGAGAGTGATGCATCATTCTTATATTTACAGCCGGTAGTCGCGGTAGTAACTAACGTCGATGAAGATCATATGGCGACTTATGAGGGGGACTTTAATAAGTTAAAATCAACATTTTTAGAGTTTTTACATCATTTACCTTTTTATGGTCTAGCTGTGATGTGTATGGATGACCCTGTAGTAAGGGGTCTCTTACCTGATGTCACTCGTCCCGTTATTACATATGGTACAGCAGATGATGCTGATTTTAAATTAGCAGACTTTGAACAAACAGGGGGGCAAAGTCAGTTCACAGTAATTAGTAAGTCGACGGAACAAAGCTTTGTTATTACATTTAATATGCCGGGTTTGCATAATGCTTTAAATGCAACAGCAGCGATTGTAGTTGCTATAAATTTGGGTGTATCAGTAGATGCTTGTCAACGAGCACTAAATCAATTTGAAGGTATAGCACGTCGCTTTAATATTGTAGGTGATTTAACAGTAGATAGTGGGAAAGTCTTACTGATTGATGATTACGGACATCATCCAACCGAGTTAAGCGCAACAATAGCAGCTACAAGAGATGGTTGGCCAAACAGAAGACTAGTGGTTTTATTCCAACCCCATCGTTATTCGCGAACAAGAGATATGTTCGATGAATTTGCACAAGTACTATCAAGTGTGGATGTTTTATTGATACAGGATGTGTATCCAGCAGGTGAAATGTACATTGCTGGTGCTGATAGTAAGAGTCTTTGTCGAGCGATTCGACTACGTGGTCAAGTTGAACCAGTTTTTATTAAAGACAATTCGGTCTTACTTGAAATATTACCTGGGCTATTATCAGGTGGAGATATTTTACTTACATTAGGTGCAGGGGATATTGGAAGTACTTCTATAGAAATTGCAGAAAAGTTGGGAGTGCATACAGTATGAGTACTGACTTTTTAAATATTGATGGTGAACTTCGAATTAATGAACCCCTAGCCAAATATACATCTTGGCGCGTAGGTGGTGTTGCACGTCAATTATATCGTGCAACGACTAAATTGGACTTGTCATCATTTTTATCGCAGCTGCCCAGAACCGAGCCGATTTTATGGCTCGGACTAGGAAGCAATCTACTAGTTAGGGATGGTGGATTTGAAGGTACAGTAATTTCAACAGCAGGAATCCTAAAAGACGTAGAGGTTAAAGGTGAATCGATTGAGGCTGAAGTCGGTGTTTATTGCAGTAAATTAGCAAAGCAGGCAGCGCGTTCGGGTTTGTCTGGAGCAGGGTTTTTAGCTGGCATTCCCGGTACTTTAGGGGGGGCTTTAGCTATGAATGCTGGTGCTCATGGAACAGAGATATGGTCATTGATTGTTGGCGTTACAACAATCGATAGGCAAGGACAGTTTCACGACAGAACACCAGAAGAATTTAAAGTCGGTTATCGGCATGTTGTGATTCCAACAGATGAATGGTTTGTTTCTGCAAGTCTGAGCTTAAGACATGGTGATAGAGCTCAGGAGATGGATGAAATAAAATCGTTGTTAAAGAAAAGGAATATATCTCAACCAACTAATCAGCCATCAGCAGGTTCGGTATTTAGAAACCCCGAAAATGATTTTGCTGGTCGTTTGATTGAAACTTCGGGGTTAAAAGGTCTCGCCATTGGTGGTGCAGCCGTATCAGAAAAACATGCGAACTTTATTGTGAATATGGGAAATGCTACAGCAGCAGATATAGAAGCATTAATTGTCCATGTGCAGAAGACAATAGAATTAGAACACGGTGTTTTGTTAGAGCCAGAAGTCCATATTGTAGGAGAGTTAGTGTAATGATCTCTACCGTATATGATTTTGGAAAAGTGGCGGTACTAATGGGTGGGCGCTCTGCAGAGCGAAGTATTTCATTATTAAGTGGTGAAGCAGTGTTGTCTTCATTACAAAGTCAAGGAATAGATGCTCATAAAGTAGACGTCGAATGTGATATTTCGCAGAAATTAACCGAAGGTCAGTTTGATCGTGCTTTTATCATGCTGCATGGTCGTGGTGGAGAAGATGGTCAGATTCAAGGTGTTTTAGATTCACTGGGAATACCGTACACGGGATCAGATTTAACGGGTGCTGTACTTTCAATGAATAAAGCACTTAGTAAAAGTATTTGGCAGCAACTTAATCTACCAACAGCTAGTTATTACCATGTGAATAAGAGCACAGAGTCAGATGAATTAATAAGTAAACTTGGATTGCCTCTGATTGTAAAACCAGTGAATGAGGGTTCAAGTATTGGTATGACGAAGGTTGAGAACGCGTGGGACTTAAAAGAGGCTATTAATGATGCCTTGAACTACGATAGTGAGGTTATTGCTGAATGTTGGATTGATGGTGATGAATACACAGTTGCTATTTTAGATGGAATAAGTCTGCCAGTTATTCTACTAAAAACACCAAATAAATTTTATGACTTTAACGCTAAATATGAAGCGAATACGACAGAATACTTATGTCCAGCAGGTTTAAGTAATGAAGATGAAGCATATTGTAAGGAGTTGTCATTACTTGCTTTTGATGGACTAAGAATGAAGGGGTGGGGCAGGATTGATCTGATGCGAGATAAGCTCGGGGAGTTTTATCTAATAGAAGCAAATAGCATACCGGGTATGACAAATCATAGTTTAGTGCCTATGGCAGCGAAACAAGAAGGATTAAACTTTGAAGAATTAGTTTTGAAAATTTTAAAGTCTAGCATTAAAAGAGGGCATAGCTAATGTCAAAATCAAGCAAGAGAGGGGAAACACTCAAAGCAAAGCGTCAGGTTGAAAGCGCTATAGGTTGGAGCCATATTGCCCGTCTAAGTCTTATTACTTTGTTGTTAATGGGATTGGTTGCTGTAAGTTGGGTTGTTAGCCAAAATAATATTTTGCCTATTTTGCATGTGACGGTAGAAGGCAGTTTTGAGCACGCTAATAAAGCCGTATTGGCGGAAGTAATTAAGCCTCATACGCGAGGAAGTTTTTTGAGTGTTGATGTTGCACAAATTAGTAATGCTGGGGAGTCTTTGCCCTGGGTTAAAAGTCTACAGGTGAGGAGGGTATGGCCTGATAGTTTACATTTAATTGTGAAAGAAAAAGTCCCCGTTGCTCGATGGAAAAATAAAAGTCTGGTTAACAAGGATGGCGAAACATTTATTTCTTCAAATAAAAATGTATTAGCAGCGCTATCAACCCTTTATGGACCGGAAGCTAGTCAACCAATAATGACAAGTCGTTTTATAGCAATGGAAGAAGCATTACAGCAACATGGTTTAAAGATAAAAACTTTAGTTATGGATAACAGAAGAGCATGGAGCATAGGGTTAACTAATGACATTCTCATTGTGCTTGGTCGTGCAGAAAGTGAAGAGCGGTTTAATCGTTTTTTAAGGGTCTATCTGAATGAATTAAAACATTACCAGTCTCAGATAGCTGAAATGGATATGCGTTATCCAAATGGTTTATCAGTAATTTGGAGACCAGGTCAAAAACCTGATTTTAATGGAAAAGTATGATGACTAAAAAAAATGATAGAGATTTGATTGTTGGCCTTGATATAGGCACTTCTAAAGTAGTTGCTATTGTTGCAGCACCAATTTTAGATGCAGGACCGAGTGATAACGCACTAGAAATTATTGGGATCGGTTCACATCCTGCTCGTGGTATGAAAAAAGGGGTAGTAGTCAATATTGAATCGACGGTGCAATCAATCCAACGTGCAGTTGAAGAAGCAGAACTGATGGCGGGCTGTCAGATTCACTCGGTTTATGCAGGTATTGCTGGTAGCCACATTCGTAGCTTGAATTCGCACGGTACAGTAGCTATCAGGGATAAAGAAGTAACTCGGGGAGATATTGAACGAGCAGTAGATGCTGCGAAAGCAGTACATTTCCCGGGCGATCAAGAGCTACTTCATGTGATGCCTCAGGAATATATTATCGATAATCAAGAGGGCATTCGTGAGCCCATTGGAATGTCAGGTGTTCGGCTTGAAGCTAAAGTACATTTAATTACTGGTGCTGTAAGTGCGGCACAAAATATCAGTAAATGTATTGAACGATGTGGATTATCCGTGGATGGAATAATATTAGAACAAATGGCATCAAGCTACTCAGTATTAGTAGAAGATGAGAAGGAACTTGGCGTGTGTTTGGTTGATATTGGTGGAGGTACAACGGATATTGCGATTTTCGTTGAGGGTGCAATTCGACATACAGCAGTGATTCCTATTGCAGGTGATCAAGTGACAAATGATATCGCTGTTGCCCTACGAACGCCAACACAGTATGCAGAAGAAATAAAAATGAAGTATGCCTGTGCATTAACACAATTAGCTCGTGAGGATGAAACAATTGAAGTCCCGAGTGTTGGGGACAGGCCGCCAAGGCAATTAGCAAGACAAACATTAGCAGAAGTTGTTGAACCAAGGTATGAAGAATTATTAATACTAGTACAAGCAGAATTACGTCGTAGTGGCTTCGAAGAATTATTAGCCGCGGGAGTCGTACTAACCGGTGGGAGCTCAAAAATGGAAGGAGTTATCGAGTTGGCAGAAGAGGTCTTTCATTTACCTGTGCGATTAGGTTTACCACAACATGTTGGAGGATTAGTCGAAGCTGTAAGAAACCCAATACACGCAACAGGTGTGGGGCTTTTACTGTTTGGAAACGAGATGGAAGCTAAAGTGCAATCTGAAATGAAGACGGGAAGTGGTTTTAAAGAAGTAATGATACGAATGAAAGGTTGGTTTCAGGGAAATTTTTAAAAAATCACTTTAAGTACGAAACAAAATAACAACACATTCATCACTTTTGGGGAAATGAAATGACATTTGAATTAATTGATACATATACACAAAATGCAGTAATTAAGGTAATTGGAGTCGGTGGTGGTGGTGGTAATGCACTAGAACACATGGTGGTAAGCGAAATTGAAGGTGTTGATTTTATATGTGCTAATACCGATGCTCAAGCATTAAGAAAAAGTTCGGCAACTACACAGTTGCAGCTTGGTACTGATATTACAAAAGGTTTGGGAGCAGGAGCAAACCCTGATATTGGTCGTCAAGCAGCATTAGAAGATAGAGAAAGAATTACTGAAGTAATTTCTGGTGCAGATATGATTTTTATTACAGCAGGAATGGGTGGCGGAACGGGAACGGGAGCAGCACCAGTGGTTGCACAAGTAGCTAAAGAAATGGGTATTTTAACGGTTGCAGTGGTAACAAAGCCATTCCCATTTGAGGGCGCGAAACGTTTGAAGATAGCGAGCCAAGGTTTGGACGAGCTGAGCCAACACGTTGACTCATTGATAACAATACCAAATGAGAAGTTATTGGCAGTGTTAGGTAAAGATATGAGTTTATTAGATGCCTTCAAGGCAGCTAATGATGTTTTATTGGGGGCAGTTCAAGGTATTGCAGAATTGATCACACGCGAAGGAATGATCAATGTGGATTTCGCAGATGTTCGTACAGTAATGTCTGAAATGGGGATGGCGATGATGGGAACTGGTAAAGCATCAGGACCAAATAGAGCTGTTGAAGCAGCACAACATGCAGTTTCGAGCCCTTTATTAGAAGATGTAGATTTAGCTGGTGCACGTGGTGTATTAGTTAACATAACAGCAGGTTTGGATATGACAATAGGAGAATTTGAAGCTGTAGGTAATACAGTGAAAGATTTTGCTTCTGATGATGCGACTGTTGTTGTGGGTACAGTTATAGATCCAGAAATGACAGACGAACTGAGAGTGACAGTTGTTGCTACTGGTTTAGGAGCTGAAAAAATAACTAAAATTGATATGGCAAATGAATTAGAAATGCCACAAATGGAGATAGTGAAAAAGCATGTGGATATAGATTATGATAAACCGACAGTCCTAAGAAATGAAGAGCAAGGACAGCAAAAAAAGGTGGTTAATGTTGATAGCAACATGGACTATTTAGATGTGCCAGCATTTCTTCGTCGGCAAGCAGATTAAGAAGAGAATAGAATCCTATTTGTATAGATAGTGATATGCTACAATGCGCGTCTGAAATAGTGGTATTGGAGAGATAATTAGCGTGATAAAGCAACGAACATTGAAAAATGTGATTCGCGCGACAGGAGTCGGCTTACATAGTGGCGAAACGGTGTATCTAACTTTACATCCAGCGGCCATCAATACAGGTATTATTTTTAGACGTATTGATCTTGATCCTGTTGTTGAAATTAGTGCTAAAGCATGTAATGTAGGTGAAACTGCATTATCAACAACACTGATTGAACACGGTGAAAAAATATCCACAGTAGAACACTTATTATCTGCATTTGCGGGTTTGGGCATCGATAATGCTTATGTTGATCTCAATGCTGCAGAAGTCCCGATTATGGACGGTAGTGCGGGTCCTTTTGTTTTCTTAATTCAGTCCGCTGGGATTGAAGAACAAACAGCCGCGAAACAATTTATTCGTATCAAAAAATCTGTATTGTTAGAAGATGGAGATAAATGGGCCAAATTTGAACCTTTTAATGGGTTTAAAGTTAGTTTTACGATAGATTTTGAACACCCTGCATTTACCGAGCGTACTCAAAAGGTTGAAGTTGACTTTTCATCAACTTCATTTGTTAGAGAAGTAAGTCGAGCACGTACATTTGGCTTTATGAAGGATATCGAAAAGCTACGTGAAAACAACTTAGCGTTAGGTGGTAGCATGGATAATGCAATTGTTGTTGATGACTATCGTGTTATAAATGAAGATGGACTTCGTTACGAAGATGAATTTGTGCGCCATAAAGTATTGGATGCAATTGGTGATCTTTATCTACTTGGCCATAGCTTGATTGGTGCTTTTAATGGTCATAAATCAGGACATGAAGTAAATAATAAGTTACTTCGAAAACTACTCGCACAGGAAGATGCCTGGGAATTGGTCAGTTTTGAAGATGATGAAAATGCACCGATCGTATTCAGCAGGCCGGCTGCGTCAATTCTTAACTAGATTTTTCGAGTAGCCAACTTCTCTAAAGCTGTTTTTAATGGTCCCTTATCCATACTATCTGCAGTTTGCTGCAATGAGTTCGCAGCAGACTCTGGTAGAAACATCGGATTCAAAGGTTGCTTCTCAAAGGAAACGAAGTGAGGTCTAACTTTAACTTCGAGTTTCTTTATATCGACCTCAAGTTCTCGAGATAGCGCTTTACATAATACGGGAGACTGAAAGCGTAGTAGGCTACTATATGAAGCATTATCCGTATGAATTACAAGTGTATCACCCTTGATATTAGCTAACTTACAATGAGCTGAGAATTGTGCAGGGAGACTTTGCTGGAAAGTGTGATTGAGACGATTAAGCAATTGTGCATGTTTTGCTATTTTTGATAGTGCAGTGTTATTTTTAAAAATGTTGTTAATTACTTTTGGTTCTCTAGGCATAATCACTGCTTAATTAATATATGGATTAAGTGTTCAGGTTACCATTATTTGGCAATAAAAGTTAGCTCGAGGTTGTAAATTTCCCAGTAGATTCGGCCGTAGACGGAGAAATACATTTTAGAATTATCAGATGACTTAACGATAAGCGGAAGCGACTTTATATATAAGTAGCGCTTGTTTTTTTTAGTTTAGCCTCCATATTTGTATATAGTCCTTAGACCTCAGATTCTCTAAGCGTTATAATTACGTATTTATTTTAATCTAGTTTCCCGATTGCATTTGGCTCGGCATCAGTACAAGGGTAGTGAACGGTATGGTAAATAAGTTTTTCGGTAAAGTCTTTGGTAGTAGAAATGAGCGCGTGCTCAAAAAGTTAAAAAAAGTTGTTACCCAAGTAAATGATTTTGAGGCCTCCATCGAAAAATTAGACGATAATGCTCTCAAAGAAAAAACTGCAGAATTTCGCCGAGAACTAGCTGATGGAAAAACATTAGAGGAAGTACTACCTGAAGCATTTTCAGTTGTGCGAGAAGCCGGAAAGCGTGTGCTCAACATGCGTCATTTCGATGTACAGTTAGTAGGTGGTTATGTCCTGAATGAGGGGAAAATTGCAGAGATGCGAACTGGTGAAGGTAAAACATTAGTTGCAACATTAGCTGTATATTTGAATGCACTTGAAGGTGAAGGCGTGCATGTAATTACTGTCAACGATTACTTGGCGCAGCGTGATGCTGCATGGATGAGCCAGTTATATAGTTTTCTGGGGCTAACAACAGGTGTTATTGTGGGCGGGTTGTTACCAGATGAAAGACGTGCAGCCTATAACTCAGATATTACTTATGGCACTAATAATGAATTTGGTTTCGATTATTTACGAGATAATATGGCTTTCAGCATTGAAGAGAAAGTGCAGCGTAAATTAAATTTTGCGGTAATTGATGAAGTTGATTCCATCTTAATAGATGAAGCTAGAACACCACTTATTATTTCAGGACCAGCAGAAGATAGTTCTGAACTGTACGGAAGAATGGATGCTTTGATCCCAAACTTAAGCCAACAAATTGGTGAGGGTGAAGAAGTTGAAACTCCTGGTGATTACACGATTGATGAGAAATCAAAACAAGTCAATTTTACTGAAGATGGTCATGAGAAAATTGAAAACTTATTAACAGAAGCCGGTATTTTGGCAGAAGATGCTAGCCTATACGATGCAACAAATATAGGTTTAATGCATCACGTGACAGCCGCGCTTCGGGCTCATGTATTATTTCAACTAGATGTAGATTATATCGTGCAAGATGACCAAGTCGTAATTGTTGATGAGTTTACTGGGCGTACGATGCCTGGTCGTAGATGGTCAGAAGGTTTGCATCAAGCGGTTGAAGCAAAAGAAAGCGTCACAATTCAGAATGAAAACCAAACTTTAGCTTCAATAACATTCCAAAACTTTTTCCGATTGTATGAAAAACTCTCTGGTATGACAGGTACAGCAGATACTGAAGCGTTTGAGTTACAATCTATATATGGCCTTGAAGTTATTGTTATTCCGACACATCGTGAAATGTGCCGCATAGATTCTGCTGATCAAATTTATTTAACTACAAAAGAAAAATACGATGCAATTGTCGAAGATATTAAATTATGTATTGAACGACAACAGCCTGTGCTTGTGGGTACATCATCAATCGAAACATCTGAATATCTTCATAGCTTATTGCAAGAAGAAAAAATACCACATGAAGTTTTGAATGCTAAGTTTCATGAAAAAGAAGCCTATATCATTGCACAAGCAGGCCGGCCTGGCTCAGTAACAATAGCGACTAATATGGCAGGTCGTGGAACTGATATTGTCCTTGGTGGCAGTCTTGATGCTGAAATGACAGAGCTGTCTGATGATGTGTCAGAAGCTGAAAAGGCCCTGATTCAACAAGCATGGCAACAGCGCCATAATCGAGTACTAGAGTCTGGAGGTTTGCATATTATTGGTTCAGAGCGTCATGAATCTCGTCGCGTTGACAATCAATTGCGTGGTCGTTCTGGACGTCAAGGAGATGCTGGTTCAAGCCGTTTTTATTTATCTCTTGAAGATAACCTTATGCGGATTTTTGCATCGGAGCGTATGTCAGGCTTAATGCAAAAATTAGGAATGGAAGAGAACGAGGCTATTGAACATCCTTGGGTATCACGTGCAATCGAAAATGCGCAACGCAAAGTTGAAGGCCATAACTTTGATATTCGTAAGCAAGTGTTAGAGTTCGATGATGTTGCAAATGATCAGCGTAAAGTTGTGTATGAGCAACGTAATGAATTAATGGCAGCTAAGGATGTGTCTAGTACTATTGTTTCAATGCGTGCTACGGTGGTTGATAATATGATTAGTATTTATATTGCTCCTGGAAGTATTGATGAGCAATGGAATATTGCAGGCCTTTCTCCAGCCTTAAAAGAAGAGTTCGGATTAGATGTAGATATTGCATCTTGGTTGCAGGAAGATGAAGACTTACATGAAGAAACACTGCGTGAAAGAATTGTTACTGAAATTCAAAATCAGGCTGATGCTAAAGAAGCGATGACTGGAGCAGAGTTAATGCGACACTTTGAAAAAGCTATTACCCTTCAAACATTAGATTCTCAATGGAAAGAACACTTAGCTCAAATGGATTACTTACGTCAAGGTATCAACTTGAGGGGGTATGCTCAAAAAGATCCAAAGCAGGAGTTTAAACGTGAAGCCTTTAATATGTTCACATCAATGTTAGAGCGTATTAAACATGATGTGGTGTCACTTATTGCACGTGTTGAATTGACGGGCAGAAGAAGATGTCAAAGCAGTGGAAGAGCGCCGCCGTCAAACTGGTGATATTGAGTTGCAGCACGATCAAGTTGATGGTATGACTGGTAAATCTGAAGGACAAAACCATAATATTAAGGAACAGAGTCAGCCGATCGAACGAGAGGGTCGAAAAGTAGGTCGTAATGAACCCTGCCCTTGTGGATCAGGTAAGAAATTCAAACAATGTCACGGAGCATTGAATTAATGGCTGTCAATTTATCTTTACCAAAAGCCAAAGAAATACTAACTATTAAAGGTATCCGATTAGCAACAGCTAATGCGGGAATAAAAAAAAATGGTAGTAGTGATTTAGTTTTAATTGAAATATGTAAAGGTAGCACGGTCTCAGCGATTTATACGCAAAATGCATTTTGTGCCGCACCAGTTACGATTGCAAAACTGCACCAAGGTGAGGTTACTCCACGCTACCTGCTCGTTAACTCAGGCAATGCTAATGCTGGTACAGGCCAGCAAGGACTAAAAACGGCTATAGCTTGCTGTGAAGCTATAGCGAGCCAAGTGAATGAAATTACTCAAGCCGTGTTGCCTTTTTCGACGGGAGTGATTGGCGAACAACTTCCGTTAGATAAAGTTAAGGGAGCAATACCAGGGTTAGTGGCGGCATTAGGTGCTGAACGATGGCTTGAAGCTGCACAGGCGATTATGACAACGGACACGGTTGCTAAAGCAGTATCTAAACAAGTTAAATTAGCTGGAAAACTAATCACTGTAACTGGAATTGCAAAAGGTTCAGGAATGATAAGACCCGATATGGCAACAATGTTGTCCTATATAGCAACCGATGCTGCCATTGCACAAAATATATTAGATCTCATGCTAAAAAAAGCATCTGCACAATCCTTTAATCGGATATCTGTTGATGGTGATACATCAACTAACGATGCCTGTGTATTGATGGCAACTGGTAAAGCTAATAACGTTTTATTAACGGACTTTGATACGAGTGACTCCCAAACACTATATAAAGCAATTGCTTCTATCAGTCAGCAGTTAGCTCATGCTGTTGTGCGAGACGGTGAAGGTGCGACAAAGTTTATTACAGTTGAAGTTGAACAGGGTACTGATACTGAAGAGTGTAGGCAAGTGGCATACACTATTGCTCATTCGCCCTTAGTTAAAACAGCATTATTTGCATCGGATCCTAATTGGGGCAGGATCTTGGCAGCGGTTGGCCGTAGTGGTCTTAATGATTTTGACCTGACACAAGTCGCTATCTACTTAGATGATGTTTGCGTCATAAAAAATGGTGAACCAGCGGTAAACTATACTGAAGCATTGGGTCAGCAGGTCATGAATCAAGAAGAAATAATGATTAGAGTTATATTGAAGCGTGGTAAAGCCACCGATACAATTTGGACCTGTGACTTCTCCTATGATTACGTCAAAATAAACGCTGAATACCGAACATAGTTAAGAAATATTTCGAAATAAGTATGCCTAGTCATCAAATAACTACTTTAAGCGAATTCCTGCATCATAGCGGTGCAAAATATCGTGTATTCGATATGGGCCGCCGCGTGGCTAAACTGAGTTCAGATCAGTTTTTTAATTTTGAATCTGCTCAACAAGCGTACCCGTACCCATTACAAAAATCAGCATTATTTGGTGTGGTTTTTTGGAGTCCAACACTACCAGATAAACACTATATTTGGTTTCTTAAGTTCCCTTTAGATGAACAAGGGCTTCTGATACAAGGAGCCCGAGATGAGTTTTTATGTATGTTATTAGAGTCGTGTTGGAGAGTCTATGCTAGCAGCAACAGGTAGTGAGGACATCGAAGATGTATTGAATGATAGTCCTTATACTTTTACACCACTTGAGGAAAAGCTAGCAGCTTTTAATGCCAAAGCAAATAAGAGTCTTGGAAGACAACCTTCAAGTTATTATCACAATGCTTTGAATTACTTTATTGGTGATAAAGAACTGAATAGTTGGCAATCATTAGCGATACAAGGTGTGGCTGACGTTGCAGAAAGACTAAATGAGGGTGGAGATACACAACGTCTTATTGAGGCATTGCCAAAAATACCAGAGAGACCCTTTATGGTGTTATGTAGCTTCCTGGAACACGTCGAACCTACGATTGGTATTGTAGAAACTTTAGCTCAACAGATTGAGTATGAATTGCAACAAAAAGAGCCTAACATCGAGAAGATTTGTGCTTGCCTTAGAGCAGCATCAAATAGCCCCGTACGTGCTTTGCTTGAACAGATGGTCATTAAAACTCTCAAAGATGATTGTAGTAAAAAGATAGAAATTCTCGCAGTCATTTCAGGCCGATTATGGCAACTACTAGAAAATAGCGAGATTTGTACATTGTTTGTTGAGCGGTTGGCAGAAAATGATGCCGACTATTCTGGCTTTAGCCAAGTGTTAGCGGATGCAATGTTTATGCCGGGTCTACGAGAACATATCATGAAAGCACTTCGGTGCCCAAAACGTAGTGATACGCTATCAAAAAGAGTTGGTGAAATGTTTGGACAAGTCGCGATCTGATTTTTATTCACAACTTTAGCGTTGAGAAATTAGCTTTAACCATTCTTGTTCAGCCATCATGTCATGGTTATCTTCTACTCTATCAGTAAAGACTAGGCCGTTGAGGTGATCTAACTCGTGTTGAAAAACACGGGCTAAGAAACCAGAGTAAGTTGCTTCAACATGTTCTCCAGTACGGCTAGTATAACGGGCCCTAATAGACTGATGACGTGGGACTAAAGCTCTAATACTTGGAACACTAAGACAGCCTTCCCAATCTTTTTCTACTTTTTTTGCTACGGAAATTATCTCAGGATTTATTATTACAGTTGGCTGCATTGATGGGGCGTAGGGGTAGCGAATATTGGGCCTAGAAGACATTATAAATAAACGTAGTGAATGATCAACTTGTGGTGCCGCAATTCCCATGCCATTAACTTCACTGACGAAGTGTAATAAATCATCTATGAAATTTTGCATATTATCACTTTGGATACTTTCAACATTGCGTGCAGTGAGACGTAAATGTGGATGTCCTAATTGTAAAATAGTAAACTTTTCAGTAGACATAGCAGGTTACTCAGTCAGTTATATTATCAGTATGAAACCAGCCAGCAATACTATAACGGTCATACTTTGTTGGTAGTACTTCATGTGGAAATTCCTCACTTAAAAAGAGGACCATGGTGCCAAAATGAGGTCTGATAGTGCATAAAATATTATCACTATCTGGTTCATATAGTATTAATTCACCACCGTTGTCATCAGACCAGTCAGGGTTTAAGTAAAACACACTAGAAACGATACGATGTGATTGGCCTTGAAAAGAATCAATATGGCGTTGATAAAAAGACCCTGTTTTATAGTAAGAAAAGTGAGCTTCAAAATGTTGTATGCCTAAAAACAATCGCTTATTGAGTTGAATACGGCACTCTTCCATAATAGCAAGGTAGTTCTTCTCTATAGGATGCTTCTTACAAAGCCAGAGACTTTTATCATTGCGAACCTTATTATTTAACTGTAAGTTGTTCTTTGAACCTACACGGGCTTGATGAAAACTCTCGTTAGGTAGAGCAATGACATGATCGTATAGTTGTTGCATAATTTGACTTGGTAAAAAGTTTGTCAGGACAATATAGCCATCTTTAGCTAAAGATGATGCTATAGATGTGTAAAGAGAGTCTTTAATCGCCATGATTGTATATAGCGTCGCTCAACCAAAGAACAAATAGGCAACTGCAATTGCAGTTAATATGCCAGCAATATCAGCAGCTAAACCACAAGCTGCAGCATGGCGTATTTTCTTAATGCCCACGGAGCCAAAGTAAACGGCCAATACATAAAATGTCGTTTCAGTACTCCCTTGAACTATTGAGGATAATCGGCCGGCAAAAGAATCTGCACCATGTACTTGCATTGTATCAATCATCATAGCGCGGGCACCGCTGCCACTGAAAGGTTTCATTAGTGCTGTTGGTAGCGCATCAATAAAACGGTCATCCATATTAAATGACAAGATTATATTTCGTAGCCCATCAGAGAGTAATTCTAAAGCGCCGCTAGCACGAAAAACCCCAATTGCTACCAACATTGCGACCAAGTAAGGAATGATTGTTATTGCGGTGTCAAAGCCCTCTTTAGCCCCATCAATAAATGCATCGTAAGCATTAACTTTTTTAAATACTGCGCCAGCAATAAATAACATGACCAATGAGAATAAAACAACATTACTGATCAAAGCTGATTGCACAAGCATTTGTGCCTGTGGCAAGCTAGAAAAGTATGCTAACAATCCAAAGACAAAGGCTGAGAAACCACCCAAATAAGCTAGGATCACTCTATCAAACAAGTTGATTTTTTGTACTGCTGCTACTGTCATTAACCCAATTAGTGTTGAAGCATAGGTTGCAATTAAGATAGGAATAAATACATCAGTAGGGTTTGCTGCTCCCATTTGTGCTCGATATGTGAATATGGTGACTGGAAATAAAGTCACGGCCGAAGTGTTTAGTACTAAGAAGAGAATTTGTGCGTTGCTTGCCGTGTCTTTAAACGGATTGAGTTTTTGTAGCTCTTGCATGGCTTTGATGCCCAGAGGTGTGGCTGCATTATCGAGCCCTAATGCATTGGCTGACATATTCATTACTATTGCACCTATCGCTGGATGGTTTTTAGGTACTTCTGGCATCAGACGAATAAATAGTGGGCTTAACCACCTTGTGATCACTTGAATAAAACCACTACGCTCACCAATTTTCATAATGCCCAACCATAAAGCCAAGACACCAGTGAGGCCAAGTGCTATTTCAAATGCAGTTTTTGATAGACTAAACATTGCTTGCATCATCTGACTAAATACTTGCGTGTCACCAAAAGCTAATAACTTAATTAGTGCAACGATAAAGGCAGTGGCAAAAAAGAAGATCCAAATGAAATTTAGCATAGTGTCATTTTACATGCTGAAATCGTAAGATAAAGTAATATATTTGAATATATGTATATGAAATAAACCTGAAAAAATAAATTTACTATTTATTATGCGTAAAATGTTGTTTGTGCTGGAAAATGAGATTAGTAAATATGGAAAAACTAGTTGTACTTGTAGATGTACAAAATATCTACTACACGACGAAGCAATCTTATGGTTGCAATTTTGATTATAATAAGTTTTGGGCGAAAATCACCTCAGATAGGAAGATGATAAAAGCAGTTGCCTATGCAATAGATAGAGATGATGAAAAACAAAGACAGTTTCAAAACATCCTTAGAGGAATTGGTTTTGAAGTAAAACTTAAGCCATTCATTCAAAGGGTCGATGGCTCAGCAAAAGGTGATTGGGACGTGGGGATTGCTCTTGATGCTATGGAGTACGCTAAAGGTGCAGATGTAGTGGTGTTAGCATCGGGTGACGGAGACTTTGATTTACTGGTTGATAAACTCTGTAAAGACTATCAAGTAAAAGTAGAGGTATATGGTGTGTCTAAATTCACATCAACTTCACTAATTAGTTCAGCATCAAAATATTTTCCAATTAATGAGAAATTATTATTGAATCCTTTGAAAAGATAAGTTTTGGTAATGTTTCAGGGTGATTTCTTAGGCTTTAGCTATCTTTGATTGGATTTTCGAATACTTTTAGTACCCCAACCCAATAGCAAAAAGCTTATAAAGGCAGCCACTGCTGAGACAAGTAAACCAAGGTGTGGTTCTCGACAGCGGTTGTATTCATGAAAAAGTGAAAACTGGCCTTGGCAGAATTCATTTGCTAAATTTGTTGCCGAGAAAAACCACGCGAGCCCCCATAATGATGCAGGGAATAGGATCATGGCGAGAATAATAATTATAAAACCTTTTTTCATTTTAATCCTAAATTTGGCCGCTAGTTTGAAGTGAGCAAGTAATTATAATAAAGGTTCTAGAAGTTAATTACAGGAATTGCTCATTATATTTTTTTAAGGATGATTGTTATAGCTATATAACGAGACATTTTTAATGTGGTTTTTAGGGTATATTTAAAGTGATTAGCTTTCCTTTATACTGAGCCACTAATTTTTAAATGAGTTTAGAACAAGTATGACTGAACAGAAAGATCCTGGCATTTTATATATCATATTGAGCGTACTATCCGCTTTTTTTGGTGTATCGAATAAAGAGAATTATGATCGTGACCGCGCCTATATCGAAAAGGTAGGGTTGAAACCTTATATTATTGCAGCCCTTATTTTGGCGTTTTTATTTGTAGCGTCTATCTATGCTGTGGTCACAATAGTATTGAATAGTGCGGGTGTTTGAGCTTACTACATCACACTCAAAAGCCCCCCCATATTATGGGGGGGGCTTAGTCTTCTTTTTGGGCTTGGCGACGTTGACTCGGTCGTCTTGCCTTATCACGAGCACGCGTACGTGGTTTACCAGAGCGCCTTGATTTACGCGGGCTATCACTACTCTCAGTTTTTTCAAATGATTCGGCTGAACTAGCATTCATGAGACTGATTTGTAATTGTTTATTGCAGACCCAAACTTTACGAAGTTGCTGAAATAAATCTTTAGGCATGCCTTCAGGTAGATCAATTGTGCTGTATGCATCTTGCAGACTAATGCGGCCAATATCTTTACTATTAATTCCTGCTTCATTTGCAATAGCACCGACAAGGTTTTTTACTTCAGCACCGTGATCTCTGCCGACTTCAACCCTATAGGTTTGCATACCCGCTTCAGATTCTCTTATAGCAGAACCGATGGTACGGCGTGGCGATGATCGTTCACTTTTATTATTACGATCACGGCTACGATCTTCTCGGTCTGCACGTGCAGGACGGGATTCAACATGCTTGACAGGTTTAAGTGGCCGGCTTTTTTGTACTAAGTAAACTAAAGCAGCTGCAACCTCTAATGGATCGGCTTCGTGCTCTTGCTGGTAGTCATTAATAACTGTTTGGAAGAAGGCTAAATCTTGTGATTCTATAGTTTCACTGAGTTGTTGATTAAATTGCATAACACGGCGATCAGCTATATCTTCCGAACTAGGTAACTGCATTTTAGTAATTGTTTGACGGGTCGCTTTTTCAATCGCAAATAACATCCGTTTTTCACGTGGTGAAATAAACAGGATAGCCTCACCTTTACGGCCAGCACGCCCAGTACGGCCAATACGGTGAACATATGATTCTGTATCGTACGGCACATCATAGTTAACAACATGACTTATTCGCTCAATATCTAAACCACGAGCAGCTACATCGGTGGCGACTAAAATATCAAGCTTTCCTTTTTTCATGCGATCAACAGCTTTTTCACGTGCAGCTTGGTTCATATCACCATTGAGTGGTGAACTAGAGTAGCCACGAGCTTCTAGTTTCTCTGCAAGTTCAGCAGTGGCATTTTTTGTACGAACAAAAATGATCATAGCATCGAAGTTTTCGACTTCAAGTATGCGTGTTAAGGCATCTAATTTATGCGTGCCAGTAACCTGCCAGTATCGCTGGTTAATGGTATCAACAGTCGACGTCTTTGTTTCGATGCGGATTTCAACGGGGTTTTTCAAGTAGCGCTTAGAAACACGATGAATTGGAGCGGGCATAGTGGCAGAAAACAGGGCGACCTGACGTTCAGCTGGTGTTTCTTTTAGTATGGTCTCTACATCATCAATAAAGCCCATACGCAGCATTTCATCTGCCTCATCAAGGACGAGTGATTGAAGCTCACCTAATTTCAATGTACCTCGGCGGATATGATCTAATACACGGCCTGGTGTACCTACAATAACTTGAGGGTGGCGCTGTAATTGACGTAGCTGAATGCCCATGCTTTGGCCACCGTAGATAGGCAAGACGTGAAGGCCTTTTAAATATCGAGCGTAGCTTTGGATGGCTTCTGCGACTTGAATTGCAAGTTCACGAGTAGGAGCAAGCACTAACATTTGTGGCGATTTAGCTTTAGGATTAATACGACTTAATAAGGGTAAAGCAAAGGCTGCAGTCTTACCTGTCCCTGTTTGTGCTTGGCCTAATAAATCACGGCCTTCCAACAATGGGGCGATACTTTTTGCTTGGATCGGAGAAGGGGTTTCATACCCCGCTTCCTGAACTGCTTTAAGGATCGGAGCAGCCAGCCCTAATTCAGAAAATAAGGGCGTAGATGATGATTGTTCTGTTGACATGGTTAAACCTGTGAAAGTCAGTTTTAAATAGAAACTGATAGAGGGGAGAAAACTTAATCAAATATTATACGCGGTTAAGTCTATAAAATATAGTTAAATCAGTCTGTTAAATATTATTATGAGTGACTGTGACGAACAGGCTTGAATTAAGGCACAACTAAATATCACACGAGCCTATGTGATGGCTAGTTAGAAATGGAGTTATTTTTAATTGATGCTAAAAGTAAGCATAAAAAGAACTATGCTATACCTTGGCTAATGAGATACTCATCATAATTGCCTTTGAAGTCAATTATGCCACTATCAGACATATCAAAAATTCGAGTGGCGAGAGAAGATACAAATTCTCGGTCATGACTGACAAAAAAGAGAGTTCCTTCATATTGTCCTAAAGCCATATTTAATGATTCAATAGACTCCATGTCCATATGATTGGTCGGCTCATCCATGATGAGGATATTCGGTTTTTGTAGTAAGAGCTTGCCGAACATCATTCTGCCTTTTTCACCCCCAGATAATACTCTCGCTTTTTTATCAATCATGGTGCCTGAGAATAAAAGTCGACCAAGAGTGCCTCGTATCGCCTGTTCATCATCGGTTGGCTTGCCCCATTGTTGCATCCACTCAAAAAGGGTTAGGTCATTGTCAAAGAAGTGCTCATGATCTTGGGCATAATACCCGATATGGGCATTTTCAGACCATTTAACCTGCCCAGACTTGGGTTGCATTTCAGTAGCTAAAGTTTTTATAAGTGTTGATTTTCCGATACCATTTGGACCGATAACAGCGATGCGCTCACCGACCTCACTCATAAATTTTATACCATTAAATAAAGAATCTTCATTATCATAGGATTGACTAATATTATTAACCTCAAGCGCATTTCTGAACAATTTCTTGTCTTGTTCAAACCGAATAAAGGGATTAACACGGCTTGACGGTTTAATATCATCAAGCTGAATTTTATCAATTTGCTTTGCACGCGACGTGGCTTGTTTTGCTTTTGAAGCGTTAGCAGAGAAGCGGCGGACAAAGTCCTGCAATTCTATTATTTGAGCTTTTTTCTTCTCATTATCAGAAAGTTGCTGAGCCCGGGCCTGAGTTGAAGCCAACATGTATTCATCGTAGTTACCGGGGTATACACGCAACTCACCGAAATCCATATCAGCCATGTGAGTACATACACTGTTTAAAAAGTGGCGGTCATGAGAAATAATGACCATAGTGCCATTACGTTGATTAATCATATCTTCAAGCCAACGAATTGTATTAATGTCTAAATGGTTAGTAGGTTCATCAAGTAAGAAAATATCAGGGGCAGCGAATAAGACCTGAGTTAATAGAATACGCAATTTCCAACCAGGGGCTATTTCACTCATTGGGCCATAGTGTTGCTCTGTAGGAATACCCACTCCAAGCAATAATTCACCGGCACGAGATTCAGCTGTATAACCATCCATCTCAGCATACTCACCTTCAAGGTGAGCGACTTTCAAGCCATCCTCTTCAGACATTTCTGGCAAGTTATAGATCCGCTCGCGCTCTCGGTGTACTTCCCACAACTCCGCATTACCCATAATTACAACATCGATGACTCGCTGGTCTTCATAAGCAAATTGATCTTGTTTCAATACGGCAAAACTTTCGTTAACATCGAGACTAACATTACCTGCCGTGGGTTCTAACTGCCCGGCCAAAATTTTCATGAAAGTGGATTTACCGCAACCATTTGCACCGATAAGCCCGTAACGATTACCCCCGCCAAATTTAACTGATACGTTTTCAAATAATGGTTTGGCACCAAATTGCATGGTGATATTTGCTGTTGTTAACAAGACAATGTTCCTGTGATAGTTGGGAGTTATGTTTTAACTGAAGCTCAGAAAAACCCACAACTATACATGCTCTTACTCTTGTTTGATAAGCGCTATTTTTTCTTTTCGAGAGAGTTTCTTAATAGATGCTTCACGTTTAGATGCGCTACTGCGGTTGGAATGGGGCTCGTGGAAGACTATTTTCTTTGGCGGACTAATATTAAAAAACTTTGCTCCGGCTTGTTTTGTTTGATGCTCAGAAAAACGGCGCGCTAAATCAGTGGTAATACCGGTGTAAAGATAGCCATTTTCAGCTTCTGTGATATATACAAACCACTTTTTTTCATTAAGGCTCAATATTTATGCTTTGAAGTTAATAGATGCGGAATTGATGCAGTAACGTATGCCGGAAGGATCTGGACCATCATTAAAGACATGGCCTAAATGAGCATCGCATTCTGGGCAGCGAACTTCAACACGTCGCATACCATGGGCTAAATCAACTTCCTCTATTATGCCGTTGGCAATGAGCTCTGATGAGAAACTAGGCCAACCACAACCAGAATCAAATTTAGCTTCCGATGAAAATAAAGGGTGTTGGCAGCATATGCAGCGGTATGTTCCTTTCTCATGATGGTCAACATAAATGCCGGAGAAAGGGGGTTCCGTTCCTGCCTGGCGAGTAATGCGATACTGTTCTTCATTAAGCTGTAGACGCCATTCTTCTTCAGTTTTTTTAATGTTAGCCATGTTAAACCCAAATAAAATTAGAAATGAAAAAGTATATTAACTTATATTTTGTTTTATTAACCTACGCATATGTACAAACTGTAAGCTCACGGTTAACCAGCTTGCGATAGCTATCGACCACCAAACACCAAAAATGCTTGTTTCGAAAACGACGAGTGAGATGATGATGAATATCGAAGGCAGTAAGAGCTGACGAATAAGGTTAAAATACATTGGGATAGCAGCACGTTTCATCCCTTGTAATACGGCACCAGAAACAAAAGATAAAACGTATGCAGGTAAGATTAATGCTTCGACTCGCAAATAGCCGACGCCAATATCAATGATGTGGTTATTGTCTGTAAATATAGATATTAGAGGCCTAGCAAAGGTAAAGATTAAAATACCACCCAAAATCATGAAAATAGTTCCGATACGGACAGAATCATTGGCTACTTCATCCATTCTTTCAAATTGTTTTGCACCAAAATTGACACTAATTAGTGAGAGTACGGCGATATTAATTCCCACTGTCGGCAACAAGACTAGTTGTTCTATTCTTAAAGCTATTCCTAACCCAGCCACCGCATTCTCACCGAAGCGAGCTACAGCCGATGTTATAATGATAGAACCTAATGCAATAAAAAACATATTAGTACTAGCAGGTAAAGACTGATTAAAAAGCGCCTTATATTGCGACCAATCAGGTAATAAATTTGTTAGGGTCAAACTGTTGCCAAGCCTGCTTTGGCGAACCTTAATGGTTAAATAAATTCCACTACCTAATTGCGTTAATGCGGTAGCAGCTGCTAAGCCGTAAACACCCCACCCAAAAGTGAACATTAACAAGGGGTCTAGAACTATATTAGCGAAAAAAGCGACGATCAAACTATTCCGAAAGCTGGTTGTATCACCCAATGAATTGAGTATGCCATTAGCTGTCATTGAATGGGCTGAAAAAACTAACGTTGGCAGAATTATAGAAAGGTACTTGATGGAGTCTTGAGTATATTCACCCTCAGCTCCCATTAAGCTAAACAAATCAGCCGCGAAAAATAATACAGTAAGACCAATTAAAAGATGCAGATAACCAGGCAAAAGAAATTGCTTTGCCAGCAATTTTCTCTGCTAAATCCTCGCGGCCCTGACCATTAGCATTACCCACCAGTGCATTTGTACCCTGGCCTACACCGATAGATACAGCCATACCCATAAAGTAGATGGGAGCAGCAAGTGAAATTCCTGCCAAAGCGGTTGATGACAGCATACCGGCATAAAAATTATCGACAATGTAATACATTGTACTAAAGAACATACCTACACTGGCAGGGATCGCAATCTTTTTAAGTAAGTGTGGTATTGGATCTATAGTGAGGTTCAAGTTTTTTCCTGACGGGCCGTTAAGAGAAAATAGCTATTGTGATGAACAATGCCATATTGATACTTTTTTTGTGGATTATTTGATTAGTTGGTTTGGCTGAAAATTAGTTTATGAGGTTTTTAGTTTGCATTAAAAGAATGCCGTTGATGTTACTCACTTGTAATAGAGTAGTCCTTACTTTAAAAAAAGAGGAATAATGACCTCGTTTATTGTATGTTTTAATTTTATCTAATTGTCCTTAACAACAGGGATTAGTACTTCATTGCGCCTCAGAAACCAGAGCGTAAATGGGGGGTTATACCTAGCCCAGATAGCATCGCCACTCTCCTGATAATTGGATTGTTGGATCCAGTTTTCTAGTGTTGATTTATGTTCTAAGTAGTTAGATTGGCTCCATAAGCCAGAGTAACGAATTGCTGCAATGGTTTGGCTAGGAATCTGCCGTAACTTGATACGTGCATCACTAGGGCGAGGTAGAGTCTCAATAGTGTATGAATTGGGCATTTTAAAATTAACCGCCCAGCCAGACTTTAATTTTTCTTGACGAACGGGGACGGTCATAGCAATCTCTTCGCTAGCAATTTTCTGTCCTACAGGTGCAGTCATAGCAATGGTAGATTGCGTAATATTATTGCCTGAGATATATCCAAATAATCGTTTAAAAGCTATATTACCAGCTTCTTCTATATCGGCATTGACAATCGTTTCAGCAATAACTTGTGGAGTGTAATGGCGAATTTCAATTTTTTTGTCTTTTGAAATAACGCTGTACTTTGCTTCTTCGGTAGCCATAGCTGAACTTATTGATATAGCGACAAACAAGAATAGTGGTAGGTGTGTGTATTTCGGGTTATTCATAGTGAGTTAATTTAAAGATTGAAAATATCAGTATCCTCCAATTATATATCTTCAGCAAAGGAGTAAGTTTTCTTCCTCATCTAAATAGCGATAAAATAGATATTTAGATGATACTAAATTAGCAGAATATATAAGGAAAGTTACCCGATGGTCTTAGAAAATTCACCGAGTTGGCAGGCAAAATTATCTCAAGAGTTTGAGATGCCATATATGAAACTTTTAATGGCTTTCCTACTTGATGAAAAAGATCAAAATAAGGATATTTACCCCAAGAAATTAAATTGGTTTTACGCTCTTGAAGCTACTCCGTTAGATAAAGTAAAAGTCGTTATATTGGGGCAAGATCCTTACCATCAACCAGGTCAAGCACATGGCTTATGCTTTTCTGTGCAACCAGGCATCAAAGTACCGCCTTCACTGTTAAATATTTATAAAGAATTAGCAACTGATGTGAATGCAGAAGTAGCACAACATGGTTGCCTAGAAAGCTGGACAAAACAAGGCGTTTTATTACTAAATGCAGTACTAACAGTAGAAGATTCAAATCCAAACTCTCATCAGGGAAAAGGCTGGGAAATATTCACCGATAAAATCATTAATGTAGTCAATGAACACTGTGACAATGTTGTATTTATGTTGTGGGGTAATTATGCCCAGCAAAAAGGTGCAAAAATTGACAATAAAAAGCATCTTGTTTTAAAAGCGGCACATCCATCACCACTATCAGCCTACCGTGGCTTTTTTGGTTGCCAACATTTTAGTGAGGCTAATACTAATTTAGTTGAGAATGGAAAAACTGCCATTAGATGGAATATACCACCACAATAAATAGTCTTATTAGATTGGCAGATATTGATCAGTTGGGAAGTGCATTGTTCGCGTACAATACCTGCCATGATAAAGCTACAAAACCTCTCTGTCCGTCGTGGCATTCGATTACTCTTTGAATCGGTTAATTTGACGATTAACCCAGGCAAAAAAGTTGGTTTAACGGGTTCAAATGGTACTGGGAAATCTAGCTTATTCGCTTTATTGCAAGATGAGTTAGATGCGGACCACGGGAATGTCTCTTTCCCTCTTCATTGGGTAACAGCCCATGTTGCTCAAGAAATACCTGCTACGGACATATCAGCATTAGATTATGCCTTACAAGGTGATGCTGAATACATTGTATTACAAACTGCATTGAAGATGGCTGAAGCCACACAGGATGGTGCTAAGCAAAGTGAAATACACGAGAAGCTAGTTGTTATTGATGGTTACACAGCGCGTAGTCGAGCTGGTAAGTTACTACATGGTCTTGGTTTTAAAGCAGAGCAAGAAATAGTACCAGTGGCTAGTTTTTCAGGTGGTTGGCGGATGCGGTTAAACCTAGCCCAAGCTTTGATGTGTCGATCAGACTTATTATTACTCGACGAACCAACTAATCACTTAGATCTAGAAGCAGTTTTTTGGCTAGAAGAATGGCTAGGGAATTATCAAGGTACTTTACTCTTAATTTCACATGACCGCGATTTTCTGGATCGGGTGGTGACACAGATCTGTCATATTGAACACCAAGGTATTAAGAGCTATACGGGAAACTACTCTGATTTTGAATTAGCACGAGCAGAGCATCTAGCTAATCAACAAGCAGCTCATCAAAAGCAGCAACGTGAAATTGCCCACATTCGGAGTTATGTGACACGTTTTAAAGCGCAGGCTACAAAAGCCAAGCAAGCACAAAGCCGCATCAAAGCACTTGAACGAATGGAATTAATCGCCCCAGCACACGTTGATTCACCATTTCACTTTAAGTTTTTAACACCATCACGCATAACTACACCATTATTGAGCCTAGATAAAATTGCTGTCGGATATGGCGATGAAGCTCTACTAACTGGAGTAAAGCTATCCTTAGCACCTGGGGACCGTATTGGTTTACTCGGTCCTAATGGGGCAGGTAAATCTACCTTGATTAAATTAATTGCGGGTGTATTACCACCCTTACAAGGTAAACGTAAAGTAGGTAAGGATATCCGTATTGCCTATTTTGCTCAACATCAGTTAGAGCAACTCTATGTTGAAGATAGTCCGATTAAACATCTACAACGGCTGAATTCTAAAGCGCCCGAGGGAGAGTTACGTAACTTTATTGGCGGCTTTGGTTTTCATGGTGATGATGCCTTGGCTCCAGTTGGTCCATTTTCTGGTGGTGAAAAAGCTCGTTTAGTATTAGCTTTATTGGTTTATCAAAAACCCGCTGTTCTATTACTAGATGAGCCAACTAATCATTTGGATTTGGAAATGCGACTAGCGCTAACTATGGCTTTACAAGATTTTGAGGGTGCTTTGATTGTGGTGTCACATGACCGGCATTTACTGCGTACGGTTGCTGATGACTTATGGTTAGTATCAGATGGCCAAGCCAAGATATTTGATGGCGATCTGGATGACTATAAACAGTGGCTGATGGCTAAAGATAGACCGTTAAAGATAAAATAGATATAGATACAGTACCAAGTAATAGTAAAAAAGAAGATAGGCGAGCAGCTGCTGATGCAAGGCAACAATTACAACCACTTAGAAATATGGTGAAAAAAGCAGAACAACAAATGACATCTCTACAAAAAGTTATCCGTGATATCGAGCAAGAATTAGCGGAACCTAGTATTTATCAAGCAGAAGCAAAGCAAAAACTTAAAAATATGTTAACAGAGCAAGCATCAGCAAAGTCAAAATTAGAGCAGGTTGAAATAGATTGGTTAGAAGCCACGGACAGCCTAGAGCAGAAAACACAACAAGCTAAATAAATCCATTTAGCTTGTATATTTGAGGAAAGAATGTGGCGTTATTGTCATTAAAACAAATCGTCGTCAGTTTTGGCGGCCCAAACCTATTAGACAAAGTGGATTTTCAGCTCGATAGAGGCGAACGTGTTTGTCTTGTTGGCCGTAATGGGGCAGGAAAGTCTACTTTAATGAAACTTATTGCGGGCGATATCACAGCAGATGCTGGCGAAATTATGGGGCAAAAGCTAAAAATAGCTAGATTAGAACAAGAGGTGTCTGGTAGCACTGATGGCTCAGTGTTTGACGTGGTAGCTCAAGGATTAGGAGAGGTAGCGCCACTGTTAATTGAATATCACCATGTTTTGCATAGGCTTGAAACTGATGCTTCCGAAGGAGTGTTAGCTGATCTTGAGAAAGCTCAGCATAAACTAGAGGCGGTGGATGGGTGGACTGTTGAACAACGAGTTGAAAGTGTAATATCACGTTTATCATTAAATGCTGATAGCGAATTCTCAGAGCTATCTGGTGGTATGAAACGTCGAGTATTATTGGCACAAGCTTTGGTTAAAGACCCTGATATTTTATTGCTTGATGAGCCAACTAATCATTTAGACATAAGCTCCATAACTTGGTTAGAAGAATTTTTAAAATCATACAGTGGCACAGTTTTATTTATCACTCACGATCGTACATTCTTGCAGGCATTAGCGACTAGAATAGTACAGTTAGATCGTGGGCAGTTGGTTAGTTTCCCTGGTGATTATCGAGGTTATATTGAACGTCGAGAAGCATTATTAGCTGATCAAGAGCAGCAAAATGCTTTATTTGATAAAAAGCTAGCTCAAGAAGAGGTCTGGATACGACAAGGTATTAAAGCACGGCGGACACGTAATGAAGGTCGAGTTAGGGCTTTGGAAAAATTAAGGCGTGAGCGAAGCCAACGGCGAGAAAAGTTGGGCAATGTTAAAATGCAGCTACAAGATGCACAGCGTAGCGGAAAATTAGTTATTGAAGCTGAAGACCTTAGTCAAAGTTATGGTGGTAGAACCTTATTCAAAGAATTTACGACACTGATTCAACGTCGAGATCGCATTGGTGTTATTGGACCGAATGGCTGCGGAAAAAGCACATTGCTTTCTATTTTGTTAGGTAAAAATAAGCCTGATACTGGTGAGGTGACACTTGGCACAAATCTAGAGGTGGCCTATTTTGATCAACTACGGAGTCAATTGGATGAAGAATCCACCGTGCTTGACAATGTGGGACAAGGAAGTGATTTCGTTGAGATTGGTAGTGAACGCAAACATATAATGGGCTACCTACAAGACTTTTTATTCACTCCAGAACGCTCTAGAACTCCTGTTAAAGCATTATCTGGGGGTGAGAGAAACCGTTTATTATTAGCAAAACTATTTACTCAGCCTGCCAACTTATTGGTAATGGATGAACCTACAAATGATCTGGATGCTGAAACCTTAGATTTATTAGAAGACTTATTGATGAATTATCACGGTACTCTGTTGTTAGTAAGCCACGATCGTGCATTTCTCAACAATGTAGCAACAAGCACCATTGTGTTTGATGATGATGGTCAAGTGCGGGAATATGTTGGTGGTTATGATGATTGGGTTCATCAGCGTCAGCAAGATTTACAGGAAGAGATTGGTAAATCAAAAGTAGTCCTAAAGAAGGTTAAGTCAGGGAGTAAAAAGTCCGCATTAACCTATCAAGAACAACTTGATTTGACTGCACTTCCAAAGAAAATTGAAAAGTTAGAATTAAAACAAGCAGAATTGTTAAATCGTGTTGGTCAGCCAGAGTTCTACCAGCAGGAAGCAGGAAAAATTACTGAAATGCAAGAGCAGTTGGCACAATTGACGGGTGAGTTGGAAGATAATTATAATCGTTGGCAGCAACTTGAAGCTAAGCAGGAAAATAATTAAGAGCAGTGTCTTAATTTTTATTTTGTGCGATAAGGAAAAAGCTTGATGGAGATATTAGGAGCTATAACTAATTGGATTAAGGTCTTAAATGACATTGTTTGGGGTCCAATCATGTTAATACTCATTTTAGGCACAGGATTTTTCTTAATGATAGGCCTCAAGTTTATGCCTATATTTAAGTTGGCTTATGGCTCAAGAATGTTATGGCAAGGACGTGATCCATCGCTTGGTGAGGGTGATATATCATCTTTTAATGCTTTAATGACGTCACTTTCTGCAACGATTGGCACGGGAAATATTGCCGGCGTCGCGACTGCAATTTTCTTAGGCGGTCCTGGAGCTTTGTTTTGGATGTGGATCACAGCATTAGTGGGTATGGCGACTAAATATGCCGAGGCAGTATTAGCTGTTCATTATAGAGAAACGGATGCCAACGGTAGTAAAGTTGGCGGTCCGATGTATTATATAAAAAATGGGCTAGGCGAAAGATTTGCATGGTTAGGAACAACTTTTGCGATCTTCGGTGCTTTAGCTGGTTTTGGCATTGGTAATACTATTCAAGCTAATTCTGTTGCTGATGCTTTGTATTCGAAATTTTCTATATCGCATACAGTTACCGGAATAATTATTGCTCTTTTAGTGGGAGCTGTGCTGCTCGGAGGTATTAAACGTATTGGTCATGTGGCCGGTAAATTAGTCCCGTTTATGGCTCTAAGTTACGTGATAGCAGCTGGAATTATACTAATTTTAAATGCTGAAAAAGTCCCTGATGCTTTCAACTTGATATTTACTTATGCTTTTACACCAGTAGCTGCGACAGGTGGCTTTGCTGGCGCTGCTGTTTGGGCTGCAATTCGTTTTGGCGTGGCACGTGGGATCTTTTCTAATGAAGCGGGTTTAGGTAGCGCTCCAATTGTACATGCCTTAGCTATGACAAATAGCCCTGTTCGTCAAGGTACTGTCGCCATGATAGGCACTTTTATTGACACGATTATTGTTTGCTCAATGACGGGTTTAGTGATTATTGTCTCAGGTGTTTGGAGTAGTGGTGAAACAGGAGCAAGCCTATCTGCTTTAGCTTTTGAATCAGCAATGCCAGGTATTGGTGGCTATATTGTTACATTAGGACTAAGTGTTTTTGCTTTCACTACTATTCTGGGCTGGAGTATTTATAGCGAGAAGTGTGTTGAGTACTTATTCGGTGTTAAAGCTGTTATTCCCTTTCGTATCTTGTGGGTATTGGCTGTGCCAATAGGAGCGATGGCCAATTTATCACTCATATGGTTGGTGGCTGATACTTTAAATGCATTGATGGCAATACCTAATTTGATTGCACTACTGCTGTTGAGCCCAATAGTATTTAAGTTAACAAAAACTTATTTTTCAAAATAAAATATTTACTAGTTTTAACAATCTATTTTATTCATCGAGTAAGGCGTTACGATCATCTTCACGAATACGGGGTAAGATCCACATTTCATAAATCGAAACAATCCACATAAATGCGAAGGATAGTGCCATAGAGCCACCACCAATAATTACTAGCCATGCAAAATGTGGATTTAATTTTGTTAGCCACCATGATGCAATATCAATAACTAAAAAGATATATGGCATGACGATAACGGTTGATTTTAAGGCTTTAGAAATGCCTGAAGCGAGACTGAAAATCAGTCCGACAAACATAAAGATAAAAGCAATACCGAAGAGATGAATGTGAGAGACTCGGGCTAAGGATGAAAAGCTTATACCAGTGTCAGTTTCCGATACCTTGACTACATCCTCAAACTTAGTGAAGTCTGGAATTGGGAGGCCGGAAGCTGCACTATGGCAAGCTATGCAATTGGTATCCATTATTTTTCGGATGCCATTATCGTGAAAGGCCTTCTCATTGGCTCCTTTACGAACCCAATTAATTATTTTAAGTCTATCTTTTTCAGAAGCCATTGCTTTCATCGAACCATTAAGTTGTGATTCGATAACTGATCCTGAACGTTTACCATAGTAACTATAGACAATATCATCTACAGATATACCGAGCTTGCCATCCGCCATGCCGTGGGTAAATTGAATCTGTACTAAGGCCATGAGATAACCTATAGCAATAACAATTAAGTATCCAGTAAATAGAGATTTAATTGCTGTACCCTGACTGGACAGGTTGATTTTATATGTTGTTGACATGGCTATGCTCGCTAATTGAGTTTTTGCTGGAGTTCTTTTCAGACTGATTACAAACCAGATGATATTATTAGAGTATTCACATGAATAAGTTATAAGTATTTAACCGTTGTTAAGGTAGTGTAAACTGGTTGTGACGAAAAATAGTTAAAATAACAAAAGATAAATATTTAATACTAAAAGTACTGTGACTACAGTCTCAATTTGATGAGAGGTAGTGCCAATAAAAAAGCCAGGTAACAAACGTTAGCTGGCTTTTTTATTTTATAGTAGGAAGTACTATTTAGCCTGGAACTACGTTCTCAGCTTGAGGACCTTTCTGTCCTTGTGACACTTCCATTGTTACTGCTTGGCCTTCTTTTAACGATTTGAAACCGTCTGCTTGGATAGCCGTATGATGTACGAATACATCTGGACCATCTGCTTGCTCAATAAAACCAAAACCTTTTTCGTCGTTAAACCATTTAACGGTGCCTGTTACTTGCTCTGCCATGTTAACCTCTGTACTTAATTAGTGTTGTAGTAATTTAAAATTTATTCAGCGACAAACTCTGCTGGAGGCGCTGAACCTTCACCAAAGAAAAACTTTTCTAATTCTTCTTTGAGAAATTGTTGTGATTTTGAATCTGCTAATGATAATCGATTTTCATTGATTAACATGGTTTGCTGGCTTAACCACATTTGCCAAGCTTCCTTAGAGACTGACTCATAGATTCTCTTGCCCAAGTCACCGGGGTAGGGAGGAAAGTCCATACCTTCAGCTTCTTTGCCTAATTTTACGCAATGGACAAGATTTGTCACGTTGTGCCCTTATCTACTCTAATAACGTTAAAAATGCTTTAACTGGCGCGGGTATACCGAGCTGTAATGCATCTCTTATTGTATACCAGCCGAAAATTTTATTGTTGTCTATCTTCTGGTAGTTATCAGAAGAGTGGACGAGATAGGGGGTAATGTCCAGTTTGAAGTGTGTAAAAACATGGCTGATTGATGTTTGGTGTTGAATTTCTTCTGGATTAACTTTAAGTTTTTCCTGGCTAAAAGATACGAGATTGATAGGGCAATCGAACTCTGGAAAACTCCAAAGCCCACCCCATATTCCGTTGTTAGGCCTTTGTTCAAGTAGAATTTTACCATTATTTGATTGAGCTATTAGCCAGTGGCTTTGACGTGTAGGAATTTCTTTTTTAGGCTTTGATGTAGGAAAGAGCTCAGGTGTTCCCAATTGAAATGCTTTGCAATCTTCATGTAAGGGACATTGTAAACAAAGTGGTTTATTGCGCTTGCAAATAGTCGCGCCAAGATCCATTTGCGCTTGAGTATAATGTGTAATGCGTTTTTCAGGTAGCAAGCTTTCGGCTATTTTCCACAGCTTCTGTTCTACAGGCTTTTTCCCCGGCCAGCCTGAAATAGCAGTATACCGAGCCAAAACACGTTTTACATTGCCGTCTAATATTGGGTGTTTTTGTTGGTGGGCTAGAGCCATTATTGCGCCTGCAGTGGAGCGACCAATACCGGGTAATGCTATTAATTCATCAATCGAGAATGGCATTTCTGCTTTGTGTTGTCTGACAAGGATATTAGCCGCTTTATGTAAGTTTCTGGCTCTTGCGTAATAGCCTAAGCCTGCCCACAATGCTAAAATGTCATCGAGTTTAGCGCTCGCAAGGGCTAGTAATATCGGCGTATTGTGTAATGAAACGCAAATAGTAAGGGATAACAGTTGATACTTGTGTCTGCTGAAGCATGATCTCGGATAACCAAACATGGTAAGGGCTAATGTCATGTTGCCATGGCAAGTCTTTTCGACCATGAATGTCATACCAGTCTAGCAATCGTTCGTGAAAAGGAGCAGTCACTATCTCTGCTTAGGTTGATTTTCTTTGCGAATACGAACAGTACGGATAGTGTTATCAGAAGTTTGCACAACCTCAATAAGGTGGTCTTCAATTCGTAAGCTTACGTTAGGTTCAGGGATGCTTTCCAAATATTCCAGAATCAGACCATTGATAGTTTTTGGGCCATCGGTTGGGAGCTGCCAATCATTCTGTCTGTTTATCTCGCGAATATTAGCTGAACCATTGATATAATAACTGCCATCAGCTTGTGGGTGAATATCTTTATCTTCATCGATATAATCAGCGGTAAACTCACCCACAATTTCACGAAAGATATCTTCCAAGGTAATGAGCCCAATAATGTCACCATATTCATCAACAACTAAGCCCGTTCGTCGTTTATGTCGTTGAAACTGAATTAACTGAGTGTTTAAAGGTGTATTTTCAGGAACAAAATAACTAGGCTTAATAATACTTGTGAGGGTTTCTAATGTTAGATTGTCTTGAGCTAACAGATGAAGTGCTTTACGTACATGTAGTATGCCAATAAGGTTATCCAAACTTGTCTCATAAACTGGTAACCGGGTGTTAGCACAATAAGAGAGTTGTTTAATGATTTCAGCTAGCGAGGCATTGAGATTTAAGCCATCAATTTCACTCCGAGGCAGCATTACATCATTAACCGTTACTTTTTCTAAATCGAGAATACTGACAAGCATTTTTTTATGGCGTTTTGGGATCAGACTGCCCGCCTCTTTTAAAGCCATCCTTAATTCTTCAGAATTAATAGCATCTGACATGGCTACTTCTGGTGTGACCCCAAAAAATCCAAGCATCCTATTAGTGATGCTGTTAGTAAACCAGACTAAAGGATAGAGTAATATTAGTAAGGGTTTTAGTAGAAAACTAGCAGGGAAAGCAATCCGTTCAGGATGAAGAGCTGCTAATGTTTTTGGAGTGACCTCTGCAAAAAGAAGAATGATGAGAGTCAGGGTGAGAGTTGCCACGGCAATACCATTTTCCCCTAAAAGTTTAACGCCGATAATTGTGGCAATAGCAGAAGCTAAAATATTTACGAAGTTATTACCGAGTAGAATAAGTCCAATAAGGCGGTCAGGTCGCTTTAAGAGTTCGTTAGCACGAATAGCGCCCGGGTGGCCCTCTTGTACTAGATGGCGAAGACGATAACGGTTTAATGACATTAAGGCTGTTTCAGAACTAGAGAAAAAAGCAGAAAAAAGCAATAAAATGAATAGAATAGAAAATAAAAGTGTGAGCGATGTGGTTTCTAGCATAGTGATATTTCTTGAGCAGCCTATTTAGCGAACTAAAATATATTCTAAGACGAGTTTGCTACCAAAGTACGCTAGAACAAGAAATAAGAACCCAACCAATGTCCATTTTATGGCCGTTTGTCCTCGCCATCCATGACGCCAACGGCCCCAGAGTAAAGTCGCAAAAACACACCAAGCAATGAGTGAGAGTATTGTTTTATGAGCTAAATGCTGGATAAAAATATCATTAAGAAATACAAAACCAGTTATTAATCCTCCAGTTAGTAGAATAAAGCCACCAATGATTAGTTGAAATAAGCTGAGTTCCATAGATTGCAAGGGTGGTAGCTTTCTCATAATCCCGGCAACATGTCGTTGGTGTAACTGCTGCTCTTGAATAGCTAGTACGCCAGCTTGTAGAGCTGCTAGTGTAAACAAACTGTATGCCGAAAGGGATAATAAAACGTGCCACTCTAGCGCTGGCGTAGATAACCCTTGAACCTGATTAGCTGGCAAGCTGGCCTTCAAGATCAATGTCAAAGCTACGAGAGGGTAGATTAGCATGCCAGGATGGGCTTGCTTAGATCTGAGTCCTATGGCGTAAGCAAAAAAAGCCATGATCCAAGCTACGAGGGTCATCATACTTAGAAGGCTTAAATCCCAGCCACCTGCGGACTTCATAGTAAAAAAGATGTCAGCACCATGAAAGATAAGAGCTAAAATTGTCATAATACTGACAGGAAGTACGATAGTATCGCTTAGCTCGCGCTGGAAAAAATGGCGAATTAGGATGGCACTACAGGTCAGGTATAACAATAGGGCTAGAGCATTGGCTAGGGCCATTAATAATTTTCCATATCAAGCATTAAAGTATTTGTCATTCATGAATGATAAACGATGTAATCCGATTCCTACTAATATATCAGTTATAATTGGAGATAACTGTGTTAATGAATGAGTGAGCCATGTTTGATAGTTTAACTGATCGCCTCAGCGGTACATTACAAAAACTTCGTGGTCAGGGCCGACTGACTGAAAATAATATTAAAGATAGCCTACGTGAAGTTCGCATGGCCCTTCTTGAAGCTGATGTTGCTTTAACGGTGGTCAAGAGTTTTATTGACCGTGTGAAAGAACGAGCGGTGGGGCAGGACGTCATTCGAAGCTTGACTCCAGGTCAAGCATTAATAAAAATTGTCAATGATGAGCTAGTGGCAGTTATGGGGGATGCGAATGAATCGCTTAACCTTAATATGCAACCGCCTGCAGTAATAATGATGGCAGGTTTACAAGGCGCAGGTAAAACTACCAGTGTTGCTAAGCTGGCCAGATGGCTTAAAGAAAGCGAAAAGAAATCTGTCATGGTAGCCAGTGCAGATATATATAGACCGGCAGCAATTGAGCAATTAAAAACATTAGCACTTGAAGTCGAAGCGACTTTTTTCCCGAGTGATAATAGCCAAAAACCAGTAGCGATAGCACAAGCAGCGATAGCTGAAGCAAAGTTAAAGTTTATTGATGTCGTTATTATTGACACTGCTGGTCGTCAGGCGATCGATGAAGTCATGATGAGTGAGATCAAAGAGCTCCATCTTGCTATCAATCCAATCGAAACCTTATTCACTGTAGACAGTATGACGGGCCAAGATGCAGCTGTCACGGCGAAAGCATTTAATGAAGCCTTGCCGATAACAGGTATTATTCTTACTAAAACTGATGGTGATGCTCGTGGTGGTGCAGCACTTTCTATCCGACATGTCACAGGTAAACCAATTAAGTTTATGGGTGTGGGTGAAAAAACGACAGCACTAGAGCCATTTCATCCTGATCGTGTTGTGTCCAGAATCTTGGGCATGGGAGATGTATTATCGCTGGTCGAAGAAGCTCAGCGTAAAATGGACCACGGCTCAGCTGAGCAGTTAGCGCAAAAGCTGAAAAAAGGCAAAGGTTTTGATCTCGAGGACTTTAGAGATCAGTTAAGACAAATGGGCAATATGGGTGGCATGGCCTCTATGATGGATAAATTGCCGGGGATGAGTGCTATTCCTGCGGCGGCTAAGCAACAAGTTAATGATAAGGAGTTGGCTAGGTTAGAGGCGATTATCAATTCAATGACTAAAAGAGAACGGAAGAAGCCAGACATAATTAAAGGCTCACGTAAGAAAAGAATTGCGGCAGGTTGTGGTATGAAGATCCAAGATGTTAATCGCTTACTTAAACAATTTTCGCAAATGCAAAAGATGATGAAAAAAATGAATCAAAAAGGCGGAATGGCCAAGATGATGCGTGGTTTGGGTGGTAGGTTTCCATCTGGTGGAGGGATGCCTTTTTAAGACAAGCTCAATTTAAGCTTTTCAAATGCAATATAAGTGCGTAAAATGTTTCTGTTTTTCGCTCCCGTTTTCAACAGGCAGAAATATGGTCACAATTAGAATGTCACGCAGCGGTGCTAAAAAGCGCCCTTACTATAATGTTGTTGTTGCAGACTCACGTAATAAACGTGATGGACGCTGTATTGAGCGTGTAGGTTTCTTCAATCCCTTAGCGCAAGGTCAAGAAGAAACATTACGTCTTGATTTGGAACGTATCAAACATTGGGTAAACCTAGGTGCGCAAACATCTGAACGTGTTGCAAGTTTGGTTATGCAAGCCCAAAAAACAGCAGCATAAGTTATTACAGAGGATACTAGTATTCAGACTACCGAGACTTTTATACCGGTTGGGAAGATTGCTGGTGTGTTTGGAATCAAAGGTTGGATGAAGGTATTTTCATTCACTGATCCTAGAAAAAACATATTAAGTTATTCCCCGCTCTACCTTTTTACAAAAGGACAGTGGATTGAAGCAAAAGTGACTGATGGGCGTGTTCAAGGTAAGGGTATCGTCATTGCATTCGACAATATTGCGGAACCGGATGATGTTTTACCATTGATTGGTAAGGAGTTGGCTATCAAAGAGCATCAGTTAAAGCCAACCGAGAAAGATGAGTTTTATTGGTCTGATTTAACGGGCTTAGAGGTGGTAAATTTGAACGGTGTTCATCTGGGTCATGTAGATAGCATAGTCGAAACTGGTGCACATGATGTATTGTTGGTAAAAGACAAAGCACAAAATACGCAGCGTCTAATCCCTTTTGTAATGGGAGAGACTGTTAAAGAGGTCAGCTTGATTAACAGTGTTATACGGGTTGATTGGGAATTAGATTATTGAGGTAACATCATGCGCGTAGGTGTAGTGTCACTGTTTCCTCAAATGTTTGATGCAATAACGCAGTACGGTGTTACTAGCAGAGCAGTTAATCAAAAAAAGTTGATATTAGACTATTGGAATCCGCGTGACTTTACTCAGGATAGGCACGAAACAGTAGATGATAGACCTTATGGTGGTGGCCCTGGAATGGTGATGAAAGTTGAGCCATTGCAACAAGCCATTTATACTGCAAAGCAGAAGTTGGGATACGAAGCAAAAGTAATTTGTATGTCACCACAAGGGCGGCGGTTAGACCAGCAAGGTTTATTGGAACTAGTAACAAGAGATGCAATGATTTTAGTTGCAGGACGCTATGAAGGTATTGATGAGCGTCTTATAGAAAAAGAGATTGATGAGGAATGGTCTATTGGTGACTATGTTCTCAGTGGGGGTGAACTTGCAGCCATGGTTATGGTAGACGGTATGGCAAGATTACTACCAGGTGTGTTGGGTGATGAGGAATCAGCAAAGCAAGATTCTTTTATGGCGGGATTATTAGACCATCCACACTATACACGCCCAGAAAATTTGGCTGAGCAAGCTGTACCCAGTGTGTTATTGGGTGGCGATCATAAGGCGATACGAAAGTGGCGCCTTAAACAGTCGATAGGACGAACTTGGTTAAGGCGACCTGATTTGTTGGCAGTGATGACACTGGATGATGAGCAGAGAGTATTATTAGAACAATTTATTGCCGAATATAGGCATGAAGAGAAGTAGGAATTAGGAGTAGTACAATGAGTAATATTATTGAACAGCTAAATGCTGAACAAATGAGACAGGATATTCCTGCCTTTTCTTCAGGCGATACTGTTGTGGTAAAAGTTAAAATAAAAGAAGGCGATCGTGAACGCGAACAGGCCTTTGAAGGTGTTGTAATTGCAAAACGAAACCGTGGTCTACACTCAGCATTCACGGTACGTAAAATATCGAATGGTGTTGGTGTTGAACGTGTTTTTCAAACACATAGCCTTGCTGTTGCAAGTCTTGAAGTTATTCGCCGCGGTGATGTTAGACGCGCCAAACTTTACTACCTACGTGAATTAACAGGTAAAGCTGCACGTATAAAAGAAAAACTGTAATTATAGAATAATTAAGTATCATAACTGATGCTTAATTGGTTGAAAAAAGGGTATAGCTGCTAGCAGTTATGCCCTTTTTTAATGCGGTAAAATTGGGCTAGGTTAGGTATGATGATTACATGACTCAAAGCCAAAAAAAACATTGCCAACAGTTTGTACTTAATTTACCAGCAAGCCCGATTAAACGTTTGTTACTTGAAACAGATGGTAAAGTTATTCAGGGTGTTTCGGTGTTGTTTGATGATGAGATGTCGGAAGAACCTCTGACTGATGTGCCTGAATATTTAAGTGTCATTGCGGAACAATTACGTGATTATAGCCTGCAAGCACACAATAAGTGGCTGGTAGATTTACCAGAGAAAGGAACGCTTTTCCAACGTAAGGTTTGGTGTTACCTGCAAAATATTCCCATGGGTACAACTCAGAGTTACGGGCAAGTAGCTAAAGTTTTAAATAGTTCAGCTAGAGCAGTAGGTAATGCGTGCCGTCAAAACCCATTTTTATTAATTATACCGTGCCATCGAGTCGTTAAAAGCACAGGGATTGGTGGTTTTGGCGGTAAAGTAGATGGCGAAGCTCTAGCAATCAAGCATTGGTTATTGGCTCATGAAAAATAAGCAGGAATATGAAGTGATACCGCATCATTTGCAGTCATTTTTAGATGCTTTATGGTTAGAATCAGGTTTAAGTAATAATACTATAGATGCATATAGGCGAGATTTATTAGCTTTTGCAAGTTGGTTAAAAGAAGATAGCGTTGACTTGACCGGTGCATCACGTGAAGATATCCTGCGTTATCAGGGTACTAGGTTGCGAGAAGGTCGGAAAGCGCGCAGTGAGGCGCGATTACTATCAAGCCTTCGGCGGTTCTATCGTTATTTATGCCGTGAGGAAATACGTGAGTCAGATCCTACTGCTAAAATTGAATCACCACGAATAGGAAGAGCATTACCGAGTGGTTTAACGGAACAAGAAGTTGAAGCTTTACTAGCTGAACCAGACTGTGGTGTACCTTTAGGGCTTCGTGATCGAGCCATGTTAGAAGTTTTATATGCCAGCGGGTTACGTGTCTCTGAACTAGTAAACTTGAAGGTAGAGCAAGTCAACATGCGGCAAGGTCTAGTGCGTTGTGTCGGAAAGGGTAATAAAGAGCGGTTGGTACCATTGGGAGAAATAGCACTTGATTGGTTACAACGTTATTTACTAGAAGCAAGAGCTGACTTAATATTTGGCTCTGCAACGGATGATTTATTTCCAACTAGGCGAGGAAAAGCAATGACGAGACAAGCATTTTGGTATTTAATTAAACGCTATGCAATGCAAGCAAGTATTGTTAAACCATTATCTCCCCATACTTTACGTCATGCTTTTGCAACCCATTTATTGAATCATGGTGCTGATTTACGAGTTGTGCAGCTGCTACTGGGGCATGCTGATTTATCAACAACACAAATATATACGCATGTCGCACGAGAAAGGTTAAAATCCTTACATGCAACGCATCATCCGAGAGCCTGATGATGTTAGAATATTCATCGTATTATGGAGCTAGAGAATAAAATGCCTACCTTTGATATTGTGTCCGAAGTGGATAAACATGAATTAACTAATGCAGTTGATCAAGCAAATCGTGAGGTAGATAATCGTTTCGACTTCAGAGGAACTGACGCCAGTGTTGAACAGTCTGATAAAGTACTAACACTAAATGCTAACAGTGATTTTCAACTTGACCAGCTCCTTGATATTTTACGAATGAAGTTAATCAAACGAAAGATTGAAGTTAGTTGTTTGGAAGTCAAAGATTCAATTGGTAATGGCAAAATGAGGAAGCAGGAAGTCATAATACGAGAAGGTATTGATAAGGATCTTTCACGTAAAATAGTTAAGTTAGTCAAAGAAAGTAAGATCAAAGTACAGTCGGCTATACAGGGCGAGAGTGTCCGTATAACCGGCAAGAAGCGTGATGACCTGCAAGCTGTAATGGCCTTATTGAAAGGTAATGAGAGCCTTGAAATGCCCCTACAATACAATAACTTTAGAGATTAGTTGCCCCTATGCTAAAACACTTCTATTTATACATCTCTTTACTGAGCCACAATGAGCTTAGCGCAGGCTGATGTGGTTTTAAAAGATAAATTAGAAGCACTTCTACCGGGTATGATAGTCCAGAGTTTGGAGCCACTGGAAAATACTGGCTTATATGAAGCTTTGGTTGACGGTGAAATAATTTACTTTTCAAAAGATGGCCGTTATGTATTTCAAGGCGATATTATAGAAATAGAGTCTCGTCAAAATATTACTGAGAATAAGCGGATAGGTTTAAAAAAGGAAGTACTAGCCTCATTTAATGAAGCCGATATGATTATATTTGAGCCTGAAAAAACAAATCATACGTTAACTGTATTTACTGATATAGATTGTGGCTACTGTCGTAAGTTACATCAGCAAATGTCGGAATATAATGCTCTAGGCATTAAGGTTCGTTATATGGCTTTCCCAAGGTCAGGCATAGATTCTGAATCATTTGATAAAGCAGTCAATGTATGGTGTGCCGATGACCGTAAACAAGCGATGACAGACTCAAAATCAGGAGCGAACATAGAGGTAAATAAATGTGATAACCCTATCAAAGATCATTTCGAAGCAGGCCGACGATTGGGAGTCACTGGTACTCCGGCGTTGTTTTTAGAGTCGGGTCAACTATTGCCAGGATACATCCCACCTATGCGTTTAAAGAAAATTCTGGATGAACAAGTTTAAGGTAATGTGGTTTTCCCTATGATAACTTGAGGGTTGTAGCAGTGCTACCCTCAGGAATACGAGGGTCAAATAATTGAAATTGGTAGCCATCAAAAATGATAAAGCTTGGCTGTTTTTGCCAATCGCCCAAGACAATGCGGTATTGTTCATACCCTAGATCGTGAATAGCTGGCCTATGTGTGTGGCCATGTAATAAGTAATTCACACGAAATTTAGCCATTACCCTATCTACTTCCTTATGGTTAACATCCATAATTTCGGCTGATTTATGCTGCTTTTTATGATGACTTTTTTGTCTTTATTTTGTCAGAAATACTCTGGCGATAAGTTGCTGGAAGCAATAAAAAAAAATATTGTAAAAAGCGGTTACGGCTCCAGCGACGATAACGTTGATAGCTAATATCATCAATACATAAACTATCCCCATGCATCAATAGAACTTTACATTGGCCTATTTCAATTAAGGTAGGTTCTTGCAATAAGTTCATTCCACTAGAGTCAGCAAAACCTTTACCTAGCATGAAGTCACGATTGCCAACCATTAAGTAGCATTTAATGCCTACTTGTTTGAGTTTTGTTAGTTGTTCTATCAGTGGCTGAAACTCATCAGGCACAATATCATCACCTAACCAGGTATTAAATAAGTCTCCTAATATATAGAGTTGATCTATCTTTGAGGCTTGCTGTGCCAAAAAGTCGACAGTGGTCTGAATGAGCTCCGGATTTGAAGGACTTAAGTGCAGGTCTGAAATAAACAGCGTTGACATAGGCTTAGCTTAGAAATGAGTATAATAAACCGACAACAAGTAATCGGTTGTTTTTTAATAAAGTCATTAGAAATTTTATTTGAGGACACTAGCGCTGAGAATTACCACATTGTTGGCTGGAACATTCTGGTGATGGCCACGGTTACTGGTACTGAGAGCCCGGATGACTTCAACCACATCATGTCCTTCAATAACCTGTCCAAAGACAGCATAACCCCATGCAGCATCATTTTCACCACGAAAATTAAGGAAGTCATTATCTACAGTATTTATAAAAAATTGAGCAGTAGCTGAGTGTGGGTCACCTGTTCTTGCCATAGCGACCGAACCTTTCACATTAGTTAAGCCGTTATTAGCCTCATTTTGAATGGGTTCATTAACTTTCTTTTGAGTGAATTCTTTATCAAAACCACCACCTTGAATCATAAAATCCTTAATAACGCGATGAAAAAGAGTATCTGTATAAAAGTCCACTTTCTACATAGGAAATAAAGTTTGCGACTGTATTAGGTGCTTTGTCAGCATTAAGCTCGATGACAATATCACCATGAGATGTAGTTAATTTAACTTTTTGCAAAGCATTGCCTCCTTCGGCATGGGCAATAAATGATGAAATGGCGAACAACAAGGCTGCCAAAGACTTAAAAAATAATTTCATATCGAAGTTTATCCGATGATTTATGGAGTAAGTAATAGCATAGTGCAAATAAGCTGAAGAAGTGGAATATTTTATACTACTTTTCATGTCCGACATCACGTAAAATAGTCCCCATGCTACATATTCATAACAGTTTAACTAAACAAAAAGAACTATTCACCTCAATTGTGCCTGGTAAAGTTAAACTTTATGTATGCGGGATGACTGTCTATGACTTTTGCCATGTTGGGCATGCCAGAGTTATGGTGGTGTTTGATGTAGTGACCCGTTACCTTAAAGCGAGTGGTTATGAGGTTAATTATATTCGTAACATCACAGATATTGACGATAAGATCATCGCCCGAGCTAATGAAAAAAATGAAACGATTCAGGAGCTAACAGAACGGTTTATTTCTGAGATGCATAAAGATGCGGATGCTTTGGGTGCTGAACGTCCCGATGCAGAACCAAAAGCAACGGAATCGATATCAGAAATGTTAGTAATGATAGAAACGCTCATTAGCAAAGGCTTAGCCTATACTGCTGGGAATGGCGATGTGTATTATGATGTTAGTGAATTTCCAAATTATGGCAAATTATCGGGTCGTAATATAAATGAACTTAGGGCGGGCGAACGGGTTGAGGTGAATGAAGCTAAGAATGACCCGATGGATTTTGTATTGTGGAAAGCAGCTAAGCCAGGTGAGCCTGCGTGGGAGTCACCATGGGGTAAAGGACGACCAGGCTGGCATATTGAGTGTTCAGCGATGTCAGCCCATTGTCTGGGTGAGCATTTTGATATCCATGGCGGGGGTCTGGATCTGCAGTTTCCTCATCATGAAAATGAAATAGCACAGTCAGAAGGTGCTCATGGATGTCAATCGGTCAATTATTGGATGCATAATGGATTTGTTCGTATTGATGATGAAAAAATGTCTAAATCATTGGGCAACTTCTTCACGGTGCGAGAAGTATTAAAGCAATATCAGGCAGAAGTTGTACGTTATTTTATCTTAACGAGCCAGTATCGGAGTCCACTAAATTATTCGGATGAACAATTAGAGCAAGCTAAAAATTCACTTACTAAATTTTACAGCGCTTTACGTGGTATTGAAGCAGATGAAAGTGTTATCTGGCAAAATAATGAAGAATATGGGGCACGTTTCAAAGCAGCAATGGATGATGACTTTAATACGGCACTAGCCTTATCTGTTATGGCTGATGTGCGGCAAGACTTGAATAAATTACTGGAACAAGGTTCATCAGGACAACAAGGTTATTTAGCTGGACTCCTACACTCTTTTGGTGAGGTTTTAGGGCTGTTTCAGCAAGATACTGAAGCTTTTTTTGATAGCGATAAGGGTGATGATGTCGAGCTTATTAAAGCTTTAATTAGTGCACGAAATAAAGCAAGAGACGATAAAGATTGGGGTAAAGCCGATCAAGTTAGGGATGAACTGAAGGCAAGAGGGATTATTCTGGAGGACGCGGCGGGTAAAACAATTTGGCGGCGAACATAGAAATATTAATGTATATTTCTTAATACTGGTTTAATTCTGTGCTAACTTCTCGGCAGCATAAAGTGTATTTTCTAATAAGGTAGCTACCGTCATCGGACCAACTCCACCCGGAACAGGGCTGATCCAAGCGGCTTTTTCTCTAGCAGCATGAAACTCAACATCACCAACTAAAGATCCATCTTTAAGCCTGTTAATACCTACGTCAAGAACAATTGCACCAGGTTTAACCCACTCACCAGGTATAAAGTTTGGTTTACCAACAGCCACTATTAATATATCGGCTCTTCGGACATGAAGCTCGAGATCTCTTGTCATGCGGTGGCAAACAGTGGTCGTACATCCAGCTAACAAAAGCTCTAGACTCATTGGGCGTCCGACAATATTTGAAGCACCAATAACAACAGCTTCTTGGCCTCTCAAATCAATACCTGTTTCATTTAGCATAGTGATCATGCCTTTGGGTGTACATGGTCGAAGCTGTGGGTTTCGCTGTGCTAGGCGGCCTATATTATATGGATGAAAACCATCTACATCTTTATGAGGTGCAATATGTTCAATGATATTGTCTGCGTTAATATGAACTGGCAATGGGAGTTGTACTAAAATCCCATCAATTTCAGAGTTATGATTAAGCGTATTAATAAGTTCTAATAACTCAGCTTCAGTTGTAGTCACGGGTAGGTCGTAGGAAGTTGATTTAAAGCCAATTTCTTCACAACCACGACGTTTACTGCTGACATAAACTTCGGAAGCGGGATCAGCACCTAACAATACAACCGCAAGGCCTGGAGGACGCTTGCCTGATTTCAACCGTATGTCAGTGGCTCGTTTTAAATCTTGCTTTAATGATTCAGCAATGGCCTTTCCATCAAGTATTTGGGCTGTCATAAAGAGGTCCGGTCAATCAAAAGAAGCTATGGTCTCATGTTGAGTTAACAACAGCAAAAAATATCAATTAATGGATTGACTGTTGTGCCCCATCAGCGTATTATCTCGCCTTTCTTCGGGGATGTCTGTTCTTCGATATGTCGGGGCATAGCGCAGTCTGGTAGCGCATCTGGTTTGGGACCAGAGGGTCGGGAGTTCGAATCTCTCTGCCCCGACCACTTCAAATAGTTCACGCTCCCTTAATTAGGATCCTTATTGCGCCCGTAGCTCATCTGGATAGAGCATCGGCCTTCTAAGCCGAGGGTAACAGGTTCGAGTCCTGTCGGGCGCACCATTTCCCACATAACTCAGATTAACCTGTCACACAGGAGTCACAGTTATGGCGACAATTCGTTTACGTAATTCTAAATACCAAGTGCTTGTCCGTATGGATGGCACTTCAACTTCTAAAACTTTCACAAAGAAAACGCATGCTCAGAAATGGGCTAAATCCACATCATATTCTGAGGGCACAAAGCAAGTTCAGTGTAATGAGTTTTTTGATGATGGGACTATGAATCCTCAGGCCAACTATGAGAACAATATTGAGAATGGTATGAGAAAACACTTCGATCAGGAGGGCAACTTGATCAAAATTCGGCCTGTGGTTAATACTAGCTTACATGGGTATTAGCGAATATTATGATAAGAAACCGGGTAGCCTCAGCGAAGAGGGAGTGTACTTTCACAGCAATGAAGTTGGTAAATGGTTCGTTCATTATCAACAAAATCAAAGTGGGTTGATCACGGGGGTAACGAAAAGGCATTGACTTTCGTGAAGTTAATAAACGAAAAGCTTCAGGCTCAAGAACTTTTTGTGATTGGAGGATTATTAGATTAGAACTTACTTTTTGATAAAGTGTTTTATACTATAGAGAAGAAAAGGTTTATTTCCTCAGATACTCTAAACTACTATCTGCAAGGACTAATATAAAAAACACCTCATAACAGATATGTAGTTGAGTAGGTGTGTATCTATTATGCTCCCAATATGGGAGCAGTTATTAGTAGAGATAGCTCCCAAACAGCTTGCACTTTGCGTAATCAGTTTTGCTTATTGCTTTTTTTTCGTTTGTGAACAGCAAAGTCATTAAAGTTAAAATGACGGATTATCAGCCATGTTAGACTAATGGGATTGAAAGATATCATCATTGCTCCATCACAATGATTTGGTGCCTAGATTAGGATTAAGGAAAGTAAGTAAGTTATGAAGAAGTTGTTACTGCCATTTTACGATAGACAAGTTCTGGCCAGACCTATATTGACACTATTACTAGTGGTATTAGTGACCAGCTTTTTTGCCTGGTATATACAGGACTTTAAACTCGACGTTTCAGCTGACTCTTTAGTGCTAGAGAATGATCAAGATTTACTCTATTATCAATCAATCAATGCTCGTTATGGCTCTGATGATTACTTAATTGTCACCTATACGCCTAAGGCGGATTTATTTTCAGAAGAGTCGGTAAATGATCTGCAAAAGTTAAGCGATAGCTTGGCTGAGATAGAGCGTGTCGACTCCGTTACCAGTATTTTAAATGTCCCTCTCATCTCCAGCCCGCCAACGACTTTTTCGGAGATACAACAGCAGATACGCACATTACGCGATCCCAGCACTGATCAAGCCTTAGCTAAGCATGAGCTGAGTACCAGCTCCCTGTATCAGAACAGGCTAGTGGGAGAAGAAGGTGACACCACAGCACTGCAAGTTAACTTTAAGCGTGATCCAGTGTTTATTCAGCTACGTGATGATCGTGATGCCTTACGTGAAAAACAGCTAACGAATAAGCTGAGCGCAGCTGAAGTCGCGGAGCTACAACAGTTAACCTCTGAGTTTAAGCTGCATACCGAAGCCCTTATGGTGCAACAAGCACAAGACATCATAGATGTTCGAACGATTCTTGACCGACATCGTGATAAGGCCGAGGTGCACTTGGGCGGCGTGCCAATGATTGTGGCCGATATGATGGACTTTGTGCGCCATGATTTACAGGTCTTTAGTGTGGCAGTTATTGGCATTTTAGTGACTATTTTGGCAGTAATTTTTGGTCAATTGCGCTGGATCATTTTACCCTTACTGACAGCCACTGTAGCCAGTGTCATTACTGTTGGTTTCCTCGGCCTGGTTGAATGGCGAATTACAGTAGTGTCATCAAACTTTATCGCATTGCTATTGATTTTTGCCCTGTCTTTGAGCATTCATTTAATCGTACGTTACCGCGAACTGCGGTTAGAGCGGCCTGAGGATGATCAGCATGCCTTGCTGTTAGAGACAGTGCGAAGCAAGGCGCTTCCCTGCTTTTATACTGTAATCACGACCATGGTGGCCTTTGGCTCGCTGGTGGTCAGTGAGATTCGCCCTGTTATTGATTTTGGCTGGATCATGGTGATGGGTCTGGCAGTGGCGTTTATCCTGACCTTTACCTTATTCCCTGCAATTTTAGTGCTAATGAAACCGAGTGCAGTGAGGCAAAAAGGCGATATAACGAGTGTTATTACTCGCTTTTTAGCCAAGTTAAACGAACGATTTGGTACTGCGCTTCTGGGTGTGGCCTTTTTAGCGGTGGCAGCAAGTGCTCTGGGTATTAGCAAACTGACGGTTGAAAATCGCTTTATTGATTACTTTAAAGAGTCGACAGAGATTTTCCAGGGCATGTATCTCATTGATCAGAAACTCGGCGGAACAACCCCACTCGACATTATTATTGATGCGCCTGTGGAAGTGGCCGTTGAAGAGGACTATGAAGAATATGAGGACGATGACGACTTTGACCTCGAACTCGATTTAGATGGTGAGGAAGGTTTCACAGCCACAAGCTATTGGTTTAATAGCTATCAGTTTGAAACTATTGATGCTGTACATAACTATTTAGACAGTCTTGATGAGACAGGGAAAGTGCTGTCGCTTTCCACCTCTATGGAAACTTTGAAACAACTTAATGATGGTGAAGAGATAAATGATTTCTTCCTATCATTGCTTTATAAGCGGGCGCCTGAAGATATTAAGGAAGGCATGATATATCCTTATATTTCTAAAGATGGCGACCAGCTGCGTTTCTCAGTGCGGGTGTTTGAGTCTGATGTCGCCCTGCAACGTGATGCTTTATTGAAAAAGATCAAAAAAGGCTTAACAGAAGAATTGGGCCTTGCTGACGAGCAAGTTCATCTGACAGGTATGTTGGTGCTCTTCAATAATATGCTGCAGAGTTTATATAAATCACAAATTTTGACCCTGGGTGTGGTGTTCTTTGTAATCTTCTTGATGTTCATTGTCCTATTCCGCTCAATTAAATTGGCTACTATTGCCATCATTCCAAATATGATCGCTGGCGGTGCAGTACTAGGTTTGATGGGGGGGCTGGGTATTCCATTAGATATTATGACCATTACCATTACCTCAGTTAGTGTGGGTATAGCTGTCGATAATGCCATTCACTACATGGCCCGCTTTAAAGATGAGATCGTCAAAGATTGGGATTATGGTGCCGCCATGCATCGCACCCACGGCAGTATTGGGCGAGCGATCTATTACACCACCATTACAGTGATCATTGGCTTCTCAGTATTGGCCTTGTCAGACTTCATGCCAACCGTTTATTTTGGCCTGCTGACCGCCTTTGCCATGTTGGCGGCACTGTTAGCAAACTTAACTGTGCTACCTTTGTTGCTTGGTATAATGAAGCCTTATGGGGTTAAGAACGGCACTATCAGCTAGCTTTAGCTGATTAGGGCGCTGACAGCTTGTTCTGAAGAATTGAGTGCGCCTTCAGGATAGCCGCCATCGCTATTGGCGGTTTCAGTATGATGTCAAAGCTGAGTTTAAGGTGGATTTGATATTACTCATTGTTGAGTATGATTACCCACCAGTCGGCCGTGATGAAGTCTATAAAGAAATCTATGAGCAAGCCGATTCTTTTAAGAAGATTACTGGGTGAAAGCCTTATTATAAAAACACTACTTACGGTGATCTATCAGTATGTGAAGAGGACATGGCAGTGCAATGAAGCTAGTAAGGCCTGATGAGAATAGACACTTTTTTTTAAAATTCATCTCTCAGGTATCCGGGCTGGTATTACAACTATCGATATATGAAATCAGCCCCCCCGCCCCAGCATTACTGGGTCGAATTAAATAAATCCTGTCACACCTTAGTCACAAATTAAGTGGAATAGAAACAGGCTAATCGTTATAATTTAATTCTAGCTAAAGATTTTTTTATTCGCAAATGACATACGAATAGACCTAAAAATTTCCTTAAGGTTATTATTAATATTTATGAATTTATAATCTTGAGACTTACATGAAAGCGATCTGATTGTCGAGTATGCTAAGGAATAATTTTTCTATAGTTTAAGATAAATACTGATAGTTCTCACTCACGGTGAGAAAACGGTATAGTTAAATGAAACGATAAAAAGGGTACAACCATATCATTATGTTAAGGAAAGCGATTGATAGCGTATTGGCAAGTCCAAGAAGCATAAAAAGAACCATAACTGTATCTTTTGATTTTTTCGTGGTTATATTTTCACTGTGGCTTGCACTTTCATTACGCTACAGTGAATTTTACATTCCAGCCCAATCAGTATGGTGGGTATTTTTAGCTGCTCCAGCCATAGCTATTCCTGTCTTTATCAAATTTGGTTTGTATCGAGCGATTATCCGCTATCTGGGTATGCAGGCAATTTGGACAGTTGTTAAAGCGACGATGCTCTATGAAATATTGTTTGCGGTACTTATATTGATGTCCAATGTACAAGGTATCCCGCGAACTGTATACGCTATACAAGTCATCCTATTATTAATCATTGTAGGTGGAACAAGACTGATAGCACGTTGGTGGATCAACAGTATGCAAAATGGTTCTTACCACTTAGCTAGGAATAAAAAGTTAGTTCCGCCAGTGATTATTTATGGTGCGGGTGCTTCAGGGATGCAATTAGCTTCAGCATTAAAACAATCGTATCAATATCGTCCCGTAGCTTTCATAGATGATGCTGTTGAGTTTCACAACCACCAGATTAATGGCCTCACAGTGTTCCCATTTACAAAGTTGAGCCACTTGATTGAGCTACATGGTGTTACAGACCTTTTTCTGGCACTACCTTCAGTAGCTCGAGGTCGGCGTAATGAGCTTATTAGATTGCTCGAACCATACTCACTTCATGTAAGAACGCTACCAAGTTTAATTGATTTAGCCGATGGCAAAGTCAATGTTTCTGATATTCGAGAAGTTGATATTGCAGATTTGTTAGGTCGCGAGGCAGTCGCACCCATAAAAGATTTATTGCAAGCTAACATTACTAATAAGGTTGTAATGGTCACAGGCGCTGGTGGCTCAATAGGTAGTGAATTGTGTCGGACTATTATAAGGCTAAAACCATTATCATTGGTGCTCTATGAACTTAATGAATTTAGCTTGTATGCGATTGAAAGGGAGTTGGAATCACTCGATACTGGTGTGCCTATTTTTGCTTTACTAGGTAATGTACAAGACCAAAACAGAATTGAATCAGTATGTTTACGTTTTAAAATCAATACAATCTATCATGCGGCAGCCTATAAGCATGTTCCAATGGTTGAAAAAAATACAAGTGAAGGCATAAAAAATAATGTGTTTGGTACATTATCATGCGTAAAAGCGGCAATTGCGAGCAAGGTTGAAACTTTTGTTTTAATTTCGACGGATAAGGCAGTAAGGCCAACTAATATGATGGGCGCAACAAAACGCTTTGCTGAACTTATTTTGCAAGGGCTCGCTGGAGAACAAAGCGATACACGGTTAATAATGGTCCGTTTTGGCAATGTATTGGGTTCCTCTGGCTCTGTTGTGCCTTTATTTCGGGAACAAATTGCTAATGGTGGTCCGATCACAGTAACGGATTCCCGTATTATTCGTTATTTTATGAGTATAGCTGAAGCGGCAGAACTTGTTATTCAGGCAGGGGCTATGGGAAAGGTGGTGACGTATTTGTATTAGATATGGGGGAACCTCTACGCATTGTTGATCTAGCTAAACGAATGATCCACTTAAGTGGTATCATTGAAAAAAATAAAGAGTACCCTGAAGGTGATATTGAGATCATTTATACGGGTCTGCGTGTAGGTGAAAAATTGTATGAAGAATTGTTGATTGGTGACAATGTTACTGATACAAGTCATAGTAAAATTATGAGGGCGGAAGAAAAGGTTATCTTATGGTCAGAGCTAAGTAATATTTTACCGCGATTACAAAATGTTAATGATAAGAATAATACCGAAGAAGTCAGAGCTATATTGTTGGATTATGTCGATGGGTTTAAGCCACAGTGTGATAATCAAGACTGGATAAAAGATTGATCAGTTCGTTACGATATAATCTGTTGCAGAGTGAGATGACCGTGAGAATTTGAACTGATTCTTTTATAAAACCTGTTGGAAAGAAGAGGTCGAGCAGCTTTAATATTAAGAGAGTAATTATTTACTCAGACTCCACTATTGCACTTCCCTTTGGACATACACTTTATGCCCGCCCTCGTGTATAATTCAATATTATTGATATTACAGGCTAAGTCTAAAATATGTGCGGAATTGTTGGAGGTATTGCTGAAAGAAGTGTAATGCCTATTCTATTGGAAGGCCTTAGACGTTTGGAATATCGAGGTTATGATTCTTCTGGTATTGCGTTGCTGGATACGAAGCCATACTATCCAACGTATCCGTGCGATGGGTAAGATCAAACAGCTCGAAACTAAAATTGAGCAAGCAAAGACAGTTTTATCAGGAAATATCGGTATTGCTCACACACGCTGGGCAACACATGGGATCCCTTCTGAAAATAACTCCCATCCGCATGTGTGCAACAATAAAGTTGCTGTAGTTCATAACGGTATTATTGAAAACTACCAAGGATTAAAAAAAGCTCAAGCTCGCAGGCGGCTATAGGTTTACATCAGAAACGGACACCGAGGTGGTTGCTCATGCAATTCACGAACAATTAGAAGCTACCGATGATTTATTTCAAGGCCGTCAGACAAGCAATAACAGAGTTTGAGGGAGCGTATGCCTTGGGTGTCATCGCGATTAATGATCCAGGTACACTAATTGCCGCTAGGAAAGGCAGTCCACTAGTCATTGGTGTAGGTATAGGTGAGCATTTCATCGCTTCAGATGTATCAGCATTACTTCCAGTTACCCAAAACTTTATCTTTCTTGAAGAAGGTGATATTGCCAAACTGACCCGTGAATCAGTCGAAATTTATGATATCAATGGCATGAAAGTTGAAAGACCAATTAGAGAATCTAGCCTTAATGTCAATTCAGTGGAGTTGGGTGGGCATCGTCATTACATGCATAAAGAGATCTTTGAGCAACCCCAAGCTGTTATCGATACTTTAGAGGGGCGAATCACCCAAGATAAAGTATTGGTATCTAGCTTTGGACCACAGGCTGAAAATATCTTCAGTAATATTGAGCAAGTTTATATTATTGCCTGTGGCACTAGTTATCATGCTGGCTTAGTTGCAAAATACTGGGCAGAAGATATTATTGGTTTACCGTGTCAAGTCGAAGTAGCAAGTGAATTTAGATACCGTAATCCTGTTATTCAAAACAACACTCTTTTTGTGACTATCAGCCAATCTGGTGAAACCGCTGATAGCTTAGCAGCCTTACAACAAATAAAATCATTTCGAAGAACTGGAAAACTCTACGATCCAAGTCAAAGTAGCAACTATCAGAGGTAAATCATCAGCTCGATATGGTTGCACAAATACCCCAACCTTGACGATCTGCAACGTGGCAGAAAGTAGTTTAACTAGAGCATCAGATCTATGCTATCTGACTTATGCAGGCCCAGAAATTGGTGTGGCATCAACGAAAGCATTTACAACGCAATTAGTTGCTTTAGCTCTACTCATCACCAGTATAGGTAAAGTTAAGAAAACGCTTAATTCTGAACGAGAGGCTTTGATCGTTAGTGGTTTACAAAAATTACCGAACTTGATTGCTAATGCACTTGCTCAGGAACATGAAATAGAAAGCTTAGCTGAGCTATTTGCAGATAAACAGCATGCACTTTTCTTGGGGCGTGGAACGATGTACCCCATTGCGATGGAAGGAGCACTGAAATTAAAAGAAATTAGTTATATTCATGCTGAAGCTTACCCTGCAGGGGAATTAAAGCATGGGCCATTAGCATTGATAGATGATAATATGCCTGTGGTTGCTATTGCCCCGTTGGATGACTTGTTAGAAAAATTAAAATCAAACTTACATGAAGTGAAAGCTCGCGGTGGTCAAATGATAGTGTTTGAAGATGAGCAATCAGATATCAGTTCTGAGCCCGGGTTCAAAGTCATCAAGGCAACTATTAATGTTGGACGAATAACAGCACCGATAACATATAATATACTACTGCAATTACTCAGCTATCATGTGGCCTTGATTAAAGGGACCGATGTGGATCAGCCTAGGAACTTGGCAAAGTCTGTTACTGTGGAATAGGATTTACTGATGAAAGACTATCAACTAAATACGATAAGTAAGTAATGGCCTCATCCACACTGAAATCTAATTTTGAACAATAGAGTTATAGATAATTTTATATGAAATTAATTCCCGTTATTTTGTCTGGGGGTATCTGGAAGTCGGCTTTGGCCTGTATCTCGAGAGATGCACCCTAAACCGTTCATGAAAATGGCTGATGGCGAAAGTCTTCTACAAAAAACTTTTTCTAGATCGGCGAATCTTCCTAATGTTGAAGAAGTTGTGACGGTAACAAACTATAATCTTTTTTTTAAAACTCAAGATGATTATTTACCTATAAATATCAGTAAAGTACCAACTTCCTTCATATTGGAATCAGAGGGGCGCAACACTGCACCCGCGATCGCGGTGGCTGCTCTTCAGATATCAAAAAAATATGGTAATGATGCTGTTATGCTGGTTTTGTCAGCAGATCATTTGATTCAGGATCAACTCTCCTTTCAAAATGCCACTTCCAAAGCAATTCTATTAGCTGATCAGGGTTATTTAGTGACATTCGGAATAGAGCCTAAATATCCGGAAACAGGTTATGGATATATTGAATCCGATACAAATAATACTATTCTTAGTGCTGATAAAAACTGCAATCTAGTAAAGCAGTTTGTAGAGAAACCAAGTGTTGAAAAAGCAAAAGAGTATTGCAGTACTGGGAATTATTTCTGGAATTCAGGCATGTTTTGCTTTAAAGCCGGTACAGTTTTAGCTGAGTTCGAGCAACATGCACCTGAGATCTTAAGAATTGCAGAATCAAGTTTGGAGTTCTGTGATAAAGCGAATAATTATGAAAATTCAATATGCTTAAATGTTGATGGCTTTAGTAAAATGCCCGATATTTCAATTGACTATGCGGTAATGGAAAAGTCTAATAATGTTGCTATGGTTTCTTGTGATATTGGTTGGAGTGATATTGGCTCTTGGAGTGCGGTTAGTGAACTTAAGGAAGCAGATGAAAATGGCAATAGGTTTGAGGATGGTTCACTATTGGTAGATGTTACCAATAGCTACATTCATAAGTCTAATCGTACAATTGGTATGCTAGGTGTAGATAATTTAATTATTGTAGATACGCCAGATGCTCTACTTATTGCCAATAAAGATCGTAGCCAAGATGTAAAAAACATTGTAAGTAAACTTAAATCTAATGGTAATAAAAATCATAAATCCCACCTAGAAGTACACCGGCCATGGGGTATATATACCGTACTTGAGGATTCGACACATCATAAGATCAAGCGAATTGAAGTTAAGCCTGGTGGAAGTATTTCATTGCAGTTGCATCATCATCGAAACGAACATTGGATCGTTGTCAGTGGCGTTGCAGAAGTTATTAATAACGGAGAGTCCTATTTGTTGAATCAGAATGAATCGACTTATATTCTAGCTGGGCATAAGCACAGGCTATCAAACCCTGGCGTGGTTATGCTAATTATGATTGAAGTTCAAACTGGTGATTATTTAGGTGAGGATGATATTATTCGTTTTGACGATAAGTACGGGCGTCAATAATAGTGTCTTTGTCGTGTTTTAAAGCCTATGATATCCGAGGACGATTAGGTACAGAACTTAATGAGGATATTGCCTACCGAATTGGTCGCGCATATGCTCATTTTCTTAGTGCTAAGCGAGTTGTAATTGGTGGTGATATACGACTTTCTTCAGAACCACTCAAACAAGCATTAGCTAGAGGTTTGTTAGATTCTGGTACAGACGTGCTAGATCTTGGCATGACTGGCACAGAAGAAATTTACTTTGCCAGTTTCCACCTCGATGTTGATGGTGGTATTGAAGTGACAGCGAGTCATAACCCAATTAATTTTAATGGCATGAAGTTAGTGGGTCGAGGCGCAAGGCCTATTAGCGGTGATACAGGTTTAAATGAAATTAAACGTCTCGCGGAAGAAAATAACTTTTCTGCACCAACAAAAATAGGAAAGCTTGAGAAGTTCTCAACACAAAATAACTACATCAGTCACATACTTAGTTATGTAGACCTAGCAAATATTAAACCACTAAAGCTGGTTGTGAATGCTGGTAACGGTGCAGCGGGACATATCATTGATGCAATTGAAGACAAGTTTCAACAAGCGAAGGTGCCAGTCGAGTTTATAAAGATACATCATACTCCTGACGGGACTTTCCCTAATGGTATTCCTAACCCGTTACTACCTGAGAATCGTAAAGCAACGGCACAAGCTGTGCGTGAACATAAGGCGGATATTGGAATAGCATGGGATGGCGATTTTGATCGGTGTTTTTTGTTTGATGAAAATGGCGAGTTTATCGAAGGCTATTATATAGTCGGTTTGCTTGCTAAGGTCATTTCCTTGCAAAAAAATCCGGGTGAGAAAATAATTCATGACCCCCGACTAACATGGAATACTATCGAAATAATAGAAAAAGCTGGGGGCGTACCTATTCAAAGTAAAACGGGTCATGCTTTTATAAAAGAACGAATGCGAAGTGAAAATGCCATTTACGGTGGTGAAATGAGTGCGCATCATTACTTTCGTGACTTTGCTTATTGTGATAGCGGCATGATCCCTTGGCTTTTAATTACAGAGCTATTAAGTCGTCAAGGAGACAAAACTATCTGAGTTGGTAAGGGATAGAATTAGATGCTTATCCTTGTAGTGGTGAAATTAATACCACGGTAAAGAATGGCGAAGCTACTTTAATGAAGATAAAAGAATACTTTTCTGAATTAAATCCTGTTGTTGATCTACACAGATGGTGTCAGTCTGAGATTTTGGCTCGTGGCGAACAAATATAAGAATTTCTAATACGGAGCCTTTATTACGCCTAAATATTGAGACCAAGGCAAACCCCGAGCTGTTGCGTAAAAAAGTATTGGAAATATCTTCAATACTTGAACCGTAGATAGATAAATTGCAGGGCTTATTTTTAAAACAGCTCGGCATCCACGGTAAAAGTTTATTAAAAGAATTGATTCAAGTTAAACTTGCATAGTAATGATTAGCCCCCATATGTATTGATTCAGCAATATACAGGCGTGTATAATTACACGTTTTGTTCATGTAACAGGTGGAAGGTAAATTATCGTGGAAAATGAAATTAAATCAGATCTGCAGAAAGCTTTAGGCTTATGTCGTAAATCGTTTGCAACGGCTGGTTTTTTTAGCTTGTTCATTAACTTTCTTGATGCTTATTCCTGCATTATATATGTTGCAGTTGTATGACCGAGTTATTACGAGTGGTAGCCAATCAACTTTACTTATGTTGACGTTAATAATGGTTCTACTTCTCACAACGATGGGTTTACTAGAGTGGGTTCGCGGGCAGATTTTAATTCGTGTCGGCGCTAGGTTGGAATTATTACTTAATGAACGATTATTTGCCTTAACATTTAAGCGATCTCTGCTTACGGGTGGAAAAGCAGGTTCTCAACCGCTGGATGATTTGACAGGTTTACGTACTTTTTTGACAACCAATGGCTTATTTGCTTTTTTTGATGCTCCATGGATGCCTATTTATATTGCTGTGATGTTCATGTTTCATGAGTGGTTCGGTTGGATGGCGGTTGGGACGGCTATTATTTTAGTCACCATTGCATTTGCTACTGAAAAGTTAACAAATAAAGACATAGCCAATGCAAATAAGCTTAGTGCTTCGGGAAGAGGGTTAGTTAATAGAAACCTTAGAAATGCTGAAGTGGTTGCATCGATGGGTATGTTGGAAGCGATTAGAGCTGGCTGGCAAAAAGGTGCAAACAAAGTGCTCCATCTGCAAGCTAGAGCGAGTTCATACTATGGTATGCTTTCAGCCATTTCTAAAACAGTTAGGATAATGTCTCAATCCCTAGTTCTTGGTGTAGGTGCTTACTTAGTAATTATGCAAGAAATTACGCCAGGGCTTATGATTGCAGGTTCTATTTTATTAGGGCGAGCTTTAGCACCAATTGATTTGATGATTGGATCATGGAAAGCTTTGTTAGTGCGAGAGGGATGTATTCACGTTTAAACAAATTGTTATTAGAATACCTAAAGAAAAAGAAAAGATGTCTTTACCCGCACCTGAGGGGCAAATTACTGTCGACAAGTTAATGGTTGCAGCTCCAGGAAGAGAAAACCTATTTTAATGGTATTAATTTTTCTTTAGAGGCTGGAGAGATCACTAGGTATCATAGGCCCAAGTGCTGCAGGGAAATCGGTATTAGCACGGGCATTACTCGGAATATGGCCGAGCTTTGAATGGGAAGAGTTCGTCTAGATGGAGTCGATATATTCATATGGGATAGAGAGAGAGTTAGGTCCTCATATTGGTTATTTACCTCAAGACATTGAACTATTTGAAGGCACAGTAGCTGAGAATATATCCCGTTTTAGCTGTGGTGGATTCAGCTAAGGTTGTTGCTGCAGCAAAATTGAGCAGATGTACATGAAATGATTTAAAACTACCTCAAGGTTATGATACCGTTATTGGAGCTGTAGGTGGGGTATTGTCAGGGGGGCAGCGGCAGCGTATAGGCCTTGCTAGAGCTGTGCTATGGTGACCTAACTGTATTACTTGATGAGCCAAACTCAAACTTGGATGACCATGGGGAAGCGTGCATACAGATGCACTTGAAGCTCTTAAAAGAAAAAAGACGACGGTTATTGTTATTACACACCGGCTGGCATCTTAGAGTAAGCTAGATAAATTTTGACTATGAGAAGGGTCAGATGATTAGCTTTGGTCCCTCGAAGAGCTGATAGGCCTAAGCGTCTAAACAACAAGCTCTAGTCGCTAAAACAGTAGGCGAATCCTACCACTGTTGTACCAGCCCTTTAAGGTTTAAAGAAAATTATATGTCTCAGATACAAGAAGAACTTCAAGAAGTTGAAGTAGATACGACTGATACATCGTTTCGAGGGATAGGGCACGCTGTTTTATTCTTACTTTCGGCTTACTTAGGTACTGGTCTTATTTTGCACCACTTGATAGTGCAGCTATAGCCCTGGGCTTTACAGTTAAATATAACAACAAAACAGTTCAACATCTTGAAGGTGGGATGTAAAACGATTACTTGTTCAAGAAGGTATGAAAGTTGATGCTGGAGATATCTTAATAGAACTAGATGATACTCAGATAAAGGCTGAAACGAACAATTAAATAGCAAGTATGCAGGGTTAGAGTCTCAAAAAGAAGGTCACTGGAACATTAGAGAGATCTCTCGCTGAGGAGATTGATGAGATAAAAGGATTGTTGGCTGAAGGTTTTGCCGATAAACAAAGCTTAAGAGAGCATCAAAGCGCAATACACGAAGTTCAGGGACAAACTGCTGACTGAGTCTAGGATAAGCCGTCAAAGAGAAATTAAGTGTAGTTGAAGATAAGCTTGAACGGACCTTAGTAGGGCCCCTGTCAAGGGAACTGTTATAGGTCTTATGTGCACACCAAGGGAGGGGTTATCTCACCAGGAGTGACATTTTAGATATTGTTCCTGATGGTCAAGCGTTAACTATTAGTGCTCAAGTTGCGACTAGAGATATTGATCGTGTGAGTGTTGGTTTAGATGCTGAAATTCGACTTAGTGCTTTTAATCAAACTACAACACCAAAATTATTCGGCAAGAGTTATTAATTTATCACCAGATAGATTAATTAATCAGCAATCTGGTCAGTCCTTATTACGAGGCTCAATTAGAGTTACTTCCTGAAAGTATTGAAGAGCTAGTAGGAATGGAGCTGTTACCTGGGATGCCTGCAGAAGTATTAATATCTACTGGCGAACGAACATTATTCAATACCTCTCTAAACCAGTCACAGATGCATTTGCTCGCTCATTTTTAGAGGATTAATAGCATGCTAAATAGCCTTAAGCATTACTTTTTTTCTATTAGCATATTGATGACAAGTGCAGTTTCAGCACAAGATATAGAAGATATTTATCAGCAAGTTTTGCAATCAGATCCTCAAGTTACGATTGAGTCACTGGGTGTTGAAGTTGGTACTGCGACGAGAACAACAGGCTTTTGGTGCCTTATTACCTCGAGTTTCAATTAATAGTAATTGGACTGAGAACAAGCGAGTTGCCAGAAGGTTTGTCTAAAGAGAGCTTTTCAGGTGAACGTTATAGCTCTTTCTGTCAGCCAGCCATTGATTGATATGCCAAAGTATTATGCATGGAAACGTCAAAAGACATTTCTGGACAATATGAATTTGATGAAAAGATGAATGCCTCACTTATTAGATTAGATATGATAGATCGTTATTTCCATCTACTGATACTGAGATACCTAGCTTTGAGCCGTGAAAATAGAGCAGCAACAGAAAAAAAAGTAGAGCACATTAGAGCGCTTTATAAAATGCAACGGGTTAAAGTAACAGATCTTTATGAATTAGAAGCTCGCTTAGACATGCTAGTGTCATTAGAAATTGATGCGATTCAAGCAAGAGATGTGGCTAGAGGAGGGCTGAGTGAACTTACAAATAGTCCTGTCGAATATATTTCACCATTGAAAAAGACAGTTGATTTTATTGAGCGAGTTGAAGATATTCATGAATGGACTGCCTTATCGGTAACAAAAAATTATTCGTTAATGGCACTTAAAAAGGCTATTGATGCTGCTCAAAGGAATCTTGATAAGAGTCATCAGGCCATTATCCAACATTAGGCTCCAGCTGATCAAACAAAAACTAATATTGGATTTGAAAGTGCTCTTCAGGCCAACATTAACAGAAGTTGCCACATTAAATCTTACGATACCTATATACAGTGGTGGAATAACGAGTGCACAGACCTACGAGGCAATGCATCATTTAGAAATAGCTCAATTACGTATATGAACAAGAAAAGAGAAAAGTAATTAAAGAGTTAAAAGATATGTTTTTAGGTGTTAATGCATTGATTAGTAGGATTGAAGCGGCTAATCAAGCAGTGAAGTCAGCAGGAAAATCATATCAAGCAATGAAAAGAAGCTTTGAATTAGGAATAGCAACAGTGTCAGAAGTATTAGATGAACAGAAGATTATTTTCTGAAGCTAAGCGACATCATCAGAAAGCTTTACATGATTACATTACTACTAAGGCACGCTTGCTTCATCTTTCAGGTAAATTAGATGAAGGTTTCTTACACAAAATGAATAAGTGGTTAATGTAACTTTTGAAAATTAATGTCTTACATGTTTATAAAACATGTTCTTCCTTATTCTCAAGGAGGGATAGAAGAAGTTATTCGTTCAACTTTGTCGGGCAACGACAAAGCTTGGAATTAATAACAAAGTAGTTTGCATTAGTAAACAATGTAAAAAGAAAGAAATAGTTCGAAACCAGATGCAATGATTTATTGCTACCCAATGTCTTTTGAAATTGCTTCGTGTAGTTTCTCATGGTCTTTATGGAAAGACTTTAAAGACTTATCTGAATGGGCCGATGTGATTCATTATCAGTTTCCGTGGCCTTTTGCAGATCTTCTAGCCTTAACGCGTCAGTCAAGTTCTAAGCCATATATCGTAAGTTATCAGTCAGATATTATCAGGCAAAATGTATTAAACAAACTTTATCAGCCACTAATGAATAAGTTTTTAGCTAATGCTGCTTCAGTAGTAGCTACGTCACAAAATTATATTGCAAGTAGTTCCGTGCTAAGTAATCTTAAGCAGCCTCAGTATTTATTCCTAATGGATTGATAAGTAACTGCTCTGCTTCCTATCAAAAGAAAAAAAGAGTATGAAAAAATTTATGGGCAGAACTTTTTTTTGTTTTTGGGGGTTTTTCGCTATTACAAGGTTTAAATTATTTGTTAGAAGCGGCTCAAAAACAGGTTTAAAGCTGTTATTGGGGAGATGGACCGAGAAGCGAGAAGTTATATCAGTTTGTGAAGAAAACATGACCTAACTAATGTACATTTCTTAGGTTATGTAACTGAGCAACAAAAATATGCATTGATAGATATTTCAAGAGCGTTAATTTTACCATCCTCAGAACGATCTGAAGCTTATGGTATGGTGCTTTTAGAAGCTGCTAGACAAAGTACACCAATGATATCAACAGAGCTAGAGTCTGGAACAAGTTATATCAATGCTCATAATGAGACGGCTTAGTTCTATCAGCAAAAATTCAGACAGTTAGCAGCTGCAATGCAAGAGATGACAGAGAATGAGGATATGGTTAAATTAATGTCTATATCTGCCAAAAAACGGTTTGAAATCATTTTACTCGGGAAATAATGGGTAAACGTTATGCAGAACTTTATCATTCAATACTGTAAGAATAGAGCTGTAATATGAAAGTGGGACTAGGTACAACTGTTCTGTCAAAGGAAAGGCATCAGGACATATAGATGGAATTGGACTTTATACTAAACATTTACTAGAGCACCTACCCCCTACTGGAATTGAAGTTACACACTTTGAGTTTATTAAAAAGCAATTAGATACAAATGTTATCTCTCTGGGTAAGTTTTCATCTCAAACTATAATAAGTACATTAACTGGTTCGTCATTTTATTCTTCAAGGAAAGTCGAAAAGAATGTGAAATTTTTCATGCAACAGATCATCGAATACCTAAACTAACCAATACACCTGTAGTTGCAACAATTATGGATCCAATTCCTCTTAGCTCACCCAGAATGGGTCTCAGGGAAATATAGGGGTTGAAAAATTACTTTTTAAAAGAATGGGTCAATGGGCAGATCATGTTATTACAATCTCTGAATATTCTGCTGAGGAAATAGAAGAACATTTCTCTATCCCTCGATCGCAAATTTCAGTTATTCCATTGGGGTTGATGAGGAATGTTTTAATCGAGTTTCTGAACAGAAAAGAATGAAGTACTCTCACGATACAATCTTAGCTTCCAGAATATTTTGTTTGTATTGGGACATTACAGCCACGAAAGAATGTAACTCGATTATTAGATGCATTCCTTCAGTTGCCCGATGAACTCCAACGTAAGCATCCTTTAGTAATTATTGGGCGGAATGGATGGAACTGTGAATCTTTAGTTGAGCGATTAAATAAATTAAAAAATAGTAAGCGAGTATTTTGGTTAGACTATGTATCATTTACAGACAAATATGCTTTAATACAGTCTAGTTTGGCAATGGTATTTCCCTCACTTTATGAAGGGTTTGGTCTACCACTACTAGAAGCTTTCGCATCAGATATTCCTGTCATCACATCAAATATCACCTCATTACCCGAAGTGGCTGCTGATGCTGCAATTTTAGTTGACCCTACTCCGATTGATGATATAAGCCAAGCCATGTTAAATATTGCAACAGATGATGCTTTACAGAGTAAAATGCGTATACTTGGGCAAGAAAGAGTAAAAAGTTTTTCATGGCGAATACAGCAGAACAAACAGCTTCTATTTATAGCAGATGTTATGACGTATAGAGCTAATATAGGTTTATTAACTGCTGCATCAATTGTTAGACAACGAGATAAGCAAAAGCACTTTAAAGTATGCCTTGGTTTAGGCTTGGTTTTATTACCAGCAATGGGTTTGTTAAACTCAATTATCTTAATTTCACTTATTGGCTGATAAAGGAAGCTTTTGACCATTTTTATGGCAGTGGCTTTTGTTGGTATGATTTGCAGGCAAATATGGCAGGACTATTTTGTCATTCTAATATCAACAAATTATTAAGCGATTCAGGTATTAATGAATCCTACTAATAATATAGTTCTAGTATTGTTATAATACTGTATAAATTCGTAGAATCAATTTAAAGTTATTACATTTAGGAACTAATAAGTGAAGACAGCAATTATTACTGGTGTTACAGGGCAAGATGGTGCTTACCTTACGGAGTTTTGTTAGAAAAAGGCTATAAAGTCATTGGTACATACCGGCGAACAAGTTCAGTCAATTTTTGGAGAATAGAGTCGCTAGGTGTTGAGAACACCCAAACCTAAAATTAGTGGAATATGATTTGACAGATCTTGGGAATAGTATTCGATTGATACAAGATACTAAACCAGATGAAATATATAACTTGGCTGCTCAAAGCTTTGTAGGGGTATCTTTTGAGCAACCGCTAACAACAGCAGAAATTACAGGCCTTGGAGTATTAAACCTTTTAGAAGCAATTAGAATTGTAGATAAAAGTATTAAATTCTATCAAGCGAGTACATCTGAGCTTTATGGTAAAGTTCAAGCTGTTCCTCAAACTGAAGACACTCCTTTTTATCCTCGTAGTCCTTATGCAGTTGCCAAATTGTTTGCACATTGGTCAGTAATGTAATTATCGCGAATCTTATGGCATATTTGCTAGTAGTGGAATTTTATTTAACCACGAGTCTCCATTACGTGGTCGCGAATTTGTCACCCGAAAAATCACTGATAGAGTTGCTACGAATTGCCTTAGGCGAAACCACGCCTTTAGAGTTGGGCAATATCGATGCTAAACGTGATTGGGGTTTTGCTAAAGAATATGTTGAAGGTATGTATCGAATGCTTCAGCATGATGATGGCCGATACATTTGTCTTAGCAACTAATAAAGCATATTCAGTACGTCACTTTGTCGAACTGCTTTTGCTGCTGTTGATATGCCAATTACATGGACAGGGTCTAAAGAAAATGAACAAGGCCATCATACAAAAACTGGCCAGTTACTAGTTAAGATTAATCCTAAATTTTATCGTCCTGCTGAAGTTGAATCTATTAATAGGTGATTATAGTAAGGCCGAAAAAGTATTAGGCTGGAACCTCAAACAGATCTTGAGAGCACTATGTACAATGATGGTGAAAAGTGATCTGGAAAAAGTTAAGGCTGGACATACCTTTTAGACATGTCAAATTCACGAAAGAGTCTGGTTGATAGGTGCAGATAGCTTTACAGGTACTCATCTTCTTCCTTGCTTGGAAAAATAAATATCATGTTGATACTCAAGAAGTTGATATTACAGATGTTAACCAAGTTGAGGACAGAATTCTACGCAATCCAACCTGATTATATTATCAATCTTGCTGCAATCAGTTTTGTTCCTGATGGTGACGATGAATCAATTTATGCTGTTAACACTTTCGGTCCACAAAATATATTATCAGCCTGCTTAAAACTCTCAAAACCGCCAAAAAATATTATTTTAGCCAGCAGTGCAAATATTTATGGACTTCAGGATAAAGAACAGGTTAATGAGGATTGTAAGCCTAACCCAGTAAATCATTATGGCTGTAGTAAATGGTCAATGGAGCAAATAGCTCAGACTTATTCAAGTGACCTGAATATCACTATAACTAGGCCTTTTAACTACACAGGTGCAGGCCAACAATCTAAATTTATAGTCCCTAAAATTGTTGAGCACTTCAAGCAGAAGTCGCCACATTGAAATTAGGGAAATATTGATGTTTGGCGTGACTTTTCAGATGTCCGTTGGATCATTGAGGCATATACCAAGTTATTATCAAGAGAAAATAAGGGCTTAACTAGAGTTAATTTATGCTCGGGTAATTTGATTAGTATTAGAGAAATTATTGAGTATTGCAGCAAATAACAGATCATCAAATCACTGTGGAAACAGATATAGATCTTGTTAGGAAAGCTGACATACGCGTCAATGTGGCAACAACAAAAAACTTTTTGAACTGCTACCAAACTTATCTTCAGTAATAGAACTTAAAGAAACACTAAAGTGGATGGTTAAGCCGAGAGAATAAAACGTGACTGTATTTATATTGCAAACGCATCTATATTTTGGCGATAATTAATGTCTGTTATTGGCGGTTTTAATCTTTCTAGTTTTATAGTGTTATAGTAAAATGAGCTTCATTGATGGTCTGGGGTAATCGATTAGCAGTTGCCCATCTTATTTTTTCAGGTAGTGATTGATTAATGATACTAACTTTTTACGACTTCATGCTATTGTGTGGCCCATGCCAAAAACTATGTGTTTAAGACAATTTTTCGGATTGCAAATTTTAAAGGTTGATCCATGCATTCATTTGGCATGTTAAAAGGATTGTGGGACTATCGTAGTTTTATTCTGGGTAGCGTAAAGCGTGAGTTTCAGTCTAAATATCGCAACTCCCTGCTGGGTGCTGTTTGGATGGTAATAAACCCATTGGCCATGATTTTAGTCTACACGGTGATTTTTTCTCAGGTTATGCGTGCGAAACTTCCGGGTATTGAGAGCACTTTTTCTTATAGTATTTACTCTCTGTGCAGGTATTTTGACCTGGGGTTTCTTTGCGGAAATTACCAGTCGTGCTCAAAACATGTTTTTAGATCAGGCTAACCTACTAAAGAAACTAAGGTTTCCAAGGCTATGCTTACCCGTTATTGTAGTGGCTAATGCCAGCTTAAATTTTGCCATAATATTTGGATTGTTTACTTTTTTTTTGCTGCTTACGAATAATTTCCCAGGTTGGACATTTTTGGCTTTACTGCCTGTTTTGGTTATTCAGACTGCTTTTGCCATCGGGTTAGGCATGTGCCTTGGTGTGCTCAATGTTTTCTTTAGGGATGTAGGGCAATTTTTTGGCGTGGTTTTACAATTCTGGTTTTGGCTGACTCCAATCATCTACCCAATTACAATTTTACCTGAACGTTTCTGGCCACTGATGTCACTTAATCCTATGGCGAGATTGGTGGATGCTTACCAAAGCATTCTGGTCAGTAACCAATGGCCAAACTGGTATACGCTATGGCCGGTTGTTGTGATAGCTATATTGCTATGTTGCCTTGGCTTTCGCTTATTTCGTAAGCATGCCGGTGAAATGGTGGACGAACTCTGATGAGCACTATTAGCGTTACAGGCCTGGGAAAGCATACAAACAGTATCCAACACGCTGGTCACGTTTAGCTGAATGGATGATTCCTAGCAGTAAAATACGCCACACGCTTAAATGGGTGATGCAAGATGTGAGCTTCACCGTTAATGCAGGTGAGGCAGTCGGAATTATCGGTATTAATGGTGCCGGAAAAAGTACCCTTTTAAAAATGATTACAGGCACCACAGAGCCGACCACAGGGAGTGTGAAAGTCACAGGGCGTGTGGCAGCATTATTAGAGCTTGGCATGGGGTTTCACCCTGATTTTACCGGTCGACAGAATGTGTTTATGGCAGGCCAGTTACTAGGCTATTCCGTTGAAGAGATAAGGGCTTTAATGCCCGAAATCACTGCCTTTGCTGAGGTTGGTGATTACATTGACCAACCTGTTCGCGTCTATTCGAGTGGTATGCAGATGCGGCTAGCATTTAGCTTAGCAACCGCGCGACGACCGGATGTGCTGATCGTGGATGAAGCTCTGTCGGTAGGAGATACATATTTTCAGCATAAAAGTTTTGACCGTATTCGTGAGTTACGCAAACAAGGAACGACTTTACTGATAGTGTCACATGACAAATCAGCAATTCAATCTGTTTGTGATCGGGCAATTTTAATCAATGAGGGTAAGTTATCCATGGAAGGTGAGCCTGAGGCGGTAATGGATTATTACAATGCCATGATTGCTGAGCGTGAAAATGAAACTGTGCGTCAAAAAATCACGGGTGGGGGAAAGGTACAAACCGTTTCTGGAAGCGGTGAGGCAACAATTGAAGATGTGGCATTATTAAATGAAAAAGATGAGGCATTAGATGTTGTCAATGTTGGCCAGCCTGTTAAAGCTTAAAATCTCAGTTAAAATTCACTCTGATCTTCCAGACTTTGTGGTGGGTTACTTAATTAAAGATAGGTTAGGCCAATCAGTTTTTGGCACAAATACTCATCATATGAAGCGTGATATGATGATGCTAAGAAAAGGTACGAAACAGATTACCATTCTGTTCATGCAAATTTGGTGTCGGAACCTATTCAGTAGCTATAGGTCTCCATGCTTCTGAATCTCATCTTGAGAAAAATTATGAATGGCGTGATCTTGCACTAGTGTTTAATGTGATCAATGCTGATAAAGAATCGTTTGTTGGTGTTGCCTGGCTACCTCCAGTATTGGAAGATCGACAGTGAGTGATGATTTCTATCGAGCATTCGAGGATAAGTTTCGAGGTTCGCGTGAGTTGATAAAATCTCGTCTGCGTGTGTATTTATCTTTTGTTGAGCCACTTAAAAATTTAGATCCTGATGCCACAGCGCTTGATTTGGGTTGCGGGCGTGGTGAATGGCTAGAGCTCATGAAAGAGCTTGGAGTCTCGAATACATGGCATTGATTTAGACGATGGAATGCTATCGGCATGCAGAGCACTAGACTTATCTGTTGAAACAGGTGATGCGATTTCTTATCTTGAAAACTTACCTGATGAAAGTCAAACTGTTGTTTCGGCTTTTCATGTGGTTGAGCATATTACCTTTGAGAAGTTGCAATTACTTGGTTTCAGAGGCACTTCGTGTATTGAAACCGGGCGGCCTCCTAATTATGGAGACACCAAACCCTGAAAATATTGTTGTTGCAACACGAGATTTTTATCTTGACCCAACTCACCAGCGACCGATCCCTCCCCAGCTTTTGTCATTTCTACCGGAATTTTATGGGTTTGCGCGCACCAAAATTATTCGCCTGCAAGAGTCTAAAGATCTGGAGATGCGAGCGGACTTAACTTTGCAGGATGTGCTCAGTGGCGCTAGTCCTGATTATGCTGTTGTGGCACAGAAAGAGCGGTTGAAAATGTAATGTCACAACTGGACACTCCCTTTAAAACTGAATATGGTTTGAGTCTTGAAAACTTGGCTAGTCGTTACCAGAGCCAAATGTCGAGCTCGACTTGAACAAGCTGAACAAAGCTCATGAAATGTTAAGAAGATATTGCAAATAGTCGCTCTTGGCTAATTACTCAGCCATTACGTTGGGGTATTAAGCAATGGCGTCTATTTGCTCTTGAGCGAAACTTTATATATTATTAATGTGTGATACTGGCGCAATGTTCAACGTGATCAATGCTGAAAATGAATTATTTGTTGAGTGTTGCCTGGCTACCTCCAGTATTGGAAGATCGACAGTGAGTGATGGATTTCTATCGACGCTTCGAGGATAAGTTTCGAGGTTCGCGTGAGTTGATAAAATCTCGTCTGCGTGTGTATTTATCTTTTGTTGAGCCACTTAAAGATTTAGATCCTGATGCTACAGCGCTTGATTTAGGTTGTGGGCGTGGTGAATGGTTAGAGCTCAAAAGAGCTTGGATCTCAATGACATGGCATTGATTTAGATGATGGAATGCTATTGGCATGCAAGGACTAGACTTATCTGTTGAAACAGGTGATGCGATTTCTTATCTTGAAAAGCTTACCTGATGAAAGTCAAACGGTTGTTTCCGCTTTTCATGTAGTTGAGCATATTACCTTTGAGAAGTTGCAATTACTTGGTTTCAGAGGCACTTCGTGTATTGAAACCGGGCGGCCTTCTAATTATGGAAACACCTAACCCGGAAAATATTGTTGTTGCAACACGTAGATTTTTATCTTGACCCAACTCACCAGCGACCGATCCCTCCCGAGCTTTTCTCATTTCTACCGGAATTTTATGGGTTTGCCCGCACCAAAATTATTCGCTCTGCAAGAGTCTAAAGATCTGGAGATGCGAGCGGATTTAACTTTGCAGGATGTGCTCAGTGGCGCTAGCCCTGATTATGCGGTTGTGGCACAGAAAGGAGCGGTTGAAGATGTGATGTCACAACTGGACACTCCCTTTAAAACTGAATATGGTTTGAGCCTTGAGAACTTGGCTGGTCGTTACCAGAGCCAAATGTCGGCTCGTACTTGAACAAGCTGAGACGAAAGCTCAACTTGCGCAACAAGTAATGGCTGATATCGATAATCATCGTTCGTGGCGCATTACGCCGCTATTACACTGGCTGTGATCAGCAGCGAGCGCTTATACGTGAGCATGGCTTTTGGACGAGGAAGTTTGATCGCTCATCATAAAAATAGTAGGGCCTAGTCATCCGTCTTTGCTATCGGGGTTGATAGTCAGCTCGCCCCGCTTTGAGAGCCAGAGATTGTCAAAGTGGCAGTAAAGCTTTTGGGTTTAGACCAGGCTTAATGTCTACAGTTTTTCGCCGACTTTCTGGCCCTGAGTTATGATTTATCTAGTTTGCCTAGGCATTCGCTAAATCATTCTAATAAATTGCATCAACTGACGCCAAGAGCGCAGGAAATATACGCCGGCCTTAAGGCTGCCATGCAAAAGGATAAGGATACCTATTTAATGCGAATTATTCTTGATATGCAGGGTGTGCAGACGGAAGGCAGCCGCTTTCGCGGGATAGGTCGCTATGCCCTGGCTCATGCGCAGGCTATCGTGCGTAATCGTGGTGAACACGAGGTCGATCCTGGCTCTGAATGGGTTATTCCCCGACACTATCGAACCGATACGTCGCTGCTTTTGATGGGTTGTTGCCGATGGAGAATATCCTCACGTCTGGCAAGTTCCGGGTCCGAGTCATGGGAATTGACAGTGGTAACGATTGGCGAGCGAGGGGCTGCGAGAGCTAATTCGCGAAGCTTTTCTCGCCAGTCTCAACCCTAGTGTAATTCATATTGGTAGCTTGTTTGAAGGGTTTGGCGACAATGCAGTTACTAGTATTGGTCATTTTGACCAAACTACGCCGGTAAGCGTGACCTTACATGATCTTATACCGTTGCTAAATCCGGAGAGCTACCTCAAGAGCACTCCTCGTTTTGAGAGGTGGTACCTGGATAAAGTCGAAGATATCAAGCAGGCATCGATTATTCTTGCCAATTCCGAAGCATCCAAGCAAGAAGGAATTTCACATCTCAATGTACCTGAAGATATTATTTTTAACGCTTCTGCAGGCCCCTGATCAGGACTTTCAACCCATTCTGGTGGAAGAAGGTATAGCCGTTGAGTTACGACATAAGTTCGAACTAAATCAGGCCATTCATTTTATATACAGGGGGCTCAGACGAGCGAAAGAATCTACCGCGTCTGATACAAGCATACGCTGCTTTGAGCGCACCTTTACGTTTAAGACATCAGTTGCTTTTAGCGGGGAAGATGGGAGATAAACAAGCACTGAAAGATCAGGCCAGGGCTCTTGGTCTAAAAGAGGATGAACTTCGCTTTACGGGCTATGTGACTGACGGTGAACTTATCCAGCTTTACAACCTCTGTGAAGTTGTTTGTATTTCCCCTCCTGGCACGAAGGCTTTGGCTTACCAGCGTTGGAGGCCATGGCTTGTGGGGCAGCTGTCATTGGTGCTAACACGACTAGCTTACCAGAGGTTGTTGGTTTGGATGAAGCCATGTTTGATCCACTCAGCGTGCCAGATATTACTGCCAAAATGTCTCAAGTATTGGGAGATGATGTTTTTCGTGCCAAGCTGCGCGAACATGGATTAAAGCAAGCGAAAAAGTTCTCGTGGGATGAGAGTGCCATGCGTGCGATCGCTGCATTTGAACAATGTGTAGTAGTGCAATCTCTAAAGCCCTGCTAGTTGGGAAGAGATTATCAAGGAGCAAGAGTATGCTGATAAGCAATTAATCAACGCCATTGCTTGCGTATACCCCGAGGTTTACCTAGCACCATCCGACTCGGATTTAATGGAAGTAGCAAAGTGTATTGCCGATAACCGTATTCAGGTCAGATAGCGCTATCGTGCGCGCCCAGCCTTTACCCGAAAGTATTGTCTGGCGGGTCGAAGGCCCCTTTGACAGTAGTTATAGCCTTGCACTTCTTAACAGGGAAACAGCAAGAGCACTGAATACAGGGCCATCACGTTGTTTTACACTCCACTGAAGGTCCGGGGACTTTAACCCTAGCACTAAGTTTTTAAATGCTAATCCAGATTTAAAAATTTTACATGTCCGCTCACAAGAAATTTCTGCTGAGCAGGCTAATGTAACAAGCCGTAACTTATATCCTCCAAGAGTCAATGACATGAAAAGTCGCCTGAATTTTCTTCATCATTATGCATGGGAGGAATCAGGTTTTCCACACGATTGGGTAGAAAGCTTCAATGAACATCTACAAGGAGTAACTTGTTTATCAAGTCATGTCGAAAAGATATTAATCGATCATGGTGTAAATGTTCCTATGAGTGTTTCAGGTTGTGGTGTTGATCATTGGGAACGGATCAAGACAGACAATAACTTTCAAATTAACGCCAAGACGTTCCGTTTTCTTCATGTATCCTCTTGTTTTCCGCGTAAAGGTGCCGATCTTATGCTTGAAGCATATCGGTCGTATTTTTACGAATAAGGATGATGTGACTCTTATAATCAAGACTTTTCCAAACCCTCACAATGAAGATATAACTGGCTTTCTAAAGCAAAAGCGGAGGAAGGACTTTCCCGATGTTTTGATTATTGAAGATGACCTTGATGAGCCAAGACTTAAAGCACTCTACGAGCAGTGCCATGTGTTGGTCGCACCAAGTAAGGCTGAAGGGTTTGGATTGCCTATGGCCGAAGCTATGCTTTCTGGCTTAGCTGTTATCACCACAGGCTGGGGTGGTCAAATGGATTTTTGTAATGAAGAGACTGCTTGGCTTGTCGATTATAGTTTTGAGCCAACTCAGACGCACTTTGGCTTGTTTGATTCTGTTTGGGCAAGACCAGATATTGGTGATTTGGCTCGAACAATGCGTGAAGTTTATGAGACTAAGCCAATTGTTCGTGACGAAAGAGCAACGAAAGGTAAAGAGATACTACTAAATAATTTTCGATGGTCAGATGTAGCGACAAGACTTGTAAAGTCAGCTAAAAAATGGGCGGAAATACCTCCTATAGTTCAACCACGGATCGCTTGGGTGACTAGTTGGAATAACCGATGCGGAATTGCATCATATTCTGCTCATCTTGTGGAAAATATACCCGCTGATGTAACAGTCCTTGCCAGTAGATCTGAACTATTATCGAAGGTTGATGGGGTGCGTGTCCATCGTTGTTGGGATGCTGGCGAGGAAGACAGCCTAAAAGAACTCGCGGCTGTGATTGATGAGGATCGTTTTGACACGTTGGTTATACAGTTTAATTATGGTTTTTTTAACTTTGAAAGATTTATTGATTTTTTAGCGGAGCAATTGGATGCTGGCAAAGTAGTGGTGCTTACTATGCATGCTACCATCGATCCTAAAAATGCACCGCATAAGCGATTAGAAAAACTAAAAAGTATACTGGCACGCTGTCATCGTATTCTAGTGCATACACCCAGTGACTTGAACCGGCTGAAAGGGTTGGGACTGGTTGAAAATGTGACCTTGTTTCCTCATGGTATATCGCGATTACGAACCAGCTTCAAATAGAGTCGCTTAGCATAATCTAAACAACGTACTAGCGAGCTGCTATCAACAAAACATTCTTAGCGTAGCCTCTTATGGTTTCTTTTTGCCGCATAAAGGGCTGTTAGAGTTGATAGAGTCTGTCGCTTTACTTCACCAGTCAGGCAAGAAAGTTCACTTAAAATTGCTGAATGCAGAATATCCTACAGCTCAATCTACGGCGCTTATTCGAGCAGGCAAAGGAACGGATTGAACTTCTTTGGGTTAAGCGATTGGGTTGAGTTATCTACAGAGTATCCTCCCTGATGACGAGAGTCTGGCATTATTGACTGAAGCAGATCTAATTGTTTTCCCTTATCAACAAACAAATGAATCATCGAGTGCTGCGGTCCGAAATGGTTTAGCTTGTGGCAAACCTGTGGCAGTGACGCCTCTTCACGATATTTGATGATGTAGCTTCTGCCGTATCACACCCTCCCTGGCTCATACGCCCAGAGAAAGATGGCACAAGGGATCGGCCAGATCCTTGATGACTATTGCAAATGACTCAGTAGAGTTACGCAGAATAACAAAAGTAGAGGCAGAAAAGTGGTGTGCGGTTCACCGATATTCTATTCTGAGCACAAGATTATACGGGATGATACAGAGCCTCGTAGATAGAGAGTATTAAAGTATATGCTGTGTTAGGAATATAGCAGTGGCTATACTCCTAGCTATGTATGGCTGCAAGGTTTTCATATATAAATACCAGCTTTTTAGATTATTAATTATTATCTTTTGCCGCAGGAGGTACACAGTAATGGCAGGCTCTCAAATGTGTATGAAGGAAATAGGGACAGATCTAACGACAAGAAGGCTATTGTTGGCAATGGAAGGCTAGCTAAATAAATACTCACATATATAAGGAGTGAGGCTGCCTTATTTAAGGTGATATGACCCATAAAGAACTAAATGTCTGTAAAGCAGCATAAAGCTAGTCCCGATCAAGGGGTAGGATATAAGTCGCAGGTCCACTTAATTGGACCACGGAGAAGAATAGTGGGTAATGGTAAAAGAAGAAATACAGATGCTGACCTTTAATTAAAAAGATATATTTCAATAGGTTAAGTTAAATCAGTAGGTGGAGAACTAAAATAGTAATAAGGACTATGCACGACCGATGTTAATAGGATATAATTTCGTCTAGTATCTTTATTTTAAAGTGCTATCGATAGTTACACTATTGAATGGATTGCTCGCTGATGTGACAACTGTAATGAGTTGTGAACAAATTTGGTGCACCCTAGTGTTGTTCATAAGTGTGCAGCAGTGAGAACTGTTGAGTAGTAATATATATAAGAATTTAATTGCTAAAATTTCAGGAGAATGAAAAATGGCTTTAACGAAAACAGAAGTTTCACAACTTTACATATCTCTCTTTGGAAGAGCATCGGAAGGATCTGGTAACACATACTGGCAGACTCAGAATGCCGCCAGTGCAGATACAAACACTAACCGTACCAACACAGCAACGGAAATGCTTGGACTCACAATTGTAAAAAATTACTTCGGTGTGACAGATTACACAACAGAGGCAAATATACAGACCGTTGTAGAGTCAATTTATCTGAACGTGCTGGGAAAAACATATGCACAAGATACTGTCGGTGTTGACTACTGGGTAGCTCAAGTGGTTGCTGGGTTGTCAATGGGCAGAGTGGTAAATGATTTAATTGTTGCTATCAATCATCCTGACAATAGAGTTGAAGTGGCAGATCTTGCAGCCTCAAACACATTTAATAATAAAGTTATTGTTTCAGACTACGTAACAGATAATATTTCAGTTTTTACAAACACTGCTACTTTTAGAGCTTACGTATCTAGCGTTGACAATACAGATGCAACAGTCGTTGCTGCTAAAGCAGACGCTCTTGCTGATGTACCTGCTGTAGCCAACCCTGGTTCAGCCTTTGCTCTGACTACTGGTACTGATGTACGCTACGTTGGTACAAGCTGCTGACGATACGTTCACTGCTGGTGAAGGCGCTGCCGGAGCTGCAACACTTACTGCAGGCGATACACTAGTTGGTGGTGCAGGTGTTGATACAATTAGATTTGTTGAAACTGGTGCAGTTACTGCATTACCTGTTGGTTTGGATATTACTGGTGTTGAGGTATTCACTGCGATTGGTGGTAATGCAATTACACTTGACCTTAGTGCACTAACATCATTAACAACTGTTAATTCAACTAATGCCGCGCAGCTTAATAATATTACTGCTGGCGCAGCTGCAGATGTCAATATGACAATAACTTCTCAGACGGCTGCTGCAGCAACAATTAACGGTGGTAAGGATGTTACTGCTACGATGACTGGCGCGACAACAGCAGCATCTAGTATCGGTGTAACGACTGCTGCTACAGGAGCTGTTGTAGCAAGCACTCAACATCTCTATGTTGATGGTACAGGTCAAACAATGGGTACTGTCACAATTACTGGTGGTACTACAATTACATCAACACAAACTGATGGTCATACAGCTGCTGAGTTAGCAAGACAACTTGCTGATAGTGACTAATGATACAACTGCCGCAGGTGCGGTAGCTAATTACTGGTAACGCATCTACAACTACTGTTACTACCGTGCAAGATTCTGCCGTAGCTGTAGTAGATGCTGCAGGTTCTGGTATAGCTGGTTTCGCCAACGGTGCGGTAACTATTACTGATGCTAACCAAGCTTCAACTACAGTGGCTAGTACTATTACAACGGTGAGTGTTACTGGTGGTGCTGTCGTAACAGTTGAGTCGGGTGCTCTAACCACTTTAAATCTTGGTGGTACGATAACTTCTGTTGATGCTGATGCTCTTGGCGCATTAACAACTGCTGCTGTAACTACATTAGCACTTAATGTTAATGGGTTAACTACTACTGGTGCAGTAGTTATCGATACAGATATCACACTTTTGACATTAGATAGTAGTACTGCTGCTTCAACAATTGCTGATTTAGATATAGATGGTGCTAACTACGCTGACTGTTACTGGTGACGCACTAGTTACACTTACTGCTCAAAAAGATGCAGCGTTTACTGCTATCAATAGTACTAACACTGCTGGTATTTCACTAGGTACTGCTCTTGCAGTTGCTACTGTCTTTACAGGTGGCGCTGGTAATGATGCGATTTCAATCGGTGCAACAACTGGCGCACAAACAATGGGTGCTGGTGACGATACAGTAACTCTTTCAAGTGGAACAGTTGGTACAGGTGGTTCAGTTAATGGTGGTGCAGGTACTGCTGATAAACTTATTATGACTGATGCTTTAGCCGCTGCTGCAGATGGTTCAGCTGTATTCAATGGTTCGTTTACGAACTTTGAAGTATTACAAATATCTGATTCTTTTGTATCAGATACTCTCGATCTTGATGGTCTTAATGATGTCGATACAGTTATCCTAGCGCTGGGTGCAAACACAGCTACTATAAATAATCTCAATACTGGTGGTACAGTTCAGTTCAACA
>CAJIZI010000002.1 GCA_905181885.1 uncultured Gammaproteobacteria bacterium
CTTCTTTATCGGCTTCGGCATTAAATGCTCTCTCTTCCTCATCAGCAGCGGGCTTTGCATCAAGCTCATTTAAAAATGCAACTGTATCTGGATCGTCAATTAAATCACCTGCAACTTGCTTTTTATTGCTCAAAAAGCCACGTCTTGCTACAAAATGAAGTAATATTCGCCCAAATTCATGTGGATCTAACTGATGATCTAACGCTTTTGTCCTTAGTTGATAAGGATCTCCTAGTTTATTGAGGATTATTTCTGGTTGCGTATTGCCTTGTAACTCACGCGGCAATAAGTTAAGTAATACAAGATAGTTCAACATTCTTTCTTTGCGCCGAGCTCGTCTTTGCACAACACGCCTACCAAGTCTCGAGTCGCGACGTTTTACATTTTTTGGAGTAGGTACTCCTGCAGCTACTGCTTTGGTGAAAATACGGCTACCTATAGCAATGATCCCATCAATATTGCCGGCAGATTCATTAAGTAGTGCCCAACCTATTGAATTGCTTCCTAGATCTAACCCTAAAATTTTCTTGCTCATAACATCTCCCTGTGTATATAATCAAGATTCTTAGTGTAACCGACTAAGGTCTATTGATTGCTTTTCATACTAAGAAATTGTTTTTCGTAGGCTCCGCTTTTAAGCGAGACAGGCCCTCCGCAAGGGGGGTTTTTTATTGCCTTTATTTTGATAACACTCCCACATTTTAATTTCCTTAGTCAGCACCTTTTACTAAACTAAAGCATATATATGATCATAAGTCTAGGCGATAACAGTTCTTATTCTCATCTATAACTAGTGACTATTAACTCGCTAAATCCTCGCGTACTGCTGCGTAAACTCTGTCATTTAGATAGTTTCAAACGTGAACATTGATAGTCTTTCGTCTGTTTTTCTCGATAGCCTTTGCCTCTCGTTTTGGCTAGATATGATGCTCGATAAATAGCTGCTTGAGCAGTTTCTTCACTATCTACAAAATAGAATGGATTTTTAATTGTTGGAACGTGGTAGCCACCTGTTGGCCTTTCCCATGCCTGTCTGACCATGTCATTTATCCTTGATGAATGACGTATCAAACCTCCATCTAGGAACAATACCCAGTGATAATGCTGGCCTTTACCTTTACCGTGATATTCCCTTGCCCAACAAAATCCGATTTGCTTAAACCCATACTCACGTTTTAGCTTTTGAAATAATCGCTTTCTAAATAAAGTCATTTGTTTATTGTGATTAAACTCAGTAGGAAGATGAAGGTCAAACCTCAATACAAAAACCCTCTTCCATTTAATCCGAGCTATTTCAAACTGTTCAATAATTCTTTGTAATATTCCGGTAAAAAGACCGAATTTTTCCCGACCTTTTCCATTATTTATTTGATAGGTTTTGTCATGGTGCGTAATAGAGTCTTTATCAGTTACTCGCTTCCTGTTTACAGTCCGCTTTAACTTCTTAGGCCTTGGTATTGTTTCTACATTATTAGTATCGTGGGTTACATTCGCTTCGCTACTAGATAAAAGAAATAACCATTCATTTTCGTCACTTTCATGAATAGGTAAGTCCCAGCTGTTGAAGCCTCATCTATCCTTTCGTGTGTCAAAACCGCCATGTCAAAACCGTCCTCTGTTTCAGGGGTAGCTTTTGGCATAAGAGCACAACTTGCTATTTAACTTTGGTAATCTACTCATTGCTTACGCCTCCCCGTTGCGAGAAGCCGCTATTCTTTCTTCGAGCCATTGGTCAACCTCAGAGGTTAACCAGCCGCTTGAACGCTCACCCAGTTTGATAGGACTAGGAAACGTCCCTTGTCTTGCCTTACGGTAAATTGAGCCACCGCTTAAACGGGTAATAAGTTTAAGTTCTTTCAATTTTAATATTTGTTGAGTCATGTTAGTGAACCTCCAAGTTCGTTATTAACATGACTACTTATCATAAGCATATAAACTGAATATGAAAGCGAGTTTTTTTAATTATTTTCTTAGTAAGCCACTTTTTTTCTTATTTTCTTCGTATTTTCTCTTGCAAGCTAAGACCATTTGTTCAAAACCAAATAAAATCAATACTCTATATCATCAAGATCAAGCACCTGCTGTTCAAATGCATTGAGAAAACTCTTAGAAAGAACCTTTTCTGCATGTTTTTTTGTAGTATCTGATATACGTTGTGTTGTGTCTATCGTCAAATTCATCAGGGAATATCAAATCACCTAACTGCTTATTTGTAATTTCTTTCTGCTCTACATTAGCTATAAGCTTTAAATCAATATATTGTAGTACCCCACTTTCTCACCCATTTGTCTATAGTTGCTTGATTGACATCGTTTTTAGGTGTCTGGCTTTCATGGGATAACCTATAGCAGAGAGCCACTCCTTAAAATCTGTTCTATCTGAGTATCAGTTGCGTCTAAGTCAACAGTAATATGGGCATGACTACATCAGCTCCAGCTCTACGTTCAAGTCATCAAAGGAGCCATAATATTTTGACTTGTTCATCCGTTGCCTTGCCTTTACTCACTGCTTCATATGACTCATCAAAAGTGGCAAGTAGTCCATTGTCTACAGCGATTTGAGCAGATGCTGGCAAGACCTCAACAGACTGTGTGTCTCTGGGATAAGTTAGCATCCCTTATAGGAGATAGCTCAGCCTTTAAATAAGTGGCTTCCTCTTTCTATTACAGACACCTACTTCTTTTATTATCTCTAGCAAGCTCAGCAGTTCTGCTCAGCTTCGCTGTCTAAGCTGTCCATGATGAATCTTTGTACATGCGTATCTATAGATAATTTCTTATACCACTCTTCCAAGCTCAATTCTGGTAAAGAACTATAATTTTCGGGTTTAAACCAGCTTGTATCTAATTTACTCATTTTATTCCCTGCCTTGTTAATAGGGACAACGTTTCCGCCATTGGCTTGCCCATCTAGATAGTCAGCCCATGCTTGCATCATTTTCTTACGGTCTGGCAAGTATTGCGCGTAGTTGTATGCCCCTCTCACTCCATTCCTTTCAACATGTGCTAATTGGCGTTCTATCCAATCATAGTTGAAGCCCTGCTCATTAAGGTTTGTAGAGGCCATGCTTCTAAAGCCGTGTGCTGTCATTTCCTCTTGGGTATAACCCATCCGTCTTAGAGCGGCGTTTACGGTGTTTTCACTCATTGGTCTAGTGATTGTTCGACTGCTAGGGAAAACATACTTGTCACGGCCTGTGAGTGGCTTTATTTGCTCTAGTATCTCTACAGATTGTCTTGATAGCGGTACGATATGTACTACACGACTTTTCATCTTTTCTGCTGATATACGCCATTCAGCTTTGCTTAGATCGATCTCTGACCACTCTGCCTTTCTTAACTCTCCCGGCCTGACAAATACTAGAGGTGATAATTTTAAAGCTGAGGCTACAATACTTGTGCCTGTAAAGTCCTGTATGGCTCTCATCAATGCCCCTATTGCAACAGGATCGGTTATTGAAGCATGATGCTTTTCTTTTGTTGGTGGTAATGCTCCCTGCAAATCAGCACTAGGATCTCGTTCAGCGCGCCCAGTCGATATAGCATATTTAAACACTCGTCCACATATTGACTTGACTCTGTGAGCAGTTTCTAAATGGCCCTTGCTTTCAATACGTCTTAATATCGTAAGTACTTCGGGTGCTGTTATGTCATTGATATTCTTGTTGCCTAGCCAAGGAAAAACTTTTTGCTCTAATCTCAATATAGTTTTATCAGCATGGCTATCTGACCAGGTATTGCGAAATTTGATGTGCCATTCACGGGCGACTGTTTCAAAGCTGTCTTTATCCATTACAGATTGCTTATCAGCTTTTCTTAAATGTGATGGATCTATCCCATCAGATAATGACTGGCGAAAAATATTTCTTTTCATTCTCGCCTGTTTCAGACTTACTTCAGGGTAAGCACCCAGTGCTAATAATTTCTGTTTACCCTCGTAACGATACTTTAATCTCCACAACTTTCCTCCACTTGGAGCAACCTCAAGATACAAACCCTTTTCATCAGCCATTCGATACAGTTTGCTGGTGGCTGTACCATCAGGCTTTATCTTTGCTTTGGCGTTCTTTATTTTTACATCAGTTAATGGCATTTGGTGGTAGATTCCTTTTTAGGTATCAATCTACCACCAAATCTACCACCATAATTGGTGGTATGTAAAGGAATGTTATATGACGCTATGAAACGACAGGCACAAAAAAACCCATATATAATGGGCTTTTAAGTTCTTCTTGGTAGGTTGTGAAACCTATATATGGTGGAGATGGCGGGACTCGAACCCGCGTCCGCAAATCCTCCGCTCTCAGCTCTACATGCTTATTTCATCTATTATTTTAACTAGAAACTACCCGATGAACAGGGAAAATAACTAGCGATCTTGAGAGGTTTCAGACCATCAGTACCAAGCATACTTATGGCTTGTCTTATGAGAATTGACCATTGAAACCTAAACGCATAAGCACGGCTTTAGTCAATGGCTAGCAAGCCTAAGCTGCTAGTTTGTAGTTGTTATCGTTTGCAACTATATTTTGTTAATCTGTTTTACGAGAAGAATTAACATACTCGGCATGCACCTTAAGTTTTGTAACCCACGTCGAAACCAGAGTCATCCCCAAAGTGTTGTACGATATAGACAGTATATGTCAGTGATTGTATCCAAGCCAGACATATGTTATTTATTTCTAAAAATTCGAGACTTTTCACGTGCCCAGTCTTTATCTTTTTCGGTCGCACGTTTATCGTGATGTTGCTTACCTTTAGCCAGTGCTATCTCAAGTTTAGCTCTACCCTTTTTCCAATACATAGAAACCGGTACGATGGTATAACCTTTTCTATCAACAGCAGCTACCAAACGGTTGAGTTCGACCCTATTTAATAGTAGTTTACGACGACGAATGTCATCAGGATGAATATGAGTTGATGCCGATAACATCGGTGAAATATGGCAGCCGTGTAACCAAGCCTCACCTTGGTGAAGTTGAACATAACTTTCATTCAACTGACCACGCCCGTCACGAAGGCTTTTGACCTCCCATCCTTCCAACACCAATCCTGCTTCAAAATTATCTTCTAAGAAAAAGTCATGACGCACACGACGATTTTTAGCAATATTACTGCTTGTACCTTTTTCTTTTTTACTTTTCTTTGTGGCCATAGTATCTATTATAAGTGCAAGTTGACTTGAACGCTCGGCTAATCACTAATCTAAGTCAATTCTCTGTAGTTCTTGAACTCCTAGTGAATTTAGATCATAAAAACCATTTGTGGAGATAAAAAGATTTGGACTATATAAAATCAGTCATTATGTTTATTATATAGCTACATCATCAAGAAATAGCAAAACTCATACGAGGCTGCTATTCCAACTTAAACCCTTAGGTAAAAAAACACAATATGGCTAGACCATTACAATCTATTCACGGTCAATGGTCGTCTCGCTGGGCTTTTGTCCTCGCAGCTACGGGTTCTGCCGTTGGGTTAGGGAATATTTGGAAGTTTCCTTATATCACTGGTGAAAATGGTGGTGGTGCATTTGTTCTAGTTTATCTTGCTTGTCTCGTCTTGATAGGTTTACCCGTAATGATGGCCGAAATTCTCGTGGGCCGACGAGGCCGTCAAAACCCAGTAAACTCTCTTCATAGTCTTGCAATAGAAGAGAAAACAACCCAAGACTGGCAATATTTAGGCTGGTTGGGCCTGACGGCAGGCATTTTAATCATGTCCTATTACAGCGTCTTTGCCGGTCAAGCGCTTGCTTATGTTTTTAGAAACTTTTCTGGTGTATTCGAAGGGGTTACTGCTGACGGGGCTACTTCTATTTATAACGCCCTTGTTTCTGATCCTGAGCGCCTTTTAGCTTGGCATACAATCTTCGTGATCATCACATCTATAGTCGTTGCTCGCGGAGTTCAAGGAGGATTAGAAAAAGCTGTTAAATTTTTAATGCCAGCCCTCCTCGCCATCCTATTTTTATTAGTAGGTTACGCTGCAAATACCGGTATCTATTTTCAACAAGGAATTGATTTTTTATTCCATGCTGACTTTTCAAAACTTTCTGGTGATTCAGTCCTAACGGCAATGGGTCATGCATTTTTCACACTCAGCTTAGGCATGGGCGCGATAATGGTCTATGGTTCTTATCTGCCAAAAAGTGCTTCTATCTTAAAAATGACCTTTGCTATTGCCTTCGCCGACACTGCCGTTGCCTTATTAGCTGGTATGGCTATCTTCCCACTTGTATTCGCTAATGGTTTAGACATTGATGCTGGCCCAGGTCTTATTTTTCACACACTACCCATAGCTTTTGGTCATATGCAGGGTGGCGCTTTCTTTGGTGGCTTATTCTTTTTACTCTTAGTCTTTGCAGCGTGGAGTTCCGCCATTTCTTTGATAGAACCTGCTGTAGCGTGGTTAGTTGAAAATAAGGAAGTTAGTCGACGTCGTGCTTCAGTAATAACGGGTTTAGTCACTTGGTCTCTTGGTTTATTAACTGTTTTCTCATTTAATATTGCATCAGAATGGACTGTATTTGGTAACACCTTTTTTGATTTACTTGACTACCTCACTGCAAATATTATGTTGCCTCTCGGTGGTTTATTAATAGCCATATTTGTAGGTAGAATAATGAGCCAAGATTCAAGTGAAAAAGAACTTAATATTAAACCCCAGTATCTTTATTCAACCTGGCGTTTTCTAATCCGATATATTGCCCCCGCTGGCATTATTATTGTCTTTTTAAATATGTTGTGGAATTAACCAATTTCACTAATGCCAAAGTAAACAATGACGACAATTACTCGAAACTCACTAGTGTCTTACACCCCTGATCAAATGTATGCTTTGGTGAATGATATTGAAGCTTATCCTAACTTTTTACCTTGGTGTCATGGTAGTAAAATCATTAGCCGAACAGAAACAGAAATCTCTGCATCACTTGATTTGGCTAAAGGTGGGATCCATCATAAATTCTCTACTCGAAATAAACTCTTACCCGGAAAATCTATTGCTATCTCATTAATCGACGGCCCCTTCCAACATTTAGAGGGTCATTGGCAATTTGCGATGATTGGTGACAACCAAGGATGCCGTATTCAACTCGATATGGACTTTGAATTTTCAAATCGTTTAATTAGTATGGCCTTAGGCCCTGTTTTTACTCAAATATCAGGCTCTTTAGTTGATGCTTTTTCTAAACGTGCTCAGGAAGTGTATGGCTAGCCACATAAATATAGAAGTCTGTTACGCTTTACCCGATGAACAACGAATATTTTCACTAGAAGTACCAGATAGTTATGATGTCGAAGAAGCCATTAAACGCTCCGGCGTCCTCGAGGCCTACCCAGAAATCTCTTTAGACACATTCAAAGTAGGTGTTTTCGGCAAAATATGTAAGCTTAATAATAGTTTGCATGATAAAGATCGCATTGAGATCTATCGTAAGCTTATCGCAGATCCGAAAGAATCACGACGCAAGAAAGTTGAAATGGAGCGTAAAAAAGCAGCTCAAGCCAAACAAAAAGCTAATACAGAATCCAATCTCTAAATTATGCATGACCTTCTAACAAAGCCATCTCAGCATCTGTAAACCCGGCTTGCTTACGTGCTTCAGTATGAAAAGGCCCTCGTAACTGACCATCAAAGTAGTTATCTAATATATCTTTAAAGGTTTCAAGAGCATCAACTCCGCGTTGTTCACAAAGGTAATTAAACCAGTGTGTACCGATAGCAACGTGGCCTATTTCTTCTCGTAAAATGAGCTCTAAAATTTCAACGGCTCTTAAGTCTCCGGTTCCTCTTAGCTTCTCCATCATTTTCGGCGTTACATCTAAGCCACGAGCCTCCAGTACTCTGGGTACAAGAGCCATTCTCATCAGAGGGTCATGGTGAGTCTTTTGAGCCATCTCCCACATACCATTATGAGCTGGGAAGCTTCCATAGTCATAGCCTAGTGAGACTAAGTGATCACGTAATAAAGTAAAATGTTGTGATTCTTCATAAGCGACTCTCACCCAATCGGCATAATATTGCCGAGGAAGACCTGGAAAACGTGCCACAGCATCCAATGCTAAGTTAATAGCATTAAATTCAATGTGATTAACGGCATGAATCAAGGGTGCAACACCCGTAGCTGAACTATTTTTACGCTTTGGTAAGTCACGTGGTGCCACTAACTCTGGCTTGTCTGGCTGTCCCGGTATATCGGGTACAGATAGTTCGGCTTTCGAGATAGATAATGTCTCTTCTTGCCAACGCCGATAAAGCTTTTGTGTTTGCTTAACTTTATCCAAAGGATCTTTCATTAGTAGGCAAGATAGTGCTGCTTCCCTTAATCCATTATCATTTTCTGTCATAAATCCAACTATTAATTATCCATGGTGACACGTGGATCAACCAAGGTATAGGAGAGGTCTGTCAATACCAAACCAACAATATATAGTACCGAACCTAGAAAAACCATCGCCCGAACAATAGCAAAATCCTGTGCTTGAATTGCATCAATGGTGTAACTTCCAAGGCCAGGAATACCAAAAAATGATTCTATAATTAAACTACCCATGAACAATGTCGGTAGTACCACGACAACTCCAGTTAAAATTGGGATCATGGCATTTTTTAATACATGCTTGAACAACACTTGTAACTCTGAGAATCCTTTGGCTCGGGCTGTTCTAACATAGTCTTTAGAAGCCTCTTCTAGAAATAAAGTTCTATACCAGCGTGAGCCTCCACCAATTCCTGAAATAACTCCGATCACTACAGGCAACAACACAAACTTAATCGCACTAAAACCATCGCTATAACCTGATATAGGTACAAGCTGCATGAGCTTACCCACTAAAAATTGACCACCAATAATGTAGAATAAGCTGGAGATAGACATAATGACAACACATAGAATGACACCGCCCAAGTCAATATAACTGGCTCTGAAAAACACCATCAATAGAGCGAAGGTAATATTGACCATCAGGCCAATGACCAAAGTTGGAACTGCTATAGCTAGACTAGGCCACATTCGTGTTTTGATATCTTGCCCAATATTTCGCCCATCATCAGCTTGGCCAAAATCAAACATAAACAAACTCAATGATTTTTCAAAAAATATCGTCTCAGTAGCTTTATCTGTAAAACTCTCAGCATCACTCTCCCACAAAAGTGCTTTATCGTAACCACGAGCTTCTTTCCAAGCATCTACTGAAACTTGAGTTACGTGTTTAGTGCCGAGCTGCATCCTTGCCATATCATCAGGCGTATTCACCATGAAAAACAGCGCAAACGTTAAAGCATTTACACCCATCAGAATAGGAAAGGCATACAGAATTCTTCTTACAATATAAGCAAACATGGTCGTTAGTCATCTATAAGAGCAACAAAGCAATAATTATAGGCCTAACGAACTGAGTTTTGTTTAATCATTCACTGATATACACTATAATTTTTAGATGAACTCTTTTTAGAAGGTGCCTCCATGGTGATGACCGCAATTGATTTAGTAAAAGAAGCAAAAAAAACAATCAACGAAGTTAGTGTAGAACAAGCGAATAGGATGATTACCAGTGGTAGTATCGTATTAGATGTTAGGGAAGTAGCTGAATTTGAAGCTGGTCATATTCCAAATACAGTCCATCTCTCCCGAGGTGTCTTAGAATTTAAAATTTGCGACCATGAAAAATTCCAAGATAGAGATGCCCCCATCCTTATTTATTGTCGTAGTGGCGGTCGATCGGCTCTAGCTACTATTGCACTGAAGAAATTAGGGTTTACCGATGTCCATTCAATGGGCGGAGGCTACGAGCTCTGGAGTCAAACCAAGAGTTAGGCAATAAGTAGTCCAATTGTTTGTAACATTTGTAGAGTCCACTTGTCATAATGAATAAGTAGTTCTTTTGGAAATTAATTATGGACACAATCGAATACGCAGTTTCAGGTGCTGGCTTGGGCTTACGCCGTGATTTTATGGGTGAATTAGCTGAACGTAAAGATCAACCTTTTGATTTTTTAGAAGTCGCACCAGAAAATTGGATGGAGATAGGTGGTGCATTAGGTAAAAAGTTTGCTTATTTTACCGATCGCTACCCCATGATGTGTCACGGGTTATCACTATCTCTTGGCAGCCCTGCTCCACTTGATGAACACTTTGTCATTCGTGTCAAAAAGTTTTTAGATAAACATAATATCCGAAGCTATAGTGAACACTTAAGCTACTGTGGTGATGATGGCCATCTCTATGACTTGATGCCCATTCCATTTACAGAAGAAGCTGTCAGCTATGTAGCTGCCAGGATAAAGCGTGTTCAAGACATATTAGAGCGCCAACTCATTATTGAAAATGCATCTTATTATGCTGCTCCTGGTCAAGAAATGACAGAAGCTAACTTTACAAATTCAGTGCTTGCAGAAGCCGATTGTGGGTTACTTCTAGACGTCAATAATATCTATGTTAATAGTATTAATCACGGTTATGACCCTGTGCAATATATGAAATCAATGCCAACAGAGCGTATTGCCTATCTCCATATTGCAGGACACTACAGTGAAGAAAATGATTTAAAAGTCGACACTCACGGTAGCGACGTTATTGACCCTGTCTGGGACTTACTTGAAAAATCTTATCAATGTCATGGAGTCATACCTACACTTCTAGAACGTGACTTTAATATTCCTTCAATTGCATGCCTAACACGCGAAGTTGATAAAATTCGTCATTATCAATTACAACAGGAACAAAGTCGCATTGCACAAACCTCCTAAAATACCAAAATTTCAGCAAGTTCAATATCAGTTCTCTGCACATATTCGCGATCCAGAGAATATCGCAATGCCTGACGATATAGAACAGAGACGAATGAACATCTATACAGAATTATTTTATAACAATATTGATAACTTTTTATCTTCGGGCTTCCCTGTACTCAAAAAAATTATCTCTGAAAAGTCATGGAATGTAATGGTTCGCGACTTTATGGTGAAACACCAATCAAGATCTCCATTATTTAATGAGATGGCCTATGAGTTTTTGACTTACCTTAACAATGAGCGTGAAAGTTCTAGCGATCCAGTTTTTATCAAAGATCTCTGTCATTACGAATGGGTTGAACTTGCACTCAGTACTACTGATAGCCAAGTCTGCCCAATCAATTTTGATGACCAACAGGACTATTTAGCAATTCAAATTAAGACATCACCGCTGGCGTGGCCACTATCCTACCCCTTTCCAGTACACCATATCTCACCTGAATTTCAACCTAGTGAGCCTAGTGAAGTGCCCATATTTTTACTCGTTTATCGAAACCTAGATGATGAAGTCTTATTTTTAGAGCTCAACCCTATGAGCGCTAAGTTGATAGATTTACTTAATGAAGGGAAAACGGGCCAACAAGCAGCACAACAACTTGCCGATGAATTACAGCATCCCAATCCAAAGGTTGTCATAGAGGGTGCTAGAGAGTTGATCCATGACTGGATTAAACGAAGCATTTTAATTTACCCTTCATAAAAAATATACAAATATCAATCGCTAACAACAAAAAAGGCTAATGGGGAATACCCCATCAGCCTTCTTTCGTTTCGATGTCTTTAAGTAAATCTAGCCCAAAGTTTTAACCCGTCGCTAAGACAATCGCTTCTATCGATAAACGTGTAATTTCATCCCAGTCCTCTGCATCCACTAAACTAGCTGCACACATCCAAGAACCACCTACACAAGCAACATTGGACAGGTTGTAATACTCTTTAACATTTTTCTGGCTCACTCCTCCCGTTGGGCAGAAAGAAATTTGTGGTATTGGAGCCCCGATTGATTTGAGCATTGGTACCCCACCTGCTGCTTCAGCAGGAAAGAACTTCATTTCAGTAATACCTTTTTCAAGTAAATTCATCGCTTGGCTTGGGTTGGCAATACCGGGTAACAATGGAACGCCAGTCGCTAAAGCTGCATCAATCATCTTATCTGTTGTGCCCGGGCTCACAATGAATTCAGCACCCGCATCAATCGCTTTATTAAGTGTTTCTATATTGATAATAGTACCTGCACCGACAATAGCATCAGGCACTTCAGCTCTAATACGTCTAATAGATTCTAATGCTGCTGGTGTACGTAAAGTGATCTCTAATACTTTCAAGCCACCTTTTACTAACGCATGTGCTAAAGGCACAGCATGTTCAACATTATTAATTACCATTACAGGCACAATCGGCGAAATAGCCATGATCTCTTTAATTGTTCTACTCATACTTTTCTAATTTCCTAAAAATCTAAAAATCTATTTGGCTAATATTACTCAACATTAAACAAGTTAATCGCACCTGTTTCGGCAGTAGAAACACCACGTCGGAAACTATCGAATAATTCACGGCCTGTGCCGTAATGATGTTCAGTGTTAGCCATCACACAAGCTACACGCCCCTCTAGTTCCTTATCGTCAACGAGAACATTAAGTTCTCCAGTTTCTGCATTCAAACGGATAATATCGCCATCTCGTACTTTAGTTAGCACGCTACCATCGGCACATTCAGGGCACATATGAATCGCAGAAGGGACTTTACCTGAGGCACCAGACATACGGCCATCAGTTACTAAAGCCACTTTAAACCCTTTATCTTGTAGAACACCCAATGGTGGCGTTAACTTATGAAGTTCTGGCATTCCGTTCGATTTGGGTCCCTGAAAGCACAATACTACAATAACGTCTTTATTCAACTCACCACGCTTAAAAGCTTCAACAACATCATCTTGATAGTCAAAGACCATTGCAGGAGCTTCCACCACCCGATGCTTAGGATCAACAGCAGATACTTTACTCATTCCACGACCCAAATTACCTTGCATCAAATGTAAGCCTCCACCTGCAGCGAAAGGATTTTTGACTGAGCTTATAACTTCAGGATCTAGTGTTACTAATGGACCTTCTACCCAAACTAATTTGTCATCAACTAATTTTGGCTCTTGCGTATAAGATTTCATACCACGCTTGTCCGCTACGGCAAGAACATCTTCATGCATAAGACCATTTTCATTCAACTCTCTGATTAAAACACTCATTCCACCCGCTGCTTGGAAATGGTTTATATCGGCATCACCATTTGGATAAACGCGTGTCACTGAGGGTACAACTTTGGACAAGCGATCAAAATCATCCCAGTTAATGATCACACCTGCAGCACGTGCAATCGCAATTAGATGAATTGTATGATTTGTTGAGCCACCGGTAGCTAACAAACCAACCAATGCATTCATAATTGCTTTTTCGTCGATCATATGACCGATGGGTCTATAATCATCACCTTGAGCAGTAAATTTCAGTACTTGCCGTGTTGCTGCTTTAGTTAACTCATCGCGCAGCGGTGTGTACGGGTTAATGAATGATGTCCCTGGCATATGAAGACCCATCATCTCGACCATCATCTGGTTACTATTAGCTGTACCGTAAAAAGTACATGTACCTGCACTATGATAAGACTCTGATTCTGCTTTCAACAATTCATCACGGCCGACTTTACCTTCGGCATAAAGTTGACGTATTCTTACTTTCTCTTTATTTGGTAATCCACTTGGCATTGGTCCTGCTGGCACAAAGACTGCTGGTAGATGACCAAAACTCAAGGCACCTATTAATAAGCCTGGGACAATTTTGTCACACACGCCTAAATACATAGCGGCATCGAACATGTTATGACTTAGAGCGATCGCTGTCGACATCGCAATAACATCACGACTAAATAAAGATAACTCCATGCCTGGCTGACCTTGAGTAACCCCATCGCACATGGCAGGAACACCACCGGCAAATTGGGCAACGCCACCCGCTTTCTTGGCTGCTTCTTTAATTAACTTAGGGTAATGTTGAAATGGTTCATGCGCAGACAACATATCATTGTAAGCTGAGACAATAGCAATATTATCTTTTTTATTACCTGTTAAATCAGCCTTTTCATCCGCGGAACAAGCGGCAAAGCCATGTGCTAAGTTACCACAAGCTAGTACACCACGATGCCTATCTTCTGTCATAGCATCATCTACACGGCTAAGATACGCCTCCCGTGTTTTTTGACTTCGCTTTATGACATCATTAGTCACAGATTTTAATACTGGATGGATCATACTTTCACTTCTCTCTATAGATTCTTGTCAATATGCAACCGATAACAATTTTACAAATACGTTAAATTGGTAGAGCTACTATTTAGATAAACTGGACAATTAGTATACCGCGAATAGGCCTTTTTCGCACTGTGATTCATATTCGGGTGGCGTAGCTGTTTAGAAAATAACTCTGTTTAAAACTTTGATAATCATATTGAAATAGCGACCTAAAAGTGCGTTAAGTTCCAGCTAAATTCATTACCCAAGAAAACAATACAACCTGAGGCACTGTCACTAATGGCAAAAACAGAGCTATTTTCCATGATCCTGTCGTCTCTTTCAGAGACATAATCTCAGTATAATCAGTTGCTACACCAGTCATTAAGAATGCGAAACCATTACCCGGGGCTTCAGCTCGTGTCACAAGATCAGCGGCTATCGGAGTCGATCCCTCGGAACAAATCTCTAAAATAGTCGCAACGATTAAAGTCATTCCTAAACCTGCCATAGTCGCACCGAAATAGGTTTGAAAACTGTCAATCGGCACAAAAGTACGAATAGTAGCTGCCAACAAGACACCTAATAACAGCCAACGGACAATCATTCGTGAGTCTTTGATACCTTCCCATAACATTGACATCGTCCATGTTGTATCAAATGAGGTAGCTTTAAAGCGTTGCTTCGCTTCTGGCCATGCTTTAAAGCCATTCAAGTCCGCTGTGTTTGGGTTTTCTGGTAATTTTCCTGATGCCACTAAAACATTAAATATTAACCCACTAACGACACCTATAATCATTGAACAAGCAATAAACAATAAAGTCCAATACCATCCTATTAACGCAATTAAAATAACAGTGAGTGACAGAGAATTCCAAGGACTGGCAATTAAAAAGGCCATCACCTGTCCCAAACTAGCACCCCGTTGATATAAACGCATAGCTACAAGCAATATCCCATGACTACAAAGATCCAGTAGTACACCAGCAAAAGTGGCTCGTAAAATTCCTACAAAGGTATCTCCCTTACCTAGTAGAGCTGTAACAAACTCTCGTGGAACACGACCCAGTAGGCCTACAAATAGCATACCTAATCCAAGCCCTATCCACATACTATCCATGATGCCTCTGACTGCGGAGAACAAAACACCAACAGCTATAGGAAAACTAGTTAGCTGTTCCGTAAATAATAGATCCATCAAATAGCCAAAACTAACCAGTACCAGAGTAGACATAAGCAAAATATCTGGACGTGATTTTTTTGTTGTTTCAGTACTACAACATCCGGGTGGCGGTTCCACCGGTTCTGGGGTTGGACAAGATGAAGACATACAAAACTTTCCAATGATTTAAGGTATGATCTATCTAGTCTACTTGTCTTAGATAAAATTTAACATCTCTTCTTTAAATACTGATGATATAGCAAAATATTATGCCAGAACAAAAAACACTTCGGACTATTCGCAGCTTTGTACGACGCGAAGGTCGTCTTACCCCTGGGCAGCAACGTGCAATTAATGAACTTTGGGCCCAGTTCGCATTAGATGAGGGTGATGATTTGTTGGATTTAAATCAGTTGTTTAATCGAAAAGCACCTAAAGTTATCGAAATTGGGTTTGGCAATGGTGCGTCCTTAGCAGAAATGGCTAAAAGTAAACCAGACACAGACTTTCTTGGTATCGAAGTACACAGGCCGGGTGTCGGCCAATTATTAAACCTTATTGATAAGAATGGGCTCTCTAACCTTCGAGTTGCTTGCACAGATGCTGTTGAGTTACTCAAACATCGAATAGCTGACAATAGTCTAGATAGACTCCAACTTTTTTTCCCAGATCCTTGGCATAAAAAACGACATCATAAAAGGCGTATTATCCAACCTGATTTCGTCAAGCTATTAGCAAAAAAAATAAAACTCGGGGGCCACCTTCATATGGCTACTGATTGGCAGCATTATGCCGAACAAATGCTCACAGACTTCTCTGATAATACCAATTTTAAAAACTGTGCAGATGACAAATATATTCCCCGTCCAGATTATCGTCCTTTGACTAAGTTTGAACATAGAGGACAAAAGCTAGGTCATGGGATTTGGGATTTGTTATACAAACGTCATTAAATCATCTTCAGTTTAATTTCAACCTTCCAAACATTCTTCACTAACATCCGAAGCAATCATAACAAGGCACAAAGTGTTAGTAGATCTATCAATAAACTTATTCTCTGTAAAAAGTATACTACCAAGGACACAAGCCAAAGAGGCTACTCCCTGTGAGAGCATCATTGAGCAACCATAGGTTTTGCCAGGAGAAACAACTGAAATGATCGCAAATGAATAGTATTTGGTGTAAATTGTTAATCATTAAAGTACTAGCCTGAATGTCTATCGTCCTTACTTAATAGTTCCTGTAACTAATTAAAAGAATGATAATGGTTGTAACTTAAATGAATACTTTAACGGTAATCTTTTTTTATGTCCAAGCCTTTTACCCTAATATTTAGTCAAGAAAATCAGTTATGAACATGACCGATACTATCTCAGCAAAACAAGCTTGTACATTGTACGGCTTGTTCAAAGAACGCCTCAAGCGAAGTCCTCATATAACTGCTTATAAAAGCTATGATCCAGAAACAAAGCAATGGTTTGATAGCACCTGGAGCGAAGTTGCTACTCGAGTGGCATGCTGGCAGGGTGCATTAATCAAGGAAGAGCTACAATCTGGTGACCGTGTTGCCATCAATCTGCGTAACTGTATCGAGTGGGTGTTTTTTGATCAAGCAGCATTAGGTTTAGGACTCGTATTGGTGCCTTTATACCCTGATGACCGCCCTGAGAATGTTGCCTACATATTACGTGACGCCGATGTTAAGTTGCTCCTATTGCAGAACTGTCAACAATGGAGAGCACTTGAACCGTCAATTACTGCAGAGCATGCTCTAAAGCGTGTTTTGATTCAAAATACTGATACGCCGACACTTAATAAGCCAGCTTATTATGTCGAAGAATGGCTAAATCCTGCTGATACGAAATTGCAGAGTGATCCTGGACAACCTCACGAATTAGCCTCAATTATATATACCTCCGGCACAACTGGACGCCCCAAAGGTGTAATGCTCAGCCACCAAAATATGTTATCCGTAGCTCAAGGCGGACTGACCCGTATCAAAATAGTACCCAGTGATTTATTTTTGTCCTTTTTGCCACTTTCTCATACCCTTGAGCGAACTGCCGGTTATTACTTACCCATGATGGCTGGAGCCACAGTAGCTCATGCACGTGGAATCCTTCAGTTAGCAGATGATATGCTAACAATTAAACCAACAGTATTAATTGCTGTCCCGCGTATTTTCGAGCGTATTTACACCCGTATCCACAGCCAACTTAAAGAAAAGTCAGGCCTTTCTCAATGGTTGTTTCACAAAACCGTTAGAATAGGATTGCAACGTTTTGAATACCAACAAAAACGAGAAGCATGGAAGTTTAATTTTTTGGTTTGGCCATTATTGAATAAATTGGTGGCGTCCAAGGTAAGGCAACGTTTAGGAGGCAATATGCGTGTCATTCTTAGCGGTGGAGCAGCCTTGCCAAATACAGTTGCAGAGTTATTTGTTGGATTAGATTTTTGCATTTTACAAGGATATGGTTTAACAGAAACAAGTCCTGTGATTAGTGTAAATACCCCTCAAAATAATTATCCTGCTAGTGTTGGTACCGTTATTCCCGGTGTCACCGTCAAAGTCGGTGACAATCACGAATTACTCGCTCGTGGAACAGGCATCATGTTGGGTTATTGGGGTAATGAAGAGGCTACGTCACTTACTATTGATGATGAAGGCTGGCTTCATACAGGTGATCAAGCGCACATTAGTGACACAGGTCATATTTATATTACAGGTCGAATTAAAGATATTCTAGTCATGAGTAATGGCGAAAAAGTACCACCAGGAGATATTGAAGCCGCAATATTAATGAACCCGCTTTTTGAACAAGTCCTTGTCATTGGAGAAGGACAGTCATTTCTGTCAGCTTTACTCGTACTCAATACCGATAATTGGTTTGAATTAGCCAAAAGACTTCATCTTGATAGCAATGACAAAGCTGTCTTGGACAATAAAATATTAAACAGCTATATCATTAAGCAATTAAAAATATTACTGTCGTCCTTCCCCGCTTATGCCAAAATAAGACGCGTCTCAATACACCTCGATGTCTGGACTGCTGAGAATGATTTAATTACACCGACAATGAAGATAAAACGCCCTAAAGTCATAGCACACCATAAAAAGGACATTGATAAAATATATCGGTAAGGCTTAGTTGTTTTGACGGTCACCCATTGCTGCCAAAATAGCTTAGCTAAAAAGTGAAGTTATGATTATTTAAGGTAACAAGATCACACTTGCAACAGTTTGAAATGAGCCAAAGATGACGACCCTATCTCCTTTTCTTGCATTGGCCATTGCCTCTCTATAGGCATTTGGAACACTATCAAAAGTATTGATCTTAACATCGTCAATAACCCCTTTTAATTTCAATGCTAAAGTATCAGCACTCATTCCACGACTGCCTGATAACCCCGCAATATACCAGTCGTCTATCGCAGGTTTAAGGATAGCGGAAACCGTTGACGCTTCCTTATCTTTTAACATGGCTAGGACCCCAATAGTACGGCCTTGAAAACCAGATCCTGTTAATAATTCAACTAAGCTTAAGGCGCCTTGCTCATTATGTGTCACATCAAAAATGCGAAGTACGGCTCCAGGAACTTGTTGAAAACGACCAGCTAGTAATACTTCTATTAAACCTTTTTCTATCTGAGGCTGGGAAATGTTAAAGCCTTGCTCTATTAACAAACTAATGACTTGTAAAACAGCAGCAGCATTTTGTAGTTGATAACGGCCTGTTAATGCTGGGTGAGGTAACTTTCTCCAAGAAATAATTTCATTTGACCAATGCCATTGTTGCGAATCATATTGATAATTAAAATCAACTGTTGCTACAGAAATATGAGCACTTAACTCATTTGCATAGTTTATTAATGACTCGGGTGGTTTCTCAGCACAGACTAATGGCTTATTAGCTCTTATAATTCCTGCTTTTTCGAAACCAATGGTCTCACGATCGTGCCCTAACCATTGGATATGATCTAGGCTAATAGGTGTAATTAATGCAATATCGGCATCGAATAAGTTCACCGCATCTAAACGACCGCCCATGCCTACTTCTAAAATAGCGATATCAATCGCTTTGTTACAAAAAATATTAACAGCTGCTAATGTGGAAAACTCAAAGTAAGTGAGTGAAATGCCATCTCTCGCTTGATCAATTTCTTCAAAAGCTTCAGATATTAACCGATCATCGCAAGCCTCTCCATCAACTACAATACGTTCGTTATAATTAATTAAGTGCGGAGACGTATAAGCACCAGTGCGATAACCTGCCGCACGTAAAATGGAATCGAGCATAGCAACAGATGAACCTTTACCATTGGTGCCGGCAACAGTAATAACTTTAAAGGGTAAAGTGGCTTTCCCTTTCAGCTGCTGCCAAACCTGCCTGACTCTTTCAAGGCCAGGATCAACTTCAGTGAAGTGGAGCTTTTCCTGCCAAGCCAGCCATTCTGGCAAGGTTTGAAATCGCATCCTTTATCTAAATTTAAGCAACGTCACGTTTTTGTAACACCGATAACATTTTTGATAGACGATCACGCATATCTCGTCTATCAATAATCATGTCAACAGCACCGTGTTCTAGTAAAAACTCACTACGTTGAAAACCTTCAGGTAATGTTTCCCGAACTGTTTGTTCAATAACTCTTGGGCCTGCAAACCCAATTAATGCTTTTGGCTCTGCAATGTTAATGTCACCTAGCATTGCTAAGCTTGCTGATACGCCGCCCATCGTCGGATCAGTTAAAACAGAAACAAAAGGCACGCCAGCCTTACTCAACTGCGCTAATATTGCGCTGGTTTTCGCCATTTGCATCAGTGAAAACAAACCTTCTTGCATACGGGCTCCACCGCTGGCAGCAAAACATATCAATGGTACTTTCTTTTCTAGAGCAACTTTAGCAGCTCGTACAAACTTCTCGCCAACGACTGAGCCCATCGAGCCAGCCATAAAGCTAAAGTCAAATGAAACCACAACAACAGGTAAGCTATTGATCATACCTTCCATCGCTAGTAAAGCATCCTTTTCGCCCGTGGTTTTTTGAGCCTGCGATAAACGATCTTTATATTTTTTACTATCTTTAAACTTTAATGTATCAATAGATTGCATATCTGCTGCAATTTCCTGACGGCCAGCTTTATCTAAAAAGCTTTCAAGCCGAGTGCGGGCTGTCACCCGATGGTGATGATCACATTTAGGACAAACATGTAAATTACGCACAAGTTCAGCGCGATATAGAACACTTTCACAACTTGGGCATTTACACCAAACCCCCTCAGGTACAGATCTACTTCGCACAGTTGTACGTATTTTTGAAGGCAGTATCTTTTCAAACCAACTCATTTTTGTTACCTTTAAAAGTTCTATCCATCAATTATTTTTTCATGTCTTTAATATCAATAGCAACCCGCATATCTGCAACCAACTCTGATACAGTTGCTGGAAGCAACTCTGGTGTCTTTTCATGCTCAGCTATACAATTTACTAATGTACTTCCTACAACAACACCATCAGCGACCTCTGATACTAACGCCGCTGACTGACCATCTCGAATACCGAAGCCAACACCAACTGGTAAGTCAGTATATTGTCGCAGTATATTAAGCTTTTCTCCTAATTCAGATGCGTCAATAGAAGCAGAACCTGTCACACCTTTAAGAGATACATAGTAAATAAACCCTTTTGCATGTGTGGCAATCGACGTCATCCGCGCTTTTGTTGTAGTCGGTGCCACAAGAAAAATAGTGTCTATGCCATGCTTATTCATAATGGGTAAGAAAATATCTGACTCTTCTGGCGGCATATCTACAGTCAATATTCCATCAACACCCGCTTTCTCCGCATGCTCAGCAAACTGCTCATAACCCATAGCTTCAAGAGGATTAGCATACCCCATCAAAATAACCGGTGTTATTGTATCTTTTTCTCTAAATTGTGCCACCATCTCTATCACTTTCTGTATCGACACATCATTTTTTAAAGCACGTTCACATGCTTTTTGAATTGCAGGGCCATCTGACATTGGATCTGAGAAAGGCACGCCTAATTCGAGTAAGTTTGCTCCAGCCTCTACAAAAGCATGAAGCATCGGTACAGTTACCCATGGCTCAGGATCTCCTGCTGTGATGTAGGGTATTAAAGCAGTCTTCCCATCTAGTTTTAACTGTGCAAAGCATTCACTAATACGACTCATTTTCACTGACCCCTTCAATTTTCAAGCCAGCTATTGAAGCGACTGTATGCATATCTTTATCACCACGACCTGACAAATTCACCAAAATGGACTGTTCTTCACTCATCGATGCAGCAAGTTTATTGACATAAGCTAATGCATGACTTGTTTCAAGGGCAGGAATAATACCTTCTGTTCGCGTTAAATCATGAAAGGCTTGTAATGCTTCATCATCTGTCACTGAAACATATTCGGCACGGCCGATATCCTTTAACCAAGCATGCTCAGGGCCCACTCCTGGATAATCTAAACCTGCTGAAATCGAATGTGTTCCTGTTATCTGTCCTTGCTCATCTTGTATTAAATAAGTCCTGTTCCCATGCAGCACACCCGGAGTTCCCGCACACAATGCAGCTGAATGTTTTCCTGTTTCTATACCAAGCCCAGCACCCTCGACCCCATACATAGCAACAGACTCATCATTAATAAAAGGATGAAATAAGCCTATCGCGTTAGACCCTCCACCGATACAGGCAACTAATGCATCAGGTAACTTGCCTGTAGAAGCGAGCATTTGCTGGCGTGCTTCACGGCCTATGACCGTTTGAAAGTCACGCACCATAGCAGGATATGGGTGTGGTCCAGCTACTGTACCAATAATGTAAAACGTATCATCAACATTAGTAACCCAGTCACGTAGAGCTTCATTCAAAGCATCTTTCAGCGTTTTAGAACCAGACTCAACAGGTATAACCTCTGCACCTAGTAACTTCATACGATAAACGTTCATAGATTGGCGCTTCACATCTTCTGCGCCCATGTAAACAACACACTCCATACCTAAGCGTGCTGCAACAGTTGCGCTAGCAACGCCATGCTGACCTGCACCTGTTTCAGCGATAATACGTTTTTTACCCATACGCTTTGCTAATAAGGCTTGACCAATCGTATTATTTATCTTGTGTGCACCAGTGTGGTTTAAATCTTCACGCTTTAAGTAAATCTTTGCACCACCAATTTTTTTAGACCAGTTTTCTGCATAATAAACTGGTGAAGGACGGCCTACAAACTCGGCTAAATCCTTATCCATTTCGGCTTGGAAATCAGCGTCATTTTTGTAGAGTTCGTATGCCTCTTCCAAAGAATGAATGGCATTCATTAAAGTCTCACCGACAAAACGACCACCATATGGACCAAAATGACCTTTTTCATCCGGATAAGTGTCGTAATAATTACTGTCTATCTTTTCAGCCATTTTTTACCTCTTGCATAAAAGCGTTTATTTTTTTTTGAGCTTTAATACCTTTGTCTTCTTCAACACCTCCGCTCACATCAACGGCAAAGGGTTGAACACGTTTTATTGCCTCTCCTACATTCTCAGCTGTTAAACCACCCGCAAGAATAATAGGTTTATCTATTTTTTTTATCATGGACCAATCAAAGGTCTGGCCAGTGCCACCCTGTACGCCAGGCTGATAGCTATCTAATAGCAAAGCACAAGCATCATCATAAATTTCTGCTTGTGCAGCTAAATCTATTCCCTCACGCATTCTAATTGCTTTAAGGTATGGCCGCGAAAATTGTGCACAGTACTCTTGGCTTTCGTTACCATGAAACTGCAATATGTCAATCGGTAATGCCGCAAGACAATCATTGACAGTACTAGCAGCAGCATCCACAAATAGTGCCACAACACTTACAAAGGGCGGCAAAACAGCCACAATCTTTTTTGCTTGCGCAATTGTCACGGCTCTGGGACTCGCCTCGAAAAAAACCAAACCGATCGCATCAACGCCCATTTCAGCAGCAAATTCAGCATCTTGGCATCTCGTAATGCCACAAATCTTTACACGTGTTCTCATGAATTTAGTCTGAGATAAAAATCTAAAATACTACTCTACCAGACCACTGGGAAAGTCGACACTGTAGGAAATGCGTATTCGGTAGGATAATGAGCATTAACGAAATAAAGGCCTTCTGGTGGTGAAGTTACCCCACCTTGTGTCCTATCACGACTCTCCAAGACATCTAATGCCCATGAAACCGGCTGCCTACCGTCACCTATAGGCACTAACACACCTACAATATTTCGTACCATATGATGTAAAAAAGACTGTGCTTTAACATCAATAGCAATACAATCACCTTGCTTAGAGACTTTAATATATTCCATTGTTTTGACTGGATCATGAGCCTGACATTCTTTAGCTCTAAAAGCAGAAAAGTCATGATGGCCCACCATCAAATTTGCTGCTTCTTGCATAAGTTTTATATCTAGAGACTGAGTGTACCACCACATTTTATTATGATGAATTGAGGAGCGACTGACACGGTTCAGTATAAGGTAACGATAACTACGACTGATTGCCGAAAAACGGGCGCTGAAGTTCTCCCCTACTGACTTGGCCCATGTCACATTAACATCCTTTGGTAGGTGAGTATTCAACCCTAATATCCAATTACGCTGTTCACGCTCAGCTTTTGTATCAAAATGTACAACCTGCTGCAATGCATGCACACCAGAATCAGTTCTACCTGCAGCTACTGTCTTTACTTCATGGTTCGCAACATAACTAATTGCTTCAATTAAGCAGCCCTGTACTGTTCTTTGCTTTGGTTGCACTTGCCAACCATTGAACTTCGTACCATCGTATTCGAGACCTAATGCTATTCGACCCATTAAAAACCTACTTTTTACAAATATTTTTCTACTAATACTTCCGCTATTTGTACGCTATTCAATGCTGCACCTTTACGCACATTGTCAGCTACAACCCATAAGTTTAATCCCTTCGGGTGTGAGATATCTTCACGAATACGGCCTACATAAACATTATCCTCTCCTTGCGCATCACTTGCTGCCGTTGGATAACCGCCATCTTCGTGAGTATCAACTAACGTTATACCTTTAAAATCAGCTAATAACTTTTTAGCGTCAGCCGCTGTGATTTTGTCGCGTGTTTCAATATGAATAGCTTCAGAGTGGCCATAAAAAACAGGAACTCTCACGGCAGTTGGGTTAACAACGATACGAGCATCGCCCATAATCTTTTTCGTTTCCCAAACCATTTTCATTTCTTCTTTTGTATAGCCATTTTCTTCAAAAGAGTCTATCTGAGGTAATACATTAAATGCGATTCGCTTAGGATAAACATGGTTTTCTGTGGGTCTCCCATTCAATAAATCTTGTGTTTGTTTTGCTAATTCATCTATAGCCGGTTTGCCCGAACCTGAGACAGCTTGATATGTACATACGTTAATACGCTCGATTCCTACAGCATCATAGATTGGCTTTAAGGCTACTACCATCTGTATAGTCGAGCAATTCGGGTTAGCTATGATCCCACGCTTTGTATAATCAGCAATCGCTTCAGGGTTGACTTCCGGAACGACCAATGGAACATCATCTACATACCGGAACTCAGATGTATTATCTATAACAATACAGCCCGCTGCTGCTGCAATTGGTGCATATTCTTTAGAAACACTCGCCCCTGGTGAAAACAGGCCAATTTGTACTTTCGAAAAATCGAATGAGGCTAAGTCTTCAACCCTAATAGCTCGGTTACCAAACTCGACAGTAGTCCCTGCTGAACGAGCACTCGCGAGAGCATAAATTTTACCTACTGGGAAATTCCGCTGATGTAAAATATCTAACATTGCTTCACCAACGGCACCCGTTGCACCTACAACAGCCACATCTACTTTTTTAGTCAACATTTCACCTATCATTTGAATTTAATACTGCAACAACTGCATCGCCCATTTCTACTGTGCCAATAAGTTTCATACCCTCAGAAAAAATATCTGCTGTACGGTATCCTTGATCTAGAACGACACTAACTGCAGTCTCGACCATATCCGCAATTTCTCCTTCATCCAAGCTATACCGCAACATCATCGCCACTGATAAAATAGTTGCTAATGGATTTGCAGTGTTTTTTCCAGCAATATCTGGCGCAGAACCATGAATAGGCTCATACATACCCTTGCTGTTTTCATCTAATGAGGCCGAGGGCAACATACCAATTGAACCCGTCAACATAGATGCACAGTCAGACAATATATCCCCAAACATATTAGTCGTAACCATGACATCAAACTGTTTCGGCTCTCGAACAAGCTGCATCGCTGCATTATCAACATACATATGACTTAATTCAATATCACTAAAATCTTTTGACAGGTTGATCATCGTCTCTCGCCATAGCTCTGTTGACTCAAGTACATTAGCTTTGTCCACAGAACATACTCGCCCTTGACGTTTTCTAGCAATATCAAAAGCCACTTTACCAATACGAATTACTTCGCTCTCACGGTAAACGAGAGTATTAAAGCCTTCTTTCTCTCCACTAGGTAAGGTTCGGATACCCCTCGGCTTACCAAAATAAATCCCCCCCGTAAGTTCTCGTACAATCATTATGTCTAAACCTGAAACTATTTCAGCCTTTAAGCTTGAAGCATCTGCTAGTTGTGGGTACAAGATGGCTGGGCGTAAATTTGCAAATAAATTTAACTCACTACGAATGCCCAACAAACCTTTTTCAGGACGAACACTTATATCAAGTGATTCCCATTTATATCCACCAACAGCACCTAATAAAATAGCATCTGCATCATCAGCAATTGCTAATGTTTCTTTGGGTAGTGGTGAGCCTGTTTCATCATAAGCGGCACCTCCAATCAAACCATACTCAAGCTCTATATCTAAACCCTTTAACTGTAAAGCTTTTAAAACTTTAACTGCTTCTGCAACAATTTCTGGTCCAATTCCATCACCGGGTAAGACTGCAATTTTTTTTGTCATTGTTTATTCTTATGCTCTATTTGAATTTAAAGTACAGCTTGATTACTAGTTTATCGAAGGAAATAACCATGGTGCTTCATGTTTCCTTCGCTCTTCATAAGCCTTTATTTCATCAATATGCCCCAGAGTTAACCCAATATCATCTAGTCCTTTTATCAAACAATCCTTTTTGAACGCATCGATCTCAAAAACTAATTTTGAACCGTCAGGTGTAGTAATAGTTTGGTTTGGTAAGTCTACTTTAAGTTTATAGCCGGGTTGTGCTGCGACAGCATTAAATAAATTCTCCACAACCATTTCTTCTAACTCGACAGCTAAAATTCCATTCTTACTGGTGTTATTAAAGAAGATATCAGCAAAACTAGAGGCAATAACAACTCTGATACCAAAATCTTCTAATGCCCAAACTGCATGTTCCCGACTAGAACCACAACCAAAATTTTCACGCGTCAATAAAATGCTACCACCTGCATAGCGGGGAGAATTGAGAACAAATTCAGTGTTAAGTGGGCGAAATTCACATGACTCACCCGGCTTACCTAGATCTAAGTAACGCCATTCATCAAACAGGTTAGGACCAAAACCACTACGCTTTATCGACTTTAAAAATTGTTTAGGAATAATCGCATCCGTGTCCACATTGGGTCTATCAATGGGTATAACTATGCCGTCTTGAAGTGTAAATGGTTGCATTGGATTATCTTTCTTAATTTAAATGAGAAAAGTCTACTTTCGTATTTGAAAGAGAAACAAGTATATCAACTAAAAGCGTTGTTATTGACCTTTAAAATCCATAAATAGCTTTCTTACCAGCTCTCAACCTTTAATCAAGGTTCTTTAAAGTCATTTTTCTGTGTTTTTTTCTAAAGTAAATCATGCCACCCGGGAGAATCAAGGCAATAATTATAAAAAATAAAATAGCTAATGGCCATATAATCGGCTGATTCCAAACTTGCTGCAGCTCATAACGCTTTTCAGCATCAATTCGACGATATTTCATCAAATTATTAGCCATTAGGTTTGGCTTTACATTCTTATTCCAAGCATGAAAAAGCGAAAATTGTTTAGGATGATAGCCCCAGACCCAAGGTGCATCCTCAGCCAAGATCTCTAACATCCGGTCAATTAAAGCCTGTCTTTCATAATTATTAGGCATAACCCGCATTTGTTCAAATAAGCGATCAAACTCAGAATTTTGATAGTTTGCTGCATTTTCTCCACTTGATAAGGCTTTACTATTCGGGCCATATAGTAAGAAGAAGAAATTTTCTGGATCAGGGTAATCAGCATTCCACCCCCATTGAAATATTTGAGCTTGGCCATTACGCATTTTATCTTGAAAACGATTATAGTCGGTGCTTCTAATCACTAATTGAACGCCTAACTTTTGAAACTGTTTCCGTAACCAGTCAAATTGTGCTCTTGCTTCAGGACCACTAGAAGGAGCATCAAGGAATAAAGTTAACGGTTCACCACTGACAACTGCACGGCCATTTGGATATCCAGCCTCGGCTAGTAACGATCGAGCTTCCTCTATGGGCCTTCGCTTAACCTCGCTCCCTCGCCATTGATAAACCTTATCATTTACTCCTGCCTCACCAGTTTTATAACCAAATATTCCCGGGGGAATAGGACCTTGAGCAGCAATTCCTCTCCCATTTAAAAAAATAGAAATATATTCCTCATAATCAATTGCAATTGATATTGCTTGTCGTAATTTACGAGCTTGTTCTGAATTACCGCCAACCACAGCATCTTGCATGTTAAAGCCAGTATAGTAAGTGGAAGTGCCAACTGCAGTTCTTAATTGCACGCCTTTTTCTGCCATCTCTTGACTAAGGCCAAAATCACCACCACTGCTAACTTGAATTGCTTGATCAAAACTATCAGAGCTTATGCCACTAACATCATAATAACCTTGCAAAAATTTGTTCCAATATGATGTTTGTTCTTTTTCTAGTAAAAATACAATTTTGTCAACAAATGGTATCCGCTTATTAGCATCATCAAGTAAACCATTCTCTGAATCGGAATACTCCCCCTCTGTTGGGTATTGGTCTATTCTATAATAAGGGTTTTTCTCAAGCACCATTTGACTATTCGGGTCATTTTCTGTGAGTTGGTAAGGCCCTGTCCCGACGGGAAACCAATCCATAGTAATATTGCGCTTTATCAACTCTTCTTGCCGATAGAAAAGATCTGCTTCCCACGGGACAGCTGCAAAAAAGGGCATTGCTAGCCAGTAACGTAACTGAGGATATTTCCCATATACTTTTATTTGATAGCGGTAGCGGTCAACTAGACTGACACCTTCTATTTCAACCCCTTTTATATCTAAAATATCTCCAGACTTGGCTCTGTCTTTAAGTAATTTCGCATAATCAGATAAGCCTACAATATATTCACTCATCAACCCCAATATAGGTGAGTGAGTTTCAGGGCTTGCTAATCGTTTAATTTGATAAATATAATCTTCAGCTGTCAACTCTCTAGTACTTTGAAGCTCAAAGTCAGACAAGGTCGAGATACTATCGAGCTCTCTCGGCTGAAGTTGATGGTATAAAAAATCACCATGCTCATCTGTAACAAATGCGGGGTGAGGTTGAAATTGAATATTGGGTTTAATAGTAATCGTGTAAACACTATAGGCTATATCTCGTCCTGAACCTTCTCCAACTATAGCTCTGCCAGTCTCATCAAAATATTCAACTGTAGGTAATGATGTTGCAGTTAAAGGTTCAAGTTCGTATGGTCGCTTAAGATAATGATACTGCAATGGCGGCTCATAAATTTGTCCCGTAAAACTAGCCTCATTTGAACTATAGGATCTCGCGGGATCAAGATGTTTTGGGCGTAATGTAAAAGAACTATATAAAATATTTTCTTTTGCCTGCTCGCTAGAATATGGGGAGTTAACAGCATTTAAATCACAGCCCGTTAAGGCAAGGAACAAAACGACATAAAAGCACGATAAAAATCGCATCATAAGATAAACCCATTCTAATAGTGAAGTTATTATAAACGGTTCAGAGGGTTACTGCCCGTTTCAGAAACAGGTAGACTAGGCGAGTTTTATTCGTTTATTTGTTAATTTTAGGAGACTACCCATGGGGTTTTTACAAGGCAAACGCGTTTTAATTGTTGGTGTTGCCAGTCCGCGTTCTATTGCTGCTGGCATTGCTCTAGCAATGGCACGTGAAGGTGCTGAAATTGCCTTCACATATCAAACTGATAAACTCAAATCTCGTGTTGAAAAAATTGCTGCTGAGTGTAATGCAGACCCTACATTACTGTTCCCATGCGATGTTGCTAGTGACGACCAAATTTCTCAAGTCTTTGCAAAGCTTGGCCAGCACTGGGACGGTCTAGACATTATTATCCACTCTGTCGGTTTTGCACCCAGAGAACAGCTTCAAGGAAGCTACGTTGATAGTGTTACACGAGAAGGTTTTGCCACAGCCCTTGATATCAGTGCATATAGCTTTGCAGCATTAGCTAAAGCCGGAAAAGGCATGATGGCAGGTCGCAATGGCTCCTTACTAACTCTCAGCTACCTGGGTGCTGTGCGTGCTATAGATAATTACAATGTAATGGGAGTGGCTAAGGCCAGCTTAGAAGCTAACGTCCGTTATATGGCCTATTCCCTAGGGGAACAAGGTATCCGAGTCAATGCCATATCCGCTGGGCCCATCAAGACCCTAGCCTCAGCAGGCATTAATGATTTTGGCAAAATGCTGGCCTATGGCGAACGTAATTCACCGCTTCGTCGTAATGTCACGATTGAAGAAGTTGGTAATGTGGCCGCTTTCTTGTGTTCCGACCTAGCATCAGGTATCACCGGTGAAATTACTTATGTAGATGCAGGTTACAATATTGTTGGTATCGGTGATAAGTAACAACATTAATATGTTCCATAAAAAAAAGGCGCCACAGGCGCCTTTTTTCTTAGATGTATACCAAATTGTTATTCAAAGTAATCTGAAGAAACTTCAATATCAGATTCTGCTTTTAAACTCCCTATAAAAGCACGAAACTCGCTATCACCATAGTGCTGCACCAGATAGGAAGACAAACCCTCTCTATCCTGCTCCGAAGGGTTATCAAGCCCCCCTTCTATAACAGCAGTTAACCTAATCAGCACATAATTGCCATTGCGATCAGTAAAACCATGGTGAATTAAATTTCCATTGGGCTTTTCCATTGCATAAACTTCATCTAACACTTCTCTATCTATTGAACTCTCACCACGTTCAATAAGCTTAGTTTCATGCCATTCAAATTTTGAAAAAAGTGACTTAGCATCGATACCTCCCTCGACTTTTTCAAGGAATTTCTCTCCGGTCTTAGTAGCCTTATCTTTAGCACCTTGAGCTTTTAATTTTAACTTAATGTCACCAGCAACTGCATCAAAAGGTAATTGGCCACTTAAGACATGTTCCTTCCTATGTAGCACAACTATATGTGAATCGGTTAGTTCAATGACCGTACTATTAAGCCCTTCTATTAAAACCTCATCAGTGAAAGCGATATTAACAACATTCTTATCAGCAGCAATACCTTTACCACCCTCACGAGTAAACAAGTTAGACGTCTTGATTTTAAGATCTAATTCTTCAGATGCTAGTACTAAGCTATCTGGATTTTCATAACTCAATTCAGCTAATTTTTCCGCTTGGTCAAAAAACAATTGCTCTGCTTCTTGGCGACGTACACTTTCTTCAATTTCTGCTCTTACAGCAGAAAAATCTTTTCCTTGCGAAGGAACAATTCCTGTTAACTTTATCAAATGATGACCAGACTCCGTTTTGATTATGGTACTGACATCATTAACATTGCCCAGTGAAAAGGCTGCATTTTCAAAAGCAGGTTCCATTATGCCCCGTTGAAATAAACCTAAATCACCACCTTCTTGAGCAGAACCCGGATCTTGAGATAATTCTTGAGCCACGGAAGCAAAATCTTCACCTTGTGATAAACGATACTCAACAGCTGCTAAAATCTTAATTGCTTCTTCAGAATCACCTTCAATTAAAATGTGACTTGCTTGTCTTTGCTCAGGGCTCATGAACTGCTCTTTGTTATCAGCATAAAACTGCTCCAGAACAGTCTCATTAACATCAAGAGTTCTAGCTAGCCCATCGACAGATAACTCAATATAATCGATTGAGACTCGTTCTGGTGTTGTATATCGGTTCTTTTGCTTTTCATAAAAGGCCTCTGCATCCTGATCGCTAATAATAATACTAGCTGCTAGTGGCGAAGCATCAATTACCCCGTAGGCGATTTCACGCTTTTGCTTTTCAATTCTTAATAAATTATCAACATCATATTTTGTGATTGTAGCCGTGCTTTGAATACTATTACCTAATTCTTTGATCATTAGGTCAGTGCGTAACTGATTTTCATAACTAGCAGGAGAAAAGCCAGCACGTGCCAACAACATCTTGTAGCGTTCTGTATCAAATTTCCCTTCGAGCTGAAAAGCCTGTGTCTGCTGAATGGCTCCGTTAATGCGGGCATCGGATACGTATTGGCCTAACGCCTGATTTGTACTGAACAGTAACTTTTGCTCAATCAAACCATTAAGGATAGTCTGTTTAGTACTTCTATTTTCGAATAAGCTTGGCTCAAAATCATCACCCATCATTTCTCGCATACGTTCGCGATATTGTTTAAGAGAGCGTTGGAACTCTGCCTGCTTGATAGGTTCACCGTTTACGCTAGCAACAATAATATCTGAAGGCCCTGTTATATATGAGTTGACACCCCACAAAGCGAATGGGATAGAAATCAATCCAACAATAAACCAAGCGACCCAACCTTGAGCTCGTTCACGAATGAAATGCAACATATGACTAAACCTACGAAAATCCTACATTAGCTAATATTAAAGCAAAAAAAAAGGCGCATTATATGCGCCTCTCTAATCTTAATTTGGCGGAGCGGACGGGACTCGAACCCGCGACCTCCGGCGTGACAGGCCAGCATTCTAACCAGCTGAACTACCGCTCCATTTTTTCTGGTGGGTGTTGAGGGGATCGAACCCCCGACCCTCGCCTTGTAAGGGCGATGCTCTCCCAGCTGAGCTAAACACCCTGCAGAAAAAAAAAGCAAGTTTACAGCTTCTTTTAATGCTTTACCAGCTTTAAGCGTTTATTATTTTGGGTTAACAGCATCTTTCAATGCTTTACCAGCTTTAAAGGCTGGTATCTTTGCTGCCGCAATTGCAATTTCTTCGCCTGTGCGAGGGTTACGACCAGTGCGTGCTGCACGGTCACGAACAGAAAATGTACCAAAGCCAACCAAAGTAACTTGATTGCCTGAGCTTAAAGCATTAGTAACTGCAGAAGTCATTCCATCTACAGCTAAAGCTGCTTTAGCTTTTGAAATGTCGGCAGAGCTTGCTATTGCATCAATCAGTTCAGATTTATTCACGGTTTAATTCCTCTTTATTAGTATAATTATCCAAAATTTCATGCCCATCAGCAACTCATATTTGAAGGCAACCTGTATATAACTACAGCATAATGAAGGTGTCAAGAACCTTACGAAGTTTTCCTACAATCTTTTATTCCGAGCACTATTCAACTTTCCTCCAAGGCTCAATAAATTTATCGATATTATTCCATGCTTTATTGTGGCTATCACATACACCCTTCACTTATCCATGCTTTAGTAATCTCCACATACTGCTCTACAGAAATTGTCTCTGGACGTTGCTTTAAATCAATGCCCATATCCTCTAAGGCATTAACAGATATCATATTTTTCAATGTGTTAGCTATCGTTTTTCGGCGTTGAGAAAAGGCCTTCGTGACGACAGTCCTTAGCGCGTCTACTGGCATGTCGCCACCACAATGCTGACTTAATGGTTTCAAATAAATAATTGCTGAATCTACTTTCGGCGTAGGTTCAAATGCCTCTGGAGGCACTGTAAAAAGTTGAACTGCTTCACATTGGTATTGCACCATTATACTAAGGCGACCATAAGTTTTAGAACCTGGTTGCGCACAAATTCGCTGCACAACTTCTAGCTGAAGCATGAAACACATATCCTGAATATATTCAGCTTGTGATAACAAATTAAATAATAATGGTGTTGTAATGTTGTAAGGCAAGTTTCCTATCACCCGTCAGCTTTTCATTACCCAAGGCTAACTTTCCGTAATCAAAGGCCAATGCATCTGCTTCATGTACAAACAACTGAGGGTATGAACTAAGATTATTCTCTAGAAGTGGTACAAGATCTCTATCTAATTCTATAACGTCTAATCGGTGGCAAGACTTAACTAATGATTCTGTAATGGCACCACGACCGGGCCCAATCTCCACAAGGTGCTCATCTATTTGCGGATCGATCGCCGCCACAATGTCAGCAATAATCATCTTATCTTGTAAAAAATTCTGCCCAAAACGTTTTCTAGCTCTAAGCCTATTTTTAACCAATTTTCTGCCTTTTCATATTACCAATCATCATTTTAGCCATCTGCAGAGCCGACTCTAAACTCCCAATATTAGCTTCTCCCGTACCAGCCAAGTCTATGGCTGTGCCATGATCAACCGAAGTACGTATATATGGTAATCCCAATGTAATATTAACCGCACTAGCAAAGCCTAAATGCTTCAAAACAGGTAGGCCTTGATCGTGATACATTGCTAGTACCACATCAAACATTTCAACTTTATCTTTAACAAAAATTGTATCTGCTGGCCATGGGCCAGAAACTTCTAAACCCTGTTCTCGGAAAAAATCAATAACTGGTGTAATAACATCTATTTCTTCGCGACCTAGATGGCCATCTTCACCGGAGTGAGGGTTTAAGCCACAAACAGCGATCTTCGGTTCTAGAATGCCATACTGTGATTTCAAACAGTCATGAAGGATTCTAATAGTCTTTTTAAGTGAGGGTACCGTAATAGCGTCACTTACTTCTTTCAGAGGTAAATGCGTTGTCGCTAATGCAACTCGTAAAGATGATGAAACTAACATCATCACTACTTTTTCAACACCTGCCTGCTGAGCTAAATACTCTGTATGTCCTGTGAAAGAAATACCCGCTTCGTTGATAATTCCTTTGTGAACAGGTCCTGTTACCATTGCATCAAACTCTCCAGACTGACAGCCTGAGAGAGCCATTTTTAGGGTGCGCAACACATATTTTGCATTGCGACTATCTAATACTCCAGCTTCAACAGGTTCAATTAACTTTTCGGGTAAAAACCGTAAAACACCCGCTGGAGTCTCCTGTCGTTTTTCTTGTAAAATTGCCATTTCAAGATCAACTATCACTCCCAATTGTTTTGCACGTTGAGAAAGTAGTTCAGGATCTGCAATTGTGATTAATTCGTAGTCCTGATGAAGTCCAGCTAACTGAATTGCTATATCTGGTCCAATTCCCGCAGGCTCACCAGTCGTTAATATAATCCGCGGAGTTTCGATCAAAGGTCACGGTACTCAACATAAGACGAATCACGCAGTTCGCGTAACCAAGTATCTACCTCTTCTGCCTTTCTTCGGCTATGAATCTGTTCGCGCGCTTTATTACGTTTATACTCATCTGCCATATTTTGTTCACGGCGGTCATGTAGTAAAATGAGGTGCCAACCAAAACGGCTTTTAAAGACTTCGCTCATTTCATTTTTTGCTAGAGCATTCATACGTTGTTCAAATTCAGGCACCATGGTACCTGGTGAAGCCCATCCTAAACTGCCTCCTCGAAGTGCGGAGACCATATCATCTGAATGTGCCCGAGCTAATTCTGAAAATTTTTGACCGTTTTCTATTCTAAGTCTCAAATTTTCTAGACGATTTTTTGCGTCTTCATCAGATACCAGCTCATTTGTATTAATTAATATGTGACTAGCTGACGTTTGTTTAACCATATGTGTTTCCTGACTATTCTTGTCAGCTAATTTAACAAGGTGGAAACCACTAGCGCTTCGAATAACTTCAGTCACTTCAGACACCGCTAATTTTGGTACATGGTTAGCAAACAAACTTGGTAACTCGCCTTGTGTCCGCCAGCCTAATTCACCACCCTCAAGTGCATTTTGACCATCTGAATAGCCCGAAGCAATTTCAGAAAAGTCTCCTCCTTCAGATATGAGTAACTTTACTTTTTTTAATTTCTTCTGAGCAGCCTGAACCTGTTTTGGCGATGCGGCCTCGGGAACACTAATTAGAATATGCAATAAATAATAAGCATCTTCCATACTGCCTTGAGCTTCTTGCGTTGCTAAAAAATTATCTATTTCACGTTCCGAGACAATAATTTTATCTCCCACCTGCACTTTGTGCAGGCGACTGATAATCATATCTCCCCGTATCGTTTCTCTGAATGTATTAAAGTCATACCCATCAGCTTCAATAGCATCTCGGAACTGGCTTATTGACATGTTATTATTTTGGGCAATACCTTTAATTGAGTTATTTAGGTCATCATCATCCAACTTAATACCAATACGATCAGCCGTTACCATTTGTACTTTTTTAATTATCAAACGTTCTAAAACTTGTGATACAAGTATATCTTGCGGGGGTAATGCAACCTGTCTTTTATTTAATTGCAAGCTAATTGTCTGAATCATATCTCGCAGCTCGCTTTCAAATAAGACCTCATTCTCAACTACAGCAATAATACGATCCATCGGTTTTGCCCAAGCTGAACTCACTATCAATAGGGATAAACATAAAATTTTAATCATTGAAAAACCTAAGAAAAAATATAAAACAGCCCAATCAGAGATACCGGCCGTTACTAAAAACTTCGATCACACCCTATATAATAAGACATGTTCCTCATGTAACATATTCTAGCTAGTCTTGATCGTACCCTAAAATACTGCGTCCTAGAAGCGCATCTGTTTTTTTACCGAAATTACCTAATCCTTTCAATTCAACCTGAAACAAGAGCGCCAAATTTCGATCTTGATCTGATGCATCATTTACATAGTCTCGAATTACTAGTCGAGTTGCCCAGCAGCAACTTTGATACTCAACACCAGCTAGGCCCTCTAGTAAAGAGCCATCTCGAATAGAACGATAATATCGTCCTACAACACTCCATTGATTAGAGATTGGAAGTCGACCTGAAATATCCACTTGCTCTAAGCCATTCAATACTGAGGTGCCATCCCGACGATATCGATGGGAAATATTCAATAGCTGCTCGTTATTACCCCTATATCTCAATTGTAATGACGATAAGTTTGATATGTTTCCATGAGGATTCCATTGGAGTTCACCGCGGGCTGTCCAATCTCTAGCAATTGCTGCTGATACTTCGGCTACCATATCAGAATCTGAACGCGTTCCTTTCTTTCCAGATGGCATTACCACATCTCGATCCTGAAAGTGTTGAATTTTACCTAAACTTGCTCGAAAATGAACTCGACCAGTTTCAGAGTTAATAATCTTGCTTGTTAATGCCATTGATAATCGATTAGCATCGCCAACACGATCGTTACCTGAAAAGTGATTATAGGCAAATAGTGAACCGAAATGAAAAGTTCTCATGCTACTGTCAAAAATAGGAATATCACTTTGATCACGATCTGGTACATACAAATAAAAGGCCCGAGGCTCAAGGGTGTGTATATAATTGGTGCTAGATATCGTCATATCTCGCTCAAAAAACAGACCTGTGTCAACACTAAAAATTGGTAAAGTACGGCTAGGAGAATCGTCACTCAGCCCTGTAGTATTCGCATTCAAATCATATCGTGTATGTTTTAAACTCATGCGTGGCGTCATAAATGCAGCTGCTGATTGTAGCGGCAGACTCATTGATGGCTCTATATGGATCCGACGACCAGCAACCAAATCTGCATGGTCAAACTCTGTGAACTCGGCACGTAAGCCATAGCTTAAGCCCAAAAGCTGATCAGGTAACGATCCTTGTAACGACAGTTGAGGTAGACGTTGATAAGGTTTGAGCGCTTTTGTAATAGTTTGATAGCCCTGTAAATTGCCCTTGAAAGTCCAATTATCACTATTATAATTAACTTTTAAGCCGCGTTTAAGGTGTGTCGTACTAGCCAAACTCAAATTAGAGCCAAAATCTTCCAAGTAGGCACTATCTGACACGTAGTTGTAATCAATATCACTTGACCAACCAGATTTAAAACGGCTGCTATGATTCAATGAAAAATGTTTCCGATCCATGCCATAAAATGGGTTTATGTCATCACCGTCTTTTTTCAATTCATCACTTTCAAGAAAACCTAAATTAACCTCGCCGCTTCCTTGCTGATATTTGTATCTATATTGACCATTTATTTGCAAGCCTCGTTCAGACATATAGCGAGGGGTAACTGTCGCATCGCTTCCAGGGGCAATGTTCCAGTAAAAAGGAGTTTGAATGTCCAGCCCTGTTTCACTACTACTCCCTATAGATGGGACTAATAGCCCTGATTTACGTTCATCATTAAGAGGGAAAGTAATGTATGGGGTATAAAATACCGGTACATCCTTAATACGGACAACGACATCCATTGCAGTACCAACCGCTTCCTGATGATCTAAGTGCACCTCAGTCGCTTTTAAGCTCCAAAAATTATCACTCTTCAAACATGTTGTATAACTCGCATTGTGAAGGTCCGTTTCGCTCGCACCATTCTTAGATACATAACCTGCTTCTCCGCGAGCATGTGATCGCCGCAAAAGATACTCAGCGTCAATTAACACCCCTCTATCTGAATTCAGCGACCATTCAGCTTGCTCTGCATCTAAAATAATATCGCTATCACGTAACCTCAATTTATTTTGAGCCGTTATTATGCCCGAGGATTGGTTGTAACTAGCACGATTAGTAGTTAATTCTTGACCACCACGTTTAACCACAACATTGCCTTTAAAAATAGAGGTCCCTTTACCGACTAATTGAGCATTGTCAGCCTCGATATCAACCAACTCTCCATCCATTTCCTGAGTAGAGTTTAAAAAACCAGTGTTTTTTGTTAAATCACAATAAGGCAAAGTAGCTTGTTTCGCCGTCACTGAGGTATTAAAGCACGACAATGCAACCATAAATAAAACAATCAGTTTCCGCATTATTTGTCCCAAAGCAATAACTAAATAATTATTCGACGGAGTCGAATAAAGAGTATTCTAAGATTCTTCTCATACAAATGAGTTTTCATCAAATTGTCACTACTATAGCGGATCCAGAACACAATACGAAATACCTAATCTTAAGTCCTCTGACTATACTTTTCAAAAGTGACTTTAACGACTATATTCTATACATATGCACTAGTCCTTGTTGCTGCCTCTATGTTTTGAAAGTATTTGTTGACAGCGAAATTTGAAATCCATATAGTATGCGCTTGCTTTCGGGGCTATAGCTCAGCTGGGAGAGCGCTTGCATGGCATGCAAGAGGTCGGCGGTTCGATCCCGCCTAGCTCCACCAGTAACAAAGCACCGTTTTAGGTCCCCATCGTCTAGAGGCCTAGGACACCGCCCTTTCACGGCGGTAACGGGGGTTCGAACCCCCCTGGGGACGCCATATAAGAAAGGGCCAGCGTGTTAACGCTGGCCCTTTTCTATTTTAATACCACTAACAAGCCCACTCCTCAAGATAGCCTCGCTAATAAATCCGTCTCATTCCATAATAACCCAAACCTGCAAACAAAAAAGTCGGTAAAGCCGCAGAAAACCAAGGTGCAAGACCAAAGACAATACCAATGTTTTGGAAGCTTTGATTAAACAAGTGAAAACCAATTCCCACTAGAGCCCCAACCAATATCCGGCCACCGATCGGTGCGGACCTTAATGGTCCAAAAACAAAAGGCACGGCTAAAAAAACCATAACAGCTGAACTCAAAGGCATCATCACTTTCATCCAAAATGCCATTTGATAATGATTCACAGATTGATGGTTTTTGTCCAAATATTCAATATATTCAAGTAAGGACCAAACGGGTAAAAACTCAGGCGGAACTATAACAATATCAAGCATATCTGGGTTTAAAGAAAATTCCCACTGTGTCTGTTTAGCAGTACTCACCTTAGCCCCGTCCTTATCTAGTGAGCTCTGTACAACCTCTGATAATATCCAACCCTCGTCCTCATAACTTGCCTCTTCAGCTTTCGTCACAGTCAGTAGGCGGTTGTCGCCATCAAACTTATAAATTAAAATATCCTGAAAACGACCATCAGGTAAGATTCGCGCAATATGATTAAAATGTCTTCCATCCCTAGTCCAAAATCCATTTTCAGTTCGCGTGCTTACTGTTCCCGTTTGCGCCATTGACTGGATTTCACGTGCTTTTTGCTCTGCTGTGGGCCTTATTACTTCTCCCACAAACAAAGCAATACACATCAGAGCTAAAGCTACCAACATGACAGCCTTGCTTATTTTCTCAATAGAAATACCTGCAGCACGCATTACAACAAGTTCGGTTTGACTTGCCAAACTACCCAAACCTAATACGCTTCCCAACAATGCCGCCACAGGCAATAATTCATAGAACCGTTTTGGCGTAGATAATGCTAAAAAGGATAATACGTCTCCAAGCTGATATTTACCTTTACCAATATCTTCCAGTTCAGAAATAAAATCTATGAAGGTATACAAGCCAAGTAATACCAGCAAAACTAAGCCAGTGCTCGCCAAAATAGTCTTAGCAATGTAGCGTTGTAATATTGTCACGATTGGTGACCTTTATTAGGTTTATATTGCACCCACAGTTGGCTGACTTTTTGCTGGTTAAACAACAGTAATAAAACAACAATCAGCAGCAGATGTACCCATAAACCACCCAGCCAAGGTGATATAACACCCTTAGCTACCCATGCTCGAGATATGCCCAATAGATTGCTATAAATTATATAAAGTAAAATCGCAGGTAGAAGTCCAGCGTAACGACCTTGTCTAGGACCTGTATTAGCAAAATGCATTGCAAAAAAACATAACAGCACTGTCATAATTGCAGCGGAAATACGCCACTGAATTTCAGCTAAATCTTTATTTTCCCCACGTGTCCACAAATCCGAGGTAGAAAGAGACTTATGACGATCTCTAACTTGTTTATCTCCACCCTTTTCAACTAGTAAACTATGAGTTTCAAACTCGAAAATGACGAAATTCTTATCGCCAGCTTGTCCCTCATAACGATAACCATCTTCCAATACTAAATATTTATTTCCAGTCTGGGAATCAATATCAAACCGTCCTCGTTTGGCCCTAAAAATAAGGGGTCTCTCACCACGGTCAATCTCAATAAACACACTTTCCATCTTTTGATTGTCATTACTTAAGCCCTGAGAATAGAAAGTCCAACTACCATCACGACTTTCTTTAAAACTACCCGCAACAAGACCACTAGTATCAGCCGCCATTTTTGCTCTTTGTTCTAATTCATAACGGCCTGACAATACATTAGGTACGATTGCTAATGACAACATAGCCACAACCAATGCGGTTGAAATGGAGAAGATAGCAACATTACGTATCACGCGCTGATTCGGTATGCCACAAGCGGCTATGACCGTAAGTTCGCTATCAGAATTCATTCGCCCTAGTGCTAATAGAACTGCTAGAAAAGCCCCTATCGGTAGCAATAATGATAACGCTCCTAGTGAGCTGTAACCCAATAGAGTAAAGATTACCTCACCTGGTAAATTACCCAAGGCAGCCTGCCCTAGATACCTAGAAAAACGCGTTGCAACATAAATCAGCCACAAGACACCGGTAACAGCTATCAAGTTTAATGAAAACTCGCGTAATAAATAGCGGTCGATCACTAAAAAATTTGCACAGATAATTTTACGAATAGCAGGCATTAATTAATAGTCTTAGTTACAATAGAGTTATATAAAAGAAAAAAACAGCTCACTCCCTATCAGTACAATCATTACTTTTAAGGCTAAAGCTATTATCTTTTTTTAATGTTAAGTTTGCAGTCTAAATCATCTACGCTCATAGGAGAAATTAATGCAGTATTTTGTCACAACTAATACACCCGCAGCAGAAAAAACAGATTGCGTGGTCATTGCCATCTTCGAACAAAGCTTACTAAGCTCGGCCGCTACAGCCCTTAATGACAGTACCAACGGGCGAATAGCATCTATTGTTAAGCGTGGTGATATTACAGGTAAAGCGGGTCAAACATTACTACTCCATGATCTTGATGGTGTCAAAAGCCCTCGTGTTTTATTAGTCGGTTGCGGTAAAAAAACAGGCATAAAAGAAAATGACTTTAACACTATCATTACTGCCGTTACAAAAATGCTAGACAACTCTGCCGCAGAACAAGCAAGCTTATATTTAAACGACCTTAACGTCAGTGATAGGCCAGTACAATGGTTAGTTACACAGGCCATCATTGTGGCCGAATCAAGTTTATATCAATATACGACAACTAAAAGTAATCCAAAAACCACTAAAAACCCGATCGAACGACTCTCATTTTTTACTGATGTTAATGAAGTTGAAGTTAGACAAGCTACTGCTAACGGACTTGCGATTGCTAACGGTATGCATTTGGCCAGGGAACTTGGTGATTTACCAGCTAATGTTTGTACTCCTAGTTATCTCGCAGAACAAGCAGAACAAATTGGTAAACAATTTGATAACGTTACGACAACAATCTTAGATGAAGATGAGATGGAGTCACTAGGTATGGGGTCTCTACTCTCAGTTTCTCGAGGAAGTCGCCAACCCGCCAAACTCATCACCATGAACTATCAGGGCGCTAACGATGAAAAGCCCGTAGTGCTAGTTGGCAAAGGCCTAACTTTTGATTCTGGAGGTATTTCACTCAAGCCCCCCGGCGGTATGGATGAGATGAAATATGATATGTGTGGTAGTGCCAGTGTTTTCGGTACAATTACTGCCATCGCTGAACTTAATTTACCCATTAATGTAATAGGGCTCGTACCTAGTTCAGAAAACATGCCTGATGGTGATGCCAATAAGCCTGGTGATATCGTTACCAGTATGGCTGGTAAGACAATTGAAATCTTAAATACTGACGCTGAAGGACGATTAATTTTATGTGATGCATTAACCTACAGTGAACGTTTTGACCCGGCTGTCGTTATAGATATCGCCACATTAACCGGTGCCATTATAGTGGCCTTAGGTAGTAAAACAACTGGTTTAATGGCCAACGATCAAAAGCTAGCTGATGATTTACTTCAAGCAGGCCTTGATAGTCACGATAAAGCTTGGCAGCTGCCTTTATGGGATGAATATCAGGAGCAACTTGACAGTAACTTTGCTGATATTGCTAACATAGGAAGTAAGGGAGCTGGAAGTATCACAGCGGCTTGTTTCTTATCTCGTTTTACAGAGAAATTTACATGGGCCCATCTTGATATTGCTGGTACTGCATGGACAAGTGGCGGTAAAGCAAAAGGTGCCACCGGTCGTCCCGTTCCGATGCTAGTACAGTACTTAATGAATCGCATAAGTAAAAATTAAGTAACAGTATTAAAAATGACTCGGATCAGCTTTTATATTTTAAAAAGTTCACAAGAACACGACCGGCAAGTATTTGCTTGCCGGTTAATTGAAAAAGCTCATGCGAAAGGCAACCAGATTTATATTCATGCAGACAGTCAGGAACAAGCAAATCAATTCAATGACTTATTGTGGTCATTTAGATCTGACAGTTTTGTACCTCATCAACTTATGTACGACACATCTCAAACAACACAGGATGACTGTCCTATTCTGATTGGCCATGAATCTACTCCACCCCGACTAATGAATCTATTAATCAATCTTAGCTCTGAACAACCGATGTTTTTCAGTCAATTTGAACGTGTTGCCGAATTTATTAATGATAATGAGACCACCAAAGCACAAGGCCGAGAACGCTACCAATTTTACAAAGAACGCGGCTACGAATTAGAAAGCCACAACCTTTAAATGGCTCTGAGTCAAACTTACAATTTTTACAGAAAAGCATTGGCTCAACACGTTACAATAGCTGTATCAATTTAACGACTAACTTAAAAAATAAAGCAATCATGGAAAAAACCTACGACCCCGACCAGATAGAACAAACTTGGTATAAAAAATGGGAAAAAGATGGTGAGTTTTCACCTTCTGGTAAAGGGACACCTTATGCCATTATGCTGCCCCCACCCAATGTGACGGGGAGCCTTCATATGGGCCATGGTTTTAATAACACCATCATGGATACGCTTACTCGATATCACCGAATGAAGGGAGATAACACCTTATGGCAACCTGGTACGGATCATGCCGGCATTGCCACTCAGATGGTAGTCGAACGTCAATTGAATGCTGAAGGTAAAACACGCCATGATCTAGGTCGCGCACAATTTATTGACCGCGTTTGGGATTGGAAAAAAGAGTCTGGTGATAACATAACACGTCAATTGCGTCGTCTAGGCTCATCTCTAGACTGGTCTCGCGATCGATTTACTATGGATGATGGTCTATCTGAATCCGTTAAGCATGTCTTTATTAAGCTCCATAAAGAAGGCCTGATATACCGTGGAAAACGCCTCGTCAATTGGGATCCTGTTCTACACACAGCTGTCTCTGACTTAGAGGTATTATCTCAGGAAGAGTCGGGGCATTTATGGCATTTCAAATACCCATTAACTGATGGATCTGGCCACCTCATTGTAGCTACAACAAGACCTGAGACTATGCTCGGTGATACGGCCGTAGCCGTGCACCCTGATGATGAACGCTATAGTCATTTAGTTGGCAGAATGATCACATTGCCACTCGTTGGCCGTGAAATACCAATAATTGCTGATGACTATGTCGATCCTGAATTTGGTACAGGTTGTGTGAAAATAACTCCTGCTCATGACTTTAATGATGCTGAAATGGGCCAACGTCATAACTTAGAGAAAATAAATATTCTCACCATTGATGCTGCCATTAATGAAAATGCACCTGATAAGTACCGAGGACTTGATCGTTACAAAGCACGAAAAGTAATCGTACAAGACTTCGATGACCTAAACTTGTTAGATAGTGTTAAGGAGCACAAACTCATGGTTCCCCGAGGTGATAGAACTGGAGCTGTCATTGAACCTCTACTAACAGACCAATGGTATGTCAAAGCTGATGTATTGGCCAAACCAGCAGTCAAAGCAGTTCAAGAAGGAAAAGTAAAGTTTGTACCAGGTAATTGGGATAAAACCTTTTATAACTGGATGGATGGTATCCAAGATTGGTGCATATCTCGACAAATATGGTGGGGGCACCGCATCCCTGCATGGTACGATGACCAGAATAATATATACGTCGGGCAAGATGAAGGTAGTGTTAGAAAAGACAATAATATCCCGTCCACAACGCCACTAAGACAAGATGAAGATGTATTAGACACCTGGTTCTCATCTGCACTTTGGCCATTCTCAACACTAGGCTGGCCAGAAAATACTGATGCTGTCAAAACTTGGTACCCCGGTAGTGTTTTAGTAACAGGTTTTGATATTATATTCTTCTGGGTTGCCAGAATGATGATGATTGGTCTACATTTTATGGACGAAGTGCCATTTAAAGAAGTTTATATTCATGGGCTAGTTCGTGATTCTCACGGTCATAAGATGTCGAAGTCAAAAGGTAATGTCCTTGATCCCATAGATATTATTGATGGTATTGAACTAGAAACATTAGTAAAAAAACGCACCTCGGGAATGATGCAGCCCGCATTAGCTGCCAAAATAGAAAAAGCAACTCGTAAAGAGTTCCCCGATGGCATTAATGGTCATGGCACAGACGCTCTACGATTTACGTTTGCATCACTCGCATCTACAGGCCGTGATATCAATTTCGATATGAACCGTATTGCAGGTTATCGTAACTTCTGCAATAAATTATGGAATGCTGCCCGCTATGTCTTGATAAATACAGAAGGGCAAGATACTGGCATCAATAATGATAATATTGAATTGAGTCTCGCTGACCGTTGGATCCTCTCGCGACTTCAGACCACAATACTCGATGTGACTACAGCCATTGATAATTATCGATTTGATCATGCTGCACAAGGAATTTACGAGTTTATTTGGAACCATTATTGTGACTGGTATTTAGAATTATCTAAACCTGTGTTGACCAATGAAAATGCTTCCGAAGCAGCGCAGCGCGGAACACGTAAAACCTTAGTTATAGTTTTAGAAAGTGTACTTCGCCTCACTCATCCGATCATGCCCTTCATCACAGAGGAAATTTGGCAAACCCTAGCACCACTCGCAGGTAAATCTGCTGATGGTAGTATCATGAGTCAGCCATATCCTCTAGTCGATAATGAGCAACTAGATGTCATTGCAGTTGCTGATATGGAATGGTTAATGGAGTTCATAACCGGTGTACGTTCAATCCGCTCACAAATGAATATTCCTCCTAAAAAGAAACTAGATGTACAGCTTAAAGATTCTACGAAATATGACCAAAAGAGATTATCAGCTAATCATGAATTTTTAAGCCGTTTGGCAAACCTTGAATCCATCACATTACTCAAAGGTGATGCGCCTGCTGCTGCAACGGCATTAGTCGGTAAAATGGAAATACTCATCCCATTAGATGGGTTAATAGATAAAAATGCGGAAATTCAACGGCTTGATAAAGAAATAACTAAGTTTGAAAAAATCATCAAACAATCAACTGATAAACTTAACAATGATAACTACGTTGCTAAGGCACCCGCAGATGTTGTTCAAAAAGAGAGAGATAAACTTGGTGACATCGAGCAGGCCTTATCGCAATTGCAGCAACAGCGCCAATCTTTAACTTAAGTTAGCTCCACACCAATATAAAAAGCCTAGCATGCTCTCATGCTAGGCTTTTACAAGTACTGTCTTACAGGCTTTGATTACATTTCAAGTGGCTTAATCTCCCTTCGAAATAAATAAAGGCTTAAAGCAAATGTGTACCGTGAGTAAGTGCAGCACCTGCTCTTAGGGCAGTTGCAACAAAAACAGTTTCAGATAGCTCTTGCTCCGTTGCACCCGCTTTTTTAGCAGCTGCTTTATGTACTTCTAGGCAATAAGGACATTGAGTTGTTAAGGCAACAGCCAAAGCCATCAATTCTTTGTATTTTACTGGAATTGCACCATCTGCAAGCGCAGCTTTATCAAGTGCTTGAAACGCAGCTAGCGCCTCAGGTGTATTCTTTTGCAGCGTGGCTAATTTATCCAGGTTAGACATATCATACATTTCTACTTTCCCCTCATTATGGTGTCGTATATAAATAAAACTTTATTGGTTCAGCCAAGTGACTAAAGACCAACTACTAGACTATTGGATTGTTGACTTAAGATCAAGCTATCATCAGTGAGAAAAAAAGACTTACTTTTAAACCTCACGTGACAGCTGATAGTAAAATGAACTGCTCTTATGCCCTCTTTATCTTTTATAAATAAAACAGTTCTATTAGTTTATTTTATAATAACTAACACCCGTAAAACTCATAAGCCTCAGTATAGCCTCAATTTTAATGAGGATCGGCTGGCTTGTACTCTCTGTATTTAGGCACCCAAAACTCTAATTCGATAGCTGTTCTTAAGGCTTCATTTGACATTTTAGCTGCCAAACCTTGCTCTTGAGCTACTTTCCCAACAGCAAAAGCAATCTCTTTACTCAATTCACCTATATCTGCCAAATTTGGTAATAACGCTTCTTCTTGGTTTTCAACTGAGGAGGAAGCAGTAGCAAGCACCTCACTAGCAGCGACAAGCATCTCATCACTTATGTGTTGGATCTTAGCCGCCACTACAGCAAGGCCGAAAGCTGGGAAAATATAACTATTATTACATTGAGGAATATTGTAAGTCTGGCCTTCATATGTAACCGGCTTAAATGGACTTCCTGTTGCTATTAAAGCACGTCCTTTTGACCAGCTAATAAGCTGCTCTGGTGTTGCTTCAATCTGTTTAGAAGGGTTGCTTAACGGTAAAATAACAGGTTGCTCACAACCCAGCATCAACATGTTAATAATTGCTTCACTAAATAAGCCTGTTTGCCCCGACACACCAACCAAAACCGTTGGTTTTACATAACGTATCGTCTCGTAGAGAGAGGGGTAGTCACTAGAGTACTCCCAACTTTGGATCTCGTTAGGATCTTTAGATAATGAAAACTGAAAGTCTAACAATGTCTTCATATTGGAGACAAGCAAACCGTGCCTATCAATCATAAATACTTGGCTTCTAGCTTGTAATTCGGAAACTCCTTCAGCACACATCTGCATAACAATTTGTTCTGCAATACCACAGCCTGCTGAACCTGCTCCTGCAAACACCACTTTTTGTTCACTCAAGCGTACATTTTTGATTCTACATGCAGATAATAAGGTACCTACTGTCACAACAGCCGTACCCTGTATATCATCATTAAAGCAACAAATCTCATCACGATAACGTTTCAATAATGGGAGAGCATTAGTCTGGTTAAAGTCTTCAAACTGTAATAATACTTCAGGCCAACGTCGTTTAACTGCTTTGATAAAAAGGTCCAAAAACTCATCATACGCGACTTGATCTATACGCTTTTGATGCCATCCCAGATATAAAGGATCATCAAGTAATTCCTCATTGTTAGTTCCTACATCGAGCATTATTGGCAGCGTGTTTTCTGGACTTATACCTCCACAAGCTGTGTATAACGACAGCTTTCCGATTGGTATTCCCATTCCACCAACACCCTGGTCTCCCAAGCCTAGAATACGACTACCATCAGTGACTACAATTACTTTGATATCATTCTTAGCGACATTACTTAATATCTTATCAATGTCATAGCGGTCTGGAAATGCAATAAAAAGACCTCTTGCACGCCGATATATTTCGGAAAACCTTTCACATGCTTCACCCACTGTCGGCGTATAAATAATGGGCATCATTTCTTCGATATGCTCTCGAACTAAACCATAAAATAATGTTTCATTGCTGTCTTGAATCGCGCGTAGATAAATATGTTGATTAATTGCTTCATCAAAGCTTAAATACTGCTGATAAGCACGCTCAACTTGCTGCTCTAAGGTTTCATAACTCTGGGGTAATAAACCTAAGATACCAAACTCTATACGCTCTGATCGGCTAAAAGCACAATCTTTATTTAACAGCGGTATAGTAAGTAGCGTTGCACCAGAATAAGGCAGATAAACTGGCTTTCTATTATTTTTAGCATGTTCTGTCATAGCTCTAAATGTCATACCCTAAATTTAGTTTTCTATAATTCGAATAATCTTGCCTTAATAGGGAGCAATTTATTTTGCAATTACCCACGTAAGACATCCAGCAGAACTAAAATAAAAAGACTAAAACATACCCAATTGCAATTGTGCGGCCTCACTCATCATATCCTTGGTCCACATAGGTTCCCAAACCAATTCAACATGTGCTTCAGCAACACCCGGCACAGAGCCTACTTTAGCTTCAATTTCACCTGGGAATGACTGAGCAACCGGGCATCCTGGCGCTGTCAAGGTCATTTGAATATCAACGACTGATGCTTCACTGATCTCAACACTATAGATAAGACCAAGTTCATGTATATTGATCGGTATTTCAGGATCAAAAATAGTTTGAAGCATTGCGATCACACTTTCTTTCAATTCTTTTGGACTCGATTTAACTAATTTTTCCATCGTTTTGCCTTACTCTGTTGTCACTGAAATATCATGATCACTTTCCATTGCAGTATGCATAGTATGCCATGACAAAGTTGCACATTTAACACGAGCTGGAAACTCTCTTACACCGCCTAGCACTTCTAATTTGCCTAAAATAGCTGGGTCAGCATCTTCATTTGTCATTTGTTTATGAACTTGCTGGTAAATTTCTTCTGCCTGTTCTATTGTTTTTCCTTTTAAGATCTCAGTCATTAATGAAGCTGAAGCTACAGATATAGCACATCCACTACCCTGAAAGCTAAGATCTTCAATTACATCACCCGCCATTTTAACAAATACCACTAACGCGTCACCACATAACGGATTATTGCCATGTGCTAAATGATTGGCATCCAACATTTCACGGAAGTTACGAGGCTTTTTATTGTGATCCATGATTACTTGTTGATAAAGATCTCTTATGTTGCTTCCACTCATTAGGCAAATAACTCCTGTACTTTTTCGATCGCATCAACCAGAGCATCGACTTCTTCCATCGTGTTATAAAAAGCAAATGATGCTCGTGCTGTTGCTGGTATACCATAAAATTGCATCACCGGTTGTGCACAGTGATGACCCGCTCGAATAGCTACACCCTGCTGATCAAAAATAGTCCCGACATCATGTGGATGTACTCCATCGATCATAAACGACAACACACTCGCTTTATTTTCTGCAGTACCAATAATACGAATGCCATCCATTGCAGTTAGTTTATTCGTCGCATAAACCAATAGATCTTGTTCATACTTAGCTAATGCTTCAATGCCAACACTGTTCATATAATCAATGGCCGCACCCAGACCAATAGTCCCAGCAATATTAGGTGTACCCGCTTCAAATTTATAAGGCAAAACGTTGTATTGTGTTTTTTCAAAGCTGACCGATAAAATCATATCGCCACCACCTTGCCATGGTGCCATTTCTTCTAATAAAGCTTCCTTACCATACAAAACGCCGATGCCTGTCGGTGCAAACATCTTATGGCCAGAAAAAACATAAAAATCGCAATCTATATCTTGGACATCTGCCGGCATATGAGGCACTGCCTGAGCACCATCTATTAGAACAGGAATGCCTTTTTCATGCGCTTTTCTAGTCATCATCTTGACGGGGTTAATTGTTCCCAGAGCATTCGAAACTTCGCCTATCGCCATAATTTTAGTTTTTGATGTTAATAAATCATCAAATGTACTTAAATCTAATTCGCCACGGTCTGTCATAGGAATTACAATCAGCTTGGCGCCAATCTCATCACAGAGCATCTGCCACGGCACAATATTGGCATGATGTTCCATATGGCTGATCAATATTTCATCGCCTGCATTTAACATTGGGCGAACAAAACTATGTGCGATTAAATTAATCGCTTCTGTCGCACCACGTACAAAAACAATTTCTTTATCCGACTTTGCATGAATAAAATCACGAACCTTACTACGTGCACCTTCATAAGCATCAGTTGCACGTTGGCTTAAACGATGAACGCCTCGATGAACATTGGCATTATCTTGACGATAGTAATCATTCATAGCCTCTATAACTTGAATAGGCTTCTGACTGCTTGCCGCATTATCAAGATAAGCCAATGGGAAACCATAAACTTCTTGCTCAAGTATAGGAAAATCTTTTCTTACCGCGTGAATGTCAAATATACCCATATTCAGCGCTCCCCAGTAGGTAATTGCTGTTCAATAACAATTGACATTGCTTTTCTTATAGTGTCGTTAGGTATACGGTCCAATACCTCAACTGCAAATGCATGTGTCAACAAACTACGAGCTGATACTTCATCTAGACCCCGTGCTCGTAAGAAAAACAATTGATCTTTATCTAGCTGTCCTACTGTGCTGCCATGTCCACATTTTACATCATCAGCATAAATTTCCATTTCTGGTTTAGTATCAATTTCGCAATCACGTGACAATAATAAATTATGGTTATATTCTTTGGAATCAGTTTTTTGGGCATCTTTATGCACGATCACTTTGCCGTTAAACACACCATGACTCTTGTCATCCAACACCCCTTTATACAACTCATTACTAGTCGTATTTGGAACTAAATGATCGATCCGAGTGTGGTTATCAATGTGCTGTGCATCGTTTAGTAAATACAAGCCATCCATTGTCGTGTGGGACTTCTCACCTTCCAATAGACTATGCACATCATTTCGTACTAATTTTGCACCTAAAGAAATGTTATTTGTATGCCATTGGCTTCCAGCAGCTTGTTTAGCTGCCAATGTTGCGATGTGAATAGCATTCTTGGATTCTTTCTGTAATTTATAATGAAATAGCTCGGCATTATCGGCCAACACGACTTCACTAACTACATTAGTAAAGCAACTTAAATCTGATAGTCCCACATAGTGCTCAACCACTGTGGCCGTTGCATCGTGATCCAACATAATCATATTGCGTAGATGCGTTGCCAAATTATCTGTTGTACCACTCTGAATAACTAATAGTTCAATCGGCTTTTTAACCATTGTCTTAGCAGAGACATGGACCATCACACCTTCTTTCATCAATAAAGTATTAAGTGCCGTCAACCCTACTTTGTCCATAGAAACTTGCTGACCTAATTGCTGCTCAACTGTGTCCAATGATTGTGAAAATGGACGTATTGTTACCCCAACTTGTAAATTGTCTAGTTGTGACAACTCAGCATCAAATACTCCATCAATAATAACAACACGGTAAGCATCATCTAGTAAGGCAATACCCTGACATTCTTGCTGACTGACAGTCACTGCTAATGCCTGATGGTTGAAACTCTGCTGTGTTAGCTCCCATAGACTAGTATATTTCCAATTTTCTACTTTTTTACTAGGTAGACCATACTCATTAAATTGTGTCAGTGCTTTATCACGCATTGTTTTGAGCCAAGACAAATCTTGTCCTGGCAAATTTTCATCCTCTGCCACGCTAGCAAAAGGAGTCACTAATTCGGTGAATTTCTTCATGCGGCTGGGCCTTCTGAGTGCAGCCAACTATATCCTTTCAATTCGAGCTCTTTTGATAGCTCCTTGTCACCTGACTTCACGATTTTCCCATCCGAAAGAACATGTACAAAATCAGGCACAATGTAATCAAGTAAACGCTGATAATGAGTAATCATTACGATTGAGCGTTCCTTAGAACGCAATTCATTCACACCATCTGAGACTGTTTTTAATGCATCAATATCTAAACCTGAGTCCGTTTCATCAAGAATAGCTAGCGATGGCTCCAATAAGGCCATTTGCAAAATTTCATTGCGTTTTTTCTCACCGCCTGAAAAGCCTTCATTCACGCCTCGATATAAGAACTCCTCATCCATTTTGACCAGTTGCATCTTCTCTCTAACTAAACTAAGGAAATCTATCGCATCCAATTCCTCTAGACCTTGATATGTTCTTACGGCATTTAAAGCTGCTTTTAAAAGATAAACATTACTAACACCCGGAATCTCTACCGGGTATTGGAAGGCTAGGAATATACCACGCTGAGCGCGCTCTTCAGCTTTCAGTTCTAATAAGTTATCACCTTTATAAATAACTTCACCTTGCGTTATCTCATAGCCATCTCTACCCGCAAGTACATTTGATAATGTACTTTTCCCAGCACCGTTTGGGCCCATGATTGCATGGACTTCACCTGCATTTACCGTCAAGTTAATGCCTTTGAGAATATCTTTACCATCAACACTGGCATAAAGGTTTTTAATTTCTAACATGTTTTATCTCTTTTAATATGATCAGCAAGTAATACTGCTCAAGCAAATTTAATCTGTCTTAACCTACAGAGCCTTCTAGCGATAGTCCTAGTAAGTTTTGTGCTTCTACAGCAAACTCCATTGGTAATTGATGAATTACTTGCTTACAAAAACCATTCACAATCATCGAGACAGCATCTTCTGTGTCCATACCTCGTTGTTTACAATAAAACAATTGATCCTCACTAATTTTGGAAGTTGATGCTTCATGCTCAACTTGAGCTGTAGGGTTTTTTACTTCAATGTAGGGGAATGTATGTGCAGCGCTGGTATCACCCATTAGTAGAGAATCACACTCAGTATAATTACGCGCATTATCAGCATTTGGCCCAACACGAACAAGACCACGATAAGCATTTTGTGAGCGACCTGCTGAGATACCTTTCGAAATAATTGTTGAACTAGTATTTTTACCTAGATGAATCATTTTTGTACCAGTATCAGCCTGTTGCATATTGTTCGTTACTGCAACGGAATAAAACTCACCAATTGAATTATCACCTTGCAATATCACACTAGGATATTTCCAAGTAATAGCAGAACCTGTTTCAACTTGGGTCCACGACACCTTCGAACTCTCGCCGCGACATACTGCCCGTTTTGTGACAAAGTTATAAATACCACCCACACCATTCTCATCACCTGGGTACCAATTTTGTACTGTTGAGTACTTAATCTCTGCCCTTTCTAATGCAACCAATTCGACTACAGCTGCATGAAGTTGGTTCTCATCACGCATCGGCGCTGTACATCCTTCTAGATAACTGACATAAGCATCATCATCAGCAATGATTAACGTCCGCTCAAACTGTCCGGTATTAGCAGCATTAATTCGAAAATAAGTCGATAATTCCATCGGGCATCGAACACCCTTTGGAATATACACAAAAGAACCATCACTAAAAACGGCAGAGTTTAAGGCTGTATAGTAATTGTCACGATAAGATACAACACTACCTAAATATTTTTTAAGCAATTCAGGGTGTTCCTTCACTGCTTTTGAAAAAGGCATGAATAAAATACCTTCTTCGGCTAACTTATCCTGAAATGTATTAGCTACTGATACACTATCAAAAACTGCATCCACTGCCACGCCCGCCAATCTTGCTCGTTCTTCTAATGGAACGCCTAGCTTTTCATAAGTGCGTAACAACTCAGGATCAACTTCATCCAAACTTTTAGGGCCGTCAGTTTTTTGCTTTGGTGCAGAATAGTAACTGATAGCTTGATAATCAATTTCGGGATAAGTAACGTGCGCCCATTCTGGTGTCTCTAGCGTTAACCAATGACGATATGCTTTTAAACGCCATTCCAGTAAAAATTCAGGTTCACCTTTGATCGCAGAGATTTGACGAACTACATCTTCGCTCAAACCTGGCGGTAAGCTATCTGATTCAATATCCGTAACAAAACCTGCCGAATATTCACTTGGAACGAATTCTTCTATCTGTTGCTTTTGCTCAGCCATGAATACCACCATCTTGTTTTATAACTATTTCACTCTGTTTCACAGAGGAATAAAAATGAATTGTGCTCACACCATTAACATGCGTTTGCTCTACCAACATATCAGAGAGTTTGACTTCATCTAATGCATGATAAACAGCACTATTGATCCGCTCCCAATTGGTTTGGACAACACAATGTACTTCTTGTTCGCAATGGCTTTCTGTACTAACACATTCTGTTAGTGCAATCGGGCCTTCAATCGCTGTAATCACTTCCGCTATTGAAATATCACGAGGAGTTTTACTTAAGCTATAGCCACCGTGAGCCCCTCGCTCAGAATCCAACAGCCCATATTGAGATAAAGCTTTCAATACTTTTCTTACCGTCGGTAAAGGAACGCGTACAGCTTCAGAGAGTGTGTGAGCATTATGATGAACAGCTGTACTTTCAGCTAAATAACTCATCAATACGATCCCATAATCTGTTAGTTTTCCCATACGCAACATGTCTTACTCTCCTAATTAGGACCATTATAGTACTAATTAAGCTATATACCAAGCTAAACCTAGTAATAGTGTGTTTAAGCCGTTAACACAGAATTTGTGAGAGAATATCGGCTATGGAACTTTTTATTATGATAAAAGACTAAAAATATTCTTTCTCCATCACCTTTAAATTAACTAGAGACTCACGAAATGAAAGTCAAAACATTTATCATCTTGCCAGTACTATTAGCATTAGCAAGCCTAGTCAACGCATCAGAGCTTAAAACAGATAAGGACAAACTGAGCTATATTTTTGGCGTTCAAGTTGGCCAAGGTCTACGAGCTGAAGGTGTTGAGTTAGAAATGGATGCATTTACAGCGGGTATAAAAGATATGCTTGCTGGTAATAACTCCCAGATTGACGCAGCCCAAGCACAAATATTAGTTTCTGACTACCAAGAAAAAAAGCAACAAGAAATGGCTAAAGTATCAGCAAAAAAACAAAACGAATCTTCTACATTTTTAGCTAATAATGCAAAAAAAGATGGCGTTTTTGTAACAGCATCAGGGCTACAGTATAAAATTGTTGAAAAAGGCAAAGGTAAATCACCCACTAGTGAAAATAAAGTTATTGCACACTATACAGGTAAGCTTTTAGACGGTACGGTCTTTGATAGTTCTCATGACCGTGGCGAGCCTGCTACATTTCCAGTTTCAGGGGTCATTAAGGGTTGGCAAGAGGCCTTGCCGATGATGAAAGAAGGAGGAAAGTGGCAAATTGTAGTACCTGCAAACCTGGCATATGGAGATCGTGGTGTGGGTAATTTAATCGGACCAAATGAAACATTGATCTTTGATATTGAATTAGTATCTATTTCTAAATAAATTCAAATACTCTTTAATAAAAAATCATGCCTGAAATCAGGCATGATTTTTTATACTCTATAGATGGCTTTATTGCTATTTCAGCAATTTGACGATAGAGGCTAACTGTTTTGTAACAAGCTATATAATTTTTCCCAATCAAAATAAGGACCCGGATCTGTTTTTCTACCCGGTGCTATTTGAGAATGTCCTTTTATCTGGCCCGTATTGAGTTGTGGGTAATGGGCACATAGTAATAAAACAAGTTCTGCAAGACTCTTGTACTGTATTTGTTCAAAATACTGCTCATCACAACCTTCTAATTCAATACCAATTGTAAAGTCATTACAACGCTCCCGCTCCCCCCAATGAGAATTACCGGCATGCCATGCTCTTTGATTTAAGGGCACGTACTGAATAATTTCACCATCACGTCGGATTAATAAATGACATGATACTTTCATACCCGCAATTGATTCAAAGTACGGGTGGGCTTTTGAGTCGAGCTGATTCAGAAAAAAGTCATTGATCCAGCCACCACCAAATTCCCCTGGGGGCAAGCTAATATTATGAACCACGATACCGCTAATATCTTCTTTATCCGGACGAGAGTCCTGATTGGGAGAACATCGATAGGCTACATCGGATAATAGTCCAGTTTGTTTATTTATTTCCACTGGTCAGACCCCTCTTTACCTAGAGTAAAACTCACAAATATATTAAAAAAGATAGAAACTTGGCCTATCAAACGTTAACCTTTACCTTTTAGACTAGCAAAAACAACATTGACAATGACGATCACAAATACAATATCTGAATACACTATCTCATCTCAAGTTAAATTAGCACTTGAAGAAGATATCGGTCAACATGATATCACTGCCGATTTAATTCAGCCTACCACCATAGCATCGGCAATTATAATCAGCCGGGAGGCCGCTACACTCTGCGGACAAGCTTGGCTTAATGAGGTTTTTAAGCAGATTGATCCTAATATAAAAGTTATATGGCACTTCAATGATGGAGATATTTTATCAAGTGACAATATACTCTGTGAACTTAGCGGCCCAGCTCGTAGCTTGTTAATGGGCGAACGCACCGCAATGAACTATATCCAGACGCTCTCTGCTACTGCAACAATCAGTCAAGATTATGCAAAAAAAGTAGAGGGGTTTAACGTGCAAATTTTAGATACCAGGAAAACGATTCCAGGCCTTCGCTTAGCTCAAAAGTATGCCGTTCGTTGCGGTGGCTGTTATAACCACCGGATTGGTCTTTATGATGGTATTTTAATCAAAGAAAATCATATTAATGCATCAGGATCTATTAATGCTGCTATTACTCTCGCACGCAGTCTCCACCCAGCTATCCTTATTGAAGTGGAAGTTGAAAACCTCCAAGAATTTAGCGAAGCACTCATGGGCCAAGCTGATATTATTATGCTAGACAACTTTGATGCAAAAGCTCTAAAACAAGCCGTATCACTCAATCAAGGCCAAGCTATATTAGAAGCTTCTGGTAACGTAAATTTAAACTCTATCAGAACCATTGCTGAGTCGGGTGTCGACCGTATTTCGGTCGGGGCATTAACTAAAGACATCAAAGCTATCGACCTTTCAATGCGTTTTATCTAGGCTTCTTATCAAATGACTCAACTTATGCTGCGGGCAACCTCTTACTAGCGTCAGATAATACTGCAAGCTCTCGCATAACTGCTGTTGCATAACTCCCTGCGGGCAGGAAGAAACGTAATTGTAATTCATTATCAGCTATATATTTCCACTCAAAATATTGTGGGTACAAGCGTAAAGCACGTCTTTCTTGCTTCATACCCGCTTTCTCAAGACCAGACTGCCAATCATTCCAAGTCAACAATACTTGCTCCTCTATAGCTAGACAATCATTCTGAGTTAATGACTGTCCTTTACCCCATAAAGGGCCTGTTGGATGAATATCCATCGTCTTCACTCGCGATAGTAAATTAGTATCAGTAAGTTCTGCATTAAATAAACTGGCCTTAGTACCTGCCAATAGCATCACGTCACCTTCAATAGCTTGATTCCAATTTCCCGACTTCACTCTCTGATCTAAAATAAGGTTGAATAACCATGACCGTGCAGATGATAAATACATACTTTTCTGTTGACGCTTCTTGGGTCCTTTTCCTGTTAAGAACCAGTTCCCCACTGCGTGTAAATTGTTCGCTTGTCTGCCAAAGCGCTGCTCAGCAAAGTAATTAGGGACGCCTTGCTGTGCAATTAGTTCTAGATGTTCCTGCCATAGTTCAAGATCACCAGTCATTTCAGTTAAATGCAAATCAAAAGTATTACCTGCCAACACGCCCCGTTTTAGTTTTTTACCATGCCGTGTTTGCTCAATAATTTCAATATTAGCTATTTTAAATTCAGACCACTCTGGCTCAGTGACTCCTTCCACTTTGATACTAAACCATTGGGTTGTCACTGCGTGTCGATCTTTCAAGCCAGCATAACCTACAGCTACCTGTGGTACTTCCGCAAAGCGGGCTAGCTCATTAGCTAACCAGTCAGTATTGATGCCCCTTTTACGAATTTTTAGCCATACATGCCCACCTTCTCCATCTGGTTGAAAAGGCAACACTTCATCAACTTGAAAAGAACCGTGTTGATGGCGGATGCTAGCCGAACAAGATACTGCTAATGAATTAGCACGTGCCAAGGAAGAGAAGTCAAAATCACGCAATAATCAATCTTCCGAGGTTAATAAAACAACGGCGTGAGCGGCAATACCCTCTTTACGACCCGCAAAACCCAACGATTCAGTTGTTGTCGCTTTCACATTAACGAAGGAGGTAGACACTCTACAATCAGCAGCTATATTTTCTATCATCGACGGAATAAATAGTGCTAATTTTGGTTCTTCAGCCACTACGGTGCTGTCAATATTTCCAATTTTATAGCCCTGTGAGTTAAGATCTCCTATCACCCGACGTAATAAAATACGGCTGTCAATATTTTGAAATGTACTATCGGTATCAGGAAAGTGGTGTCCTATATCTCTAAGACCAGCTGCCCCCAGTAAGGCATCACAAATAGAATGAATCAAGACATCACCATCCGAATGTGCTTCTAGCGCCCGTGTATGAGATATTCTCGTACCACCAATGGTCAAGAATTTACCCTCGCAAAAGCGATGGACGTCATAACCATGACCAATACGCATTAGCATTCTCCACGTTGTTGTTGCATGAATAGTTGCGCCAATGCAAGATCCGTCGACACAGTGATTTTAATATTATCTGAATGGCCCTCCACCATCACAGGTTCAAAACCAGCAAATTCTATAGCACTAGCTTCATCAGTCACAGTAATATTCTGCTCCATTGATGTTTCAAGTGCTGATTTTAGCAATACTAAGCGGAACATTTGTGGTGTAGAAGCCCTCCATAGGTTTTGACGTTCTATCGTTTCTAAGATGACATTATCATCGCCTGTCCGTTTCACTGTGTCATTAACAGGAATACCTAATAGTCCACCAACATCATGCTTTGATAGCATTGATAACAGCCTATTTATATCTTCCTGCCTAATACAAGGACGTGCGGCATCATGCACTAACACCCATGGATCGTCAGTAACTAACGTCGATAATTTATCCAATGCCTTCAGAACAGAATACGAACGCTGCTTCCCCCCATTTACTACATAAAGTGGGCAAGATACATCTATAGAGACTGTGGGCCACCACCCATCCTCTTGAGCAACTGCAATCACAATCCCTTTAATCTCTGGGTGAGAAGCTAAACGTTGTAATGTATGTTCAATCACTAACTTATCTTCAAGCTGCAAGTACTGTTTCGGTCTATCGGATTGCATCCGTTCCCCAATACCTGCCGCGGGGACAACAGCCCAAAAACCGCTACTCATCTGTCTGTTCATCAATGATTTGAATAAAGGTTTCATCCTGCTTAATCATACCTAGTTCACTTCGCGCTCTTTCTTCAATTGCATCGAGTCCACTTTTCAAGTCTTGTACTTCAGCTGCTAATACTTGATTACGCTCTTCCAAAATCAAATTACGTTGTTCTTGAAGCACAACAGAACGATACAAGTGCATAACTGAAGGTAAACCATCATGACTGAACCATAACCGATATTGCAATAAGAGCAATACCACCGTAAGCAAAATCATAATGGGTTTCATCAATAGAGGCTACAGTTGAGAAAAGGCCTTCATGCCTGGGTAAGTCGCAGCTTGCCCAAGTTCACTCTCAATACGTATCAATTGATTGTATTTAGCAATACGATCAGAACGAGACAAAGAACCTGTCTTAATTTGACCTGCATTGGTTGCTACCGCCAGATCTGCAATCGTAGTGTCTTCTGTTTCACCACTCCGATGTGATACGACAGCTGTATAACCGGCATCTTTAGCCATATCGATCGCAGCCAACGTTTCAGTAAGTGTACCAATTTGATTCACCTTAATTAAGATTGAATTCCCGACACCTTGCTCTATACCTTTTGATAAGATCTTAGTATTGGTAACAAATAAATCATCACCCACAAGCTGAACCCTATTACCTATGCGATCTGTTAATAACTTCCAACCAGCCCAATCATTTTCATCCATACCGTCTTCAATACTGATAATAGGGTACTGATCAACCCAAGTTGCTAATAGATCAACAAATTCAGCTGAACTTAAAGAACGATTTTCAGAAGCTAGTACGTAGAGACCATCTTTATAAAACTCTGAACTCGCCGCATCAATAGCAATCATGATTTCCTTACCAGCGACATAACCAGCATCACTGATTGCCGTTAGAATAACTTCAATTGCAGCTTCATTTGAAGGTAAATCTGGAGCAAAACCACCTTCATCACCAACAGCTGTGTTTAACCCTTTTTCATTTAAGACTTTTTTTAGGGAATGGAATATTTCAGCACCGTACCGAACCGCTTCAGCAATGCTTTTAGCACCAACGGGTACAATCATAAATTCTTGTAAATCGATACTATTGTCAGCATGTGACCCACCGTTAATAATATTCATCATTGGCACTGGCATGACATTTGCCTTGTCACCACCCAAGGAACGATACAATGAAATACCTGCATCATTTGCGGCAGCACGTGCAGCGGCCATCGATACTGCAAGTAGTGCATTAGCGCCTAGCCGCGCTTTATTCTCCGTGCCATCTGTGGCAATTATCTTTTCATCAATGGCTTTCTGACAAGCCACGTCCATACCAATAATGGCTTCGCGTAATTCACCTGACACCGCAGCAACAGCTTTTAAGACGCCTTTTCCAAGGTAACGTGATATATCACCATCACGTAATTCAACTGCTTCTCGTTGGCCTGTTGATGCCCCTGATGGGACTGCAGCCCGACCTACTACACCATTACCTAGGATCACATCAGCTTCAACTGTTGGATTACCGCGAGAATCTATAATTTCACGACCTATAACATTAATAATCTTACTCAAAACACTCTCCAACAAATTACTTTAATATATTTAGTTAAATTAAATCATCTTCAATAAATACTTGCTTCTTGACCGTCTTATCTAGCGTCATTAATGTCTCTAATAAAGTTTCCATCCTCGCTAGTGGCCATGAATTAGCGCCATCACTCAGAGCTTTTTCTGGATCAGGATGTGTTTCCATAAACACACCCGCAACTCCCACAGCAACTGCTGCTCGAGCTAATACAGGTACAAACTCACGCTGTCCACCGGAGGAACCACCTTGCCCGCCTGGTTGCTGTACCGAATGTGTTGCATCAAACACTACAGGACAATCCATCGCACGCATTACGGGCAAACCACGCATATCTGACACTAAGGTGTTGTAACCAAATGACGTACCACGATCACATAGCATTATTTGTTGATTACCTGTCGATTTGGCTTTTTCAGCAACATGAGTCATGTCCCAAGGTGCTAGAAATTGACCTTTTTTAATATTAACCGGCAAACCCTGCTCAGCTACTTTTAAAATAAAGTTAGTTTGACGACACAAAAAAGCCGGTGTTTGCAATACATCTACTACACTCGCTACTTCATTTAAGGGCGTATCTTCATGCACATCAGTCAAGACCGCTAAGCCGTATTCTTTTTTCACTTTTTCTAGAATTGCCAAGCCTTTTTCTAAGCCGGGCCCGCGATAACTCTTGGTCGATGTCCGGTTTGCTTTATCAAATGATGATTTATAAATAAACTGGATACCTAATTTATCTGTCATTTCTTTTAGCCGACCCGCAACATCCATGGTCATTTGTTCACTCTCAATCACACAAGTACCCGCGATCAAAAACAACGGCTGTTGTCCACCTACTTCATGGCCACATAACTTCATTACCCTTCTCCTCTTTTGGCTTTATTTAATTTCGCCGCATTAATAAAACCATCAAACAAGGGATGTCCGTGTCGAGGTGTGGATGTGAATTCAGGGTGAGACTGGCAAGCTATAAACCACGGGTGGTCTGGTATCTCTATTATTTCAACCAAGCTTTTGTCTGTTGACATCCCCGAGAATCTTAAACCTGCTTTTTCTAACTTCTGCTTATAATTGTTATTGAATTCATAACGGTGACGATGACGTTCTACAACTTCAGTTTGGTCATATATCTCGTAAGCTAAAGTACCTTTATCGATGGTGCATGGATAACCACCAAGACGCATAGTGCCGCCTAAATCAGAGTCATGATCACGTGTTTCAACACTACCATCTTCTTTTTGCCATTCCGTAATCAGGCCAATGACGGGGTGCGGAGTTTTACTTTCAAACTCACTGCTATAAGCACCCACTAATCCTGCCATATTACGTGCATACTCAACCACAGCAACTTGCATACCTAAACAAATACCTAGGTAAGGAACCTTCTTTTCACGCGCATATTGTGCTGTTTGAATCATACCTTCCACACCACGCTCGCCAAAACCACCAGGGACTAGAATTGCATCCATATTTTCAAGACAGCTAGGTCCTTTCTGTTCAATTTTTTTCGAATCAACGTAATGCACATTCACTTTAGTACGAGTATGGATACTGGCATGAATTAGAGATTCTGATAACGACTTATAAGCCTCTGTCAGATCCATATATTTTCCCACCATAGCAATGTTGACTTCTCCCTGCGGGCTATTAAAGTTATCAACCACCTGCTGCCAACGACTCAGATCTGCTGGTTTAGCATTTAAATTCAATTGCTTAACTACAATCTCATCTAAGCCCTGGCGATGAAGGTCCATCGGTATTTTATAAATACTATCAACATCAACAGCAGAAATAACTGAACGTTCTGGCACATTAGTAAACAGAGAGATCTTACGCCGTTCCGCCTCAGGTAATGGTCTATCCATACGACATAATAGGATGTCGGGCTGGATACCAATAGTTCGTAATTCTTTTACTGAATGCTGAGTTGGCTTGGTCTTAATTTCACCTGCTGAAGGAATATATGGCACTAGGGTTAAATGTAAAAACAACGCCCTATCCCGCCCTAACTCAGTGCCCATTTGCCGAATGGTTTCTAAAAAGGGTAATGATTCGATATCACCTACCGTTCCTCCAATTTCAATTAATGCTACGTCAGCATCGCCAGCACCTTTGTATATGCAACGTTTTATCTCATCAGTAATATGTGGAATCACTTGCACTGTATTGCCTAAGTATTCACCTCGTCGCTCTTTACGGATAACATTCTCATAAATTTGACCTGTTGTATGATTATTACTCCGTTTCATTTTGGCATCAATGAAACGTTCATAATGGCCCAAATCTAAGTCTGTTTCAGCACCGTCTTCAGTAACAAAGACCTCACCATGTTGAAGAGGGCTCATGGTTCCTGGGTCAACATTAATATATGGGTCGAGTTTTACCAGTGTGACTTTAAGTCCCCGTGCTTCAAGAATAGCGGCTAATGAAGCGGCGGCAATTCCTTTACCCAAAGACGAGACAACACCACCGGTGACAAATATAAATTTAGACATAGTTTGGAGAGTTCGACTTAGACGGCACCGCCGGAATGGTAGTGCTCAGATTGACTACATATTCTATACAATCTATCTGTTTTTCTCAATGAGGTTCTATAATTTCACACTGATTTCAATAATGGTAAATACCCTTCTTGACCAGTCATCAACTGGCATTGCTCACTTAACCCATATCCCACAACAGCAATCAGTTCATTGTCATAAAATAGCAGGGGTATGCGGTCACGTTCCCAAGGAGGAACAGCCCATTCCTGCCATAAGGTTTTTAAACTTTTATGGTGCTGATGACCATGCAATTTAATCTTCTCACCACCTTCGCGGAAACCCACTCGCAATCCATCATTAAACATTGCCTGACTAATACCCCTGTTTTCGACCACCAGCCAAGTTAAAATGCAACCTTCAAATAACTTTAAACGCTCTGGCGTCTTACACAAAAATGTCTGAGAAGTATTAACAATCTTTTGTGGCTTCAAAAAGAAAATTTCACCACGATAGCGTCTAATTTGAATACCCGGCCATTGAATCATCGGCATACTATCTTCAGCTGACAAACACACTTCATCTATAATTCTTTGCAGCATAGTCGCGGATGGTAAGGAAAATTGGTGAAAGACTATAAAATAACGTAACAGGTTTTTACAGCGCTCTGCTGACAGACTTAACAATCCATCGATAGTGAGAGAATTTTTACTCTTCTTACCCAATACAACAGCTAAGTCCAACTTAGCTAAATCTGCTAATAAAGTATCAGCTTCGGCACAGTGCTTTGCACTTCGACTCAATAAGCGTGATGCGCTTGGCCAACGTTTGATAATAACAGGCCAAACTTCATGGCGAAGATAGTTTCTGTTAAATTGATTGTTAGTGTTACTAGGATCATCAACCCACTCCAGTTTATGCTCTCTAGCGTACGCCATGATCTCCACTTGATCAGTATTCAAAAAAGGACGCACCATCTTGCCTTCACCCAAAGAAGATAAAGAAGCCATAGCTGATAGGCCTTTAGGACCAGCACCACGTAACAACTGGAGCAATAAAGTTTCGGCTTGATCTTCTTGGTGCTGAGCAGTCAATACAATATCCTGAGCAGACAGCTTTTGTGCTATCGCTTGATACCGTACCTTTCGTGCAGCTGCTTCCACCCCCATAGCATGACTATTTAATACTTCAACTTTAATACTCTGAAAATCTACTCCTAAATTATTAGCAACCTTCTCACAATGCATAGCCCATTGAGCAGAACGATCATGCAAGCTATGATCTATATGAATAGCTTTCAAACAATGAATAGGGAGATCTTTGCTAGAAGCTAATAGGTGCAATAAAACATGGGAATCAACACCGCCACTATAGGCAACCCAAATAACTCTATCAGTGCAGCTTGCAATGGTCTGTTCAATCAATAAAGTTAGATCATTAGCCACAATACAGGATTAGCCTTCAAATTCACCATAGCTGAGCAGACGTTTTTGTCTATGTTCAATTAGGCCTTCTATCGAAATATTATCAAAATCTGCTAACTTTTTCTCAATAGCAACTTTTATACGCAGTGCCATTTCATCAGCATCACGATGTGCTCCACCTAAAGGTTCTGGAATAACTGTATCGACTAGACCTAATGCTTTTAATTTTCCAGATGTTACACCCAGAGTCTCAGCTGCTTCTGGTGCTTTATCCGCACTTTTCCATAGAATAGAAGCACAACCTTCTGGCGAGATAACCGAATAAATACTATATTGCAGCATCATCAAGTGGTCGCCCACACCCACAGCTAGAGCACCGCCAGATCCACCTTCACCAATAACCGTGCAAATGATCGGTGTTTTTAGCTGGGCCATTTCGAACAAATTACGCGCAATCGCTTCACTTTGCCCCCTTTCTTCCGCATCAATACCAGGGTAAGCACCAGGGGTATCAATAAAGGTCAAGACAGGCAGTCCAAATCGTTCTGCCATTTTCATAACACGTAATGCTTTTCGATAGCCTTCGGGTCTCGGCATCCCAAAATTACGAGCTACTTTTTCACGTGTATCACGACCTTTTTGATGACCTATCACAACAACAGAACGATTATTTAGTCGACCAATCCCTGCTACTAAAGCGGCATCATCTGCATATAGGCGGTCGCCATGTAGCTCCTCGAAATCGGTCACAATACGATTAATGTAATCCAGTGTATATGGCCGCTGTGGGTGGCGTGCCATTTGAGTAACCTGCCAAGGAGTTAAGCTAGAAAAGATGGAGCGCGTCATTTCAACACTTTTATCTTGTAGCTTTTGAATTTCCTCAGTGAGATTCAAGTCATCACTATCACTACTCATGTAACGCAACTCGTCTATTTTCGCCTCTAACTCGGCGATTGGTTGCTCATAGCTGAGAAAATTTTGCGGCATTACTATTTTCCTTAAAATTCAAATTATATGAAATTATACACGTGCCGCAACGAAAAATACTTAGCCTATGATTAATTCGTTATTCAATCTACAGACTAGTATTTTGAGTACCCGAAGCAAAGTCTCTCTGCCCTATAGTTTCTTTACGTCATCCATTCTTGACTCTAACCATACTTCATGATGACTTCTATCACTAGTGGTGAAGACTCAAGACTAGCTAATAAGGCATCAGACGGCGTAACTTTCCAATCAGCTCCCAATGAAATCACAGATCTTGCATCTTGATTTCGATAATCAACTTCAACAGGAATCAAACCATCTTTAAACGGGTCTATGGTCGTTTTCAAGAAATCAACCCACCCATGATCATCAGACTGATTATCGATTTTAACCACTAATGCTTTACCACACATTTCTCGTGCTCGTGCCACGTCATAAACCACTTCAGCAGTTGCCGCTAGGCCCCCAGTGAAGTTATCTTGACCAATCTTACCTTGAATAACAACCAGCTTGTCGGGCTGTAAGACCGATTGATATTGTTCATACACATCAGCAAATACACGAACTTCCAATCTTGCCGTTCTATCATCTAAAGTAATAAAAGCCATCCGGCCACCATTTTTACTCTTCATTGTACGTATAGCGACAATCAAGCCAGCTGTTATTATGGGAATCTCATTACGCTTATAACCTTTTGCCTCAGGAGCATCTAGTTCGCTAATACGTTTAGGAATAAAAAGAGCTAATTCTTTAACATAACGATCGATTGGGTGACCACTTAAATACAACCCTAATGTTTCTTTTTCTGCTATCAGAAGCTGTTCCTTAGTCCATTCAAGCGCCTCTAGTAACGGTTCACTCTCAACCTGTGTCTTATCTACCTCTATCACACCAAACATATCATTCTGGCCACTATCTGTATCACGTCGATATTGTTCAGCTATATGTGTAGCCTTAACTAAACTGGCTTCTAAACTTGCACGATGACTACCTAACTCATCAAAAGCACCTGATTTGACTAAGCCATCCAATACTCGGCGGTTTATTTTTTTCATATCAACGCGGCGACAAAAATCATACAAGCTACTATACTTTTCGCCATTTTGTCGTTCTTCAACAATACCTTCTAGGGCAGATTCACCCACACCTTTGATAGCTCCCATCCCATAACGAATTGTTCTATCATCAGCGACTGTAAAACGAATTTTACTGTAGTTAACATCTGGTGGTAAGACAATTAACTCCATATCCCTACATTCATCAATTAACCCTACGATTTTATCAGTATTATCCATATCTGCTGATAGAACAGCCGCCATAAAGGCCGCAGGATAATGTGCTTTCAACCATGCTGTTTGATAAGCTATCAACGCATATGCTGCTGAATGTGATTTGTTAAAACCATACTCTGCGAACTTTTCCATCAAATCAAAAATAGGACCGGCTGTCCTCTCATCAATACCACGATTTTGTGCGCCTTCTAGGAAGAATGCTCTTTGCTGAGCCATTTCTTCCGCTTTCTTTTTACCCATGGCTCGTCGCAACATATCAGCACTGCCAAGGCTATAGCCTGCTAATACTTGAGCTATTTGCATAACCTGTTCTTGGTATACGATTACTCCATAGGTTGGCTTTAAGATCGGTTCTAGATCTGGGTGAGGATAATTGACTTCAGCTCGACCATGTTTACGATTGACAAAATCATCAACCATACCTGACTGCAACGGCCCGGGGCGAAATAAAGCAACCAATGCTACAATATCTTCAAAAGTATCTGGTTGAAGACGTTTTATCAAATCCTTCATTCCACGTGATTCAAGCTGGAATACGGCTGTTGTTTCACAACGTTTTAGTAATTCATAACTTGCTCTATCGTTAAGGGGTAAGTTAGTAATATCGATTTTGGAAAATTCATCCGCTGGTAAAATGGCAGATAGGTTTTTAATAGTCCAATCAATTACGGTGAGTGTTCTAAGGCCTAGGAAATCAAACTTAACTAAACCCACACTTTCAACGTCATCTTTATCGTACTGTGATACCAACCCCGCGCCGTTATGTTCACAATAAATGGGAGTGTATTCAGTTAGAGATTTTGGAGCGATCACTACACCACCAGCATGCTTGCCGACATTTCTTGTTAGTCCTTCAAGCTGTAGCGCTAGATCTATTAGTGTCTTAACATCTTCTTCTTTGTCATAACGTTCTTTTAATAAAGGCTCTTGTTCTAAAGCCTTAGTTAACGTCATTTTCAATTCAAAGGGTACTAACTTGGCCAAGCTATCAACAAGACCGTAGGGAAGCCCTAATACACGGCCTACATCGCGCAGTACTGCCTTGGCTGCCATCGTACCGTATGTAATGATCTGTGAAACATGATCACGCCCATAATGTTGCGAGACATATTCAATAACTTTGTCTCGACCTTCCATACAAAAATCAATATCGAAATCTGGCAACGAAACTCGCTCTGGATTCAGAAAACGCTCAAATAATAGATCATATTGCAGAGGATCAATATCAGTGATTTCCAACGCATAAGCAACTAATGAACCGGCACCAGATCCCCTACCTGGTCCAACAGGGATATCGTTATTTTTAGCCCAATTTATAAAGTCTGCCACAATTAAGAAATAACCGGGAAAACCCATTTCATTAATTACATTTAACTCAATTTTCAAACGTTCATCGTATGACTCTCGCTTATCCTGACGGTCACTTTCCTTAGTAAATAAGGTGGCAAGACGCTTCTCCAATCCTTCACGAGACTCTTGTGTTAAAAATTCTGCTATCGACATACCTTCAGGCACGGGAAAATCAGGCAAGAAATGTTGGTCAAGACTCAATTCGACATTACACCGTTTTGCAATTTCTACTGTATTTTCAATCGCATCTGGAATATCACTAAACAAGGCCACCATCTCTTCAGCACTGCGTAAATATTGTTCAGTCGAATAATTTCTTGGCCTTCTTGGATCATCCAGCAATCGCCCGTCACTAATGCAAACTTTAGCTTCATGAGCTTCAAATTGTTCCGCATCTATAAATCGAACATCATTAGTTGCAACAACTGGTAAATCAAATTCATATGCTATATCTAATGCAGCATCAATATAACGCTCATCATCTTCACGACCTGTTCGAATTAACTCTAAATAGAGTCGATCTGGAAATAGCGAGGTCCACCGATTGACAATTGAACTTACCTCATCTTTTTGCTCGTTTAATAGTGCCTTGGATAATAAACCCTCACGACTAGAAGCAATACAGATCAATCCTTCAGTTTGTCCTTCGAGCCAAGAAAAATCGAGCATAGGTACACCTAAATGCTGCCCTTCAATATAAGCTCGAGACAATAACCGGCAGAGGTTATGATAGCCAATCATATTCTGACAAAGCACCACAAACCGGCTATTACCTTTCGTGTCCGCTTCATCCCGCAAGCGAAGATCCGCGCCCAAAATAGGTTTAATACCTGCACTAATAGCCGCACTGTAAAATTTTACAGCTGCAAAGAAATTATGCTGATCTGTCAAAGCAACCGCTGGCATTCCAGCTTCAGCTATAGCAGAAACTAAAGGTTTAATACGTATCAGTCCATCAATCAGTGAATAATCACTATGAAGGTGTAAGTGAACAAACTGTGCAGCCATAACTTAACTTACCCAAGTAATCATTGTGGGAAATTCACCCGGCCTGGTTTAGCATCTAGCCCTATTGTTGCTTCCACAATCGAACGTGCTTCTTTTTGGCCTAGTGCAAAAGCATCTTTTTCAGTCATGGAAGGACTAAACGCACCTGCCGAAGGTGAGGATTCTTCATTTTGTTTTAGATAGAGCGTTTGAGTCGGATAAGCAAACTCAACACTAAGCTGCTTCGCTAGACGCAAAATATCAAGTAGGAATCGGTGGCGTTCTCTTAACTCCATATTCCAATCAGGTGTTTCCCAAAACACATAAACTAAGATATCAAGTGATGCAGCATTATATTCATTAAAGTAAACGTGATAGTAATCTTTACGCATATAGGGATGTAATTGAATTAACCCTCGAATCCCTTCACAAAAAGCATCAATCTTCTCAGGTGCTGTGTCATATGTCAGCCCTAATGTCGACTTCATACGTCGAAAGCGCCTAGCCCCCATATTATCTATTTTAGTATTTGTTAGAAAAGAATTAGGCACTGTTATTAGTGAGTTATAAAATGTTCTTACTTTTGTGCTTCTAAAACCAACTCCTTCAACAGAACCCTCAACGTCACCAATGACTACCCAATCACCTATTTGAAATGGACGATCAAGCAAAACTGTTAGAGAACCAAAAAAGTTACCTAACAGATCCTTGGCGGCCAAAGCAAAGGCCAGGCCACCCAGCCCTAACCCCGTCAATAAACTAGTAACATCGATATTAAGGTTATCTGCTGAGAAGACAACACCCATCACGACCACGAAAACTTTCAAGCTTTTTCTAACCATCGGTACCAATAAATCATCGAACTTATTGGGTGTTGCTAATGCTTTCCTCTTTAATAAAGCATCAACAATGTCGACAAGCCGGAAGGTACTCCAAATAGCAGACAAGCACACCAATATCTTAACTGCCACTGATAATATGATTAATGCTGTATCTGGTAGGCCTAACATGCCCAATAAAGACCACCAGATTAGAGCCATTGCCATTAATCCTAGTGGCCTTAGCACTTGGTTATCCATTTCTTTAAATACAGGGTTACTCTTCTGCCAGCGACTGACATTTTTGGCTAGAAACCATGCAACCACTCTGTCAGTTACAGAGCCAATTAGGATAACAATGAAAACACCGAGCCATTGCCAATACTTCAATAAAAAACTACCTTTTAATGCTTCGGGTAATTGAGAACTTATTTTGATGTGGACAGGGAGTTTTACTTGCTGATTTATAGTGCCATTGTTTCCAGAAACTTTAAGCAGTCCTTCCAGAATATCAGGAACAGCGCTCAAGCTGTCTTTACTAAATAACCAACGACCATCGATCTGCTTAGTAATTTTTACAGTCCCTTGAGAATAGGTTCCAAAAACATATTCCTCTGTTCTTGGGACCTCAGGAATATCCGTCAGAATTACCTGCTTACTTCGCTCTATTACTAGATATAATGAATGTGCTAATTCCTTTCCTTTTTCTTTCTCAATCACACTAGCGATATTACTCAAATCTAACGTCGAAATAGCTTTATCTAATTGTTTTTTATCACCTTTTGAGACGGCTTGCATTGCTTCACTAAATGTCTGCATTGTTACTCGAGGGTTTAGAAGTGAAAGAGGAACCTTCATAACGCTGGCATCTTGAGCTGTTGGTCTATTTTGTAGTTCTTCCGCTATGCTCAGCGGCAAAAAAAACCATAAAGCTATGATCAACATGCACTGCTTATTCAACATTTTCATACTAAATTAAACTCCCTCTCTGATTCAGGACCATAGCTCGATACAACTTTCACAGCAGTTTGCCAGTCATTACTTGCTAATAAAGTGTCACGTCCCTGAGTGTGTCTGCCACGTAAGCGAATTAACCTCAAATGCCTAAATGGATTATCATCTATTTTTAAGCCGTCGATTACTTGCACCACACTTTCAGGCTTATTGCAGACTAATACCATATCGCAGCCCGCGTCTAGAGCTGCTTCAGCACGTGCTAAACTATCTCCCATTACAGCTGCACCCTCCATACTTAAATCATCACTCAAAACCGCACCTTGGAAACCAAACCGTCCTCTTAATATTTCTTTAATCCAGAAGGGTGAAAACCCAGCGGGTAAAGTATCGCTTTTATCATACACAATATGGGCCGGCATGATACCTGCCAACTCACTATTACATAGCTGCTTAAAGGGGAGCATATCTGCTTCTAGCATATCTTCAAAAGAGCGACTATCTATGGGTAAGCCCATGTGTGAATCTACCTCAACGGCACCATGACCAGGAAAATGTTTACCCACAGCAGGCATCCATGCTCTCTTCATACCTTGAATATAAGCCCTTGCCATTATTACGACAGCTTGAGGATCCTGATGAAAAGATCGGTCGCCTATAACCTGGCTAACGCCATAGTCTAAATCTAAAACGGGTGCAAAACTGAAGTCAACTCCAACCGAACGTAACTCGGCAGCCATTAACCAACCAGTCATTTCCGCACGCAATAAGACTTCCTCAGTTTCATGGCCGTATTGTTTACCCAAAACCCCAATAGGTGGTAGCCGAGTAAAGCCCTTTCGAAAACGTTGTACACGCCCGCCCTCATGATCCACCGAAATTAATAAGTGAGGATCACGTAAATTATGGATACTGGCAGTTAAAGCCGATACTTGTTCGGGGGATTCATAATTACGACTAAATAGTATTACCCCTCCTACTAAGGGGTGCTGCAGAATTTCAGATTCTTCTGCACTTAGAGTCAAACCAACTAAATCGACCATCAATGGGCCTAACGTCATACACCTTCACCTTATTCGTGAATCGTGACCTGTGTACCTACTTTTACTAAATCAAAAAGCAACAACAAATCTCGATTATGCATTCGAATACACCCATGTGATAACGGTTTTCCCATGGGTAAACTATCAGGGCAACCATGGATATAAATATAACGTTGCATTGTATCAACATTCGCCAATCGGTTACGGCCAACTTCTAGACCGCTAAGCCATAAAATACGCGTCAATATCCAATCTCGTTCGGGAAACTCTGCTGATAAAGCATCTGTGTAGATCTGCCCTGTGGGTCTGCGGCCCACAAATATTGAATTGTCAGGTAAGTCTGCACCAATGCAAGCTCTAATTTCATGTCTGCCTCTTGGCGTACACTCACTATCTTTTAGTTCACCTGGACCATTTTTAGCTGTCGAAACAGGTGCTTCAAAGAGGCAATTTATTTCTTCGTTATTTAATAAAACACGACAAATTTGTAACGAAAGAGAAATTTCAATGCTTAACATCATCTCATTCGCTTATTTTTGTGGTGATACATCATAAGAGGTAGTATATACATAACTATGCAAGCACTAGCTGTTTGGTTCTATATCAACAACTAAAAGACCCCTATCACTTTTTATATTTTACAATACGTTTAGTAAGACGTAACAATAGTTAGTACAAGATTAATAATCAGTATTCCTAATCTTGAGCACTCTGATTCAACTGTGACTCTTCATCTGACTGTGTCAGGCCGACAACTAACAAAATACCAAAACCCATCACAAGGTAATAAGCCAATGCTAAACCAGTAAAATCAAAAATAAATGGCCACAATATAAATAGAACTCCAGCAGAAAAATCAATAACTAAATGAGATTTTAGTGGAATTAACATACCGATACTGAAATCATAATCAGTCATTAGACTATATAGAATAAGATAACCCCAGCTATTACTGAAAGCCAATATGCATAGGGGGAAACCTCATTAAATTCTAGTACACTTGGCGCTAGAATCAAAACAATGGCTGACATATAATCTAATAAACCATGTACACGTGGTGTTATTATTCGAAAACTCATTCGACTATCCTCTTAAACTTGCATGGAAAAATATAATAATCAAATACCTTGATCTCACGAAGCATCAGTCCCTGATAGTAGCAGGATTATGTTCATTGCGCACCTAATTGACTAGTAAAAAATTCGCGGAATCTTTTATCAATCCAATACTTGGGGCTTAATGGGTTATTACCGTATACAAAACCAACGTGCCCCCCGCTCTTCGCCAGCTCCAGTGTCACATCCTGTGACAAGTCTCTTCGTATTGGAATTGCTGCTGGTGTCATAAATGGGTCATTTTCACTATGTAATACTAATGTCGGTCTTTTAATTGATTTTAGAAATTGCCTAGCACTTGCTCTCTCATAATAATCATCCGCACTTTTAAAGCCATGCATTTTAGCCGCTACATTATCAATCTGATAAAACGTGTTAGCTTTATTAAACTCAGTCCAAATCCATAGGGAAAACTGCATAGCTTTTATGCTTATCGAGTACTTTTTTCCTAACCAAGCGAATTAGGTGTTGCTGATAAATACGCGAAAAACCTGTTGATAAATGCCTCGCTGTATTAGCCAAGTCAAAAGGCACTGACACAGCCATAGCTGCAGACAACGGACAGTCTTCACCCTGCTCCCCTAGGTACTTTAATAAAGCATTCCCCCCCATAGAGACTCCAAGAGCACCTATCTCTCTATCAGGAAACCGAGCACGCAAAAAGCGAATAAAATGATCTATGTCCGGGCTATCACCAGAATGATACCACCGTGGCAGACGGTTACCTTTCTTACCACAAGTTCGAAAATGCATTAATACACCTTGCCATCCAAGCTCATGCACAATATTTAAAACACCTCGCACATAGCCCGAGTCTATCGATCCTTCTAGGCCATGGAATAGGGCGATGATTGGCCCTGACGCTGTCGGCTCTGTCCACGTTAACTCAACGAAAGTCGCCATCTGGCAACTCTAGATCTTCTTCAGTTAGTAATAAAGGCGAAGGCCTTCTAAATAAAGTAGGAAAAAGCGTTTGGCTATGCCGCTCAGGTAACCAGTAAGCAGTTTCAAACTCACTATTAATAATATTTCCTTCCGACATACTTTTATTCTTCAAATTTAACAATGGCGACAATATGACATGATTTACGTCTAATAGACAAACCATGAAAAACTTAAAATGAAAATTAATTACTTATATTCTCTATATTTAAAATATAACAAAACCTCACATCTTGCTGAAATTAGATAATATTGCTAGCTTAGATACTGTTATTTGGTGGGGAGAAACGAATATAACTGTTATGTAAATAAATTCTTTAGTCATTCGTCTTATACATACAAATAATTAATGTAGAAAACATTACGTCAACTCACAATTATAAAGTAGATTAGCACCAAAATTATCAATTGAAACAAACATATACAGCTCCACGGCAATACTTCCACCTTAAGAGTCTAATAAAAGATAATGACAATGAAAAAAATAACTTTCCTCACCAGTGTCTTACTACTAATGCTAAGCCAGTCAAGCAAAGCTAATGATATTAATATTCTAGCAGCAGCTATCATTCATCAAAGTCACGGTGAATATCTAGTTAACGTTAAACTGGAACATCATGACACTGGCTGGCAGCACTATGCTGATGAATGGCGGCTTGTTGATAATAAAGGGAATATATTAGGAAGTAGAGTATTACAACACCCACACGTGCATGAGCAACCTTTTACACGATCCTTAAGTAACGTCAAGATCAGCAGTGAACTCCAGGCCGTCTACATCGAGGCCCACGATAAGGTGCATGGCTGGACAAAGAATCGTTTAATGATTGATCTTACCAAAATGCAAAATGGAAGGATCACATCTCGAGCTAAATAAGCTCTATTTTATTACCCAGACTTAAACAAAAAAGCCCGTAGAAGATATTTACGCTCTTTCACGGGCTTTTAACGGTGCTCAATCGGTCAGGCAGAAACTGCTAGTAATTCCTTAAGTTGACCGTCAATATAACCAAAGTCTTGAGGGAAGACACCAAACATAGCAAAATGGCCCCACGTAGAAGGAATTGGCTTATGCTCACAATTTGGAATCATGGCTGAATCCTCACGACACTCTAGATCTGTGAACATCATGTCTTGCTCAAATGGCATATTATGAACTACTGCTTTAATACTGCCTAAAGCTGCAGCTATATCTCCACCAGTATGTTTTGACACATCTGCATGCTGCCATTTATCTAGCATCGTCACTAGCGCGTTAGGGTCCATCGGCCTAAACCATGCTTTCCAAAAACCAACCAAAAACTGTTCAACTGATTCAAAGCCTGCATCACGCCAATGTTCTTTGGCATAAAATTCGTTGCTGACACCAATTGCAGAAAATAGTACAGCTAAATGACAGAGACCTTTATCGAGCTCTTCACAGCTCGTGTAATTACCATCATTAAAGTTAATAGCCGTTCGCAAAGCGCCGATAAAACCTTCCACCATGACAGTATTATGATCTGATGTTTTAGCAGTACCACCAATGGGTGCTGCCCGCTTGATCATATCTGGGTATCGAACGGCCCATTCATACGTCTGTTGCGCTCCCATAGACCAGCCCAGCACTAGAGCCACCTCCGTAATACCAAACTGCTGTGATAGTAATGCATGTTGTGCCCTTACATCATCACCAATCGAAATTTGTGGAAAGTCACACATCGAAATAGACGCATCATCAGTATTATGAGGTGAAGTTGAAACACCGTTACCAATTTGATTAGGAAATATAATGAAATATTTTGATGGGTCGAGCGCTTTACCCTCACCCACATATGCTTCAAGGCTTTTACTTGTTCCAGAAAACATATGAGGAAAAAGAATCACATTATCTTTTGCTTCGTTCAATGTACCGTGAGTTGAATAAGCAATCCGACAGTTAGCAATCTTTCCTCCATACTCGAGCTCAAAGTTTTTGATGTCAAAAAACTCGTAAGGCCCTTGATTTTCTTGTGAATAATGTTCGTTGTTAATCATTTATGCCATCCGTATAAAGAAAACTAAAAATTAAGTATTAATCTGAAGGTGTGAATCATAAGGCATTATTTTAAGCCTAGGTATCCAGCCAAGATATACTCTCTTCTACCCTCAGCAATGGTAGCCAACTCAATGTTAGACTGAAGTAGGATTTTCTGTCAATGCCAATATAGCCTAATGAACTGTAATAGCCTGCAAGTTATCGTGACTCTCCGGCTCGCCAACTAGCTATTATATAACCATAAAATAGTATTAATAGTATGTTTAGGACGAAGTTAACTGTCTTCATCTGTATAGTCCAGACCTGCAATATTATCCAACATTGGCATTGAGTAAGATGAAACACCCTGCAGTTCACCACAAACCGACAACATTTGATCTGATATACGACCTATCTGCATTTCTCTTTTTTTCCATATCCGCTGCATAGCGGCCTTTTCTTTTTCTAAATCTATCCGCATTAATTCATAGTTTTCTACAACTGCACGGATCCGTTGAGCAAACTGATTACTCGTCACATAATCAAACAAGGCTTCCATCTGCTCATTTTTACCGACACTAACAGACTTTTGACGTTGTGATTCAATTAACACAGTACGTAACGCAGCTGATATGCCCGATACAACATCAGGACGGACCAACCACACTCCTTCATATTGAATGATCACTTCATCAACATTGGCTGGAAATACAGTACTGACAAGTACAGATATATCCCCCGACTCACGCTGCATATCCTCCTTCAACTTAGGGATCCAGTTATTCGACCAGTTTTCCGCTCGCTTTGTCTCCCAAACAATAGTTCCGCAAATTGCACCTGATCGAAGTTTCACGTGCTGTATAACATCTGCGCCACGAATTCCTTTTTTAACAGGTTCTATATCATCAAAGGGGTAGCTTTGACCCAATAACGACTCTAGTTCAAGCTCCAAAACTTCACCTTGTAACTGCTGAGAACCTTGTTCTAATTTACGCGTTAATTCTTCATTGGCTTTTTGGGCATCGCTGATCTTCTTTTTTAACTCAGCCTCTCTTAGTGAGAACTCTTCACTTGATTTTTTCTTCATCAGAGTTCGCTCAATATCTAATTTACGCTCCACATCCAAACTCAATTCAGCCTTTTGCTGTTCAACCAGTTTTTTCTCCTTACGCAAGAGCAGTTCTTCATTACGAAATTTTGTTAGACGTTTATCTTTGACTGTCATTTCATCTTGTAATAATTTTAATTCAAATGATGCTTCTAGGCGTACTTGTTCAGCAGCCTTTTTACTGGCAACCTCAGACTGCTTTTTAAAAGTTTTTTCGGCTTGTTTAGTTTCTTCTAGTTCTGATTTTAAAGTAGCTAATTCAGATTCATGCACTTTAGCTATTTTCCGTTTCAGATCTTGACTAACACGTTCTTCGAGGGCAATTTTTTCTTTACTGAGCATCTCATCATATTCTTGTTCATATTTGTCAATTAAATGATGTGAAAGTCCTTCATGCAAGGGGAACGCTTGTTCACAATGAGGACAGGAAATCCTATCTTCGCCATTAAGTATGATTTTTTGACTCACTTTCGGCTCCATTTTTTTTCATTAAACAGACTAATCACTACCATCATAAAACAAACTTTATTTGTCAATCAAAAATATTGATCTCACCATACGAAGCTAGCATGATTAGCAAAGGTAACAACCGTTTATTCCTTCTTACCAAATCATGTACGAAGTGTCGATTCAAGTATGAAGTGTTTTAAATATTCCGAGAGGTAGTGCTGGAAAAAATAGTACATTGATACTAACAGTAGAAGAAATGATTAAGCGAATAATTATCAAAAGACAAGAACAAGAAAAGTGAATTTCCCAAGAAGGTGTAAAAGTTGATGTCTCAATGAATATAAGTGGTCGGAACAGTAGGATTCGAACCTACGACCCCTTCACCCCCAGCGAAGTGCGCTACCAAACTGCGCCATGCCCCGATTGTCATATATAGCTTCAAGCATCTGTTTTAAAGCCAAAATACTCTTATTGGGGGAATTATTTGGCTGAGCTAATAGCTAAGTATTGTCTAATAAATATTAAAGCTTATGTAAGTAAGAGGCGAAGTTCTTCCAGCTCTTTCAGCATTTCCTGAATAATCTTTTTCCTATGAACTTCAGATGCTTCAGGTTTGGATACATTTTCTAACCGTTGACGAGCACCACCAATTGTAAACCCTTGTTCATATAACAGACCTCGAATTTCACGAATTAACACAACATCATGTCGTTGGTAATATCGTCTGTTACCGCGGCGTTTAACTGGTTTAAGTTGAGCAAACTCTTGTTCCCAGTATCTTAGAACATGCGGTTTGACTCCACATAACTCACTTACTTCACCAATTGTGAAGTACCGCTTAGCCGGAATAGACGGGAGCTCATTATTGTTACTCGCTTCCAGCATACCCATCGACTCTGGCTTTGAGTTTTTGACCAGGTCTAAAGGTCACAACACGTCGAGCCGTTATTGGGATCTCTTCACCTGTTTTTGGATTTCTACCAGGTCGCTCACTTTTATCACGTAACTCAAAGTTACCAAAACCAGACAGCTTGACATTTTTACCAGCTTCTAATGCAGCACGTACTTCTTCGAAAAACATTTCGACTAGCTCTTTCGCTTCGCGCTTGTTAAAGCCCAGTTCATCATAAAGTTGCTCTGTCATATCTGCTTTAGTTAATGCCATGTATAGCCCCTAGATCTTTTTATTTCTAATTATTTATCCGCGTATTACCGCACCAGCTTGTTTTTTTAACTGCTTCGTTATTATTGAAATAAGTGTATTCACTTCATCATCTGTTAACGTACGTTCCTTGTGTTGCATATAGAGAGCTACTGCAATACTTTTTTCTCCTTGCTCGATACCTTCTCCACTATATACGTCAAACACTTGAATTTCTTTAAGAATATCAGATTTTATATCATTCAGGCAACGCTTTATTACACCAGCAGTTATAGAGTCAGAGACCGATAACGCAAGATCGCGGCGAATAATAGGGAATTTTGATAAAGGTACAAACGAAGGAACCACAGCCAACGTTACAGCAGACAATGCTAATTCGAAGACGTATACACGTACATTCAGATCTAAGGCTTTATATAATTTAGGATGTATCGCACCGATCCAACCAATAGCTTTATCGCCAGCGTAAATTCGTGCCGATTGCCCTATATGCAGGGCCGGATGTGGCTCTGCAATAAATTGAATATTGGTATGGTTACCTAAAGAAAGTAGAGCTTCTACATCCGCTTTTACATCAAAAAAATCGACTGGTTTTTCTTTCTCAGACCATTGCTCAGCGTAACGCGAGCCACAAACAGCACCACCAATATGGCGATGCTGTTCTACATCATCATTGGTACCGCTAAATATTCGGCCAACTTCGAACAAGCGAACACGGTCGTGTTGACGATTTAAATTATAGGTCAAGGCTTGAACTAAGCCTGGCCATAATGAAGTCCTCATCACTGATAAATCAGCAGAAATAGGATTCGCCAAAACAATAGCTTCTTCACCTTCAACAGCCATGTACTTTTGAAATTCTGGGTCAACAAAGCTATATGTAATGGCTTCCTGATAACCGCGATCAACAAGTAATGACTGTAAACGACTCGTTGCTATGTTGCGTTCTGAAATATCTGCTGTTAAGACTGTCCCCTGCGGTCGGGTTTCTGGTAATTTGTCATATCCATATAAACGCCCAAGCTCTTCGATCAGATCGACTTCAATTGCTAAATCAAAACGGAAACTTGGTACTACCACTATCCAGCCATCATCCTGCTTTTTAACTGATAAACCTAAGCGAGTTAACTGATCCTCAACTTGCACTTCATCAATTGAAATTCCAAGGACACGCTTAATCCTTGCTTCTCGTAAATGAATAGTAACTTGATCAGGTAAATGTTCCTCAGAAACAATTTCTGTCACTGGTCCCGCATTTCCTCCTACTATCGATAATAACAATGAAGTTGCTCTCTCCATTGCTTGACTTGCTAATTTAGGATCGACACCACGTTCAAAGCGATGAGATGAATCCGTATGTAAACCATGCTTACGTGCTCGGCCTGCTATTGCGGTTGGTGTGAAGAATGCTGACTCTAAAAATAAATGTTGCGTTTCATCAGTAACACTAGATGCCTGCCCACCCATAATTCCTGCTAATGCCAATATTGAAGAAGCATCTGCGATAGCTAAAGTTTCACCTTTAATAGGGATCTGCTGTCCATCTAACAAGGCAATCTCTTCACCTTGAGATGCCATTTTAACATTAATACCACCATCTATTTTCCCTAGATCAAAAGCATGCATCGGCTGGCCTAATTCCAACATCACATAATTCGTCACATCTACGACAGCGTTAATATTACGTAAACCACTACGACGTAACTTCTCCTGCATCCATACTGGCGTATGAGCTCTGATATTGATATTTTCAATCACACGACCAAGATAACGAGGGCAGGCAGCTGCGCTGCTAACAATTATGGGTAATTGTTTCTGACTAGTAACTTCTATCGCATCTTCTGGCCACTCAGTTAAATCACAACCTGTTAATACACCAACCTCTCGTGCGATGCCAGCAATACCGAGACAGTCACTGCGGTTTGGGGTTAGGTCGACATCAATCGAAAGGTCATCTAACTCTAGGTAGTCTTTAATATCTCTGCCAACGGGGGCATCAATGGCTAATTCCATAAGACCATCTATATTATCAACCATGCCAAGCTCTTTTGCTGAACACAACATACCAAAGGAAGGTTCGCCTCTAAGCTTCGCTTTTTTTATTTTAAAGTTTCCTGGTAACACTGCCCCTACAACAGCAACAGGAATTTTTAAATGTTGTCTTACATTTGAGGCTCCACAGACAATGGATAATAACTCATCGCTACCGACATTAACTAGGCATATACGCAGTTTATCAGCATCTGGATGTGACTCAACAGAGATTACCTGGCCAACAACTACGCCACTAAATTCACCAGCAACAGGTTCTCTACTATCAACTTCCAAACCAGCTAAAGTTAGTTTTGCTATTAGCTCTTCACTTGCTAACGGAGGATTAACCCACTCACGTAGCCATTTTTCACTAAATTTCATTATGTAGCCCCAAACTTAATTGAATTGACGTAAAAAGCGAAGATCATTTTCAAAGAAAAGACGCAAATCATTCACTCCATATCGCAACATCGCCAACCGCTCAACTCCCATACCAAAGGCAAGCCCAAGATATTTTTCACTATCGATGTCAACATGTTCAAAAACTTTTGGATGAACCATGCCACAACCCAGCACTTCTAGCCAACCAGTATGACTGCATACACGGCAGCCCTTACCATTGCACATAACACATTCAATATCTACTTCGGCTGAAGGTTCTGTAAAGGGGAAGTAAGACGGGCGAAAACGGATATTAAGATCTTTTTCGAAAAAAGCTTTCAAAAAATCAGCCAAAATTCCTTTCAAATCTGTAAAACTAATATTCTCATCTATCATCAAACCTTCAACTTGGTGAAACATCGGGGTATGTGTTAAATCAGAATCACAGCGATAAACTCGACCGGGTGCAATGACACGAAGAGGGGGGGACTTTTCTTCCATGACCCGTACCTGAACTGGAGATGTGTGAGTTCTCAACAAAGTCTCAGCATTGAAATAAAATGTGTCGTGCATGGCACGAGCAGGATGATGTTCAGGAATATTTAATGCCGTAAAATTATGCGTACTGTCTTCGACCTCAGGACCTTCTGCTACAGCAAACCCAATCTGTTGAAAGTATTGTTCAATACGCTGTAAAGTTCTGGTCACAGGGTGTAAGCCACCGGTTTGTTCTCCACGACCTGGAAGTGTCACATCTATTTTTTCTGCATCTAAAGCCACATTCATCGCTGTTTCTGCTAACGCTTTAGTGTGGTCGTTAATTAAGCCTGCGACTTCTTGCTTAGCTAGGTTCACTAACTTACCAATTACAGGCCGTTGTTCGACACTGACGTCACCAAGCTGCTTCAAATAAGCAGTGATTTTGCCTTTTTTACCCAGATACTCAATACGAACAGATTCTATCTGTGCATTTGCTTCAGAAGCCTTAATTGCTGCCTTTGCTTCGGTAACAATCTCCTTTAACACCTCTAATTTACTATCCAGTTCGGCCATACTTTCACCTAATATACCCATATTTTTCAGAAATAAAAAAAGGGGCCGTTATAACGGCCCCTTTTTAGCAAAACTTATCTATTACTCTTTACACAAGTAATAATGTTTTAGTCCGCTAATGCAGCCTTTGCTTTTTCAGCAACAGCCGTGAAAGCTGCAATATCGTTCATAGCTAGATCAGCTAATACTTTACGATCTATTTCAATGGCAGCTTTTTTCAAGCCGTCAATTAAACGGCTATAAGATAAGCCACATTCACGTGCACCAGCATTAATTCGGGCAATCCATAATGAACGGAATACACGTTTTTTCTGACGACGATCACGGTAAGCATATTGACCTGCTTTTGTGACTGCTTGAACCGCTACGCGATAGACGTTTTTACGACGACCACTATAACCTTTGGCTTGTTTAATAACTTTTTTATGGCGCGCATGTGCTGTGACGCCGCGTTTTACTCTAGGCATGTGATAACTCCTTAATTAAAGATTAGGCAACATTTTACGGACAGACATATGATCAGCTTTACAAACCATCAATGTTGAACGTAATTGGCGTTTCCGCTTAGTGCTTTTTTTAGTAAGGATATGACTAGTAAACGCTTGTGAGCGCTTAAATTTACCACTACCGGTTAATTTGAAGCGCTTTGCAGCACCTCTGTGTGTTTTTAGCTTTGACATTTCGAACTCCGCATTCGTTGTTTTCAATTAAATTTACTTTCTAGTCGGTCCTAAAACCATAATCATTTGACGTCCTTCTTTCTTAGGATGTTGCTCAATAACAGACAATTCCTTTAGATCTTCTGCTACTCGTACAAGTAACTTTAATCCTAGGTCTTGATGTGCCATTTCACGCCCACGAAAACGAAGACTGACTTTAGTTTTATTACCCTCTTCAAGGAAACGTGTCAGGTTGCGTAGTTTTACCCGATAATCCCCTTCTTCTGTACCTGGTCTAAATTTTACTTCTTTAACTTGTATCTGTTTCTGCTTTTTCTTAGCAATTTGCTTTTGCTTGTTAGCTTCAAACACATACTTGCCGTAATCCATAATACGGCAAACCGGTGGGGATGCCTGTGCAGATATCTCCACCAAATCTAAATCCGCTGCTTCTGCAAGCTCCATTGCCTTATCTAACGCAACAATACCTAATTGTTCACCATCAGCGCCGGTTAAACGTAATTCTTTGGCTGAAATTTCACCATTTAGCCTTTTTTCATCAGTAGCGATCTTTTTATTCCTCTATATTAATTCGACCGCGACGAGCAACGTCTTCATGTAGGGTTTGCGTGAATTCATCAAGTGTCATTACACCTAAATCTTCACCCTTTCGAGTACGTACTGCCACGGCGTTATTCTGCGCTTCACGATCCCCAACAACTATGAGGTAAGGAACCCGGCGCAATGTGTGCTCGCGTATTTTATAGCCTATCTTCTCATTTCTCAAGTCTATATCGACTCTAAAGCCTTTATTTTTCAATTCTTTTGTTATTTTCTTGGCATATTCTGCTTGATGTTCACTGATCCCCATCACTACCACTTGGCATGGAGAGAGCCAAGTTGGGAAGGAGCCGGCGTATTCTTCAATCAAAATACCAATGAAACGTTCAAGCGATCCAAGTATTGCTCGATGCAACATCACAGGGACTTGCTTAGTGCCGTCATCTGCAATATATTTCGCATCTAAACGTTCTGGCATGGAAAAATCTACCTGAATCGTACCACACTGCCAAACACGTCCTAGACAATCTTTTAAGGAAAACTCGATCTTAGGCCCATAAAAAGCGCCCTCTCCGAGCTGCAGATCCCAGTTTAAACCTTTATTATTTAATGCTTTTTCAAGTGACTCTTCGGCTTTATCCCATACTGCATCACTTCCTACACGATTTTCAGGACGCGTTGAGAGTTTTACTATAATGTCATTAAAGCCAAAGTCAGCATAAACTTCTTGTAGTATGTCCATAAAAGTTGAGACTTCATCTTGGATTTGCTCTTCAGTACAAAAAATATGGGCATCATCTTGTGTAAAGCTACGTAAGCGCATTAAACCGTGTAATGTCCCAGATGGCTCATTACGATGACACGAGCCAAACTCTGCCATCCGTAAAGGTAAATCCCGATAGCTTTTTAAACCTTGATTAAAAATTTGTACATGACATGGGCAATTCATCGGTTTCACTGCATAATCGCGATTTTCCGAATGGGTGCTAAAAATCATGTCACCAAACTTATCCCAATGACCTGACTTTTCCCACAAAGACCGATCAACTACTTGAGGTGTGCGGACTTCTTCATAATCATTATTCTGCAAAACATCACGTATATAACTCTCAACTTCTCGGAAAATTCGCCAGCCATTATCATGCCAAAAAACCATACCAGCGGCTTCTTCTTGATGATGAAACAAATCTAATGCTTTACCAATCTTCCGATGATCTCGTTTTTCTGCTTCTTCTAAACGGTGTAAGTATTGCTTTAAAGCTTTCTTATCCGCCCAGGCTGTACCGTAGATACGTTGTAACATTTCATTATCAGAATTACCTCGCCAATACGCACCTGCTAGCTTCATCAACTTAAATGCTTTTAACTTACCAGTGCTGGGTACATGAGGACCACGACATAAATCAGTAAAATCACCTTGGCCATACAAAGATAGTATTTCACCTTTCGGTATATCTTCTAAAATCTCAGCTTTATAGTTTTCGCCCATCGCACGGAATTTTTCAATCCCAGCTTCACGAGACACTTCTTCACGAACAACCGGTAGATCCTGCTTAATTAAATCAGCCATCCGTTTTTCTATTTTTATTAGATCTTCAGACGTAAAACCCGGTTTATAAGAAAAATCATAGTAGAAACCATCGTCAATCACTGGCCCAATTGTAACTTGTGCTTCAGGAAATATTTGCTTTACTGCCTGCGCCATCAAATGGGATGTGGAGTGCCTAATAATATCCAGGCCTTCTTCATCACGCTCAGTAATAATCGCGATATCTGCATCTTGTTTAATCAAATAATGAGTATCAACCAATTCACCATTTACCTTACCCGCTAGAGCGGCACGTGCTAAGCCAGCCCCAATATCAAAGGCAACATCATAAATGGAAACGGGATGTTCGAATTGGCGTTGGCTGCCATCAGGAAGTGTTACAGAAATCATATGAAATTCTCTCTGGTTGTGACCCATACAAAGGGCCATAAAAACCAAAAAAGCACCATTACTCGAATAATTGGTGCTTTCAGTGTAATTGGTAGGCACGGTTGGGTTCGAACCAACGACCCCTTGCATGTCATGCAAGTGCTCTAACCAACTGAGCTACGCGCCTAGCATTAAGCGATGGAATTATACCGGTATCTATTAATAAGGCAAGCTGTAATCAGGCCAATTACTTTACTCTATCTTCTTATCTATACGAACACTTAATTTAATTGGTTTAGCAGATACTATGCTGATTCAGGCCCCAGTGCCACAGAACGAACATGTTCGATCTCATTACGCATAGCCGCAGCTTCCTCAAACTCTAAATTCTGTGCATGCCTATACATAGCTTGCTCCATTTGTTGCAGCCGTTTTGCCAATTGTTTCGGTGTGAGAGCAGCATATTTCGCTTGCTCTCCTGCCAACTTTGTAATGTATTGGCGCTGTTCTCGTTCTTCAGTCTGCTTATCATCAATACTATTTCGGATTGCTTTTACGATTCCCGTTGGCGTAATACCATTTAATTTATTATGTTCCCGCTGTTTGGTGCGACGACGATCAGTTTCATCCATCGCACGTTGCATTGAACCAGTAATTCGGTCAGCATAAAGAATAGCCCGCCCATTTAGGTTACGTGCAGCGCGGCCTATAGTCTGTATCAGAGAACGTTCAGAGCGAAGGAACCCTTCTTTATCTGCGTCCAATATTGCGACTAATGAAACCTCTGGAATATCAAGCCCTTCTCTTAATAAATTAATGCCAACAAGTACGTCAAAAACCCCCAATCTCAAGTCTCGTAATATTTCAACACGCTCGACAGTATCGATGTCTGAATGTAAGTAACGAACTTTCACTCCATGCTCGCTCAAGTATTCAGTCAGATCTTCCGACATACGCTTTGTCAATGTTGTGACTAATACACGCTCACCAATTTTCGCCCGCTTGTTTGCCTCTGATAATAGGTCATCGACTTGAGTTCCAACCGGTCGAATTTCGATTTCTGGATCAAGAAGACCTGTCGGTCGCACGACTTGTTCTACAATTGAACTAGCATGTTCTTGTTCGTAGGCAGCTGGCGTTGCAGAAACAAAAATAGTTTGTGGTGCAAGCTCGCTCCCATTCTTCAAACATTAATGGTCTGTTATCTAATGCAGAAGGCAATCTAAAACCATAATTCACCAAGGTTTCTTTGCGTGAGCGATCGCCTTTGTACATCGCACCAATTTGCGGCACCATTACATGGCTTTCATCTAAGACTAGTAAAGCATCATCAGGTAGATAATCAAATAAAGTTGGCGGGCACTCTCCAGGCTGACGACCTGATAAATAGCGGGAGTAGTTTTCAATCCCATTGCAGTAACCCAGTTCCATAATCATTTCAATATCGAAACGAGTCCGCTGCTCCAAACGTTGAGCTTCAACTAATTTGTTTTGCTCGATTAGTTCGGCTAAACGTATCCTTAACTCTTCTTTAATCCCATCAACGGCAGAGAGCAGTTTAGCCCTCGGTGTCACATAATGCGTTTTAGGGTATATCGTTGTTCTGCTTACTTTATGAAGAATTTCGCCCGTGAGGGGATCAAAAAAACTGATCTGTTCCACTTCATCATCAAATAATTCAACGCGAACAGCATCACGTTCAGACTCTGCAGGAAAAATATCAATAACTTCACCGCGCACCCGATAAGTACCGCGATGTAATTCAATATCGTTACGAGAGTATTGCAATTCGGTAAGCCTTCGTAAGACATCGCGCTGATTGATCGTATCGCCCACACTAAGATGCAGCACCATTTCCAAGTAAGCATCTTTATCGCCCAAACCATATATACACGAGACACTCGATACAATAATAGAATCGCGACGCTCTAGCATTGCTTTAGTCGCCGACAGACGCATTTGTTCTATTTGTTCATTAACCGATGCATCTTTATCTATAAAAGTATCCGATGAAGGTACATACGCTTCAGGCTGATAGTAGTCATAGTAAGACACAAAATATTCAACCGAGTTATGGGGGAAGAACTCTTTCATCTCACTATAAAGCTGGGCCGCTAACGTTTTATTTGGCGCCAAAATCATAATGGGCCGCTGGATCTTCTGCGCAACATTAGCAATCGTAAATGTTTTTCCTGAGCCTGTTACGCCCAGTAGCGTTTGCCACATTTCTCCATTATCTAGCCCTTCAATCAAGGCATCAATCGCTGCTGGCTGGTCGCCCGCCGGTGAAAAGTCACTTACTAATTCAAATTGTTTAGCCATACATCTTCTGCATAATTCATCTTTGGCGTATATTACCTGACATCTAGTTAATTTGTATTTTCAGAAGGAAAAATTTTGGATATCAAACTATCACAACGCGTTCAAAGCATTAAACCCTCTCCCACCTTAGCGATCACAGCGAGGGCAGCGGAACTTAGAACAGAAGGTAAAGATGTTATCGGTCTCGGTGCTGGCGAGCCTGACTTTGACACCCCAAAACACATAAAACAAGCAGCCATTACTGCTATCCATAATGGTGATACCAAATACACCGCAGTCGATGGCACTATTGCCCTAAAACAAGCCGTCATAGATAAATTATCCCGTGATAATCAACTAGATTATCAACTCAATCAAATTCTAGTTTCCGTGGGAGGTAAACAAAGTTTTTTCAACCTTAGTCAAGCGTTACTGGATAAAGGCGATGAAGTTATCATCCCTGCCCCTTATTGGGTCTCATACCCTGATATGGTTCTGTTAGCTGAAGGTCTGCCTGTCATCATAGAAGCTGGGCAAGAACAACGCTTTAAAATTACACCACAGCAGCTAGAAGCAGCCATAACAATAAAAACACGTTTGTTTGTCATCAATAGTCCCTCTAACCCCTCAGGTATGGCCTATAACGAATCAGAACTTGTTGCCCTAGGTAACGTCTTACGACAACACCCTCACGTACTGATTGCCACCGATGATATGTACGAACATATTTTGTGGGCTGATATGGGCTTTCATAACATCGTCACCGCTTGTCCAGACCTTTATGACCGCACTATCGTATTAAATGGTGTTTCTAAAGCCTACTCGATGACAGGCTGGCGTATTGGTTATGCCGCGGGCCCAGCACCTTTAATTAGTGCCATGAAAAAGATCCAATCACAAAGCACATCCAACGCTGCATCGATTTCTCAAGCAGCAGCTGTCGAAGCGCTAAATGGTGAGCAGCAATGTATCCAAGTTATGTTAGTAGCATTTAAAAAACGCCATGATATTGTAGTCGAAAAACTCAATTCAATCAGCGGAATTGAATCTTTAAAGAGTGATGGTACTTTCTATGTCTTTCCGAACATAAGCAATGTTATCAAAGATATGCCAGGCATTAATGATGATCTAGAATTTGCTGAAGCACTATTAGTTGATAAAGGCGTCGCGGTAGTACCTGGCACCGCCTTTGGCCTTAAAAACCATATACGTTTATCCATCGCTACCAGCGAAGAAAATCTCAACGTTGCACTACAACGTATCGCTGAGTTTATAAACAGCTAAAAAAGTAAGATGAAGCTTGACCCAGCATGACCAAGCCTCTATGATACCCCTCTTTCAATTCCTCGATAGCTCAGTTGGTAGAGCAATTGACTGTTAATCAATGGGTCCCAGGTTCGAGTCCTGGTCGAGGAGCCATATATAGCAAGGGTTTACAAGCGATTGTAAGCCTTTTTTTATGCGTAAAAACAGCTAGTGGGACAATGGTGGTGACAATTCACTATCAATAGCTTACGCTTATTATCTGTCTATAACTGTTTAACTTACTTAAACATTGGCGTTGTTGTCATTTTGTAAACAATAGCCACACCACTCAAGAACCACTCGGCTAAAAAATACTCCACTTTAACTTTTTCAGTTGGCTGAAACACTGAATCAAATTTAACATCGGAGCTGAATGCTAAACGGGGTAGCCACCCACCTAAAAACGGCATACCGAACAACAGCAATCTTGCATCGTTATCAAAAGTAATAGGTTTAATAACCCACTCTCTTTTTTCCATGCTGGGCCTCCTTTGGACCTGTAATCATTCTTTTGACCACCGTTAATTACAAAATATCCCCAATTACCGCCTATAACTTTATAACTCCTTCAGGCCTAGTGTGGCTTAAGCAACTTAATATGAGCTGAATCCATTTCAAAGGAAATGGCCACCATAATATATTTATAAATATCACAGCTGAGATTGAACTGGTTAGGATTGCCAGTACCTTAGTAAAAGTGATCCAGATTCAGATTTATATTATTCTATCGGTGCTTGGTTTGTAGCATATCTAGAGAGTAAACACACTGCTGAGCTTTATAGTGTTCACTTTTACAATGATCTGAATAGCCTGGGCTTTGAGGCGGCATTTACTAAAACTTATGGCAAATCATCAACTGATTACCTAGCTGAATTTGAGGTCTTCATTAACCAACCTCTTGAAGACATCCTTGAAATAATTCCCAGCAGCACAAGCAACCTCACTGCAGCAGGAGAAGTAAATGTAGTCGTTACAACACTAGGCTACTTAGGAGCTGATATTATTCGGGGTACCACAGCTAATGATTTCCTGAGTGGTAATGTTGGTAATGACACTATTTTTGCCGATGGTGGCTCCGATACTATTGCAGGTGGAATCGGTTTAGACACAATTAAATACACCCTTGCAAGGGAAAACTACACGCTAGCAGATGTCGGGAATAGCAATCAAACAGTTGTAGAAGTAATCAATGGCACTACCGATACCATCAATACTGTCGAGCGTCTTTCTTTTTCTGATGTAAATGTGGCTCTGGATACAACTGCCAATCCTGGTGAGGCGTACCGTATTTATAAAGCAGCATTTGACCGTGCTCCAGATCTAGTTGGTTTAGGATTTTGGATCAATGCTTTAGATAATGGCCATAGTGCCTTAGAGATGGCATCAGGATTTACTAATAGTGCTGAGTTTATATCCCTATATGGGGCAAATAATAGTAATGACGATTATCTAAATTTACTCTATAACAACGTTTTAGATCGTGATGGTGATGCTGGAGGTCATGCATTTTGGTTAGGCCATTTAGATGCAGGCACTGTGACACGAGAAAGGCTACTTATAGACTTTAGTGAAAGTATCGAAAATAAAGCTAATGTTGTCGAGCTAATAGCAAATGGTATTGACTATATGCCTTATGGTATCGACTTAATGCTAGTTTAAACTCGTTTAAGTACATTCAAGACAAGTTACAAAATATCCCCAATTACCGATATCAATCTTTCCAGTAAAAAGTTTGGATTATGAGATGTTTTTCTTGCCATTACTCTAATGAATCCGTATAATTTCGCTCTTTCAAGCCGGTGTAGCTCAGTTGGTAGAGCATCTGATTTGTAATCAGAGGGTCGTAAGTTCAAGTCTTATCTCCGGCTCCAGATATATTAAGGGTTTACGAGCAATCGTAAGCCCTTTTTTATGGGTGAAAACAGCTATGGGTACAATTCACTATCAATGACTTACAGGGCATTATCCGTCATGAGTGATTAGCTTACTTAAACATTAGATTGGTTAGCGGCAACATCAAAGCCAGTTTTGACCCGGCCCCAAACCCAATCAAGTAATCAGTAAATAGCGCCCATAAAAAACAAAACCCGCCGAAGCGGGTTTGTCTTAGATTAAGGTTATGGGCTTTGGGGCTTTTGACAACCTTTAGTGTTTCATACCCTCTGCATCCATCATGATTCCCATGTGTTGGCTTGCAACATTAAGACCACCTTCATGTGCATGCCAGCTGATACCGCCGTCTCCATTGGCGTCAACACCATTAACAGCGGCTTGCGTCAGTTCTGCCATTTTGGCGGCATGAGCCGCAGCTTGACCTGCACTAGTTGCAATAAGCACTGCTTGTGCTTCATATAAAGCCATTCTGCTACGCGCGATGGCATTGTTTAATGATGTCACTGCGTGTTCTGTGTGGACTTTGACTGCTTCGGACGCACCTTCACTTTTACTGGCGAGTGTGGCGTGTCCAATTCCCCCATTGGCCGCCTTAATCAGCCCGTATCCAGTACCAGGTCCTGATGCTTCATATGATGAGTCTATCGCGTGGCGCACATGTCTTGCATGCAATTTCATTGCTGCTAGATCGTTTGGAGATTTAGCGGCAAGAGCAGCGTGAGCGGCTGCAATTCCTGCATCTTTCATTGCCACAGGCAGAAGGCCGTGTTGGGACGGTGTATCATTCCAACTAGTCATCACATGCCCGATATGAGCATGTGCTTCACTCATAGCTTCTCCTGCATAAGCACTGGTGTTAAAAGCCATTCCTGCAATCATTACCGATACTAACCCAGATATGATTTTTTTCATTTTTATACTCCTAATAAAGTTTATTTTGACGGTGTAAATTATGTCTGACTAATTATTTAGGCTCAAAGATCAAAACGATCAGCATTCATTATTTTATTCCAAACTTGAATAAAGTCATTAACAAACTTCTCGTGTCTGATAAAACCCTATTGATGGTAACGTACTTTTTAAAATAGCTGTTAGCTCATAAGTTACACCGTTATTTGGGGTATATCAAGGAATGTTGTGGGACCTTAAATTATGACAAACACAAATAAAATTATTACAAAGCAAGAAAGGTTTTGTTTTCACGAGTTGAAACATAAATCAATTTCAGATATGAAAGGTACAAAGAAGGACAAGATGAACGCTAGTGGTCATAAAAGTAAAGACATGCTTAACCTTTATGATCATAGCCATGAAGTAGCAGACTGTGTGAGCAATATTAGTCTAAGTAGCCTCAACATAATCTAAATCGCTATAACATTGTTCCCCTAAACCGCTAAAACCGTTGGTAAATCTCAATTGAGCCTCTGCTTTGTAATCAGAGGGTCGTAAGTTCAAGTCTTATCTCCGGCTCCAAATATATAAAAGCCTCAGCAGTATTGCTGGGGGGGGTATGCCTGTTATCGCCATACTTTTTTTCAGACTTATATGATGTCACAATGAGGTAACATGCTGCCATTGAAGACATTAAGCTCATTCAATATCAATACAGGTCTGTGAATAATGAAATGCATTGGTTATTGACACTAAAAAGAACACTGCTACTTTTTAGACGTCAAAAAAACATGCTATCCGAATCCTCTAAAAATCAACACAATGATTAACTCCAATTGCAAAATGTAGTAAAATACACAACAAGCGAAAGCTGGGAAAGATGAATTTAAAGCGTTAAACGAATTTTGTTCTATTAACCAATCAGATTGTAGTAATAGCGATCTCATTCTTTACAAAACAAGTTGCAGTCGAGTTAATTGGTATTTAACGTCTATTCAATTTGTAACTAATAGTTTTACGAAGCAGAGTTTAAGGGCTTTCAATGGAACTAACGATTGAAGAAGCACTGCAGCAAGCTGTTGCAGCACATAAAGAAGGTAAGCTTCAAGATGCTGAACGTCTCTATCGAGCTATTCTAGAGTCTCATCCTTTGCATCCAGATGCCAACCATAACCTAGGCATATTATTAGCCTCCCTGAATAAAACTGATGCAGCATTACCGTTATTTAAAACTGCTCTTGAAGCCAATCCAAAGATAGAACAATTTTGGCTCAGCTACATTCATGTTCTCATTAAAGAAAAGCAGTTTGATAATGCGAAGAAAGCACTGGGGCAGGCAAAAAAGCATAATATGGAGGGAGATAAGTTAAATGCCCTTAAAGCACAACTAGCCTCCATAAACAAACCAGAAAATATTACTAGTGCAGGCCCATCTCAGCAACAACTCAGTAGTCTTTTAGACCACTATCAGAATGGGCGACTTGATGACGCTGAAAAACTTGCTATATCCCTCACTCACAAATTTTCCCAACATCAGTTTGCCTGGAAAGTACTTGGAGCGATATTTAAACAGACTGGAAGAGTTAATGAGTCATTAGTTGCCATCAAAAAGTCTGTGCAATTAGAGCCACAAGATGCCGAAGCCCACAGCAACTTGGGTGTCACGCTCAAAGAACTAGGAAGATTAGACGAAGCTGAAGCAAGCTATACACAAGCGATAGCGTTGAAACCTGACTATGCCGAAGCCCACTACAACTTGGGTATCACGCTCCAAGAACTAGGAAGATTAGACGAAGCTGAAGCAAGCTATACACAAGCGATAGCGTTGAAACCTGACTATGCCGAAGCCCACAGCAACTTGGGTATCACGCTCCAAGAACTAGGAAGATTAGACGAAGCTGAAGCAAGCTATACACAAGCGATAGCGTTGAAACCTGACTATGCCGAAGCCCACAGCAACTTGGGTATCACGCTCCAAGAACTAGGAAGATTAGACGAAGCTGAAGCAAGCTATACACAAGCGATAGCGTTGAAACCTGACTATGCCGAAGCCCACAGCAACTTGGGTATCACGCTCCAAGAACTAGGAAGATTAGACGAAGCTGAAGCAAGCTATACACAAGCGATAGCGTTGAAACCTGACTATGCCGAAGCCCACAGCAACTTGGGTATCACGCTCAAAGAACTAGGAAGATTAGACGAAGCTGAAGCAAGCTATACACAAGCGATAGCGTTGAAACCTGACTATGCCGAAGCCCACAGCAACTTGGGTATCACGCTCCAAGAACTAGGAAGATTAGACGAAGCTGAAGCAAGCTATACACAAGCGATAGCGTTGAAACCTGACTATGCCGGAGCTTTTTGGAACCTACATGGTATTCAAAAGACTATACAAAGCGCTGAACATTGGATTGATAAATGCTTGGATGCAGATGAAAACCACATCAAAGCACAGATTAACGAAGGCTGCATTAAGATTCTATCAAGGCGATAGAAATAACTTTGACGAGTTGATGCAATCTGAATTAAAGCAGCATCCCTATATGCGTTCATTTGCTTGGGCTTTTCAGCTTACCTAATCTTCCTGAATTACACTTTAACAAGTTCTACTTTTTTGATGTCGTATGTTAAAAAAAGCATAATTCAAAACCGTTTTATGAATTTGGTGTGTGGAGGGCATCATCCTTTAAATATCTTCTTAAGGTTTTTAAAAAAGGCTATGGGTTTGATACGTTCACAG
>CAJIZI010000003.1 GCA_905181885.1 uncultured Gammaproteobacteria bacterium
TGAAAAATAAGACCTGGGCCAGCATCAATGTCTAAACCATTAGCGAATACAAGTGGGAAGATAGCCATACCAGCTAATAAGGCAACGGCAGTGTCGGCGAATGCAATAGCGAAGGTCATTTTTAAGATAGAAGCACTTTTTGGCAGATAAGAACCATAGACCATTATCGCGCCCATGCCTAAGCTGAGTGTGAAAAATGCATGACCCATTGCCGTTAGGACTGAATCACCAGAAAGTTTTGAGAAGTCAGCATGGAATAAAAAATCAATTCCTTGTTGGAAATAGATACCGGTATTTGCAGCGTAACCTACTAATAAAAATAGGATGGCGAGGAGGGCTGGCATTAAAAATTTAACAGCTTTTTCTAATCCTCCTTGAACTCCGCGAGCAACGACTATAGATGTGATGATCACGAAGATTGTATGCCAAGCTAAAAGGCGCTCAGGATCAGAAACAAGGGCGTTATAAATAGAAGTAGCCCCGTCAGCAGTAACCCCTTCGAATACACCAGAAAAGTTTCTAAAAACATAAGCAAGCGCTTGACCGGCAAAGACGCTGTAATAGGACATGATTAAAATGCCTGCCGTCAGGCCCAACCAGCCTAAATATTGCCAGTCTTGGGTTGTTTTCTCTTCTATTGCAAGACTATGAAGAGAGTTTACTGGGTTTTGACGGCCTCGTCGGCCCACGAGAATTTCGGCCATCATTACGGGTAAACCTATCAAGACGAGACAAGCAAGATAAACTAGAACAAATGCACCACCACCATTTTCACCAGTGATATAAGGAAACTTCCAAATATTCCCTAACCCAACGGCAGAACCCGTAGCTGCGAGGACAAAAGCCCAGCGAGACGACCATTGACCGTGAATAGATTGTAATGGTCTAGCCATATTGTGTTTTTTTACCTAAGGGTTTAAGTTGGAATAGCAGCCTCGTATGAGTTTTGCTATTTCTTGATGATGTAGCTATATAATAAACATAATGACTGATTTTATATAGTCCAAATCTTTTTATCTCCACAAATGGTGTTTATGATCTAAATTCACTAGGAGTTCAAGAACTACAGAGAATTGACTTAGATTAGTGATTAGCCGAGCGTTCAAGTCAACTTGCACTTATAATAGATACTATGGCCACAAAGAAAAGTAAAAAAGAAAAAGGTACAAGCAGTAATATTGCTAAAAATCGTCGTGTGCGTCATGACTTTTTCTTAGAAGATAATTTTGAAGCAGGATTGGTGTTGGAAGGATGGGAGGTCAAAAGCCTTCGTGACGGGCGTGGTCAATTGAATGAAAGTTATGTTCAACTTCACCAAGGTGAGGCTTGGTTACACGGCTGCCATATTTCACCGATGTTATCGGCATCAACTCATATTCATCCTGATGACATTCGTCGTCGTAAACTACTATTAAATAGGGTCGAACTCAACCGTTTGGTAGCTGCTGTTGATAGAAAAGGTTATACCATCGTACCGGTTTCTATGTATTGGAAAAAGGGTAGAGCTAAACTTGAGATAGCACTGGCTAAAGGTAAGCAACATCACGATAAACGTGCGACCGAAAAAGATAAAGACTGGGCACGTGAAAAGTCTCGAATTTTTAGAAATAAATAACATATGTCTGGCTTGGATACAATCACTGACATATACTGTCTATATCGTACAACACTTTGGGGATGACTCTGGTTTCGACGTGGGTTACAAAACTTAAGGTGCATGCCGAGTATGTTAATTCTTCTCGTAAAACAGATTAACAAAATATAGTTGCAAACGATAACAACTACAAACTAGCAGCTTAGGCTTGCTAGCCATTGACTAAAGCCGTGCTTATGCGTTTAGGTTTCAATGGTCAATTCTCATAAGACAAGCCATAAGTATGCTTGGTACTGATGGTCTGAAACCTCTCAAGATCGCTAGTTATTTTCCCTGTTCATCGGGTAGTTTCTAGTTAAAATAATAGATGAAATAAGCATGTAGAGCTGAGAGCGGAGGATTTGCGGACGCGGGTTCGAGTCCCGCCATCTCCACCATATATAGGTCTAGTATAGGCCGTGAAAGACCTTAAAAGCCCATTTTATATGGGTTTTTTTGTGCCTGTTGTTTGCTACGGTACATTACTGTCTATCGACTTCCCACCACATTTGGTGGTATATTTGGTGGTAAGTCATAAATCAGTGGTGGTAACAGTGGCATTAACAGCACTTGGAATACGAAACATTACGCAAAGTACAGATGTATGATGATTATTGGTGGTTAGGTCATAAAGAGCAGTTGTCGTCTCTAATCTTCCCAGTACACAAGGACGGGTGATTTTATATTAACCTGGCTTGTTATGAATCATATCGATTACTCCAAGCGTGACACCGTGACACCCTTAAGGGGTGTGTCACGTTCGTCACGCCCAGTATGGGTAGTAACATTAAAACTTTAAAAGATGTCACGGTTGTAACTCACCCACTCAAATGACCATATACGGTCATTAGTGCGTGACACTTTTGGAATTGTCACGGTATGTCACGCCTGTCACGGTGCTCAATTCAAGGCTATCAGGACGAGAGCGTAATATAAGGTAATTGGCAAAAGGTTTATGAAGATACGACTTACTACTTGATCGTTATCACCACTTAGTAATAATCGACATAGGGCTCATCATCATCTGTTTCTGGCGTTGTATTGAGTTAGTCTTGCTACAAGTACAAATGTAAGAACGATCCAACCGTAAGGATAGGAAAAATACCCGAAGAAAAAGGCTAACAATGTTGCTGTAAGTAATGTAACCAGGAGGGTTGAAAGCCAATCAATTTTCATTTTTGTACTCCTTTAAAAAAGGGGATTACACCTATAGACTTCCCCTTATAAAAAAGGGCATTATATTTGAGTAGTTTTAAGTGTAATGAGGGTAGATAGAGAATGGAAGAAAAAAACTTAATGAGCTGGTTAAAGAAAACAAATGGCTGGCAGCGATTCTGGATCGTTGTTACTTGTATTTATGCAGTCTTAACTCTTGTGATCCTAAACGTCAATATTGCTGATTTTGAGAGCTTTGCAGTTTTTTTAATGTGGTTTGTATTTCCCGTAACAATTTTCTTCGTAGCACTATATGTTTTAACTTTTGGAATTAAGTGGCTCAGGAAAAGATTTAAAGGATAGTTACCCTCTTTTGTACACTATCAATCAACAAGTTAAGCATTAATATTTTAGGGCTATCACCACATTAAATCATCGGGGATCTCATAGTCGGCATAGGGATCATCATCTACTGTTTCAGTTGTTGAATTGAGTTTATCCTGATGTAATACGACATAAACTGGGTTGATCTCATTTATTTTACTGACCGTTGAGTTTGGCAGAATAAATATGACGTTATCGATCTGACAGAGTCCAATACTTCCAGCCACTAAACCATCGTAGTTATCTTTGTTCAGATACAGTGTCTTAACTTTGTTATTGAATTGAAAGTTGAAGGCGGTTTCACCTTCATAGTCTTTGATTTTAGCTTGATCAACAATTTGCTTGATACGTGCTTTTTCTTCATTTTGTTTTACTTGCTGTTGTTGCTGTTGATTCCGTTTTTGGTCAGCTTGTTTTTTTTGTAATTCAGCTTGTTTTACTTTTTCTGAAATCTCATTATCAATCTTCTGGCCTTTATTTTGAGCCTTTATCTTTTTACGCTTTTCAGCATCTAATTTTTGAGACTTTTTCTTACTTACGAGGCCAGATTTTTTTAGTTGATCTTGTAACGAACCTGCCATGATTTTTCCTTGATAAAACGATACTATTGATAAAGTCACTTAATGAGCAAATAGTGCATGTTTTTAATTATTGTTTGAACATAATTAATTCTACCAATATTGTCATATCTCTTCTACCCATTGCTAATCATGGCAGTTGAAAGGCTAGTAAGTTACTTTTGTTTAAAACCAAATACGAAGACCTATTACCCACTGGAGGTCATCGGTATCTTTGCCGTCATCACGTGCAAAGCTTGCTGTATTGCCGAAACTCTTATTCCAATTAACACCGATATAGGGCGCAAATTCACGACGAATTTCATACCGTAACCGTAAACCAGCCTCAACGTCTGATAACCCTGAACCGATACCTAAATCTTTGTCATAGTCGAGGAGATTGACTTCGATTTCAGGTGTTAAAATAAGCTTCTGTGTAAACAAGAGTTCATACTCAACCTCAAGTCGCAATCCTGAGCGTCCGCTTTCTCCTATAAATAGTGCTGTATCGGCTTCAAAATAATAGGGTAACAAACCTTGAAAGCCAAATACCGCCCAACTTCGGCTAGGGCTAGGCTGGAAGTCATGCCTTAATCCAAGTTGCAGATCCCAATACGGTGCAATCGCATGGCTATAAAGAACTTGCAACTCGGCTTCTTCCGTTTCGCCATTATCTCGTTCAATTTCAGCCTTAAACCAAATTTTTTGGAGATCTTTACCTATCCAGCCCTGTCCTTCTAACACTAGTGGATTGCTATCATCTGCATCACGAACCTCAAATTGATCAATCAACACCTTCGTTAATAATGGATCATCCATACCACTTGCTAATACAGTGCTTACCTGATTAAGCAGGAGACATATGGTGAGAATGAATGACAAAAATACGCGTTTAGGCATTGATAACTGCCTTTTAAATGTTTTCATAAAAGTCTCCTTAGCTCACTGTAACTTGACGGAACATACCTGCCATGTGGAATATAAAATGACAGTGATAAGCCCATTGCCCTCTAGCGTCAGCTGTAACCAAGTAACTGATTTTTGAACCCGGTTGGACCATAACTGTATGTTTGCGAGGGATGTGACTTGGATCGCCAGTCTCAAGCTCGCTCCACATACCATGTAAGTGAATGGGGTGAGCCATCATGGTGTCATTCACTAGTGTGATGCGAACACGCTCACCATATTTAAGCTTAATAGGATCAGCATCAGCGGCTTTAACACCATTAATTGACCACATATAACGGCTCATATTTCCGGTCAAATGCAGCTCAATTTCTCGTGTTGGATCACGTGGATCAGAAGTGAGATAAAGATTTTTTATATCAGCATAAGTAAGTACCTTTCTACCGTATTTCTGCAAATGATCACGTAAACCAACACCTGGATCGGTCAAACCACTCTGAGGACTTATCGCTTTCATATCTACGTGAGGTCCAGTTTCAGTGGAAGCATGTGTTATCTCACGAATGCTACCAAAACCTGCTTTACCTAATACTTCTGGTAGGCTGTTATGGCTTGTGTGATCTGTTTTTTTATCACTAATATCAAGGTACCACTCATCTGATGTTGACTATGGTCTATAGTCTTTGCACCACCCATCTGATGTTGACTATGATCTACAGTCTTTGCACCATTCATCTGATGCTGACTATGATCTATAGTCTTCGCACCACTCATCTGATGCTGACTATGATCTACAGCTGATGTTTCTGTCATGTTAGCCATTCCCATACCCATATCGCGATGTCCTAGAGTTGGAGCTGTATCCATATTGGGTATTAATGAAGTCATTTCAACATCTGGTGTTAATGTGCCACGGGTAAAGCCAGAACGATCAATACTTTGGGCAAAAACGGTATAGGCACTATCATCACTAGGTTCAACTACCACATCGTAGGTTTCAGCAACACCAATACGAAATTCGTCTATAGTTACAGGCTCGATATTCTGACCGTCAGAAGCCACCACCGTCATTTTCAATCCAGGTATGCGGACATCAAAAATAGTCATTGCTGAACCATTGATGAAGCGTAAGCGTACTTTTTCACCCCGTTTAAATAAACCTATCCATCCTTCGTCAGGCGTCACTCCATTCATTAAATAGGTATATGTGTAGCCATTGACATCAGATATATCTGTTTCACTCATACGCATTTGATTCCACATGTCACGCTCATTCCATGTTTCTGTAATGCCTTTATATTTAATATCTTGCCAGAGATCTCCTACCGTGCGTTCACGAAAATTGTAGTAATGGCTAAGCTTTTTTCAATCTTTTATAGATAGCGTGTGGATCTTCATCAGACCAATCTGACAGCATCACAACATATTCTCTGTCATAGCTGACCGGATCAGGGTCTCTAGGATCAATGATGATCGCACCATAAAGACCTGTTTGCTCTTGAAAACCAGAATGACTGTGATACCAATAAGTACCGCTTTGATTAACATCAAACTGGTATTCAAAGGTTTCACCTGGTTTGATGCCATCAAAACTCAGTCCAGGAACACCGTCCATTTCAGCTGGTAAGATAAGGCCATGCCAATGAAGAGAACTATCTTTAGCAAGGTTGTTTTTCACCCGTAAAGTGACCCGCTCACCTTCGCGCCAGCGTAAAATAGGCGCGGGTACAGAACCATTGACGGCTGTTGCCATCCGATCTTTACCAGTGAAATTGACTGGCTGGTAGCCGATATTCAAATCGAATTGATTTCCCCTTAGCATCGATGGCCCGAGTCGATTTGATGGTGATGCCAAAGATAAGGTAGAAGCAAGGCCTAAGCCTAAAAAGGCGCTACCTGCTGCAATACCTGTCACAAAATGTCGACGAGATATTGATGGTGGATATAATAATTTCATGTTAACTCCCACGAAGAACATATGCCTTTTTCAGGCTTTATATTTGGGAGTTTTTAGGCCCCCGCTAATTCAACTTGTAGATAAAAGACGCCAGAAAAAAGGCGTATTTATGCTGAGTTAGCAGGAAATGGGAGGACGGAAAAGGTAGCTTGTTAAATTGGTATCAACTAGTTGGTTGTAGCGACTAGTAGCGGAGACGACGATAGATGAGGAAAAGCTTTGAACACTGGGCATCGTCGTAGAAGAAAAGCAGTAATTACAATCAGGGCAATCATCAGGTGATACTGCCTCATCAGTAGAGGAATTCAATCCCATTAAGTGCTGAGAATGATCTACCATTCCAGAAATTAACGCCTGGCTAGAGGACTGAGGTGAATGGTCTTGATTTTTGCAAGAGATAATTACAGACGCAATCGTTTGCCCACCGAAAACTAGCATCAGCAGCACGATTAAAATCTTTTGGTATCTTATTCTTGGCATTTATTCATTCGTCTCTGTTTTTATGATATTACAGTTACATTGACACAATATTAAAAGCTTAGTTCAATTACAATTACAATTACAATTACAATTATCTTCACTGAAACAATCGTGTAATGAGAGTCAGAGCGAAAGAATGTCATATCTGTGATGAACCGAAAGAAGTTCTATACAGATGCCAATACCAAAATTCGTCAGGTTGGGTATTCTTGTGTGGAAAGTGTCTGATTGACATTAAATCGAAATTTGAAAATACATACCAATATGGCGGCACTTGGAAGAGTCAGAAAAAATAATTAGAGAAACTAGTGCTCACCATAATTCACCTCACCGTTAACTAGTTTTTTAATGAAGTTCATGAAAAGGATAGTTGTTTTACTTTGTGTTATTGGTCTTTCGGGATGTGCCGGATCACAAACTAAATCATCAAGTTAAGCATTGATAATTAATCAGATGCCACAGGGGTGGACACACAGGACTTCCAGCAGGTAAGGTGAAGATACTCTAGTTAATATTTAATTGCTAAAATTTCAGGGGACTGGATATGGCTACAACAGCCTCTACAACAAGAGTGCAAGAACTATACATTGCCTATTTTGGTCGTCCGGCAGATGCAGCGGGTCTAGCGTTTTACGCTGACGCGTTGGATGCTGGCACCACAACGATATCAGCAATTGCAAGCAGCTTCGGCACTTCAGCTGAAGCAGCGCCGATAGTAGCATTATCAACAAGTGCTTACGTATCAGCAGTTTACTTGCAAGCATTTGGCCGAGCATACAATTCAGCCACTGATGGTGTTTTTTGGACTGACGCAATCACTGCGGGTGCTACCACTAAAGAAAGTGCAATGGTACAAATCCTCGGTGGTGCTGGAGGTACGGACATCACTGCAGTAGCTAATAAGGTAGCTGTAGCTAACACTTACACAACGGCAGTGACTACTGATAGCAAATCGTATGCAGGTGCAACTGCCGCCGCCGCTGCTAAAGCCGTATTAGATAACGTAACTGCTACAGCATCAACAGTTACTTCAGGTAACGCAGCAGCACAAACAGCGGTCACCGCTCTAGCTTCTGGAACTGTCGATACTTTTCCTCTAACCGTAACAAGCCACACCGACCCAGGCTATGAACTTCTAACGCGTAAAATAGATGTCTTTGGTATCGGTATTTATGCAGCTGATGGTGTGGCTGAAAATAAGCTGATACATGCCGCGCACGTGTTGGCTGAATACCTTGATAATGATGAAGATGGCGTGGTGGATAACCAGCTTGTAGTCGATGCCATCATTGCAAGTAAGGCAACCATAGGTCTTTGGAAGAATGAGGATGACTTAGATGTAATAACAGAAGGCCAACGCCGAATTTACGATGGACTTAGGTGACACAGAAACTCGCCCTGAATGGCATGTAAATAACGAACCTACGGCATTTGATGCCTCCTTAGAAGAGATCCTCCACTCAATTACCCAAAATGGTTATGCCCTTGTTTACCCAGAGATCTTTGGTGAGAGAACCGGTACTAGTGTGGCTGATGCCATGGACGTGGCACGAGGTGGCCAATTTATTGAGATCCCAGAGCAATACCCAGAATCTGCTTGGTACACTTATGATGATCCATCATGCGACTATCAGTGCATGATTACTGAATACATGTATTGGGGTCTAAGCTCCATTTTAGGAGCACAAGCTAGTCGATTAGATGTAATTGGTCAAGAATGGAAGCTCAATACTGCCGAATTGGTCGAAACTAGTGATCCAACCCTTTACAACCTGCTTACAGATGACCAGTACAACTTTCCGACCTACCTACCCGATGGAACTTATACTCCAGACCTTTTCTAGTTTTGTACTTTATAAACCATCAAGTTAAGCATTGACAACTTGGTGGTAGATTTGGTGGTAGATTTGAAATAGTGATTATTAAAACCTAGATGTGTAGCGCAATATAGCGTCTAATGTGAGGGACGCCATCTCTATCACACAATACTGTTCGTAACGTACTTTTGTGATCCTAAAATACTGATTTATAACGTTTTATATTGTTGTCTCTTCATAGAACCCTACAAATATTCTTGACATATCCTCAATTTTGGGAGTAGCTTTGAGATAACAATGCTTCTTTAAAGTGAGTTACCGCTATATATATTTTGATTCGCTAAATAGGCTGCTCAAGAAATATCACTATGCTAGAAACCACATCGCTCACACTTTTATTTTCTATTCTATTCATTTTATTGCTTTTTTCTGCTTTTTTCGCTAGTTCCGAAACAGCCTTAATGTCATTAAATCGTTATCGTCTTCGCCATCTAGTACAAGAGGGCCATCCGGGCGCTATTCGTGCTAACGAACTCTTAAAACGACCTGACCGCCTTATTGGACTTATTCTACTCGGTAATAACTTCGTAAATATTTTAGCTTCTGCTATTGCCACAATTATCGGCGTTAAACTTTTAGGGGAAAATGGTATTGCCGTGGCAACTCTCACCCTGACTCTCATCATTCTTCTTTTTGCAGAGGTCACTCCAAAAACATTAGCAGCTCTTCATCCTGAACGGATTGCTTTCCCTGCTAGTTTTCTACTAAAACCCTTACTAATATTACTTTATCCTTTAGTCTGGTTTACTAACAGTATCACTAATAGGATGCTTGGATTTTTTGGGGTCACACCAGAAGTAGCCATGTCAGATGCTATTAATTCTGAAGAATTAAGGATGGCTTTAAAAGAGGCGGGCAGTCTGATCCCAAAACGCCATAAAAAAATGCTTGTCAGTATTCTCGATTTAGAAAAAGTAACGGTTAATGATGTAATGCTGCCTCGGAGTGAAATTGATGGCTTAAATCTCAATGCCTCGCTAGCTGAAATCATTAAACAACTCTCTTATTGTGCTAACACCCGGTTACCAGTTTATGAGACAAGTTTGGATAACCTTATTGGCATACTACATGTACGTAAAGCACTTCATCTGTCAGTAAAAGACAATCTAACATTAGAAACCCTCAAAAGTATTATTAAGCCTAGTTATTTTGTTCCTGAAAATACACCTTTAAACACTCAGTTAATTCAGTTTCAACGACATAAACGACGAACGGGCTTAGTTGTTGATGAATATGGTGACATTATTGGGCTCATTACCTTGGAAGATATCTTTCGTGAAATTGTGGGTGAGTTTACCGCTGATTATATCGATGAAGATAAAGATATTCACCCACAAGCTGATGGCAGTTATTATATCAATGGTTCAGCTAATATTCGCGAGATAAACAGACAGAATGATTGGCAGCTCCCAACCGATGGCCCAAAAACTATCAATGGTCTGATTCTGGAATATTTAGAAAGCATCCCTGAACCTAACGTAAGCTTACGAATTGAAGACTACCTTATTGAGGTTGTGCAAACTTCTGATAACACTATCCGTACTGTTCGTATTCATAAAGAACATCAAGTTAAGCATTGAGATTTTGGGGGTAGATTTGCAACGATGATTATTTGATAATAGAGGACAGTGACTCCAAACAATAAATCATTAGAGATTTTGAAGGCAAAAAAGAACCGAATTATAAATTGGACCAATTCTTTCTTGATTTCTGTGGAACAAATATTACATGTTCAAAAAATTTAATATTTAAAGTATCTTAAATTATTAGATTTTGAATACGAAGCATTTTAAGAGAAGTTAATGAAACAAACTATTGAGCAAGCTCTACAAGATGCTGTTGTAGCACATAAAAATGGTAGGCTTGGCGAGGCTGAGCGATTATACAGCGCTATTTTACAATCCCAACCAGAGCATCCGGATGCCAACCATAACCTTGGAATAATAGCTGTCTCAGCTAATAAAGTTGGCGTGGCATTACCGTTATTTAAAACAGCTCTCGAAGTCAACCCAAAGATAGAGCAGTTTTGGGTGAGCTACATTGATGCCCTTATTAAGGATAATCAAATTAAGAATGCCAAACGAACTATTATCAAAGGTAAAAAGAAAGGATTTAATACTAAAAAATTGGAAGCATTACTTTCTCAGTCAAAAGCATCCGCTGGCTCTGCAGCACCATCTCAAGCGCAGCTTAAAAGTCTATTAGAGCAGTTTCAAAACGGCCGGTTTGATGAAGCTGAAAAGTCAGCAGTTAGCCTTTCTATACAATTCCCAAGCCACAATTTTAGTTGGAAGCTACTTGGCGCTATATTTAAACAAACAGGTAGAAATAGTGAATCATTAGCTGCCATGCAAAAATGTGTGGAGATAGCGCCACAAGATCCTGAGGCGAGTAATAACTTGGGTGTTATGCTCCAAGAACTGAGCAGGTTAGAGGAGGCGGAGGTAAGCTATAAGAAAGCGATAGCGTTGAAACCTGATTATGCTTTAGCCTACAGCAACTTGGGTAATACGCTCAAAGAGCAAGACAGGTTAGATGAGGCCGAAGCATGCTATAGGAAAGCAATAGCGCTCAAACCTGACTATGCACAAGCTCATAGTGATTTGGGGGCCATGCTGCAAGAACTCGATAGGCGGGATGAAGCTATAGGGAGTTATAAAGAGGCTATAAATATTAATCCTGATTATATTCCTGCATACACAAATATGGCCTTCGCAATACAGGGTGTCCAGTTTAAGCAATTCATTCCTGATCTACCTGAAATTATTTTTAAAATCCTTGAAAGAAAAACATTGGTTCGGCCACTAGATATAGAAGCTGCTGCAATCAGTCTGCTGAACTGCGATCCCGCTATTCAATCTGCTCTAAGGAAAAGTTCTGTTGAGGAGATAGCTCTCTCACTTCAAAAGAATAACTTAAGCCTCTCCAATATTCCCCTCTTGCTAAAACTAATGCATTCCTGCCCAATTACTAACTTAAAGTTTGAGACGTTCTTCAAAAATATAAGAACCGCGCTCTTACTTAACATTTCTAATGTTGATGATGATCCTGATATCTTGAAATTGCAAATAGCGATAGCCTCACAGTGCTTTATCAATGAATATTTATTTGATGTAACTGATGAAGAAGCCAAAGCACTCAAAATATTAGAAGATCTTATTGAAGAAAATATTAAAAAGGGACAACAAGTTAGTGCGGCAGAATTGGCAGTTCTTGCAAGCTATAAAGCACTTAATGAATACTCATTTTGTCAGCTATTAAACTTCCCTGTCGAACTAAAACACATACTGCAGACACAAATAGTAGAGCCCAAATTGGAAAAACAGCTCAAGTCTAAAATTGCTGTGTTGCGCGAAATCTCGGGCAACGTCTCTTCCAAAGTACGAGAACAATATGAACAGAACCCTTACCCGCGTTGGCTTAGTCTTGCAGTTCCTCATATTTCCAAGCCAATTTCTACTATCTTAAAAAATAAAAAGCTCAAAATTACAGATCTCAGTGTTAATGAAATAAAAAATCCTAAAATCCTAATAGCAGGCTGCGGGACAGGACAGCATGCTATCGAAACAGCAACTCGCTTTAAAGATTGTGAGGTTCTAGCCGTTGATTTGAGTTTAAGCAGTTTAGCCTATGCAAGACGTAAAACGGAGGAGCTTGGTTTAACAAATATCGAATATATGCAAGCTGATATCTTGGATTTAGGATCGCTTAATCGACAATTCGATATTGTTGAGAGTGCTGGAGTATTACATCATATGGAAGATCCAATGGCAGGCTGGAAAGTGTTAACTGACTGTCTGAAGCCGGGGGGGCTGATGAAGATCGGCCTATACAGTGAACTTGCTCGCAAAAACATTGTTCAAATGCGGAATGAAATACAAGAGTTGAGTATTGATCCAGACGATGCCGCGATGAAGTTATTCCGACAGCATGTCGTCAATTCAGAGAAGAATCATCACAAAGACATAGTATCAAATCCCGATTTTTACTGCTTGAGTGGTCTGCGAGATTTATTATTTCATGTACAAGAACATAGGTTTACAATTTCTGAAATAAAAGAATCTCTAGCTCAATTAGGCTTGGATTTTTGTGGGTTTGAATTTAGGTCGGACAAAAAAGTAGACAAGTTCAAGTCACAAAACCTTGCACAGAATGCCATTTATGATCTCGATAAATGGGATGTTTTTGAGAAAGAAAATCCGACCATATTTTTTGGTATGTACCAGTTCTGGTGTCAAAAGTTAATCCAAATATAGGAGGATATGAACTAGACAACTAGGCTTTTCCTGGTGATAGAATGCTGACAAGACAGGTATCAAAAGCTCAAGGCATCATTACTGAGTGGATCGCTAAGCATTGAGAGTATGGAGCAACTTTGGGTTAATTTGAAAGTCCTAGTTATTTATCTGCCGCTTTGTAGCCCAATAGTTTTTATGTGATTTATTGATGAATACACAACAAGAAGGATGATTATAGTGAAGAAATATTTACTTTTATTAATGCTGGTTTCCGTGTTTTCTCAGCAAGCATATGCTTATGAGGTTTACGAAGGTTCCGGAGCGAAATCTTGCGGAACATATCTTAAAGATCTTAAAGATACGAAGCGCGGGAGCGGTCAAGAAATGCCTCCAGCTTACTTGAACTCGTCATGGGTGACTTGGTTTGTGACGGCTACTAACTGGCATGGGGTTAGGACGAAAAGAGTTAACACTAATGACATGGATGCTTTTATTACTGAGTATTGTAACGAGAACCCATCAGACGTCGTCCATGACGCAGCGCTAGCACTCGTATACAAACTGGAGATAAAATGAAACCCCTGAAAAAGTTTCTGATATATAGTGCTGCTGGTTGGTTACTGCTTGGATTACTTTTATTGCTTGGGTAGAGCAGGGGAGCTGGTTCTTTTTCACATTATTAATTAATAAGTTAAGCATTGGTAATTAAGTAAAATTTTCTATTATTAAAACACCTCACAGACAAGAAATCTCATGAGAAATATACTACTGGCTATTGTTGTGCTTTTTATAAGCGCTTGCTCTCCAACCCTTACAGATGCCTTCAATAAAACGTCAATTCTGGCTGAGAAAGGAAATGCTATTGCTCAATTCAACCTCGGAGTCATGTATCACAAAGGAAAAGGCGTAACTCAAGACAATAAGCTAGCTTATATGTGGTTCTACATCGCGGCTTCTTTAGGAAACGAGCCCGCTACTGAGTGGCGGGACAAAATCGCTAAAAATCTGAGCTCATCCCAGTTAAATAAAGCTCAAGACATGGCAGCAGTTTGGGCAGCTAAACCCTAAGCTTGAACCTTGAAATGCTCCCCGGTATTCATAGGAAAATGACACTTTCGGCAGGAGCAAAGCCATAGCAGTTGATACCATGCCAATCAGTATGAACTCTTAGTATCAAGGCACCATCAAAATTAAGTTTTTCAATCACTTCATTTAGATCCAACTCTTCAGCATTTGTGACTGCTCCAAGTACTCGGTCACTAATATAATCAAATTGTTTTGATTCTTCGTAATAGACAAAAAGAAGTGTCGAGTCATCAGCCTCTGAACCATCAGCATTGCCAGCGGCTAAACCACTAAACGGTGAAAAAACAGGCCCAATATAGTGAATATCACTAACTAGTAGTGTCATAGTTACTCTCCTTTTTTCAATTTCAATATGCGAGCGAAAATAGGACTTATACTTAAACTTACCTGATAAATATGTACTTAGCAAAAAAATAGCTAGGTAATAGATAGCCAAGCGTTAGAAGTTTGGAAGCAACTTTGGGCAAACTTGAAAGTCATAATTATTTATTTTGTATCTTTTGTAGTGCAACAGTTTTTTGGTGTTCTATTGAAAAATACACAACTAGAAGGATGATTATGGTGAAGAAATATTTATTTTTACTATTGCTGATTTCGACTTTTTCACAGCAAGCACATGCTTATTCAACTTTTGGTACTGGAACCCTATCTTGCCAAGTATGGCTTTCTGGAGTTGAAGGTTTCAAAAAGGGAAACGTTAGTCCTTTTGTTGCAAGGCTCACGTGGGTTGATGGTTTCGTGTCCGCTTCCAGCTGGTACGGAACTAGAATGAAAGAAGTTGATAATGATGACATGACTACCATTGTTAGTAATCATTGTATCGAGAATCCAACAGATAAAATAAGTGATGCAGCAAAAGCATTAGTGAAAAAATTAAAGATAAATTGAAAATTATGAAAAATATTTTAATATTTAGTCTTGTTTGTTGGGTGTTACTTGGTTGTTCTTCAGAAGAAAAACCTGATTGCGATTATGGATATACCAATACTAAAGAAGCTTTAGCCAGTTGCCATAAAGCTGCGGAGCAAGGAGAGGCGCTTGCTCAAATTTATCTAGGGAACAAATACCAGCATGGTAAAGGCGAAGTAACTAGAGATTTCGGTCAAGCTGTCCAATGGTATAAGAAAGCAGCCGAACAGGGTTGGGCCACTGCACAATATGACCTAGGACAGATGTATTTCCGAGGTGAGGGTGTAACGCAAGATTACAACCAAGCTTTTCAATGGTTCAAAAAAGCAGCTGAGCAGGGTGATGCTAAAGTTCAACACATTTTAGGCACCATGTATGACCAGGGTAAAGGTGTGGAAGAAGATGATAAGCAAGCTGTTCACTGGTACAGAAAAGCAGCTGAGCAAAATCATGCGCCAGCACAGAGTAATTTAGGGGTTCTATACGCCAAGGGTGAGGGTGTGATGCAGGACTTTATAGTAGCTCATATGTGGTTTAATATCGCTAGCTCGAGTGGTTATAAAAAAGCGATTGAGATGCGCGCTCTATTTACAAAATATTTAACCTCTACCCAGCAAAGCGAATCGGAGGAATTAGCTAAGGAATGGATAGCTGAGCAAAGAGTTGAGAAAGACTAAAATAAAAATTAATTGTTCTTCTTATTTAGCTGTGTAGAGCAATTAAGGCTTAATTTTTGTTGAAAGTGATAAGGTAGTCCTTATGATCGGATATGAGCCTCTTGTTGTTTTTCTTTTGGCATCTCTAATTTTAGCGATAACGCCAGGTCCAGATAACCTTTATGTGCTGATGCAATCAGCAGTTTATGGCTATAAAACAGGTATTTTTATCACGCTGGGTTTATGTACTGGCTTGTTAATACATTCCGTAGCGGTTGCGCTGGGCCTAACAATACTACTGTTGTCCTTACCATATACTTTGTCGTTGTTAAAACTCTTTGGCGCTAGTTATCTTGTTTATCTTTCATGGCGATCGTATCGTGCTGCTGCTATTGAGATCTCACTTCAAAACCATGAGGCTTTAACTACATTTCAGTCTTATCAACGAGGTATTATTCTAAATGTCAGTAACCCAAAGGTAGGGCTGTTTTTTTTAGCGTTCTTACCTCAATTTACTAATATTGACCAAGGAAGCCTTGTAGAGCAGACGTTATTGTTAGGAGGGGTGTTTATTGCGATAACAGTGATTGTTTTTACTGGTAGTTGCACTAATTGCTTCATCATTAAGCGATTTTCTTATCGGAGCTCCGGGAGTGCAAAAAGTCATGCACCGAGTGACGGGCTCTGTACTATTGGGCTTGGCCCTACATTTAGTACTTTCTATATGAGAATGCATATTTCACAATAAATCTTATCCTAAACTGTCATTTATTTATATCTGGACTTTAAGCTTATTTAACAAAAAAAATTGTTACGTTATTTTCGAGATGTTATCTAAACTTCCTGAGATTTTTTTTTCTTTTCTTTTATCCAACGTACTCGTTTACGCCACAACCTATACGAACCGGGCTTAAGGTTTTTTTGCATTACACGTTTGACTTCAGGTTCTTTAAGTCCAAACTCGCGTTCAATATCTGTAAAGGTAACCTCATCGCTCCATGCCATTGCAATTAATTCATTTACATTCATAGTTCAATAATATTCCATTATGACGAAATGATGAGCCCACAAATCGTTTTATATTATAAGAAAAAATGATTTGTTTGAAAATCAAGAGTGACACGTAATCCAATAATTAAACCCTATGAAATTATAAAGCCTATCTACAATAAGATAGGCTTTATAATCATAGAAATAGAGAGACTATTTAACTTGAGCAAGATAGCCTTCGAGGCGTTCTTGAGACATCATAAATTTACTCTTCATCTCTTTAGCCGCTGAATTAGCAGCATCTATGTTAGTGGGGTTACCAACCTGAATAACACCCATCATTGCTAGAGCGATGTGTGGCGTACACTGGTATATATAAACTCCTTCTTGATCCATAGTGACAACTATTTCTTCATTCAGAGCACCATTCCATGCTGCAGCGCCCTCAGGCACATATGAAGACACACTGTTATGGCCCATATCTGTTGACAAAAACTTGACAGTATCTCCTTTCTCAACTTTCAGAAAGCCGGGTTCGAAGATCATCATGCCGTCATCACCATTATTCAGCATCTCAACAATATGCTCTTCTGCAAATGTTGCTGTGCTCATTAATGTCATTAGTACTACAGCTAGTTGCTGCTTAATTTTCATCATTAATTCCTATTCGTTAGATTTATTTTAGAGGTCTTTTCTGGACATCATTTACATGCTTTGATTGTTTAAAGCCAATTAAATATATTTGGATTTATCAATATTACATGCTGATGGTATTAACTTGACTACTGAAACTTATCTTAGTTTCATATTGTCTTTTTCAGTAGAAAATCAATTATAACTATTTTACTTCATCTAAATAAATAGCACTATTAATAATAAGTATGTAAATGTGATTGGTATAATGTGAGAGTATTTTATATTTTGAATAAAATTATGGCATTTCCATGACTAGAACTTCAATAACTTATTTTCCTGAAACAGGGTCTGACTATATTGACGGGCTTATATCAGGGGCCTACTGGCAGCTGGATTCAGCTCGAACATTAACCTGGGGCCTTGGTGATTTTGGTTACACATGGAGTAACACAGGTTACCAAGTCATACAGGCAGCATTTGATGCTTGGGAAGCCGTAATTGATATAGATTTTAGATATATGGGTGATTACAGGGACTACAGAAATCCTGCTGTCGACATTATGGTTTCTCTTCACGATGACTCTTATTTTGGCAATTCGAATATAGCAGGCATAGGTTTGTTTCCAAATATGGCCTTTGCCGATAGTTTTCTGGCTTCTAATGGTAATAATAGAATTTCCTATCAAAATCCTGAAGGTGATATTACTTTCAATATTGATAGCCCTGTATTTGATTGGATCAATATTGGAAGCAACCTATTTCATATCGTACTTCATGAAATCGGTCACGCATTGGGACTAAAACACCCTCATGATGGTGGCTTAGCTGGCTATACGACCTATCAGGCGGCAGGACTAGATGCATATGATAGTGGGTTCTTAACTCTTATGAGTTATGAACCGACCAGTCATATATGGGAGTATGGTTGGGCCTCAACGCCACTGCCTTTAGATATAATCGCAGCACAGACTATGTACGGAGCAAACCAAACAACAAATATGGGTGATAGTACACATATTTTATCTGAGGACGGCTTGTTAAGGACAATTTATGATGTGTCTGGCAATGATACCCTTGATGGCAGCAATATTGATCATGGCCTTACACTCAAACTTCAGCAAGGAAATTTTACAACTGTAGATACGTTAAGCACTGTATATATAGCTGTGAATACAGTTATTGAAAATGCTGTAGGTAGTTATTTTAATGACCTCATTGTTGGTGAAAATGGAGAGAATATTTTACTAGGCCTTAGTGGAAATGATGAAATACAAGGGCTTGGAGGGAATGACCTTGATTTCAGGAGGCTCAGGTGATGACTTGATTGCTTGGACAAGGTGGAAGAGATGAGCTTCAAGGTGGAAATGGTGCCGATGAACTTCAAGGAGGAAGTGGCGACGATAAGCTCTTTGGTCAAGCTGGAATAGATAAGCTTTTTGGAGAAAGTGGCAACGATATTCTTGTTGGCGGTGACGGAAATGATGCTATTGTTCGGAGGAACAGGACTTGATACTGCTGCATATGCAGGTAGTCGTGCTAATTACACTATAATATTCGAGGAAGGGTTCGCGAGCGGAACTATAAATGATAATATTTCATTAGAAGGTCTGGACATTCTCACTGGTATATCAAGGCTCTCTTTTTCAGATATCAATATAGCTTTAGACATAACTGCCAAACCTGGTGTAGCCTATCGTCTCTACAAAGCAGCTTTTGACCGGGCTCCCGATCTAGCGGGTTTAGGGTTTTGGATCAAGGCTTTAGATAATGGTGAAACCGCTTTGAAAATGGCATCAGAATTTCACAGTAGCCCTGAGTTCATTTCACTCTACGGAGCAAATACCAGTAATGATGATTACCTGAACTTGCTCTATAACAACGTTTTAGACCGTGATGGCGATACTGGAGGCCATGCATTTTGGTTAGGCCATTTAGATGCTGGCTCTGTGACTCGAGAAAGGCTACTTATAGACTTCAGTGAAAGTATTGAAAATAAAGCTAATGTTGTAGAACTAATAGCAAATGGAATTGATTACACGGCTTATGTAGTTGGCTAGATGAGCTATTAAAGCGTTAATCTAAGTTTCCCCCCATTTACTTTTTAATGCACGTTTTAGCTTCTTCTTAGTTTTTAATTTCCAATCATAGTAGCTTAATGAAGTTTTCCATCGATGAGAAAATTTCCGGCCATAGGCTTCAAAATAGTAGCCCATAAACAATTCGCGGTTTGGCCAGTTTAATTTATAACAACAGCGCATTAAATCTAGTAAACGCTGATGTTCGCTTACGCTTTCCATCATGTTAATTGAGGCTCTACCAATATCAATTGCCGTGATATTAATTTCTTCATTTTCTGTTGTGACGAGTAAATTACCACCGGTGAGGTCATGATGAATAATTTTTTTATTGTGCATATTACAACTAAAATAAGCGACAGCTTTTATGATTTTTTCTTTGCTGAAACCCTCGTAACTTTCCTTCCCATTGCCGAATGCTGTAAATGCTTTACGAACTGAAAAGGCGGCATCGACGAATTCACAAACATAATAGTTATGCGTAATGCCGGTACTCTCTGTTTGTTCAAAATACGCAATAGGTGTTGGGCTCTTGACACCGCGGCGCAACATTTCCCATGCATTATCCCAATGTCGTTGACCTTTACTGGCTTTAAATCGATAAGTGAATTTTTTTATGCCACGTGCTCTGTTTTGTTTGACTACTAAGGACTCGTTTGGCTTGAGTGGGTGTTCAATACTCCATACTTTATTACGTTGATCTCGGTGTACCATAAGTTGTGGTGATGCCAACAATTTTTCAGGTAATAAAGCCTTCGCTTTTACTGCACCATCTTCACCAGTGTTTTACTGCAACTACGCCACGCCATTTACCTTCTGTCCATGGTAGGTATCGAATATCCTCGCTAATTCCTAAAATGACACCACGTGGCTGTGGCTCGAGATTTTCAACTTCTGACTCACTTAATTTCAGCTGCTCTGGACTGCTCAAACTCAATAAAGATCGGGCGTTCACTGAAACTAAGGACTTTGTCTTGTATTACTTGACCAATTGCATCTATAAAGTGGCCGCGCTCTAGTTGCATCTCTGTGTAAAGTGATGATGCTTCAATACAGCCTCTGTCCCTAGTCCAGATGATATGTAGCTGTTTGTGGCTTTTGGTAGTAAATATAAAGTGATGGATACCATTGTCGGCATTAATTGCTTGAACACATTTAGCACCGGATAATAACTTGATAATATTGGCGTAAGCATAAAATGCTTCACGAACTTTAAAATTAGTTAAATCACCTCTAACTTGTTTATAGAATGTCACATTATCAATCGCCGGATAGCTTGTAGAGCCATCATCAATTAACCATCTCGATTACAAATCAATGGGCCCCAATAAACCTTGGATAAGGCCCCTGTTGTGGCTGCAATCACTAAATACCTTACTAGATAATCTGATTTTTTACGTTCTGGTACGATAGACCAACGACTTAAACGCTTGCTCGACCAGCATTTATAGCTACAGACTATATTATCGACACCATACTCTTTACCAATGGCGCGCATGATACGTGCTTTTTTAACGAGGTTAAGCTTCATAACAAGTGTCATTGCCTTTCCTAGCACCCGATGATCAAAAGCTTCTGGCTCGATGACACGTTCAACGAATAAGTTGTTGGTATAAATATCAGGTGGGTTACCTTGTAACTGCATCTCACTAAGTAGTTGAATACTGCATAAGGGTTCAAAATCAGAGACATTTGGACCGGCTAACACAATATTTAAAGGTTTTAATTCATCGTTGGCAATTCGCCAAGCAATTAAATAATCTGAAGGTTCAAAGCCTGACCATCGGCCACGATTAGGGGTGGAACCTATCTCAATATAGGCAACTTGTTGACCATATTTTTCAGCAACGGAATTAAGGAAGGCTTTCCATCGTTCTTGGGCAGCTAAGGTAAAGCTTTTTGCATCTTCAAATGGTGGGATCAAGTCTAATAAAACTTCAAAACCTTCAGCTATGACACGCTCTAATAATCTTTCGGCATAGCCATTTATTGAATCATAGGTGAAATTCATTCTGACATGTTGCAGTCCCAGTTCTTGCAAACGCTCGACAATAAAGTCATCTGCCTTTGGATCTGCTGATGGGGCGATATTAATGCCGAAAAAATTATTTTCAACTGATATGCCAGATTGGATCTTTGGAGAATGCACAGCCCAGAATCGTGAAGATAATATAGAACGAGAAATATTTTTTACTGAACGCAGGTAATAATGAAATCGAGGATTCAAATTAAGCTAAACCTATCTATAAAAATGTAAATTAAATTGTATCATGTCGATACAATGCTTTGAGTGATTAGCCGATGAGAGTCTTAGTCTTATGGTTAAGACACTAAAATGGTATAAACCATCAATGGTTTATACCATTTTGAATATTGATAATGTAGTTTCTTATTAGTTCATTTTACGGTACTTAATACGTTCAGGCTGGTGATCTTTTCCAAAACGTTCACGGTAATCTTCAGCATATTCTGTGTAATTGCCTTCAAAGAATACAACGTTAGACTCACCTTCGTAGGCAATCATGTGAGTACAAACACGATCTAAAAACCAACGGTCATGAGAAATAACGACGGCCGAACCCGGAAAAGCTAAGATAGCTTCTTCAAGAGCACGTAAGGTTTCAATATCAAGATCGTTAGTTGGCTCATCAAGCAGCAAAACATTACCACCTTCTTTTAACAGCTTTGCCATATGGAGACGGTTACGTTCACCGCCAGAGAGATCTTTCACAAATTTTTGTTGGTCAGATCCTTTAAAGTTAAAACGGCCACAATAGGAACGAGAAGGTGTCTGATATGTTCCGACGGTAATAATGTCACTTCCCTCAGAAATTTCTTCAAAAACGGTGTTATTTCCATTTAGTTCTCGCGTTTGATTCACGTACGATAATTGCACGGTGCTTCCCAACTCTATTGAACCTGAATCAACTTTTTCTTCACCAGAAATCATTCTAAACAGGGTAGACTTCCCTGCACCATTTGGCCCGATAATACCGACAATAGCTCCGGCTGGTATAGATAAGCTCAGGTTTTCAAGTAATAATTTATCGCCATAGGATTTTGTTACATTATTTAATTCTATGACTTTATCACCCAGACGTGGCCCTGGTGGGATGTAAATTTCTTGGGTTTCATTTCGCTTTTGGAATTCTCTAGAATTCATTTCTTCGAACGACTTTAATCGTGATTTTGATTTAGCCTGACGGCCCTTAGCGCCTTGTCGAACCCACTCTAATTCAGCTTTGATTGCTTTGTTGTGTGAGGCTTCTGTTTTTGCTTCCTGCTGCAGGCGAGCATCTTTTTGTTCTAACCAAGAAGAATAATTCCCTTCATAAGGAATGCCACGACCACGGTCTAACTCTAGAATCCACCCAGCTGCATTATCTAGAAAGTAACGGTCATGAGTAATGGCAACGACAGTACCTGAAAAATCTTGTAAGAAGCGTTCAATCCAGGCAATGGACTCAGCATCTAGGTGGTTGGTAGGTTCATCCAACAATAACATGTCAGGGTTGTCTAGCAGCAGGCGACAGAGTGCGACACGGCGACGTTCACCACCAGATAATACAGCGACACTAGTATCCCATTGAGGTAGGCGTAGTGCCTCTGCAGCACGTTCAAGTGCATTATCTAAATTGTGCCCATCTTTCGATTGTATTAAGTTTTCTAACTCAGCCTGTTTGGTTGATAATGCATCAAAATCAGCATCTGGCTCAGCATAAGCCGTGTAAATGGCCTCCAAATCTTCCATTGCTTGTTTCACATCAGAGACAGATTCTTCAACAATTTGTCGGACGGTTTTGGCATCATCAAGTTCTGGTTCTTGAGGTAGGTAGCCGACCTTAATGTTGGGCATGGGTATGGCCTCACCAATGTAGTCATTATCAAGACCAGCCATTATTCTTAGTAAAGTTGATTTACCTGACCCATTGAGACCCAGTACTCCAATTTTGGCACCGGGGAAAAAAGAGAGGGAAATATCTTTAAGGATCTCACGTTTTGGCGGCACAATTTTACCAACGCGGTTCATGCTGTATACATACTGGGCCATAGTTGAACTCAAGTAGACTAAAGGTTTTATTTTACCTAATTTTTCTGTGCAATACTTCTAAATGTTAAGTTAACTCTTGGCTCAGTGACTCGTTTGGTTGCTGGCATGCAATGCTGCCAGTATGTTTGTGTCTCGCCACTCATCAAAAGAAGACTTCCATGTTCTAAAAACAAAGAATGTTTTTCCTTCGTTTTATTATGTCTCAAGGAAAACTTTCTTTCAGCGCCAAAGCTTAAAGAGGCTATCGCACCATCTTTTACTAAGTCTTTTTCAGCATCGCTATGCCAAGCCATTGCCTCGCTGCCATTATGATATAGATTAAGTAAGCAGGAGTTGAAGCTTTCTCCAGATTCTGTTTCGATAAGTGATTTTAATTGTAATAATTCATCTGTCCAAGGTAATGCACGTTTAGTTATTTTTGAATAAGTATATTCAAACGGCTGCTCAGCATACCAAGCAACTTTTCGCTTGGTAATAATGCGTTTACCGTAAATGAATGCCTGATCGTGCTGCCAAGCGATATCTTTTAATAAATAGTTAAGGTACTCATCAGCCAAGCTCAGTGGTATAACGACTCCGTAGTATTTTACGGCCCCATCTCTGAGGTAGTATATTTTCCGGATATTTTATTTCTTGGTCAAATAAGTCCACAGCTCTATTCTCAATGCTCTTTTTTAGTCGATGTCTGGTTTCAAAAAATAAGCTTAACCTATAAAGCTGCCATACTGTCAGAACTAATAACAATTTAGATACTTCAATTGATGGCGATAGAAAAGAGTATGGAAGACAAAGAGAGCCTTGAAGCTAAGCTCGTTGTCTCGTTAAAAGATCTATGGCCTTTTTTAAAGCCATATCGCTTACAAGTAGGTATTGCTTTTGTATTGTTATGTCTGTCTTCTGCTGCATTATTACTTGTCCCATTAGCATTTCGTGATTTAATTGATGTCGGATTTGGTGAAAGTAACGGGGCAGCGCCCACAATTAATATTGATACGAAGTTTGGAGTATTGTTTGGTTTAGCTACCTTTTGGGCACTAATGGTTGCTTCGCGATATTACATGGTTTCCTGGATAGGAGAGCGCGTGACTGTAGATCTACGTAGCGCAGTTTATGCCAGTGTATTAGGTCAGTCTCCACAGTTTTTTGAAACACTACAAACGGGCGAAGTGCTTTCTCGTTTGACCGGTGATACAACACTTATTCAAACGGTTGTAAGTAGTTCAGCATCGATGGGCCTGCGGAGTGTGTTTCAATTCACGGGCGGTATGGTCATGCTCGCCTTTACGAGCTTTTATTTGTTTTCTATAAATATTGGATTAATGGTTGTTTTGACATTTCCAATTATGCTGATAGGTCGTTCAGTAAAAAAACTTTCACGAGAGTCTCAAGATCGTATTGCTGATAGTTCGGCTATGGCGGGTGAAATTTTAAATGCGATGCCTACCGTCCAATCTTATACGCAAGAGACACATGAAACACAGAGGTTTACGAAGAGTGCACACTTAAGTTTTTTAACCGCTATTCGAAGAGCAAAGGTTAGAGCCTTACTTACGGGTGTCATTATTACTGCCGTAATGGGCACGATAATTTTTGTATTATGGCTAGGCGCTCGTCAAGTAAGTGAGGGTGTGATGACGGGTGGTGAACTGGCCTCATTTGTTTTATATGCCGCTATGGTAGCTGGCAGCGTGAGCACTATGGCTGAGGTATGGGGTGATATCATGCGAGCTGCTGGTGCCACTGAACGTTTACTTGAATTACTGCATACAAAATCAGCAATTACAGAAGCGGTCAAGCCATCACCATTAGTAAAAAGATCTCAAGCTGATATCCGATTTAATAATATAAAGTTTTACTACCCATCTCGACCACGAACAGCTGCATTAGATAACGTTAATTTGCATATTAAAGCAGGTGAAACGATAGCCTTGGTTGGCTCATCAGGTGCAGGGAAAACTACCATTTTTCAATTGTTGCTAAGGTTCTACGATGCACAAACTGGCAATATTACTATTAATGGCCAAAAGATAAGCGACCTTAGCTTGCATGATCTCCGCCGTTTAATGGCAATTGTCCCACAAGATTCTGTTATTTTTTCTGCTAATGTACTTGAAAATATTCGTTACGGACACCCAGAGGCTTCGGATGAGGCTGTTATAAAAGCCGCCAATGCGGCACAAGTAGGCCAGTTTGTGCCGCAGTTACCTGATGGCTACAACACTTTTTTGGGAGAGCGTGGAACTCGATTATCAGGTGGGCAAAGACAGCGGATTGCAATAGCACGCGCAATGTTAAAAGATGCGCCTATTTTATTATTAGACGAAGCCACAAGTGCTTTGGATGCTGAGTCTGAAATACTCGTACAAGAAGGACTGAATGCCGCAATGAAGGGCCGAACTACATTGGTTATTGCCCACCGGTTAGCCACAGTACAAAAAGCTGATAAAATCGTTGTTATGGAAAACGGTGAGATTGTTGAAATAGGCGAGGCGTCTGAACTACGCAAAAAAGGAGGGCTATATGCAAGGCTTGCCGAATTACAGTTTGAAAATTAGTTACTTAGCAAATTAATAATTAAACTGAGATGGCATAGGTCACTAACGAAAAAGAGTTAGATCGAAGGCTTATATTAAGGATAAATTTAACTCCTCGAGTTATGAACGTCTCAGAGACCGTTCTTCCAAAGCTCTGATTCTCGCTTCTATAGGTGGGTGCGATGAAAATAATGCCATAACACCACTTTTGTCATTGATCCCAAAAGCAGCCATTTGCTCTGGTAATGGAGCAGGCTCTACTTGACCTAGACGTTTGAGTGCATTGATCATATTTTGATGTCCAGCCAGATCGGCACCACCAGTATCTGCAACAAACTCTCGTTTTCTTGAAAAGTACATGACAATAGTGGAGGCGAGTATAGATAATACAATTTGGGCTATCACTACAGTAACAAAGTAGCCTATACCATGGCCGTGACTGTTTTTTAGAATTACGCGGTCTACAACATGTCCAATAATGCGTGATAAAAAGACGACGAAGGTGTTAACAACACCTTGAATTAATGCCAAAGTCACCATATCGCCATTGGCAACATGACTCATTTCATGTCCGACAACAGCCTCAACTTCACCTTGTGACATGTTGTCTAATAGTCCTTGTGATACAGCAACAAGAGCATTGTTTTTGCTAGCACCGGTTGCAAAAGCATTCATTTGAGAGGAAGGAAAAATTGCAACTTCAGGGATCTTAATGCCGACGATTTTCGCCTGATTTTGAACCGTGGTCATTAGCCACTTTTCGATATTGGTCTTGGGCTCGTTAATCACCACGGCCCCTGTCATACGTTTAGCCATCCATTTGGAGATAAGCAATGAAATAAATGCGCCTCCAAAACCAACAACACCTGAAAATATAACTAATGCTTGAATGTTAAGATCTGAACCATTTTCAGCTAAGAGACTGTCAACACCCAGCAATCTCAAAGTAATGCTCAGCACAACCATAATGGCAATATTGGTCATAATAAATAAGATTATTCGATTCATGGTTTTCCCCAGAGCAATTCTGTAACAAAGCTACAATTTCATTACAATAATACACCACAGCTTAAGGATTCTCGACCTTTTGACTTGTAACCGTTCATATCAAGTTTAGATACGATACCAAGATCCTTGAATTTTTGAAGAAATTATAGCGTGAGTAATAGTGTCTTAATTAAACAAATATAGTTAACAGTGACCTTCAATACAAGATTATGACGTCTATTGTTAATAAGTTCATTGATGCCGATGTTATTATCTCGGGATATATTAGCCATTAGACGTGGTCATAGAGAGTTAATAATATGAGTATTTTAATATTACAAATAACCATCAAACAATGGGACAAGAGTCAACGAACAGATAAGCATGTTGAGAAAAGAGCTAAAATACCTGAGGAGTACGCTATAGCATTCCCGCCGGCTTTTCATTTATTTCAAGATCGCTGCATTGTAGATCAACACTGTGATGATTTGTTAAGTGACCGTTTAACTTATCGACTTGATGGTGAGGGAAAAATAAAATTTGATAGATTTCAGGTTTGTACAAACACAAAGACTATTGAATACACAGGAAACCCGATTTCTCAAAAAGCTTTTAGAAAGGTTGGATCAATAGATAATAATTGGATCAAATGTAAGTATGAGTGGAGATATAGCGTCTATAAAAATGACTACTATTATTGGCTTTATGAAGAAGTAAGTGTCAATGTAATAAGTATGATGACCTTGGATAAGAATATATTTCTAAATTCTACGCCCTCAACCTTATTTAAGGGTTAGAAAACACTTAAGTGAAGTTTATTTATGGGACAGGAGCCGGTTATTGTGCAAAAGTTTTAAGAGAAGTTAAGACATATAATATCTCTCAGTTACAGGAAGGTTTGCTCCGTATGAATACGTTAATTTTATTAATGAAGACAAGGTTATTGACCGATATTACTCAATATGCAAACTTTGAGAGTATTACAGAATGCTAAAAAACATTGTTATTATAGGAAGTGCAGGGGCCTTGGGTAATGCTTTAACTACTCAAATTTCTTTATCTCATCCTGATGCTGTAATTCATGCGTTTAGTAGAAAAGAGTCACTTGCCAAGACTCATAATATATCTACTCACGTAATGGATTATGGGAGTGAAACATCGATAGAATCTGCTGCTATATTAGCGTCGCAAGATGGGCCAATTGACCTGGTTATCATCGCGACAGGTATATTGCATGATGGTGAGCTTACGCCAGAAAAGTCACTCAAAGATTTGTCAGCCGAGAAATTACAATATTTTTTCACTGCTAATACTGTATTACCAGCTATTGTTGCTAAGTATTTTACGCCGTATCTCAATAAAATAGAGCCTTCTATATTTGCAGTATTGTCAGCGCGTGCCGGGAGCATTTCAGATAATGGACTGGGTGGGTGGTACTCATACCGAGCATCTAAAGCAGCGCTCAATATGATTATTAAGAATGTATCGATTGAAGTTGGTAGGCGTAATAAAAAAGCAATTATCGTTGGGTTACACCCTGGCACAGTAGATAGTCACCTTACGGAGCCCTTTAAAAAAAATATTCCGGAAGACCAACTATTCACACCAGATTATTCAGCCTTAAAGCTACTTGAAGTCTTGTTTGATCTGACGCCAAAAAATAGTGGAAATTTTTTTGCATGGGATGGTGAAGAGATTGATCCATAATGCAAGTTATTTGGTTTAAACGCGATCTTCGAATACATGACCATACGGCTCTTACATTAGCGAGTATAGAGGGAACATGCATGCCCCTTTATATTTTAGAACCCACGCTGTGGCATCAGGCGGATATGAGCCAAAGGCAATACCAGTTTTTAAAAGACTGTCTTACTGAGTTAGATCTAGAATTGCAAAAGATAGGGCAGCATCTCATCATAAAAGTAGGTGATGCTGTAAGTATTTTGCAAGAAATAAATGAGAGCTTTCCAGTTAGCGGACTGTGGTCTCACCAAGAGACATGGAATAGCTGGACTTATGCCAGAGATAAACGTGTAGAGAGCTGGGCTGATATGCACTCCATTCCTTGGTTTCAACATGCAGGCAATGGGGTTGTCAGACATCTAAAAACTAGAAATGGTTGGGCAATAAACTGGAATGAGCAAATGAAAAAGCCAGTTACAGAGGCTCCCCATTATCTTAAAGGCCTTGATTTTTGCTCAGATACTTTACCAGCAGCAGAAGCACTTGGACTCAAAGAGGATGGTTATCATTTAGGACAAAGAGGAGGGCGTTCAGAAGCGTTACTACTATTGGATAGCTTTCTTTATGAGCGTGGCGAGAGATACACTAAAGAAATGTCTTCGCCATCGACCGCTTTTGACAGTTGTTCCCGGCTTTCAGCGCATTTGGCATTTGGCACATTATCAGTGCGTGAGGTTTTTCATGCTTTAGAAGCTAGAAACCAAGAAATTAAGAGTTTGCCGCCATTAGCAAAAGGTAAATGGCCAAGTGCAATTCGTTCATTTTCAGGGAGGCTAAGATGGCACTGTCATTTTATACAAAAGCTAGAAGACGAGCCACGCATTGAATTTGAAAACTTACATTCCGCATATGACAGATTAAGACGAGATGAGTTTAACGTTGACTATTTTGAGGCTTGGAAAGTAGGTGAAACAGGTTATCCAATGATTGATGCATGCATGCGCGCACTTGTTGCTACCGGTTGGCTGAATTTTCGTATGCGAGCTATGTTAGCAAGTTTCGCTAGTTTTCATCTATGGCTTCATTGGCGACAACCAGCTTTACATTTAGCTAGACTGTTTGTTGATTATGAGCCTGGGATCCATTATTCACAAATGCAAATGCAGTCGGGTACAACAGGTATTAACAGTATTCGGATATACAACCCCATCAAGCAGGGTATCGATCATGATCCAGACGGTGAGTTCATCAGGAGCTGGGTCCCAGAATTAAAAAACATGCCAAAAGAAAATATACATAGACCTTGGGAGTTGTCAGCTCAAATGAATGGTTATCCAATGCCCATTGTAGATGAAAAAAAAGCACGTAAATTTGCTGCTGATAAAATATATAGCATTCGTAAAAATACAGAGCATAAACAAGAGACAAAACAAATAGTCAAAAAACATGCTAGTCGGAAACAAACAACAAAGGGGAAAAAAGTTTCGGACTCAATTAAAAAAGGCGGGGATAAAAAGCAGTCAAGTCAGGGAGAGCTACCATTTTGAAAAAAATTAGGCTGATATTAGGGGACCAGCTTTCGCATTCAATCTCTAGTTTAGAAGGCTGCGATAAACTTAATGACATCATTTTAATATGCGAAGTGATTGAAGAAGCAAGCTACGTTAAGCATCATAAAAAAAAGATTGCCTTTTTATTTTCAGCCATGCGTCATTTTGCAAATGAGCTCACTGAGCTTGGCTACACCGTTTCCTACGTGAAACTTGATGATGAATTGAACACGGGTTCATTTTTGGGTGAAATAAAACGTCTTATAGCGGACGAGCCATGTGGTCAAGTAGTAGTGACTCAGCCTGGCGAGTATAGACTTTTGAAGGATATCCGGTCATGGGAAAGTGAATTAGGTGTCGCTATCGAAGTCAGAGCTGACAATCGGTTTCTGTCAACACCTGAAGAATTTTCAAGCTGGGCTTCAGAGCGCAAACAGATACGGATGGAATACTTTTATCGTAATGTTCGCCGAGACTATGGCATTTTGATGGAAGGTAAGGAACCGGTAGGGGGAAAGTGGAATTATGATGGGGATAATCGCAAATCACCAAATGCTAGTCTAAGTATTCCACCACCCTATCATTCGAATATTGATAGTATTACTGAAGATGTAATTAAGCTTGTTTCAGAACGTTTCAGTGATCATTTTGGTGATATTTTGCCCTTCCAGTTTGCTGTTACTCGAAACCAAGCGCTAGAGGCATTAAAACAGTTCATCGAACATAGACTTTATTATTTTGGTGATTATCAAGATGCGATGCTAGAAGGTGAGCCTTGGATGTACCATTCGCATTTAAGTTTTTATCTGAATTGTGGGCTATTGCTACCTATGGAATGTGTGCGTGCTGCCGAACAAGCATACTATGATGGTTATGCACCATTAAATTCAGTTGAGGGGTTCATACGTCAAATTGTCGGCTGGAGAGAATATGTTAGGGGTGTTTATTGGCATAAAATGCCAGGTTACAAGGCTGAGAACTTTTTTGATGCGAAAAGAAAGCTTCCTGAGTTTTATTGGACAGCTAAGACTAAAATGAATTGTTTGAGTCAATGCGTCACAGAAACAAAAGAAAATGCATACGCTCATCATATTCAGCGGCTAATGGTACTAGGAAATTTTGCACTGTTAACCGGCATTGCTCCAGACGAAGTAAACGAATGGTTCTTGACTGTCTATGCAGATGCATACGAATGGGTGGAGCTTCCTAATGTTTCTGGTATGGTTTTGTTTGCCGATGGTGGTTACCTAGCCAGTAAGCCATACGCATCAGGGGGGAGCTATATCAATAAAATGTCAGATTACTGTAAAAGCTGCCAATATAGTGTTTCAAAAAAAAATGGTGAGAAAGCATGTCCATTTAACTACCTATATTGGTCCTTTCTTGCTAAAAACAGGGAGAAGCTTAGTAGTAACCATCGTTTAAGAATGATGTATACAGTCTTTGATCGGATGCCTGATAATAAAAAGGCAGAAATAGAGCACGACAGTAATACTTTCTTGGGCTCATTAAAGTGATTAAGAAATCAGATCTTCCGCAAAAAACCTGTCCTGTGTGTGATAGGCCTTTTATTTGGCGAAAAAAATGGAAAAAGGTCTGGGCTGAGGTTAAGTACTGTTCTAAAGGTTGCCAAAAATCAAAAAATAAAAAGGTAAAGAATGATGCTATTTAAGCAAATAACTTTTTATTTAAACCACTTTCTACAGTTTATTTAGAACTTAAAACAATTAATTAAGTCTTTTAATTAATTAGCAATAATAAGGGGAAAAACATTGAAATTATTACTGGCACTCTTTCTAGGCATTTCATTGCAGGCACAAGCTTCAGATAGTTGTCCTGAATTCTTAAACTATGAACTACCCAAACTGCACTCTAATGAAACAGTTAATCTATGCAAAGTTGCTGCAGGAAAGCCGATACTTGTGATTAACACGGCTAGCTATTGCGGTTATACAAGGCAATTTGAAGGTTTAGAGTTATTACATCAAAAATACAAAGAGAAAGGCTTATTTGTAGTTGGCTTTGCTAGCAATGACTTTAATCAAGAATCAGGTTCTGAAAAAGAGGTGTCTAAAGTTTGCCGTCAGAATTATGGTGTTACATTCACGATGGTCTCACCGAGTTATGTTAAAGGACCTTTAGCGAATCCGATATTTGAAGTGATCAATCAGCAATCTGAAGAGCCTCGTTGGAATTTCAATAAATACTTACTGAATTCTGACGGTAAAGTTGTGAGCTATTTCCCGAGTCAAGTTGAGCCTAATTCGAAAGTGCTTATAACTGCTATTGAAGCTTTGCTTTAGTCCATGTCTTATTTAGTATTCTAGAGGAATGGTTAATAAGATTCGAGTTGCTGTTGTTGGCGCAGGCATAAGCGGACTGACATTTTCACGCGAGCTTAGTGACGGGTTCAGCGTTACTATATTTGAGAAAGCTAACCGGCCCGGGGGCCGTGTTACAAGTAAAGTTATCAATGGTGCAGATCTTGATTATGGTGCGCAATTTTTCACGGCTAAGACACCTGAGTTTCAAGCAATGGTTAGTGAAATGGAGTCAAAATCTGTTATTGAGAGCTGGCAGGGTCATTTTATTGAATTTGACCACAAAGCAATATGTTCAGAACGGGATTGGGATGAAACTCACCCGCATTATGTAGGGACTCCAAATATGTCTGCGCTCAGTGAATGGATGGCGGATTCACTGGATATTGACTATCAAACTACGGTTACTCATATGGAGCGGAAGGCTAATATTTGGCACCTATACGAAGGAGATTCAGAACTTGGACAATTTGACTCGGTAGTTTTAACAATGCCACCAAAACAAGCCTGTGATTTGCTACCTACAGAACATGTATTTCACTCTGTCCTATCTAAGATAAAAATGCGGGCTTGTTTTGCGCTTAGAGTTGTATTGAATGAAGATATTGATCTTGGTTTTAATGCAGCATTAGTCCGCAATCATGACATTAGCTGGATATCTAAAAACAGTAGTAAGCCCAAACGAACAGGTGCTCCATCTATTGTTGTACACGCAACAAACGCATGGGCTGACGCACATTTAAATGATGACTTAGAACAGGTAGAAAAACATATGCTGGGGTGCTTGTATGACATAACAGGGCTGCCAGTTACAGCTATTGCATCGAGCGATGTCAAAAAATGGGAGTTTGCTAATGCACCTAAACGGCCAGGAAGTGGGTTTTTGTTAGACCATGCAGGTGGTATTGCTGTCTGTGGTGATAGTTTAGTTCATGGGCGTATTGAATCTGCATTCACTAGCGGTAAACAATTAGCGAAGACAATCACCCATGAATTTGAAACTACCTAAGACTATTGAGTCTTAATATTCAGGTGGTTAACAAGTGAACCAAATTAACCCAAAAAAGTTAATGTTTTCTAAGTGGACAGCTTTAACGCCTACTCAGAGAGAAAAGCACTTTATTGTCACAGCTGTAGAGTATGACACTAATAGTGTAGTCAGTTGCCAACTAGAGGCTGTCTTAACGGGTAATGAGTACATGATCGACTGGAAGATCCTTAAAGATAAGACTGACTGGTTGATGGGTTGGAAATAAAATTCAATCAAGTTAGGGTGGATTAAATTTTAATATAAGAATACTAGTTGACGAAAGCACTTATTTTCTCTATATTTTCTTCTTGATATATTCTTAGTCAAGCGGAAGGGGAATTATGCTCACACAACGCCAACATGACACCTATAACTTCATTGTTCAGTATATCCAGCGAGAAGGACGTTCACCGCTAATATCTGAAGTAACACTAGGTTTAGGATTAGCTTCACAAGGTTCTGTTCATGGTTATATTCAAGTATTAGTTAACCAGGGGTTATTAGAACGAAGCGTAGGACGTTCTCGCGGTCTTCGACTTATTGAACAAGAGTCAGAGCAGGCAAACGAGCGATCAGTCAAGCTACCTGTTTTAGGAACAGTAGCGGCAGGAAGGTTGATAGAAGCTATTCCTGATGAATCAGAGATTGACCTTGGTGAAATGTTTGAAGGTAAAGACCGCTTTGTTCTAAAAGTAAATGGTGACTCGATGATTGACAAGGCCATTATGTCCGGTGATTACGTTGTGATGCATTCACAATTAACAGCTAATCATGGAGATATTGTATTAGCATTAGTGGATTACCATGATGCAACCTTAAAAACACTGCTGCTCAATGATGATGGAACAGTGACATTACAGCCTGCGAATGCCAACTACGATCCGGTAACATTACCAGCGGAACGGGTTATGATCCAGGGCGTTGTTGTTGGCCAACTTCGTACCTATTCTTAACGCGTGAGAGCTAAAGACTCACGATGGCCACGGGTTATTATTCTCGTTGACATGAACTGTTTCTTTGCCCAGATAGAGCAGCAAGACAATCCTTTTTTGCGTAATAGGCCGGTAGCAGTAACCAATGGTCGGCAAGGTTCGACTATTATCACCTCTAGTTATGAAGCACGAGCCTACGGTGTTAAAACGGGCATGCGGTTGAAAGAAGCTAGACAATTATGTCCAGATATAATTCAAGCTCCTTCGCGGCCACATCGCTATGCAGAGATATCGACAAAGATCATGAAGGGCTTGGAAAGTATTACACCTAATTTAGAAGTTTATAGTGTTGACGAAGCTTTTCTTGACGTGACTCATTGTCAGAGCTTACTTGGCTTACCATTACAAATAGCTCAACTAGTAAAAGATACTGTGAGTAATGTATCAGGGTTAACTTGTAGTGTCGGTGTCAGTGGGGATAAAACGACGGCAAAGTATGCTGCAAAATTAAATAAGCCGGACGGGCTCACTGAGATATTGCCTTGGGAGGCTGAAGAAATTTTAGCACCTTTACTTGTCACTGAGTTAAGTGGCATTAATACAGGTACTGCCAATTTCCTTAAACAGTATGGAGTTGTCACCTGTGGTGATATGAAAAAGATCCCCATAAGTATTCCAGCAAAACGTTTTGGTAATCTAGGGCGACGGATCTGGTTGATGGCACAAGGTAAAGATCCAGAACCAATGCAACTCTCTGTGAAGGCACCCAAAACCATTGGTCACGGTAAAGTGTTGCCCCCCAAAACAAAAGACTTGCCAACAATACTTACATATTTTCAGCATATGTGTGAAAAGGTCACAAGTAGACTTAGATTGCATCATTTTAAGGCGAGCCATTTTTATATAGGATTAAAAACTGAGCAGGGTTGGTTACAGACTAAATTTAAGTTAGAGGAGGGAATAGATGATGGACGAATACTTTTTTCTCAATGTCGAAAATTCACTTTAAACAATTGGCAGCAGCAACCTGTTTGGCAGGTTCAAGTTACGGCGTTGAACCCTTACAGCGAAAAGCAAGCGGATATGTTTATTGATAGTAATGCTGGTAATAAGCAGCAAGCTCTTAATATTGCTGTCGATCATATCAATCGGCGTTATGGTGAGTTTACTATTGCACCCTCCCGCTTAATTGACCGTAGTACAATGCCTAATGTGATTGCACCGGCTTGGAGGCCATCAGGGCATAGGAAAACAATTTAATGTGTGGCGGTGTGTATTTTGAGGATAAAGGTGCGATTCTCAGACAATACTTCCCTAACCCTAAAGCCGTATTACCCGTGCAGAAAAGAGATGGGAAAATAGTGCTCTTACCATGGGGAAGGAGACAGGAACAAAGAGGGAACTTGCCTATGGGAGGCTGGGCACGACTTGATTCAATCTACGGGGGTAGGTGGGACAAGTGGTTTCCTAAACCGCTTAAACTACCCGTGCTTAGTTTTATGGAAAAAGACTTTGAAGGTCAGAGCCACTGGTACGATTTGAATAAAGGACAATATCTACAAGGACTGTTGGCTAGAGATGGAAATGAGCAGCGTATTTATGTCGTGACTATTGAACCTGAAGTAGAAGATTCACATATCCATAATAGATGGCCAAGGGTCGTCCAAAGAGGTGAGCTAGGCCATTATCAAATGAGAGAATGAGCACTGATTTATTGAGATCAAAATTAGAAAGTGATAGTTTTATACAAAGCCTATATTTTTAACAGAGTTGAGACTATATAGTTTTCTTCTAAGCCCTTTTACGATAACCTATCAACATAGTTATTAAATTTTTTTCAGGAAGTAATTGTGTCAAAAAATATCTATTTTATTATTGCGGGGCTACTGATCGGGTTTTATTTTTTTCAGACATATACGCCGTCATTGAGTGAGAAAGAGTTGGCAGCTAATAAGCTGGTGGCTATGGATTATTTGATGACTAACCAATCAGTAGAAGGAGTGAAGGCGACAAAGTCTGGCCTGCAATATAAAGTGTTAGAGGCCGGGAAGGGAGCTGTGTATCCTAAGGTTACTGATCGAGTGACAGTCCACTACGAGGGCAGTTTGATTGATGGCACTGTTTTCGATAGCTCAGTGGCCAGGGGTAAACCTATTACTTTTGGTTTAGAAAAAGTGATAATGGGCTGGAAAGAAGGTATACCGCTGATGGTGGTAGGTGACAAAACACGTTTTTTTATTCCCCCCAACCTCGGCTATGGCCAACAATGGGCAGGAGATATTCCACCTAATTCAGTGCTAGTTTTTGATGTTGAGTTGCTAGGTATTAATTAAATTTTTATATCTAACTCAGATCAAGTCGCATTTCTATATGCGGAATACCTGCATCCATAAACTCATCACCTAGAGGGGTAAAGCCATGTTTGGCATAAAAGCTTTCTGCTGTTCGCTGGGCATTTAATTTCAAGACTTCAAATTTATTATTTTTAGCTGTTTCAATTAACTTTGCTAGCATGGCAGAACCCGCACCTTGGTTTCGGTAGCTTTTCAAAACAGCCATACGGCCAACAGTACCATCAGGCATTAACCTTGCTGTAGCAATAAGATTACCATCAAGAGAAGCAATGAGATGTAAGGCCATTTCATCGTCATATCCATCACCCCATTCTTCGGCTTCAGGTACGAGTTGTTCTTCAATGAATACTTCTTGTCGGATAGGCTTTGCTGTTATTTCAGCACGAGCCCAGTCTACGAGTAAAATTTTAAGCATAAGTTTAGTTTTCTCTTTTTGACCATGTGAAAGGGGAAAAGGCCTCATCAACAGGTGTATCCGCCATGTGGTTAAGGTAATTGCTCATAACTTTTTGCGATAAAATAAGTACAACATCAGCAATTGATCGGTCAGTATAGCCAGCAGATTTAAAAGTGTCGACATTTGCTTTTGGTACATTGCCACGATTTTTAACAATAAGTAGTGTGAATTGTCTTAAGGCTTCCAACTTGGTATTAGCTAATGTTGTTTCATTTCTGAGGGATTCAGAAATAGCTTCATCAACCCCCATGCCTATAGCAACAGCTGTGTGAGCCGGAACGCAGTAATGACAACCATGTTCAACATTGATGCTTTGCCAAACGACAGTGAGTTCATCAGCATTGAAAGCAGTTTCTGTGGCTAGTTGATGGAGCGTCATATAGCCTTTCAAAGCTTGGGGGGAAACGGCGAGCATAGCGTGAAAATTAGGCACCATGCCAATACTTTTATCTAATTGATTCAGTAAAGTTTGACTTTCTGCTGGGATTTTATTTTTGTCTGGAAGCCCTAATGTTGTCATAGTCTATTTCCTTATTCGTATTTATGTAATCATGGATGTAATTATAAGCTTCAGCTCTTGCGTTTGGAAACTGTGAGAAGTTATTTCTTTGGCGCATTGTTTTGAAGGTTTTTATTTTATAGGAATTATATATGCCAGAAGTTATCCTTGTTATTACGATTTTTATTGTTTTAGTTTCAGTGAGCTTTTACCGTGCGTATATCACGTCGGGTGTCTCTAAGCTTAATGCGGAAAGTAAGCAAGATGGTATAGATTTTTTGGCGCTCAACCGATTTAAAGAGGGCGTGAAAGTGACAGAGTCAGGACTGCAATATACGGTTTTGCATGAAGGTACAGGGAGCATCCACCCTAAGGCAAAAGATGAAGTTAAGGTCAATTATGAAGGGACGTTTATTGATGGCCGGATCTTTGATAGTTCAATTAAGCGTGGCAGGCCTGCTAAATTTGGCTTAAACAATGTAATAAAAGGTTGGACGGAGGGACTACAGTTGATGGTGATCGGTGAGAAGGTACGTTTTTTTGTTCCAGCAGGGCTTGGTTATGGTAATCGCTGGACGGGTAGTATTCCACCTGGTTCAACTTTGATCTTTGATGTTGAATTATTAGCAATTAATGAGTAATGAATGCTGAGTGATTTGACTTAAAATTACGGATAATTACTTAAGCTGAAATAAAATGGAAGAATGTTTTGAGTCAAAATGAACAACAGTCTCAACAAGACTATGTGAAAAAATGTAAAGAAGCGGCAGCTAAAGGTAATGTAATTGCACAGAATACACTGGGATATTTATATCTAAATGGTCAAGGCATCAAGCAAGACTATAAAGCGGCTGTGCAATGGTTTCAAAGTGCATCTAATGAAGGTTATGCGGCGGCTCAATATAACTTAGCCATAATGTACAAGCTAGGTCAAGGCGTCGAGCAGAGTCATTCTGACTCAATTAGGTGGATGCAAGCTTCTGCGAATCAGGGCTATGCAGACGCGCAGTCCAATCTTGGTAACATGTACTATCAAGGCTTAGCTGTTATGCAAGATTATACTCTGGCACTAATGTGGTGGACTCTTGCAGAGCAAGCTGGAGCTATGGATATCGATCATAATAAAAGTGACATCAAGAGTAAGATGACCGCGTCACAACTCCAGCAAACGCAACAGTTAGTTCGACAATGGAAAACGAAGCACTGAAATAAGTCACCATCTTTAGCTATAGATGGGGCTGAGCATTAATTAAATCAGTGGATGAGTGAATTATTAGCTATATATGGCTGTCTATTAGTTATAATAGGCTACTCTAGCCTGATTAAGCATGTTTAATACAAATAAAATACTGATAGGTAGCAAAATGAAATCGGATCAAGATCGCAACGCCCCATTAAAAACCAGACAACAAGGTTCTGCCATTTTTTATGTTGTCTTTGCAATTATTATTATTTCAGCCGCCGCAGGTGCATTGTTATTTAAAGCCAAGGTGCCGCCTAAACCATCATATGATCTGAAAGCACCTGCGATGACATCAGCTGTCAAAGCATTACCAGAAGTCACTGTGTATAAGTCAGCTACATGTGGGTGTTGCAGTAAGTGGATAACACACCTTGAAAATGAAGGGTTTAAAGTTGTTAGCCATAATAAAGAAGATATGAATATAATCAAAAAAGAGGCTGGGCTACAACCCGGATTAGCATCATGTCACACTGCATTTGTTGATGGCTATGTGATTGAGGGCCATGTTCCAGCTTCGGACATTAAGCGTATATTGACTCAAAAGCCAGCCGTATTGGGCTTAACGGCACCTGGTATGCCACAAAAATCACCAGGTATGCAGCCAGAAGGTAGCGCACCACAAGGTTTTGACGTATTGGCTTTTGATAAATCAGGTCAGACTACGGTATTTAAACGTTATTAGACCGTTTTAGTGCTAGGCATTCATCATCAATACTATTTAGTATGACTACAGTACACCAAGTAAGTGAAAGGTATCTTGATATAGAGTGCCTACTATTCGCTTAACTCCATTTTATTTTAGATTGTTATCCTCAGATATGAGGAATAAGCTAAGAGCCACAATTCCTAGCGATCGAGCGTTATTAGGGCAATAAGATCATCAAAGGCTAATAATGAAACGATTATTACTTATATGTAGTGTATTAATTATCCTAGCATCATGCGCCACATCTTCTCCGAGTTTGAATTATTATTTATTAGATACTGAAGATACTCGCACGACGATTGTTGGATCTGCTCAACAAGGTAAAAAAAGTGATAGGTTGATTTTAGTTGGTGATGTTACGTTAAGTGAATTTCTACGACAACCAAGTTTGTTAGTTGAACTAGATGATAATGAAATGCATTTTGCAATGAACCATGTATGGGCTGAGCCATTAGTTGATGAACTTCCTAAAGTATTATTGAAAGATTTACGTCGTAGTAATACAGAATTTAGTTTTGAGCGAGGTACTGCTGAGTGGCTTGGCAAAGAGGCTTATAGCCTAAAGATCGAGATTGAGCAGTTTCATCCGAATGCCAAGCAGGAAGTGATTATGTCTGGCCGATACTGGATAACTGAGACTGCGAGTGGCCAAGTGAAAGAAAAAGACTTTTATTTGTCAGATACCTTGACGGAAGATAATTACGGCCATGCTATTGTTAAGATGCGCCGTTTAATTACGGTGCTAGCTGAAAGTTTAGTGCGGTCATTATAAAAATTAAGTAGTGCGCATTTAGAATGCTGATTATTTAAGCTTCCGATATTGATGTTATGACAGGCAGTTCTTTACCTGTTGTTCTCCTAAGAAGACAATAATGGAAGTTATATTGTTGCTAGCTATTTAGCCTGACTTAGCTATCGTCGTGATTAGTATGCTTTTAGCAACGGCTTCTGCTACTTTTATACCATCAATTGCTGCTGACAAAATTCCTCCAGCATAACCTGCGCCTTCACCAGCGGGGTAAAGACCTTGAGTATTTATACTTTGAAAGCTTTTATCACGTTTTATGCAGATCGGTGCGGATGAGCGTGTTTCTACCCCTGTTAAAATAGCATCTGCCATAGCAAATCCTTTGATTTTCTTATCAAAAGCAGGAATGGCCTCACGAATTGCATCAATGGCAAAAGGTGGAAGTACTTTGGACAAATCACCAAGACTTACACCTGGTTGATAGGAGGGCGTAACATTGCCAAGTTCTGTCGAGGGTTTATCCTTGTAAAAAGTCTCCTACAAGTTGAGCTGGAGCTTTGTAATCTCCACCACCCAGTTTGTACGCTGCTTTCTCTAGGTCTCTTTGTAGATCAATACCGGACAAGACGTGTTCCGGATAGTCTTGTTCTGGATCAATACCTACAACGATAGCTGCATTGGCATTGCGTTCGTTACGTGAGTATTGCGACATACCGTTAGTAACAATACCCCCATCTTCTGATGCAGCTGCAACAACAGTACCACCAGGGCACATACAAAAGCTATATACGCTACGGCCATTTTTGCAGTGATGGACTAAATGATAATCAGCCGCTCCCAAAGTTGCATTGCCAGCTTGCTCACCAAACAGGGCATCATCAATTACTGATTGTGGATGTTCAATACGGAAACCAATAGAGAAAGGCTTGGATTCAATATAAACACCGTAATCGAGCAACATCTCAAAAGTATCTCTAGCGCTGTGCCCAATAGCTAAGATGATGTGGCGGCTATAAAGGCTTTCTCCGCTACTTAGAGTTAAGCCGGTAATTTGACCGCTATCGTCAGGATTGTGTTCACGATGAATAGTCTCTACTTTATGGCCAAAACGAACTTCTCCGCCTAAGGAAGTTATCTCGGTGCGCATTTTTTCAACCATACTCACGAGTCTGAATGTACCAATATGTGGCTTACTTAGCATTAATATTTCTTCGGGAGCCCCTGCTTTTACGAATTCAGCCATTACTTTTCGGCTTAAGAAACGTTTATCTTTGACTTGACTATAGAGCTTCCCATCGGAGAAAGTACCGGCGCCACCCTCACCAAACTGCACGTTGGATTCAGTATCTATTTTGCCTTTTTTCCACAGGTCCCATGTATCTTTAGTACGTTGTCTTACATCTTGTCCTCGGTCTAATACAATAGGTCTTAGCCCCATTTGAGCGAGTAATAAAGCAGCTAATATCCCACAGGGTCCAAAACCAATAATAATGGGCCGTTGTTGGTCCTTGTTAGGGAAATCATCTTCAGCTTTACAGACAAGTTCATAGCTCATGTCAGGACTAATTTTGACAAAGGACTGTTGAGAAAACTGTTCTAAAACTTTGGCTTCCGCACTAGCCACCAATACGACATCTAAATGGTAAATTAATAATATATTACTTTTTTTACGAGCATCATAACTACGCTTAAAAATCGTATAACCTAACAATTCATCACGGTTAATTGATAACTTATCGACAATAGCTTGAATTAGTACGTCCTCATTATGATCAAGGGGGGCTTTTACTTCATTGAGTCGTAACATGATGGTTTTCGCTTGTGAAAGAAGGAGAGTTTAGACGCGGCATTCTATCATGGCTAAAGAAAGAAATTTAAACAAACAGGCCAGCGCTATAGCCAGATGACCAAGCCCATTGAAAGTTATAGCCGCCGAGGTGACCAGTAACATCAAGTACTTCACCAATAAAGTAAAGACCAGGATGTTGATTCACTTCCATAGTCTTTGAACTGATGCCATCGGTATCTATGCCACCTAGTGTGACTTCTGCCGTACGGTACCCTTCTGTTGTAGATGGTTTTAATGCCCAGTGATTGAGCATATGACCAATTGCTGTGAGTTTTTTATCAGTAAATTCACCCAGCGGTAACTGAGCATTTTCAGACCACCAACGCAATTGTAATTCCCTTATGAGCGGCTTTGGGAGGTGAGGAGTCAAAACAGTATTAAGTTGGTTTTTAGGGTGCTCTTTTTTCGTTGTTAGTAACCAATTTGCAGCATTCCTATTTGGCAGTAAATTAATATGGACAGTGTCGCCAGGTTGCCAATAATTTGAAATTTGTAGGATAACGGGGCCACTAAGTCCACGATGAGTGAACAACATACTTTCAGTAAAGCTTCGTTTATTGCAAGAGGCGATAACTTCTATTGATAGGCCTGAAAGGGTTTCACAGAGGGGCTTCATGTCATCACTAAACATAAAAGGTACAAGACCAGCCTGCCTAGATGTAATATTTAAGCCAAATTGCGCTGCAATATCATAACCCAGACCACTTCCACCTAGTGAGGGAACTGAAAGGGCACCGGTAGCTATAACTAGTGATTGGCAGGTGAGTTTATGGGTTGACTCATCATGAGAGAATTGAACCTTATAACGCAGGTTATTCCTATTTTGATGATTATTGTCGATAACAGCTTCAAGGTTAAGAGAACTTATTTTTTCAATTTCACAATGGGTTTTAATGGTAACGCCGCCCTGAGAACACTCTTCGAGCAGAATATTGAGAATATCTTTGGCAGAATCTAAGCAGAATAATTGGTTATGTTTACGCTGTTCATAGTTAATATTATGGCGTTCCACCATCTCAATAAAGTCCCACTGAGTATATCGTTTCAAAGCAGCTTTACTAAAGTGCTTGTTTTGGGATATGAAGTTATCGGCCTCGACGAACTGGTTGGTGAAATTACACCTCCCGCCACCTGACATTAAAATCTTTTTACCGACCTTGTTTGAGCGCTCTAAAATTAGTACATTTTTGCCGCGTTTGGCTGCAGTGATGGCACACATTAAGCCTGCCGCACCGGCCCCCAGAATAATTACATCGAAGTGTGAAGGTAAAGATAAAGATGACACAGAATTACTCTAAATAATTCATTCTGGCTATAAAAGCTATTGATACAGTAGTTGTAACTCATTGATATTATTAACTTAATGTTAAGTTTTATTTTTTTTGACGCTGGCGATATAAATCAATCATATGTAGCCGGTCAGCTACTTTTGTTTTCCAAGCATCAGCTAATTCTGGGATGTCTACCGCGGCTCTCATAACTTTTTCTTGGTTAGGAAATTTACTGTCAAAGTGTGCCCTGAATAAATCTTTAACTGTAATGTTTGCGGGATGCTTATAAATAATTTCAACTTCACTATTTGGGCTGATAGTCCCTGTCTGAATAACTCGAAAATAGACCCCAGTATGGGCATGTGCGATAAATTTATTTAGCATAGACGTATCTTTAAACTCAAAGCTGATTTTATAGCAAGGAATTCTAGGCTGGCTTACTTCAAGTATACAGTCATTGATCTGTAATTTATCTCCGATGGCTATATCAGCTTCATCTAGACCGCTGATACTCAGATTCTCACCAAACTTCCCAAAAGCAATATGGTCAAGGTTGAGAGCTTTTTTCCAATAGTCATGATGGTCGGGCGAAAAGGCATAAATAGCCTTATCACCACCACCATGGTTCATTAGATCAGCTTGTTTGTCACCCTGAATATTAGTTGTGTTGACGAAACTATTTCCATCAACAGGTTTTTTTAAAAAAGCCGTGGTAACAAATTTGAATCGAAAACGTTTTAGTTTAGGTTTTGAGACGTTAACAGACAGTAATTTCATTGCTTTTAATAACCTTGAATATATAACTATACCTATTGTAGCTGATTAATCATCTTGTTCGGGCATTTTTGAAATATCAATACTTTATTTAATATCCTCATCCAAGAAGCAGGCAGTGATTGAGCAGTAATTGTTCATTTTCTATATGAATAATTTTTACTACCCAGATAGTTGAAGAGCAGTTTTTGGACCATGAAGATTAGTTTACTAGTGAAGCTACAATTAAAAGTTGATAAGTGAAAAATGAAAATATAAGCTAGAGTTAGTAATTATTTAAAAAGAATTATAAATGGTGAGTTTTATGGCTAGAGTCGGTCTTGTATGGTTTCGAAATGATCTACGAATTGCTGATAATTATTCTTTATCAAAAGCAATATCAGAAAATGATCAAGTAATTGCTATTTTTTGCTTTGATCCAAGATCTTTTGAAATCGGTGAGTTCGGTTTTCGAAAAACTAATAGATATAGAGCAAAGTTTCTTCTTGAAACAGTATCAGAATTAAAAGAAAGCTTAGATAAACTAAATATCACATTGCATGTATACCATCAAAAAACTGAAGAAGTCGTTTCAAATTTAGTGAACAAATATAAGGTAAATAAGATTTATTTACAAAAAGAATGGACTTCTGAGGAGTTAGGTATAGAACTTAAAGTAAAGGAGCATTTAAACAATACGAAGGTGGGCTGGCTTGAAACATATGACCAGTTCCTTTTTCATCCAGATGATCTACCATTTGAAATTCAAGATACCCCTAAAGTATTTACTCATTTTCGAAAACAGTGTGAGAAATCTGTTGCAGTAAGGTCACCTATTCAAATAAATTCACTATCACTTGAAAACAAAGTCTTGAATACTTCTCACGTACCGACTCTGATAGATCTAGGTTTTGAAAACTTCACATCAGATCATCGGACGGTATTCCCTTTTAATGGTGGTGAAAATCAGGGGAGGGCGAGGATGAAAAATTACTTTTGGGAGACTAGATGTTTATCTTATTATAAGAAAACTAGAAATGGGCTACTAGGTATTGATTACAGTTCAAAGCTATCTGCCTGGCTTGCTAATGGGAGTATTTCACCACGGACCATCTATTTTGAGATATTAAAGTATGAACAAGAGATAGAGCAAAATGAAAGTACTTATTGGCTTATTTTCGAACTAATGTGGAGAGATTTTTTTAAATATATCTCTATGAAGCACGGAAGTGATCTTTTCAAATTAGGAGGGATCCTTCAAAAAAAATATAAGTGGTCGAGGAATCAAAAAGATATCGATGAATGGGTGACTGGTAAAACTAAGGAGGATTTTGTTAACGCCAATATGCTGGAATTGAAAAATACAGGGTGGATGAGCAATCGTGGTCGTCAAAATGTTGCTTCGTTTTTTGCGAAAGAATTAGAATTAGATTGGAGAATTGGAGCGGCCTATTTTGAGTCGTTACTTATAGACTATGATGTACATAGTAATTATGGAAACTGGTCATATGTCGCAGGCGTAGGAAACGATCCTCGAGATCGAAAATTCAACATACAGATACAGTCAGAACGATACGACCCTAAACAGGCTTATAGGGATCTTTGGCTTCATCCCACATTATTTTAGGAGGAGTAGCTGAAAATAAATTCACTTTACTCTTTAGATCAAAATAACGAGATCCACAACAAGAGTAATGGAGCAAGTCTTTAACACAAAAAAGCAGCTAATCACTAAGTGGCCAAATGCTTTTTATATACTAAATAAATGTTGCGCCTGACACGATTCGAACATGTGACCGCCTGGTTCGTAGTTAGACTTGATGTAACTAATAATGGATTGATTTTATATAGGGTTGATATTTACTATGGGACAAAACACAGATTAGGGTGAACTATAAATGGAATTACCAAATATTGACACTTTGTACACAAACGATGAAATGAGGAATATGCATTCTGTATCAACTCAGGGTGGAATGCGGAAAAGTAATGAAACTAAGTCGCTCGTTCTTATAACCTCTTTGGAGTCTACTTATACTGATAGATGGGAAAAAGATATTCTGCATTACACTGGGGAAGGACTCAATGGTGACCAGCTTTTAAATAGACAAAATAAAACACTTTATGAGTCAAATAAAAATGGTATTACTGTATGGCTATACGAGAAAATTGAAAAAAATAACTATAGCTTCTTAGGAAAGGTCGAGCTTGCGGACAAACCTTATCAAGAACAACAACCGGATGAGGCGGGCAAGCTGAGAAAGGTATGGATGTTCCCACTTAAAGCCTCTACGCCGGTAAAACCAATAGTTCCTAAGTCGCTGATAGATAAAGTAGCTGAAAAGAAAGAAAAGAAACTAAGGAATCTTTCCAAAGAAGCATTGGCAAAGGTAGCAATTGATGACAGTAGTAGAGCGAGGAAGAATATTAGGATAGTAAGCACTGCCCAGCATCATAGAAGTGAGGCGATCTCACTATGTACTAAAACTTTTGCTAAAGGGGTCTGTGACTTATGTTCATCACATGCGGGATTTAACGATAAACATGGTCTTCCATATATGGAGTGCCATCACATTGAGTGGCTATCTAAAGGCGGTAAAGATAATTTAGAAAACACTGTTGCTCTCTGTCCTAATTGTCATCGGAAAATGCATGTGGTTAATTCGAGCGACGACGCGGACAAATTAAAGAAAATAGCGCTGAAAAGGAAGGTTGAAATTGTTAGTTGTTGATCTATGGGACAAACAAATAAAAAAGCAGTCACCGAATTAACGGTAACTACTTGTTTATATACCAAATAAATGGTGCGCCCGACACGATTCGAACGTGTGACCGCCTGGTTCGTAGCCAGGTACTCTATCCAGCTGAGCTACGGGCGCTTTAACTAAGTAATTATACGGTATTGAGAGTTTAACCACAATAATGGAGGAGATGGAGGGATTCGAACCCTCGATAGGGATAAACCTATACTCCCTTAGCAGGGGAGCGCCTTAAGCCACTCGGCCACATCTCCAAGAAAGCTGGCTATTATAGTCAGGTCTTGACCGGTTGGCTAGTAAAATATTTTGATTTTAATCGATGCTTTTGTCGTCGGCTTTTTCTGCTTGAATTCGATTGTAGATCTCTTCGCGATGAACGGAAATTTCCTTCGGGAGCATTAACACCTATTCTGATTTGATTGCCTTTAACACCAAGTATATTTATGACTATATCATCACCAATAATTAGCGATTCTCCAACACGTCTTGTAAGAATTAGCATGGGACTCTCCTAATAATTAACTGTATATGCAGTGATTATTACGCGAAAACTAGTTATTACAAATACAGATCTATGTGACTACTTATTCTTGATCAAGTTCAAAAACGTTGTGTAATGTTCTGACGCCTAGCTCTAAGTATTTTTCATCGACAACAACAGATATTTTTATTTCTGATGTTGAGATCATACTTATATTTATGCCTTCACTAGCCAGTGCTTTGAACATGGTGCTAGCAATACCTGCGTGAGAGCGCATACCTACTCCAACAATAGAAATTTTTGTGATTTTATCATCACCACTAACTTCTCTTGCACCTAATGATTTTGCTGTAGCTTGCATCACGGCCAAGGCATCTTTGTAGTCATTGCGGTGAACTGTAAATGTGAAGTCAGTAGTACCATCATGTCCAGTGTTTTGAATAATCATATCGACTTCGATATTTTTAGCAGCTATTGGGCATAAAATTTGAGATGCGATACCTGGACTATCCGGGACACCAAGAATAGTCAGTTTTGCTTCATCGCGATTAAAGGCAATACCAGATATTAGGGCTTGTTCCATCTTAGTTTCCTCGGTGGTAATAAGTGTGCCTCCACCTTCAGTGAAGGAGGACAATACACGAAGTGGGACATTATATTTACTTGCAAACTCAACGCTACGTATTTGTAATACTTTCGTACCTAAACTAGCCATTTCTAGCATCTCTTCAAAAGTGATGCTATCTAGGCGGCGCGCCTCAGGGACGACGCGTGGGTCAGTAGTATAAACACCATCAACATCAGTGTAGATCTGACATTCCTCTGCTTTAAGTGCGGCTGCAATTGCAACAGCTGTCGTGTCTGATCCACCCCTGCCCAAAGTAGTGATATTGCCATATTCATCACAACCTTGAAATCCAGCTACGACGACGATATGCCCTTTGGCTAGATCAGCACGAATTTTGCTATCATCGATCTCCATAATTCGTGCTTTGTTGTGTGTATTGTCTGTGAGGATACGGACTTGGCTACCAGTGTAAGAATTAGCCTGAACACCATTTTGTGCCAGCGCCATACAAAGTAGAGCTATGGTGACCTGTTCACCGGTAGATAATAAAACATCTAATTCACGACCGCGTGGATCACTATTTACTTCGCTAGCTAACTCTAATAGACGATTAGTTTCCCCACTCATTGCTGAAAGAACAACAACAAGTTCATGGCCCTGCTGTTGCAATTTAATAAGTTTATTGGCGATTTCTTGTATACGCTCTACAGTGCCTACTGAAGTACCACCAAATTTTTGTACGATGAGTGCCATACTAACTTTCCATGTGTGAAAGGATCCAGCCGGTGACTGAATCTAATGCGCTGGCCAACTTAATAGGTTGATTACCACCGCCTTGAGCCATATCAGGCCTGCCACCGCCTTTACCACCAACTTGAAGTGCTACGTGTGAGACGAGCTCTCCCGCACGTACTTTATCTGTAATATCTTTAGTGACGCCGGCAATTAAAGTTATTTTATCACCTTCAATCGTTGATAAAATAATAGCGGCAGGGGCAAGTTTATTCTTAAGTTCATCAACGGTATCCCTTAAGCTTTTACCATCTACACCCTCAAGCAGTGCAGCAATAACATTAACACCAGCAATGGACTGAGCAGAGTTCACTAAATCGCTACCTGCCGAACTGGCTAATTTTCTCTTCAACTTCTCGAGTTCTTTTTCTAACTGACGTGACTTTTGAACAAGCAGCTCTGTTTTTTCTTTAACGTTGTCTGGCTCAGCTTTAAGGATACTAGCCACGCTTAAAAGCTTTTCTTGATTAGACTCGATAACATCTAAGGCTCTTTCCCCTGTGACCGCTTCAATACGGCGCACACCCGAAGCAATACCCACTTCAGATGTAATTTTTATTAAGCCTATATCGCCAGTACGATTGACATGCGTTCCACCACAAAGCTCAGTAGAGAATTTTCCGATACTGAGTACGCGGACGTTAGCATCGTATTTTTCACCAAATAAAGCTATAGCACCAGAGGCTTTGGCTTGGTCAATGTTCATAACATCAGTATTTACATTGTGATTAATTCGGATTTGCTGATTTACTAAGCGCTCTATGCTATGCAGTTGTTGCTGGTTAACAGGTTCAAAGTGAGAGAAGTCGAATCGCAAACGGTCTGCGTTCACTAAAGAGCCTTTTTGAGTAACATGGTCACCTAATAACTGCTGTAAAGCAGCATGGAGTAAATGAGTTGCAGAATGATTTAATGAAGTTGCAACACGATTGGATTCGTCTATATGTGCTGTGACATCGTCACCTATACGTAAATTACCATTTTCTAACTGACCGAGATGAGCAAACGCTTTACCTTGTTTGTGAGTGTCTATGACATTGAAAATGGCATTATTGGTGGTTATTTGGCCTATATCACCAGCCTGTCCACCGGACTCTGCATAAAAAGCAGACTGTTCCAGTACTACGATTCCTTGTTGACCGGCATGAAGTTGATCAACATGTTCGTCATCTACAAGGAGATGACTAATTTTGCTGTTATTTTGTATCTGGTCATAACCACAAAATTCAGTTTCTGAATCGATAGTGGTTTGCTTAGATAGGCCGCCAGAAAATTGACTTGCAGAGCGAGCTCGCGTGCGTTGTGCTTCCATCTCACGCTCAAAGCCAGCAATATCAATAGTAAGGTGCCGCTCGCGAGCAATATCAGCAGTTAAGTCAATTGGAAAGCCATATGTGTCATAAAGGAGGAAGACTGTTTCACCTGGGATCTCCTTATCAGCCATATTGGCAATAACTTGATCTAAAATTCTAAGGCCTTTGTCTAATGTATCGGCGAAACGTGCTTCTTCTTGCTTTAATGTGCGCTCGACATTACTTTGTGCTTTAGCAATTTCTGGGAATGCTTCACCCATTTCTTCAACGAGAGGTGAGACAAGTTTATAAAAAAAAGCCTCTTTAAGACCAAGTTGGTGGCCATGTCGAATAGCGCGGCGAATAATACGTCGTAAAACATAGCCACGTCCTTCATTAGAAGGTTGTACACCATCTGTAATCATAAAAGAACAAGAGCGAATATGATCAGCTACAACACGCAATGATGTATGTGTAGGCTCTTTAGTACCAGAAAGTTCTTGTATTGATGTGATTAGATGTTTAAATAAATCGATATCATAATTGTTATGGACATTTTGCAATACTGCAACGAGACGCTCCAAGCCCATACCTGTATCCACAGAGGGCTTTGGTAAATCTGTTAAGCTACCATCAGAGGCCCGGTCATATTGCATGAAAACGAGATTCCATATCTCAATATAACGGTCGCCATCTTCTTCTGGGGAACCGGGCGGGCCACCGGCAACATCTGGGCCATGATCATAAAATATTTCAGAGCAAGGTCCACATGGGCCTGTGTCTCCCATAGACCAAAAATTGTCTTTGGCACCAATGCGAGAAATACGGGAAGGGTTAACACCCATTTCATTGATCCAAATACTTGCAGCTTCATCATCATCTTCAAAGACGGTGATCCAGAGTTTGTCGGCTGGGAGTGCTAGAGTAACTGTTAAAAACTGCCAAGCGTACTGGATAGCTTCACGCTTGAAGTAGTCACCAAAACTAAAATTACCCAGCATTTCAAAAAAAGTATGGTGACGAGCGGTGTAACCGACATTTTCCAAGTCGTTATGCTTCCCACCCGCCCGAACACACCTTTGAGAAGTCACTGCTCGGGAGTATGAGCGTGTTTCTTCGCCAAGGAATAGTTCCTTAAATTGGACCATACCTGCGTTAGTAAATAAGAGTGTTGGGTCATTTGCAGGCACTAAGGGACTACTGGCAACTATTTGATGGCCTTGCTGCTGGAAGAAATCCAGGAATATTTTTCTAATATCTGCGCTACTTTTCATAATATTTAAATATTAAAACTTTCATTTATTTGTTCGTGGGTAAAACCTCGATACTGTAAAAACCGTTGTTGTTTGGCTCGGTCTTTAAGATCATCGGGTGCCTTTTGTCCAAAACGCTTATTGCGGGCTAAAACTGCGAGAAAGAACCAGTCTATATCTTCTTGCTCGAATACTGCATTAATAGTTTGTTTATCGACACCGCGTTCATTTAATTCAAACTTAATTTTTTGGCTTCCAAAACCTCGTTGTGAACGATAGTGAAGGTAATTCTCTGCAAAACGTAGATCACTTTGAAGATCTATTTTCGCTAATTTTTGAATTACTACATTAATTTCATCGATCTCAAACTCTGCTTTGCGTAATTTTTTTCTGAGTTCTTCTTGGCTATGTTCACGACGTGCGAGTAAGTTTACTGCGCGGGCTGTGAGCGATTGTGCTGTCATGCCTCAGTGTCATTCTCGATTACTTTTTTTTCGGTAGCAGTTTTTTTATCAGGCATCATAATAGCTCTAATCTTTGCATTGATTTCATCAGCCATTTCAGGATTCTCTTTGAGGTAACTTCTAACATTATCTTTACCTTGACCAATACGGGTACCGTTATAGCTGTACCAAGCCCCCGATTTTTCGACGAGATCGTGCTCTACACCAAGATCAATAAGCTCGCCCTCTAGTGATATTCCTTCACCATATAAGATATCGAATTGGACTTGTTTAAACGGTGGAGCTACTTTATTTTTTACGACTTTAACCCGAGTTTCGTTACCTAATATTTCATCACCTTTTTTGATGGCACCAATACGACGGATATCAAGTCTAACGGAGGCATAAAATTTTAGTGCATTACCACCAGTTGTTGTTTCTGGATTACCGAACATCACTCCAATCTTCATTCGGATCTGATTGATGAAAATGACTAAGGTATTTGATCGTTTGATGTTAGCAGTAAGTTTACGTAAAGCTTGAGACATTAGGCGTGCTTGAAGACCCATATGACTAGCACCCATTTCACCTTCTATTTCAGCTTTTGGCGTCAAGGCTGCAACGGAATCAATAACTATGAGATCAACAGCTCCAGAACGAGTAAGCATGTCAGTTATCTCAAGTGCTTGTTCTCCTGTGTCAGGCTGTGAAACTAGTAAGTCATCGATATTAACTCCTAGCTTTTCAGCATATAAAGGATCAAGAGCATGTTCGGCATCAACGAAAGCTGCAGTACCACCGGCTTTTTGCATTTCAGCAATTGCGTGTAATGTGAGGGTAGTTTTACCTGAGGATTCAGGTCCGTAGATCTCAACAACACGACCGCGAGGAAGGCCACCAATTCCTAGTGCGACATCTAAGCCGATTGAACCTGTTGATACGGCCTCAATATCGCGGCTTGCGGCAGAGTCACCCAATCGCATAACAGCACCCTTACCAAATTGTTTTTCAATTTGGCCAAGTGCAGCACCGAGTGCTTTCTTTTTGTCGTCATCCATTTTTAAGTTGCCCTTATAAAAGTCGCGTAATTACCTACTCGCTGGATTATCCCATAGAATGCTTAGTGTCTCTAGCGTTTTTAACTATTCCTTCTAATGCTGTTGTAACAGCTTGTCGTCGAATCATTTCTCGATCTCCCTTGAATAGGTACTGTGCGCTAATTGTTGGGTTATTTTTGATTGAAAAAGCAAAGCAAACTGTTCCAACAGGCTTGATTTTTGTCCCACCTGTGGGCCCAGCAATACCCGTAATAGCAACACTAATAGAGGCTTGGCTATTTTTGAGTGCACCTTCAGCCATTTCGATAGCTGTTTCTTTACTGACAGCGCCATATTTTTCGATTGTGGTTGCAGATACGGATAAAAGGTCTTGCTTAGCTTGATTGCTATATGGAACAAACCCTCGGTCAAACCAAATTGAGCTACCAGTTAGATCAGTACAACACTTAGCTAGCCATCCACCAGTGCAAGATTCAGCGGTTGTAAGTTGGTGCCTATGGTCTAATAGAGTTTCAGCAACATGTTGAATTAAATTTTCAAGTTGAGCATCAGAATCTGTTTTCATAAGCTACACTATAGTAATGGTCAAGAAACAAAATCATACCCCAATGATGCAGCAATATCTGCGTATTAAGTCTGAGAACCCAGGTTATTTACTGTTTTATCGCATGGGAGACTTTTATGAGATGTTCTTTGAGGATGCACACCAGGCTGCTGAACTATTAGGTATCACATTGACTGCGCGGGGGAGCAGTGATGGTTCACCTATCCCGATGGCAGGCGTGCCATATCATGCAGCGGATGGTTACTTAGCGAAACTTGTAAAGCTCGGCGTATCAGTCGCTATCTGTGAGCAGATAGGTGATCCAGCTGTTGATAAAGGTCCTGTTCACCGCGAAGTAGTTCGAATAATTACGCCGGGAACGTTGACAGAAGAAGCGTTACTTGATGGCCGTAATGAAAACTTATTGGTAGCAGTGTGTCAGTTCAAAGGTCGCTATGGTTTATCAACAGCAGAGTTGAGTAGTGGCCGTTTCACCTTAAGTGAGGTTGAATCATTACCTGAGTTGCTAGCTGAACTTTCGAGATTAAATGCGGCTGAAATTTTAGTGGATGAATCTGAAGTTGATAATTTAGAGCTTTTTACCAAGCAATTACACTCATTACCACCGTGGCATTTTGATTTGACGGTGGCTCGGCGACGTTTATGCGAGCAATTTCAAACACAAGACTTAAAAGCTTTTGCTTGTGATGGTTTAGATCTGGGGTTAACGGCTGCAGGTTGTTTATTAAATTATGCTCAAGAGACCCATCGCGGAGCTCTACCGCATCTTCGAAGTATTAAGGTTGAACATTCTAGTGAAAGTATTCAAATTGATCCTCAATCAAGACGTAATTTAGAACTTGAACTTAATTTGTCGGGTGGTAAAGACAATACTTTACTTTCGGTATTGGATAAAACAGTTACCCCGATGGGAGCACGATTATTCAGACGTTGGTTATTACAGCCATTACGTGATCAATCAGTTTTAACCCAAAGGCAGCTATCTATTCAGCAGTTGATTCGTTTGCAGGGTAGTGAGTTATGTAAGTCTTTGCTTAAACCTCTGGGTGATATTGAGCGAGTATTAGCTCGAATTGCTCTGCGTACAGCTAGGCCACGAGATTTCATGCAGCTACGAAATACTTTGTCCTTGTTACCAGGTTTGCATAAACAATTGGCAGTCTTTGAATCGGCCCGACTTGTACAGTTAGATCGTGAAATGGGTACTTTTCCTGAATTACTGGCATTGTTAAACAGAGCATTAATTGACGAGCCGCCAGTATTAATTCGCGACGGGGGTGTGATCGCGCCTGGTTATGATGAAGCGTTGGATAAGTTGCGTAACATTCGTGATGAGGCAAATCAGTATTTAATAGAACTAGAGTTGCGTGAACGTGAGCGAACCGGTGTATCGACATTGAAAGTAGGTTACAACAGAGTTCATGGCTACTATATTGAATTAAGCCGTAGTCATAATATTTCGTTACCCACAGATTATGTTCGTCGGCAGACTTTGAAAAACGCAGAACGCTATATTACGCCGGAATTAAAAACCTTTGAGGAGCAAGTTTTATCGGCTAAAGAGCGTGCTTTAGTACTAGAAAAAGCATTGTATGATGCCTTATTCGACATGATAACTCCCGATTTAATAGCACTACAGTTAGCAGCTAATGCATTAGCAGAATTGGATGTATTAGTTAATTTAGCCGAGAGGGCAGAGACTCTAAAATATGTAGCTCCAACATTTACTGAGCAGGCTGGTATTCATATAGAACAGGGTAGACATCCAGTTGTTGAAGATTCAAGTTCACAGCATTTTTGTCCGAATGATGTAGTGTTTACAGATCAACAGCGATTATTAATGATCACCGGTCCTAATATGGGCGGTAAGTCGACCTACATGAGGCAAGTTGCCTTGATAGTACTATTGGCTCATATTGGAAGCTTTGTACCAGCTATAAAAGCGAATATAGGACCTATAGATCAAATTTTCACTCGTATTGGTGCTTCGGATGATTTAGCATCAGGTCGGTCGACGTTTATGGTGGAAATGAATGAAGCCGCTAATATTCTAAATAATGCTTCAAAATATAGTTTAGTACTGATGGATGAAGTTGGGCGAGGTACAAGTACGTTTGATGGCTTAGCATTAGCTTGGGCCTGTGCAGAAAAGTTAGTGAAAGATATCGGTGCTTATAGTTTATTTGCGACGCATTATTTTGAATTAACACGGATCCCTGTTTTGCATGATGAGGCTATTAATGTCCACCTAGATGCTATTGAACATGGAGAGAAAATTGTGTTTATGCATGAGCTTAAATTAGGGCCAGCTAACCAAAGCTACGGGATACAAGTCGCTAAATTAGCAGGTGTCCCTGATGATGTTATTGCGAGAGCTAAAGTGAAATTGGCAGAGCTTGAAGCCAATCGCCAAGAGTTATCGGTATCGCTAGAAGGTAAACAAAATGATTTGTTTACTAAAGTGATACCACCATCAAAATTAGAACAACAGTTGAATACTATTGACCCCAATGAACTAACGCCAAAACAAGCTTTGGATGCTCTATATCAATTAAAAAAGATACTAAATAAAGATAATTAAAGGGCTAGTCTTTAAAGCAAGATTTTAATCGCTCCTGTAATGTTTTGCTACCGATCTTATTCATTAGAGCAATATTGCGCTCAGGTATTTTTTCTGGGTTGGGGTATGAAGTTAATGCTTGCTCTATACTCTTTTCACGTAGTAAATGAATCAGAGGGAAAGGTGAGCGATTTGTATAATTTTCAGGATCTTCAGATTGGGTATCTGCAAACTGATAATTTGGGTGAAAAGAAGCAACTTGGTAGGTCCCTATGTAATCTTGACGAATTAGTAATGCATCAACTTCATCAAGAAAATCATTATAATCACCAAAATTCTGTAAAACTTTGGGATGAACAATTAATATTGTTTCTATTTTTGGCTTGTTATCTAGCTGTGTGAGTTCTTTTTGAAGTGTTTGAAGCAACTGTTGAGTTGTTATGGCATCAGAAACTGTAATCCTGATTCTTTTTTCAAGGAATTCCCGTTTTGCAAAAGGGCAGAGGTTTAGACCAATAACTGTCTTCTCCAGCCAGTGATTGATAGCATTTAAATATAGATTATCAGTCATTCTTTTGTTTAAGATTTGAACTGGTGATGAGCATATCTGTAGTTATCTCGCCACTAGTTAAAATTGTTGCCCTGATCCCTGCTTTATTTGTGAAAGCTTTTAGAACTTGTAGTTTTGAAACTAACTTAGAAGCTAATTTCTCGCTAAGCGAATGACAGGGTTCGCAAAGCTCAGTCCCTAACAGTTTGATTGATCCAATAAAGAATTCTTGACCTACCAATTCATTCAGTAAAACACCTTCAGTAATTAAATTGCGGCGGGTGTCTTTTATGGATACTTTTTGTTGGTAATTATTATTAAAGTTGTTTATGTTTTCGATCTCTATTAAGGTGATATTTTGGCCCGGCCAGCGATGTTGGTCATAATTTCTATCACCAATTATGCCTTTACGTGCAATAACTTTTATCTTGTTTACGTTTTGCTGAGATGAATTAGTCTGAGGGGCTATAAATATTGCTTTGATCACGATAAAACTTTCTGGAGCCAAGCTGATATATCGTCGATTTCTTGAGGGTGGATTTCGTGAGCCATTGGATAACTTTTATATTGTGGCTTTATGCCAAGTTTTCTCAATTTTTCAATGGCCTGTTCTGCCATAATAGGGGGCACAATATCATCATGTTTACCGTGAAAAATATGTATAGGCACTAATTTATTTTCTTTGTGTGGCATGATAGTTTTATGCGTTGCGAAGTAGCTAGATAGCGACATTATTCCGGCTAACGGTTTATCAAAAGTTAACCCAGCCTCAAAAACAACTGCACCACCCTGAGAGAAACCAGCAAGTACGACTCGATCACTTGGTATTCCTTGTGCAATTTCTCTATCAATCAACGTCTTAATTGCCTTTGAAGAGGCCATTATTTGTGGAGTGTCTATTTCTCGTTCCATGTTCATGGCATAAATGTCATACCAGCCTGGCATGATAGCTCCGCCATTGATGGTAATGGCTATGGAGGGCGCATGAGGAAATACAAACCGGATCCCAGCTGAGTCAGGTAGCTTTAGACGTGGGATGAGCGGCACAAAATCATGGCCATTTGCTCCTAAGCCATGAAGCCAAATCACAGATGCATTGATGTCTGGTTTTGTTTCGACGATTTCAGAGGGTAAATAAGTCATGGCTTTTCTTGTTTTATAGTGAAAAGGTTAAATGTTATTAAGCGGTTGATATAAAGATATATAATTATCAACTAACATATTTCGCTGGCTCCTTGAAAGAGGTGAGGTTGTGAATTGGTGGGGGCATTTGAACGTGATAGCCTTGCCTTTCAATATTCTCCATTACTTTAATAATATTCTCTCTAGCTAGAGCTTTCTTGGGTGATAAGCAGAGCTGCATCACAAAGATCGGTTCTTTTCCCATTGAAGAAAACAATTCTTGAGGGACCTTAGAGAAGTCATCTTTTTTTTCTATGTATAAATAGAGCTCGTCTTTGCGACTACTTTTGTAGATATAAGTATTCATTATTTGGTTCTATGAAATAGGTGGGTGAAAAATAAGTTGTACCGTCACACCGGCAGGATCATAACAATAAAAGCTACGTGCACCGTCTCTGTGGGTTCGTGGTGGTTGTTGGAGAGGAACATTGTGATAGCTTAGAAACTGATACCATTCATCTACTAGCTCTGGCGTGTTGATAATAAAGCCTATGTGGTCAAGCCTCTGATTTGATTTATCGAACTTTTCAGATCCTCGATGTAAGGCGAGATTGTCATTACCAGAGGTTAAGAAGAGGTTGTCTGCATCGGGTTGCCATTCTATTTCCATGCCGAGTATTTCGATATAGAAGTGGGCGCAGGCTTCGAGGTCTTTAACGAAGAGGGCAATATGGCGTAAACCACTTGTGGCTGCAGGTCTTTTCATTAGGAGTACTCGGTCAGTAAGTAAGAGAAGTTAAGTAAGATTAATAATTTCATAGTCATGAGTGATATTAGCTGATTTTCCCAACATTAAAGAAGCGGAGCAATATTTTTCAGAAGAAAGCTCTATTGCACGCTTTACTTGAGCTTCTTTGATATTGCTCCCACTAATGATGTAATGGATATGTATATCTGTGAATATTTTTGGAATACTTTCACTTCGCTGGCCATCAATTTCCACAATACAATCAATAATATTTTGTCGCGACTTTTTTAACATTTCAACAACATCAAAACTAGTACAGCCGCCTAGACCAAGTAATAGCAACTCCATAGGGCGCATTCCTGTTCCATGTCCACCTAGATTCTCAGGCCCATCCATAATGAGACTATGTTTTGTGCCAGATTCACCAACAAATTGTACATCCTCAACCCACTTGACTCGTGCTTTCATTAATAATTAACCAGATATTGAAAATTCTTATCAATATTGACATATTTAATGTCAATAGAGTTAGTAATAACTCTATTGCTAAGGTGTATTAGTCCGGTTATCTGTGATTTTGAAAGGAATAAAACGCCTATTAAAAGGCATACAATAGGCTGGACTAATGGTTAAATAATTTACTGAGCTCAAGACCAGGGTCATCAGCTCGCATAAAAGTTTCTCCGATTAAAAAGCCATGAACATGATTTTCACGCATTAATGCGACATCTGCAGCGTTGTGAATACCACTTTCTGTGATGACGGTATGATTCTCAGGAATCCTAGATAGTAAGTCTAATGTTGTATCTAAAGATGTCTCAAAGGTACTTAAGTTACGGTTATTGATACCTATTAAGGGTAAATTTAGTATTAGTGCACGCTCTAACTCTTCGGCATCATGGACTTCCACCAATACATCCATATCTAAATTGATTGCAAGATCTGTCAGCTCGCTTAGTTGTTCATCATTTAATGCGGAGACGATAAGTAAAATACAGTCTGCATTGATGGCTCGAGACTCATACACTTGATATGGGTTAATAATAAAGTCTTTACGAATGACTGGTATTGTTGTTGCTGCTCGTGCTTGTTGTAAATAAGCTTCACTACCTTGAAAAAAATCTTTATCTGTTAATACAGATAAGCATGCTGCACCATGTTTTTCATAGGATAGTGCAATATCAGCAGGAAGAAAGTTTTCTCTTAGTAATCCTTTGCTGGGGGAAGCTTTCTTAATTTCAGCTATGACTGCTGTTTGGCCAGCATTAATTTTTTTCTCTATAGATGCTACAAATCCACGTGGTGATTCGGCATCCTCTGCTCGTTTCATAATTTGTGACAATGAAACAATTTGACTACGTTTGTTTATTTCTTCGTGCTTACGGTGAAGGATCTTTTTTAAAATATCTGGAGTATTAGTCATAGTTTATTTTGTCTTAAGTGTTGCTACAGCTGATGAAGTCTTGTAGTTTTTGTTTAGCTTGACCATTGTCAATGAGTGTTTGTGCTTGCTCAATACCCTTGGATAGACTCGATACAAGATCAGCTGCGTAGATCGCAGCACCAGCATTTAGCACTACGATATCTCTTGCTGCTCCTAGCTCACCATCAAAGATTGAATTAATAATTGCTAAACTTTCCACGGCGCTTTGAATAGCTAACTGGCTCACATTCTCACGTTTTAGACCAAAGTCTTCAGGACAAACTTCATAACAGGTAACCACATTATTTTTGAGTTCTGCAACGTAGGTTTGCTCTCCTATACTGATCTCATCGAGACCATCTTTAGAGTGAACGACTAATACATGTTTACTACCTAATGCTTTCAAAACATAGGCCATGGGTTCAACCCATTTTTTATCGAAGACACCTAAGACTTGATGGAGAGCCTTCGCTGGGTTAGTTAAAGGTCCGAGCAAATTGAAAATGGTTCTTACAGCCATTTCACGACGTGGAGCGATGGTATGCTTCATAGCATCATGATGTTTCTGAGCAAACATGAAACCAACGCCAACTGTGTTAATACAGTTTTTAACCTGTTGTGGAGAAACATCTAGGTTTACACCAGCAGCCTCTAAAACATCAGCACTTCCAGAACTGCTACTGATAGAGCGGTTGCCATGCTTTGCAACTTTAGCACCAGCAGCAGCCACGACAAATGCACTTGCAGTAGAAACGTTAAAGGTACTAGCTCCGTCTCCGCCAGTACCACAGGTATCAACAAGATTGTCAGATCCCATGTCGACAGGAGTTGCCAGACTTCGCATTACTTGGGCGGCAGCGGTAATCTCGGTAATTGTTTCACCTTTCATTTGCAATGCAATCAGAAAGCCGCCAATTTGTGATGGCGTGGCTTTGCCGGTCATGATCTGCTGCATCACTGCTGTCATTTGCTGTGATGTTAAGTCTTGTCTATTTACAAGGAGTTTAAGAGCATTTTTTATATCCATGTTGAATGTAGAATCCTAACGGTCAAGAAAATTTTTAAGCAAGGCATGGCCCTGTTCGGTCAAGATAGATTCGGGATGAAATTGCACACCCTCAACTGGCAATGTTTTATGCTGGATCCCCATTATTTCATCAAGGCTTCCATCATCATTTTCAGTCCAAGCAGTGATATCAAAACAGTCTGGTAAACTTGCCTTATTGACAACCAAAGAGTGATACCTGGTTGCTTTAAAAGGACTTTCTATTCCCTTGAAAACACTATGGTTGTTGTGATGGATGGGTGATGTTTTCCCATGCATTATTGCATTGGCATGAACGATGTCTCCACCGAAGGCTTGACCGATAGATTGGTGCCCTAAGCAGACTCCTAAAATAGGCTTTTTGGTAGAGAAATGACGTATAACATTTAGTGAAATACCAGCTTCATTGGGTGTGCATGGGCCGGGTGAAATGACGATCTTGTCTGGGTTAAGAGTCTCAATTTCGGCAATAGTAATTTTGTCATTACGATGTACCTGCACGTCTGCGCCAAGTTCACCAAAGTATTGAACGAGGTTATATGTGAATGAGTCATAATTATCTATCATCAATAACATTGAGTGATGTCCATCTATTTTTGTTTACGTTGATTAAGATCAAGGCCTGCTTCAGCCATTGATACTGCACGGAAAATAGCCCGTGCTTTATTCATAGTTTCCTGCCATTCCATTTCAGGGACAGAGTCATATACAATACCAGCCCCAGCTTGAATATGCAGTGTATCGTCTTTGATGACTGCGGTACGAATGGCAATGGCTGTATCCATATTGCCAGACCAAGATAAGTAACCCACGGCACCAGCATAGACCCCACGCTTTATGGGCTCTAATTCATCTATTATTTCCATAGCACGAACCTTAGCTGCACCGCTAACAGTACCAGCAGGAAAGGTTGCTCGTAAAGCATCAATACAAGTCATATTGGGTATGACTTTACCAGTAACATTGGAAACAATATGCATGACATGAGAATAACGCTCTATGACCATATTTGCAGTGAGCTTAACTGTTCCTATTTGGCTTACCCGCCCAGCGTCATTTCTACCAAGGTCTATAAGCATAAGGTGCTCGGCCAATTCTTTTGGGTCTGAAAGTAATTCTTGTTCTAAGGCTTTATCTTCTTCGACAGTTTGACCTCGAGGACGTGTACCGGCAATTGGACGAACGGTTATTTCATCTTCTTCCATACGCACTAATATCTCTGGTGAAGAGCCGACAATATGAAAGTTTTCCAAGTTTAGGTAATACATATAGGGCGAGGGGTTAAGGGTTCTCAAAGAGCGGTATAAGTCTACTGCTTTAGCTGAAAAGGGCACAGAAAGTCGCTGTGAAAGGACGACCTGCATGATATCGCCCTCTGTAATGTATTGCTTTGCTTTTTCGACAGCTTTAATAAAGCCATCATGAGTAAACCCGGAAACAAAATCTTCTTCATTAACTGTCTTGCTGATATGACTTGTTTGTTTGTTTGGTGTTGCGGTACGCAGACGATTTGTTAAGTCATCCAGGTTTTGTTGAGCAATGTCGTATGCATTAGGTTTTTCAGGGTCAGCATGAACAATTAAAAACAACCGTCCGGACAAGTTATCAAAAACGATAAGATCGTTAGAGACCATTAGCAATATATCTGGGCATTCTAGCGGATCCGGGTTAGGACTATCTCCAAGACGGGGTTCGATATAACGCACGGTGTCATAGCCGAAATAGCCGACTAAACCACCATTAAAACGTGGAAGGTTACTTATGTCTGGAACTTTGTATTGGTTTTTATAGTTTTCTATCCATGACAAGGGGTCATCAGAAATAGCTTGGTCAATAACTTTGCCTCTGTGACTTGTAACAATCTGTTGACCTGTAACCCGTATTATTGTTTCACAAGGGAGGCCTATAATTGAGTAACGCCCCCACTTTTCACCACCATGTACGGATTCAAATAAGTAAGAATAGCCTGTGTCTGCCAACTTTAGATAGGTGCTAAGTGGAGTATCAAGGTCAGCTAGTATTTCTCTGGCAACCGGAATTCGGTTATAGCCTTGCTTTGCATAAAGGTCAAATTCTACTTGTGTCATTGGCATGATCTAAAAAAGCCTAGTTAATTCTGCAAAGCTATCAATGTTGGCATCGTGGTCTTTGGTCTCTATTTTGGCTTTGGTTAGTGGCATTGTTTAGATTTTAGCTAGTGCAAGTTCTGCACGTAAAGCAGCAATAATAGTTTGGTAGTGATTAGCATCACTAGCTTGGGCCGCTCCGAATACAGCTGAGCCAGCAACGAAAGTGCGCGCACCAGCTTCTGCCACTTCACGGATATTTTTAATATTCACACCACCATCGACTTCTAAGTCGATATCATAACCGCTTTCATCAATCATTTTTCGTGCTTGACGTAACTTCTCTAGCGTATGAGGAATAAAAGACTGGCCACCGAAACCAGGGTTAACTGACATAAGTAAAATACGGTCAACTTTATCCATTACATGCTCAGCTAACGATAGTGGAGTAGCTGGGTTAAATACTAAACCTGTTTTACAGCCTTCCGCTTTTACAAGCTGTAAGCTTCGATCTATATGGTCTGACGCTTCAGGGTGAAAGGTAATGTAACTTGCGCCAGCTTTTGCAAAATCAGGAATAATACGATCAACGGGCTTGACCATCAAGTGCACGTCAATTTCAGCTGTAACACCGTGTTTTCTGAGCGCTTCACAAACCAGGGGTCCTATGGTTAGATTAGGCACGTAGTGGTTATCCATTACATCAAAGTGAACAATATCAGCACCCGAAGCAAGTACGTTGTCTACTTCTTCACCCAAGCGAGCGAAGTCTGCAGATAGGATAGATGGAGCAATTTTAAAATCAGCCATAGTGTTATTCTCTTAGAGTTATTGGTATTGCAATGTCAAAACAAATTATTTTAACTTAACTAGTGGTTTTTTTCAGCTTTTGTAAAACGACATAACTGATTATACTAAAGACTGAATTAAATATATGACAGATAGAGAGTTGTATTTTGAGAAAGTTTTATATCTTCATATTCTAAAACTTATTAAAATTACCGCTTTGTTGCCGTTAAATATCAAAGGATTGGAGGAGAGTGATAAAATGTCAGAGCAAATAAGCAAGGTCTCTATCGCTGTCAGAAAAACACCTATTATAAGTATACTCAAAGATGAAATCTCAGTGACCGATTTTCATACGCTACAAGTTATGGTCGTAACGAGAGCTAGGTCACATATTAAAAAACAATTCAAACGAGCCATTTTTTAAATGCGACTATACTATGATGGCTTGGTGGTGCATCAATCGCAGTCTGACGATGGCGTAATTGAGGTGGTGGACGATGGCGATATACGGTCACTACATTTTGGCACTTTTCCTCGCCAAAGTTGTATGTCTATACAAACCCCACATACCTTAGAGTTAACTTACACACAAGCGATGATGGCTGCGTTGCTACTCAACCCGGAGCCAGAGCGCGTATTAATTGTAGGTTTGGGTGGAGGTTCATTGGTTAAATTTATTTTGCATCACTTTCCAAACTGTCAGATTGATGTGGTGGAGTACCGTCAGGATGTCTTAAAAGTCGCTTATGACTACTTTCAACTTCCTGAAAATGACAGCCGTGTGAATGTACATATTGGTGATGGTTATTTGTTTGTGCAAAAATGTTTTTGTGAGGGTGCGACTCCATACGATATGGTACTTGTTGATGCTTATGACCACACTGGAATGTCGACAAGTGTTGGAATACAAGCTTTTTTTGACGCTTGTGCGAGCTTATTAACACCCGATGGCGTGATGAGTATCAATTTATGGGGTACAAATCGACCAGTTTTCAAGCAAACAATGGCACGGATTAACGAAAGTTTTGATGGGAAGAGCTTGGTATTACCTGTTGAAGATAAGGGAAATGTGATAGTTTTAGCGACCATACGGCTAGTTACACAGGCAAATTTAAAAAAATTGAAGTTATCTGTAGCATTACAAGAAGAAAAGCTTCAAATCAAGTTAGCTAAGCTATTGTATGAATTAATACGACGTAATCGACCATACATTGGTAAGTTATTTTTTTGATTATTTTCACCTGCTGGGTTTAAATTGTATTCAACCATGAAAAGATTATTAATTTTATTTGTTTCTCTGACGATGCTATTGGCCTGGAATACTCAGGCAAGGATGAATTATGATGATGATAAAATTTCTTTATTATTGTCACATTCCGAGCATATGCTTTACGTTAAGAAAGGTGACTTTATTCTTAAAAGCTATAAGGTAGCTCTTGGCAGTGGAGGTGGTGGTGGGAAAATACAAGAAGGTGATAGCCGCACACCTCTAGGACAATATCTCATTACAGAAGTAAGGGATAGCGAACGTTTTCATCTTTTTATGGGCCTTAATTACCCAAATATAAAAGATGCTAAACGTGCCTTAACAAGTAAGCTTATCACCCGTAGGGACTATCGTGCGGTATTAGATGCCCATATTTTTGGCCGTAACCCCCCACAGAATCTAATTTTGGGAGGGGCTATAGGTATTCATGGTATCGGGACTGAGACAAAGAAAAAAATTAATATTCATCAGAATATTGATTGGACTGAAGGCTGTATTGCATTACGAAATGATGAGGTTGATGAACTTAGCAGCTATGTTTCAGTCGGAACTGAAATTAATATCATCGAGTAGTAACCAAAGCTCCATCTGACATTAAAAGCGATCCCCAATTTTTTAGCATAGATGAGCAGTATTAAGGCATCGAATGTTAAAGATTTAAAATCAGGCTGTAATTGCGTGATTCGACTATAATAATCCTTCTTGTTCTAGCTAACAGTCTGTCTTATCACATATTATGAATATTCTCGCACTCGATACTTGTTCTGAATGTTGCTCGGCAGCATTATTCTTTGATGGTCGCTTGTACGAAGTGAGCGAGTTAACAAAACGCGGTCACTCGGAGCTCATTTTAGGAATGATGGATGTATTATTCGAGCAAGCCAACACAACAATTAATTCAGTTGGTGTGGTAGCTTTCGGACGCGGGCCGGGTTCTTTTACGGGAGTTCGTGTAGGAGTGAGTGTTGCTCAAGGTATTGCATTTGCACGTGATATTCCGGTAATTCCCATTTCATCTTTGGCAGCGATAGCTCAACAAGGAATAAAACTTGTCGATATTGAACGTTTTGCAGTAGCAATAGATGCTCGAATGGGTGAAATTTATTGTGCTCATTATAAGCGTGTTGAAAAAGTAGCCGTTTTATTGGGCGAAGAGCGTGTTTGTTCTCCTGATAGCTTCCTTCCTATGGATGAAAAAAAGTCCGTCGGAATGGGTACTGGCTGGAGAACCTATGCGACTGAACTATCTCAACAGTTCTCGGCGCAACTCACTGATATAAAGCCTGAGTTTTACCCTATGGCAAGCGGAATCGTTGAACTTGCACAAGTTGAGATAGCAGCAGGAAGGTTACTACCGGCTGAAGATGCCCTGCCGGTGTATCTAAGAGACAATGTGGCGAAAAAGAAAGTAGAGCAGACTCATGGCTAAAAAACAAGATGAAATTTATGCGTCTACACTTAAAGAGGTCATTGATTTTAAATTTGATGAGCGGGTAGTATCTGTATTTCCTGACATGATACAGCGCTCAGTGCCAGGTTATAAGACTTTGATATCTTCGATTGGCATACTAGCAGGCCGTTATGCCCAAGATAATACCCATTGCTATGATCTAGGCTGCTCCTTAGGGGCCGTAAGTTTATCAATGAGACAGCGGTTAGGAACTATTGGTTGTGAAATTATTGCAGTTGATAACTCCCCTGAAATGATTGCGCAGGGCCAGTTACTACTCGAAGCAGAGTCAAAGCAGGGCGAAGCTGTACCCATCAAGATGGTTTGTTCAGACATTGATAAGGTTGAAATTTATAATGCTTCGGTTGTTGTTTTGAATTTTACATTGCAGTTTATTGCTGTTGAAGAGCGTTTAGCGCTTGTTGAGCGAATTTATAATGGTCTGGTGCCCGGCGGTGTTTTGATATTGTCTGAAAAGTTAGCATTTGATGAACAGACACAGTCTGATTTTATGATAGATGCACACCACGATTTCAAAAGAGATAATGGTTATAGTAACTTGGAGATCAGCCAAAAAAGAACGGCGTTAGAGAAAGTAATGGTCCCCGAGACTTTGACTTGTCACAAACAACGTCTATCAGATGCCGGTTTTGGTTTTAATAGTGTTTGGTTTCAATGTTTTAATTTTACATCGATAATTGCTATTAAATGAACTCATACAATGCTTTATACCCTCAGCTTGAGGATATGGGACAACATGCTTGGTCTAAACAGTTAAAGCAACAATTGGTCGAGCGCTTTGCTATCGATGCCCATGGAAAAATGCCTGCATGGCAAACTGCTTTAGCAGCATTGCCTGATATCGAATCTTGTCAAGTTGAGCTTCAAGGTGGGATTGTTATAACTACAGATACTGACCTTTCTGAAGAGGATCTTACTGCTATGACGGAGGAGTTAAAGCATTTTCATCCTTGGCGAAAAGGACCGTACCAACTGTTTGGGGTTAACATTAATACGGAATGGCGTTCCGATTGGAAATGGGAACGTGTTTCATCTCATATTACTTCATTAGTAGGTAGGAAAGTATTAGATGTCGGAGGGGGTAATGGTTACCATGGTTGGCGTATGCAAGGAGATGGTGCAGAATTAGTTGTCGGTATTGACCCAACACGCGTCTTTGCAATGCAATATCTTGTGATGCAGCGTTATATTAAGTCGACACGTCATTTCGTACTGCCTGTTGGGATAGAAGATCTGCCTGCTAAATTATCGTGCTTTGACACTGTTTTTTCGATGGGTGTTTTGTACCATCGTCGTTCACCACTAGACCATTTATTTGAATTACGTAGTTGTCTCAGATCCGGTGGCGAATTAGTACTAGAAACACTTATAGTTGAGGGAGATGTTGACCGAGTATTAATGCCTTCAGGACGCTATGCCAAGATGCGAAACGTGTGGTTCATTCCTTCAATAGACACAATGTGTCTTTGGTTAGAGCGTTGTGGTTTCAAAAACACTCGTTGCGTTGATGTTAATACAACAAGTCTTGATGAACAGCGCCAAACAGAATGGATGACTTTTGAGTCGTTAGCTGATTTTTTAGATCCAAATGATAGGTCAAAGACGATAGAAGGTTACGCTGCACCAACCAGAGCTACCTTTATTGCTAATGCGCCTTAAACTATTTAGGTCGTTTCCACCACTTGCTTTAAGGACTATTATTGTTATGACCAAGGAAGACAATCTCTAGGGTTTCTTTTTGAAAGGTTTAATAACTACACTTATGTTCAATTTTAAGATGTAGAAAGAAGAAAAAGGGAATTGCCCTTATCATCGAGATCTCGAACGTAAGGAAGAAAGAGTCATGAATATATCAACGTTGATTATTAGTTTATTTTTTTTAGGAATAGCTTCTGGACCTTCTTACGGCTATGATTCCTACGGCGCAGGCTCTGCTTCATGTCGAGTTTGGGTGAAAGAACAAGCTGGAGAAGAAAAAAACCCGCTTTACTGGCTTCTCCACGGATGGGTGGCGGGTTTTGTCTCTGGTGCAGGATATGCTGATACTGAACTAACTAAGGCTGACGCTGATGAGATGCGAAAGTATGTAACTCTCTACTGTCAGCGTCAACCCTCAAAAAGATTAAGTGACGTTGCCGAAAGCCTTGTTGAGGAACTGGAAAAAGATAATTAAAAATGTAGCTTCTTTTATGATCTTCAATCTTATCAAACTTTGTATTTAAGTTTAAATTAGAGTGAGACCTATATCATAATGCTCATGATTAGCATTACCCCCTATTAGCTCGATAAGGCCACCTTCATTTGCAGTTCTTTCCTCAAAGTAGGTGAATAGTTCATCTCGAGTAACTGTCCCTGCATCTAAATGACCGAGCAAAAAAGCAAAATCACCACTATGAGCATCATGGTCTGAAATATTGTTATAAAGTGATTTTAGGTAATCATTATTCGTATTCTCTACTTCATAAAAGCTTGTAGAGTCGGTAGTCAATACAAATGATGAAGCATCAGCAGCAATGTTTGCTTTAGCCGTCGTCACAGATGTTGTTGTATTATCAACATTTGAGATGTATGCCGTGAATTCAGACGTGTTAGTAAATACTGCAACATGAGCTGCTACATAATTAGAGACTAGGACTTTATTATTGAAAGTATCTTGGGCTATACCGGCGTTTGCAGTGTTATTTGCAGCTAAAATCAGATCTGATACTACTTCACCGATCGATTTATCAGATGAGACTGCCGCTACCCAGTAGTTAATGCCAGCAGAGTCAGTGGCATTAGTTTTACCTAAAGAGTTCAAATAAATTGTTTCTATTACTGTCCTAACATTTTCTGTGGAAGTGAATTCAGGCACATTAAAGTATTCTGTTACTGCGCTGGCAAGAAACATTGCATTAGCTGCACTTTCTGTAGAGCTGTGGCCTGCTGCCCAGTAGGCATTACCATCACCTTCTGATGCACGCCCAAAAATTGCAACGTATAGTTTTGAAACTTCTTCTGTTGATAGGGCGAGATTAATATCTTCACTTACAGATGTTGATAGAACTGTATTGAGAGGTGATAAAAAGTCATATGGAGTCTCTCTTGAATAGACAGACTGAATTAATGTTTTGTCTGGTACTGAAAAAACTTTAGCAAAAGTATCTAAATAAAGCTGGTGACCTAAAGGAAGATGATTGGCAATATCAGAAGCGGTCCTAAGAGTAAACTCTTCATTGTTAATAGCCTTACCCACGAAGTCCACATAGTCCCATTCCGCAAGAACTAGCCAATAAGCAAATTCTGTTACTACTGTTTTCATGTGCCCTTCTGGCTCAGAAAGAAGGTCCGCATAAGATGAAATATTATAATAGCCGCCATCAATTGCTTGCTGCATTGCTAAGTATAGTGACGATGTGGAGTCGGCCCATTGCCATTCGGGGTATAGAATGTTAAATCCGACAGTGGTTATAGTGTGCAGCAGGTGTTCTATGACTTCATTTGTTTGGGATGCCGCTGTTCTTTCAGTTCCCTCCCAAATAAAATCCGTGTGGTTGTGAAGATAATTTCCTCTTTGAATGTCAACCCCTCTAACATAGCCAGGGTGAGGTACAAGTTGATCGCCCCCTCCATAATAGTCTGGACTACCTATCCCAATTTTCTGGAATACATAGTTATCTTCTAAAGCTGCTTTAAATGTTGCCCTCAATTTAGTGTTGATCTGGCTATTTGAGGCATGCATGGCATCATACGTGACAGCTACTTTTTTTATGAAAGACTCAGAGACACCATCTAATGAGAAAATTCGGAGACCATGGCTGTCGACATATCGATCATAAGGCTGATATGTTGCGTTGTTAATAACTGTGGGTTCGGGCATACAATTATTCCAAATAAATAATCAAATCTATAGCTGCCATTAGGTATTCAATTGAAAACTATGTAACTAGAAAAAAGCTTGTTAAAATTGCAATAGCGTAACAGGTTAATAATGAGAATGTAGGGTATGGATCAATTATCAGTAAAGATATATGTCATCGCTTTCATAATAGTGTCTATAACTATGTGGTTGAAACATCGCGGTGGTTTATAAGATTCACTCGTGCTTCCCGCATCAATAAATACCAGAGATAAAATCAAGAATAAAGAATACTTTTTTTATTATTTTAATCTGCCTTTATACAAGTACGCTAAGCGCCTTGTTGAAGAAATAGAAAATAGAAAATAGCAAATAGCAAATAGCAAATAGCAAAGAAATAAGCTGCGAACCGTTTTTTTATTGAACTGATACTCAATAATGCCTGTTCGAGGTTAAACGAGCGTTAAGATGTTACCTGTTTGGTTGCCTGCATTCGAGCTTTAGATACTCGTCTTTCTATTAAACTTATGCCGGGCTTTGAAATTAACACTGCTAGTGCAAACACAGCCAAGTAATATGTCAAACCAGAGGGAATCATTAACTCGCAGTAGTCAATGAACCAAATTGCTAAAAAGTGTGTTAGAAATATCCCGTATGACAATATACCTACTTGTTTATTATAAGGAATTTTTATATTAATGTCATTTGCAACGGTCAATAAAGGAATACCAATTATGAGACCTATTAATGTTTCCTGGGCGTACGCTTGTGGAAGCACTTGCTGATACATGATACCCAAGTAGGTGATAGATGCTATAACGAATGAACCTATGGAAAACCAGTATGATTTATTCTTGTTGTACTCTCTGAGGCTAGCCCCAAGTATAAATATAAATAACACGCCTGGTAACAACCGATAACCAAAATAGTCAGTGTGAATGTAAGAAAGGTTTGCAGCCATGTAGATGAGCAAACTGACCATCACAATCGTAATCCGAAACCTTCTATATTTCAACGCGAACGGTAATAAAATATAAGCTTGCAGTTCGGTTCCCAGTGACCATGCGGGAGGTATTAAATTCCAAGAGGGCTGAGTAAGAATTGTACTTTCAATAACCATGTAATAATTGAGCGGGATGATAAGTGCGTTGTGCAACAATGCTGATAGACTGTAGCTAGGAGTACCGTAGGAGCTAATAAGTAAAAAAGTGAGAGTTAAAAAGACAGTATAAAAATAAAGAGGGAAAATCCTAAGGCAGCGGTCTTTATAAAAGCGGAATAATTTATCTCTTCCTTCAGGCAACACGTCATTGTAGATGTGGGCAACAACACCTCCAGCCAGCATATAGAAAATAACTACTGAGATTACACCCGGATTGAGGCCATTGACTGTTACCCCCACATGTGACAGCAAAACAGCTATAGCTAACGACAGCCTAATGTAACCAATCATGCATCTAATTCTTTTGCTATGTTGTTCAAAATGCCTCTTATTGTCTCAGCTAACAATTACGGGTGGCTAAATTAGCCCAGTTTAATTTCCTAGATAAAAAGCTTTTGTTTTTTATATTTATGCAAAATAAATACTAGAATCAAGCCAGTCTAGCCTATATGTTTTATAACTTCAAAGGTTGCTGGAGCTTTAACTTAAAAGCTATTGATTCTTTGAAAAGGGAGGAGCTTTCTTGGCTTGTCCTCTTGTTAATTTTATACGATAGATATTGAGCATGTGATGCTCAGCTGAAGGGTTTTGCCACTTCAGCTCACTTCAAGTTTAAAAGTCTAACTTACACACGCGAAGTATTATTCCGGCTGGATAAAGTATCGGAGACTGAAATCTTCAAGGGGTCTCTAATTTTTGGAATATGACTTACTCGAGAGGGGGTCTAGTAATATTTGTTGATGTAGAGCATACATCACAAGCCTGTATCTTCGTTTAATAGAACAATACTCATTCCAATCTTTTGATGATGATTGAACATGAACGTGGGATATAATCTAAAGGTATTAAAACCAAAATCTTAATATTTTAGATTTTTAACATAGTGTAATGGAGGAGGGTGTGGGATTCGAACCCACGGTAGGGATAAACCTACGCTGGTTTTCAAGACCAGTACATTCGACCACTCTGTCAACCCTCCAAGACGCGAAATAATACTAGTATTGTGGATACAAAACAATAGTAAAGTTGAAACTAAGCTGTTTTTTTCCTACTAGGGCTTGCACTTCTGAACTTATAGGGTAGGATCATGTCTGTATTAATATGTACAACAAAAAAGAAATATTCAAATAGGGGATTAACAATGAATTATGATGCACAATCAACAGTAGTACGTTCTAAGAGCTCAGTCCTAGCAACGAACAAACTATTACGTAATACCTACGTCTTGTTAGCAATGACCTTAGCATTTAGTGCTTTGACTGCAGGATTGTCGATGGCAATGAATTTTCCACATTTAGGTTTACTTACGCTAGTTGGTTATTTCGGATTATTATTTCTAACCACTAAATTACGTAATAGCGTATGGGGCATAGTTTCCGTGTTTGCTCTAACAGGCTTTATGGGACTTACCTTAGGCCCAATGGTTAATTACTATCTAAGCATGCCAAATGGTGGCCAAATAGTGATGCAAGCTTTGGGAGGCACTGGTGTTATATTTTTAGCCTTGTCGGCTTATGCGATTAAAAGCGAGAAAGACTTCAGCTTTATGGGTGGCTTTTTAATGGTAGGTATCTTAGTTGGCTTTTTAGCTGCCTTGGGTGCTTTCTTTTTTGAAATGCCAGGGCTCGCTCTAGCTGTTTCAGCAATGTTTGTTCTGCTTATGTCAGGATTGATTTTGTACCAAACAAGTGAAATTATTCATGGCGGTGAAACGAACTACATTATGGCTACAGTTACATTGTACGTATCTATCTACAATTTATTTACTAGCCTACTACACTCTACTGGGTGCTTTTTCCGGTAATGACTAACGCATAGTATTGTGCGATTTAGTTTGAAAAAGCCTCATTATTTAGTGAGGCTTTTTTAATTATGACAAAGGTAAGTATCAAAAAACTTGCGGTAGGGTGTGTTATCGTTTTAGTTTGTTAATTTAAAATAGAGACTCTCATGACTGAAGTAGCAACACAAACACAACTAATTGACCGTTTTGGTAGGCGAGTTAATTACGTACGGATGTCTATTACAGATCGCTGCGACTTTCGCTGTGTTTATTGCATGGATGAGGAAATGGTGTTCATGCCACGTCAGCAGCTATTGAGTCTTGAAGAGATCGTATCGTTGGTAGGGGCTTTCGCTGAACTGGGTGTTGAAAAGGTTAGGGTGACGGGTGGCGAGCCATTAGTAAGGAAAAATGTAGACTGGCTATTTAAAGAGTTAGGTGATTTAAAACAAACCACAGCACTCAAAGAGCTCACTATAACGACCAATGGTTCTCAACTGCCAAAATATGCAGAGAGCCTTGTAGAATCGGGTGTTGACCGTATTAACATAAGCTTAGACTCATTGAAAGCTGATCGTTTCAAGGCCTTGACTCGGACGGGTGATCTAAATGGTGTTTTGAATGGTATTAGATCTGCAAAAAAAGCAGGGTTTAAAAGGATAAAGCTCAACGCTGTGATCATGAAAGGGCGTAATGAGGATGAGATAGTTGATTTAGCTCGCTTTGCCATCAAAAATGACTTAGATATATCCTATATTGAAGAAATGCCCCTAGGTCATGTCACTCATGACAGAAGTGAAAGTTATTGCTCAAGTGATGAAGTGAAGGCAGTTCTTGAGTCAGTATTTGCACTTAACGCATCAGATGCAAATACGGGTGGCCCGTCTCGTTACTATCAACTCGAAGGTACAGGAAGTAAAGTTGGATTTATTTCTCCTCATAGCCATAATTTTTGTGAAAGCTGTAATCGAGTTAGGGTTACAACAGAAGGCCGCTTACTTCTGTGCTTAGGACAAGAACACTCAGTAGACTTACGCGATATTTTAAGACGTTACCCTGGGGATAAGACACGTTTAAAACAAGTTATTATTAATTCAATGGAGATCAAACCTAAAGGTCATGATTTCAATGTGCGCGAGCAGCCTGTTATTTTCAGGCATATGAGTGTTACAGGTGGCTAAACACCAAATTAAAATGACCAATGAGGGCATTGATTTATTACATACTTTTTCTGCTTTTGACGAGCTAGGTAAGCAAAGGGATGTTTCACTAACAGGTGAGCGTCCGTTAACGATATATTTAGATAAACAAGAAATAGTGACATTGATGACAATGGGGGCTCAACCTGAGCTTCTTACGCTTGGTTATTTACGCAATCAAGGTTTGGTATCTTCAATTGATCATGTACTAGCAGTACAAGTTGACTGGGAGGTTGAGGCTGTCGCTGTCACAACATCGCAAAAAGTAGCTAATATAGAGCAGTTGCTTTCTAAACGCACGGTGACTAGTGGTTGCGGTCAAGGCACTATGTTTGGTGATGTAATGACATCTTTGGATACTTTGAGTGTCCACTGTCCTGACTTTTCAGCTGAAACTATTTATCAAGTTTTAGATGGTTTAAGAGACTACAACCAGATGTATAAAACTGCTGGTGCAGTTCATGGTTGTGCGCTGTGTTCAATGTCTGGTGATGTTGAAATTTTCGTTGAGGATGTCGGCCGTCACAATGCTGTCGATGCTATTTCTGGCTGGATGTGGCTAGAAGATATTTCAGGTAAAGATAAAATATTTTACACGACCGGCAGGTTAACATCTGAAATGGTGATAAAAGTAGCACAGATGGAAGTGCCGTTGTTATTGTCAAGATCGGGGGCTACAGAAATGGGTTTGAGTATTGCCCGTAAAGTTGGTATTGGGATGATTGCTAGGGCTAAGGGTAAACACTTTTTGGTTTTTAATGGGTTTGACAGTTTTATCCGTTCTTAAAATATGACGAATCGGGTTGATAAAGTGTGACTAAGGCTAGTTTTTAATTCTTATGTTCTTGTTTAACTCTTTGCCACAGCTGTTCTAATTGTACTAAGCTGCGATCGTCAATATTTTTCCCTTCAGCACCCACGATCTGTTCCAGCCTCGTAAACCGATCACAAAACTTCTTATTTCCGCTTTGTAGTGCTTGCTCAGGATCTATATTCAAGTGTCTCGCCAAGTTAATGCAAGCAAACAGCAAGTCACCTATTTCGTCTTTTAATCGCACTTCATTGTTTTGAATGTTTATTTCAGCAATAACTTCACTCAATTCTTCATTTATTTTATCAACTACACCACTAATGTCTGGCCAATCAAAGCCAGCTTGGGCTGCAAGAGTTTGAAGCTCGAATGCATAACTAAGAGAAGAGGAAGTTAGTTCTGCTTTAGCAAGTATCGGTTTTTTTTGAGAAGGATCTGACATCAACTATCCACGGGTGAATTTAATGATATGGCGACGCTCGCGTTTATTGGGCTTACTTTGATCATGTCGAAAGCCAAGAGGCTGGTTTTTTATTTCTTGTTGTAGTTTGTCACGTTTTTGCAATGCTTGCTTCACTTTCGATATAGAGCAGCTGAGCTTCGGATGCTGGCCTACGATGCGATGCTAACCTCAATATAGTAATGCCCTGTTCATAGGGTGGTTTAGTAATAGTTAATACATCGCTCTCTTTAATGGTACGGCTGGGTTTGACTCGGTTACCGTTAAGGTGAACTTTACCACCGTTAATAGCCTCAACAGCAAGGCTACGAGTTTTATAAAAACGTGCGGCCCATAACCATTTGTCCAAACGCTGATTATTTTCAACAGGAGGCTGTTTTTTAGCCAACTTACGCTTTTCCTTGGAGTTGGGGAAGGATATCCTCATTTTCTAGTGTTGATGTGTCTTGGGTAATAGCCTCACCTTTGGCTATTGTTCGAAGTAGTCTACGCATGATCTTACCTGACCGCGTTTTAGGTAAATTATCTGCGTAACGAATATCGTCTGGCTTAGCAATAGGGCCAATTTGAGTGGCAACCCACTTACGTAATTCATCAGTGAGCTGGTCATCAATACCATTAGTCGGCCTTTCTCCTTTTAATACTACATAGGCAAAGATCGACTCACCTTTGATATCGTGTGGTCGACCCACGACAGCAGCTTCAGAAACATTGTCATGGGCCACGAGTGCTGATTCTATTTCCATTGTACCCAAGCGGTGCCCAGACACATTAAGCACATCATCAATACGGCCCATGATCCAGAAGTAACCATCTTTGTCGCGACGGGCACTGTCTCCAGCAAGGTAATAACGGCCATTGAAATGATCCCAATATGTATCAAGGTAGCGTTGGTCATCACCCCAGACAGTTTGCATCATTGATGGCCAAGGTTTTCTTATAACTAAAAAGCCACCTTCGTCCGCCACTGTTATTTCTTGACCTTGTTCATTAACTATAGCGGCATCTATACCGGGTAGCGCCTTAGTGCAAGATCCGGGCTTAGTGATTGTGAATGAGGGTACTGGTGCAATCATGTGGGCCCCCGTTTCTGTTTGCCACCATGTATCAACGATAGGACAACGCTGTTGGCCAATAATATTGTGATACCAGATCCAGGCTTTTGGGTTAATTGGTTCGCCGACAGTACCTAATAATCTTAGACTTGAAAGGTCATAGCCATTGGGAATTTCATCGCCGATCTTCATTAACGCTCTAATGGCGGTCGGTGCAGTATAGAAAGTTGTGACCTTATGACGCTGGCAAATATCCCAAAAACGACCAGCATCAGGAATTGTGGGCACACCTTCATAGATAACGATGGTGGCACCAGTCGCTAAGGGTCCATAGGCAACATATGTATGGCCTGTTATCCAACCCACGTCGGCTGTACACCAAAAAATATCACTGGCTTGTATATCAAACACCCAACGCATGCTTGTTATAGCATTGAGTAAATAACCGCCAGTAGAGTGTTGTATGCCTTTAGGTTTACCTGTCGAGCCCGAGGTATATAATAAAAAAAGTGGGTGATCAGCAGGAAGCCATTCTGGTTCACAATCGGTTGTCTGTCCTTGTTCAGCATCAGACCACCATATATCACGACCGGGTTTAAGAGTCACTTCATGGCCTGTTCGTTTGAAGATAATTACAGTTTTAACGTTATCACAGCCTTCCACAAGTGCGAGGTCGGTAGTGGCTTTTAGTTCTATTATTTTTCCGCCTCGGTGACCACCATCTGCTGTAATTACAACTTTTGCTCCAGTATCTTCAATACGGTCTTTTAGTGACTGTGCAGAAAAACCACCAAAGACAACTGAGTGAATAGCACCAATACGAGCACAGGCTTGCATTGCAATGACTGCCTCAGCAATCATTGGCATGTAGATAATGACACGGTCCCCAACCTTAACGTCTTGGTTTTTTAGGGCATTAGCAAATCGACATACTCGTTGATGTAGAACTCGGTAACTAATATGTTCGATATCACCTGGCTCACCTTCAAATATAATGGCAGTTTTATCTGCATGATCTTTCAGTTGGCGATCTAGGCAGTTGTATGAAACGTTTAATTTCCCATCATGGAACCAGCGATAAAAAGGCGCCTTTGAATCATCTAATGTTGTTGTAAAAAGATGTTGCCAATCTAATTCCTGGCGGGCTTGCTCAGCCCAAAATAATTCATTGTCTTGTTTTGCGCTTGCATAGAGGGTCTCTAAGCTAGTGACTGATAGGGCAGCCGTATTAACAAAATTGTGTTTTGGGGGAAAAGTTCGATCCTCTTGTAGGGTCGATTGAATATTATCTTGTGACATTCTACGTAACCTAAAATATTGAAGTTTTTTCAAAGTATAACTTGTTAAGGCTTATCAAAACGAAAATTTTGATTGGCGTGTCGTTGATTATTCTGAGAATTTTAGATACAAAAATGCCCCGTCTAGACAGGGCATTAATTTACTCTACGGACTACAGAGTATGAATTGTGTGTGGTATGTATTTAAACGCGATTTTTTTCGCGGATTTCTGCGAGAGTTTTACAGTCGATACAAAGTGTAGCTGTTGGCCTTGCCTCAAGGCGGCGTATCCCTATATCAGTACCACAAGATTCACAATAGCCATAATCTCCTTTATCAAGATCCTGAAGAGACTCTTCAATTTTTTTAATAAGTTTACGTTCACGGTCACGTGTACGGAGTTCGAGCGTGAACTCTTCTTCTTGAGTGGCTCTATCATTGGGGTCAGGGAAGTTTGCTGCATCATCCTGCATATGGTGGACTGTGCGATCGACTTCTTCCATTAGCTGTTTACGCCAATTTCCCAAAATGTCGCGAAAATGTCCGACTTGTTCACCATTCATATAATCTTCCCCCGATACTTCATCGTAAGGAATGAATTTTGCATCTAATTGTGTCGAATCCATTATGTAAGCCTCTTATCATTTCCAATTCAAGGGCGGATATATACCAGAGCAAACCCTATTGTGCAAAACTTGCTAGCATCTTATCTCAATTTTAAAGTTAAGAAGCAAGTAATTTATAAAATAGGAACATTCAATTTTGATGCTAAATTTTGATTGGCTCGAATTATAGAGTAGAGGGGGGGATTACTTTTAATTGAATTTAATATCTAGTTCTTTTGTGGTGGAAAGCAGGGAAGTGTTTAGGCTGGTTTTTACTAGCTGTGACGGGTGATAAGAGGCGGTAACTTATTACTTGTTTATTCTATTCTAGTTGCTTTATTTAAAAGAATTATTTTGCATTACGTGTGAGTAAATAGCTTGCTTTCAAGGTGTAATTGCAGCCAGTTAAATCAGCCTTTTAATCCAGTATTTTCAGGTTGGAGTTCGGAAGTCTAAAGAACTCATATTTATACGCTCGTTTGCGCATGGAAATTGTGAGATGTTCCTTGCATAAAATGTCCAGAAGCATTGCTTTTCAACTACTGTGAAAAAGGAATTATAAATTTTAAACTTTGAGTTTTTCTAAATAGAGGGCAGTTGCACCACAGATAGCGGCGGGTATAACAATGAAATTTAAAATAGGTACCATTGTTATAGCTAGGGTTGCGAGACCAAAACCTAATGTTAACCCAGGCTCTGTTTTAAGTGCCTTGTGTTGCTCGGTGATTTCTAGGTGATGGTTACTCATGGGGTAATTATGATACTCGAGAGATAGAATCCAGCCAGAAAAAAGGATCCAGAGTATCGGGGAGAGGATATTTAAAATAGGGATCAACGACAAAATAAAGAGCGGAATAAGTAAGCCCATAAAATACTTTATTTTTTTCAATTCATTCCATAGTGCTGATGGGGTGTCTTTGATGAGATCCTGCCAAGACAAGCTAGTTGGTGGCAAACCAGTTAACTTTTTTTCCACAGCTTCAGCCAAAGGCCCGTTAAAAGGTGAAGCCAAAAAATTGGCGAAGATGGAGAAAGAGAAAAAAACAATAATGACAATAAGTGCAGTAAAAATGGGAATAATTAACCACATGATGGCGGTTATTATCCAGTCTGGTAACCATATGGGAATTAAACTATTAAACCAAACATCAAACTGACTGTAACCTATCCAAATGGCAACACTAAATAAAAGGGTGTTAATGGCCATAGGAAAATAAGAAAGGTGGCGAATTCCTTTTTGATTCATTAATTGAAAGCCGGTGAGGAGGTAGCCTGCACCTTTTAATAAGTTTTTCATAAAATACAGTTTGTCCAGCGATAGTTCATAAGCTACTAATGTGGCCCATTGCAATGAGAGCGCTACCGTATGCAGCTTGAGTGTGCTTTGGAACAAGCACAGGTATTTTCAAAGTTTGTTGACGGATTTTTTGCCAGACTGTGTTTGATGAACCGCCACCGGTTGTATAGATAACATTGGCGGGCTGAGCTCCAGACACAAGTAAGCGTTCGTATGCAAGGTGCTCAATATTAGCAATACTTTGTAAAAGGCTATGCAAAAAGGTGACATCAGATTTAGGACGAGGAGTCATCTTTGGCTTTAACTGTGGATCATTGATAGGAAAGCGCTCACCGGCACTTAGAAGTGGGTAATAATCAACTGTTGGAGCTGTTATATCTATTTCTTTACTAAGCTGCCTAAGTTTTTTATCCTCAAAAAAATGCCGTAATACTTGCCCCCCAGTATTTGAAGCTCCGCCTACTAACCATAGCTTAGCAAGACGGTGACTATAAATGCCTTGTGCAGGCACAAAGATAGGTTGTTCGCTAATCAGTTTAACGACTAAAGTCGAACCTAGAGATGTGACTGCTTGGCCCACTTGAGTGATCCCGGTTGAGATTAGAGCTGCAATACTATCCGTTGTACCAGCAATAATGTCAGGTTGATTGTCGAGCTTTAGTTGTATACAAAGCTCTTTAGATAATTGGCCTATTTTTTCCCCGACAGGCACAACCTTAGGTAGGTACTTAGTATTTGTAACCTGAGTAATCCAATCAGGCCAAGAGCGCTCAATTGGATCATATCCTGACTTAAGAGCATTATTCTCATCTGTAATGCCAAGTGGAGCGCCTAAATTAAAATTTATCCAATCAGCTTGATGAACTAATAGAGATTCAACCTGCAAGCCCTGTTGTTGAAAGTAACAGAGCTTCGCTAGCCCGCTTGTTGAACCATGGCATCCAGACTGAATTGGAGCGTATTGGCTTATTTTATTACTTTGCTCTAGCGAACGGTCGTCATCATACATGAGCATAGGAGTGATCGGACGGCCATATTGATTGGTCATCATTACAGAACCTGATGATGCATCTACTGATACTGCCTTGATAGTTTTGCCATTACATCTTTTAATGATTTGGCTGATTACTTGCTTAACTGTATGCCATTGAGCTTCAGCAGACTGTTCTTTACCTGTCTCGGTTGAAGCCTGCTGGTAGCTTGCTACGATGTGTTGATGTTGATCAATGGCAACAGCGCGGTAAGCCGATGTACCAAGATCAATGCCAATATATATTTTTGGTTCTTCAGTCACATTAATCTACTTATACGGGACCGAAAAGATGAACAGTTATGCCACAGAAAATTATGGTAACTGAACTAGTTCTGGGGCTACCCAACCGTCTTGACGATATTCAGCAACGACATTGGTGTAAACACCTCCACGGACATTAAAAATTCCAGTAACGCGCATAAACTTAGGGTTGGTTGCCGCAACAATATCATCTAATATTTGATTAGTAACAACCTCATGAAAATTACCTTCTTCACGATAGGTCCACATATAGAGCTTAAAAGACTTTAATTCAACGCATTTCAAGTCTGGGACATAGTCAAGTTTAATGGTAGCAAAGTCAGGCTGGCCAGTCTTTGGGCAGAGACAAGTAAACTCAGCGGTCTCAATGTGAATGGTATAATCACGGTCTGGTCGTGCATTGTCGAAAGTTTCTAGTTCTCTTTTAGGTAAAGTGGACATGATTTCTCAGTGTAACGTTATAAGAATATGCATTATCCCTGAATTGGAAGATTTATTTAAGTGTTAGAAGTGATTATAGGTACATTTATTTTATTATTCGTTTTTGTAAGCGTTACTTGGTGCACAAAGCGGCATAACCAAAAACGGTTGATGATGTCGAAACAGAAGAGACGTCAATCGAATCCTGATGTTGATAATGCACTTGATGTCTATTTGGATGAACAGGTTCAAGAGCCTGAGAAGCAATCGTTCAAAGATATTAGTGGATTTGAAATAGGGAATACAGAGCAAATAGAGTTGGAATTAGCAGAAAACGCAGAGAACTTCACTTTAGCTGCTAAAGTAATCTCAATAAGTGCCAGTAATGATAAAGTCGAAGTAGAACAATCAGTCAAGCAAGCCAAAATTAAAGGCTGGGATATTGTATTAACGCTAACAATATTATCTCAAAGAAGTGTCCCTTTTAGAGGCGAAGATGTCAAAGCTGCACTTAATTTTGCTGATTTAGAGCCAGGCAATATGGATATTTACCATCGACATTTAGCTGGGAACCCTCTGCAGCCAATGTTTAGTGTTACTAACATGTTATTCCCCGGAACCTTAAAGCCAATAGAGTTAGAGATCATGGAAGTTAAGGGTCTTAACATTTTTATGTGTTTACCTAATCCTGCTACTGGCCTATTAGCATTTGATGCTATGCTATATGCCGCAGACAAAATAACAAAACAATTGCAAGGGCGATTGTGTGACGACAAACGTCATACATTGACTCAAGAAACATTGGAAAGTATGCGTAGTCAAATTTTAAACTTTAACCTCATGAAAGAAGGTGATAACCATTAGTTTAAACATGACAATTCCGCCTGGTATCACTGCTCGTAAAGAGGAGTTGTATAGGTTGATAAATAAATTCAACTACCAGTACTATGCTATTGATAACCCTGAAGTTAGTGACTCTGAATATGATCGGTTATTTAGAGAGCTAAAGCAAATAGAAACTGATTACCCTGCATTATTGACACTTGATTCACCCACCCAACGGGTGGGTGGTCAAGTATTAGACAAGTTCAGTCAAGTGTCTCACTCACTGCCTATGTTGTCATTAGACAACATGTTTAATGAAGCCGATTTAAAAGCTTTCAATAAACGGGTAAAGGGGTGGCTCAATAGTGAAAATACACCGACTTATATTGCAGAGCCTAAATTAGACGGTTTAGCCATTAGTTTACGTTATGAACAAGGTATTTTAGTTCAGGCTGCGACACGTGGTGATGGTAATGTCGGCGAAGATGTCACTATCAATACTCGTACTATTTCCAGTATTCCTTTAAAGCTTAATGGCAGCGGTATTCCAGAAGTTATTGAAATTCGTGGTGAGATATTTATAACAAAGCAAGGTTTTGAATCTTTAAATAAGCAACAAATTACTGATGGCAAAAAACCGTTTGTAAACCCACGAAATGCAGCGGCGGGTTCTTTAAGACAGTTAGATTCTAGGATCACTGCAAATAGGCCATTAGAAATCTATTGTTATGGGTTAGGTGAAATAAAAGGTCTAGCTAAAATGCCTGGAAGCCATTCTGCGGCGATGTCAATGATTGAAAAATGGGGCTGTCGTATTTCACCCGAACTGCAGAAAGTATCAAGTATTGAGGCATGTGCAGCTTATATTGAACAGATTGGTGAACGCCGGAATAATCTGGCATATGATATAGACGGAGTTGTTTTTAAGGTTGATGACCTTTACCTTCAACAACGATTAGGATTTGTTTCACGCGCACCACGATGGGCGATTGCTCATAAATTCCCAGCACAACAAGAAATGACAACAGTCGAAGGTATTGAGATCCAAGTCGGTCGAACTGGTGCTTTAACACCGGTTGCGCGACTCACCCCGGTGTTTGTTGGTGGCGTCACTGTTAGCAACGCCACATTACACAATCAAGATGAAATTGATCGTAAAGATATTCGTATCAGTGACACTGTGATTGTGAGAAGAGCAGGAGACGTTATCCCTGAAGTTGTTCAAGTAGTGCTATCAAAGCGAAAGGAGAAGTCCAAGCCTTTTATCCTGCCCAACCGATGCCCTATCTGTGACTCTGAAGCTCTACGTCTAGAAGGCGAAGTTATTTTACGTTGTACTGGTGGTTTATATTGTCCAGCACAACGAAAAGAGGCGATAAAACACTTTGTCTCTCGCAAGGCAATTGATGTTGATGGTTTAGGCGATAAAATAATTGAACAGCTTGTCGATAAAGCTCTAGTTGATGATCCTGCTGACTTATTTAGCCTTAAAGTTGAACAATTATCAGCACTTGAACGGATGGGAGATAAATCAGCTGAAAACTTAGTTAATGCAATAGATCTAGCTAAAAATACTAAATTCTCCCGTTTTTTATATTCTCTTGGCATACGTGAAGTAGGAGAAACGACAGCAAGATCATTAGCCAATCATTTCCTAACATTAGATGCCTTAAAGGAAGCTGATGAAGAAGTTTTAATTGAAATTGAAGATGTTGGCCCTATCGTTGCTCGTAGTATTGTGACTTTCTTTCATCAAACTCATAACCAAGAAATAATTGAACGATTGCTAATGGCTGGTTTAGTATGGCCCATAGAGCAACAACAAGTAACAAACACACTATTAAGCGGTAAAATTGTCGTATTAACCGGCACTTTGGAGGAGTTGTCTCGCAGCGAGGCTAAAGAAAAATTATTAGCACTCGGCGCGAAAGTTGCTGGCAGTGTGTCGAAAAATACAGATTATGTTGTGGCTGGTCGTGATGCTGGCTCTAAACTAACTAAAGCTGAGGGTCTGGGTGTTAAAGTTGTGGATGAACGCACTTTAATTAAATGGATACGATGAATAGGATTTATTAATGGTTTATCAACAACAGCTTGATTTTCATACTCAGCCGAGGAGTACAGAAAACATTACGGAGAAAATACAGAATATTGTAGCCGCCTCGGGTATTGAGCTTGGTAGCTGTCATGTGTTTGTTAAACATACCAGTGCGTCTTTAATGTTGTGTGAAAATGCAGATCCTGATGTCAGGCGAGACTTAGAAACGTATATGCAACATATCGTACCGGATGGTGACCCGATGTTTTTGCATCAAGATGAAGGACCTGACGATATGAGTGCCCATATTAGAACTGTGTTGACTAATCCTGACCTTACGATACCTGTTACTAGTCGACATTGCGACCTAGGAACTTGGCAAGGGATATATTTATGGGAGCATCGTACTCAGCGCCACAATAGAAAAGTGATTGTAACGGTGATAGGAGAGTAGATGACTATGAATTTAAAAGAAATATTTTTGAAAAGTGTTGTCAACACTAAAAATAGAAAGGAATTAGACAATCTCTTTCAAAGCCATGAATATAATGGAATAGTATTTTTAATACTAGAAGATGTTTTCTAGTTATGTCATTAGCCCTTAAATTATCAGAAGAGTACTTTGTATACTCAAACCAGTCTAATTTAACTTCGATTGCCAAATTATTGAGCATTGATAGTACCTACTACTCTGCAAGCCTTGGTTTTTTTATTGGTAAAGAAAATATTATTGCGATGCAAACTGATTTTCATAGCCAATATAAAAAACTGCATTGGGGAGTGGATAAAGTCACTGAAATAAAGCCAAACGTAATTGAAATAGAGTTTAGCTTCAAAGGTACTTCACTAGACGGCTTATGCTCTAACCGGCAAGGTCGGGAACATATTCTGGTCATTGATGGGTTGATCCAGCATATTGCCGTTGGATTATAATAATTTAAATTAGGAACTATGACTTTAACGTTAAAAAAAACATATAGTTTAAAGCTAGGTTAAAAAGAGTGCATAAGGTAGCCTTTTCAGCTTTTTTGCTCCTTATTTTTTTATTTAGTGGGATTACCGCGTGTCATATACGCGGTTCAAATTGAAGCTCCATCACGATTTATATCATATGTAGTCGACCCAAGTAAAAAGCAGCTAGCCTTTTATTGGCGTGATAAAGAAGAACAGCCTTACCAAAGTTTTAAAAACTTAAAATCTATATTAGAAAAACAGAATAAAACACTGGTATTTGCCATGAACGGTGGTATTTTCCAGGAAGACTACACACCGCTGGGGTTATTTATTGAAAAGGGTATTGTTAAACGTCGTTTAAATAGCCGCCAAGATGCTTATGGTAATTTTTATATTCAGCCAAATGGGGTATTTTATATAGATAAAACAGGCCGCGCTCTCATTGTAGCAGCAGAAAATTTTAGGCATAATGCCTCGATTGAATACGCCACCCAGTCTGGTCCAATGCTGCTAGTTGATGGCAATATCAACCCTAAGTTAAGAAAAGGCTCAACTAATTTCCGTATTCGTAACGGTGTGGGTCTGTTACCAGATGGTCGATTACTGTTTGCAATCTCCAAAGGTTTTATAAACTTTTATGATTTTGCTGATTATTTTAAGAGAAAAGGTTGTTTGAACTCTTTGTATTTAGATGGGACAGTTTCCCAAATTTATTTAGCGAGCAGTAAGCGGCGAATTCCTGCTGGGTCAGTTGGAGTTATTATTGCTGAAACACTGGGTGTTAAATAATAATTTATCTTATCTTATTTTATTACTTTACCTTGCTCTATAAGCATTGACCAAAGCTTAGTAATATTTTTTCGTTTGTCTTGCTTATTCGGGTTATGTGACCATTTAACATAGCTGGTTTTATCAGCAGCCGGATCTAATATTATCCCCCATAAACCATCCATTCTATTTGGTAACATCGAATAGCGGATGTCAATAATACGATTAGGATCATTAGGATCAATTGCGAGGTTATTTGCTGAAAACCAGCGGAAACGCTCTATATCTCTGGCTTGTTGACTGGATCCGTCTAACCAATGAAGGTCTCGAGCAATGTTTAATACAGGTGTCGAACTGCCCTCAAAGTAGCTATTGGTATTTAATACACGAATAGCATCAACATAGTAACGGCCACTATGCTCATAAACACTTTTCCATATAACAAGGTTCATAAAACTAGGTTTAACAGTGATATTGATGGGCTGGTGACCGCGATTACTTGCAAGGAGATGTGCTGCAGTGTTAGCTCGGTTTTCTTGAACGAAGCCTAAAGTAAGGTAAAGGAGACCATAGCTAGCAGCGATGATAGCTATGTTACGAGATCGTCGAAAGGTGGCGACGGCAAGAATCAAAATTAACGGGATAGTGAATAGTGGGTCAATGATTGAAATAGTATTCCAAGCAACACGTTCATTACTAAAAGGCCAGTATAGCTGAGTGCCATAACTGGTACAGGAGTCCAATAGGGCATGAGATGCGTAACCTGCAAAGCTATATAAATAAATGCGTTTATAAGGCAGTGTTTGTTTTTTAGAAAGACTTTTGAAGAAAAACCAAAAGAAGGTGGTACAAATCAAGGCTCCAAAAGGTATAAAAATAATTGAGTGAGTAAACTGTCGATGAAACTCTAAAAACAATAGAGGATCTTCCGTTGAGTGAATGAAGATATCAAGGTCGGCTGCCATCCCTGATAAAAAGCCAAGGAGACTAGCAACCAAAACCTCTTTTCGTGTAGCTACGACTTGGGAGGCCGTCATACCAACGACGCCCTGACTTATTGGGTCCATATCTATTTATACTCAGTCAATTGTTATTGCATAAAAGAAATCATAACAAACATACGTATGGTAAAAATAGCAGAAACAAAATTCATAGCTTATAGTGATAATAAGATTAATAATCTACTAAAGATAAGGCATGTATTGTAAGCCTACATAATGGGTATGTAACAAGAGGCGCTATGATTTAAACGAATGAGCAATTTTTTATCATTTAATAGTGCAACAATTTAATTTTTTTTCAAGATAATGGCGAGTTCACAATGAAATTATTAATACCTAGTTTAGTAATATTTCTAATATCGACTAATTTATTTGCTTACGGTGCTGATACGTCACACCAGGTACCCGGGAAGTTTTTTAAATCGACAATAATAAGTGAAAATGTTTTCTTGTTACAAGGTGAAGGAGGCAACATTGCCTTATTAAGAGGTAACGAAGGTTTAGTCCTAATTGACGCGGGTTATGCAAAAATGTCCAAAGCTTTGGAGTACGAATTGGCAAAACATGGGGGCGTAGAAGAAGTTGTTTACCTCATTAACACTCATTGGCATGCTGACCATACAGAGGGAAATGCATTCATTGGAGATCATGCACCTATTATCGCTCATAAGAATGTCCGTAGCCGGCTATTAACGAGACAGGAAGTTAAGTTTTTTAATATGGTATCAGAGCCTTATGCTTCTCATGCAATTCCTTCTATTACATTTGATAAAGCTATAGGGCTCTCTATCAATGGTGAAACACTTGAAGTTATCCATTTTGCAAATGGTCATACGGATGGTGATTCTGTAGTATTTTTAAAGTCAGCTAATATTGTTCATATGGGAGACCATTTTTTCTCGGGTTTTTACCCCTTCATTGATGTTGACACAGGCGGAAATGTTCGTAATATGGCAAATAATATCAAATCTATCCTAGCAAGAATTGATGATGAAACGATAGTTATTCCAGGCCATGGGCCATTATCTTCAAAAGCCGATCTTGAGGAGTTTCATCAAATGTTAGTGGAGACAACAGCCGAAGTGGAAGCTATGCTTATTAAAGGTATGACTGCTGAGGAAATACAGGCTGAAGGCTTATCTTTGGAGTGGGAAGATTGGTCTGCCGGCTATTTGTCGACCGATGCATGGATAAAGATAGTTATAAGGTGTTTAAATACTCCTATGCCCTAACTACCCTTATCTAATTATCACTTGTTGCATAATGCAAATAGTCGAGTAAGAGGTGGTCGTACGCAATATGAAGAAGTATTAACGACTGTTCTAACTCTAGATGCTAATTTTACAAAAAATAGTAACTAGTCTTTTACTGTATACTTTCTCGCCTAATTTACTCCCGAGTAAAATTGTACCTACTGCCTATATTTTTAGGACAAAAAGTTAATTTAAACTCAACCAGGTTAAGAAGGAACACAATATTATGCTGCTATCAGCTAAACAAGATTGGCTAGGTAATGTACGTAACGATATTTTAGCTGGGATTGTAGTTGCGTTAGCGTTAATACCTGAAGCAATTGCTTTCTCAATCATTGCAGGTGTCGATCCGAAAGTGGGCTTGTATGCATCATTTGCCATTGCAGTCATTATTGCGATTGTTGGTGGTCGTGCGGGTATGATTTCTGCAGCCACAGCAGCCACAGCGCTCTTGATGGTAACGTTGGTTAAGGACCATGGCCTACAATATCTATTAGTGGCAACGATTTTAGCCGGTGTCCTTCAAGTTGTGGCTGGCTTTCTTAACCTACATAAATTTATGAGCTTTATTTCAAAGTCTGTCATGACTGGCTTCTTGAATGCCCTAGCCATACTTATTTTCATGGCGCAGCTCCCTGAGTTAACAAACGTAAGTTGGCATGTCTATGCCCTAACAGCCGTTGGCTTGGGCATTATTTATTTGTTTCCTTATGTGCCTAAAGTTGGAAAGTTATTACCTTCACCACTGGTGAATATTGTTGTTTTGACAATAATTGTGTATGTATTCGACATACAAGTTCGTACTATTGGTGACATGGGTGACTCTGCCTGATACCTTGCCAATTTTCTTATGGCCGGATGTAGCCTTTAACTTTGAAACTTTAGGGATTGTATTTCCTTACTCCATGTCAATTGCAATTGTTGGGTTACTTGAATCTCTAATGACAGCAAATGTTATTGACGAACTAACAGATACAGAAAGTGATAAAAAACGAGAGTGTAAAGGTCAAGGTATTGCTAATATAGGTTCTGGCCTAATTGGTGGTATGGCAGGATGCGCGATGATCGGTCAGTCCATTATTAATGTTAAGTCTGGCGGTAGAGGGCGACTATCAACAATGACTGCGGGTGTTTTATTGCTTATTTTAGTAGTTTTTCTCAATGATATTTTATCGATTGTTCCAATGGCAGCGTTAGTAGCCGTTATGATTATGGTTTCAGTAGGTACCTTCAATTGGACCTCAATTAAAGAATTGAAAACTAACCCAGTGAGTGCATCAAGTGTCATGGTGGCAACAGTGATTGTCGTGGTATGGACACATAATTTGGCCTTCGGTGTGTTTACGGGGATCTTGATTGGATCATTGTTTATGGCACAACGCCTTAGTCAGTTCTTGATAGTGGAAAGTGATTATCATGATAAGACGGATACACGTACTTACCAGGTTATTGGACAAGTTTTCTTTAACTCCTCGGATAGGTTTATTGGCTTTTTTGATTTTAAAGAAGCTGTTGATAAGGTAGTTATTGATGTGCACCGTGCTCATTTTTGGGATATCACTGGCGTTGCGGCACTAGATAAGGTAGTTATTAAATTAAGGCGTGAAGGTGCAGATGTCAGTATTATTGGTTTAAATGAAGCAAGTGAAACTTTATTAGATAAATTTGCAATTCATGACAAGCCTGAAGAAGTAGAAAAAATGATGGGAGGTCATTAAATATGTCAATGACAAAAAATAAGTGGGTTCTAGCTGGAATTGATGGTTCTGAATTAAGCAATTCGGTGATCGATTATGCTATTTGGCTTACTAAAAAAGGTCCCACACCTTTAAACTTACTTCATACTATTGAGCATTCTCATCACAGTGAACATGTCCATCACGAAGGTAATTTAACGCCTAACATTAAAGAACATTTACTAGATGAACTGTCTGATGAAGAACGGATGGAGAGTAAGCAGTTAATTGCTGATGGTAAAAAGATCCTTAATGACGCCAGGAACAAAGCAGAAAGTGCTGGCGTTGTTGATCTTATTGCTAAACAACGACATGGTACCTTGCCAGAAGCGTTGATTGATTTGCAGTCACAGGTCGCAATAATTGTCATTGGTTCTAAGGGTCAAGATCATACTGGCGAGGAAAAGGGCTTAGGGACCCAATTGGAAGATGCAATTCGTGTTGCGACTAAACCGATTTTTATTGCCAAGTCCCGCTTTAAAAAGCCCAAGAAATTGATGTTTGCCTATAATGGAAGTCCGACTTCGCTTAAAGCGCTCAACTTATTGAAGCGGGAAGCCTTAATTCATAAAGGATTAGAGATCCACGTAGTTAGCGTATCAAAAAACCTTCAGCAAGCGAGGAATTTAATAGAAGACGCTGAAGAAGTTTTAAAAGAGGCTGGTATTGCATCAACTGTTCAAGCTCTCAGTGGTGATACTCTATCATTACTGACTCAATATCAGAAAGTGAATAACATTGATATCACAATGATGGGAGCCTTTAGTCACAGTAAGTTGCATGGGTTTATTTTTGGCAGTTTTACGACACGTATGTTGTTAGAAAGTGAAACCCAATTTTTATTAGTAAGGTAATAGAAACGTAAAGAAAAGCTAGAAGTCCGTATTAAATCCTCTTCGGAAGGGGTTATGTTAATGGCGGGAAATAAATGAATTTTTTTATGGTTTTATTTGTTAAGTTCTCATGTAGTGGGGAAGACACTTTCAATGTCACGAGAAAAAGACTATGACCTTTGTATTATTGGCGGGGGTGCTGCAGGTCTAGTTACAGCAGCTGGAGCGGCTACACTTGGCGCAAAAGTAATTCTTATTGAGAAAAATAAATTAGGTGGTGAGTGCCTTTATACTGGCTGTGTGCCAAGTAAAGCACTAATTCATTCTGCTAATACTGCCTATAGTATAAATACGGCAAAACAAGTGGGCCTATCAGTAAATTTAAATGTAGTAGATCAGAGTGCCGTGATGCAGCATGTAGACGATGTAATCAAACGTATTGAACCTAATGACAGCCCTGAACGTTTTCAGAAACTAGGAGTTGAAATTCTATTTTCAAAAGCGAAATTTGTAAATGCTGAAACTTTATCAGTAGGTCAGCAAACCATTACGGCCAAAAACTTTGTATTAGCAACGGGATCAAGGCCAGCAATTCCTAGTATCAAAGGTATTGATACAATTGACTACCATACCCATGAAACGATTTTTAATCTGCAAGAGAACATAAAACATTTAATCATAATAGGGGGCGGCGCAATTGGCTGTGAGTTAGGACAAAGTTTCTCTAGACTAGGCTCTGATGTTTCAATTGTTACTCGTTCTGGCTTAATGCCAAGAGAAGATCAAGATATGAGCGAGGTCATACAGCAGCAATTTGAAGTAGAAGGGATCGAACTGTATTTAAAAAATCAGGTAAGAGAAGTAGTTAAAACAAAGCAAGGCATCGCTGTGCATCTCGATGACCCTCAGATGACAGTGATTGAAGGGAGTCATTTGTTGATAGCTACTGGGCGCCAATCTAATATTGATAACTTGGGGTTAGAAGCCGCTAAAGTTGATACTGAAAATGGATTCTTAATTCTGGATAGCCGGTTAAGAACAACAAATCGACATATTTTTGCTTGTGGTGATGTAGCTGGACCATTTCTATTTACTCATATGGCTGAACATCAAGCGGGTATAGTATTAAGAAATACGTTATTTAAGCTACCTGTTAAGTCACAAACTAGCCGTATACCCTGGTGTACATTTACTGCACCAGAGCTTGCGAGGGTTGGTTTATCAGAAAGAGAGGCATTGGAGAAAGGGGTTAAACATAATGTATATACTTTCCCCTTTGATGAAATAGATCGTGCTATTACAGATGATCAAACGATTGGGAAGGCCAAAATCATTACCAGTCCAAGAGGCAAAATATTAGGTGCCTGTATTGTCGGGCCTCAAGCAGGTGAGTTAATAGCCGAATACACTTTAGCAATGTCTGCTGGTTTAAGTTTGTCGGCGTTGAGTAAAGCTATTCATATTTACCCGACCTTAGCTCAAATCAACCGCCGTGTTGCGGATCAGCGATTGAAAGCAGGATTGACAGAAAATAGGAAGAAATGGATAAAGCGCTTGTTTGGCTTGAGAGGCCGAGGTTAAGATGTCAGTTAAACTAGTTACTTTAGTTGTTTTATCATTTTTCATAGCTATGTTCTTTGTATTTAGTGGGCCTGACTACTTGACAATATCGGCTTTACAATCGAATAAAGCACTACTACTAGAAACAGTAGAGCAACACTATGGCTTATCTATTGTAGTGGCTATGATGATTTATATACTTGTTGTAGCTTTAAGTTTACCAGGTGCATCTGTTTTATCTTTAGCAGTAGGCTTTGTTTTTGGTCTTTGGTTGGGATGGTTACTATTGTTAGTTTCAGCAACTGTCGGAGCAGTATTAGTCTTTTGGTTAGTTCGTTATTTTTTTTATGACTGGGCAAAAGCTAAAATTGATGTGATAACGGTGGCGCAAAAAATAACTACAGAATTTGAACAACATTCTTTTAATTACTTGTTATTTCTACGTTTGGTACCGTTGTTTCCATTTTGGCTCGTCAATTTGACAATGGCATTTACCAGTATTAAAACAAGCCAGTATGCTCTAGGTACATTTTTGGGTATTATGCCTGGTAGCTTTGTATTTGCTAATCTAGGTCGCTCTCTGGCTGATATTAAGAGCCTTGACCAGATTTTTTCACCACAGATGTTACTTGCATTAGTTTTGCTGGGTTTCTTAATGTTGTCGCCGATTTTCATTAGTCATTTCAGGCGTTATAGGAGTAGGGAATGATTAATTTATGTTAAATTCTAAACCTCTACTAGAGCTTAGTGATTTTCCAGCAATAGTCCGCTCTACCCTGACAACGATACAGGTTAATTTGGGATATTTATGTAATTTAAGCTGTGTGCACTGTCATGTTAATGCAGGACCAAAGCGAACAGAGTTAATGTCAAAGGAGACGATTGATCAGGTTTTGGCTTTTATAGAGCAATTGGATGTAACAACGCTCGACTTGACTGGTGGTGCTCCAGAAATGAATCCACATTTTAAATACTTTGTAATAAAAGCTCGTGCTAAGGGCCTACGTGTTATAGATCGTTGTAATTTGGTGATATTAGAAGAGCCAGGTTATGAAAATTTAGCATTGTTTTTAGCTGAACAGGGCGTTGATATCGTAGCCTCATTGCCCTGTTACCTTGAGGATAATGTAGATAAGCAACGTGGTAACGGAGTATTTCAGTCGAGTTTAGCTGCATTAAAGCGATTGAATATCTTAGGCTACGGACTACCGGGGACAAATCTCATACTGGATTTAGTATTTAACCCACAAGGGATTAATTTGCCACCCGAACAGAAAGCGTTGGAGGTAAGTTATAAGACCCATTTAGCTGCAGAATATGATGTGTTTTTTAATAAACTTTATACCTTAGCTAATATGCCCATAAAGCGCTTTGGTAGCATGTTAATGAGTAAGGGACTATTTAATGAGTATATGGCATTACTTGTTGCAAGTTATAACCCCGATACAGTTAACGATGTAATGTGTAGAGAGTTAATTAGCATTGATTGGCAAGGTTACGTCTATGATTGTGATTTTAATCAGATGTTAGATTTACCGATAGCAGACAAAGCTAAAGTTCATATTTCAGAACTGGATGGTAAAGTACTTGCAAATCAGGAAATTGCAACTCGACAACATTGCTATGGCTGCACTGCTGGTCAGGGCAGTAGCTGTGGCGGAGCCTTATCATGAACAGATTATTATTTAGGAAAACGTAATGGCTTCAAAGCATAGTGTATTAGAAAGATATTCGGAAGGGGCTCAAGATCGTCAGCCTGATTTATGCTGTCCAGTTGATTATGATTCTTCATTACTAGCGTTATTACCACAAGAAATTATCGATAAGGATTATGGCTGTGGAGATCCTTCTCGCTATGTCCGTAAAGGAGATATTGTTCTCGATTTAGGTGCTGGTTCTGGAAAAATTTGCTATATGGCAGCTCAAATTGTTGGTAAAAATGGCCAGGTAATTGGCCTTGATATGAACGATGATATGTTGACTTTAGCTCGAAAATATCAGCCTGAAATGGAGAGCAAGTTAGGTGATGATCGAGTTAAGTTTGTCAAAGGCTTAATTCAGGATCTTACTGTTGATTTAGAAGCGATGGATAAGCATCTTGCTGAACATCCAGTGACCGATAGCGCATCGTTAACTCACTTACAATCATGGCAAGTAAATCAATCAAAGCAAATGCCATTAATAAAAGATAACTCAATTGATCTGGTGGTGTCTAATTGTGTACTTAACTTAGTACAAGATAGCGAAAAAAACAAGATGATTAATGAGATATTCCGAGTCGTAAAACCTGGGGGCCGTGTAGCCATCTCAGATATCATCAGTGATGAGCATGTTCCAGATCACCTTAAAGCCGATCCGACTTTATGGAGTGGTTGCATTTCTGGTGCTTTGCAAGAAGAAGAAATGTTAATTGCATTTGTAGAGGCCGGGTTTGTGGCGGTATCTTATGACAAGTGGGAAAGTGAACCTTGGCAAGTAGTAGAAGGTATTGAGTTTCGCTCTGCCACTATTACTGGGATAAAACCTAAAGAAGATCCTTGTTTAGATGTTGGTCATGCAGTAATTTATCGTGGTCCTTACTCTAAAGTGTACGATGATGAAGGCCATGTTTATCCTCGCGGTCAGCGTATTGCAACCTGCCAACGGTCCTATGAACTATTAATTGAAAGTGTATACCGTGAGGATTTTATTGGTATTACGCCAAGAAAATTAAAACCAGAAGTAAACTGGTGCTCGCCCGCTGGGACATTACGTCCGGCTTCGGAAACGAAAGGTGCAATACATAAGGGTGATGCATCAAATACTACATGTTGTTAGTGATATACAGTGGGGTTCCATGCCGGAATTAAGCATTATCATTCCTTGTTTTAATGAACAAAAAGGTATTGCTCTTTTTATACATAAGCTTCAAAAGCTTAGGCCTCAGTGTGAAGTTATTTTAGTCGATGGCGGGAGTGATGATAAGACTGTCCAGATAGCCGAACCATTTGTCGATCTTCTTATACATTCACCTTGTGGCCGAGCACAACAAATGAATGCTGGAGCTGAAAAGGCTTGTAGTAATGTTTTGATTTTTTTACATGCAGATACTTTTTTACCCGACGATGCTGTGAGTCAAATTCAACAAGCTTTGCAAGAAGGTTATCGTTGGGGCCGATTCGACATTCGTTTGACAGGTGGACATTGGTTTTTACCTGTAATTAGTTATTTTATGAATATTCGTTCGGCAATAAGTGGCATTATCACGGGTGATCAGGCACTGTTTATTGATAAAAGTTTATTTAAGGAGGTTGGTTGTTATCCCAATATTGCTATTATGGAAGATATAGCTCTGGCTAAAAACCTTAAAAAATATGGAAAACCTTTTCGTGTTTATAGTTGTGTCCACAGTTCAGCCAGACGTTGGCTGCAATATGGAGTTTATAAAACTATATTGCTGATGTGGTGTCTAAGATTAGAGTATTTTTTGGGTATTGATCCCAAACAACTAGCCCAACAATATCAAGGAGGGCAATTTTGGAAGTCATAATTCGCCTATCCGCTTTTATCGGTATTTTATGCCTAATGATGCTTTGGGAAGTATACGCCCCAAGGCGTAAATCGCGATACTCACGTCTACAGCGGTGGCCTACCAACTTTTCTATATCCATTATAGGCATGATTATCGTTCGCTTTACAGTCGGAGGCATTGCTTATGTTTCAGCGTTATATGCAATGGATAACCAAATTGGTTTATTAAACCAATTTTTAATACCAGACTGGTTTTCAATTGTAATAACATTATTGCTTCTGGACTTGGCTATTTATGGCCAACATAGGGCATCTCATCGTTGGCAATGGCTGTGGCGTTTTCATAAGGTTCACCATTCAGATTTAGATTTTGATGTCACTACGGGAATAAGATTTCATCCCATAGAAATAATAATATCAATGTGTTACAAGGTTATTATTATCTATATTATAGGCTGTAATCCGTTGGCAGTTGTTGTCTTTGAAGTGGTTTTAAGTGGCGCGTCACTATTCAACCATAGTAATATTTTTATTCCGCTTAAACTAGAACGACGTATTCGACTATGGATCGTTACACCTGACATGCACCGTGTCCATCACTCAAGTAAAGATAAAGAAATAGATAGTAACTTTGGCTTTTCTATTAGTATTTGGGACCGATTGTTTAGTTCTTATATAGATCAGCCACAATTAGGACACGATAAAATGGTCATAGGTTTAAATAGTTATCGTCACAGCCCAGATGTAGGTATTAAGAAATTACTATTAATGCCTTTTAAATCTTTGAAATGACATATCTTTACCCGCAAGCGAGTCTTGCGGTTTTCTGCAAGGCACCGATACCGGGACAGGTCAAAACACGCTTGATACCCGATATGACTCAACAGCAAGCAGCTGATGTACATATGTTATTAACAAACCGACTGTTAAGTTGGCTTGATAAAGCACAGCTCTGTCCAATCACACTCTGGTGTTCACCTGATACATCACATCCATTTTTTCAAGCCTGTGCCGCTAAATATTGTATGTCTTTAGAGGAACAAAAGGGCACTGATTTAGGTGATAAAATGCAATATACGATAGCCCGTCATTTGAAAAGTTCAAGCCAAGCATTATTAATAGGTTGTGACTCACCTTCTGTCAGGCAATGTGATGTATCAAACATGATAGAACGCTTACAAAGTAACGATGATGTAGTACTTGCACCTGCTGAAGATGGGGGTTATGTAATGATAGGGTGTAGAGAAGATTACCCCATACTGTTTTCTGACATGGAATGGGGTATCGATAACGTCTCAGATAAGACCCGTCTACGTGCTATTGAGTCTGGAATCCGTTTATCTAGCCTAAGGATCCATTGGGATGTCGATAATTATAGTGATTGGCAACGCTTTTGTGCCCTTGAATAACGTAAAATAACTAGTAACACTTAAATTAATAACACTAATGCTGCGAGTAGACGATAAAACAATGACTGAGTTTGAAAATAAACATGATGGTGAAAAAAGTAAGTCACAGGTTAAACGTGAGTTACAAGCCTTAAAAGACCTAGGTAAGTCATTGATCTCATTGCCACTTAAAGATTTGAACAAGCTTGCCCTGCCTGAAAAGCTATATGATGCAGTTATTAAAGCACAAACACTTACCCACGGAGCTTTTAAACGTGAGGTAGGTTACATCGGGGCAATTATTGCAGATGAAGATTACGATGTTATTGCATCTGAGCTAGATAAATTGAAACAAGTTCACCATGGTGAAGTGAAACAATTCCACCAACATGAACGATGGCGCGATGACTTATTAGCTGGTAATAATGTTGTTATGACATTGTTGCATCAGCAATTTAAAAACTTTGATAGCCAGTATGTACGGCAGTTAGTCAGAAATGCTAAGAAAGAAGCTGAAAATAATAAACCGCCAAAATCAGGTAGATTATTATTTAAGTATCTCCAACAATGCGAAGCTAAAGATAATGATAATGATATTTAACTATATGTTAAGAAGAACATAGCTAGTTTTCCCAGCCTGACCTAGATAGGGTTAATTACATAGCTTCCATTGTTTCTCTAGACGCTTAGCTGATATAGGGTAAGCAGTCTTAATTCCTTGAGCAAATAAAGACACTCTGAATTCTTCAATCATCCATCGATAATGTTGCAATTCTTGAGATGTATGATCACTGGCATGAGAATGATAGCGCTGCCAGTGTGGTTGGACTTCAGCCATCCATTGTCGATCTCTCATAGGATCACTAAGTAACTTATCTAAGCGTTGGCCCATCGCTTGCAGGTACAAGGGTAGACGTTTTAAAGCTTCGTCAGGAGTCTGGTGAGTAAAGCCGTGGTAAATTAATGATGATAGCTGAGATTTTATATCCTTCACGGCATTGATGGATGTTAGTGGGATATTTGATGACAGCCTTTTAGCAATTGCATGGTATTCGCTCAAAGCCTTCGCTATTTGTTGTGCTAAGTTGTTGGCAGTGTTGATAAGTTCACTTCTATTAGCTTGTAGTCGTTGTTCGAATTCTTTTTGAGAAGATATAGTAGGATAACCTTTAATAAAACAATGATCGAAGGCTAAATGAATTAGATCTGTCTTAAGTTGCTCACATGGTGATTTTTGGCTATTAATTGGATAAAGAGGGTTGGAAGGGACGCTGACATAGTGCATACACATTTGTTGAATGTTAGGAAGTTGCTTGCGTAGATATTTCACAATATCTGCTTCTGATAACAGAAAGAGCTTTCTAAGCCCTAAGTGGGTTTGTTGTTGGGCTTGTTTAGCGGTGTCTAATAATGTGAGATCGACATGTTCGCCTTGATCTATTAAAGCGGGGTAAGCGGTTATCTCGAGTCCATTTTGTTGTAATGAGATCTGAGCTGGCAAATCACCAAAAGTCCATCGGGTTATGCCTTGTTGTTCATATTCACTATCAGGAATTGATTGAAAACTACTAGCTGCTTCTTCTGCCCAGTGTTTCTTTAAATGATCTAAGTCTCGACTTTGCTCTAATAACTGACCCTTATCATCAACTAATTTAAAATTCATTTTCAGGTGATCGGGTAAGTCGTTAAGTCTCCATTCTGATGGGACAATTTCAATACCAGTAAGGCGGCGTAGCTGACTTGATAGAGCTGTAAGCAAATCACCATCATCTGCCGACATATTGTTTAAACACTGATCGGCATAGTTAGGAACAGGAATAAAGTGTCGTCGTTGAGTTTTTGGTAAGCTTTTAATCAAAAATATTACTTTGTCACGTAATAATCCGGGTACTAACCATTGGTATAGTGAAGAGTTAGTTTGATTTAGTAATGACAGAGGAATGGTTTGGGTAATGCCATCTTCGGTTTTACCAGGCTCAAATTGATATTCTAACGTTAAGGGAACACGATTCACCAGTAATTGGTCAGGGAAATTTACTGATGTTATTTTCTCAGCTTCATGTTGCATTAAATCATTACGACTTAAGAAGAGTAATTTTTTATTCTCCTTATCAGCTTGTTTTCGCCATTCTTCAAAACCGGCACCATTAACTATTTTATCGGGTATTTTTTCTTTATAAAATGCAAACAACACATCATCATCAACTAAGACATCACGTCTTCGTGATTTCTGTTCAAGTAATTCAATGTCTTGGATAAGGCTTAAATTGTGTTTAAAAAAAGCAGCATTGCAATGCCAGTCACCTTGCACTAGGGCATCACGGATGAAAATCTCATTAGAGAGGATGGGGTCGATGCTTCCGAAATGGATGCGACGGCGCGCCACAATGGGAAGAGAGAATAGTGAAACCTGCTCAAAGGCGATAACTTGAGCCGGCTTTTTTTCCCAATGTGGCTCAGCATATTGTGTGTGAACTAAATCACCGGCAATAGATTCGATCCATTCAGGTTCTATTTTGGCGACGATTCGGGCATAGAGTCTACCCGTTTCTACTAATTCAGCAGCCATAATCCACTTAGGACTTTTTTTATGTAATGCTGATCCAGGAAAAATATGTAGTTTTAGGTTCCGAGTACCAGTGTATTCAGACTTATCTGTTTTGATTGCAATATTACTTAAAAGGCCCGACAACAGTGCTTGGTGAATTGTTTTATAGTCCGCAACTTGGGAGCTTGGCTTAAATCCCATTTGAGTGACCTGGATATGTAATTGTTGATGAATATCATGCCATTCTCTTAATCTTAAATAGGATAAGAAGTTTTCTTTACAATGTTTCCGTAATTTGTTTTGGCTAAGGTGTTTTTTCTTGTCGTGATAATGTGCCCAGAGTTTAAGGTAAGCCAAAAAGTCTGAACGCTCATCTTTAAATTGAATATGCGCTTGATCGGCAGCTTGTTGTTTATCCATTGGTCTTTCACGAGGGTCTTGAATACTTAATGCACTTGCAATTACAAGCACATCTGTTAGGCAATTTAATGTATCTGCAGCTAAGATCATTCTTGCTATTCGTGGGTCGATAGGCAGTTTAGCCAGCTGTTGTCCTAACTTGGTGAGATTATGTTGCTTATTTACCGCACCGAGCTCTTCTAATGATCTAAACCCATCATTGATGACTTTTTGAGGTGGTGGATTAATAAATGGGAATTGAGCCGGATCTCCTAAACGTAATGCAGCCATTCGTAATATCACAGAGGCTAAATTGGTTCTCAATACCTCAGGATCAGTAAAAGCTGGCCTGTTTTTAAAGTCATTTTCATCATAAAGGCGAATAGCCACGCCCGCAGCGACTCGCCCACAACGTCCAGAGCGCTGATTAGCACTAGACTGTGATACTTTCTCTATAGGCAACCGTTGTACCTTATTACGTACACTGTAACGACTAACTCGTGCGTAACCAGGATCTATAACATAACGGATCCCTGGTACGGTTAAAGAGGTTTCAGCGACGTTGGTTGCCAATACAATACGACGATGGCCACCTGTTTTAAAAATACGGTTTTGTTCAGCAGCAGACTGTCTTGCAAACAAGGGTAATACATCAGTTTGAGGGGGGTGGTGTTTGCGTAAAGCTTCTGAAACTTCTCTAATATCACGTTCGCCGGACAAAAAGACCAGGATATCACCTTGGCCTTCGCGACATAGCTCGTCTGTAGCCTCAATAATGCCACGAATCATATCGTAATCCTGTTGATCTTCCTCATCATTCATTGGAGGGCGATAACGAATTTCGACAGGAAATGTTCGACCACTAACCTCGATCACAGGGGCATTATTAAAATGGCTAGAAAAGCGTTTAGTGTCTATGGTTGCTGAGGTAATAATAACTTTTAGATCTGGGCGCTTAGGCAAAAGTTGTTTTAAATATCCTAATAGGAAGTCAATATTCAGGCTACGTTCATGGGCTTCATCTATGATTAAAGTGTCATATTGATTAAGGAACTTGTCATTCTGTGTTTCTGCTAATAAAATCCCATCTGTCATTAACTTAATGTAACTTTTATCCGCCTTTACTTGGTCGTGAAAGCGGACTTTATATCCGACAATATCACCCAATTCGCTGTTGAGTTCTTCGGCAATACGAGTTGCGACAGTCCTTGCTGCAATACGCCTAGGCTGAGTGTGTCCAATCAAGCCATATACACCACGGCCAAGTTCGAGACATATTTTTGGAAGTTGAGTTGTCTTTCCAGAGCCAGTTTCGCCACTCAATATAATAACTTGGTTAGCTTGAATGGCCTTGGCTATGTCTGCTCGGCGTTCAATGACAGGCAGGTCTGCCTTAAAGGATGGTTTTGGTAGATGTTGTTGACGATAAGTACGACGATTAACTGAAGCGGTTAATTTACTTTCAATTGAGTTTATTTGTTCCTGCGATATCTCAGTTTTCTTGCGTAAATTTTTGATACTTCGCCGCAGGGAAAACTGGTCTATTAGCATAGCGAGACTCAGTGAGTTTTCGAGTTGTATAAGCTTGTTTTTCAATGCGTAGGATTTATGGTCTATTAATTAGGCTATTTATTGTAAGGTTAATGACAATGAACGGTGACTTTTTTGGTTTAGTTATCATTCCTTTTATGAGCCTTTATCAAGAGATATTCTTTGATAACTTAAGTTCTATTTCGGGATCTTGATTTTAGCTTCTTTAGACATTCTATAAAAGACTGATATATGGCCGATAGTAGTGATCAACTGAGCGCTTGTTGAATCAGATATAGTGCTGACTAGCTTTAATCGATCATCCTTTTCTGCGCCACTGACTTTGACTTTGATAAGCTCGTGATGATTAAGAGCATTTTCTACTTCAGCTAAAACAGTGTCTGTTAAGCCTTTATTGCCGACCATTACAACTGGTTTCAAGGCATGCGCCAAGCCACGTAAATAGCTTTTTTGCTTATCATTGACTGCCATGGAGAGTGTACCTGTATTAAAATAGATTAATTATACAGGAAGCCACTCATGACCCTAAACAAGTTTACCGTTACTGCAGCAAGAGGTATGTTGCCATTGTTGGCAAAAGAGCTCGCGGAGATGGGCATTAAAGATACAAAGCAAGAACAAGGAAATATCCGATTTAGCGGAAATTTAGAGGATGCCTATAGAGTTTGTTTGTGGTCTCGTGTTGCTATTAGGGTGTTATTGCCAATTGCTCAATTTAGTGCAGAGACAACCGATGCACTTTATGCTGGCATCACAGCTTTACCATGGGAAGATCATATTGATGCTGAAGGTACGACAATTGCAGTTGATTTTAATAGCTTCCGCTCAAAAATTCACCATACACAGTATGGTGCACAGCGAGTCAAGGATGGGATCGTTGATAGGTTTAGGGAACAAAGTGGTGTTCGACCCTCAGTAGAATTACATCAGCCGGACTTGAGAGTTAATGTTTATGTTAAACACAACCAAGCAATAGTGAGTATTGATTTAGCTGGCGAAAGTTTACATAAACGAGGTTATCGTCTAGCTTCAACAGTGGCACCTTTGAAAGAACATTTGGCTGCAGCTATCTTAATGACCGCAGATTGGAAACAACTTTCAAAACAAGGCTGGGGCTTATTAGATCCGATGTGTGGCTCTGGGACGTTCTTAATTGAAGCCGCAATGATAGCTGCTGATATAGCCCCAGGCAGTCATCGAGATTACTTTGGGTTTCTATACTGGAAAAAACACGACAAGGGAGTATGGAAACAGCTTAAAGCAGAAGCAGAAAGACGTCGGCATAGTGGTTTAGCTCGTCTACCACCTATCAGAGGTGGAGATACAGATGCCTCTGCTGTTAAAGCAGCACAAGATAATATTGCAGAAATAGGTCTAGCAGAGCGTATTGTCGTAGAACAGCGTGATTTGCTTGGATGGCCGTCTCAATCTAAGCAATTACCTAATAGTGGATTAATCGTATGTAACCCTCCATACGGTGAAAGGATGGGTAATGTAGCTGAACTTCATCATCTCTATGAAAGTCTCGGTAATATTGCCAGTGAGTCATTACCTGCTTGGCGAACAACTTTGATTACGGATAATGCTGATTTAGGTAAGTTCACGGGATTGACACTGTTTGATAAAGTACCTTTTGATAACGGTCCAATCGCATGCCAAGTAATGCACTACCGGGCAGTCAGGGCACTCTCAGCTCAGTCTCAAAAACAAGAGCCAGAGAGAGATATAGCAACAGCTACCCCTGAGAATGACTCAAACTATGTTTTGTCCGATCAGGGTGAGATGTTTGCTAACCGTTTTAAAAAGAACTTAAAGCACCTAGCAAAATGGGCCAAGAAAAACGGGTTTGACTGCTACCGAGTTTATGATGCTGATCTCCCTGATTATGCTGTTGCAGTGGATATTTATGGTGAGTATATTCATGTACAAGAATATGCACCACCTAAAGATATTGATCCAGACAAAGCATTACAGCGGCTTAATGATGTGATGTACTTAATTCCCAATATATTAAATATTCCCTCATCACAAGTTGTGTTGAAGCTCCGTCAAAAACAACGAGGTACTAAGCAATACGAAGCTCAAGCTTCTCAAAAGCAAAGATTAAAAGTTAATGAATCCGGCTTAAATTTTTGGGTTAACTTAACAGATTATCTCGACACAGGTTTATTTCTCGATCATCGAATTACTAGACAAAAAATTGCTAGCCTCGCGGCAGGTGAAAACTTCCTTAATCCTATTTGCGTATACCGGTTCTGCAACTGTTTATGCTGCGATGGGAGGAGCTGTTTCCACTACGACAGTGGATATGTCCAACACTTATTTATCATGGGCACAGGACAACCTATCCTTAAATGGTTTTAAAGGTGAGCAGCATCAGTTCATTCGGGCAAATTGTTTGGAATGGCTACAATCAGCACAAGAAGAAAAACAACGTTATGGCCTGATCTTTTTAGACCCACCCACTTTTTCCAACTCAAGTCGTATGGAGGGAGTCTTTGAGATACAGCGAGATCATGTCACGCTGATCAACTCATCAGTTAAATTATTGAAAAAGGGCGGGCAGTTAGTTTTTTCAACGAACCGCCGTGACTTTAAAATGGATAAAGGTTTACTAAAATCACTTGTTATGTTTGATATTAGTCATGAAACCTTACCAACAGACTTTAAACGTAATACTAAGATCCATGCTTGCTGGATAATTAAAACTAGTGGTTAAAACTTTTTTGCCAGCTTAGATAATAAGAAGGTTTGAGCTGATATTAGATCGCTCTGTTCAGGTTTTTCGATTCGGTGATACCGTCCATTTGCTGACAATATCCATGCTTGATTATTATCCGTCAGATAAGTGTTGAGATCTTCAATAAGGGTATTTTTAAGTTTTTTCTGCTCAATAGGGAATGCGGTTTCAACCCGTCGTAATAGGTTGCGTTTCATTAAGTCTGCGCTGGCAGCCCATACTTCGACACTGTCATTGTTAGCAAAATAAAAGACTCGGGTGTGCTCTAAGAAGCGACCGATAATGCTTCTCACTTGAATGTTTTCAGAAATACCGGCGATACCAGGCTTAAGAGAACAAATACCTCTTACAATAAGATCAACTTTGACTCCAGCCATTGATGCGCGATAAAAAGCCTGAATAATTTCAGGCTCAACAATAGCATTTACTTTGATAATTATATGGGCTTGATGGCCAGCTTGAGCATGTGTTATTTCTCTATCAATTCTAGTCAATAAACCATCATGCAGTGTAAAAGGTGCATGCAAGAGTTTATGCATCTTTGGGATTTTACCGACGCTAGTCAATTGTACAAAGAGGTTACTAACATCCTCACCCAGTTGTTTGTCATTACTCATAAGGCCGTAATCGGTATACAGTCTCGAAGTACTCGGGTGGTAATTTCCTGTTCCTAAGTGGACATAATGACGCAATTTATTTTTTTCACGGCGAAGTATAAGTAACATTTTGGCATGTGTTTTATAGCCTACAACGCCATATACAACATGGACCGCTGCTTGTTGTAATTTTGCAGCCAATGCAACATTGGCTTCTTCGTCAAACCTTGCACGTAATTCGATAACAACAGTTACCTCTTTACCTGCACGGGCAGCAGCAACTAAGGCATCTACAATAGGTGATTTCGTGCCTGTGCGATATAGGGTTTGTTTGATAGCGAGAACAGAAGTATCTGATGATGCCTGTTTAAGTAAATCAACAACAGGTGAAAAAGATTGATATGGATGATGTAAAAGTACATCTTGTTTTCTGATCACAGCAAACATATCAGTATTACTAACTAGTTCTTCAGGACGGCCTTGCGTAAAAGGTTTGAATTTTAAGTCAGGGCGTTTGACTAAGGCATAAATCGCCTGAATACGACTCAAGTTAACAGGACCGTTGGTCAGATAGATATTATCTTTCTCCATACCACATTGTTTTCGCAAGAATTCAACCATTTCCAATGGACAATTATGAGCAATTTCAAGTCTGACTTCGTCACCGTAATGACGATGTGTTAGTTCGTCTGAAATCGCAACTAGTAGGTCACTAGTTTCCTCAGTATCGATAGCTAAATCACTATTTCGAGTAATCCGAAACTGATAAAATCCTTTGACTTGCATGCCATAGAATAAGTCATCGGCAAAAGCATGAATAATAGATGATAAAAAGACAAAATTATAACTACCACTAGGGCATACTTCCTCAGGCAAAGGGATCACTCGTGCTAGTGAACGAGGGGCTTGTATAATCGCCGAGCTACGGTTTCGGCCAAAAGAATCCTTTCCGACTAAAGAGATTATAAAGTTTAAACTTTTATTGAGTATGCGAGGGAATGGGTGTGCAGAATCTAAGCCCATTGGACTTAAAATAGGGGATATTTCATCAAGGAAATAGTTGTAAAGCCAACCTTTCTGCTGGTCTGTCCAATCTAGGCGAGGTAAAATTTTAATATCTGCTTCTGCCAAGGCTGGAAGTAAGACTTCATTTAAAACATGATACTGCTCTTCTACTAACTCATGTGCTCTAACAGAAAGGTTTTTTAATGATTCGGAAGCAGGAACCTGATCTGCTTCAAGATACGGATCGCTAATTTCAACTTGTTGAATTAACCCTGCTACACGAACTTCAAAAAATTCATCTAAGTTAGTACAGGAAATACAAAGGTAGTTCAGCCTCTCTAAGAGAGGAACGGATGGATCAAGTGCCTGCTGTAAAACCCTCCAATTAAACTCAAGAATACTAAGATCCCTGTTGAGATATAAATCTGGATTATGAAGGTCCAGTGATGGTTTCTTTTTTTCTTCAGTTATCATAATCAGCTCGTATGAATCAATTGTATCTAAAACAAAGGGTAGTGTTAGCTTGGCGAGTATTCAGATTGTATGGCTTTATATCTAGGGTCAGAAAAAATATTGTTCACTCCTAGTCGATATTAGAATGTTTACCAATGATATTTATTAAAATTTTCTGGGTTAGCCCAATAACGGCTATTGAGCCAATCTTTTGCAAATTGATAGTTTTCTATTTCATAGGTATAAAGGGTGTAGGCGTCGACATGGCCTCGCTTTTTTAGCCCAAGCGCTAAATAATCAGTTAACTCCCAGCCCTGCTCTGTACTTTTAAGCTCATCAACAATGATTAGAATGTGGGGTGAATATTGGTTACGCAGTCTACTTAACCATTGAATAGCCTGTTGTTGTGGCAAATTTTCAACGATGTCGCTAATAATTGCCACGTCCAAACTAGATGGCAATGTATCAAACTGGCTGAGTGAAAACGGTGTCGTCAATGTCTCAGATCTGTTATCTTGCAAGCTTTGACATACCGCCTTAGCTATTTCTCCGACAATAAGCTGCTTCTGGCCCTTAAATTGATCGATAAAAGGTAATACAATTTTTGATAAATCTGATGATATCGTCATGACTAAACAGGATAAAACATCTAATCCATTCTGGAAACAGAAACGTCTAAGCCAAATGGATCATAATGAGTGGGAAAGTCTATGTGATGGCTGTGGTCGATGTTGTTTGCATAAGCTAGAGGACGTCGATAATGGTGATATTTACTACACTCGCGGGGCATGCGAGCTCTTAGATATTGATGCGTGTCGTTGTTTAGATTATGACAACAGGCAAAAACAGGTTCCTAATTGTGTACAACTGAGTGTAAAAGAAGCACAATATTTTGATTGGTTGCCATCAACTTGCGCATATCGCTTGTTAGCAGAAGGTGAAGACTTACCATTATGGCACCCCTTAATTACTGGAAATTCAGAGAGTGTGGTCAAGGCTGGGGTTTCTGTTAAAGATATTGCTAAACCTTTATCCGACATTACTGACTTAAGCGATGAAATTATTTTATTGCGTGATGCCCTAAAAGTCGCTGTAGATGAAGCCTGAAGAAAGTAAAATTTTTACAGCTAGTTTAGAAAAAGCAGCGTTGTCTTTGTTGAAGTTAGAAGTCTTTCGTAAACCTGACGATTTAGCACGAAGGTTTGGTCTACCACTCCCTGTTGTGCGTTATTGGTGGCGTAATAGTGACCAAAAAAGAACACCCTATGAAGCTACTTCTCCCAGTCCAAAACAAGCTAAAATAATTCGTAGAGCCACACAAGTTTTAGAGGGTTGGGAAAAAGCAAAACGTTATAGGCCTGATTGTGGGGCTTCATTAAACAATGGAAAGCGCTGTAAAAACTCGGTTGCAATCCGGCCACCGGAAGGGTGGGATAGGGGATGTTTAGCCGATCGTTGTCGAATGCATGGTGGGCTGGCACGTACTATCCGGCGCAGAAAGTAATCGACACCGATGAATAAAATAAAAATTGCTGACTTAATTTCGGTATCATTAGGCTTTTAAATAGCCAATCACTTAACACTATGATGACTGATACAGATAAAACCACCATTTTTAATGCGGCCTTGTGTGACTTCCTAGATGCTTCACCGACACCATTTCACGTAGTATCAGCCATGAGTGCTAGACTTGAAGAAACTGGATTTAAACGCTTGGATGAAAGCGAGAGTTGGCGTGCTCTAAAACCCGGTCGTTATTTTGTAACAAGGAATGATTCATCCTTGATCGCTTTTACTTTACCCAAAAAAGACTTAGCTGAGACGGGCTTTAAAATGATGGGGGCTCATACTGACAGCCCTTGTTTAAAAGTGAAGCCTCAACCTGAAAAATTTACGCAAGGTTTACTGCAACTTGGAGTTGAAGTCTATGGGGGAGCCTTGTTGAATCCTTGGTTTGATCGTGACCTTTCAATGGCTGGACGGGTTAGTTACCTAGATAGTAAAGAGGTTTTACAACATGCCTTGGTCGACTTTAAAAAGGCTATTGCATCGATTCCTAGCTTAGCGATTCATTTAGATAGGGAAGCGAATAAAAATAAAACAATCAACGCACAGAATCATCTACCACCGATCTTAATGCATGCGCTCGAGACCTCACAAATCGACTTCAGAGACCTACTAAAAAAAGAACTATTAAAACAAACAGCAACCATAGATGTTGCTAGCGTATTGGATTACGAGATTAGTCTATATGACACCCAAGGAGCTGCGATAATAGGATTTGATGATGATTTTATAAGTAGCGCACGATTAGATAATTTGTTGAGCTGTTTTGTCGGTTTAGAATCAATAGTAAACAGTAACATTGAACAAGCTAATTTATTAGTTTGCAGTGATCATGAAGAGGTAGGTAGTCAATCAACATCGGGAGCCCAAGGCTCTTTTCTAGAATCAGTCCTTTTGCGTTTATGTAAGGACAATGAACATTATTTTAGAACTGTTGAACAATCACTTATGATTTCTGTTGATAATGCCCATGCTATTCATCCTAACTTCGCTGACAAACACGATGCTGAACATGGGCCAAGACTCAATCAAGGTCCTGTTATTAAGAGCAATGCCAATCAGCGCTATGCAACAAATAGCGAAACTAGCGCTACATTTCGTCTGTTATGCAGCCAGGTTAACGTTCCTGTACAGGACTTTGTCGTACGAAGTGACATGGCCTGTGGAAGCACAATTGGCCCAATCATAGCTGGGGGGATTGGTGTTCGAACACTTGATATCGGCTTACCCAGTTATGCAATGCACTCCATTCGAGAACTAGCTGGCAGCAAAGATGCCTATCAACTTAGCTTGGTAATGACACAGTTTTATACTCATTCAATTTAATATTAAGGATTTATCATGGCAGAAACAGTAGATGAATTAACCGTAGAATATCTTGAAGGTGAAGAAATGACGGTAAAAGAATTAGATAAAGTCGTACTGACCAAAGGTGCATGGGCGACCTTAATGTATAGGTATCAGGATCTCGACCGTAAAACTGGTGATTTCGGTCCAGAAAAATACACTATTCGCCGTTATCAGAAACGCAATGGGGAATACAGCCAACGTTCGAAATTTAATATTTCTAGTAAAGATCAAGCTAAGTCGATTATTCAAACGTTAACTAAGTGGACGAGTGAATAAAAGCCTTCTCACTAATGCTATTGCAACAAGCTTAATATTGGCGGGAACAATAGTAGAAGGAGAATTAAAAAACATACTATTAACTTCTGGGCAATTTGCGCTAGCGGGTGGAATGACTAATTGGTTGGCAATCCATATGCTGTTTGAAAAAGTCCCCGGTTTGTATGGGTCAGGCGTAATTAGTGCTCGTTTTGAAGAATTTAAGAGCGGGCTTTACAGTCTAGTTATGGAAGAGTTTTTTAATCAAACGACTTTAGACCGTTTCTTTAGTCAGATCATGACGGAAAATGAGCAACACTTGCTAGACTTTAGTGAGACTATTGACAAGACTGATCTAAGTCCAGCATTTGAGGGCTTAATTGCGGCGATTATGGACTCCTCTTTAGGAAATATGCTTTTAATGGTGGGTGGTGAAGCAGCCATTAGACCCCTTAAAGACCCTTTCACTCTTAAAATGAAAGTAGCATTGAAAGAAATAGCCCATAGCCCTTCATTTCAGAGGACAGTAAAGGTAAAGTTAAGTGAGTCGAGTGACAGGCAAGTTATTTTTTCTCATGTAGAACAGATAGTAACAACAAGACTTGAAGAACTAACTCCACAGATGGTGAAACAGATCATACAAACTATGATCCGCGAACATTTAGGTTGGTTAGTCGTCTGGGGAGGAGTTTTTGGAGGCTTAATAGGATTGATAACAAGCCAGCTAACTTTATAACAATACTACTTTAACTTAACAATTTAAGTAACTGTAACTGATAAATTTAATCTAAAATCAACTCAGGGCTAAGATGATCTCTTCTTCTTTTAAGATACTTTCCTGCAACGGTAAATAAAGTAGGCTTTTGTCACATTATTTAATAATGTACAAACAGCTGCTTCAATTGTTTTTTTTCTGATAATGGTAATAAAACACATACTTTAACCTTATCACCAAATTTTTGTTCTATGATCTGTCCCTCACATTTATTGAGTTGATATTCCAAACTTTGAAGGTCACTGTATTCAATCACCATTTCGATCTCTGTCATCTCAACCCAAGGAACTAATTGGGCAGCGTCAATTGTCATCTTAGCTGCATTTCCATACGCACGAGTTAAGCCACCTGTACCAAGTTTTACCCCACCAAAATAGCGTATGACACCGACCACTACATTGATTATATTCTGACCCTGAAGGGGAGCCAGAATGGGTCTACCTGCTGTGCCTGAGGGCTCTCCGGCATCATGACAGCGCTCACTAATAAAACCATCCGGCAGACGAGTACGCCAAGCAAAAGCTAAATGATTAGCATTAGGATGATGCTGTGCTAATTTATTTAACTGTTGAAGAGCTTGTTTTTGACTGTTGCAGGGGTATATAGCGCCAATAAAACGTGATTTCTTTATTTCAAATTCTGCTAATTGATGATCTTTTGGTATCTGCTGCTCATTATTCATAATAATCATTTTATAAGCTTAAGAAGAAATTTAATACCTTACTATTGAATATGAGGTTTATTGATCAAGTTGGCCCTCGAAAGTATTGCGGCTATGGGATTTTAAGTTGATGAAGTTCTACAAATAACTGAGTATTCTTACTGTTTTTTATTCTCCCTAAAGAAAAGGGCTCATTAAGTCATAGCATCCTGTAACATGATGTCTGTGATAATTTTTTAAAACAAATATTTGAAGGTACGATATGGAAAATATTTCTCAGTTATTGATTAACTACTGGTGGTTAGGGCTACTTTTACTTGGTTTAGTTATGTTTTTATCTTTTAAAAAAATGGCTAAAACTTTTGGTGGCGATGCAATCGAGATCAAGGCTGACCAAGTGGTCAAGCTTATCGAAGAGAATCAGGTAACCATGATTGATCTTGCTGAAAAAACAACCTTTGAAAAAGGGCATATTCCTGGTGCAGTGAATATGCCAGGAATAACTTTTATTGATGGTTCGGTTGGGGAACTTGACGATAAAACAAAACCTGTTATTTTGATTCCCATGAAAGGACTGATTCCTATGCCAGTTATTGAATATTTAAACAACGCAGGTGTTACAGAAGTTTATATATTTAAAGGTGGGCTCAAAGAGTGGAAGGATACTGGTCTGCCTCTGTAGCAATAACGAAGCTCAAAGGAATAAACACCTTAACGTTAAAGTTTTTTCATTATTATCAATTGAGAGTTAGACAGTTTATTTTTTTCATTATTAAACTGCCTGCTCTGCTATGATCATGGCTTTTTCTACCGCGACTTTTCTTCATGGCACAAGCCTTATTTTCTTCCCTTTCACTTTCTAAAGCCCAACTCGCTAATTTAACCTCGTTGGGTTATCACAGCATGACGCCTATTCAAGCGCAGAGTTTACCTGCCATTCTTCAAGGGAAAGATGTTATTGCCAAAGCCAAGACCGGCAGTGGTAAGACGGCAGCCTTTGGTTTGGGACTTTTGAATAAGCTTAACCCTCGTTTCTTTGGTGTACAGGTTTTAGTACTTTGCCCAACACGTGAATTAGCAGATCAAGTTGGTAAAGAAATTCGCCGTTTAGCACGAGCAACCTCTAACATTAAGTTAGTTCTTTTGTGTGGGGGAAAGCCTTTTGGGCCTCAAGTTGGATCCTTAGCGCATGGTGCACACATTGTTGTTGGCACACCGGGTAGGATCCAAGATCATCTTCGTAAATCGACATTAAAGTTAGATGGCTTAACAACTCTAGTATTAGATGAAGCTGATCGGATGTTGGACATGGGGTTTATTGATGTGATGCAGGACATTATTGATCAAACGCCATCATCACGACAGACCTTATTATTCTCTGCTACATACCCTGATACGATCCAACAAATAAGTCGCCGTTTTCAAAAAAAACCGCTAATGGTTACGGTAGAGTCTGGTCACCAGCCCAGTGTTATTGAACAGTTATTTTATGAGGTCAAAAAACATGAGCGTAATGATAGTTTATTAGCCTTATTTGAACATTATAAGCCTGAGTCAACGGTTGTCTTTTGTCATACCAAGAAACAATGTGATGAAGTTGCTGTGTGGTTACGTGATCATGACATCGAAGCCCTCGCCATTCATGGTGATTTAGAACAGCGTGAACGCGATCAAGTTTTGGTTAGATTCGCTAATAATAGCTGTTCAGTATTAGTAGCTACTGATGTGGCATCTCGTGGTCTAGATATTAAATTACTACAAGCAGTAATTAATTATGAGCTACCACGTGATCCGGATACCTATGTGCATAGGATCGGTCGTACTGGGCGTGCTGGTGAAAAGGGCATTGCACTTAGCTTATTTACAGAAGCTGAACAGATTAGAGTTAAAGCTATTGCTAGCTATCAAAAGAAGCCTAGTATTATTGACGTGCCCGAGTCATTAGATCGTGATTTGAGTTTCAAGTTGCAACCTAAAATGGTCACTGTTCAACTGGATTCTGGCCGTAAAGATAAATTGAGGCCAGGTGATATTCTAGGTGCATTGACGGGTGAGGCTGGGTTGATAGGAAGTCAAATAGGAAAAATTGATATTTTCGATATGTCGAGTTATGTCGCTATCGAACGGTCAGCTTTGAGACAAGCGATGAATTATTTGTCGGAAGGTAAAGTAAAAGGGCGGTCTATACGCGCTCGTAAAGTTAGTTAAGATTCGAGGTAGTCATTTGTCAGAGTCAACATTTTCAATCGGGCAGCGCTGGATTAGTAACAGTGAGGCAGAGTTAGGACTTGGTATTGTTAAAGAAGAGTTGGGTAGAAGAGTGCTCATTAGTTTTCCAGCTGCCGAGGAAGAACGAACTTATGCTGCAGACAATGCGCCATTAAGTCGTGTTATCTACCCCATAGGCGACACGGTTAGTACTGAGGAAGCACTGAAATTCACTATTACTGCACAGCACGAATTAAATAGTTGCATTATCTATCATGGAAAAGATGAAGAGGGACAAGAGGTCAGTATTCATGAACTTGATTTAAGTAGTAGAGTTCAATTTAGTAAACCCCAAGATCGTTTATTCGCTGGCCAGATCGATAAAAACCGTCAATTTGAGCTACGGACAGAAGCTCTATCGCATCAACATCGTTTAGCGCAATCTTCAGTTTTTGGCTTAATGGGACCACGAGTACAGTTATTACCACATCAAATTTATATTGCCCATCAAGTCGCACAGCGCCATGCTCCACGAGTTTTATTAGCAGATGAAGTGGGCTTGGGGAAAACTATTGAGGCAGGCTTGATTGCCCATCATCAATTACTGACTGGTAGAGCAGAAAGAATATTTATCATTGTCCCTGATAGTCTGGTGCATCAGTGGTTGATAGAATTATTACGTCGATTTAATTTGCACTTTTCAATTATGGATCATGAACGTTTTGATGCAATAACTGAAGCTAATGAAGGTAATCCTTTTGACACTGAACAGTTGGTGTTGTGCCACTTATCAATGTTAGTAGATAGCCCTGATATTTATAAGCAAGCTTGTGCTTCTAAGTGGGATCTAATGATTGTCGATGAAGCGCATCATTTACAATGGTCGGAGAAAGATACTAGTGCAGAATATCTTTGTATTGAAGGTTTAGCAGCTGAAGTTGCTGGTTTATTATTATTGACAGCAACGCCTGAACAATTAGGTGTTGAAAGTCATTTTGCACGATTACGTTTATTGGATCCTGAACGCTATTATGATCTAGCTGAGTTTCGACGTCAGGAAAAAGCTTATCAGCCAGTTAGTGAATTAGTGACATCACTATTAAACTTTAATTCTGCTTCTGATATGACCGGGGTTACAAAAGATATAACAAATTATCTTGGTACAAAAGCCTTATCTTCTTTGATAGAAACAGATCAATTTAAAGAGGAAAGAGATCGTGTAGTTCATACTTTATTGGACCTGCATGGTACTGGTCGTCTTTTATTTAGGAATACACGTGAAGTTGTAAGCGGTTTTCCTTCAAGACTTTTGCATACACATGCATTAAGTGAAACAGTAAAGACTGATATTGAAGCTAGTAATGATAATTTATTATCTTTACTACAGCCTGAAAGGTTATTAGGTGATAACTGGTTCGAATCAGACAGTCGTGTTGCTTGGCTCGTGAGTTGGTTAACCGATAATAGACAAGAGAAAGTGTTAGTAATTTGTGCTGAATCTTCAACAGCTCAAGATTTAGAGCAGTACATACGTATGCAGCATGGTAAACGTAGTGCAGTATTTCACGAGGGCTTATCACTAATCAATCGTGATCGAGCTGCCGCATATTTTGCTGACGAAGAAGAGGGCGCTCAAGTCCTTATCTGCTCTGAAATTGGTAGTGAAGGTCGTAATTTCCAGTTTTCACATCAATTGGTGCTATTTGACTTACCGTTAAATCCTGACTTACTAGAACAGCGTATAGGCCGGTTAGATAGAATTGGTCAACAACAAGATGTAAATATTCATGTTCCCTATTATAAGAATTCAGCTCAGGCTGTTTTATTACGCTGGTTTCACGAAGGTATAAATTCTTTTGAACGTGTTTTTTCAGCAGGTGGAACTATATACAATCAAGTTGAGAAAGATCTGGAGATCTGTTTGAGAGATCCTACTAACGATGAGTTATCATCGGTTTTGATTATTAAAACAGCTCAATTGGCAGAGTTAGCAAGAGTTACTCTTGAAAACGGTCGTAATCGCTTATTAGAATTAAATTCTTGCCAACACCCCGTTGCTAATGAATTGATAGCAGACTTAGAAAGTGAGAGCCAAAGCAACGAGCTGGCATCCTTTATGGATAAGATCTTTGATGAATACGGAATAGAACAAGAAGTGCATAGCACTGATAGCGTCATTTTAAGACCCGGTGTTGAAATGCTTGACCACCATTTCCCAAGCTTGCCTGAAGAGGGGATAACAGCCACTTATAAACGACACCGTGGCCTGTATAGAGAAGACATGGCCTTTTTAACTTGGGAACATCCGATGGTCATCGGCTGTCTTGATATGATAACAAGCAGTAATCTTGGTAACACCGCATTCTGTACACTCGACTTTGGAGAGCTTGATGAGGGAAGTTTATTGCTTGAAGCTATTTTCAAAATTAGCGTGCCGGCTCCTAAAGTTTTGCAAGTAGGACGTTACATATCGACATCGTATATTCGTGTTGTTGCTGATACTGAGGGTCATGATCTCAACACAATATTGAACGAGGAGACATTTAATCAATGTGTGGGACGCATACCAAAAATCACTAAACAAGCATTAGTGAAACAAGCTCGTCCGATCATCACAAAACTTGTATCACATGCAATAGCATTAGCTGGGAAGCAACAAGAAACAATAATTACTGATGCGCTTGCCAGCATGAACGAGTCCATTATTCCGGAACATGAAAGGTTAAAGAAGTTATCTAGAGTAAATAAAGCTATTAGGCCTGAAGAACTCGAGCACTTTAGTGTCACGCATGCATCGCTTGTAGAGTCATTATCATCGGCACAACTCGTGCTTGATGCTGTCCGCGTTGCTATAGTGTCCAAAGCTTAAGTTAGAAGCATTGTGAAAATTATTAAAGATAAACAATGTTGGTTATATTCATATATTGATGCGTTCTATATGAACCTGTGACTATGTTTTAGGTAATAATTAAACCGTAAGCTGTTATTTGCAGTAGAATTTATTATATTGATCTGCTGTAATGTTAGGAGATAAAAGTTGTTGAAACGTTTGCTACTGCCCTTTGGTATTCTATCTGTTGCGATAGCAGTTTTTATGATGCTGAGTTTCTCGAAACCTGAAAAAATAACACTTGAGCGCCCAGAAAAAATTTGGCGTGTAAAAACTATACCCGTAAAATTTGAACAGATATCTCCGGAAGTTACCGTATATGGACGTGTTGAAACACCTCGCAGGGCTTCATTAAATGCAGCAATCTCCGCTGATCTAACAAAAATTAATGTCCTTGAGGGAGCTAGTGTCTCCAAAGGTGACGTGTTGCTAACTCTAGATAGCAGCGATGCGGATTTATTACTAAATCAACGTGAAGCTGATTTAGCTGAGGTCAATGCACTTATTTCCAGTGAAGAGTCACGATATAAGCGTGATAAAAGTTTATTGTCTAATGAGAAATTGCTCTTAACACTCACTGAAAAAGTAGTGACCAGAGCAAAAAAATTAGATGAAGCGCGCTTAGTAACTCGTTCATCTTTAGATGAGGCAGTAGCTAATCAACAACGCCAGCTCGTAACATTAAAACGTTTACAATATGATGTTGATGAACATACTACACGTCTAGAGGGCTTAAAAGCTCGCCAATCAGGTGCTGGAGCAATGTTACAACAAGCCAAGCTGGACGTGGGCCGAACTGTTATAAGGTCTCCTTTTAATGGACGCATAGCTAATTTGAATGTTTCTATCGGCGATAGGGTGCGTGTCGGTGACAGTTTGTTATCAGTATATGATCTTGACGAACTAGAAGTTAGAGCGCAAATTCCAGGCCGACATCTTAAACAGGTTCGTAATGGTTTGAGGCAGGGGCAGGCTGCTAAAGCAAAGGCTGTGCTTGATGGAAACTTATTATTATTTGAATTAACACGCTTGTCAGGAGAAACACGACAGGATAGTGGGGGTATTGATGGTTTATTTAGCTTAGCCGGGGATAACCATACATTAGCTCTAGGTACATTTTTAGAATTGTCTTTATCATTAGAAGCACAAAAGAATGTAATTGTTGTTCCCTTTAATGCTTTGTATGGGCTAAATCGTGTTTATCGTATTAAAAATGGGTATTTAGAATCTGTCAAAATCTCTCGTGTTGGTGAATTTCAAGATAGTAATGGCCAAACTCAGCTGTTAATACGAAGTGAAGTTTTACGTGAAAACGATGAAGTAGTGGTAACACAACTGCCTAATGCTATCACCGGATTACGTGTAAAGGCGCTAAATGATTAAGCATAAGTCTGATTTTATTGGCTTATTTGCTCAACATAAAGTTGCAGCTAACTTATTAATGTTGATGCTGTTATTGGCTGGTCTAGCCTCACTGACCAAGTTAAATACTCAGTTTTTCCCAAACTTTATCTTGGATAGAATTACAGTTCAAGTTGAATGGCGTGGTGCCAGTTCTGAGGATATTGAAGAGGCAATTTCTTCTCGTATAGAACAAGAGTTGCGAACTATTGATTATGTGAAAAAAATGACCTCTACCTCATCTTCTGGTAGTTCTGTTGTCAGCCTTAAGTTTGAAGAGGGCACTGAGATGGGTGCTGCTTTAGATCAGGTTAAAGAGCAGATTTCCCAATTACGAAACTTACCTAGCGATGCAGAAATACCCAAGGTCAGCTTGGTTACTCGTTATGAACCTATCGCACGCTTACTAATTACCACTGAAGGCGATTTAGAGGAACTTCGATACTTTATTCATGAGGCAGAACAGCAATTATTAAACCGTGGCATTTCTCGTGTCTCTGTTACGGGTTTACCCGAAGAAGAGATGGCTATTCAATTGTCTACTCAAAAGCTCGAGTCACTTGGCCTAGACCTAAATGATATCGGCGATCGGATTTCTGAATTGAGTAGGGATTTGCCTGCTGGTGAAGTTGGTAATGCCGATACCGCGCGAACATTACGAAGCCTTGACCAGCGCCGTGATGCTGATGCATTTTCTCAATTACCTCTGAAAATAGATTATTCTGGTCGTTTAGTACTGCTTGATGATGTGGCAGATATTGAACGAAGACCAATGAGTAACCAAGTTAGTTTACTTTATAAAAATAAACCTGCTGTTGAAATACGCTTACAAAGAACAGAAAGTGCAGACTCTCTTGAGTCTGCAAAGATCCTAGAGGACTGGGTCACCGCAACAACACCAAACCTACCAAAAGGGGTGACATTAGAAGTATATGATGCGAGTTGGAAACTAATTGCTGAAAGAATGAACTTGCTACTCACCAATGGTCTTGGTGGCTTAATATTAGTTATCGGGATATTGTTTTTATTTTTGCATGGCAGGGTCGCAATTTGGGTTGCAGTAGGGATCCCTATTTCTTTTATGGCCACCTTATTCATAATGTACCTATTCGGCGGGTCAATTAATATGATCAGCCTGTTTGGTTTAATTATGGCATTGGGTATTATTGTTGATGATGCCATTGTAGTTGGTGAAGATGCGCTTGCCCATTATCAGTTAGGAGAAAAGCCTTTGATGGCTGCAGAAGGGGGAGCAAGACGTATGTTAGCTCCTGTAATTGCTTCTTCTTTAACAACAATTTCCTCTTTTTTACCCTTGATGCTCATCGGCGGTACTATTGGAAATATTTTATTTGATATTCCCTTTGTTGTTGTCTGTGTAATTATAGCTTCTTTATTTGAGAGCTTTTTGATTCTTCCAGGACATTTACGCCAAGCTTTTCATAAGATTCACCACCAAAAACCATCGCCCCGACGTCAACTACTAGATAGTAAATTTAGCACATTGAGGGATGATTATTTTCGACCCTTAGTTACTAAAGCAGTGGAGTATAGGGGTACGACTATTGCAGCAACTTTGGGCTTATTAATTATTTGTATTGGCCTATTGGTTGGTGGTCGTATTTCCTTCACGTTCTTTCCCTCACCAGAAGGTCCAAAAATATACGCTAATGCACGTTTTACAGCAGGAACACCCTCTGATGTTGTCGCTGATTTCTTAAAGGATCTAAATCGTTCACTGGATGAAACTGAAGACGCATTGGGGGGCGAACTCATTGTTTTAGACGTGACACGCTTAGGTAGTGCAAGTACTTCGGGTGGGGCTTCAAATCAAACGGCAGAACGATACGGTTCTATTCAAGTAGAAATGATATCACCTGATCTACGTGATGTGCGAAATAAAGAGTTTATGCGAGAGTGGAAGCAGCGTACTGTATTACCAGCAGGAATAGAAACCTTTACTATTTCTGAGTCACGAACAGGCCCACCGGGTTCTGATTTAGATATACGTTTAACCGGTGCTTCAGCTGATATTTTAAAACAAGCTGGACAGGATGTGGCCGAGGCATTAAAGCAACTACCCGGCATAAATGCTATCGAAGATGACATGCCTTACGGGCAAGAACAATTAATTTATAAAGTTAAAGGGCAGGGTGAGGTCTTAGGTCTAACAGTTAATAATGTTGGGAGACAATTACGCGCTGCTTTTGACGGACGGTTAGTGCAAATTTTCCAAGATGGTGATGATGAGGTTGAAGTCCGTGTCATGTTACCGGATAGGGAGCGAAATACACTAGGCTCGTTAGAAAGCTTTATGATTCGATTACCACAAGGTGGAAGTGTCCCGTTGTCATCTGTTGTTGAGTTTGAAGCTCGCCGAGGTTTTGATGTATTACGGCATACTGATAGCCAATTAGCGATTCATATTACTGCAAATGTTGATCCGGAGTTAAATAACGCCAATGAAATTATTGCAGACTTCAAGAAGAATTTATTGCCAGAACTATCACAACGTTATGGTGTAAATGGAGGCTTCGAGGGTCGTGCAGAAGATCAGGCTGAGACAATTAGTGAAATGAAACAAGGCTTAGTGTTAGCATTTGTTTTAATTTATTTGATTCTAACATGGGTTTTTTCATCCTACGGTTGGCCATTAGTAGTTATGGCCGCGATTCCATTTGGATTAATAGGTGCTTTATTCGGCCATGCGTTGATGGGTATTGATTTAACAATTTTATCTTTATTTGGTATTTTTGGCTTGTCAGGTATTGTCGTTAATGATTCGATAATTCTAGTAACATTTTTTAAACAGCAACGCGAAAAGGGCATCGAAACAACAGAGGCCATTATTACTGCTGCCACTCATCGCTTAAGGGCGGTATTATTAACTTCTATGACTACTATTGGTGGTTTAACACCTTTGTTATTTGAAACATCACGCCAAGCCCAATTTTTGATACCAATGGCAGTTTCCATATCCTTTGGATTAATGTTTGCGACAGTTTTAGTTTTATTGGTTATTCCGGCCTTGTTGTCAGTACATGAAAGTATTGCTGGTAAATTTATGGATCGTAGTATGGTCAAGCGAGAAGTGTTGTGAAATATTAAAACGATACTACAACAATGTTAATTTATTTTCTGAATAACATCGAGTTACACTTTTTAGCTAGGCTCTTGTTAGGACCTAGCATCATTATCAAACTGGTTTTTTGTAGATGCTAACCGCCCTCATTCAAATGTCGCTGCTTATTGCCTGCGGTAGTTTATGGAAATATTATGCGCCTTCGCATATTTCGCCATTAGCTCATCGGCGAGCACTAACTGATATTGTCTTTTATATCTTCTTACCTGCTATGGTTTTGAATGTTATTTGGGATGCACCCCTAAATCAATCTTCATTATTTATTTCTTTCCTAGCGGCCTGTGGTGTTTTAAGTGGATTACTAGTTACTTGGTTTGTTTTAAAGGGACTAAATTGTAGCAATGAACAGAGAGGTGTTTTGTTATTGGCCTCATCTTTTCCTAATGCTACTTACTTAGGTCTACCCGTATTAGAGCAAGTGATTGGCCCTAGCGCAAGAGCAACGGTATTGCAATATGATTTGTTCGCCTGTACTCCAATTTTATTATCCGTCGGTATGTTAATTGCCCGTTATTATGGTGATAATAAAACTGATGTTCATCCTATTAAAGAATTAGTTAAAGTCGCGCCACTCTGGGCTGTAGCTTTAGGGGTTACTTTTAATCTTGGTGGGCTAGAGCAACCCAGTTTTATTCACAATGGGCTGTCGACACTTTCTGGAGCTGTAGTACCTTTAATGCTAATCGTTTTAGGTATGAGTATTCAATGGAAAAGCATACACATTCGTTTCATTGCCTTGCTACTCCCCATTATTGCTACATCTCTACTTATTGTCCCTTTGGTGGTACTAGGCTTAAGTCATTCTATTGGGTTGGAAATTATTTTAATCAATCAAGTCGTTATCGTGGCTGCAATGCCTACTATGATTTTTGGTATTGTAATCAGTGAACGATATCATCTTGATACAGAGCTTTATGCGGCTGCTGTGACAGTCACTACTTTATTTAGTCTGATCACTTTACCAGTGTGGTTTTACTTTTTATCTAGATGATTGGACCAGGAAAGATTGTTTTTATTGATGGCGGTTTTCAACAAAGACATAGCTTGTGCTATCTGATCGGTATCGCCACGAAGGCTAAACTCAATATGTGGAGTTTTACCGAGATGAGGCAAACTAGAAAGCCGTAATAATGGGTAATCTTTGTCTATTTTGGTCATGACGGGGAGCAGGTCGGATTCTCTGCCATTAAGAACATATATAATCTGTTCGTCTTGTGGTGCTGTATCTTTCAAGTTCGGATAATGATTGTCTAGTACCCACTGAATCATTGGCCAAGACATTTCTGGAAAACCAGGCATAAAGTGATGGTTGCTAAATGAAAACCCAGGAACTCGATTAATGGTGTTAGGAATAATACGACTACCGAAAGGCAAATATCCCATTAAGATACGGTTTGGATAGGCATGTTCACCAAACTGATTTTCAATTTCGGATACGGCTTCCGGATGGGGGTATAAATCAACATCATTTACTTTAGCTACGGCTTGTCTTGTTCTATCATCTGGTGTTGCACCTATCCCACCAAAACTGAAGACCAGATCATCAGTAGCCAAACTAAAAGCTAGAAAACGTTCTAATTGTTCTTGTTCATCTCCCACTATAATAGTCCAGCTTAACTCAAGGCCTCGCTCGGCTAAAACAGATTGTAAATGATTGAAGTGTTGATCCTGGCGTTTACCTGACAATAATTCATCACCGATAATAAGTGCACCAATATTCATTATGAAGCCTTAGGGTTTTTAGTTGTAACATCTACTCTATTTCGCATAAAGTCAGCAGTTTGGGAAAATGATGCCATCAATTGTTCAGCAAGCACTAAATCGAGATCCATTTTAGATAAAGCTTGCGCCATACAATATAGCCATTGAGCGCCTTCTTCTATACCAATTGAAAAAGGTAAGTAACGTTTTCGCAATTTAGGATGACCATGCTTGTCAGTATACAGTGATGGAGTTCTCAACCAACCAGTTAAAAACAAATAAAACTTCTCTTCACTTTCCGCAATATCTTGTGGGGGTATGTCTCTAATAAGTTGTGTCTGTATCCTTTCAGACATGATTTAGTGAAACGTCTTTGTTAAATGTCGAGCGGCCACTGCGCCGCCAGTCCTGACATAAGGAGTATCTATTTCTGACATTATGCTACTCAAATTTACAAATGTATTGATGATCTTAACGATGTTTAATCTGCCTACAAAGTAATGTTACTTGCGACAAGTTAAGTAGACAAGGATAATTGGCATATTATCCAAGTTGTTTTGTTCATAACGAGTAAAGAACTTGATTGTTTTATTAATTATTACTGGAGTAAACCTATGAGTGAAAAAATTGTAATGCGTGCTGGTGAATGTTTGTTAGCAGGTGGCCCACCATTTACTGCTGCTGAACCTGAAGTCCTCATCGGTGAGTTAGATGGACCATTCGGCAGTGCATTTGCTAATTTGATGGGAGATCAAGTTAAAGGTCATTCACGAGTACTAGCATTAATGAACACTGATGTCATGGTTCGTCCTGCTACTTTAATGGTCAGTAAAGTCACAGTAAAAAGTAATGCATATACAACTATTTTATTGGGTACAGTTCAAGGCGCCATCGCTAATGGTGTACTAGATGCTGTTCGTAACGGGACAATTCCAAAAGAAAGAGCTAATGAGCTAGGAATTATAGTTTCTGTTTGGTTACACCCAGATATCATAACTGTTGAAGATTTAGATCATGAAGCTTTATTTAACATTCATCGTGAAGCAACACGGAAAGCACTTGAAAAAGCAATGAATAATGAGCCCAGCATTGATTACTTATTGGAGAACCAAGATAAGTTAGTCCATAAATATTATGAGAGAGCATTAGCAAAGTAAATACTTAATTATTTAGAGCATAAGAGCAACGGCCCGCATAGCATACTATCTGGGCCGTTATTTTATTAATAACTTGATTTGTTGGGCGCTATCGAAAATGGTCATCAACGCCTTATGGATATAAAAGATGCATGAAGAAATAGCACAAGTTTTTAGTGATGGGGGGTTGTTATCCCAGCATATTGATGGCTACGCTCCAAGACCACAGCAGCTAGAAATGGCAAATACTATTGCTGAAACCCTCTCAGATAGCACAGTTTTAATAGCGGAAGCAGGAACGGGGACAGGAAAAACTTTTGCTTATCTCGTTCCGGCAATTTTATCGGGTCAGAAAATCATTATTTCAACTGGTACCAAGAATTTACAAGACCAATTATTTAGTCGTGACTTACCAACATTACGGAAAGCATTAGCCGTACCTTTCCAAGCTGCTTTGTTAAAAGGTCGGAGTAACTATCTTTGTCACTACCGGTTAGATTTGGCACAACATGATCCATTACAAGCTCAGTACTCCGACACTCTCTATGAGTTACAAGTCTGGTCAGGGCAGACGCGAACAGGAGATTTAAGCGAGGAAGATATACTTGAAGATGGGATGAGCTTATGGCCCAAAGTCACCTCGACGATTGATAACTGTCTAGGACAGTCATGCCCAAATAATACAGAATGCTTCATAAATGAAGCGAGGAAAACTGCACAAGAAGCAGATATATTGGTTGTGAATCACCATTTATTAATGTCAGATATGTCGTTGAAGTCATCCGGTCAAGGTGAAGTTTTACCGAGTGCAGATGGGTATATCATTGATGAGGCCCACCAGTTACCTGACATAGCTACTCAATTTTTAGGGGACCGAATTAGTAGCCACCAAATTCAAGAGTTGTGCCGAGATACAATTAGGGAAATGGTTAAAGACGCAGCAGATATGGCATCTTTACAAGACCATGCCGATAAAACTGAAGCTTGTTTAAGAGCTTTCAGGCTGAGCCTGGGTGAAAAGGAACAACGGTTACCATGGAGGTCTTTGCTCGAAAAAATGGGAGTTGAGAACAAATTAGCAAGCTTATTGGAATGTATAGAAGATCTGTCAGAACAATTAGCACAGGCTGCTGAAAGAGGAAAAGGCCTAGAACAGTGCCATACACGCTCTATTGGTATATTAAATATACTACGGTTATTTAACCAAGAACATGAAAATGACCTTTTGGTTTTATGGGCAGATATTCGCTCTGCAAGCATTACACTACATGCGACCCCACATAATATAAGTGACTACTTTCATAAATGGATTGATCAAAAACGACAAGCTTGGGTGTTCACTTCTGCTACTTTAACAGTTGCAGGAAAGCTTAAAAACTTTAGTAGTCAATTAGGAATCAGCAATGCTCAAAATGTAGTTTGGCCAAGCCCATTTGATTTTGAAAAACAAAGCCTCTTGTATATGCCTTCGATTCCTGTTGATCCAAATCATGTTGATTATTTAAAACACATAATCGAGATAAGTAAAGAGATGATTGAATATAGTCAGGGTCGTACTTTCTTACTCTTTACTAGTTATCGAGCACTAAATATTGTTGCTGAAGCATTAGTAGATTCGGATTATCCATTGATGGTTCAAGGCAGGGCATCAAAAAGTCATTTGCTAACAGAATTCCGTTCTCATGGTAATGCAGTTTTATTAGGAACAAATAGCTTTTGGGAGGGTGTTGATGTGAGAGGGGAGGCATTATCTTGCGTTTTAATTGATAAAATTCCTTTTGCAGCACCTGATGACCCTATATTACAAGCTAAAATTGACCATTTACGAGAAAGAGGAGGTAACCCTTTCACATCTATACAAATACCAGCCGCTGTAATTCAGCTAAAGCAAGGTATTGGGCGACTTATTCGTGATAACTCAGATTATGGCGTGCTCGTATTATGTGACCCAAGGTTTTTAACTAAACCATACGGCAAATTATTTTTACGTAGTTTGCCACCCATGCCCATCACACAGAAGAGTGAGGATGTGGCCAAATTTTTCAAAGAAAAAGCAGGGACTAACTAGCTATTCTCTATATAGGAAAACCCAGTCATAAATGCCTGTTCTTGAAATTGTTTTAAACCGGTATCATTAAAATTCATACTGGTGTGACTATTTTTTAGAGTTTCTTTAATTTTAGCAGATGACAACAAGGTTACATTAAGGTTTTCAATTAATTGAATACTCGCTTCAAGCTTAAAACTTACCGATCCACCTGCAAACTTACCACGTGTCATTCGTTCTTTTATGACAACATGATCCACCTGATAATCTGCCATTAATTTTGTAAAATCAAACTGAAATTTTTGAAGCTGTTGCTGGTTTGTAGCATCGGATATGCTAATTTTTTTAACCCGACATTCAAGTAAAGTATACAGGCCCTTCTCAAATATCATTAAGCATATGACAGCATCATTACCTTTTAACTCAACACCACATACTTTCATTATAAAATCCTAACGCATGTTAAAAATAAATATATGATACAAGGTCGTGACGTAGAAGTACGATTATTTAGTGCATGAGGGTAATACGTGAAAAGTGAAAAGCTTGGCATACAATTTATTAAACAAGGGACCATAACCAGCACCTATTGCCTAATCCAAGTCTTCAAAGCCATCGTCATTTAGACCTGCGGCACCAAGTAGTTCGGGCGCCTTTTAAACTTTGATTAACTATAAGACGGCTTAGCCCTTATATGCCATATGACTCGACCTTGAATGTGGCTTAAGGGTTGTAAACCTAAGGACTGTGTGGATGTGGATTGCTGAAGGTTGTCACCAACCAGCCTCACACTTTTTTGTTCAATACTTAGAATTCGTTTAAGGATCTTACCTAGCGAGGGATGTTGAACGATAACTACGTCATTTATTCTGTAGTGTGTGTTATAACAAGAAAAGCTCACTACGAAGTCATCATGTTTAAATACAGGGAGCATACTCTCTCCCTGTATTTTATGGACACCCAAATGAAACATTCAGACAATTAGCCTAATTTGGGGTAAACAACTTGTTCTGACGGTGGGTAAGGGCATTCAGCTGTGAAAGTATCAACACCTTTAGTTTTCCAAAACGCGTCAGCAAATTCATTGACTAGGGCTAATAGTTTTTCACCATTAGCACGATCAATAGTTGTTTTGCAGGCTGAGCCAGTAAGCATAATGCTATGCACTAATTCATTTGTATTCGGGTATTTTTCAAACTGTGGTTGTTTGAAATAGTCACCCCAGATAATACGAACTTCATCCTTTACTTTTGCAGCATGAGTTTCTTTCTCTGATACTAAACGACTTAATTTTGCTTGGTCGGCTAAAGATAAGGATGCACCGTCTAGCTCATTAATTAAATCTAAAAAACGAATAACACTTAATGCCGCTATTTGTGCGGTTGAAGGGTCATAAATTTTGCAGGGAATATCGCAGTGTGCAGCGGTGGTATCAAATCTCAAAAGAGAGTCTAATTGTGAAAAAATTGTATGTAACATGATGGTTGTACCTCTATATTAATTATAGTCTTAAGAAGATATTTTCTTGCGGGCCAGATGTTTATTAACCGAGTAGGCTGCAACACCGACAAGTATTATAATGCCAAAAAAGGTCGCGCTATGTAGGGCGCTGCTAGACCAATGACTATGGTCATGACCGGAATGCGCTAGCGCTGACTGACTAAAAATAGTCGCGCTTGAAACTGCCAGCAGAGATAAAGAACGGATTTTCATATTCATATTTCCTTTATGGGTTAATTTAATCTTGTGGAATTTTTTATTTTATCAGAGCCTGATGTAAAATTGGCTGATATATTAAAGTTATTACGTAAAGCTTTACTTTCAAATGAGCAAGGACATGAACACTCTTGGTGAGAGAAGCGAGTTATCCTAACTATAGATTGCTAATTTAGGTCAATAGCAAATTGTTTTAAAAGATTGAGAGGAACAATTTCAAGCGATTTTTTATGTGTGCTCATGAGGTGTACTCGTGGAGCCATCTTTTCATTATATGCCTCGAGCCAGCGTTGTGCGCACAAGCACCAACGGTCGCCGTCATTTAAGCCAGGAAAGCCGAACTCAGGTACTGGTGTTGTCAGATCATTACCTTTGAAACGGGAATATTCGAGAAACGTCTTAGACACTTCTACACAAATGGTGTGTGAACTAACGTCATCATCATTAGTATTACAGCATCCATCTCTGAAAAAACCTGTTAGCGGATTTTCACTACAGACTGATAAAGGCTCATCTAAAACATTTAAAGGTGTTTCTGTTTTTATACCCATTATTCATTTTTATCCGTGTATTGACTAATCATATTTAATATATTTGAATCTAGCGTCATTGGGTGTACCGGGTAAGGCTAATCCATCTTTGCCAGGTTGCCACATGATGACTTCTTCAATTTTTTTAGCTAATTGAAAGTCTTTATCAGTGATGCCTTTAGCAGCATGGTTAGTTAATTTAACAATAACAAATGCGTATGAAATGGCCATGTCAGGATGATGGAACCCTGCTTCTGCTAAGTGTCCAACGGTATTTACCACCATTAAAGTACTTTTCCAACCAGCAGTTTTATATTTACGTCGTATCCAACCATTCTCAAGGTACCAGTGGGGGAGTTCTGATTTCAAAAATTTATTAACTTCATCATCCGAATATGATTTCTCAGTACCATCTTCTCGCCAAACCATTCTGATTCTCCTTTGCCTATTCCAGTAGTCAAGGTTAGCCGATATACATAAAGCTTTGCAAGTAATATCAATTAATGAGATTGAATACCTAATTATTCACAATAAGGCTTTATTAATATGCATGGTGTTTATATGAGGTGATATCTTTTTTTTCTTATGAAGTTAGCACCTACTTTACTAATGTGTCCAGTTTAATCATATTCTATTTAACATAATATACATTATACGAACTAGTTTGATCATTAAGCTCTGCAAATAAAAGGCACGTAATGTAGTCTTACTCTTTCCTTTCAAGAGATGATTAAAACATAATAGAGTGACGAGTTGCCCACTGCTCTAGTTTTGATATAATAAATCATTAAAATCAGTTACTTACGAATTTATTATCAAGGTTGATTAATATAAAATTGATGCTTATGAATAAAAGATGAATTGATATTTAACTGATGACCTATCTATACCTCAATACAAGTTGTTAGGGTGACACACTCAAAAAGAAGATAAATTTACAATAATCGCTTATATTCAGTGAGTTAGGCAGTATAAGTAAAGTCAATTATAGTTAACTTTAAGCTATGATGTATGATTGAAATTAGAATAAACTAAACACTGGTTTGCTTATGCTTGTCTAATTCACAAATCGGTGCCCTCTTATTCACAAAAATAGCTATATGAAGTTTGATTAGAACTCTAACTGAAATATAGGTGTTTCTATGTGAAGCTCTTACAGTGGAATCTAATATTGAGCCCTAAAGGTTTATAAATAACTCTTATAGAATGTAAAGGTTTCTTTAATTAGGGTATTATCCTATCTCTTTAATAAGACATAGACGCTTTGTATGAGTGATAAAATTCAAGATATTGACTTTGAAATGGATGAGGCTGTCTGTATATGCAGTGGAACAACTAAAAGAAGAATTATCGAGTTAATCATTGAAGGCCATGATTTGGACAATGTTTCCAGGAAAACAGGTGCATATTCAGGCTGCGGAGCTTGTGAGTATGACTTAGAAGTTTTATTTAAGATCCATAGAGCTTAAATAAGCTGAAACTCACAGCTGGAAAATAAAGTCGCCTAGTGATTTATGGGTTTAATCTTTAGTGCTTATTTTGTAGTTGGAAATGCTGTGTGAAAATTATCTGTTGTCGTTTTCGCTATATTCTCAATTGAATCGCCCCTCAACGTTGCTAAAAACTCTGCCACATGCCTAACAAAAGCTGGCTGGTTAGTTTTCCCTCTATGAGGAACTGGTGCAAGATAAGGTGAATCAGTTTCAATTAAGATCCTGTCTAAGGGTAGTTTTTTAGCGACTTCTTGTAATTCTCTAGCATTTTTAAAGGTCACAATACCTGATAAAGAGATGTAAAACCCTATATCTAAGGCACGTTTTGCTGTTTCCCAGTCTTCAGTGAAGCAATGAATGATACCACCCGCAGACTTAGCATCTTCATTTTCTAAAATATCCATAGTGTCTTTACGAGCTTCTCTTGTATGGACAATCAATGGTTTTTTAAGCTCTTTAGCCGCTTCTACATGTACACGGAACCTTTCACGTTGCCAACCCAGGTCACCCTCGCTTCTGAAGTAATCTAAGCCTGTTTCGCCTATTGCAATAACTTTTTCATGATTTGCTAATGATACAAGCTCTTCTACAGTGAAGTTTTCAGTTTGTTCAATATTAGGATGTATTCCAACACTGGCAGACAAATACGTATTTGATTGAACAATTTCAATGATTTTATGACAGCTAGACTTATCTATCGAAATACAAAGAATATGGTCAACACCGTTTTCCTTAGCATTATTAATTGCTAAATCTATCCCGCCCTCTTCTTGAGCCAGCAGATCAAGGTGACAATGTGAATCAATAAACATTAGTTATTCCTGTCCAAGGTTGACTATCTACTCGTTAGGTTCATAGCTTTCACCATAAACTTCTCTATTAACAACACTTTATTAAGGTTGTGTGATGAAGATAATAGCTTTGTTGTGTCGATAATACAATCATACATTGCCCAGTCGTTAATAACTATATTATTACCGGAGCTTTCTATATTTTTTACTAAGCGCTGTTTTAGTTTAAGTTGTAAATAGTACAAAACCATATGTAAGTCGAACTGTTGCCACTGCTGGGCTAATATAACTGGGTTTGCTGCTCCGCTAAGTACATGATTGAAATCCTTTGAAATTTGTTCTAAAAAGTATAATGAATTAGATGACAACAATCTTAAAGCCTCTATGGGTGCTCCATTTGACAATGACAATGCGCGTTTAATCTCGATTTCTTTATAAGTTTCTTGATCTTGCTCTTCTATCCATTCAATAGCTTGCTTATTCGTTGGTACTGCCAGTGGTACTTTTTGACACCGACTCAGGATAGTGACGGGAAGTAACTGAGGTTTAATGCTAATTAAAATAAGCAAGGTATTACTTTGAGGCTCCTCAAGAAGCTTTAATAGGCTATTGCTGGCGCTTATATTCATGTTCTCAGCTGGCCATATAATGGATGTTTTCCATTTAGCGATATTTGCTGTCAAAGTATGTTTCTGTTTTAATTCACGTATTTTCTCTATTTTAATCTGTTTTCCACTCTCATCGGGCCCTACAAAAGTATGGTCAGGATGATTGCCTGCAGCAAATACTTGGCAGTTATGACAGCCTCCACATGGTGCTGAAATGGGAGGTTCTTCACAAAGTACTGTAGCGACCATTTTATTTGCTAAAGATAATTGCCCTAGGCCGTTGACGCCGGTTAATATTATTGCATGAGGAAGACGCTTTTGTTCATATTGTAAGCTGAAAGATCGCCATTGTTCTGTTTGCCAAGGATATAACATTCTTTTAGATTAGAGGCTTTAAAAGCTGTGTCAATTGTTTTTGTATTTCAGTTATAGAAAGACTGGCATCAACAATTTTAATCCTATTAGGTTCTGCTTTTGCACTTTGAAGGTAACTTTTTCGGATTTTTTTAAAAAAATCGACTTTTTCCCTTTCAAACCGGTCTGTCGTACCCTGCCGTTCTATTACCCTTTTAAGGCCTAGTTCGACTGGTAAATCAAAGAGAAGTGTCAAGTCAGGGATTAAACCCCTTAATGTCCAGTCAGCTATTTGTTGTATACGCTGTCGCTGAATGCCTCTTCCTCCACCCTGGTAAGCATAAGTGGCATCGTGAAACCTATCACACAATACCCAGTCCCCACGATGTAATGCAGGATTAATCACTTGTGAAATATGCTCTGCTCGAGAAGCAAACATGAGTAGTAACTCGGTGTCGTTTGCCATAGCAATGGGTGAAGGCTCAAGTAGGAGGTTACGAATTTTTTCACTTAATTCTGTACCTCCGGGTTCGCGAGTGACAACAACAGTTTTTCCAAGACTTTTTAAGCAATCATGAATGAAACTGACTTGTGTTGATTTTCCCGCCCCTTCAACACCCTCAAGACTAATAAATTTTCCCGCCATTATTTCTTCAACTGATATTTTCTAACCGCTTTATTATGGTCGGTCAGGTTATTTGAAAACACATGGCGGCCTTCTCGCCCCATGGCCACGAAATATAAACTATCGCCTCCCGCAGGGTTTAGGGCAGCCTCAATTGCTGCTTTACCCGTCAATGCTATTGGACTTGGAGGAAGGCCTGATCTAGTATAAGTATTATAAGTCGTATCGCGCATTAAGTCTTTCTTACTTATGTTACCAGTATATTGTTCACCCATGCCATAAATGATGGTTGGATCGGACTGTAACCGCATGCCCTTTTCTAAGCGACGTACAAAAACACCTGCAATTTGACTTCGTTCTGAAGCATTACCTGTTTCTTTTTCAATAATAGAAGCCATTATTAAGGCTTCATAAGGAGTTTCGTAAGGTAAGTTATCAGCTTTTTTCAGCCACGCCTCTGCCAAGTTATCTTGCATTAATTTATGGGCACGTTTCAGAATAGCTATGTCTGTTGTTCCTGCTAAAAAGTAATATGTATCAGGGGCAAACTCCCCTTCACCATGGCGGCTAGCACCTTCAATCAGTAGTAAAATTTCTTTCAAACTCTCGGCTTTGAGGGTGTGCACTAAACGGTTGTCGGCAGCTAAGCTCGCAATCAATTGCTTAGATGTCATGCCTTCAACTATTGTGAAGGTATGCTGGACCACTTCACCCTCTATAAACTGCGTTAATAATTCCGGTAGAGTTTTTGACGCTTCAATATGATACTCCCCAGCTTTTATAAGATGGGCTGTATTTTTATATCTCCCATACCAATATAAATATGATGGGGAAAGAGGTGTAATGTTTTTTTTCGTCAATTGATGACTTATTTGGAGTAAGTTACTGCCCGACTTAATTGTAAATGTTTCACCATTTTCAATATTAAGTGGCGTTGATATAAACATACTATATTGAGAATAGCCTGCATATATCAATATAATTAATATTAGTAAGCACAAGTCTCTTAATAAAAACCGCATTTATTTTTTTAATTCAGATAAGGATTTTTGAATAAATTGAGTAATAAGCCCAATAGAATATATTGTAGTAGTGATGCCAGATACAGGCCATACACCAATAATACTATTACAAATAAATACTTCATCTGCTTGAGCTAATTGCTGTCTTGAAATCGCCCTTTCTTCTACTGAAATTCCGCTTCTAGTTGCTAATTGTATTATTTGACCTCTCATGACTCCAGCTATGCCCGCTTGTGTTACTAGCGGTGTGGTAAGAACATTGTCTGCAACAACAAATATATTACTCATTGTACATTCAATGATACTGCCCTCCTCGTTAGACATGATCCCTTCTGCAATAGCAGGATCGCTCCATTCATTCCTAGCGAGAACTTGTTCGAGTCTATTCATGTGTTTAATACCCGCTAGTCGACGATTAACAGATAAGGTTTGTTCACAGAAACGAAGGGTCACACCATCAACTTGATAACCTTCTGGATATATTGGGTAAGAATATGTTGCAATTATACGTGTTGGAATAGCACTGTTATCGGAAAAATAACCTCTACCACCTACCCCTCTTGTGATAGTTATTTTTATAACCGTGGAATCAGAGTCGAGGGTTTTAAATACACCTTCAAGTTCAGCACGCAAGTGGTCTATTTGTCCAAAATTAATATGTAAGATTCGACAGCCGTTTAGCAACCGTGTTATGTGTTGCTCTAAAAACTCAGGAGATCCACCTCGATAGGCAATAGTTTCGAAAACTCCGTCCCCGTATTGCAGGCCACGATCTGAAACGCTAACTTTATCACCGCTTATACCGTTAATTAAGACCATAATGAGTTATGTTTTTTATATTTTTCTAAAGAGGAGCGTTCCATTGGTACCACCAAAGCCAAATGAATTTGACATTGATATACTTATACCCATTTGTCGTGCTGTATGTGGGACGTAATCAAGATCACATTCTGGATCTTGATTATCAAGATTAATCGTCGGCGGCGCAACTCTATCTTGTATGGATAAAACACTAAATATAGCTTCAACACCACCTGCCGCCCCTAATAAGTGACCGATCATTGATTTTGTTGAACTAACGGCCACTTTATCTGCAGCATTTCCTAACGCAGTTCTCACTGCTTGGCTCTCTGCTAGGTCACCAGCTGGTGTGGATGTTCCGTGGGCGTTGATGTAGTCTATTTCATCAGCATTTATTCCAGCATCATTCATTGCATTAACCATACAACGGGCTGCTCCCTCTCCACCTTTAGACGGCATCGTCATGTGGTATGCATCAGAACTCATCCCTGAGCCGATTAATTCAGCGTAGATCTTAGCTCCTCGTTTAACAGCATGTTCGTATTCTTCGAGCACAACAATACCTGCCCCATCACCTAAAACAAAACCATCACGGTTTTTATCCCAAGGCCTACTTGCTGCTGTCGGGTCCTCATTACGAGTTGACAATGCTCGGGCTGATGAAAAACCACCGAGACCCATTTTTGAGGTAGACATTTCAGCACCACCTGCAATCATTACGTCCGCATCACCATATTGAATCATACGACCCGCAGTTGAGATATTATGAGTACCACTAGAGCAAGCTGTTGCAATTGCTGTAGAGGGGCCTTTCATTCCGTACATGATAGACAAGTTACCCGCTATCATATTAATGATATTACTAGGTACAAAGAATGGAGATATCTTTCTTGGGCCACCTTTTAGATATGTATCATATCCAGACTCAATCCCTGGTAAACCACCAATGCCAGCACCAATAGCTACGCCAATCCTACCTGCATTTTGTTCCGTAACTTCTATTCCTGAATCGTCGATAGCTTCTTTACCAGCGGCAATTCCATAATGGATAAAGGTATCCATTTTTTTTGCCTCTTTGCGAGGGATGATAGTGGTGATATCAAAGTTTTTGACACTTGCACCGAAGTGTACAGGAAAGCTTGCTGTGTCAAATATCGTTAGTGGTGCAACGCCACTCATACCGGAGAGGATATTATTCCAAGTTTCTTTTACGTTTAAGCCGACGGGAGTAACCGCGCCAAGACCTGTTATCACAACTCGCCGTTTGGACATCAGGAGTTCCTTTTCATAATATTAAAATACTAAAACAAGATAGCCGCCTAGTATTTTGACAATACTAGGCGGCTATAAGTTTAGCTATAAACTAAATTAAGACTGGACAGAATTAATATAGCTTACGGCCTCTTTAACAGTTGTTATTTTTTCGGCTTCGTCGTCTGGGATCTCACATTCAAACTCTTCTTCAAGTGCCATAACCAATTCGACTGTGTCTAAGGAATCAGCACCCAGGTCGTCTATAAATGAAGCATCAGTTTTTACTTCATCAGCGTTGACACCCAATTGTTCAACAACGATGTCTTTTACTCGGGCTTCGATCTCACTCATAACGTATATTTCCTTTGGTAATTAAATATATAAATGTGCGGGCATTTTATATTGCAAGCACAGTATAAACAAGCAAATTTGAATTTGAAGGTTAATTCAAATTTTGAATTAATTAAATTAACTAATTAATTCATATACATGCCGCCATTAACATGAATAGTTTCACCGGTAATATAGGCTGCGTCATCACTAGCCAAATAACTGACAGCGCCAGCAATTTCTTCCGGAGTTCCTAATCTTTTGATAGGTACTTGTGATAACAATACTGTCTTGTGCTCATCAGCTAACGAACTAGTCATATCCGTGTCAATAAATCCAGGAGCGACTGCATTAACGGTAATACCTCGAGCTCCAACCTCGCGAGCTAGCGACTTACTAAAACCAATTACGCCTGCTTTTGCAGCAGCATAATTAGTTTGCCCTGCATTCCCCATCACACCTACTACTGAAGTTATTGTAATAATTCGACCTGATCGTGCTTTTGTCATTGCGCGTAGACAACGCTTTGATAGCTTATAAATTGGTGTCAAATTCGTGCTGATAATATCATCCCAATCATCATCTTTCATACGAATAAGAAGGTTATCTCTTGTAATTCCAGCATTGTTTACTAAGATACTGGGTGCACCATAAATGGACTCTGTTTCAGCTACTACAGCTTCTATTGAATCGGGGTCAGTTACATTAAGTACCATTCCTGAACCAGCAATATTGGCCTCTCTAAGGTATTCCGTTATAGATTTAGCCCCCGCTTCTGATGTGGCCGTTCCCACGATAGTTGCACCTTCAGATCCTAACCGTAGAGCAATTGCTCGTCCTATTCCTCGTGTAGCACCAGTTACTAATACAATTTTCTCATCAAAACTCATGATTGCTCTCCTAATACTTGGACTACTTTTTCTAGCGATGTTTGGTCAAAGATGGGCAGAGCTATTAATGACTTATCTATTCGTTTCGTTAAGCCGGCTAATACTTTTCCAGGTCCGCATTCTATAATATTTGTAACACCCAAACTTGAAAATCTCTGTATTGTTTCCACCCAGCGCACTGGAGTATGTAACTGCTGGGCAAGAAGGTGTTTGATAGCTTTATCATCATCACCTTGGCCAACATTAGCATTATGAATGACAGGAATCACCGGTTTATATATAGTCATACTTGTTAATGTTATTTCCAATTGTTCTGCGGCAGGTTTCATCAAAGCACAATGTGAAGGTACACTGACTGGCAATAACATGGCTCGCTTAGCACCCTTGTCTTTTGCTAGTACTGTGGCTCGTTTAACTGCCTCAATATCACCTGCAATTACTACTTGGCCTGGTGAATTGAAATTAACAGCTTCAACTACAGCATTTTTAGCAGCTTCTATACATATTTCTTTTACCAGATCGTCATCTAGACCTAAAATAGCAGCCATAGCTCCCTGTCCTGTGGGTACTGCTCGCTGCATAAACTGGCCACGCATCTCGACAAGTTTTATCGCATCAGAAAAGGACATTGACTCAGCTGCAACCAGAGCCGTATATTCACCTAAACTATGGCCAGCTAAATAATGAGGCTGAATATTTGTTAACTCCTGCCATAAACGCCACACAGCGATACCCGCCGCTAACATTGCTGGCTGAGTACGCTCAGTCTGGTTTAAGGCTTCTATAGGCCCTTCTGAAATCAATTTCCATAAGTCATAGTTTAAGACATCAGAGGCTTCTGAAAATGTTGCCTTCACTTGTGGAAATTCAATGGCTAACTGTGTCAACATGCCAATGGACTGGGAGCCTTGCCCAGGAAATACAAATGCTAAACTCATGAACTTAAAGTCTCTTTAAAATTAGAAGTTTAATAAAACTGAACCCCAAGTGAACCCACCACCAAAAGCTTCAAGTAATAATATTTCGCCACGGTTTATCCGTCCATCTCTAACTGCAACATCTAATGCCAGCGGTATTGATGCAGCTGATGTATTACCATGTTCATCGACTGTTACTACTACCTGGTCCATAGACATACCTAGTTTTTTTGCAGTAGCTGCAATAATACGAATATTAGCTTGGTGTGGTATTAACCAATCAATGTCTTTTTTACTTAAATTGTTAGCTGATAGCGTTTCATCGGCAATGCTGCTGAGCGTTCTAACAGCAATTTTGAAAACATCATTACCCTGCATCTCTATATAAGGCTTTGCATCAGTATCCATTGACCCTGGTCCGGTAGGTACTGATAACAAGCCATTGTACTTTCCATCCGAATGAATGTGTGTTGACAAAATACCTGTTTCTTCCGACGCCTGTAATACTACAGCTCCCGCACCATCACCAAATAAAACACAAGTATTTCTGTCACTCCAGTCAACTATTCGTGATAAGGATTCCGCACCAATTACTAAAGCATTTTTAGCACTGCCGGATTTAATAAACTTATCAGCAACCGTTAAGGCATATATGAAACCTGTACAGACTGCTTGTATATCGAAGGCAGGACACCCACTGATTCCTAAGCGTTCTTGAACTAAGGATGCTGTACTAGGAAATATCCTAGTTGGCGTTGTAGTCGCAATAATGATTAGATCAATTTCTCTGTTTTCTATACCGGCTGCTTCTATCGCTTTTACAGCAGCATTAAAGGCTAAGTCGGTCGTTGTTTCGTTCTCAGCAATAATATGACGTTTTTTTATTCCTGTCCTTTCTTGGATCCACTGATCATTGGTGTCTACCATTTTCTCAAGATCATTGTTACTCAGAATTTTATGGGGTAAATAACTACCTGTGCCCGTAATTCTTGAATAGATCAAGCTGCTTGGCCTTTCAATAAACGTTCTAGATGCTGACTTATATTTCTAGGAACATCTTGTTCAGCTTCAATTACTGCAATATTAATAGCATTAGCAAAACCAACTTCATCTGCCCCACCATGGCTTTTTATTACAATACCTTGCAAACCAATAAAGTTTGCGCCGTTATATGCTCTAGGATCAAGATCATCTCTAAATTTTTTCAGTATAGGCGAGGCAAGTAGACCAACTAGTTTTGTGAAAATATTCTGACTGAACGATCGTCGCAAGTAATGGCGCATCATGTGGACAACACCTTCACTAGACTTCAATGCAATATTACCTACAAAACCATCACAAACAACAACATCGACTTCACCACGATACATCCCATCACCTTCGACAAACCCGTGATAATTAAGGTCAGTTTTACTCAGTAATATAGCAGCTTCTTTAACACGCTCATTACCCTTCATTTCTTCTGCACCAATATTAAGTAGGCCAATCGTTGGGTTTTTTCGCCCTTCTATTGACTCGGCTAATACCGAACCCATGATGGCAAATTGCACCAACTGTTTAGCACTGGAATCTACATTTCCACCTAAGTCCAATACGTAAGTATGGCCTTTCATTGTCGGGAGTGCTGATACAATGGCAGGTCTCTCAATGCCTGGCAGCATTTTGAGTACAAATTTAGCTGTAGCCATCAGAGCACCCGTGTTGCCTGCACTAACACAAGCTGATGCACTACCAGTTTTAACTAAATCAATTGCTACGCGCATCGAGGAGTCTTTTTTTCCTCTTAATGCTAAAGCCGGTGATTCATCCATTTCTACCTGCTGTGAGGCATGGTGAATAATAAATCTTGAATCATTTTGAACATGATATTCTTTAAGCTTAGCTGCGAGAGTCTTCTCATCCCCCACTAATATTAGGTTAATGTTTGGGTGCTTATTTAGTGCGCGTATCGCAGCCGGAATAACAACGTCTGGCCCATGATCCCCACCCATTGCGTCAATCGATATTGTATGGCCCAATCTGATTAGTCTTCTTCACTCTTATCAGCAACAACTTTACGACCACGATAGTAGCCATCAGCAGATACATTGTGACGCATATGAAGTTCACCTGATGTTGCATCCACAGATAGAGGTGCACTTGTTAAGGCATCGTGTGAACGACGCATACCGCGGCGTGATGTACTTTTCTTACTCTTTTGAACAGCCATGTTGAACTCCTAACACAAAAATATAATTATTTAAAACCAGCGTTTACTGATTTATTGTTTCTTTAAACTCGATAATATGGCAAATGGTGACACTGGTTTTTCATCTCCTTCATCCTCATTATAATCACTATTATCACTCATTGCGGACCATGCCTCACTTGGTAGACAGGCCTCTGTATGGCGTGGTACCAGTGGCAACACCAAGATTAACTCATCTTCAACAACCTTGCTTAATGATATAGGATCGCTATTTTCTAGTAACCAAGGGTCATATTGTTCTGCAAGTTTATCTATAAACTTCTCACTAACAACCATTGCCAATAAACAGCTTACAGATAACTCCATGCTCATCGGCAACATGCAGCGTTCACACACAATTGACACTGGAACTGTAAACTCACCTTTTACATAAGGCGTACCAATTTCATCAATATCGAACGCTAGTACAACGTTCACTAAACCACTATCACTATGAAGTGACTTTGCGAGTCTTGGCATATCACTTAATAATAATTGGCCATCAAACTTCAGACCATTTTGAGCCAAGCGTAGTGGGTCGATTTCTTTTGGTAATTTACGATGCATAATCGACGGAATTATATAAGAAAACTCACTAAATCGCAAAGCTGCGAAGCTTTAATTGTAATGTTTGCTCATGAACTGCCTCAATTACTTAAATAATAGCTTCGTTAGCCACACATTTAGTCATCATTATATATTTCAATAACTCCGCTACTTTTATCTGTATCTTGTTTTGTATTGTCATTCCGCAATGCGTTGATATGATAAAGGTAGGACTCATCAACGTCTCCTGTTATATACTTACCATCAAAACAAGAAGTATCAAAGGACTCAATTTTATTATCTTCATTTACCGCATCAATCAAATCATCAAGTTCTTGATAGATTAGCCAGTCAACGCCTAACTCTTCTGCTATTTGGTCAATATTACGGTCGTGTGCGACAAACTCTTTAGGGGACGGCATGTCGATACCATATACGTTCGGATAACGTACTGGAGGAGCAGCAGATGCAAAATAAACTTTTTTTGCACCAGCTTCGCGTGCCATTTGTACAATTTGTTGAGAAGTGGTGCCTCTTACGATTGAATCGTCAACCAATAAGACCACCTTGTCTTTAAATTCAATATTTATTGCATTTAATTTTTGGCGAACAGACTTTTTACGTTGTGTTTGTCCTGGCATGATAAATGTTCGACCAATATAGCGATTTTTAATAAAACCTTCTTGGTACTTCACTCCTAAGTCATACGACAATTGCAAAGCTGCACTTCGACTTGTGTCTGGAATAGGAATAATCACATCAATATCATGCTCAGGGAAATCACGAATTATTTTCTCAGCTAATTTACTTCCCATTCGGCTCCGGCTTCTATGGACAGAAATACCATCCATAATAGAATCGGGTCGTGCAAAGTAGACATACTCAAAAATACACGGTGCATTAATTTTAGGAGCTGCGCATTGTTGGGCATGGAAGTTACTGTTCACATCAATAAACACACATTCACCCGGTTTTATATCGCGAAGCAGCTCAAAATTTAAGGTTTTAAGAGCTACGCTTTCAGAAGCAATAATATAATCAGCTTGTTCCCCTTCTGCTTCTCGCTTACCAATAACAACGGGACGAATGCCATGTGGGTCACGAAAGGCTAAGACCCCTACCCCAGCAATCATTGCAACTATCGCATAAGCGCCATTACAACGCTCATGGACTTTAGTCACAGCAGTAAAAACATCTTCAGCTGTTGGCGTCAAATCGCAAGACTTTTGCAATTCATGGGCCAAAATATTAAGTAATACTTCAGAATCAGAATCAGTATTAAGGTGACGCCGGTCACTTTGAAAAAGCTCTTCTTTTAAGGCCTTCGTATTCGTTAAGTTACCGTTATGAGCTAATGCGATACCAAAGGGAGAGTTGACATAGAAGGGCTGGGCTTCGGCTAATGTCGAACATCCAGCAGTAGGGTAGCGAATATGGCCAATGCCCATATTACCACTTAAACGTACCATATGGCGTGTATGAAAAACATCCTTGACTAGACCATTAGCCTTGCGTAGAAAAAACTTCCCATCTTGATCGCACGTCACAATACCAGCAGCATCTTGCCCACGATGTTGCAACACAGTTAAACCATCGTAAAGAGATTGATTAACCTCAGAATGTCCAACAATGCCAATAATTCCGCACATATAAAATTACCTTGTTACTAACTAACTAAAATGAACATACTCTGCTAATCCATCTGGCAGAAACTGTTGTACCCAAACGGCAATTTTTTCAAAATGCTCAATTAATACTGCATTCTGCCACCATGTATCGTTCGGTATGGGTGTTGTACCCGCTAATAAGACAATGAGTGTGACAATAGTAATACCTCGTAGTAAGCCAAAAATTATGCCCAAAGAACGATCAGTTCCACTAAGCCCTGTCTTTTCTACGATAGTCGAAATTATATGATTAACAAGTGCACTTAAAATTAGAGTAATAACAAATAAAGTGGTAAAGGCAGCTATAAGTCTAATTGATTCTGTGCTGATGTATTCTGATAATAATGGTGATAAGGGTCCTGAAAAACTGAATGCGACCCAAATTGATAATGCCCATGCAAGCAAAGACAAAACTTCTTTAACAAATCCCCTGACAACACTTATTATCGCTGATAACGCTATGATACCGATAATGACATAATCAACCCAAAACATGATTCTCTCGGAGACAAGCTCGTTAGTGTTTTAAAGTACTGATTTTAGCAGAATAGAATGCTTCGAAGCAGATATTTTTATCAGGCACGATGGAGTTCAATATCGATTAATGATATTTTAATGATTTGCGATGTTAAATTTAGGTGTTGTTTTATCTTGCGAACAATAATACTTACCTCTTTCTCGTTTAATTCAGGACCAATCCTTAAACGATAAAAAGTTGTACCATCGCTATTTTTTACTGGTTCTATAGCTGATTTATACCCCAAAGCCTTAACTTTTATTTGAAGTGCTTGAGCTTTTCCTTTAACTCTAAAACTAGCCAGTTGTATAATCCACCTTGCTTGATTTGCATTTATCTTCTTTGACTTCTGAACTGGGGCTGTTTCTTTTGATGATTTAACTACTTTGACAATCGGTTCTTTATCTCTCTCTACCTTAGGTTTTTTTAATGTCACAATTTTTAAATTTGCCGATGTAAGCTTAACCTCAGACTTATCACTTTTTTCAGCCTTAACTTCCGAAGGTAATGTACTTCCCAGATTATGAGGGTCGACTAATATTTCTAGTTCGTCCAAAACAACATTGTCGTCAACCGTCTCTATTTCTCAAGTTAAATGCTGGAGTAATTTGTTCATTTTGTGCTTCAGCGTGGTTGTTGGCATTTTCAATTAAAAAGAAGGCACTAACAATAATAGCTAATAATACAAGCAATGTACCAACTAACCTTTGTTTCGCTACCTCAGACATTATCTATACCCTGCTCTCATTTCACTCAGTGCCTATTCTCAGAACCCACCCCATGGTAACTGGCTTTCTCATTTGATATTAATGCCTTAGCACCGGCCCCTCCCTCTCGAGGTTTTGGCATCGTTTGTAAGGCCAACTCTAATACATCCGTAATCCAGTGAACTGGAATAATATTAAGCCCTTTCTTTATATTTTCAGGAATTTCTTTTAGATCTTTGACATTATCTTTAGGGATAAGAACTGTATCAATACCACCTCGTAAAGCAGCTAATAATTTTTCTTTAAGGCCACCTATTGGTAATACCTCGCCTCTAAGTGTAATCTCGCCAGTCATAGCAACATTTGCTTTAACTGGAATACCAGTAACTGCAGATACTAAAGCAGTACACATCCCTATACCTGCACTTGGTCCGTCCTTAGGAGTAGCACCTTCAGGCACATGAAAATGTACATCATGCTTTTGCATTACATCGGGGTCGATTGCCCAGTCTACTGAGCGAGAGCGAACTACCGTGGTAGCCGCCTGAATAGACTCTTGCATAACATCACCTAGTGTACCCGTATAAGTAGCTTTTCCCTTACCTGGCATAATAGCAGTCTCGATAGTTAACAACTCACCACCAACCTCCGTCCAAGCTAAGCCTGTGACTTGTCCAACCTGGTCAGTTTCCTCTGCTACACCATACTGATAGTGATAAACACCCAGGTAGTCTTCTATATTATCGAGTGTGATAACCATCTTATTGAGAGGCTTATTTTGCAAAATTCTCTTGACCACTTTTCGAAATATTTTAGAAACTTCACGCTGTAAATTACGTACTCCAGCTTCACGGGTATAACGTCTAATCACTTCAAGTAGAGCATCATCCTCAATATGTACTTCATCAACTTTTAAACCGTTATCTTTCATTGCTTTTGGCAACAAGTACTTTCTGGCAATATTGAACTTTTCATCTTCCGTATAACCGGAAAGGTGAATAATTTCCATTCTGTCTCTTAATGCATCTGGAATATTTAATGAATTGGCTGTACAAACAAACATCACATCGGTTAAGTCAAAGTCTACCTCCATGTAATGATCAACAAAATGTGCATTTTGCTCAGGATCTAAAACTTCTAGCAATGCAGATGCAGGATCTCCACGAAAGTCCTGTGCCATTTTATCTATTTCATCCAACAAAAATAGCGGGTTTTTTACACCAGATTTAGTGATGTTTTGAATTACTTTACCGGGCATTGAACCAATGTAAGTACGGCGGTGACCTCTAATTTCCGCTTCATCACGAACACCACCCAAAGCCATTCTGATATATTTTCTGTTAGTCGCGTGTGCTATAGACTCGGCCACCGAAGTTTTACCAACACCAGGCGGTCCTACTAAACATAAAATTGGCCCCTTTGCCTTTTTGACACGCTGCTGAACAGCCAGATACTCTAAAATTCGTTCTTTAACTTTTTCCAAACCATAGTGGTCTTCATCTAATATTTTTTCAGCTTTATCTAGATCTTGATGAACACGAGAACGTTTTCTCCAAGGCAAATCGGTCAACCACTCAATATAGCTTCTCACTACAGTAGCTTCTGCTGACATTGGCGACATCATTTTTAGCTTTTTTAACTCAGATTCGGCCTTAGTTTTTGCTTCGGACGATAAACCAGCTTTAGTGATTCTATCTGTCAACTCATCAATTTCATTAGAAGAATCCTCGTACTCACCTAATTCTTTCTGTACTGCTTTCATCTGTTCATTAAGGTAGTATTCGCGCTGGCTTTTTTCCATTTGCTTTTTGACGCGACTGCGAATGCGTTTTTCAATATGCTGAATGTCAATTTCTGACTCAAGGAAAACCATCAATCGCTCAATGCGTGTGCTAATTTCACTTATATCTAACAGTAACTGTTTATTCTCGAGCTTTAAAGTCATGTGTGCAGCAACAGTATCGGCCATGCGGCCTGCTTCTTCAATACTTGTTAGTGAAGTAATAACTTCAGGGGGAATTTTTTTATTTAATTTAGCATATTGCTCAAACTGACTTAACAGAGAACGCATTAACACATCACGCTCACGCTCTTCCGGTTCTTCGCCAATCAGTTCTACAGCATCGGCTTGTAAATAGTCGCCATCGTTATCAAACCTTGTTATTTTGGCCCGCGAAATGCCTTCGACAAGTACTTTAACCGTGCCATCCGGTAATTTTAATAATTGTAATATATTAGCTAACGTCCCCATTTCATAGAGGCTATTAGCATCTGGGTTTTCTTCAGTCGAATCTTTTTGAGCAATTAACAGGATTTGTTTACTTTCATCAGTTGCAATCTCAAGTGACTTTATTGAGCGCTCACGACCTACAAATAAAGGAATTACCATGTAAGGATAAACAACAACATCTCTTAATGGTAATACTGGGAGCTGTATTAATGGAGTTGGTTCATTTGTATTTGTTTTTTTTTCTATTTCTTTATCCATTTTCAGCCCTCGTCGACTAGATGATATGCATTGCTATTTACCATGAATGTTATATGGGGATTAAACAGTAATATTCAAGGCAAACTGTTAATGATCTCAAGATGAAATTTTTAATTCATTGGAAATGAATTTTAAGTTAGCTGCTTTCGCTTGCTACCAAATCAGCGAGTTGATCTTGATAAATGAGTATCGGGCCATTTTCGCCATTAACAACATGTTCATCAACAACAACCTTAGATACATTTTCTAGTGATGGTAAATCAAACATCGTACCTAATAATACATTTTCAATAATAGACCGCAGTCCACGGGCACCTGTTTTACGTTCCATCGCTTTTTTCGCAATTGCAAGTAGTGCATCATCTCTAAATTCAATAACTGCCCCTTCCATTTCAAACATCTTCTCATACTGCTTAGTTAATGAGTTTTTTGGTTCTGTCAAAATTTGGACTAAGGCATCTTCATCGAGTTCCGATAATGTTGCAACAACGGGCAAGCGACCAACGAATTCAGGGATCAATCCAAACTGAATTAAATCCTCGGGTTCCACTGACTTCAAAACATCGGATACTGCACGCTCTGTATCAATACTTTGTACTTCTGCAGAAAACCCTATTCCACCTTTGTGAGACCGATTCCGTATGACTTTGTCTAAGCCTGAAAAAGCACCACCACAAATAAATAGAATTTTGCTTGTGTCTACTTGTAAAAATTCTTGTTGCGGATGCTTTCTACCCCCCTGTGGAGGAATGGAGGCAGTTGTTCCTTCAATTAATTTCAATAATGCTTGCTGTACCCCTTCTCCTGATACATCTCTCGTGATTGAAGGGTTGTCTGATTTACGAGATATTTTATCGATTTCATCTATGTAAACTATACCTGTTTCAGCTTTTTCTACATCGTAATCACATTTTTGAAGTAGCTTCTGAATGATGTTTTCAACATCTTCACCAACATATCCTGCCTCAGTTAATGTCGTTGCATCTGCGACTGTGAAGGGAACATTCAATTGACGAGCTAAAGTTTCAGCTAGAAGTGTTTTACCGCTACCTGTAGGGCCAATAATTAGAATATTGCTTTTAGAGAGCTCCACCTCGTCACCTGTCTTACCAAATCGCAGGCGTTTGTAATGATTATAAACGGCAACAGATAAAACGCGCTTGGCCTGTTCTTGACCAATGACGTAATTATCAATCTCAGCATTTATTTCCCTCGGAGTTGGTAATTTTTCTTCTTGCTTACCTGGTGAAGTTTCTAATAACTCTTCACGAATAATATCATTACACAAATCAACACATTCATCACAGACAAAGACTGATGGACCGGCAATCAGTTTTTTCACTTCGTGTTGGCTTTTACCGCAAAAAGAGCAGTAAAGTAATTTGTCGTCGCTTTTATTATCTTCACTCATTTTTATTCTTCCCTAGCAGGCAAATTTTATACCGGACTATTATTTGGTTTCTTCAGGCCGATTGCTTAGTACTGAGTCAATTAAACCATATTCTAGCGCTTCTTCACCATTCATAAAATTATCACGATCAGTATCTTTTTGAATTTTATCAATATCTTGCCCTGAATGATGAGCCAAAATACCATTTAAACGTTTGCGAATTGTCAAAATTTCTTGCGCATGAATTTCGATATCAGAAGCTTGTCCTTGGAAGCCACCTAGAGGCTGGTGTACCATTACACGGGAATTAGGAAGACTATGTCTCTTTCCAGCAGCACCTCCTGCTAATAAAACCGCGCCCATACTTGCTGCTTGGCCAATACACAATGTACTCACATCAGGTTTAATAAATTGCATTGTGTCATAAATTGCCATACCGGCAGTCACAGCCCCTCCCGGGGAATTAATGTAAAGGTGAATATCTTTGTCAGGGTTTTCTGATTCAAGAAAAAGTAATTGTGCAACGACTAAGTTAGCCATGTGGTCTTCGACTTGGCCCACCAAAAATATGACACGTTCTTTCAATAAGCGCGAGTAGATATCATAAGACCGCTCTCCTCGTGAGGTTTGCTCTACAACCATTGGTACAAGTGCATTATCAATATTGCTCATACTATTCTCAAAGATAGTGTTATTCATATTTGTCTCATCATGTTAGTAGTAAAACAAAACAGCCCATACCCAATTAATTGAGTATGGGCTATCGTCTATTTAATGATGTAGCGGCTTAAGCAGCGTTAGAATTCATAACTTCACTAAAAGTCGAGGGCTTCTCTTCGACCTTAATTTTATCCGTTATCCATTCAACAACCATATCTTCAACCACCATCATTTGAACTTCTGATAGCTTCTGTGGATCGTTCATATAATATTTTATGACGTCCTCTGGGTCATCATAACTGCTGGCCATAAGCTCAACAACTGCTTTCACTTTATCATCATCAGCCTGAATCTTGTTATCGGTAATAATCTTACCAATTAATAGGCTCAGCGCAACACGTTGTTTAGCGGGTTCTTTAAACCCGTCAGTTGTGAAAGGGATCCCCTTGATGTCGACACCTTGTTTCTCTAGGTTACTTTTGGCCTGTTCCATCAGATGTTCAGCTTCACGTTCAACTGGCGCTTCTGGTAGGTTAACTCCATTTTTTTCGGTCAACATATCTAAGACTATTTTTTTATTTTTTTGTTTTAAGGCATTTTCCAGTTCACGGCCCATATTAGCCCGAACTTCTTTTTTCAATGCAGCTATTCCGGCTTTTACACCACAAAGCACTGCAAACTCCTTATCTAGTTTTGGCAGTTTTTTCTTAGCGACAGCTTTAACTGTGACTGCAAACTCAGCTGTTTTACCTGCTAACTGTTCTGCTTGATAGTCTTTTGGAAATGCTACAGTGACTGTCGTGTCCTGCCCTTCTTTCTTGCCAAGTAACTGGGTTTCAAATTCAGGTAGCATCTGTCCCGAGCCAATAACGATTGCTACATCTGTGCCTGTTCCGCCTTGAAAAGTTTCGCCATCAATAGTCCCTACGAAATCGACTATGATTTGTTCTTCTTCTTTTGCACCGCGCTTAACTGGATCCCATGTTAGGCGTTGTTCGCGTAATGTTTCCAACATAGTGTCCACATCATCATCCTGAACTTCAGCAGTAATCTTTTCAATACTGACACCTTTCAAGTTGATAGCCTTAATTTCGGGAAACACTTCATAAGTCATAGAGTAGACAAATGCTTCGCCTTCTTCGTTCATCTCTTCAATAGAAGGGCGACTAGCAGGATTGATTTTTTCTTGTGTAAAAGCCTCTTCCATACTATTTTGAACAATATTATCAATTACATCCCGTCGAGCAGTTCCACCGTGCATTTGTTCAACCATTTTCATTGGTACTTTACCTGGTCGAAAACCCGCGGCTTTCATGTTAGGTCGAATAGCAATCAAACGTTCTTGAATCGTTTGCTCAATATTGGCACCTTCAACTGTCACAGTCATTTTGCGACCAAGCTCGCTGACCTTCTCTACAGTAACTTGCATTTTTTAACCTCGAAGCTAGGAGTTGAAACAAAAGCGATGATTGTCATCGCCTTCCATTCCGAAATGGTACGAGTGGAGAGACTCGAACTCTCACAGGTTACCCCACTGGAACCTAAATCCAGCGCGTCTACCAATTCCGCCACACTCGCATAACTGTTTTCAGGCTTCAACCTGAAGAAAGTCGGCTATTATAGACTGGTCTATACTAGAAAACTAGCCTAATAGTGGTAAAGTAGGTCTAATAATATGTGCATTAGTGCAAAGCCTTTGAAATGCAATGTAATCTTTATTTTTACACGAAATTTTTTACTCGTAAACTACTTTGTACTCTCGTTCGAAACACCGTGTGGTACATGGCCTGTTGCAACATGCTGCCTTGCAGAATCGCAATGACCCTGCTGATCATCAAAGAATATATCCGCTCCAAAAGATTTTAAAAAAGGTCCCTTTTCCATTCCCCCTAAAAATATAGCTTCGTCTATTCTAATACCCCAAGCACGCAAGGTTCTAATTACCCTCTCATGGGCTGGTGCCGATCGCGCAGTAACTAATGCTGTCCTCAACGGAGAGTTTTCTTCTGGGAATTGACTTTGAAGGTAATTGAGAGCCTTCAAGAATTCTTTGAAGGGCCCCTCCCTTAATGGATCTTTTGCTGTTTGTTGTTCATTGTCAGTGAAAGCTTTGAGACCACGTTCTTTGTATATGCGCTCTGATTCGTCAGAAAATAAAACAGCATCTCCATCAAAAGCTATTCGAAGTTGCCCTTTTTGACTTTTGTCACTCTGGCTTGTTTTAGATGGCAATATTGTAGCTGCAGCAATGCCTTCTGTTAAGGCTTTACGCACATCACCCGGACTAGTCGATAAAAACAAATTTGCACCAAATGGGCCAACATAGCGATATGGACTGCTACCAGACGTAAAAACTGCTCTACTAATCCCTAATTGATGATGTTGTATTGAGTTAAAAACACGAAGCCCAGTATCAGCACTGTTTCGTGAGAGCAAGATGATTTCGACATTGGCTTTTTCGCCAGATAGCCCATCATTTAAAGCTAAAAGTTTTCGTACTAACGTGAAAGCACCGCCTGGATCCAGAGGTACATCTTCATTTTTAATTTGGTACTCACAGTAGGCTTGTGTACCTTGTTCTTCATAAATGCGGTGACTTTCATCTAAGTCAAATAGTGCACGAGATGAAATTGCTACAACAAGTCGTTTTTCAGCCATTTAGATTTCATTCCCTACCTGAATATCATCATTTGGGTGATCACTATTAACAGGATCCTCATGGATCATCACCTCAGCATCAACAAATAATGCAGCTATATCCTTTTCAACTTTATCAGCAATTGCATGAGCTGCTGCTAAAGTGAGAGCTGCATCTAGCTCCAAGTGTAGTTGTACAAAGACGCGTGTACCTGAGCGTCGCGTCCTTAGGTCATGGTAGCCAATGGTATCTGGGTGTGTAGATACTATATTAGCTATTTTTTCTCGTTCATCATTCCCTATTTCATGGTCCATTAACAAATCAATAGATTCTCTTAGAATCTCCCATGCACTATACAATATGAAAATTGCAATGCCGATACCAAAAATAGCATCAAAATAACTCCAACCATAGAATGTTAGAAATAGCGCAACAATAACACTTCCATTTACAAGCAAATCTGTTTTGTAATGCAAGGCGTCTGCTTTAATTGCTGTTGATCCTGTTTGTTGAACTACATACTTTTGAAATGAAAGTAAAGCTAACGTCATTACCATTGAAAAGACCATAACCCCTACCCCTACTTCTAAACCAGTGGTCATCTCTTGTGGGTTTATAATTCGTCCTATAGCCTGTAATAATAAAAAACCTGCAGATCCTGCAATAAACATTGCCTGACCAACACCAGACAAGGCCTCAGCTTTACCATGCCCAAACCGATGCTCATTATCAGCTGGTTCTAGCGCATGCTTAACAGCTATCAAGTTTAATGCAGAAGCTAAAACATCAAGACTCGAATCTAATAACGTCGCTAAAACACTGACTGAGTCTGTTATAAACCATGCAATAATTTTAACAAAAATCAATATTAAGGCGGTTGTGACTGAAGCATAGGTTGCCCAGCGCATAAGATCTGCTGCATTAGAGTGTTGAGGTAGCATCATCAGGGCGGTATAGTAATTAGTAATGTAGTAATGTTAACAAGGTTCTCTTTATGATCCTAATAACAATATAGATGAATTTATGTCTAGCAGTTCAGTTGGTACTATTTATTTCTATCGCCAAAAGATTCCAATCTTAGCCGCGAAGATAAAAACAATTATTTTTCAATAATTTATACTGGATATCTACTTTAACTTCCATTTCATGAGATCTCATATATGCACCCATTGATCCTCGGTTCTAGCTCTCCATTTCGAGCAGAGCTGCTTCGTAAGTTAAACCTGCCCTTCAAAACTGCTTCACCAGATATTGATGAAACAGCCCATGAAGCTGAGATTCCAGCAGACCTCGTGAAACGTTTAGCTGAGCAGAAGGCAATTGCAGTTGCAATCAATCACCCAAAGACATTAATTGTCGGTTCTGACCAAGTAGCGGTTCTCAAGGGCCAAATTCTTGGGAAACCGAGAAATCATGAAGCCGCAACAAGCCAGTTACGATTGGCATCAGGCCAAACTGTGCTTTTTTTGACGGGACTTGCTTTATATAATAGTGAGACTCAGCGAATGCAATCGTTAGTTGAGCCCTTTGAAGTAACTTTTAAAAACTTATCTGACGAACAGATTCAATTCTATTTAGAAATAGATGAACCTTATCAGTGTGCAGGTAGTTTTAAATCAGAAGGATTTGGGATCACTTTGTTTGATAAATTACATGGTAACGACCCTAATAGTTTAATTGGCTTACCTTTAATTCAGCTCATTTCTCTATTGAATAATGAAGGCTTAGATGTCCTTCAACCCAATCCATATTCTTAAAAACATTTATACTCAGATATTATGATTATTGATACACGCATAGACGAAATAAAATCCTGGCTATCGCACCTATATAAAACTGATAATTTCATCCTCGAGCCCGCATCCAGTGATGCTAGCTTTAGACGTTATTATCGTGTAACAATTGATAATAAAACGATGATTGTCATGGATGCTCCCCCAAAGTACGAAAATGTTGGACCTTTTATTAAAATTGCTCAATTTTTAGTAAAGCATGGCCTTCATGTACCTGATATTATTGCTGAAGAAAGAGAAAAAGGTTTTTTACTCTTGACCGATCTCGGTTCTCAGCCTTATTTAGACAGACTTAATGCTAAATCTGCAGATGTACTTTATAAGTCTGCTATAGATGCTCTAATAAAAATTCAATTATGTGATCAGCAGTCAATTACACTTCCTGAATATAATCGAGGATTGTTACAAAAAGAGCTTAATTTATTCTCCGAGTGGTTCTTGCATAAACACATGTCACTAGGTGCTCCCAATATAATCCAGAACCACTTTGATATATTAATTAACAATGCACTTGAGCAACCGAAAGTGATTGTTCACCGTGATTATCATTCACGTAATTTAATGTATAGTGATACTCATAATCCAGGAATAATTGACTTTCAGGATGCCGTTATAGGCCCTATTACCTATGATTTAGTATCCCTACTCCGTGATTGTTATATTGTCTGGCCTGACTCTAAAATAGAGAGCTGGGTAGGCCACTACTTTAAATTAGCAAAAGACCAAGAGTTATTAAGTAATTGCTCGCTTGAAAAGTTTACGCGTTGGTTTGATTTGATGGGCTTACAGCGTCACATTAAGATTCTGGGTATTTTTTGTCGGTTGAATTACCGTGATAAAAAAAGTAACTATATACATGACCTTCCACAAACATTGGCCTATGTGCTCAAAATTTGTTCTAAATACGATGAGTTTGAAGACTTGGGTAACTTCCTTTCAACACAGCCAAACATAAAAGCTATTCTATGAAGGCCATCATATTATCAGCAGGACGCGGCGAGCGTATGCAACCTTTAACTAACTCAACTCCTAAGCCTTTACTCGAAGTTGATAGTAAAAGTTTAATAGAACACACTATTGAAGCATTAGTAAATGCCGGAATAATTAATATTGTAATTAACTATGCACATCTAGGTGAGCAGTTTCCATCCAAATTAGGTGACGGAAGTAGATATAACGCCACAATTGAATATTCTAATGAGCAAGATGGTAGGTTAGAGACTGCAGGCGGTATAGTGAAAGCACTGCCATTATTAGGGGAAGACCCTTTTTTAGTTGTCAATGGAGATATATGGACTGATTATCCCTTTAGAGAACTCGAAAAAGCTAAATTAAATTCTAAAATATTGTGCCATTTAGTCTTAGTCAATAACCCAGAACATAATCCAAAAGGAGATTTTTCATTAGCTTCAGGTTTATTATCACAAGCAGAACAGAAAAAATTCACTTATAGCGGTATTGGTATTTATCACCCATCATTGTTCACTAATTTAAAACTGGAACCGAAACCTCTCAAACCAATACTTCTCGCGGCGATAGCAGATCAGCAAGTATCCGGAGAAGTTTACTCGGGTCAATGGTTTGATATTGGAACAGTCGAGCGGTTAAATGCTTTAAGTAATCATCTTAGCCGTTAGCTGATAAGAATTCTAATAGCGCCTTTTGTGCATGTAGTCTATTTTCTGCTTCATCCCAAACTACACTTTGCGGACCATCTATCACTTGTTCGCTAACTTCTTCACCTCGATGAGCAGGTAAACAGTGCATAAATAGTGCATCTTTATTCGCCAAAGACATGACTTCTTTATTCACTTGAAAAGCAGAAAAAGCGGCTTCTCTTTTTTTCTGTTCTTCCTCTTGTCCCATGCTTGCCCATACATCGGTCACAATGAGATCAGACTGATAAGCAGCATCGTTCACATTACTGAATAAAGTTACGTTAGCACCTGATGATGCAACAATAAGTTCATCAGGTTCATACCCTTTTGGCGTGGCAATTTTTAGATTGAAATTAAATTGCTCAGCAGCATTTATATATGAATGACACATATTATTACCATCACCTACCCAAGTCACAGTCTTGCCATCAATTGAACCACGATGTTCTACATAGGTCTGCATATCAGCTAATAATTGGCATGGATGATAATCATCAGTCAAAGCATTGATCACAGGTACTGTTGAGAACTGTGAAAATTGTTCGGCCTTCTTATGCTCGAAAGTTCTGATCATCACCATATCGACCATGCTCGAAATTACTCGAGCTGAGTCTTCAATCGGTTCCCCACGCCCTAACTGAGTATCATTTGGAGATAGAAAAATAGAACCACCTCCAAACTGAATCATTGCCGATTCGAATGAAACTCTTGTTCGGGTTGATGATTTTTCAAATATCATAGCTAAGACTTTATTTTTTAATGGCTCATAAACTTCGCCATCCTTGTGCATTCTCTTTAATACAATTGCACGCTGAATAAGGGTAGACAACTCAGTCGTTGATAGATCTTTTAATGTCAAAAAATGTCTCATTTTAAGCCACACTCCCAATTGTATCTGCCGTCATAAAGTCAATCACGAGTTCACTGACTATTTTGACCATGATCTGAGCTTCGTCTGCTGTCATTACTAAAGGTGGGAGCAAGCGAACAACATTACCATCTGTAACATTGATTAATAAGTTTCTGTCTAAAGCCTTTTGTACTAGCTGTGTACAGTCCATTGGAAGTTCGATACCAATCATATATCCTTTGCACCTTATTTCTATATTATCAAGCCCTGAAAGTGCATCTTCAAAACTAGATAAGATTTGTGAGCTCACAAGTGAGACATGCGCCAGTAAGTTACTTGATTCAATTGTTTTTAAGACCGCCATGGCTACACGGCAGGCCAACGGGTTTCCACCAAATGTTGAGCCATGGTTACCAGGTTCTAAAGCTCCTATAGCCGCACCAGAAATCAAGCATGCTCCAACGGGCATACCATTGCCTAAACCTTTTGCGAGCATTAACACATCAGGTAAGACGTCATCAGCATGTTGATAAGCAAAAAATGTACCCGTTCTACCAACACCCGTCTGCACTTCGTCCAGCATCATTAATATCTTACGCTGTGTGCATAACTGACGAACTTTTGATAAATAGTCAGCAGCAGGTATTCTGATGCCACCTTCGCCTTGTATAGGTTCGAACATGACAGCAACAGCCTCGGGCCAATGGCTAATAGCCATTTTTAATGCATCTATGTCATTGTAGGGTATGCGCACAAATCCTGGTACTAGCGGTTCAAATCCTGCGTGTACTTTAGGGTTCCCAGTCGCGGTCAGTGTTGCCATTGTCCTCCCGTGGAAACTACCATCCATAACAATGATGACAGGCTTATCTATACCTTTGTTATGGCCATATTTACGCGCGATTTTGATTGCAGCTTCATTTGCCTCAGCACCAGAGTTACAGAAGAAAGTTTGTGACATACCTGATAACTCTGCGAGTTTATCAGCCAACTCTATTTGAAGTGGTACTTGATAAATATTTGAGGTGTGGAGTAAAACTCCAGCTTGCTCACAGATAGCACTGGTGATATTCGGATGGCTATGACCAAGGTTACAGACGGCAATACCACTTAAAGCATCGAGATATTTCTCTCCCTTATCATCAAAAAGCCAAACTCCTGCCCCTTTTGTGAAAGCGACGTCGAGGCGACCATAAGTTGGCATCACTGATTCTGACACTGTGTTTACTCCATTAACATGCTCGTCGCAGTTAAACATTAACTAAGCAACAACTTTTTACATACCCACTAAACGAAAAGATGGCCGTTTCTCTCGAAACTGCCATCTTTCAAAGAACGTCATTTTATAACGATCTAACACTGTTAGCAATACTATCAAAGTAATACGTAGCTTTACAGTTGATTATTCATATTATCCGTGAAAGGTAACATCAATAAATCTAAACCCATCAAAATAGCATCCTCACGTCCAGAGTCTGCTGGGTAATAATCTTTACGCACGGACATTTCATTGAACCCTACTTTACGGTAGAGCTTTTGTGCACGACTATTTGAGGACCTGACCTCAAGGACTAACAATGAAAAAGAAGAATCCTTAGCATAATCAATAATAAAGTTTAAGATAAACGTGCCAAGGCCCTCCCCCTGTAACTGTTGCCGTACACAAACATTCAACAAATGCAGTTCGTCTACTACTTTTTGTAAAATGGTAAAACCAATAATCTCACCTGTTTCGCTAGAAAAAACCCAAGCTTGATACCCAGGTTTTAAACAACTTTGGAAGTTTTTTAATGACCACGGGAATGCATTTACTGCTTTTTCAATTATCACCACTTCGGGTAAGTCGCCCTCTAAAATGGGTCTACATACAACTGTTTTGAGTAAATCAGTATTATTATCTTTTAAGCTCATCTCTTTTCATGCACATCGTTAGTATACATTTTTACTGTGCGTAGATCCTGCCATGCTAATGCCTTGTTTTGAGGATTAATCATTAATTCATCTAATCCAAAACTAACGATAGCGGTTAAGTTTGATTGTTCTATGTTATGAGTATTATTGCGATAAGTTACTACATTTGATGCTTCACCAAAAACCTGTTTAACAGCACCGTCACCCATCAAAAAAAGTATTTTTTGTTCAATTTCCCTTTCTTTTAACTTAGTCAAAACATCCAATTCAGCTAAAGAAATAAAACATGCGGCTGCACCTGATAGCCCAATAGTTGACATCATCGCTTGAAGTAAATAGTTTGTCTGTTTTGATATTTGGCTATCATGACTAACTAAAATTATTGAGTTTGAGATTCTAGCTAATAACGCCGAGGTGTCTAGAGGTCTGTTCACACTTACTTCAACCTTTTCCTCAGCTATGCTTCGTAATTTCCAGACAGGTATTCCCATCGCTTGTAGTAATGAAATTTGCGTAGAACTAGGCATCATTATACTTGCGGGTGAGCCCTTTCAAGGGGAAGAATCATTTTGTTCAAGGCATGCACATATGCTTTTGCTGATGCAATTACAATGTCCGTATCAGCACCTTGGCCACTGACTATACGGCCTCCTCTTTCAAGACGTACATTAACTTCACCTTGTGAGTCTGTGCCACTCGTAATATTGTTGACAGAATAAAGTTGCAGCTCCGTATGACTTTGTACTATTTCTTCGATGGCACGAAAGGCTGCATCAACAGGGCCGCTTCCACTCATTTCGACCTGCTTTTCTTCACCATCAACAGATAAAGTCATCGTTGCAATCGGCATTTCGCCTGTCTCGCTAGTCACTTTCAATGAGATCAATTTAACGTGTTCATTTTCAGAGAGGAGAGATTCGTTAACTAAAGCCTGAATGTCTTCGTCAAACACCTCATGCTTTTTATCTGCCAACTCTTTAAAACGCTGAAAAATTGCATTAAGTTCGTTTTCTGATTCAAAGCTAATACCTAATTCATCCAAACGCGACCTGAATGCATTTCGACCTGAGTGCTTACCCAAGACCATTCTATTGGTATGCCAGCCAACATCTTCAGCGCGCATTATTTCATAGGTTTCACGGTTTTTTAATACACCGTCCTGATGTATACCTGATTCGTGAGCAAATGCGTTAACACCTACGATGGCTTTATTCGGCTGAACTGCAAACCCAGTAATTCCGGATACAAGACGCGATGCTGCAACAATTTGTGTTGCATCAATATTGGTGTCACAAGTAAATAGATCCTGGCGTGTTCGTACAGCCATCACGACTTCTTCTAAAGCTGCATTGCCGGCACGTTCACCCAGCCCATTAATCGTACATTCAACTTGACGTGCACCATTCAATACTGCTGACAATGAATTTGCAACAGCCATACCAAGGTCATTATGACAATGTACTGAGAAGATCGCCTTATCAGAATTTGGTATCCGTTCTCTTAAGTTAGTGATTAACTGGCCAAATTGTTGTGGTACGTTATAGCCCACTGTATCGGGAATATTTAAAGTCCTAGCACCAGCATCGATCACGGCTTCTAATATTCTACATAAAAAGTCAGGGTCACTTCGCCCAGCATCTTCGGGTGAAAACTCAACATCATCTGTATACTTTAGCGCCCTTTTCACTGCTTTCACCGCATTTTCAACAACTTGATCAGGCTCCATCCGCAACTTCATTTTCATGTGGATAGGAGACGTAGCAATGAAGGTATGGATCCTTGAAGCATTGGCTTCTTTTAAAGCTTCACCAGCTCGATCTATATCTTTATCCAGCGCCCGAGCTAGACCACAAATACGGCTTTGTGTTACTGCCTTTGCTACAGCGCGAACCGATTCAAAGTCACCTTCACTTGCAATTGGAAAGCCAGCCTCTATGATATCTACTTGCATACGTTCTAATGCTTTTGCAATCCGGACTTTTTCATCCTTCGTCATCGAGGCACCAGGACTTTGTTCCCCATCCCTTAATGTTGTATCAAAAATAATTAATTTTTCACTCATTGTTCCTGCTCCATTTTCGCAGACTTCTTTGTATATAAGTTTGTTTGCTGTCATTAAAGCCAGCTAGGTGAGTGCTAAGTCTGTATGCCACTAGGGCAGTCGAAGCAGGGTCCGTAGACGAATGTATGAGGCGATAAGGTTTGACTGCAAATTATCTGCAGCAGTCAAAATAAAAAACACCATATTTACAGTCATGTCTAGCATTCTAGGCTGAAATAAACTACTTGCCAACCCCGCTACTTATCATGTTGACGCCCCGTTCTATGTTGACGTAATTTAGCTAGTGTGAATATAGGGCCTGAAATAGCATAAAACAGAAAACCTCCGAATAAAATTGACGCTGGGTCAATTGCTATAAAAGCGATCCCTAACACTAGTACTAACATCACCACGAATGGTACTTTCCCACGAAAATCTAATTCTTTAAAACTGTGGTATCGCAATGTACTAACCATCAATATGCCACAGCCAAAAGTGAGAGGTAGTGCAATATTAGCAATTAGTACTGGGTCAAAGTAATTACTACTTCCAGCCCAAATCCAACCAGCTAAACATGCCGCAGCAGCAGGACTGGGAAGCCCTTGAAAATACCTTTTATCTTCAACACCTATTTGTGTATTAAACCTAGCCAGACGTAATGCTCCGCATGCGGCATAAATGAAGGCTACCATCCAACCTAATTTACCCATATCTAACAAAGCCCATTGATAAATAACTAGAGCAGGCGCTAGACAAAAGGATACCATATCAGCCAGACTGTCATATTCAGCACCAAAGGCGCTCTCGGTATTGGTTAAACGGGCAATCCGTCCATCTAGCCCGTCCATAACTAGAGCAATAAAGATGGCAATAGCCGCTGATTCAAAGTCCCCCCTGATAGCAGCAATAATGGCATAAAAGCCTGCAAATAAACCTGCAGTAGTAAACAGGTTAGGTAGTAAATAAATGCCACGGCTTTGTGGTTTCTTATTTGGAGCCATTTGTATTTATTTCCTTAAACAACGTTACTGTTCATTAAGAGTATGACATGCGTTAATGATACAAACAAAACGGGGACCGCTTTTTCACAGCCGTCCCCGCCTTTATCTCTTAAAACTTATTGTTTAGTTTTTAGATTTATCAACAATTTTTTGGATCCATGGCATCATTTCACGTAGCTTAGCACCTGTTTTTTCAATTGGGTGCTCTGCATTAATATGACGCATCGATGTCATTTCTGGATAACCTGATTGACCTTCCAAAATAAATTTCTTCGCATACTTACCTTCTTGGATATCCTTCAATGCTTCTCGCATAGCCCAGCGACTTTCTTCGTTAATAATTTTAGGACCGGTAACGTATTCACCATATTCGGCGTTATTTGAAATTGAATAGTTCATGTTTGCAATACCACCCTCGTACATGAGGTCAACAATCAATTTAAGCTCGTGCAAACACTCGAAATAAGCCATTTCTGGAGCATAGCCAGCTTCGGTTAATGTTTCAAAACCTGCTTTAACTAATTCAACAGCACCACCACATAAAACAGCTTGTTCACCAAATAAATCCGTTTCTGTTTCATCACGGAATGTCGTTTCAATAATACCTGTACGTCCACCACCAACACCTGAAGCATATGATAATGCGATTTCTTTTGCTTTACCTGAGGCATCCTGATGTATAGCTATGAGATCAGGTATACCCCCACCTTTCACAAATTCACTACGAACAGTATGACCGGGTGCTTTGGGTGCAATCATAATAACGTCAAGATCTTTACGTGGCACAACTTGGTTATAAATTATTGAGAAACCGTGAGCAAATGCTAGAACAGCTCCTTTCTTTAAATTTGGCTCAATTTCATCTCTATATAGTTCTGATTGAAACTCATCTGGAGTAAGAATCATTACAACATCTGCTTTAGCAACAGCTGTTGGCGTATCTTGTACCATTAGACCCTCAGCTTCTGCTTTAGCAATCGATGATGAACCAGCACGAAGTGCTACAGTTACATCAACTCCAGAGTCTTTTAAGTTACATGCATGAGCATGGCCCTGTGAGCCATAACCAACGATCGTAACTTTCATCCCTTTAATAATAGATAAATCACAATCTTTATCGTAATACACATTCAAACTCATTTTTTTAGTTCCTCAGAAAATATTTAAAATTGTTATTAACTTAGTTTAGATTTTTAAGTACTTGTCGCCGCGCGCAATACCTGAAACGCCAGAGCGTACTGTTTCTAAAATTTCATAGTCCGTTAGGGCCGCAATGAATGAATCAATTTGCTCACCTGTCTGCGTGAGCTGAATTGTCATAGTCATAGATGTATGGTCGATTAAATGGCCTTCGAACACTTCTAGTAGACGCCGCAGTTGCTGCTGTGAATCTTCTGTCGTTACTGCTACCTTAAGCAATAACATTTCTCGCTCAATATGAGGGCCATCGGTTAATTCTAATAGTTTCACTACATCGATCAGTTTATTCAGCTGTTTGGTTATTTGCTCAATAACTCGATCCGTTCCAGTAGTTACAATCGTCATTCGAGACAATGAAGCATCTTCCGTTGCTGCAACTGTAAGTGACTCTATGTTATATCCACGTGCTGAAAACAAACCCGCAACTCGTGATAATGCTCCGGCCTCATTTTCAATCAATATTGAAATAATGTGACGCATTATGACAACTCCCTTTCTGGGCTTTGTGGGCTTTGTGGTGTTTCACAATTCGGAGACATATGCATCTCATTATGAGCTTTACCAGCCATAATCATTGGGTAAACATTTTCGGCTTGGTCAGTGACGATATCCATGAAAACTAACCTATCTTTCATTGCAAAAGCTTTTTCCATCATAGGCTTTAGGTCTTCTGGTCGCTCAACACGCATGCCAACATGGCCATAGCTTTCGGCTAATTTTACAAAGTCTGGAAGCGACTCCATGTATGAATTAGAATAGCGATTTTCATAAAAGAATTCTTGCCACTGACGCACCATGCCTAAATAACGGTTATTAAGTGAAATGATCTTGATCGGCAGTCCGTATTGTAAACATGTAGACAATTCTTGAATACACATTTGAATACTTCCCTCGCCTGTGACGCAGACTACAGTCTCATCTGGATAGGCTAGTTGAACACCCATAGCAGCTGGTAAGCCGAAGCCCATTGTTCCTAGGCCACCTGAATTGATCCAACGCTTGGGTTTACTAAAGCCATAGTATTGTGCAGCCCACATTTGATGCTGTCCAACATCAGAGGTAACATAAGCATCACCAGCAGTAATCTCATGTAATAATTCAACTGCTGCTTGGGGTTTGATCATGTCAGTTCCACGATCATAGGTCATACAATCCACTGCACGCCATCCATTGATTATCTTCCACCAGGCATCTAGCTCTTTCTTGTTAGATTCCCGCCCCACTGATTGCAGAAGCTTACTCATTTCGTGCAATACTCCAGCAACATCACCAACAATAGGCACATCTACTGTGATCGTTTTGGATATTGAGGAAGGATCTATATCAATATGAATAATTTTTGCATTAGGGCAAAACTCAGCAATTTTTCCGGTAACCCGATCATCAAAACGGGCTCCAATAGCGAATAAAACATCACATTCATGCATCGCCATGTTGGCTTCGTATGTTCCATGCATCCCTAGCATGCCCAAAAACTGTTCATTATCATAGGGGATTGAGCCCAATCCCATTAAAGTTGTGGTCACTGGGTAAGCTAGCAATTTCACAAGAGTGCGCAGTTCATCCGAGCCGTTACCTAATATGACACCACCACCTGTATAAATCATCGGCTTTTTTGCAGTCAAAAGTAAGTCAACAGCGCGTTTTATTTGCTCCGGGTCGCCTTCTAATACTGGGTCATAAGAACGCATTTTAATTTCATCAGGATAGTGATATGGAATCTTAATAGCTGGATCAGTAATATCTTTTGGCACATCAATAACCACAGGTCCGGGCCGACCCGTTGTGGCAACGTGAAATGCTTTCTTCACTGTTTCAGCAAGCTTGCTTAAATCTTTTACAAGAAAGTTATGTTTTACGCAAGGACGAGTGATTCCCACAGCATCCACTTCTTGGAAAGCATCACTACCAATGTTAGCTGTAGCAACTTGACCAGTAATGACCACCATTGGAATAGAATCCATAAAGGCCGTAGCAATTCCAGTCACAGCATTGGTTGCCCCCGGTCCAGAAGTTACTATTACTACACCTGGACGACCTGTAGCACGTGCATAACCGTCAGCCGCGTGTGTTGCCGCTTGCTCATGACGCACTAAGATGTGTTTGACGTCATCTTGTCGATATATCGCGTCATAAATATGAAGCACAGCTCCGCCCGGGTAACCAAATAGATATTCAACACCCTCGTCTTTCAAACAACGAATCAGAATTTCGCCACCGCTTAATTCCACTTGTTCTCCTTTTCGATTGTCATTACGTTATAACTGCATACAAATATAAACCCTTAAATTTACGTGTAATAGTCCTTTAGGTCAAGTGAAATCACGCCTAAAGCACCATTACTTGATGCTGGTTAATATTAGAATAATCCTTTGCTTTTCGCCAATATGGCATAATAGCGAATCATCAACAAAGACAGCCACTATGCAATTAACAATAACTCGACCCGACGACTGGCATATACACTTACGAGACAATGAAGCACTTGTGCGCTCTGTCAGAGACACCTCTCGTTATTTTGGCAGAGCTATTGTAATGCCGAACCTCTCTAAACCCGTCATTAACAGCGAGCAAGCACTTCAATATCGACAGCGTATTATTGATGCGGTTCCTCAAGGGAGCGACTTTCAGCCATTAATGACCCTGTATCTAACAGATAATACTACCGCCTTAGATGTAAAAAAAGCTCATGCAACTGGACTAATTCATGCAGTTAAGCTCTACCCCTCAGGTGCCACAACTAATTCTGATGCTGGCGTTACAAACCTTAAACACTGTAGTGCTGCACTTGCTGAAATGGAAAAGTTACAAATGCCATTATTGGTGCATGGTGAAGTCACAGACAAAAATGTTGATATTTTTGACCGAGAAAAAGTATTTTTAGAGCAGGTTTTAGCACCCTTGCTGAATGACTACCCAGAGTTGAGGGTTGTTTTAGAACATATTACGACATCTGAATCTGTAAATTTTGTATTGAGCATGAAACAACGACTTGCTGCAACAATTACACCTCACCATCTGTTGCTTAACAGAAATGATTTACTAGCGGGTGCAGTCAGGCCACATTATTATTGTTTACCAGTATTAAAACGCAATACTCATCAACAAGCATTGATTAAGGCGGCTACCAGTGGCTACCCTCAGTTTTTTTTGGGGACTGATAGCGCTCCTCATACAAAAAATTCAAAAGAGAGTGCCTGTGGCTGTGCAGGAATATAGCAATGCCCATGCTGCTCTAGAGCTCTATGCCGAAGTTTTTGAACAAGCCGGAGCTTTAGAGAAAGCTGGAGGGGTTTTCAAGTCATTTTGGAGCTGACTTTTATCGCTTACCGCGTAACAGGCGAAAGGTGACGCTCACTAAAGAGAGCTGGAAAGTGCCCGATAGTTACCCTTTGGGTGATAATTCTGTTGTGCCGTTGAGGGCAGGAAAGACTATCAAATGGCAAGCAATACTTAATGATTTAGAGAGTAACTCCAATTCGTAAAGCAACTTCTTCATAAGCCTCGATTACACCACCTAAGCCTTGCCTAAATCGATCTTTATCTAACTTTTTACGGGTCTTTTTATCCCATAACCGGCAGCCATCCGGACTAAACTCATCGCCTAGTACAACCTGACCTTTAAACAATCCAAACTCAAGCTTATAATCAACTAAAATCATACCAGAATCTGAAAACAGCTCTTTAAGTATAGTATTAATTTTGAATGTTAACTGCTTCATTTTAATCACACTTTCTTTTGATGCCCAACTAAATGTTTCTATGTGATACTCATTAATCATAGGGTCGTGTAGTGCATCATCTTTTAGAAAAAACTCAAAGACAGCAGGGCTTAACTCTTGCCCTTCTTTCACACCTAATCGACGGCATAGGCTACCGGAAGCTACATTCCTAATGACACACTCTATTGGCATCATCTCCATTTTTTTTACTAATACTTCATTAGCGCTTAATAAACGTTCAAAATGTGTTGGAATTCCAGACTTTTCTAAGTACTCCATGATAAAAGCATTGAATTTATTGTTGACTTCACCTTTTCGAGCTGAGCTGTTCCATTTTTTCGCCGTCAAAAGCAGAGGTATCATCTCTAAAACACATAGATAACAAAATCATCATCATCAGTTTTGTGAGACACTTTTAGCCTTACCTGCATATAACTCTTGTCTTTTTTCCATTCACTTATTCTCTAATTTTATTTTCTTTGAGACTTATGCTAATTCTTAATTTAACACTAATTATTAACTGTTTCACGCCATTGAAAACCAAGGTCTTGATCAGCAATACCTATCCAAGCTTCTTCGCAACCCAAAACGTTAGCAAATAAATTTCTAACTATAGCTAGGGCTATTATTTTTTTCACTTAAGTGCATAGCCACTAGGTGCTGTAATTTTGAGGTGTCGATGTTCTTAAGTATGCTTGATGATTGAACGTTATTTAAGTGGCCCATTTTCCCTGACACTCTGTACTTCAAGTGTTCTGGATATTCGCCTGCATCAAGCATGGACATGTCATGGTTAGCCTCTAGTAATAACCCATGACAACCTGACAAGGCCTCCTCTATTACGGGTGTAGTTGAACCTACGTCTGTTAATAGACCTACTCGATGCCGCCCATCATTAAAGACAAATTGGCTGGGCTCTCTCGCGTCATGAGGTACTGGGAATGGCTCTACAAGGATATCATTGATCTCAAACTGTTCATGACAGCTAAACTCATGAACGAGACCCATGACATCTGAATTTAGACAGCCTGCTGTCCCCGCTGTCGCATAAACGGGCAATTGGTATTTTTTAGCTAGGACACGTACACCGTTAATATGGTCGCCATGCTCATGAGTCAGGACAATTGCAGTCACGTCACTCATATCCAGACTATATTGCTGCATTCTTTTTTCTGTTTCTCGCGCTGAAAAACCACAGTCGACTAATAAAGTCGTATTCGCATGTGACATTAAGGTTGCGTTACCCCGACTTCCGCTGCCGAGCGAAGCAAAATGCATTATCGGTCCAATCTGTCCTGAATAAGGCGCAGCATACGCCTTGCTGTTGGAGATGATGTTCTTACCTGGTCTATATCTAAAATAATTACTTTCGTTTCATTCATATCAGTAACAAGTTTAATGTAGAAAAACATGTCTGGCGCTTTGTCCATCGCATCTTGCCAAAAAGCTAATTTACTAAAAATACTCTCATCGCCATGTTTAGCTACTAAGAAAGGATCTAAATATTGCACAAAGTAGATGCCACGTTCACGCTGTCTGTCCTGAACAATAAAGTATTTACTGTCTACAACACGGCTAATGTTTCGCCATGCGGTATCATAAGCTCAAGAGCAACCATTAAAGCTTGATGGTCACTGGCCTCGTCGATAATAACAGCACTGATTGATGAGACTGGTTGGCGCTGTGAAGCCTGCTGTTGTGTATGTTGACTAGATCGATGCTGTTCACCCATATATTCTGCTAAATTGCGAAGTTGGGTTTCATTTTTTAACTCATTTGAATCAAAATTAGCCGAGCTAATATACATCTTAAGAGTATTGGGTAAGTCACCTATTTCAACACGTGCTCGGTAAGCATAACCCTCAGCATCTTCAACCGTGTCCATAAGACCCAATGTTTGGTCGTGTCGTTTAATCTTGATATCACTTCTCGCCCCAAAACTCAAGCATTCGCTGCCACAAAATTGCTGACGGCCCATATACAATCAAATGACGGTCACTACCATCACCCATTAGAGCTGGTTTTGTGCTCGGCACCACATTGTATTTGGCTTCTAACGGGTTATTAGCTGGTTCGGCATAGTCAGAATAGCTGCTATCATCATTTTTTTCAGCAAACTCATCATTAATACGGGAATTATTTAAATCCGGGGGTATAGCTAATGGTGGCAATGTTTCTGCTTTTTGATACTTTTGGCTATTATCTTTCACCACAGCATCTAATGCTGGAATTGATCCACAGCCTGAAAATAACGAGACTCAGGAGAGTGACAATAATGATTTGTTTAATATGCTTAAAATTCATGTAATATTTGTTTCACTTGTAATTATTTATGTACTAAGGCAGCTGCGAGTGCATCACGGACTGGCTGATGGTATTGATCTGATAATACCGTCATTGGTAAACGCAGACCTTCTGGTATCAGACCCATTTCATGTAATGCCCATTTCACAGGAATGGGGTTTGCTTCTAAAAATAAATTTTGGTGCAATAGAGCTAAGTTATTATTGATTTGGCGGGCTCGATCTTCATTATTTTCTAGTGCAGCTTTACACATTTCATGCATCGCTACAGGGGCAACGTTGGCTGTAACAGAAATCACACCTTGCCCACCCGCTAAAATAAAGTCAACAGTAATCGCATCTTCACCAGTGTATATTTCAATCTTGCTCGAACAGAGTGCATTTATTTTCTCTATACGTGTGATGTCACCAGTTGCTTCTTTTATTCCTACAATATTTGGAATATCTGCTAAACGAGCTACAGTTTCTGGTAATAGATCACAAGCTGTTCGACTAGGTACATTATACAGAATTTGAGGTATATCAACTGCTTCAGCAATTGCTTTGTAATGCAAGTAAAGCCCTTCTTGTGTTGGCCTATTATAATAAGGTGTGACTAATAACACCGCATCAACTCCAAGCTCTTTAGCGCATTGGCTTAGCTCAATGGCTTCAGAAGTCGAGTTGGCCCCTGTCCCAGCAATAACTGGAATACGACCATTAACTTGCTTAACCACTTGGGCAATTACACTGCAGTGCTCCTTAAAAGCCAAAGTCGCGGACTCACCAGTTGTCCCAACAGCCACAATGCCATCAGTACCACTTTCTATATGAAACTCAACTAAGTTTTGCAGGCTCTCACAGTCTATCGAGCCATCAGCTCTCATAGGTGTGACTAGTGCTACCATACTGCCACTAAACATGACCGCACATCTCCAAAAAAATAAACTGTAATGGTACGTTGACCAAGTCAAGATGACAACATCTGGTAGCTTTGTGTATGGTGTGACATCTAACTATATTGATCAAAAAAGGAATCCTGTCTATGCAAAAAGTCGCGCTTGGTAAGCCCGTACCCGATTTCGAACTATCTAGCACAGGCAATACCTCTTTCCGCTTATCTAATCACCATGGTAAGAATATTGTGATTTACTTCTATCCCAAAGACAACACCCCTGGCTGTACTTTAGAAGCACAAAACTTTCGCGATCATATTGTTGAGTTTGAAGCCAAAAACACTATCATCGTTGGAGTATCGCGGGATAGTGTCCGCGTACATGAAGGCTTTAAGTCCAAGCAAAACTTACCTTTTGAGTTGTTGTCTGATCCTGATGAAAGTATATGTACATTATTTGATGTCATTAAATTAAAAAAGAACTTCGGTCATCAATATATGGGCATTGTGCGCAGTACATTTTTAATCGACAATAATGGAATTCTTCTCCACGAGTGGCGTAATGTCAAAGTTAAAGAGCATTTAGCCCAAGTGTTGAATGAAATTAATACACTTTAAGATTTTTTTCTAATCAAAAAAATACTTTTTTTAATGCTATTTACACATCCATACTCACCAATAGCCCATTCCGTCTAGCTTGAAGCCTTTTAGATAAAAGTTATCCACAAATAATCCACAATTTGTTCACAAAAAATGGGTTGCCATTTCTAATAAAACACACTATCTTGTGGTTTAGGTACCTAACAACCACAACTTGTAGTGGTTTGCAGGTTTCACTATTTATTAGAAAACACGTGGGATTATTCATATGGCAAGTCAAGCAACGGCAGCTGAACAAACCCGATATCAAGTCATTCGACGCAATGGTAAATCAACGCCCTTTGATGGCCATAAGATTTCAGTGGCGGTCACCAAGGCTTTTTTAGCTGTTGAAGGTAATGGCGCCCAAGATAGTAGTAGAATTCATGAGGTTGTTACCAAACTAACGGCACAAATTGTTAACAGCCTGACACGCCGCTTAGAAGACAGTGGTACAGTTCATATTGAAATTATTCAAGATCAAGTTGAATTAGCTCTAATGCGTGAGGGGGAGTATAAAGTTGCCCGTGCTTATGTACTCTATCGTGAGCAACAATCACAAAAAAGAGCCAAAGAAGAAGAAGAAAACCCCACAATCGTCAGTGACAACACTCTGACCATCACAACAGCCGACGGCTCAAGAATTCCACTAGATATAGCCCGCCTGCAACACCTCATTAGTGAAGCATGTGAAGGTGTTGACTCTGTTGATGGTGCTGCAATCTTGCGAGATACCCAACAAAACCTATTCGATGGCGTTAGTCAAGCAGATGTAGAAAAGGGTTTAGTCATGGCCGCCCGTACCTTTATCGAAAAAGATCCTGGGTACAGTACTATTGCCGCTCGTTTATTAATGGATAGTATTCGCCGTGAAGCTCTAAGCTATGTGTATGACACACCTCGTCATGCATCACAAACTGAAATGGCTGAGCAATATTCTGATTACTTCAAACACTACATTCATCGAGCCATCGACCACGAATTATTAGCACCTGAATTAGCTCAATACGATCTAGAAAAGCTTGGTAATGCACTGAAACCTGAAAATGACTTTAGCTTTACTTACCTAGGCTTACAAACACTTTATGATCGTTACTTCATTCACCAAAATGATGTCCGTTTTGAGCTACCTCAAGCATTTTACATGCGAGTCTCTATGGGTCTGGCAATTAATGAAATTGATCGTGAAACTCGAGCTATCGAGTTTTACAACCTATTGTCATCATTTGACTTTATGAGTAGTACGCCAACGCTTTTCAATGCTGGTACGTTACGCCCTCAACTGTCGTCTTGTTATCTCACTACGATACCTGATGACCTAGGTGGTATTTACAGTGCAATGCGAGACAATGCTCTCTTATCAAAATATGCCGGTGGCTTAGGTAATGACTGGACTCCTGTCCGTGGTCTCGGTTCACATATCAAAGGTACTAATGGTAAATCACAAGGTGTAGTGCCATTCTTAAAAGTTGCTAATGATACAGCTGTTGCAGTTAACCAAGGAGGCAAACGTAAAGGTGCAGTCTGTGCTTACTTAGAAACATGGCATATAGACATTGAAGAGTTTCTCGATATGCGCAAAAACACAGGTGATGACCGTCGTCGTACTCACGACATGAATACTGCCAACTGGATCCCCGATTTATTTATGAAACGAGTGGCTGAGGATGGTGACTGGACTTTATTCTCACCAGAGGAGACTCCCGACCTTCACGATCTCGTTGGTTTAGAATTTGAAACTGCTTATGCCGCTTATGAAGAGAAGGCAGCACGGGGCGATATTAAAAATACTCGAACCCTTCCTGCTAATGACCTCTGGCGAAAAATGCTGGGTATGTTATTTGAAACTGGCCATCCTTGGGTAACTTTTAAAGACCCTTGTAACCTTCGAAGCCCACAACAGCATGTTGGAGTTGTTCACAGCTCAAATTTATGTACAGAAATAACACTTAACACATCCAAAGATGAAATTGCCGTCTGTAACTTAGGCAGTGTCAACCTGCCACAACATATTACTGATGGTGAGCTAGATGTAGAGAAGCTCAAGCAGACAATCACTACTGCAATGCGCATGCTAGATAATGTCATTGAGTACAACTACTATAGTGTCCCCCAAGCGCGGAACTCTAATCTTAAACACCGCCCTGTTGGGTTGGGAATAATGGGTTTCCAGGATGCATTATATAAAATGCGTCTCCCATACAGTACAGAAGAAGCCGTTCAATTTGCAGACACTTCGATGGAAACAGTTAGCTATTACACAATCGAAGCTTCTTCTGATTTAGCTGTTGAACGTGGTAGCTATGACTCTTACCAAGGTAGCTTATGGAGTCAAGGTATTTTACCCATTGATTCAATTAGCATCCTTAAAAAAGCGCGAGGTCAATACCTACAACAAGATGAAAGTCAAACATTAGATTGGGAGAGCCTACGTGATAAAATAAAGTCGCAAGGCATGCGTAATTCCAACACCATGGCTATTGCCCCTACTGCCACAATTTCAAATATTTGTGGTGTTAGTCAGTCTATCGAACCTACCTATCAAAACTTATTTGTTAAATCTAATTTGTCTGGTGAGTTTACCGTCATTAATCCTTACATGGTTGCAGACCTAAAAGCCTTGAATCTTTGGGATGAAGTGATGATTAACGATTTAAAATACTATGACGGCAGCCTACAATCTATAGACCGTGTTCCGGAAGATTTAAAATCACTTTACACCACGGCCTTTGAAATGGATGCACGCTGGCTTATCGAAGCTGCATCACGTCGTCAAAAATGGATAGACCAAGGACAAAGCTTGAACCTTTACATGGCACAGCCCTCAGGGAAAACCATGGATAACTTGTACAAACTAGCGTGGTTGCGCGGCCTAAAAACAACATATTACCTACGTTCTATGGGCGCAACAGCAGCAGAGAAGACTAGTAGTTCAAAACCAATGGCAACCATTGCAGCAGTTCCGACAGCAGTGGAAGAATTGGTCCTCGGCGCAGGCGTAGAAGCACCACAAGCCTGTTCAATACTCGAACCAGACTGTGAGGCGTGTCAATAATGTTAGATTGGGAAGATCCATTTGCAAAACCTGCAACAGGTACTGACTCAGCACAAGCTGCAGATTCAGTTACGCCTGTAGAAGAAAAGGAAATAGCTGCAGTTCAGCCTGCTGCTAATGAAGCCTCGGCGATAGCCATGCCGACATCAGTACCGGAGCCGGATAAAGCTAGTATTTCATCCTTACCCAGAGCTAACATTGCTCCTGTGAACCCTGAGGATAAGCGTGTTATTAATGGTATGACTGATATTAATCAGCTCGCTCCATTTAAGTATCCGTGGGCGTGGGAATACTGGCTTAACTCTAATAAGAACCACTGGACCCCGCTTGATATCAATATGACACAGGATGTTCACGACTATCGTCATAACCTGACTATGGAAGAGCGTCATGTCTATGAGAACGTACTGTCATACCTAACTACTTCTGATATCCTCGCGATGCGAAATATTGGTATAGCGGTGATGGAAAAAATGTCAGCGCCAGAATTACAAATATACCAAGCGCGCCAAGTCTATGAAGAAGCTCTTCATACATGGACTTATCAACACTGCATTGAAACTATTGGGTTAGATCAAAGCGAAATTTATAATCGCTACCGTGTCGTCCCCGAAATCAATCAAAAAATTCAACTAGCCAACCGTCGTTTAAATTCAGTACTACGAAGTGATATTGATTTAAAAGATAAAGATGAGCTTGAAAACTTCGTAATGGCCTATGCTTTCTTTGGGGGTATCTTTGAAGGTTGCTGGTTCTACAATGGCTTCAGCCCAATATTTGCTCTGCAACGTCGTGGCCTAATGAAAGGGACAGCAGAACAGCTGCAATACATTATGCGTGATGAGGTCTTGCACGCTTCTTTTGGTATTCGTGTTGTTAAACAAATTATCAAAGAAGAAAACGTCAAACTCGATCCCGTTAAGATACAAGAAATGTGGGAAGAAGCAGATGCCGCAGAAGAAATTTATGCAAGCTATATCTTGCGAGATCCAATTTTAGGTTATTCAAAAGAAAACCATATAGGTCAGTTCCGTTTTATCGCTAATCGTCGAGCAAAACAACTTGGTTTTGAAAAGCCATTTCCTGGCGCTGAAGCCACTCTCCCTTGGCTTGATGAGCAGGCAAATATGCGTAAGGAGAAAAACTTTTTTGAAACTAAAGTCACAGAGTATCAAACAGGTGGGGCTTTGAAGTGGGATTAAAGACAAAATAAAAAATAGGGAGGAAACCTAGAGTAACTCCCTATTTTGACTTTATACTCATAATACTAAAGATATTCTTTTATAAGAAAACAAAAAATAGTTAATAGACTAACGTTTTAAACATCAGCCAGCTTTCTTAGCCTTATAGTATCTCTTTGGATTAAAAATAAATTTAGCCGTTTTTTTAAAAACGTTACCAAAATTAATCCTATAAATAAATTACTTCTTCCAGTTATCAATCAATAGGACCATAATGACCTATAGGTTATATCAGCAGTAGACAGTGTATTGGTCTGCTCGATTAAGTATCTCCCTCAAAACTAACTTTTAGATATTCAATCTATGTCAATGGAGAAATATAATGAGTAAAGGTCAAGACAGTAAAAAAAACGTCAAAAAGAAACCACTTTTAACTTCAAAAGAAAAAAAAGCAGCTAAAAAATCAAAAAAAGCTGGGACTAGTTTGCTCGGAGAGTAAAACCCGCGGCTTATAAAGAAGATGGGTCGACTCTATACAAGGTTAAAAGTCGATTTAATTGATTCCATTGTCATTGGTTTATAAAGTAACCAGTTTCCTCGGAGAAACTACCATGGATGAAAAGATAACCAATAAGAGCCCCAACTAATAAGCAATAAGCCTGTTATGAAACGTAGATAAAAAGATGCAATTGGCCCCACCTTCTCTAGCAGTACGAAGGCGGTGATTAGGAAAACCCAGAGCATATTCATAACTCCGACAGAAAATAACACTAGCATTAGTGCCCAGCAGCAACCAACACAATACAGACCGTGATGTACACCTAGTTTGAACGCCCCTAAGTACCCCTCCCTCCATGATGTCATCAAAAAACTTAATGGACTTCGACAGTTACTAAGACAGGCCTCTTTAAGTGGAGTCCATTGATAAAGTCCTGCAATCAATAAAATGCAGCCACTTAACAAATAGCTTCTGCTGTTCATCATAGGGTTCAGCAGCCCGCTTTCATGTAAAGGGTATTGTATTGCTGAAGCTACGATACTAAATAAAGCCCAAGCTACTAGATAACCACTTAGAAATATAAACGTTGGGCTATAAGGATGACCTTTTTTCTGCTTCCCTTTATTAACCGCGGTAAACATAAGTACCATTGGTGTAACAGAAGGCATCATCATTGCTACCATCATCACCAACCACATGATAAATAGCATGAAAAAATCGTAAGCGCTCCATGGATGATTACCCGCATTGGGAGGCATCCACATGTCAACAAGGTGCATGTTATCCATCGCCCATCCCATGTAAAGCATATAGGCCCATGCCATCGCTATGATTAAAAAAACTCCACCATAAACAATTAGGCGATCACGAAATGAGAGTATTGTTCTCTCTCTATGTCCCGTTATGGTTTGATTGTCTTGATTATGCATGATTAGTTATGTAGGATAAGTTATACGATTTAAGAGCCCGCAAATAGAATAGAAAGTAAGCAAGTTATTAACTTAATGAGTTTAAACGTGACTTACTCTACTATACTAAATAATCACTAACAACTGTATGGAGTTCGATATGTCAAACAATTGGAAAGTTACCGGACAATACTTTGAATCCTGCAACTGTGACTCAGTTTGTCCTTGCATATTTTTAGCCCCCCCTACTGAAGGGTTTTGTGAGGCGCTTGTCGGTTGGCATATTGAAAAAGGACACTTAGATGGCGTTGAGTTAAATGATTTAAATGTCTCCGCCTGGTTACATTCACCCGGCTCCTTAACTGACGGTAACTGGAGGCTTGCGCTCTATATTGATGAACGTGCCACAGAAGCACAAAAAGATGCAATATCAGCGTTATGGGGAGGAGAGCACGGCGGCCACTTAGCTGTTATAGCTGGCCTAGTTGGTGAACTAATGAGCGTGAAACAAGTGCCGATCGAATTTAACCAAAAAGACCGGAACCACTACTTAAAAGTAGGAAGCTTCGCAGAAAACAATATGCAAGAAATAGAAGGTGAGGACGGTGGGGAAGTTAAAATATCTAACCACCCTCTTGCCGTATCGCCAAGTGAACCCGTGACGATAAGTAAATCTAAGTCTGTTACTTATAATGACAATGGCATCAATTGGCATCAGTCGGAAACCGTTGGTTTATCAGCGCCCTTTACTTATGCGGCCTGATTAACTAAAAACAATTTTAGTTAATCATCATTTATAGACTTTTTCCAATATGAATGAGGTTTCAGACCTTTGAAAAAATGGAAGCGTTATGAGCTATAGTCTCCAACGTTGTCCATATTTACCCCTCAACTACACGAGATGCTGACTTAACTTTACAATGTCTAACTTTGATACAGAAATTGATACCTCAGGCCTTAATTGCCCCCTCCCTCTGCTAAAAACTAAAAGAGCTCTTGCAGCCATGAGTAAAGGGGAGTATTTACGCGTCATTGCCACTGACCCAGCTGCCTTTATTGATATTCCTGTTTACTGTCAAATGTCTGATAATAAGTTAATTAACTCCAGTAAAGTCCAAAGCAAACTTATTTTTATTATCGAAAAAAACAGCTCTTGAGTATTGGATCCCAGTTAACCTGCTCCTCTTTTCAATAAACCCATAATTCATATACAGGTACTGTCAATACATGAAAATACAAAGTCATCTAGTCGACCTAGAAACACCCACCGGTATTATGCGTACTTATATTCATCGCCCAACTGGAGACGGTCAGTACCCTGTTATCTTGTTTTACTCTGAGATTTTCCAGCAAACTGGCCCTATTGAACGTGCAGCAAAGCTAATGGCAAGTCATGGCTACGTAGTTCTAGTACCGGAAGTATTTCATGAGTTGAATCCAATAGGGACAGTTTTAGGGTATGACGATGCTGGACGGGAGAAAGGCAATACGGACAAGCATTCTAAAAATGTACAGGGGTATGACTCTGATAATGTGACATTAATTAATTACGCTCAACAACAAAGCTGGTTTAACGGTCATATAGGTGCAATGGGGTTTTGTATTGGTGGTCATTTGGCTTTTCGAGCTGCTCTACAGCCAGAAGTTAAGGGGACCGCATGCTTTTATGCCACTGATCTACATGTCAGCGTTATTCCTAATAAAGATGGTCAGCATAGTATGGAACGTTTAGACAGTATTAAAGGTGAGTTACTAATGATATGGGGTAAACAAGATAGTCATGTCCCTAAGGACGGTTTAGCCAAAATTTATAAAGAATTAAATGCAACTGACATTACTTTTACTTGGCATGAGTTTAATGCAGCACATGCTTTTATGCGTGATGAAGCAGATGATGGTCGTTATGACGGACAAACGGCACAGCTCGGATACCAACTAGCCTTAAATTTATTTAGTCGTACTTTACGTTAAGCCGATGCAAAAGCTACTTTTACGACTAGTGAAATTAATTTTAATTCTCACTCTTCTAAAAGGTTTCTCGTCATCAATCAGCTATTAACTCGCCCCCATTAAAATTATAGTATTTCCTTACTCAATAAATATTTTTATATAATAAATTCATAAATTTAATATTGTGAAATCCTCCATGTTTTACTTGCACAACTCCTACTTAAACAGCTAAATTAAAAAAAGAATAATTACCTAATCTCTTTTCACAAAATATTCGATAAAGTTCCTTCATGAGCTGACTATATAACCATGCTACTATGTGATTTATTCGTATAAAAAAGTATTAATAGCCACATTTAAATTCACAGCAAGGTCTCAATTATGATTACATGGTTGCAAGGAAAAGTTGTTAAAAACAAACGTTGGTCTGCTGAGTTGTTCACTATTTATATCAAAACTGAGCCTTTAGAATTCAAAGCAGGGCAATTTATATTGATTGGGGTTAAGGATGGGAGTGATATTCTTTATCGCCCATATTCTCTTGTCAATACGCCAGATGAAAACCTGCTTGAGGTCCATTTCAATACAGTAAAAGATGGTACTTTAAGTCCACTATTGACTGATTTAAGTCCTGGTGACAGCATACAAGTATCTAATCGACCTACTGGGCTACTAACTTTGGAAGAGGTACCACATGTTAATAACCTCTGGTTTTTTGCTACAGGGACGGGTGTAGGGCCCTTTATATCAATTTTAAAGACAGCAGAACCTTGGCAGCGGTTTAAGAAAGTTGTCTTGTGTTATGCAGTGAAAACACTCGAGGATATGGCCTATATTAAAGAATTAGACAAAATTCAATCCAAATATAAAGAACAATTTTGTTTTATTCCTTTTATCACACGTGAGGTAGTAGCCGGTACGGTGAATTCACGTTTAACAACATACCTTGAATCTGGCGATCTTGAAAAAAAAACTCAGCTCGTTTTATCAGCTAAGACCAGCCACACCATGCTTTGTGGTAATGCTGATATGATAAATGATGTAACGCAGCTACTTGAACAAAAAGGGTTGCGTCGCCATAGCCGTAGTAAGCCAGGTCAAATAACAATCGAAAAATATTACTAAACTTTGAATCTACCAACAAACTCTAAAGGCATGTTAGCTACTAAAAAATAAATTACGACAGATATCATTAGCATATGACTTTTCACCTTTTAAGTAGTTTATAATCTCTGCTTCTTTATACATCAAATCAAACTGGAAATACCGTGTCTATAAGCTATAAAAAAACACACATCGGAGAGCATCCACTTAAAGCGGACTCACTAATGATGGGCTACGGCTATGACCCTCAGCTATCTGAAGGCTCGATTAAGTGCCCTAATTTCCAGACCTCAACCTTTGTATTCAAATCAGCAGAGCAAGGGAAAGACTTTTTTAATCTTGTTTCGGGCCGTCGTCAACTAAAAGATGGCGAACAGGCCGGCTTAGTCTACTCTAGATTTAACAACCCAACCCTAGAAATTGCAGAAAATCGTATTGCCATTTGGGATCAGGCTGAAGATTGTATTGTTACTGGTAGTGGTATGTCAGCGATTTCAACCACACTCTTTACTTTTTCACGACCCGGTGATGTTGTTGTCTACTCCGAACCGATTTATGGAGGTACAGACACTTTAGTTAATGTCGTATTAAAACAAATGAATATTCAATCTGTGGGCTATTTATCTAGTGAAGGAAGCCTCGGTTTAAAGCAAGCGCTTGATAAGGCAAAAGCGCTAGGCTCCATATCAGTTGTAATGCTAGAAACACCAGATAACCCTACTAATAACCTTATCGATATTGCTGAATGCAAAAAGATTATTGATGATGCAACGATAGACCAAGCATCTAAGCCCGTATTAGCAATCGATAACACAATGATGGGCCCTGTATGGCAACAACCATTAGCTCATGGTGCTGACTTATGCATTTATTCCTTAACTAAATATGTAGGTGGTCACTCCGATTTAATAGGAGGCAGTTGTTCTGGTAGCAAAGCATTGGTCAGTAGGATCAGAAAAGTCAGAAATAGTATTGGTACAACAATGGATTCAAATACAGCCTGGTTAATTTTACGCTCTTTAGAGACTCTAAAGATTCGTATGCAAGCTGCTGCTGATGGTGCAAAGAAAGTTGTCGGTTACTTGCAAAGCCACGATAAAGTTAGTCGAATTGATTTCCCTGGCTTATTGAAAAAAGGTGATGCCCAATATGATATTTATCAAAAGCAATGTACAGGGGCTGGCTCAACATTTTCATTTGAAGTTGATGGAGGGGAAGAAGGAGCCTTTGCAGTATTGAATAAACTAAAACTGGTAAAACTTGCCGTCAGTTTAGGTGGTACTGAAAGCCTAGCTCAGCACCCAGCAGCAATGACACATTCAGGTGTTCCAAAAGATCGCCGTGCAGTCATTGGTATTACCGAAGGTTTAATCAGAATATCAGTTGGTATTGAAGACGCAGAAGATATTATTGCTGATTTATCACAAGCTCTAGCCTAAACTTAACTGAGTAACTCATAACAAAATAATTAATACACTTTTTAATCAAGTAATCCAGTAATTAAAGCTATAGAGTGAGTTTTATGCCCATAGCCAGTGCTCGCCATATCCTAGTGAAAACAAAAGACGAAGCTGATAAGCTAAAACTACAACTCGCTAATGGGGCTGAGTTCGATCGACTCGCTAAAAAACATTCACTTTGTAAGTCTTCTAAACAAGGCGGAGATTTGGGTGAGTTTAGCCCCGGAAAAATGCTCAAAGCTTTTGATAATGTAGTCTTTAAAAAATCATTACTTACTATTCATGGACCTATTAAAACAAAATTTGGCTATCATCTTATACAAGCTATATATCGACGGTAGCTTGATCCTAGAATGTTACCTTGGCTTGAAAAACCATTTTACACTTCGTGACAGGATGCTTTATTTCTAACTTCTCTGCATGCAAATGCAAACGGTCGGAGCCATTTCCGTAGAGCTCGTCCCCTTTAATAGGTAGTCCAAGTCCACTAATGTGGGCAGAATGTACACGTAGTTGATGAGTACGCCCTGTTATTGGATAAAAATAAACTTTGGTTTGCTCTGAATATCTTTCAATCACTTGCCATCTTGTTTTGGCTGGTTTCCCATAGTCATAACAGACTAATTGCCGTGGCCGGTCATCTAAATCAACACGTAAAGGTAAATCAATAATACCCTCGTCTTCAACTAACAAACCATCTAACACTGCAACGTAACATTTTTTAACGGTCCGCATAATAAATTGTTGTTGTAATATTTTATGAGATTTTTTGGTTAAAGCAATTACCATTAAGCCTGAAGTCGACATATCTAAACGATGGATAATTAAGGGTCCAGTTGCCATGGGGTATAGTTTCTTCATTCGACTATAAACAGAATCCTCAATATTTTTACCGGGTACTGATAATAAACCTTCCGGCTTATTGATTATTACCAACAATTCATCCTCATAAACAATCTCAAGTGTTTTATAAATAGCTGGATTGATCAAAAGCGGATTGTCATCAATTTTCATCCCCTCGAGCATATGGGCTAATATTGGCTGACATTTACCTTTGCAAGCACCATAAAAATTGCCATGCTGCCTAATTTCAGACTCGGGTGCCCTACCCCACCAAAACTCAGCAAGTGCAATAGGTTTTAAGGAATGACTAAAAGCATACTGTAATAATTTAGGTGCAGCACAATCTCCTGTCCCTGAGGCCGGTTGGCCATGTCCATTCTCTGAAAATAGAACTTTTAACTTTTTTTTAACACCGTTCATATTAAGAAAGTTGTAATTATCAAACACTCTTTCTTGCAGTTCCTTTGATTGTATTTTACGATATTTTTTTAGAGCAGCTATAACATCAGTTAACTTATGTAAGGCTTGTTCTGCCACTTCAATTCGCTGCCGGAATTGTGCCTTTAATTCTTTCAGTTGATTCTTCTGATCCACACTTTGCTTTGCTAATACTCTTAGCAGTTGATTAAACTCCTGTTCATTTGTTTTATCTTTATCAGCTAGTCTTTTAGCTTTTCTCTCCTTTCGACTTTCAACCATTACTTTTCGATAATTTTCTGTAACTTGCTCTTCAGTTTTGAGCTCTGTTTTCAAATGCTCCATACATACAGCTATTTGTGTATTTTGTTCTAATTTTTCTATCTCTTGACTAAGCTCGTTAATTTCAGCTTCGCTTTTTAGAAAAAAATCATTTTCTCCTAAAGGATCAAATACTGGGGGAATAAATTTTTGCCAAGTATTTTGACCGCCTAATTGGCCTGAAAATGCTGAGATAAAACCAACATCGCCATTTTCGTTTTCAACGACTAAAACACCAAACATTTTGCCAGTTCTGTTCTTATCACCTAAAATTTTTGATTCTGGACTTTGTCCATCTTCAACTTCAGCTTCGATATATTGCTGCAACTTTTTCACCGCTAATAAAGACAATGGGTGTGGATCGTAGTAAAACGGAAATGTGAAACTCTCCGGAATAGAATAATTTGCTAGCGATTCTTTAAATGGCGTGAAGTAACTATCTGTCAATGTCCCATCCAACTCTAAAATAATGCCGATTCAACTCTGCGCAACTAATCGTATTTTATACCCTAATATACTAGCAAAACTGTCACAAATGATTGCTACACAATGATAATGCCTTTATTACAGCACAATTATTACGCATAGTTAATACTCAATATAAAATCTGCTTCACTTTTAGCTTAAAAAAAATGAGGCGCCAGAGTCAAGATAATGTAAAATTCATTATCAAATGTGTTTAAAATCAGGAATAATTTATGTCCAACGCACTCTCATTACGTTTTTTAATTGCTCTGATAATAATGATGTCTCACTTTACTGTTCATGCAGACCCAACCATTTCTGAGCATATTGATATACATCAGTTTTCCAATTTGATGTCAGAAAAAAGTGATAACACCAAGATCATCGATGTCCGCACCCTCGGAGAATTTCAGACTGGTCACTTATCTGATGCTATCTTGATTGATTTTTATGCCAAAAACTTTGTCGAGAGAGTAAAAAAGCTAGATAAAGATGCAACTTATTTACTGTATTGCCGAACTGGCAATCGTAGTGGACAAACATTAAAGTTGATGCGTAATCTTGGCTTCAAAGCCGCATATAATATGAAAGGAGGTATGAATAAATGGGCTGCTGCAAAGTATCCCGTTCTTAAGCCTTAAATAAGGCTCTGGTATGTTATTCAAGTAGCCTTTCTCACATAAGTTGTTAGCTAGAGAGTAATCGTAATCAAACACTACATGACAGTAAAAGTTTTATTGTTGTATTGAGTCAATTAGCATGGTTGAACAGCTCTTTTTAAAGCCCATTAGTAGCAGTTTCATGAAAACTGTACCGTCCTTATCTGTTGACATGTCCGGTACTATTGGTAACAAGACTCAACACCCATTGAAGCAACTTCTTATACTACCTATTAATACACTAGATCAATTTTCTATCCAAGCGGGCCATCTAAAAGAAGATATAGTGATTAATACACCGTTTGATTTTCATGCATTACCTTCAGGCACTGTTGTTCAAATTGGTTCAACTCAGCTCAGACTTACCTTTCATTGCGAGCCTTGCTCGAAAATAAAACATCTTACGAATATTAAAAAGATAGTTCATCAACGAGGCTATCACAGCCAAGTTTTGCGAGCAGGCTCTATTAAACTTGGAGATAAAGTCAAAGTCCTGCTTGAAAGACACGAAGCAATTCCTTATGTTTTTGCCGATAGGATAAAATGGTACTTAGATAAATACCCAACGCCTATATTAGTCTCAGACTTAATAAACGCTATTGGCTTGTCGAGCAGTTATTGTAGGGCTGTACCTGCAGTAATACGACACAGAACTGACATTGATAAAAAACTTATACTCTTCAAAAAAAACCGGCTTTAGTTCAATTTACTCAAGAGTCAGCTTCTGATTTTAATATTCTAAGTGTTCCAATTACCTCTTCACTATGAAGAGTGGGATTCACGCTACGGTAAACTTTTTTTATTTTACCCATAGGGCTTATAATTATAGTGTGTCGCTTAGCAAACTTAATAGGCCCTAATGAGGCTAGAGCTCCGTATTGATTGGCTACATGTCCATCAATATCTGCTAAAAGTGGAAATGGTAAACTATATTTTTCCGAAAATGCCGCATGGCTTTCAATACTATCCATGCTTACCCCTAGGATCTGAGTATTGAGTGCGGAAAGAACTCTATACTCATCCCTAAAAGCACATGCTTCTGTCGTACACCCTGGTGTGTCATCTTTTGGATAGAAATAAAGTACTACCCACTGGCCATGATAATCAGCTAAAAAATGAGGCTTGCCTGTTTGATCTTGTAACTCAAATTCGGGTGCTGCACTGTCGATTTCTAATACGTCTGCTTTTGCTAAATTAAACATTGTCATAAACACCATTAAAAAAGATAAACTTACTAAACGCATTATTTCCCCTTATCCGTAATTGTTTTGCAACTAATGGTTACCAACTATATGCTAAGTGTAAACTAACTTCAGAAAACCTGCTTAACTTGACACCACATAATAGACATATTGAACCCAAAATCAATGAAGCTTATTTACACAAATGAAAACTATTTTCTTGTACACAATATCAAAAATATTGTTGAGAATGCTGGTGTCTCTACTACTTTAAGAAATGAATATACATCTTCAGGTGCTGGTGAATTAGCTCCTAATGAAACTTGGTTAGAACTCTGGGTCCTCAATGAAAATGAATATGGCAAAGCTATAGTAGCAATTACATCAGCATTTAATACACATGCAAAAGCGTGGGTTTGCAAAAAATGCCTTGAGAAAAATGATGCTGCTTTCGAGTTTTGCTGGCAATGCCAGACTAATCCTTAAGCAAACATTCTCTTAGCTCAATTTAAATATTTTCTACCCACCTCAATTAAAGGGGGCCTCTTCAAATGCTTATTGACTCTATACCTATATTTATTTAGATAGTGACTTTCGCTTGCTTAAGTAACGTCTCTTAGCCCATGGGTGCAGTGCACGTTTAAACATTGACGATTGATACTGCTTACGTAACTCTTCTCTGACATCACGGTGGCTTTGAGCACGCAAAAACCACCCATATCCTCGGTTACCTAATAAAGCAAATAAGCAGCGGTTTACTATCGAGGCATCCATCTGTGGTTTCAGATCACGATGCCACAACGTATCGTAGTTTTCACCTGTTATTAAACTTTGAGCTGCTAGTTGTCCTGATGAAATCACCAATCTCATGCCAAAACCCCACAAAGTGTCTTGGAAACCGGCTTGTTCACCAATTATCGGGTGCCGCCCTGCATAAGCAGTTTCTGGCACATAAAAATTACCTATTCCGCCGTGAAACTTTGGGTTGATCATCTCTAAATTCACTAATTTTTCAAAGGCTTCTACGGTCCTTTTGACATAAAGCTTTTCTTGTTTAAAGTCATCAAATATACAGCTTTTTACAGTCCCCACTCCATCCATTATTAATAGATAAGAATAACCTTTCGGCGCTAGATTATCATCGCAAATGACCCAGTAACCATCATCCATTTCAGTTGAGAAATGGTACCCGGCAGAGATGGCATCAGCAGCCTTAGGACCGGCGGCCATAATACCTTCATTTTCTATAACTCGCAGCCTACTGTTAAATCGCACTTCAACACCTAGTCTTTTTGCCTGCCTGAGTAGTGCGCTATCCAAAGTTTTGGGACCTGGTCCCCGCTCGAGCATATAAAACAAGGGCTGTTTGCAATTGATCTTGTATTTTCGCTTCTTGTAATCAAATGCCGTGCCTTGGTTACATGCTAAGTTAGCAAAGTCCGTAGTTAGGCCTTGCTCTTCAAAGAGACTCAACACGTCCCGTTCTGTCGTCCAGTTCTCCAGGCCTTGAAAGTCTTGGTATTGACTGCCAAATCGGTGTCCAACCTCTTTGTGCGTTTCATGTACTACCACCTCACGGCCAGCTTGAGCTAAAGTAATGGCAGCGACTAGGCCAGCTGGACCTGCGCCAGCAATTTCTATAACAGGATCAGTCATGTAGTATCACAGTGGTTTGCATATTGATATTTTAAAATCAGTCTTATATACAGTTAGAAAAGGGATACTCTAAGCTCATAAAGTCAAAAAGTACAGGTATTACCCTGTCATTAAACTCAGTAATTATTTTAATTACTTGATTTCGATTAATGTTTGACCCTTCACTCCAAGCCTTCCAGTTTTAACTGCACCGCGCCTTATGCCTATGGCTGGTGATATATAAAAAAGGTCACCGTTTTTTCCTAATAATTGCTGTTTTACGCCTACATGTTTTGCTAATCTAGCATTTGCATTTAGGTGATGTACTTCACCATGAACAGGAATAGCACAACGTGGAGTAACCCAACCATACATTGCCTTTAACTCATCTTGAGCAGGGTGCCCTGAAGCATGAATGGGAAGCTCGCTATTGTCTTCACTTATCACCACCACATTCATTGCTTTTAAGCGTTCTATCATTTGTTCAATAGACAATTCATTGCCCGGAATAACTTTAGAGCTAAAAATAACGGTGTCACCCGGTTCTAGGGCCATATCTCGAAAACTATTCATACTAAGTCTATTTAATGCGGTTCTAGGCTCGCCCTGGCTCCCCGTTGCAACTAAAAGTACCGTATTAGGGGGTAGGTAGCCTAGGTGTGCAGAATCAATATGTGTTTCAACTGTCGTCCAAAGACCTGTCGATTTAGCAGCCGACATCATATTCACCATTGATCTGCCAAGTAGACCCAGGTGTCTATCGGTTTCTTTAGCAATTTTAGCCAGTGTATGAATTCGTGCCAGATTACTCCCAAAGCACGCTACGATAACTCGACCTTTTGCTTCAGTTACATGTTGTTTTAGGCCTTTATATAAACTTGCTTCAGATACTGACCATCCAGCTATATTTGCGTTAGTTGAATCACAAACCATAGCATCAATTTTTTGTTTGCTTAGTTCCTGATATTGTTCTTTATTATAAGGTAACCCAATAACTGGTTTTTTATCTAACTTCCAGTCAGCAGTATGAAAAACACGGCCCACTGGAGTCGATATGACCATACCGTAAGGTTCAGGAATAGAATGGGTAAGCGCTACCCATTCCACACTAAATACACCAATTTTAAGTATTTCATTAGGCTCTACAATAGTGACAGGAACTTTTCCATCTAAGCCCACCTCAGTTAGTTTCCTGCGTAAAATTTCAGCAGTGAAGGCTGTCGTAAATATAGGGCACTTTAGCTTTTCCCAAATATAAGGTACCGCACCAATATGGTCTTCGTGAGCATGAGTAATAACCAAGCCTGCTAGAGATTTGCACTGATCGGCAATAAATTTTGGATCAGCCATTTGAATATGCGGTCGCTGGCAACTATCTGTTTCACCATCCAACCTGCTGTAATTCTCGAAGATAACACCGCAATCAACCATGAGCCACTGACCATCATGACCATATAAGTTCATATTCATGCCGATTTCACCAGTGCCTCCAAGCGGTAGGAACCAAAAGTCTTGATGTTCAGGTGTCATATATAGATAGAATTTGTTGCAAAAAGATATTATTATGCATTATGACGTCACTCAATAGTGACAAATTATTACTCAGCATCGAAATAATGCAACATTTGTTAACAATGCTATAATGCCGCCTGTTTCGACTATAGATGCTGTCATTAAATTAGCCTATAGCCTATCTTAAATCTTATAGGGTTCGTGTAGATGGAAGCACCTAGCTTACTAAATGAAGGTTTAACTCTCATGCTTTTTGGCATGGGATTTGTTTTTGTCTTTCTAACATTACTAGTCTTTGCTACAAAGATGATGTCCCTACTTATTACCCAATATGAAAAAAGTGTTGGTGTGTTACCTGAAGGTGGTGTCCCATCTCCAACAGCTGTTATCCCGCGTCATGGACCTATTGCCCCACTTGAACATACACATCAAGAGGATAAGAACTTAGTTTCAGTACTGACAGCTGCAGTGCATGAGTATCGTTCACGCCATAAATAAGTACACTTTTTCACCCCATACTTTGCTATTACTCAAAGGCCATCAATATGACCGAATCTAAACACACATTAGGTATCACAGACGTCGTTCTCCGTGATGCTCACCAATCATTATTTGCCACTCGTCTTCGCTTAGAGGACATGCTGCCTATTGCAGATAAACTCGATCAAGTAGGCTATTGGTCAATAGAGACATGGGGCGGCGCCACTTTCGATGCTTGTATTCGCTACTTAGGTGAAGATCCATGGCACCGTATTCGAACTTTGAAAGCTGCTATGCCTAATACACCTCAGCAAATGCTGTTGCGTGGCCAAAACCTATTAGGTTATCGCCATTATGCAGATGATGTGGTTAGGAAATTTGTCGAGCGTGCCGCAATTAACGGTGTTGATGTGTTTCGTGTGTTTGATGCAATGAACGATACTCGTAACTTAGAAACAGCAATTAAGGCAATTTTAGAAAATGGTCGCCATGCACAAGGCACAATCTCCTATACACTTAGCCCTGTACATAATTTATCTATGTGGATCGACCAAGCTAAGCGTATTGAAGATATGGGTGCCAACTCACTATGCATTAAAGATATGGCTGGTTTGCTTAAGCCTTATACGGCTTTCGAGCTCGTTACAAGCCTTAAGCAAGCCATCGATATTCCCATTCAATTACATTCGCACGCAACTACAGGCCTATCCACAGCAACAATCTTAAAAAGTGTCGAAGCTGGAATTGATAATGTCGACACCTCAATTTCATCAATGTCTATGACCTATGGTCATTCACCAACAGAGTCTGTGGTTGCAATGATGGAAGGAACGCAACGGCCTACTGGTTTAAACATTATATTGCTAGAAGAAATTGCAGCTTATTTCCGCGATATTCGTAAAAAATATGTAAAATGGGAAGGTTCTTTAAGGGGGATAGACTCTCGAATTTTAGTAGCTCAAGTCCCCGGAGGCATGCTGACGAATATGGAAAGTCAACTGCGTGAACAAGGAGCAGAAGACAGGTTAGATGAGGTGCTCCTTGAAATACCGAGAGTTCGTGAAGATCTAGGCTTTATTCCTCTCGTTACCCCCACTTCTCAAATTGTCGGTACTCAAGCAGTGCTTAATGTTCTCACTGGAGAACGCTACAAGAATATTACAGCTGAAACAGCTGGCATCTTAAAAGGCGAGTATGGATCTGCGCCAGCTCCATATAATCAAAAATTACAACAACAGATCTTAGATGGAGCTGATGTCATCACCTGCCGCCCTGCAGATCTGATTGAGCCCGAACTAGGTAAACTCACAGCTGAATTACAAGAGCATGTAAGTAATGAAGGTATTTCACTTGAAGTCGGCGAACGTGAAATTGATGATGTCTTAACATATGCTTTATTCCCCCAAGTTGGGTTGAAATTTTTGGCAAACCGCAATAACCCTGATGCGTTTGAACCCACGCCAACTTTAGAGACTGTAAAGGTTGAGAATGAAAAACTGACAACACCTCAATCCGGCTCAGAAACCTATACCGTCAACGTAAACAACCAAGACTACGTTGTTGTCGTAAATGAAGGCGGCGAACTATCACATTATGAAAGTGCATCAATTAATGAAAGTAACACCACAGCAGCGGCCCCCTCAATTACGGCCACGACTGTATCTGCACCTCTAGCTGGCACCATATGGAAAGTAGAAGTTAATGTGGGTCAGACTGTACAGGAAGGTGAAGTAATATTAATTCTTGAAGCAATGAAGATGGAAACACAGATTGTGGCAGAAAAAAAAGGGATAATCACCTCTCTTTCTGTCAAACCTGGTGATGCCGTTCAAGTTGGTGATCATCTTGTTTCACTGGGATAAAGGTTTGAATAATGGATAAGTTGTTACATCTTTGGCATAACACTGGCCTTCATCAAATGACCCCTGGACAGGGTGTTATGATACTAATTGGTATGTTGCTGCTCTACCTTGCCATTAACAAAAATTTTGAACCTTTGCTCTTAGTTCCTATCGGTTTTGGTGGTGTATTAGCCAATATCCCCGGGGCAGGTCTTGCGGAGTATGGTGGTATCTTGCACATTTTCTATACTGTTGGTATTGAAAGTGGTGCATTCCCACTGATTATTTTTATGGGTGTCGGCGCCATGACAGACTTTGGTCCTTTACTCGCTAACCCAAAAACTCTCTTTCTCGGCGCTGCAGCACAATTAGGTATTTTTGCTACCTTAATGGGAGCCATTTTATTATCTACTTTTGGAATCTTTGACTTTTCACTATCCGATGCTGCCGCTATTGCCATTATTGGTGGCGCTGATGGGCCTACCTCAATTTATGTTGCTAGCAAGCTCGCTCCCGATTTATTGGGAGCTATTGCTGTAGCCTCATATTCCTATATGGCTCTAGTTCCTCTAATACAGCCCCCCATTATGCGAGCATTAACCACGGAAGCAGAACGAAAAATTAAAATGGTGCAACAACGTCATGTCTCACAACGTGAAAAAGTTATTTTCCCCTTGTTACTTTTGCTATTGGTCGCTTTTTTACTACCCGATGCTGCACCTTTGTTAGGTATGTTTTGTTTTGGAAATTTGATGAAAGAATGTGCTGTTGTCGATAGGCTCAGCAATACAACACAAAACTCTCTCATTAATACTGTCACCATCTTTTTAGGATTAGCCGTGGGCTCAAAACTCAGTGCTGATAAGTTTCTAGATTTTACTACTCTAGGTATTCTACTTTTGGGGATGGTTGCCTTCTCTATCGGAACTGCATCTGGTGTATTAATGGCTAAGTTACTTAATAAATTTGGCGGCGGTGGTATCAACCCCTTAATTGGATCTGCCGGTGTGTCGGCTGTACCAATGGCAGCTCGAGTGTCAAATAAACTCGGTTTAGAAGCCGATCCACATAACTTCTTGCTGATGCATGCAATGGGTCCCAATGTCGCCGGCGTAATAGGTTCTGCAGTTGCAGCAGGTATCATGATCAATTATGTTAATGGCTAGCCTACTCTAAGTTTGAAAAATAACTCATCTTAAGTTCGACTTGATTGAGAAAAAGTCTTTTCTACTTATCTTTACCCATTAAACCTGCCAGCTCAGAAAATGGGTTATGAGTAGCCTTAACCTCACTACTTTCAACACTACCCCCATAACGAACTTGCTCAATATAGCGAGAGTGCTCATTGTCATGACAATAAACACATAATAGCTCCCAATTTGCGCCATCTGCAGGGTTATTGTCATGGTTATGATCGCGATGATGAACGGTCAATTCTTGTAAATTGAGTTGTGTAAACTCTCTTATACAGCGGCCACAAACCCAAGGATACATTTTTAAGGCACGTTCTCGATAGGTATGCTCGCGTTCAGCTTGATATTTTTTTGCTTGAGCTACAATATTGTCTAAACGTTTATTTTTGTCTAAATTCATATTTACATTACTATGATTTCTTCTTTAGGCTAATACATACTATAATCAAATAATATACGCTAGTCGTCAAGGCTTCCTGCAGGTTTATTTAGGCTTTTTTTATGTCTACTCCCACAATTTTTGTTGTACTAACACAGTCTCCTACTGAACTCTTCAAAATACTTAAATTCGAAGGCCTTGTTGCCAGCGGCGCAGAAGCCAAACAAGCTATTTCTGATGGCTTAGTGTTTGTAAATGGAGAAGTGGAAACGAGGAAGAGGAAAAAAATTGTTGCCGGTGATGAAATTCAATTTTTAGACTCACAATTGACTATTAGGTAAGCCACTATCTTTAGCTCACTTTCCCCCTCTTCTCTTGCAAAGGTAACTTTGCTAACAGCTCTCTCACTTCTTGCTTTTGCTGCTAATTCGGTTTTATGCCGCTATGCTTTAGAAAATGGTGCTATAGATCCAAGCAGCTTTACAAGTCTTCGCCTGCTATCCGGTACTTTAATGCTGATTTTCATAATTAGCTTACAGCGACAAACCTTAACCTCAGTTATGCGCTCAAAAGGCAGTTGGTTCTCTGGCTTTATGCTATTTACATACGCCTGTGCCTTTTCTTTTGCCTATCAGCTTTTAGGAGCGGCTATGGGAGCATTGATCCTCTTTGGTGCTGTTCAAGTAACCATGATTTTAGTATCTGTTTATTCAGGAAACCGACTTCACTCAACGGAATGGCTAGGTATTACACTGGCCTTTGCTGGCTTTGTCTACTTGGTATTACCAGGACTGACTGCACCTCCCATATCAGGCCTTATTCTGATGGGTTCTTCGGGTATTGCATGGGCAATTTATAGTCTTAAAGGTCAACAGTCGTCACAGGCGCTGATGGATACCACTTATAATTTTATAAGAACAATGCCCTTTGTGATCATACTCATTTTGTTAACGTATGAGAGTGCATACTATTCATACCAAGGTATTACTTTGGCTATTGTATCCGGGGCTATCACCTCTGCTCTTGGTTATATTATATGGTACCGTGCTCTAAGTGACCTTAGCTCAACGCAAGCTGCAGTTGTCCAGTTACTAGTCCCTGTTATTACTGCTGTGGGTGGAATTATCTTTCTATCTGAGGCCGTCACATTGAGACTTTTTATAGCGGGTGCACTTATTTTAGGAGGTATTCTTCTGGTCATCATAGGTCGCTATTACTTTGTTAGTTTCAGGTTAAAGCCATAATCAAGCTGGTAATAAATGGCCTGTTTTAACTAGGATCACTGTTTCCATTTCTGTATAAAGTTTGTGACCGTTAGAGTGGGGATTCCTTACCCATGACCCGGTAGGGTATTCACCAAACTCATCTTTAAATGCACCAGAAATCACCAATATTTCTTCTCCACCAATATGCTTTGGTAGCGAAAATAACTTTTTAGCCGAGCATTTAAACAAAGCTACTCTCTCTTCTTCAAATGAGTGCAAAAGCATTATCTTTATATCATCTATACTCTGATACCAACTTGTATTGTTGGTATCAATTACAAATTGCTCCGTATCCATTTCTAAAAACTGGTGTAATTTAACAAAAAGAATGCAACCGTCTACACTAAATGGAGCATGCGAAGTCCCAGGTGGGTTTCTAACATAACTTCCTGTTGGGTAATCGCCCATTTCATCTGAAAAAATACCATCTAAAACAAATATTTCCTCACCAAAAGGATGATAGTGTCGGTTGAAATTGGCCCCTCTTTCATAGCGAACGATACTAGTAGCATGCCCTCTTTCCTCTTCCTCTCTTGCTAGGTATTTACGGCTTACCCCGGCCGCTGGACTATCGGCCCATTTCATTTCATTGGTCTTGATGACAACTCGCTTCGAAAGATCAGTATTCAACACAATATTCAGACTCGTAACATAAAGATTAATGATAACTAATATTAAGTAATGAACAATGAAAAATTCATAATTCCAGAAACTTACTCAACTTGCTATAATAGCCGATTTTGAATTTCGAACAATAGGAGTTACAGATGGCTAAAGCAACAGCAAGGCATATTTTAGTAGATAGCGAAGAAGTTTGCTTAGAACTAAAAAAGGAAATAGAACAAGGCACCGATTTTGCCAACGTCGCAAAAGACAATTCGTCATGCCCATCGAGTGCTCAAGGTGGAGATCTAGGTGAATTTAGCCCCGGAATGATGGTCCCTGAGTTTGATAAAGTAGTTTTTTCAGCACCTCTCAACACCGTCCAAGGCCCTGTTAAAACACAATTTGGTTATCACTTACTAGAAGTGACTAGTCGAGAAGATTAAGCCAAAACTATCGTCATATTAGCCCTATCAGATTAGTCTGCTGGGGCTTTTTTATACTACTTATTAATCAATCAAACGATAATTTGGTAAATGTTCCAGTAGCTGTTTACCATAAGCTTTAGTCAATAAACGCCTGTCTAAAATAGTGATCCGACCAACATCTGTTTCTTTACGTAATAAACGTCCACAGGCTTGAATTAGTTTTATGCTAACTGCTGGTAATGATAAGCTAAGAAATGGCTGGCCACCACGGCGAAGAACCCATTCTTGTTTCGCTTGTTCTATCGGTCTTGTAAAAACAGGGAATGGAAGTTTCGTCATAACTACATGGCTACATAAGTTACCCGGAAGATCGACACCTTCAGCAAATCGATCCATTCCGAAAATAATACTCCCTTTACCACCTTGGATACGTTTTATGTGTGTTGAAACCATGTTCTTAGGTGATAACGTATCTCCCTGTAATAAAATTAATTTACCAAAAGACGGTTTCAATTGCTCGTATACAAAATCCATCACACGTTTTGAGGTGAACAACACTAACGTAGCTTCTGTTTTATCAATCACAATTGACAATTTTTTTGCAACTTCGTGTTGCCAAGCTTCATTATTCTCATTCGGTGAAAAAATCATTTCTGGTAATGATAATGTTGCTTGCTGCTGATAATCAAAAGGTGACTCCACGGCTAAAAAATGTTGTTCACTAAATCGTCTTAAACCACAATCTGTTCTAAAACGTCTAAATAAGCCCATTCCCCTTAACGTTGCCGACGTTAAAACCGCACCAAAAGCTCTATTCCAAAGGCTTTTTTCTAAAAAGTATGCTGCAGACATTGGACCAGCATTAATTACTAGAGACTCAGATTTTGCAAATTTCTCATATGATAGCCAACGAACATTAGGCGGCCTATTCTCAACATCCGGCTCTAAAAATAAGGCCATGAAATCAATTAGATAACCAAATATATTTTGCACTGTTCCAACCTGAGGTAACAATGCTTCTCCCACATTATTAGGTATTTCTTTCGTTTCTAAGCCGTCTTTAATCCATTTAGAAAAAACCCCATAATGTTTATAGATAGAATTTGCTCGTTGAAGCAAGTTCTGACAGGGTACGATTAGAGCTACCACTAAAGGGCTTTGCCAATAAATCCGAGGCTCACTTAGCTTACCAGTTATTACATCCTTGGCCAGTTGTTCACTTTCTAATAATGTTTCAAGCTGCTGTAAAATTGTTATCACGCTGGGCAGATCTCTTCTTAGTTCTGTCAATATATAGCCAAAGTCGTGCTGTCTGAAAGCTAGTGCTTTTGGTATTTTTTTTAATACACTGTCAGCAGTTTCGGTTGTTTGATAGATTTGAGAAAAGTTGAGTGCTTTAGCAGCATGATCTAGTGCCTTTTGAGGTAAATTATGTGCTTCATCAAAAACGAATAGTACCTCTTCAGGATTGGGTAATACTAAACCACCACCTAAGTCTGCATCACTCAAGACAAGATCATGGTTTGCTACAATGACGTTAGCAGCTAACATCTCTTTTCGTACTAAATAATAAGGGCATCGAATATAATGTGAACAGTTTTTTCCTGCACATCCTTCCGAATCCGTAGAAATATTACCCCATAGTTCAGACTCTATGCCAACACTATAGCTATCCCTGTCCCCATTCCATTTTTTAGCATCCCATTGTTGATATAAAGATTCAGCTATTTCACGTTGTTTTAATTTTGTATCTTTAAAAGAGGTGTCTAAAGATAGTTCTTGTTGGCTATCATCAAGTCTAACCCTTGATAGTTTGCTCGGGCAGAGATAGCGTCTCCGGCCCTTTGCTTGAACAAACCTTAAAGGGCGAGCGCTGGCATCTCGAAATTGAGGCAAATCTTTTTGTAACAATTGTTGTTGAAGATTGACCGTCGCTGTACTTATAACCAGCATTTTTTTATTCTCTAGAGCAACATCTATTACACCTGCTAAATAAGCTAGAGTCTTACCTACACCTGTTGGTGCTTCAACTACTGCCATACGTTGATGGCTTTCATTTTTAAGACATTCCGCTATGAACTGACTCATTTCTAATTGTTGGGGCCGGGTTTTGAAATCTGCCATTGATTTCTCAACGCGTTTAAATAATAGATCAATCAAGCTCGGCCATACCTAGTTAATTAGTATCCCTTTATTCTCCTGAAGCTAAGTCCATAATTCAATCACTTTTCCTTAGAGCCTCTTCTGCTGTCAACATCTAGTCAAATGCATAAGAACTGCTCACCTACATGCGCAAATAACCTCTTTTTTAAACCTTCAAAAGGTCTTCTATTAGAAACTGTAGCTGTCTTTCCTCTCTATATTCATTAACATTCAAGCGGTAACGCAAACAGACCTGGCATCCAACTAGTAGCCAATCAGGACATCTCTTACCAAATGCCATTCCTATCAGCTTTCTATCATCACTTAACCGCAATGTCAGCCTTAAGTGGTCATTTTGTTGTCCGACTGTTCTTATATTATCTACAAAAAAAGTACCATGGAACCGTGGCTCCGGGAAGCCCTGTCCCCACGGTGCTATCATCGGCAATTGTTCTGCTAGCGCTAATGTTGTTTCGTTACACGCTAATTCACCATCCGATAACAGTTCCTTATTTAAATCTTCTTCGCTTATAGTTTGTTCGACGGCATATAGAAAGTGCTGCTCAAACTCAGTTAATTTAGTGAGCGAAATAGTCACTCCTGCTGCCATAGCATGTCCACCAAAGTGAGTTAAAACTGTTGGTGCTCTACTTGCGACTAGTGCCAGTACATCACGAATATGCACACCAGGAATAGATCGGGCCGATCCCTTGATTTCTCCTGCCTTGCCTGGAGCAAAAACAATAACAGGACGATGTTGTCTTTCTTTAATTCGCGATGCTAACAAACCAACAACACCTTGATGCCAGCGTTCATCATACAAGCAGTATGCTAGTGGTGCATCGGCAGCATCAAATTTCATCGCTTCTAGCATAGTTAAAGCATCTTCTTGCATCGTTTGCTCAACCTCACGACGTTGTAGGTTGATATCATCTAATTCTTTTGCCATTGTTAATGCTTGTGAAAAATCGTCTGTTAATAAAACTTCTATACCCAATCCCATGTCATCTAAGCGCCCTGCTGCATTCAGACGAGGTGCAATAGAAAAACCCATATCACTGCTTGATAATAAGGAAGCATCTCTTCCTGAGATCTTGATTAAAGTCTTTAGACCTGTTGATGCTCTATCTGAGCGTATTCTTGCTAACCCTAAAGATACCAATGTTCTGTTAAGTCGGTCTAGTTTCACAACGTCTGCAACTGTACCTAAGGCCACTAGATCCATCAATATCATCAAATTTGGTTCATCAAAACCTACACGATCAAACCATTTTATTTTACGTAATGCTTGGCGTAGTCCTAAGAGCATATAAAAACACACACCAACACCTGCTAAGTTCTTACTTGGAAAGGTATCACCCACTTGATTAGGGTTAAGGATCGCTTCTGCTGTAGGCAGCGTTTCTCCAGGTAAATGATGATCAGTAATTAGTACCTTCATCCCGCGCTGCTGGGCAGCTTCAACACCAGCTATGCTTGCTATTCCATTGTCAACAGTAATCAACAAGTCAGGCTGCTGATCCTGAGGGATCTCGTCTAATAAGGCAGGAGTCAGCCCATATCCATGAACAAAACGATTAGGTACAATATATTTAAGATCTTTGGCACCCATAGCACGTAAACCTCTAATAGCTACGGCACAACTTGTGGCTCCATCCGTATCAAAATCTGCAACTATCATGATGCGCCAGTTATTGGTAAGTGCTTCGACTAATAAAGCGCTTGCACATTCCATACCTAATAACTGGTCAGGTCTAGGCAAATCAGCTAGAGCATAACTTAATTGTTGCTCATCCATAATTCCTCTAGCTGCCAAAATTTTACGTATAGGCATTGGCCAACTTTTCGGTAGATTTCGCCAGCCTTTTGATGATCTTTCCGTAATTTTCTGTTGTGCAATCATTGCCAAAATCGCCAACAACTGATGGGCGTTAAGTGATACTCACCAAAATCTGGTACTTGCAATATCAGTTTACTGATCGCCATCTTGGAAAGTTGCTGCCATAAAGGTTCAAATATCTTTGTATCCATAATTTGCAGCTGTTTTTGCCAATCTAACTCGGTATCTATCTCTTTTAATAGCAACAGGTGACGACCTTTTGAAAACTGTTGTAAATCACTACTAGAATTGTACAAGGCCTCATGACCCGATCTCACTGCTAATTGTTTTAATAATGCTGACTGCCCTGAAATACTGGACCATGAGTTATTCACGGGCTTATATTCCCCTCCTTGCCCCCAAAACCAAACACTATTAATCGGTAACTGATTAAGTGCTGTCCGGCGTGTATTTACTTCAGAATTGTAAAGCTGCATTTGAATTTCATTCCATAAACGTAGCCATTGTTGACGATCTTGACCTGAAGGTAAATAAGCTTCAACCCCTTTCCCCTCGACTTCATCTAGTGCATAAAAATTAATGTTTGGCTTAACTAATAACTTTAACATCCAACTTTCGTGTGATTGCTGACTTATTAAACCGAGTTCGTCTAATAAGGGCTGTATCTCTTTAATTAACTCTGTGCTCTCTTTCTCAGTTAAATCTAAGTTTTTTGAGAATAATAATAGTCGGTCACGATCAGGATGCAAATAACAAGGGTCCGCTTTAATAACAAACTCCTGTTCTTGTGGTTTTGCTAAATCAGCTATTGGTATGTCTGTACCGGTTAACGGTTCCTCACTAAAATGATTAAATAAACATCGGCTTAATCCCGTTTCATAAGGCATGAAGTTAGCCTTTATGATTACCTTTCTCATATAAAATGGTATGACTTCTCTATTGATAGCTTGACTTACTATAGCAGCCAAACCTGGTATAACTACCGTCACTTCCTTTTTTGTCATTAGGTTGAGCGTAATATTTGGCGTACGAAAGGTATCGTTAGTCGACGTTGTTTAGACATAGAAGCTTTATCTAGTGACTGTAATAAGCCCATCAGTTTATTTAGATCACGACTGTGCTGCCTTAATAAGTACTGTGCTACTTCCTTAGTCATTTCTAACCCTCGTGCTTGCGATTGGACTATCAATACTTTTTGTTTAGCACTATCGTTCAAATCATCTAATTGATAGATCAAACCTGTTGCCATACGCGACCTTAAATCAGCCAGCTTTATTGAAGACGCAGCGGGATTGTCCCTTGAAGCTACTATCAATTGACAGCCAGAAAGCTGTAACCTGTTAAAACAATGAAACAAGGCCTCTTCCCACTCTGACTTCCCAGAGATGGACTCAAGCTCATCAATACAGAGAAAATTCAAGCCTTCAAGTCCTTCAAACACCTGAGGAGAGCCTGTTCTAACCAGTTCAGTCAATGGCAAATACAACATCGTTTTACTATTTTTTTGTGCCTGTTCAGCGATTGCTAATAGTAAATGTGTTTTCCCTGAAGCTGCACCGCCCCATAGGTACAAGAAAGAGAGATCAGTTTGCTCACAAAATGACTCAACAGCACTAGCAAGCTCTATTTGACCGAAATAAAAATTTTTAAGTTGATATAGCTCATATGGGTTTAAATGTAGGGGTATTTGTGTAGCATGTAATGTCATTCGTTTTCCACAGGCCCATAAAGTTCACTCCCCATATAACTGTTATGGGTATGTCTTAATAACACCATAATAACAGCGGCGACTGGCAATGCTAGTAACACTCCCACAAAACCAAACAGTTGCGCGCCAGCCATCACCGAAAATAATACTGCAACGGGATGTAAACCAATTCTTTCTCCAACAAAGCGTGGCGTTAGTAGCATTCCCTCAATTACCTGCGCAAGGCCAAATACTCCCATCACCATCACTACTGGCACCCAATCATGAAATTGGAAAAATGCAGCTACACCCGACAGGCTAATACCCACAATAAGGCCTAAGTATGGTACAAAGCTGACTATTCCAGCAATAACACCCAGTAATAGAGCCAGTTCTAATCCTATCGCTGACAGACCAATGGTGTAAATGATTGCTAAGACAAACATAACCATTAACTGCCCACGAATAAAGGCCCCCAACATATCATCACACTCCAATGACAATTCAATGATTTTTTGTGCATATCGCCTAGGCAACAATGCTCTAAATCGTATAACGATTTCATCCCAATCTCTCAGTAAATAAAAAGTCAAGACAGGGACTAACACTAAATTCGTTAACCATTGCAAGATAGCTAAGCTTGAACTAGTCATATACGAAAATAAACTTCCAGCCACTTGGCTGACATCAGTCCAATACTCAATCAATGCCTGCTTAATACTGTTTATATCAAATATTTCTATAGGGAACCCTATAGAGGCTAACCATGGGATGCTGGTTGTTTGAAATGTGGACAAATATTCAGGTAACTGTTTAAATAAAGCTCCTACTTGTGCTGTTAACAAGGGCAGCAACACAAAGAGTAGTGATAAGCCAATGAGTAGTAAAATAACGTAAACAATAGTTACCGATAGGCTCCGTGATATTTTACGAGCCTCTAACTTATCGACTACTGGATCACCTAGATAGGCCAATAAGGCAGCAATAAAAAATGGCATTAAAACAGGTGATATTAAATAAAATAACCAACCTATTGCTAATGTAGTGACAATCAGTAACATTTTGTGTTCATCAATCATAAATTGTTCTTGTGTAACCGCCATGCTCGCCTTCCCCATACAATCATATACTCAGCGCCACTAATTGTTACACTAATAACCACCAAGGACACACCCGTTTCAATCCAGTATTGAACTTCTAAATTGGCATAATGCTGAACTATAACGGCAAATACCAACATGATTTGGAAAAAAGTATTAATTTTACTACTCCAAAGAGGCAATAATTTAAATTTTCCATACAAATAGTGATAAGCCATTCCTCCCGTTACGATCATAATATCTCTGCCAATCACCAGCCATAGTAACCAATTTGGGATATAGCCAAGCCAAGTTAAAGTTGCAAAGCCTGCGACCAATAATAATTTATCAGCTAAAGGATCTAAAATAGAGCCTAGCCTAGATTCCCAGTGATAATGTTTCGCTAAAAAACCATCCAATGCATCTGATATGCCTGCGATAGCGAATAATACCATTGCTATACCAAACTGGTAATCTAATAGTGCCACCACCAAAGGGACTACCAATAGAATTCGCGTAATAGATATCAGATTCGGAATATCTTGGCGTCTCACGGATTCAGCCTATACTTTAAATTGCTTACTTTAGAGTTCAGTCCTTTCTTTGACAATAGACCATCTTCCTCCACTACCTGTTCAAAAAAATCTAATCCCGCACCCAACACAATACTTAATTCAAGCTCTGATGATTCAAGAGTTCTTACAGTGACTTTAGATACATACTTTAGATTCGTTAAATAAGAGGTGACACGCGAAAAGTCGCTGTAGTCTCTTACCTCACTTATATGTAGCTGATGCTCTTGTTTTACATATTGCTTTTCGACATCAATTAACTGATCAGCTAATTTATTAGCAAATCCGTTTATTCCACTTCGCAAAGCCTCTGACATTTCTCCCTCTGTCTTAAACTGTTGGTACTGCCCATCCAGAAGCCACTGCCATGTTACCAAGGTGTTTTCTTCTTGCTTACTAACGACACCCAATAAAATGACTCTTGGTTCATAACGCACTGATGCTAAAGTAAATAAATTATTACCATCTAATTTTACTGATGAGTCAGCGAATTTCAATTGCTCTTCATCTTCTAAATCCATTAAAGGCAAAAATAAAGGCACCCCTCTTATATCTACTTGTTGCTTGATAACTTTTATTAATGATGACCTCATTTGCTCTGTTCCAAAAACAGTCTCTTGGCTGCCTTCCCTGATAACTAACCAGAGCAAAACTTCTGGGCGTGACTTTCCCCAAACAGGAAGGTCCATAGCTCTTAAGCTATCATTTAAGCTCTGTTCGTTGAAAGTTAACGATAATGATTGCTCAGCTACATCACTTAAACTATAGCGTTTCACATAAGCATATTGCTTCACAAACCTGTCTGCATGCTCTAATAAATGACTAATATCTTTATCAGCTAAAGCATCACTATCACCCACGATTTTTGATAATACTTTTTGTAAGATGGTAGGAGTCAGTTCTTGCCGCTCTTGTTCGTCTTGCGACGTAATTTCAGCCTGAGCTTCATACAAGTTCTCGACATTAGTAGCATGGGCCATGCTGGTTATCAATGAAATTAGAACCAAAAATAATTTAGACATTATGGTATTCTATCATGTCGCTTTTATATGCGTAGATACCGAATTTTTTCTTCAGGAACTATAGATGACACAGCCCCTCGACTCAAAACTCTCACCTCTAAGTTACCGTGATGCTGGAGTTGACATTGAGGCTGGCAATACCTTAGTTGATCGTATAAAACCCCATGCAGCTAGAACACGACGTCCCGGAGTAATGACAGGTCTGGGCGGCTTTGGTGGCTTATTTGAACTTCCAATCGAGCGCTACAAAAAACCTATCTTGGTGTCAGGGACAGATGGTGTAGGAACCAAACTTCGTTTAGCAATCGAATCAGGTATCCACAACACCATCGGCATCGACTTAGTCGCTATGTGTGTGAATGATATTATAGTACTTGGTGCAGAGCCCCTCTTTTTTTTAGATTACTATGCAACAAGTAAACTAGATATAGATGTCGCTACATCTGTTGTTTCAGGCATTGCAGATGGTTGTGCATTATCTGGCGCTGCACTCGTAGGTGGGGAAACTGCTGAAATGCCCAGTATGTATAAAGATGGTGATTATGATCTAGCCGGGTTTTGTGTTGGTGTTGTGGAAAAAGACAACGTTATCGATGGTAGCCAAGTTCAAACAGGAGATGTCCTTATTGGCCTTGCTTCTTCGGGCCCTCATTCCAACGGTTATTCTCTAATCAGAAAAGTTTTAGAACGCAGTCAAGACACATTAAGCACACCTTTTTCAGAAAGCACCTTAGGTGAGCAACTCCTTGCCCCCACCAAAATTTATGTTAAGTCTTTACTTGAATTACACAAACACATTAATATTCACGCACTTTCTCACATTACAGGCGGTGGTTTATTAGAAAATATTCCCCGTGTCTTACCAGCTAATGTTGACGCCATCCTTGATTCCTCAAGTTGGCAACGTCCAGCTATTTTTGATTGGTTGCAAAAAGAAGGTAACATTATTGATGAAGAGATGTATCGGACCTTTAATAATGGTATCGGCATGGTTGTTTGTGTTGCGAAAGAAGATGTAATGAACACTTTGCAGCACTTAGCTAACTCAGGTGAAAATGCTACTGTTATTGGCCACGTAGCGAACTCGGATAGTGTTGAGCCAAGTGTTAAAATCCTATAAATTCTATGACTAAACAGGAACAGAAAGCCAAGCTCGTTGTCTTGATTTCGGGACGAGGTAGCAATATGATTTCAATTATAGACGCTATTAAAAACAACCGTTTACACGCAGATGTTGTGGCCGTTATCAGTAACCGGCCCGATGCACAAGGCATTCAATATGCACAACAGGCTGGTATTAATACCTTTACTGTAGATCATACTCACTTTGATGATCGAGAAGAGTTTGACAAAGCCTTAACAAGTATAATTGATGCTCATGAACCAGACCTCGTTATCCTTGCTGGCTTTATGCGTATTCTAACCTCCAGTTTTGTTGCTCATTATCCTAAAAGACTACTAAATATTCACCCTTCCCTGTTACCTAAGTTTAAGGGCTTAAATACTCATCAAAGAGCAATAGAAGCAAATGAAAAAAAACATGGTGCTACTGTCCACTATGTGACTGATGAACTTGATGATGGCCCAATAATATTACAAGCAAGTGTGTCAATTCTTAATAATGACAACCCGAATACGCTAGCGAAGCGCGTGTTAGAGAAAGAGCATCAACTTTATCCCGATGCCATTCAAAAAATAATTCAAGAGCGATCTTTTTAACGGTCACCTTAATAATGAATAAATTAGCGCTCATCTTAATATGCACTTTTTCATCAACTTGCCTTTTTGCAGAACCTATTCCTGATTTTGCAGCCAATTATTCAATTCATCTTAATGGTATTCAAGCTGGTGAACTCAAGCGTAGTCTAGTCACGAACAATGATGGCAGTCGCTTATTCAAATCTGAAACACAAGCAAAAGGACTTTTTGCTCTTCTAAAGCCAGAAGTGATTATTGAAACCAGTCTCTGGTCTGGCAGTGAAAAGCTTATAAAGCCACTCAAATATCGATATATCCGAACCGGTGGCAGAAAAAATAAGCGCGTAGCATTAGATTTTAATTGGGTAACAAGACAAGTCTACATTGACGATGCAAAACATCCTTGGTCTTTAGATATAGAAAATGCAACCTTAGATAAGCTAGTCTATCAACTTGCTCTAATGTCAGATCTTGAAGAAAAAAAAACCACCTTCGACTACCGCATTGCTGATGGTGGGAAGATTAAAAGATATTTAATCACCAAAATGAATAAAGAAGTTATTTCTACTCCAATGGGAAAAATTGAAGTGATTAAACTAACTCGTAAACGTAGTCGCCCCAAAGACCGTAAAACGACTCTCTGGTGCGCACCTGCCTTGAATTATATCCCTGTCATGCTAGAACATATTGAAAAAGATGGCACTATTTTCACTGCTAAACTTCGTCGTTTAAGAGGGATAGGTACGGAGGGGGTTTTTGAGCCAAACACTCCACCTATCCCTCTCTTCGATTAAAATTGGTGTCTACCACAATGGTTTAGGTTTTTTTGACTTGATACTTAGCGGTGATGCTGTGGCAGCCTCCAGCAGCTATTAATACTTTATCCACCACAGCATTTGCGGTTTCAATGCAGATAAACTTTTTATAACTGGTAGCAGCAATATCTGAAAGTAAGCTTGCATTTTCCCTGCCTGGATTCCAAACAACAAGTGACTCATTACCTGCTGATGTTATAACTATATCTCTTGCAAACCCAGTTTTGGTTAAATTTACTGTTGCTGGAGGTGTCAGGTAAACGCGATCAATTTCACTGGCCACTTGGACATGACCTTCTTGTGTCATCTCAGAAAAATGGGTTAGCTTATCTAAATACTGGAGCTTATCGAGTCCCACAATTTCAATATCATCAATATCTCTAATGTTAAAATATGTGTGCAGAGCCTGAGTAATAACAAATGACTCTTGGCTCAAGTTTTTTGTAGTTAAAACCATTTCTAATGAAGCATTTATAACAACTTCCAACACTAAACTAAATTCATAAGGCCATATGGCCATGCTAGCATCCGTATGGCCCAAAGCTAGACTAATAGTTACACTTCCATCTTCTCTTATATTTGTTGCTATCACTTGCCATACTTGATTTCTTGCAAAACCATGTGCAGGAAGATCAAAGCCTGAATCATCATCAGAAAAGCATGGCCAACAAACTGGGATACCACCACGAATAGCTTTACCTTGGCCATAAATAGCTTTCTCACTCAGAAATAAGACATCTTCCACTTCACCCTCAGGTAAATAAGACAACACCTGAGCACCATAGGTTGATATTTTTACCCTAGAATACTGACTCATGATTTCTGCAACGACTATCCCTGAGGAGTTCTGCTCGAAGTGCAATTGGCCATTAATCGCAAATTTTTCGTTAAGTTCTTGTTCGCTCTGCATTTTAGATTCTGTTTAGTTAAAAATAAAAAGACGAACATTTAGCTCGTCTTCTAGATACAAATAATTGTTCTTTATTTCAAAGTCATTAAAACTTTCAGTGCTGATGACCGCCCTCGCCCTCACCATGAACATGACCATGCTCAAGTTCTTCTGCCGTAGGTTCACGCACTTCGCGGACAGTGACATCAAAATTGAGATGTACACCTGCCAAGGGGTGATTACCGTCAACTGTCACCATTTCTTCACTAATAGCCATAACCGTAACTAAAACTGGCCCTTCATCTGTTTCTGATTGAAACTGCATTCCAACTTCAATATTTTCAACACCGCCGAATAAATCTTTTGGTACGTCTTGTTTCATATCTTCATGACGCTCACCATAGGCTTTTGCTGGTTCAATACTTGCTTTTACTTTATCACCAGCTTCTTTACCAATTAAAGCTTCTTCTAAACCCTCAACAATATTACCCGCACCATGTAAATAAGCCAATGGGCCGGCGCCTTCAGAGCTATCAATCGTTTCACCTTCATTATCTGTAAGTATGTAATCAATTAGTGCTACTTTATTTTTTGCTATTTTCATTTCTGTTCCTTACATATGTTTTATAACTGCTGCAGCATAGTCGCTACAACTTAGAGGTTCAACACCAATCATTTCTGCTAAATCACAAGTAACCTGCTTCTCAGCAATCGCTTTTGATACACCAGAAACTATTAAATCTGCAGCTTCTTGCCAGCCAAGATGCCTTAATAACATTTCAGCAGATAATATAAGTGATGAGGGATTAGCCATATTTTTACCCGCAAGTGCTGGTGCTGTACCGTGGGTAGCTTCAAACATTGCTACCTGATCAGACAAATTTGCTCCTGGTGCAATGCCAATACCACCAACTTGTGCTGCTAATGCATCAGAAATATAATCACCATTAAGATTAAGTGTAGCTATCACGTCATGCTCAGATGGGTGCAATAATATTTCTTGTAAAAAAGCATCTGCAATACAATCTTTAATGATAATTTCTTTACCTGTTACTGGGTTTTGACAACTTTGCCAATTACCTCCACCCAAAGCTCTAGCTCCAAATTCTTTTGCTATTAAGTCATAACCCCATTGTTTGAAACCACCCTCTGTGAATTTCATAATATTGCCTTTATGGACAATAGTTACACTGTCACGATCGTTATCAATGGCATATTGCATAGCTTGCCGCATTAAACGCTCCGTGCCCTCGCGAGATACAGGTTTAATGCCTATCCCCGAGGTCTCTGGAAAACGGATTTTAGTAACCCCCATTTCATTTTGTAAAAAATCAATGACTTTTTTAACTTCTGGAGTTCCAGCTTCCCACTCAATACCTGCATAAATGTCTTCAGAATTTTCCCTAAAAACAGTCATATCAATATTTTCAGGCAATTTTACGGGGCTTGGTGTTCCTGGATAATATCTTACAGGCCGCTGACAAACGTATAGATCTAGAGTTTGGCGTAATGCAACATTCAAAGAACGCATGCCTCCGCCGACTGGAGTCATTAATGGGCCTTTTATTGATACTGAATAATCTTTTAATGCTTTAAATGTTTCTTCAGGTAAGTATTGATTGTTACCATAAACTGCAGTGGCTTTTTCACCAGCATACAGTTCCATCCAGCTAATTTTACGTTGACCTGAGTAGGCTTTTAAAACTGCAGCATCTACAGTTTCGATCATTGCAGGTGTAATATCAACACCAATACCATCACCTTCAATAAAAGGAATGATCGGATTGTTAGGCACAATTAATGACAAATCATCATTAAACTCAATGGCAGAGCCATTATCTGGTACTCTGATTTTTTCGAAAGCCATTTAATGGGCCCTTGATTATAAAATGCGATATCTTAACATAACCAGATCCCACCATCTCAGGATATCTTCATGACTGAGCTTATTTTATTCAATAAGCCTTTTGGTGTCCTCAGTCAATTTAGTGATAATGACCATCGCCAGACATTGAAGGATTTCATTTCAAGACCAAACGTATACCCTGCTGGCCGCTTGGATCGTGATAGTGAGGGTTTATTATTACTGACGGATTCTGGCTCACTTCAACATCAGATTAGTGAACCAAAATATAAACTGGAAAAAACTTATTGGGTACAAGTCGAGGGTATACCTGATGCACAAGCCATTGCTCAATTAATATCAGGCGTCACTCTAAAAGACGGTCTTACACTACCAGCTAAGGCTGTATTAATTCTGCCTCCGATAATATGGCCACGCATACCACCAATTAGAGAACGAAAGTCAATTCCAACACAATGGCTAGAACTAAAAATAGTTGAAGGAAAAAATAGACAAGTCCGTCGTATGACAGCAGCTATAGGCCACCCAACTCTGCGCCTTATTCGTTATGCAATTGGTGATTGGACACTAGATGATATTCTTCCCGGTAAATGGCAAACTATTACCGCTCCGTCCGTGGTAAAATCTGCCGATGATTTGGACTCCCAGAACCACCGTCGCCGCCGTAATAGAACGAGATAATCGTTTCTTGTTCGTCGAAGAACTTATAAATAATAAGATGACTCTTAACCAACCGGCTGGTCACCTAGAAGACAACGAAAGCCTTATCGAAGCAGTTATTCGTGAAACTCAAGAAGAGACCGCTTGGCAGTTTTCTCCCCAGTCTTTAGTTGGCATATATCAATGGCGAGCAGATAATAATGACACTTATATCCGTTATTGCTTTACGGGCGACTTAATTAGTCATAACCCAGCGCAGGCTTTAGACCCTGATATACACCAAACTATTTGGCTTGACCTTGATACATTTTTGGCAAGAAAATCTCATTTACGTAGCCCACTTGTCATGGACTGCATTGAAGATTACCTTGCTGGTGAACGTCATTCACTTTCATTACTACATAACTAAACTATGTCAAAGAACAACAAAGTCATCGTCGGTTTATCAGGTGGAGTAGATTCCTCCGTAGCAGCCTTATTACTCAATCAACAAGGCCACGATGTCGAAGGCCTCTTTATGAAAAACTGGGTGGACTTTGCTAACGAAGCTGAGTGCACTATCGAAGATGACCGTAAAGACGCCCTTTCTGTTGCCAATAAAATTAATATCCCATTTAATGAAGCCAACTTTGCAATGGAGTATTGGGATCACGTCTTTAAACATTTTTTGGATGAATATCGGTCTGGACGAACACCAAATCCTGACATCTTATGTAATCGCGAAATTAAGTTTAAAGCTTTTTTAGACCATGCCTTGAAACTCGGTGGTCATCTTATTGCCACTGGACACTATGCACGCATCGAGAAACGTAAAGCCAACTATTGTCTCTTAAAAGGACTAGATCATAATAAGGATCAAAGCTATTTCCTATATACACTTGGACAAAAACAACTTTCGCGTACGCTCTTTCCCTTAGGTGAACTTCCCAAAACTGAAGTACGAACTATTGCAGAAAAAGCAAACTTTATTACTCATGATAAAAAAGACAGCACCGGTATTTGTTTTGTTGGTGAAAGACATTTTCGCGAGTTTTTAAGTCGTTACATACCAGCTCAACCGGGTGAGATGCGTACTCCTGAAGGTGAACTTGTAGGAAGACACAATGGTCTTATGTATTACACACTAGGTCAGCGACAAGGTCTTGGAATTGGAGGTCGTAAAGACAGCACAGGGGAACCATGGTTTGTTGCAGGTAAAGACATGCAAAATAAAGTTTTATTTGTAGTACAGGGCGATCACCCTTGGTTACATAGCCAAAGTCTAACAGCCCAGCAAGTCTCTTGGGTTGCTGGACAGCCACCTAAATTTCCCTTTCATGCAAAAGCTAAAACACGTTATCGTCAAGCTGATCAACCTTGTGAAGTAACACAAGGTGACAATGGAGATGTTTATGTTAACTTTATACAGCCACAACGGGCAGTTACACCAGGCCAATCAGTCGTCTTTTATCAAGGTGATAATTGCTTGGGTGGCGGCATTATTACTCAAACTGACGCACCTGGGATTCATCCGTGAACTATACTCAACAAGAACGTGATCGAACTATTGCCCTAGCCGCATTATTACAATCTGTCTATTTAGTCCACAATATTGCAGTCTCAGGTCAAGCAGACCAAACAGACATCAATACGTTGCTTAATAGTCTGATTGTTACCGATGCCGATACAACCGAAGCTGTATATGGCAAGTTATCTAATTTAAAAACTGGCCTAGATCAGCTCCATATTCAACTTGTTGTTCAAAAAAGCAAACATGAACTCACACAGTTGCAATATGCCGTTAACTTAATGAGATTGGCATCAAAGCTATCTAAGTATGATTCATTGATGAATGTCATTAATAAAGAAATTGACCAGATCCCTCAACATATCGAACAATTTGGTGAAATTCAAAACGAGCAGGTTCTTAGCCACATTGCTGATACGTACAAACGTACTGTAAGTAATTTGACACCTTTTATAAAAGTTCATGGTAACCAAAATCATCTACAGAATAGGCACAATGCAAACCTCATCCGTGCTCTATTATTAGCTGGTATTAGAGCAGCTATACTCTGGCATCAAAAAGGAGGCAGCTACTGGCAACTTCTTTTTCAATCAGACAAAATAGAAAAAATAACAAGTGATCTTCAAGCCTCATCTTGAGTAATAGTTGCTTGTGCAGAGGCCAAGAAGTAGGCAGTAGAAAGACCTGCAGAACCAAATAACATACACATCACAACAATTTGATAATGAGCAGCAACAGCGGGAGATACTCCAGATAATATTTGTCCCGTCATCATACCCGGTAATGAAACTAAACCCACTGCAAGCATGGAGTTGATAACTGGAATAAATGCTGCTTGAAAAGCAATTGCACGTGCTTTTTTATAAGAGACACCTCGCCCTATTTCTGCATATAGACGCTCAGTCGCTAGGCTAATACAATTCATCGAATTGGCAAAGATCATTCCGGCCAAAGGAATCATATACTGAGGATTAAACCAGGGTGATAAATCAATCACACTTTGTGTCACTAATACCAACGTTAATCCTCCGCCCAATACAATTCCCATAAAAGCATGGCGATATAACATCAGTCGCTGCACTTTTATTGAACCTAGTGCTATCCAGCTCGCTGCAATAACCATAACAAGTAAAACTACCATCACTATCCATGCACTTTGAGTCTTGAAAATTGCAGTCAAAACATAGCCTACCAATAATAACTGCACTAACATTCTGACAAGTGCATATATCGCATTTTTTGCTTCAAGTGACCAACGGTATAGTATGAAAACCACTCCGATAACAGGAATAAATGCTATAGCCATATTTAGTATTGGAATTGCTTCAATTATCATAATATAAGCTCAAAAAGGTTCGCTCTTGTGGCTAGAGGTAATCAAATTAATCAATTTTGGTTAATCAGTTTTAGGTGTTGATCTCACTATACTCAGCAATTTGATCAAAGTTTAAGTAACGATAAATCTCATCTGACATCGGTTCTATCCCAGCTACCTTTTCTAAATATTCTTCATGGCTTGGTAATCTTCCGATACTTGCGACTACTGCTGCTAACTCAGCAGAGGACAAATAAACATCAGCACCATTGCCCAGCCGGTTGGGGAAGTTACGCGTAGAAGTTGATACCACTGTCGCCCCGTCGGCAACGCGAGCTTGATTACCCATACACAAAGAACAGCCTGGTGTTTCGGTTCGAGCGCCAACACGCCCAAAGATACTATAAATTCCCTCTTCCGTTAGTTGATGCTGATCCATTCTTGTTGGTGGGGCTACCCATAATTTGGTTGGTAGATTACCCATATTTTCAAGAACTTTTCCTGCCGCCCGATAATGCCCAATATTTGTCATACAAGAACCAATAAACACCTCATCAATTTCTACTCCCGCGACGACTGATAATGGTTTAATATCATCGGGGTCATTTGGGCATGCAAGAAGCGGTTCTTTAATGTTCGCTAGGTCAATTTCAATAACTTCTGCATATTCGGCATCTGCATCTCGCTCCATTAGTTCTGGATTTGTTAGCCAAGCTTTCATAGCATCAATACGTCGCTGTAAACTACGCTTATCCTTCGTAATCTTGGGCGATCATCCACTCTAATAACGCCACATTTGAATTTAAAAATTCAATAACAGGCTCTTTATTCAGATGTACAGTACACCCATTAGCTGAGCGTTCTGCTGAGGCGTCAGATAATTCGAAAGCCTGTTCAACTTTTAGGTTCGGTAGACCTTCAATTTCAAGAACACGACCGTTGAAAATATTCTTTTTACCTTTTTTATCAACAGTAAGTAGTCCTTTTTGTATAGCTGTGTAAGGAATTGCATTCACTAAGTCTCGTAAGGTAATACCGGGTTGCATTTCACCTTTAAAACGTACTAATACTGATTCAGGCATATCTACGGGCATCACACCCAAAGCTGAAGCAAATGCCACTAGACCAGATCCTGCCGGGAAACTAATACCCATGGGAAAACGAGTGTGAGAGTCTCCGCCAGTTCCAACCGTATCTGGTAAAATCATTCGATTTAACCATGAATGAATAACACCATCACCAGGACGTAATGAAACGCCACCACGAGTACTGATAAAATCAGGTAGTTCATGTTGTAACTTAATATCAACTGGTTTTGGATAGGCAGCTGTGTGGCAAAAAGACTGCATGACAAGATCAGATGAAAAACCTAAGCATGCCAATTCTTTCAACTCATCTCGTGTCATTGCTCCGGTTGTATCTTGTGACCCTACGGTTGTGACTTTAGGTTCACAATAAGTGCCTGGCCTCACGCCTTCAACACCACAGGCTCTCCCCACCATTTTTTGGGCTAAAGTAAATCCTTTTCCTGTATCAACTGGTGCCACTGGCCTTACAAATACCTCTGATATTGATAAATTTAATGTCTCCCGCGCTCTATCTGTTAAACCTCGGCCAATGATTAGTGGGATCCGACCTCCGGCACGTACTTCATCTGCTACAGTCGTCGGCCTCATAGAGAATGTTGAAATCACCTCGCCCGCTTCATTTATGATTTTGCCATCATAAGGGTAGATCGTAATAACATCACCAGTATTTATTGACTGTACATCGCATTCGATTGGTAATGCACCGGAATCTTCAGCAGTATTAAAGAAAATCGGCGCAATATTACCACCTAAAATAACTCCCCCTTGACGCTTGTTCGGGACATAAGGAATATCATTACCCATATGCCAAAGTACCGAGTTTATTGCTGATTTTCGCGATGATCCTGTCCCTACGACATCACCTACATACGCTAATGGGTGACCCTTCTTTTTTAGGGCTTCAATCAGTTCAAGACCTTCGGGCATTTTACTTACCAACATACTTTTAGCATGCAAAGGAATATCAGGGCGGCTCCATGCATCCGTAGCTGGTGACAAATCATCAGTGTTCGTTTCACCTGGTACTTTAAAGACAGTGACAGTAATACTTTCTGGTAGCGCTTTTTTAGCTTTAAACCAATCCGCATTGGCCCAAGCCTCAACGACACGCTTTGCATGTGGGTTAGCTCTGGCTTTGTCTACCACGTCATGATAGGCATCATAAATAAGCAAGGTTGTAGATAAGGCTTTCTCTGCAGCATCTGCCGTATCATCTTCATCTAATAAATCAATCAGAGGCTGGATGTTATAACCACCCATCATGCTTCCTAACAATTGCGTTGCTCTAATCTTATTAATCGACTCACACGAAGTATTACCTTTAGCGACATCAGATAAAAAACCAGCTTTTACATAAGCAGCTTGATCAACGCCAGGCGGCACACGATGAATTAACAGTGATAATAAATATTCACTCTCGTTATTCTTTGCTTGTTTTAGTAATTCTACTAAAGCAGTTACTTGCTCTGAATCCAATGGTAGTGGTGGCAAGCCTTCTTGTTCGCGTTGTTCAAGATGGTGTTGGTAATCGTTCAGCACGCAATTTTCTCCGGTGTAGACATAATAGAAAGTATTATTTTACCTTAAAATCAACAATCTCACTTAAGCAAAACGCAGATCTGCTATAATTTGTCACCTGATTTTTGCTTATTTTTACTGGAGTTTCCATGGAACTATCGCCTTTAACTGCAATATCACCTATTGATGGTCGCTATGCTGATAAAACACAGTCATTACGGCCTTTCTTTAGCGAATATGGTTTATTGCGTGCAAGGGTGGAAGTCGAACTCCGTTGGATCCATATATTGGGTGATAATGCTGAGATTACAGAGGTCCCGAAACTTAGTTCTGATGCTGAAGATTTCATTAATCATCTAATTACTAGTTTTTCAGTTGAAGATGCAGCCGAGATCAAAGCCATTGAACGTGAGACCAATCATGATGTTAAGGCCGTAGAATACTTTATTAAACGTAAATTCAAGGCCAATAGTGAACTCCATAAAGTGAATGAGTTCGTCCATTTTGCATGTACATCAGAAGATATCAACAATACGTCTTATGGGATCATGCTTAAGAATGCCCGCGAAGAAATTATTTTACCTGAGATGGGTACCATTATAAGTACACTTCGAAAACTAGCACACGAACATGCAGATATACCTATGCTGTCACGTACACATGGTCAACCCGCTTCTCCAACAACGCTAGGCAAAGAAATTGCTAATGTTGTTAAACGGCTAGAACTACAGCATAACCATGTCTCCTCTGTTTTGCTCTGCGGTAAGATGAACGGAGCTGTAGGTAATTACAATGCTCACTTATCGGCCTATCCAGAGGTGGATTGGCCAGTGATGGCTCGAAATTTTGTAACAACTTTAGGCTTACATTGGAATGAATATACCACTCAAATTGAGCCTCATGATTACATGGCTGAATTATTTCAAGCAATGATTCGGTTTAACACTATTTTGCTAGATTTTTGTCGTGATATTTGGAGTTATATTTCGATTGGCTATTTTAAGCAAAAAACTATTGAAGGTGAAATTGGCTCATCTACTATGCCCCACAAAGTAAACCCAATAGATTTTGAAAACTCAGAAGGAAATTTAGGTCTTGCTAATGCTATCTTCGATCACTTGGCACTTAAACTCCCTATCTCTCGCTGGCAACGCGATCTCACAGACTCAACAGTATTACGTAATTTGGGTGTCGGGTTCTCCCATTCAATTTTAGCTTATAATTCTGCGCTTAAAGGTATTAGCAAACTTCAAGCCAATCCAGCTGCAATGGCTACTGATCTCGATAATAACTGGGAAGTATTGGCGGAACCTATTCAAACTGTCATGCGTAGATATGGGATTAAAAATCCTTATGAAAAACTTAAAGACCTAACACGAGGTCAAAGAGTCGATAAAGCTGTTATGTTAACTTTTATCAATGATTTGGAAATACCAGAACAAGCAAAAACTCAGCTTCGTCTACTAACACCAGCTAACTATATTGGTAATGCAGCTGAGCAAGCACGAAACTGCTGATAAGCATATGAAGTCTACATTGCGGTAGATCTACCGTGACGTCATAACACTATAAATTTAATGAGATTTTATGAATATTAAGGAAGCGATCGTCAAACGCCGCTCGATCAAACATTTTGATCCGGAACATGTCATGACTGAAGCACAAGTTCATGAACTTATGTCACATGTCATATTATCTCCAACTGCTTTTAATATCCAACACTGGCGTTTCATTCGGGTTATCGACAAAGATAAAAGACAGAAAATACAAGATGCCAGTTGGGGCCAGTCTCAGGTAACAGAAGGCTCTCTACTATTAGTACTTTGTGCAGATTTAAATGCCTGGGAGAAAAAACCTCAGCGCTATTGGCAAGACGCGCCACAAGGTGTACAAGACGTTTTATTACCTGCTATCGCCAATTACTATACTAATCATCATCAAGCTCAACGCGATGAATGTTTTCGTTCTAGTAGTCTTGCTGCAATGAGCATTATGCTGCTGGCAAAAGAGATGGGTTATGACAGCTGTCCGATGGATGGGTTTGATTTCGACAAGGTGGCAAAAATTATTAACTTACCCCATGACCACATTATTACAATGATGGTTGTTGTCGGTAAAAAGAAAGAAGATGCTCGGCCTCGAGCAGGACAATTAGGTCTTGATGAGGTCTTTTTTAACAATAATTTCTAAACAACGACTCTTTCCGTTTATTTTTTCTATTTGTTTCTAGCAGCTATTCTCAACCTCAGAGCATTTAACTTAATAAATCCTTCAGCATCCTTTTGATTATAAGCCCCTTCATCATCTTCGAATGTAGCTATCGATTCATCAAACAGGCTATTTTCTTCAGAAACACGTCCCACAACAGTTACGTTACCCTTATAAAGTTTTATTCTAACTAGGCCATTGACTGCTTTTTGTGAGCCATCAATCATTTTTTGGAGCATCTCCCTTTCTGGAGACCACCAATATCCGTTATATACAAGACTTGCATATTTTGGCATTAACTCATCTTTTAAATGTGCCACTTCGCGATCTAATGTAATTGATTCAATAGCACGATGTGAAGGTAACATTATTGTTCCTGCAGGCGTTTCATAACAGCCTCTTGCCTTCATACCAACGTAGCGGTTTTCGACAATGTCTAATCGGCCAACACCATTTTCACCACCTACCTTATTCAAATACTCCATGACTGTAGCAGGAGACATTTCCTTGCCATCAATCGCAACAATATCACCCTTTTGGTATGACAGTTCAAGATAGGTTGGAGAATCAGGCGCATCTTCAGGAGAAACACTCCATCGCCACATTGATGCCTCTGGTTCTTGCCAAGGATCTTCGAGAATATCACCCTCATAAGAAATATGTAATAAATTGGCATCCATAGAATAAGGTGATTTTTTACCACGTTTCATTTCAACAGGAATATTGTTTTTTTCAGCGTAATCAAGAAGTTTTTGGCGAGAGTTTAGGTCCCATTCGCGCCAGGGTGCAATTACCTTTATATCAGGACTCAATGCATATGCACCAAGCTCAAAGCGTACTTGATCATTACCCTTACCTGTAGCACCGTGTGAAATAGCTTCCGCACCAGTCTCTCTTGCAATCTCGACTAAACGTTTGGCTATAAGAGGCCTAGCAATTGAAGTACCTAATAAGTACATCACCTTCATAGATTGTATTTGCTCTAAACATTGGGAAGACATAGTCTCGTGCAAACTCTTCTCTCAGATCTTCGATGTATACCTCTTTAATCCCCATTGCTTTAGCTTTAGCTCGAGCTGGCTCTACTTCCTCACCCTGTCCGATATCGGCAGTAAATGTGACCACTTCGCAATCATAAACATCTTGCAACCACTTTAAAATAACAGAAGTATCAAGGCCACCGGAATAAGCAAGGACTACTTTATTAATTTTAGGCATACCGTGATAATTCCTGTAAACATGAGAAGATTAAATTATGACGCTATTGTATCAAATACCACGCAGGGCAAGCACTTCTTTTACTTCATGACGGCCGTTTGGTTTGCAACTAATACGCCTAGGCGCATCCAGATAATGCAATTTAAAACCAAGACTTTTATAGAGTTTTTTGACTTTTCCAGTTGCTTGATTTGACAAGACGACGGGGCCTTTATGCTTTGATAAATATTCAGCTAAACGTTCTTGATCATCCCAGCTAAAACCCTGCTGAGAATACTGCCTAAATTGAACATCATATGGTGGATCTGCATAAATAAAATCATTGTCAAGGAGCTCTAATTCTTGAAAATCTTTTTGACTAAATACCCACTTATTTAACTGTTTTTGATAGTCTAAAAAATTATTCTTGTAATTAATTGTATTATACCGTCCAAATGGAACATTATATCCACCAGACTTATTAAAACGGCATAAGCCGTTATAACCAGTTCTATTGAGATAATAAAATAACTCTGCTGATTTCTTTTGCTCTCTATTTCCCATGTTTAATAAATTAAACAATTCACGATGCTGATAATACAGAGTCTCATCATTTTCTAGTTCAATATCAAGTATTAAACCTTTTTGAATTTGCTGATAAAAGTTAATGAGAGCTGGGTTTACATCATTTAATAAGGCAGCATGTGGCTTTAAGCCAAGCGAAACTGAAAGTCCGCCGCAAAAAGGTTCAACCAAACGAACTCTACTATGTTTAGACCATAGTTTAGCTAACTTTGGGAGTAGCCAGCGTTTTCCCCCAGCCCATTTTAATGGGGGGCTCAATGCTGATAATTGTGGTTTTACTTCTCGGTTAAGAATGTAATTTCCTTTCAGATGAACTTAAATTAAATCAGCCTTAACCCTTGATATCTTATTTTGAATGTAACGTTTTTCTAGGTGGCATCAGATCAGTAATATTGCCCTCCGCCATTTCGGCAGCAAAGCCTAAAGTTTCAGATAAAGTTGGATGTGGGTGAATTGTCATACCAATATCTTCAGCATCCGCACCCATTTCTAAAGCCAGAACAGCTTCAGCAATCAACTCACCAGCATTCGGACCTACAATACCTGCACCAATCAAACGACCTGATTCTTTATCAAATAGCGCCTTCGTCAGACCTTCATCACGCCCCGTACTCAGGCTACGGCCACTAGCCGCCCAAGGAAAAGCGCCTTTAACGTATGCAATACCTTCAGACTTCGCTTCAGCTTCACTTTTCCCCATCCAAGCAACTTCAGGATCAGTATAAGCAACAGAGGGGATTGTCATGGGATCAAAAGCAGACTTATGGCCTGAAATTACTTCAGCCGCAACTTTAGCTTCATGGACTGCTTTATGAGCCAACATAGGTTGACCAACAATATCGCCGATAGCATAAATGTGGGCTATGTTTGTCCTCATTTGAGCATCAACTTCAATAAAACCCTGCTCATTGACGACTATACCTGCAGCCTCGGCATTAATTAGTTTGCCATTTGGAGTTCTACCAACTGCTACAAGAACTTTATCAAAAACTGCAGTTTTAGGTGCATCTTTTCCTTCAAAACTTACTTTAAGCCCTTCTTTTAAAGCCTTAATACTAATAACTTTTGTGTTAAGATAAATAGCTTCATATTGCTCTTGTATACGTTTTAGTAATGGTTTCACGATATCTTGATCAGTTCCAGGAATAAGACTGTTTTGTAATTCAACTACCGTGACCTTAGCACCTAAAGCATTATAGACCGTTGCCATTTCAAGGCCAATAATACCTCCACCAATCACTAAAAGATTTTTGGGAATATCTGCTAAATCTAAAGCATCCGTTGAATCCATCATTCGGGGATCGTCATTTGGAAAGATTGGTATTTTAGTGACTCGTGAACCCGCAGCAATGACACAATTATCAAAAGTAATAGTTTTAACACCATCGGAAGTTTTAACTTCGAGTGCATGGCTAGCTACAAAACTAGCTTGTCCTTGCAATATATCAACTTTACGCTTTGTGGCCAGGGCCTTTAAGCCTCCTGTTAATTTATCAACAATGCTGTTTTTCCAGCTTTCTACTTTGCGGATATCAATCTGAGGCTTGGTAAAATTAATTCCATGCTCCGACATCTCAGCCGCATCATTAATTACTTTAGCGGTGTGCAAAAGAGCTTTTGATGGAATGCAACCAACATTAAGGCAAACTCCACCAATACGTTCATGACGCTCAATCATAACCACTTTTTGTCCTAAGTCCGCAGCACGAAAAGCAGCAGTATATCCACCGGGCCCCGAGCCTAACACTAGAGTTTCGGCGTGCATATCTGCAGTAATATTAACTTCTTTCTTTTTTTTGTTAGCTTCTTTGTTACTTTTTTTATCCGGTTTAACATCTTCTTTTATTGTCTCGATTACTTTAGAAACTGTATCTGCTACTTCTAAAGTCAAGATAAGGTCGCCTTGAGCTATTTTTTCACCTACGGTAACTTTAATATTTTTGACAACGCCCTTATGAGAGCTTGGGATCTCCATTGCCGCTTTATCAGACTCTAAAGTCAAAATATCCTGATTCTCTTCAACAGTATCACCTACAGTAACAAGAACTTCAATAATTTCAACCGCCTCAAAATCACCAATGTCAGGAACTTTTATTTCTACAGTACTCATAGTAAAACCTTTCTGATATCAGATAACATTTGGTTTAGGTAAGTGACAAATCGTGCACCTAAAGCACCATCTACTACTCGATGATCATAAGATACTGATAGTGGCAACATCAGTCTAGGAACAAAATCCTTACCATTCCACACTGGCTGCATTTTATGGCGACCTACACCGAGAATAGCAACCTCAGGCGCATTTACGATAGGTGTAAAGAAACTGCCCCCGATACCCCCAAGACTTGAAATAGAGAAGGTGCCGCCTTGTAAGTCTTTAGCCGTTAAGGCACCATCTCGAGCACGGGCACTGATTTCACCTAATTCAGCAGCAATCTCAAAAAAGCCTTTTTTGTCCACATCCTTAATAACAGGAACCATTAGACCATTGGGTGTATCAACAGCAACACCAATGTTGTAATAAGACTTCATAATTAGATGTTGTTTATCTTCACTGAGTGATGAGTTTAATTCTGGAAACATCTTAAGACTGGCAACAACTGCTTTCATAACAAAAACAAGCGGTGTTAAATTAACGCCTTTTTTAGCAGCCTCATTTTTATTTTCTTTTCTAAACTTTTCTAAGTCGGTTATATCAGCTTCATCAAACTGCGTCACATGAGGAATATTCAACCAACAAGCATGCAAATGTTTGCCAGATATTTTTTTAATCCTAGATAAGTCAATATTTGTAACATCACCAAATTTTTCAAAATTTATTACAGGTACGGGTGGAATAGCACCATTACTCCCCGTCGTTGCGGGTGCATTAATTTTTTGTTTAACAAAGTTTTGAACGTCTTCTTTGGTAATTCGTCCTTTCACACCTGAACCAATCACACTGCTCAAAGTGACGCCTAGTTCTCGAGCAAACTGTCTTACTGAGGGAGAAGCATGAGCATGTTTAATGCCCGCAGTACTATCCGGAGAAAACGGTGCAGTTTCTACTAATACTGTAGCTGAGCTGTTAGCCATACTCTCAGCATTAGAAATCGCAACTGGCTGAACTTCATCAGCTATCTCCGGTAAAGGTTTCTGCACTGTTTTTTCAAGCTCATGGGCTTTTTTTGAAGTACTTTCGATAGCTTCAGCAATAGCAATTACATCACCCTGCCGAACCTTATCTCCAATTGAGACTTTTAATTCTTTGATTACAGCAGCACAAGGTGAAGGTATTTCCATCGCAGCCTTGTCTGATTCCAATGTGATAATATCTTGGTTTTCTTCTACACTGGCCCCGACTTCAACAAGAACCTCAATAATTTCGACTGCATCAAAATCACCAATATCCGGTACTTTTATTTCAATTAAATCTGCCATCTTTATCCCTTAACTGGCGCTATAGCATCAGCATTAATCTTGTACTTCTTAATTGCTTTGTCCACGACAGTAGCAGCTATTTGACCATCCTCCGCCAGAGTGTTCAATGTTGCTACAACCACATGATAGCGGTCGACTTCAAAGTGGCTTCTCAACCTTTCACGAGTATCTGAGCGGCCAAAACCATCAGTTCCTAATACGCAATAAGGAGCTTTAACCCAAGGTCGAATTTGTTCTGCATATAGTCGTATGTAATCAGTTGATGCAATCACCACACCCGGCTGACTATCTAAACATTCTTCGACATAGCAGCGTTTATTTTCATCACTCGGGTGTAAGCGATTTTCTCTATCTATCGCCATGCCTTCTCTAGCCAATTCATTCATACTTGTAGCGCTCCAGACACTAGCTGAAACTTTCCATTCTTTTTCAAGCATCTCAGCAGCAGCCTCGACTTCACGTAAAATCGTACCGCTACCTAACAACTGTGCTTTCAATTTGTGCTCACCACCAGGCTTAAGCTTATACAAACCTTTCAAAATTCCTGTTTCGACACCTTCTGGCATTGCAGGGTGTTTATAATTTTCATTCATTGCTGTTATGTAATAGAAAACGCTTTCTTGATCTTCATACATTCGACGCATACCAGCATGGACGATAACTGCCATTTCGTAGGCGTAAGTTGGATCATAACTAATACAGTTTGGAATAGTACCCGCTTGAATTAAGCTATGACCATCTTGATGTTGAAGGCCTTCTCCATTTAAAGACGTCCGGCCAGCTGTCGCACCTAGTAAAAAACCTTTAGCTTGAATATCACCAGCTAGCCATGCAAGATCACCAACACGTTGAAATCCAAACATTGAATAGTAAATATAAAATGGCACCATGTTAACGTTATAGTTTGAATAAGCTGTTGCAGCTGATACCCACTCTGCCATTGCGCCGGCTTCGTTAATTCCTTCTTGTAAAATTTGGCCCTTCGTATCTTCTCTGTACCACATGACTTTGCCTGAATCTTCTGGCTCATACATTTGACCAGATGACGAGTAAATACCTACAGAACGGAATAAACCTTCCATACCAAAGGTTCGTGCTTCATCAGGAACAATCGGTACAATATTTTTACCTATTTCTTTATCGCGGATCAAAGCTGTGAGGATCCGTACAAAGGCCATGGTGGTCGAAATTTCACGATCACCAGAGGACTTTAAAACTGCATCGAAAACTTTCAGCTCTGGTACTTTCAATGAAGCAGCAGCATGATTTCGTTTTGGTAAAAACCCCCCTAATTCCTCACGTCTCTCTAATAAATATTTTTGTTCCGCACTACCTTCTTCCAAAGTAATGAATGGCACATCAGTTTCAATTTGCTTGTCAGAAACAGGGATCTTAAAGCGATCTCGGAATCGTTTCATATGTTCTACTGACATATTTTTTTGAGAATGAGTTGTGTTTTGCCCTTCTCCAGCTTCCCCCATACCATAGCCTTTTACTGTCTTGGCCAAAATAACAGTCGGCTGACCTTGATGATCACTTGCAGTCTTATAAGCAGCATAGATTTTTCTTGGATCATGACCACCACGGCTCAAAAGCCATATATCTTGATCCGTCATATCTGTGACTAGTTCTAATAATTCTGGGTATTTACCAAAGAAATGTTCTCGTACGTACGCACCATCTTTTGATTTATAATTTTGATACTCACCATCAACTACTTCTTCCATACGCTTGAGAAGTAAACCATTTTTATCTTTTGCTAATAAACTGTCCCATTCAGAGCCCCAGATAACTTTAATGACATTCCAACCTGCACCACGAAAAATCGCTTCCAATTCCTGAATTATTTTGCCGTTGCCACGAACAGGGCCATCAAGACGTTGTAAGTTACAGTTGATCACAAAAGTTAAATTATCTAGTTTCTCTCGGCCAGCTAAGGTAATAGCACCCAATGATTCAGGTTCATCCATTTCACCATCACCAAGATAGGCCCAAACATTGCGCCCCTCGGTAGGTCTGATTTCACGATGGCCCATGTATTTCATGAATCGTGCTTGATAGATTGCTAATATAGGTCCTAAGCCCATAGAGACAGTTGGAAACTGCCAATAGTCAGGCATCAACCATGGGTGTGGATACGAGGATAAACCTTCCCCATCAGCTTCAAAACGAAAGTTCAGTAATTGTTTTTCTGTTAAGCGACCTTCAAGAAAGGATCTAGCATAAATTCCTGGAGATGAGTGACCTTGGAAAAAGACAAGATCAGCACCATTGCCAAAATTATCACCTTTAAAGAAATGATTAAAACCAACATCATAGAGAGTGGCCGCAGATGAAAAGCTAGCGATATGCCCACCGACAGCTCCAGGTTTAAGGTTTGCCTTTGTAACCATGGCCATAGCATTCCAGCGTATGTATGATCTTAGTTTATGTTCCATCTCTGGATCACCTGCGATACGCTGTTGCTGATCGACAGGAATGGAATTAACATAAGCTGTATTTGCGCTATAAGGTAAGTTAATACCAGAGCGCCGAGCCATATCAATTAACTTTTCTATAATATGATGTGCTTTGTTACCACCCTCTACTTCAATAATAGACTCTAATGAGTCCAGCCACTCTTGAGTTTCCTGTGGATCGTTATCAACAAAATCAGCCATATATACCTTCAAAAATAGTAACTCTATAAACAGCGTCGTATTGTAACAGTTTTTATTGTCATTAATACCTATAGTGCTGCTGCACCTACCTAATTGAGCCATTTAAGTAGGGTTTTCAAATGATTTTGGGGTCAACTTATGAAATAAAACGAACACCCACCGTTTAATTTAGAACGAAATTAACTTCCGACGTCCGTAACGAAATAAACGAATCCCGAGTAATATCACCAAAATGGCAATATAAATGAGAGGTTCCGTAATATCTTTCTTGACCAACATGAAAAAATGTAGAGCCCCAGCCATACCAATAAAATAAACAAGACTGTGAAGTTTTTTCCAACGCTCAGAGCCTAAGCGCTTCTTCATTTTATCGTTGGAGGTTACTGCTAAGGGTATTAAAGCTAAAAAGCTGATGACACCAACGGTGATAAAAGGACGTTCAATAATATCGTCTATAATATCGCCTAAGTTAAAAAACTGATCAAGCCAAATATATAAAAGCATATGAACAGATGCATAGAAAAAGCAGTAGAGCCCTACCATTCGTCTGATTGGTGCTAAAAAATGCCAACCAAATAAAAGTCTGAGAGGACTGATGCTTAAAGAAATCAACAAAAACCGTAAAGCCCATTGGCCGGTATCACGTGTTAAAACCTCAATTGGGTTAGCGCCTAGCTGCTCATTAAATAAGCCAAATAGCAAAACGACTAATGGCATCAAAAAAACAATGAAAAGACTACCCTTAAATAATCGACTAGACATGATCACCTCACACTAAACTAAAAGTGCTTTTTCAGGTCCATACCCGTGTATAGGTGGCCAACTTGTTCTTCATAACCATTAAAGAGAGTCGTTTTACGTTTCAAAACCTCGCCAATTCGACGCTCACGCGATTGACTCCAACGAGGGTGTGATACGTCTGGGTTTACATTTGAATAAAAACCATACTCTGCTGGACCTGCAACCATCCATGATGAAACAGGCTCCTTTTCAACGAAACGGATCTGAGTAATAGACTTAATACTTTTAAACCCGTATTTCCATGGCGTCACCAGACGAAGCGGAGCACCATTTTGGCCTAGTAACTCATTGCCATAAAGTCCCGTAGCTAAGAACGAAAGTGGGTTCATTGCTTCATCAATCCTTAAGCCTTCCACATAAGGCCACTTTAATACACTACTCTGCTGCCCCGGCATTTGCTGTGGGTTATAGAGTGTATTAAATTCAACATATTTAGCTTTCGAATTAGGTTGGGCTTGCTTAAGTAAATCTGCTAAGGAGAATCCGATCCATGGAATAACCATAGACCATCCTTCAACACAACGTAAACGATAGATCCGTTCTTCTAATGTAAATGGCTTTATTAACTTTTCTAGATCATATTCACCTGGATTGTCACATTCACCATCAATCACCACTCTCCATGGCTCAGATTTATCCGGGAATTCTGTTGCATTTTTAGCTGGATCATTCTTATCCACACCAAATTCATAGAAGTTATTGTATGTTGTAACCGAATCATAGCTAGTTAGATCTTCTACTGTTGAAAAAGGGCTTTTTTGTAAACCCTTATATTTTGATATTGCCCTTCCAGGGCTGCTGGCCAATGCCTGTAAAGGCAGAGCAGCTATTCCTGCTAGCAATGTAGCTTTATTGATAAATTGACGTCTATTTATATACAGTTTTTCATCTGTAATTTCATGTTCCTTCAATAAACCTAATTTATTTTTTTTAAAATACATAATGCTCTCTTACCTTATCCCATCTATTCTCACTTTCTCAGCCACAATAAAAAACTTTGCTCACTGCGGGAAATAACTAGGGGTAAATTTAATACCGTTACTAAAAAAGGTAACAAAATTATCACTTTCAATTGCTGCCATATCGAGTCGTTGAAGCAAAAAAAAGGCCCTTAGAGCCCTTTTTTTTCTTAGCTCTTAAAGAATACTAATGAGCCCCAGCATGACCTTCACCACATTTATGTTCTTTAGCTTTCTCGGCTGCTTTTTTAGCATCCTTAGCACCACATTTATGCTCTTTAACTTTATCAGTTTTTGTATCAGCCCCACATTTTGCTTCTTCAGCACCATGATGCATAGCTAATTGCATATAGCCGTTTGATAACTCTGTAGAAGAAAATGGGCTAGTTTCAGCACTCGCTAATGTAGGTGTTAACGCTAAACCGGCTGTTAGCACGGCACTGGCAGCTAATCCTAGCGCTTTTTTATTAGTAGATATTGACATGTTAATTTCCTATTATTTAAAAATAACCAGCCACAATGGACCAAGCTTATTGAAGTAGACAGCCACAAAAGCAAAATGTTACATCCTACAAAAAATAACTTTCAAATCAATGTCCTGCTTACAGCAGTTCTTTAATGATAAATCACTCTTTCTAGCTTGATTCTTTTCATAGACTGATACAAGAATAGCATACTCTCACTATTCTCTGTTTCAGGCTATTGTCGCATTAAATAATGCCCTAACGACTGTTGAAACAGAAAAAATCAAACATCCTAGATGTGCTATTTGTAGCTAACAGTTTTAGTCGAGCTTATTTTAGTTGTCAGTAAAATAAGGATAAGTCATGTTCTTTCAGCCAAACAAATTAAACCAAAAAAGCACTTATAGCAAACAAATGGTCTCTCCTAATAATTATTAACGCTGATACTTTTCTTTCCACTCATGATAAGGCATGCCATAAATATGCTCACGAGCTTCGTCATAATCTATCGAAAGCCCTTTTTCTTTCGCTGCTGCCATATACCACTTAGACAAGCAGTTTCTACAAAAACCAGCTAAATTCATTAAATCAATATTCTGCACATCCGTCTTTTCTTGTAAGTGGCCGAGTAGATGCCTAAAAGCTGCAGCTTCGAGCTCAATTTGTGTTTGTTCATTCATGTTAACTTTCTCCCTAATATAAAAAACATCGAACTTGATGACTATCAGTAATTTGAGTTTGTTCAGGATAGTTTTCTAGGCACTGTGGCATCACTTTAGGACAGCGCTGGTGAAAATGACACCCTTTAGGGGGGGTTGCTGGCGAAGGAAGCTCGCCCTCTAAACGAATAACCTGCTTACTTTTATTGTTATCCAATTGAGGCACAGCCCCCAATAATGCTTGAGTATAAGGATGTTGTGGCGACTGTAATACCTCTTCTCTCAACCCTTGCTCTACTATACGGCCCAGATACATTACCGCAACGCTATGAGCTAAATAATCTACAACCGCAATGTTATGAGTAATAAAAAGGTATGTAAGTTTAAGTTCCTTTTGTAGTTCTCGTAGTAAGTTTAGTATTTGGGCTTGAACTGACACATCTAATGCACTAGTAGGTTCATCACATATAATGACATTAGGCTCTGCAGCTAACGCTCTAGCAATACATATTCTTTGGCGTTGGCCACCTGAGAACTCATGAGGATAGCGATGTTTTTGTTTAGCATCTAACCCAACTCTTTCCATGAGGCTATTAACTTTCTCAGCACGCATAACAGCATTATTACTATCCATTCCAGAGATCATTGCCTCTTCGATAACTTGGCTAATCGTCATGCGAGGGTTCATTGATGAGTAGGGGTCTTGAAACACGATCTGTAAACCTTTACGGCCAAGTTTTAATTGTTTAGCAGATAACTCATTTAATACAATCTCTTTGTATTTCACACTTCCATCAGTAATTGGCACTAATTGTAAGATTGCTTTACCTACTGTGGTTTTACCACACCCTGACTCACCAACTAAAGCGAGTGTCTCAGAAGGTCTCAGCACCAAACTGACGTCATCGACAGCTTTAACATGGCCCACGATCCTTTGAAACAAACCCTTTCTAATAGGGAAATGAACACGTAGCTTATCTAAAATTAATACAGGCTTTTCTGTCACTGATATCTCTTTAAATAGGGATGCCATTAACTTTTGTGAATTGACTTTTACAATACTATTCTGACCAGGTTCTAATAAGTGACATCGTACGCTTTGTTCATCATCTTTATGCCACCCGGGGACTACCGTACTGCAATGAGGAAGTGCAAATTCACAGCGTTCAACAAACCGGCAACCATTGAAAACCTTATCCAGTGCTGGCACATTTCCTTTGATAACTGTTAAACGATGCTGACGTTTTTGAGCTGTCGGTAGCGATTCAAATAATTTTTTACTATAAGGGTGCTTTACCTGCTTAAAGAACTGCTCTCTTGGAGCTATCTCAACTATCTGTCCTGCATACATCACAGCTACATCATCAGCCATTTGAGCTACAACTGCCAAATCATGACTAATAAGCAATATAGCCATTTGTGTTTCACGCTGTATTTCTTTTAATAAGTCTAATATTTGAGCTTGTATGGTAACGTCTAGTGCTGTTGTCGGCTCATCCGCAATTAATAGTTCAGGCTCGCCTGCTAAAGCAATTGCAATCATTATGCGTTGCTTCATTCCTCCTGAGAGTTGATGGGGATAGTCTTTAAACCGTTGGTGAGGGTCTGGAATACCGACCGAACTAAGTAAGTTGATAATACGGTTATGTAGTGCCTTACCTCGCATTTTAAAATGCCACTGCAGCGACTCCCCTATTTGCTGGCCAACAGTAAGTACAGGGTTTAAAGAACTTTGTGGTTCCTGAAAAATCATCGCAATACGACGGCCACGAATATGCTCCATGTCTGACTCTGACAACGCTAATAGATCTTCACCTGCCAACTCTACTGCACCCGCCACCACCCGGCTAACAGGCTGGGGGTTTAACCTCAATAAAGACAATGCAGTTAATGACTTCCCACATCCAGACTCACCTAGCAAAGCAAAGGTTTTTCCTTTTTCAATGCAAAAGCTCACATTATCAACGGGTTTTAAAGGCTTTTTTTCAGACCCTATGTGGGTTGATAATCCCGTCACCTTCAATAATTCAGTCATTCTGCTTATGCCCTTTTGGATCAAAGGCATCACGAACAACATCTGCAAACAAGTTAGCTGCTAGGACTAAAAGAAACATAAAAAAGAAAGCAGCTGTTAATGACCACCAAACAACAGGGTCTCGTGCCATTTCTAAACGAGCACTGTTAATCATGTTACCCCAGCTTATCATTGAGGGATCCACTCCAACACCCACATAAGATAAAACTGCTTCAGCTAGAACTAAACCACTAAAATCAAGTACAACAGAGATCATGACTATATGCATTAAGTTTGGCAGAATATGGCGGTGTAAAATACTCAGGCTACTTGCTCCTAGAGCTCTAGAAGCCAAAACATATTCTGACTCACGTAACTTCAGTGTTTCGCCGCGTAAAATACGACATAAACCAGTCCAACTGGTGACACCCAAAATAATGCACAAGAATAGTAGCCTCATATCTGCACGCTCAGTGATAGTCACAAAGTTTTCAGGATGATTGTTCATATAAACTTGCAACATTAACACTGCAGCTGCGATTAGTAATACACCAGGGATCGAATTTAAGGTCGTATAAACGTACTGAATAACATCATCAATCCAGCCTCTAAAATAGCCAGCTGCGATGCCCATTGATATCGCTAACGGTAACATCACTAACGTCGTTAAAGTTCCTATAACTAGGCCCGTACGAATACTTTTTAGTGACTGGTAAAGTACATCTTGCCCCACCTTATCTGTTCCTAGAACATGATAGTCAACACTCAAAGCTGCTACATTGAATACAGTTAGCAATATGATGCCGAGCATCAATAATACTGTTCGAAAAGGATACCTTGCACTTCCTATCAATATATCTTTGTACTGCTTAAACCAGGAGTTTTGGTAACGTTTAGCAAGATAGTTAATCAATAAAGCTGATAATAATAACCAAGTGATTAAAGCTTTGATACTACTTATAATAATTGTCGATAAAATATCCTGCAGTTTTTCCTTTTCGGATTCAAGATGAGCCCCACCGTAATGTAACTTTGGGTAAACATAACTAAGCTCGGAAGATACGTCCTTCTGCATTTCACGTGAAAAGGATCGTGTTGCAAATGGAGCTGAATATGTTTTTTCTACCTGCTCTCGTAGTGGCATGATTGCTAAATCCAACACTGACGTTACTTGCGTTTCATAGTGTTGCTGTTCCGATTTCTGCTGATCATCGATAGTTAATCTAAAATGAACAGAATCCAGCAATCCCACAAAGACGTAACACATCAATACCATGATTGAAATCACACCCCGTTTACGCTTTATAACTAACTTCCACGGTGCTTTTAAATGAGCATGGTTGCGAATATACAAAACACTATAGGTCACAACACCTAAGAGGAGATAGATAAGAATGTCTGTCCATAAAAAGACTGGTATAAAAGGGAGAGAAGGCATAGAAGTTAATGTGATGGCGATAAGCCAGAGATATCCACTTTCAATTCTTTAGGTAGCGAAAATTCGATTTTTTCAGGTTGCCCATCCAATTCACTTACCCGTGAAACACCCAGCTGTTTTAATCGTTCAACTACATTTTGAACCAATAGCTCAGGGGCTGAAGCGCCTGCTGTTAGCCCGATACATGATTTACCGTCTAACCAGTCTGGGTTTATATCTCCGGCATTATCAATCAGGTATGCAGGCGTTGCTAGCTTTTCTGATAACTCGCGAAGTCGATTAGAATTGGAGCTGTTTTTAGAGCCTACCACCATTAGAATGTCACACTCCTTTGCCATACTTTTTACTGCATTTTGCCTATTTTGTGTGGCATAACAAATATCATCTTTACGCGGACCTTCTATGGCCGGAAAATGTTGCTTTAATGCATCTATCACTATTGAAGTGTCATCTACAGACAAAGTCGTTTGAGTAACAAAAGCCAAGTTATTCGGGTTTTTTACTCTTAATCTGGCCACATCTTCCGGCGTCTCAACAAGATAGATGCCTCCTTCATCCGATGTGTACTGTCCCATTGTTCCTTCTACTTCAGGATGCCCAACATGACCAATTAAAACACACTCTTTTCCTTGCTTTTCAAATTTAGCCACTTCCATGTGCACCTTAGTCACCAATGGACAGGTTGCATCAAAAATATTTAACCCTCGATGCTTACCCTCTTCTTGGACTTTTTTTGAAACACCATGCGCACTAAAAATAAGAATACTCTCATCAGGAACTTCACTGACTTCTTCGATAAAAATCGCACCCTTGGCTCGCAGATCTTCAACAACAAAACGATTATGTACGACTTCATGACGCACGTATATTGGAGCACCGAATATTTTTAAAGCGCGCTCAACAATCTCAATTGCACGATCCACTCCGGCACAAAAGCCTCTTGGATTAGCTAATAAAAGCTTCATTTATTACAAAACTGCCTTAGGATAAGATCCAAGCACTTTGAACATGGATGATGCTTCTTTTAGCTCGGCAAGGGCCTTAGCAATATTACTATCTTCTCTATGCCCTTCTATATCGATAAAAAACACATATTCCCAGACACCTTGTCTAGATGGCCTTGACTCGATACGTGTCATAGTAATACCACTTTTTGCCAGTGGCTCAAGTATTGTATTTAAGGCCCCCGGCTCATTTTTAGTTGAAACTAACAAGGCTGTTTTATCGTGACCTGACGGACTAATATCCTGTCGGCCAATAACTAAAAACCGTGTTGTATTATCAACTTCGTCTTCGATATTACTTGCTAGTGTGACTAAATAATAAATTTCTGCAGCTTTATTTGCTGCTATTGCAGCACTTCCACGTTCACTAGCGACCATTTCTGCTGCTTTAGAATTGCTATTCACTGCTATTAGCTCACAATCTGGACAATGATTTGCCAGCCATTGTCGACATTGTGCCAGAGCTTGAGGATGACTGTATATCTTAACAACATCAGATAAACTTGTTTCTTTGCTTAATAAGTAGTGGTGAATTCGTAAGGAAATCTCACCATTAATTTTCAACGGTGTAGTAATAAATCTATCTAACGTATGAGAGACCATACCTTCTGTAGAATTTTCAACAGGTACTACGCCGTAATTTGCATTACCTTGTTCCACAGCATTGAAGACATCAGAAATAGTAGACATTGGCTTAGGGGCTATTGAACCACCAAACTGTTTGAGCGTGGCCCCTTGAGTGAATGAACCTTCAGGTCCCAAGTAAGCGACTTGTAATGGTTTTTCTGCTGCCAAGCAGGCCGACATTATCTCACGAAACAAGCGCGCCATTTCTTGGCTGTCTAATGGCCCTTGATTACGCTCCATAACTTGGCGTAAAACCATGGCCTCGCGATCAGGCCGATAAAAATCAGTCTGCTCACCATTAGCTATTTTGATATTAGCTACTTCCTGTGCCATGTTTGCACGTTGATTGAGCAAAACTTGTACTTGCAAATCGATATCATCTATCTTTTGACGTATGGCCTGCAAGGCTTGTTTTTCACTCATATTCTTATCCTTTCCAGCCTAAATTTTCCACCAACAATTATTCGTTTGATGGTTACCTATTTAAGTTACTCATCAGCCTCAATTGAAGCCTCGTCATCATCCGATTCAACTTCTTCACCATCTTCAACTTCTAGTACACGTTCAAGACCTACTAGTTTTTCTTTCTTAGTCAAATTAATCAGTTTCACACCCTGGGTATTTCGACCTACAATAGAAACATGCTTCACCGGCGTTCTAACCAACGTACCCCCGTTAGTGATCAGCATGATTTGATGCTCGTCAAGTACTTGTACGGCACCGACTACATTGCCATTGCGTTCGGATGTCTGGATTGAAATGATACCTTGACCACCTCGCCCTTGTACACGGTACTCTTTTAGATGTGTACGTTTACCAAAGCCAAACTCAGTTGCTGTTAAAATAGCACCGTCTTCATCTATAGCTATTATTAAAGAGATTATTTTCTGGCCTTCCGGTAAACGCATTCCTCTTACTCCTCGAGAAACACGGCCCATTGATCTGACATCAGTTTCATCAAAACGAATTACTTTACCAGCAGAACTAAACAGCATTATGTCAGACTGTCCGTCTGTTAACGCAACATCAACTAATTTATCACCATCTTTTAAGTCAACAGCAATAATACCGTTGGCTCTTGGACGAGAATAATCGACTAACGGTGTTTTCTTAACAGTACCCGATGCTGTTGCCATAAAAATAAATTTATCAGCTTCAAACTCACGAATGGCAAGTACAGCATTAATTTTCTCACCTTCATCTAGCGGTAATAAATTAACTATTGGTTTGCCTCGAGCCGCGCGACCACCTTGTGGTAGCTCATAGACTTTTTTCCAATATACTTTCCCTGCACTTGAAAAGCACAATAAGGTGTCATGTGTATTTGCGATGAACAAATGTTCAATAAAATCTTCATCTTTCATCGATGTTGCAGACTTACCTTTTCCGCCACGGCGTTGTGCTTGGTATGTATCCAGCTGTTGTGTTTTGGCATAACCTGCATGAGATAAGGTGACAACCATCTCTTCCTCGGTAATCAAGTCTTCTAATGTCAAGTCAAGATGCGTATCAAGAATTTCAGTACGTCGCTCATCGCCATACTCCTCCTTAACTTTGACTAACTCTTCCCTAATTACCGCCATCAGGTTATCTGGGTCACTTAGTATTGCTAGCAACTTGCTAATGTCTACTAATACTTCACGGTATTCATCTAGAATCTTATCTTGTTCTAGGCCAGTTAAACGATGCAGTCGCATGTCAAGAATGGCTTGTGCTTGCGTTGTTGATAAATGGTAAACCCCGTCAACTAATCCTAACTCTGCTTCTAACCCTTCAGGGCGTGATGCTTCAGCGCCAGCAGCACCTAACATTTCAAGGATCATTTTCGATCCCCATCCTTTCGCTAATAAAGCTTCTTTGGCCTCAGCTGGATTAGTTGAGGACTTGACCAAATTAATCACTTCATCAATATTGGCTAATGCTGTCGCTAAACCTTCTAAGATGTGGGCACGGTCACGCGCTTTACGCAGTTCAAATAATGACCTCCGTGTAACAACTTCACGGCGATGACGAATAAAGGCATCAATAATCGCCTTTAAACCTAATAAACGCGGTTGTCCATCAACAATAGCCACCATGTTTATACCAAACACTGTTTGCATTTGTGTTTGTTTGTAGAGATTATTAAGAACCACCTCAGGTACTTCGCCCCGCTTGAGAACCACTACCATTCGCATACCATCTTTATCCGACTCATCACGTAAAGCTGTGATTCCTTCTATTTTTTTGTCTTTTACCAGTTCTGCTATCTTTTCTAACAAGCGTGCTTTATTGACTTGGTAAGGGAGCTCATTGACAACGATGCTTTGTTGGCCTGTACTCTCATTAGTTTCAATATCGGCTCGGGCACGAATATGAACACGGCCACGCCCAGTCCGATATGCCTCACTAATACCGCCAGCACCATTAATCATAGCGGCTGTTGGAAAATCAGGACCAGGAATATGTTCCATCAGGCCTGGTACATCAATATCGGGTTGATCGACCGTCGCAATACACGCGTTTAAGATTTCTGTCAGGTTGTGAGGCGGGATATTAGTTGCCATCCCAACAGCAATGCCCGAAGAGCCATTGACTAAAAGAGCTGGAATTTTTGTCGGTAAAACAGATGGCTCATGTTCTGATTCATCATAATTAGCAGTAAAGTCAACGGTTTCTTTGTCTAAGTCAGCTAACATTTCATGAGTAATTTTTGCCATGCGAACTTCGGTATAACGCATTGCAGCCGGGGAGTCGCCATCAACCGATCCAAAGTTACCTTGACCATCAACCAGCATATATCTCATCGAGAAAGGTTGCGCCATCCTAACCATAGTGTCATAAACGGCCGTATCACCATGTGGGTGATATTTACCAATGACATCACCCACAATACGAGCTGACTTCTTATAAGAACCGTTCCAGTTATTGTTCAACTCACGCATGGCGAATAAGACACGACGGTGAACTGGTTTAAGACCATCCCTGACATCAGGAAGTGCTCGTCCAACTATGACACTCATTGCATATGCGAGATAAGATTCCTTCATCTCATCTTCTATATCAATGGTGTCTAATTCTAAGGCGATTTCAGTCATCTAATTTACCATCCAAATAAATATTAGGCGCTATCTAGCAACGAAAAGGTAATCTTACCATTTAAGGCGGTTTCATGCACGTTTGAAGGAAGACTTTACTAGGGGGTATAGTCATGGAAATAACCGCTTAAATCGTCCTCTAAGGTCGACAACAGTTTTTTAAAGCCTATTTGCCAGCCTTTTACAACGTTTGGCGGAGTTATTTCTGCAATATCAATATCGATTGACAAGCCCGTTTGAAATATTACGTCGTCACGTACAAGGCGGGGATCTGTTAGAAAGAATTGCATTTCTATGATCGATTGCGGCCGATGCCCTGATATTTTGACACCATAAAGACTGGTCACAGCCGTTTCTAGGATAAGATCTGCAGAATGTTCATTATCTGTGATAACAGAACTAAATATGCCTGTTTTTTCTAACCAACGCTGGAGTTGAGTTCTAAACATTTCTTCTGGGCTATCAAAAAACTGATGATCTGGCTGTGGTTGAAATGCATTGTTTCCCACCTTATATACTAAACTTTTATGTCTAAATTGTGATGTCACTCTTACTGGAGCCACATATAGCACTTTTGCATCGGTGCTGGTACTCTCTTTTAACCCTCTGTCAACGTCTATTACATAAAAAGATTGAAGCTCTTTTAGAGAGCTGCCTTCTGGCTTTGTGTCCATAAAAGTAGAACAAGCCGACAAGCTCACTGTCAGAAAGATAAGTAAGCCTCTTTTAATGATCTCCATTTTATTCCTCACCCTATCCCCAATTATCGCTGATTATTTCTATCAAAGTTATTTAAGCCGTTATAATAAGTCAACTCTTACGAAATTGCTTGTTATGGAACAATTAAAAACTAGAATACGTGATAGTTAAGATTTCCCTAAGCTCGGTATTATATAAATAGACATCAACCCTTTATTGAAAGATTAAAGTAGTCTTCATTTAGCAACAGAGCAGTTAGCCAAAGCTTGTCTAAAAGAAGATATCACTGCTGTTGCTGGGATAGAAGCCCGCGGATTTATTTTTGGAAGTTTAGTAGCTAGTCTCTTAAGCATTGGCTTTATTCCTTTAAGAAAGCCAACAAGCTGCTGTGTAGAGTAAACACTAAATATGGAGCAACTAGCATAGAGGTACACCACGATGCTATACAACCAGGCGACCGTGTCTTATTAATTAATGATCTCCTCGGAACAGGAGGCACTGCTATGGCAAGTTACCAATTAGTCGAAAGACTAGGTGGAAAGATTATTGCTTGTGCTTTTCTTATCGAATTGACAGAGCTAGCTGGTCGAGAACGATTAAGCAATTATCCTATTCATACCATGCTTACTTACTAACAGTATCAGTTCCCTTTGAATCAGCAAGATTGAGCTTTTTTCTTAATCAGGTAAGATTAAGGGCTTTTCACAAACCCATAGGAAAGTAGATCAATGCACGAGCAAGCAATTATTGCACTATCCACCATAGGCGTAGTTGCCATCCTTTGCCAATGGTTTGCTTGGTGGGTCAAATTACCTGCCATTGTTTTTCTGCTCTTTGCCGGTATTATTTTAGGCCCCCTCACAGGCACATTAAATCCAGAAACACTTTTCGGTGACTTATTATTTCCTATGGTGTCACTCGCCGTTGCTGTCATTCTCTTTGAAGGCAGCTTAACCTTAAAGTTTGAAGAGATTCGTGATTTACACAAAGTAGTAAGGAATATGTTGACCATGGGGGTTGTGCTCACATGGGCTGCAATTTCTGTAGGCACACACTTAATCGTCGGCTTTTCTTGGGACCTTTCTATTCTTTTTGGCGCATTGATGGTTGTCACTGGGCCGACCGTAATTGTTCCAATTTTAAGAACCGTAAAGCCTAACCGCACCATCTCGAATATTCTTCGCTGGGAGGGTATTGTTATCGATCCTTTAGGTGCTATTTTAGCTGTCCTCGTTTTTGAAGTTATTTTATCCATTCAACTACAAGGCCATGCTTCTTTTGAACATACCCTTATGATCTTTGGCAAAACATTATTAATAGGTACCTTCGTTGGTGCTATCCCCGCCTACTTATTTGGTTTAATATTACGTAATCACCATATGCCTGAGTACCTGCATAATGTTGCTACATTAACACTAGTTTTTGCAGTCTTCGCCCTATCTAATTATTTATCAGAAGAGTCCGGATTATTAGCCGTAACAGTCATGGGCATATGGTTAGCAAATATGAAAAATGTACCTGTGGACGAAATATTAAACTTTAAAGAAAGCCTAAGTATTCTATTAATTTCAGGCCTCTTTATACTACTCTCTGCTCGCCTAGACTTTTCTCAATTCACTGCATTAGGTTGGTCAGCAATCGGGCTTTTTTTATTCATCCAATTGTTTGCCAGACCCTTCAAGGTCATATTATCAACAATAGGCTCGGGCTTAACTTGGCAAGAAAAATTCTTAATTAGTTGGATTGGCCCTCGCGGAATAGTCGCTGCTGCTGTCACAGCTTTATTTGCATTGAGATTACAAGAACATGGCGTAGAAGATGCAGAGCTTCTAGTGCCTCTAGCCTTCAGCATCATCATAGGCACCGTGGTACTCCAAGGTACTACCTCAAAGTTTCTAGCTAGATTATTAGGTGTTGCTGAACCTGACGATAATGGTTTCTTAATTATTGGTGCTAACCCAGTTTCTCGAATGCTAGCTCATGCGTTAAACGATAATGATTTTAATAGCTTAGTTACGGATGATAGTTGGACTAATATTAAATTAGCTAGGATGGAGGGTCTCAAAAGTTATTATGGCAACGCTATTTCTGAACATGCAAGTAGACACTTAGATTTAGTGGGGCTAGGCCACTTATTAGCTATGTCCCCACAAAAAGAAAACAATGCGTTAGTTGGTCAACATTACCGTTCTGAATTTGGTAGCAACAGGATTTATTTTCTGTCTTCAGAACCTGACTCAGAAAAACAAGAGGAAGATCAAAACTCACGCACTTCAATCAACTACGGTCATCAAGTTTTATTTAGTCACGACACTACCTTCTCAAAGCTTGCTAGTTTAATCAGTCAGGGTGCACAAACTAGGCATACAACTATCAGTGATAGTTTCACATATCAAGATTATAAAGAGCAATATGGTAAGCGTGCTATTCCATTATTTTCTTTCAATGAGAAAAGACAGCTTCAATTCTTTACTAGTGAAATAGATTTCATTCCTAGCCCAGGAACCACTATTACAGCTTTAGTACAGGAACAAGCTGATGATTTAAAGCTCGAATGAACCCGCCATAATGAAAAAGGTACTCGTCATTGGCTATGTATGGCCGGAACCTAACTCTTCTGCTGCGGGTAGCCATATGATGTCTATTTTGAGGTTATTAAAAGAACAAAACTGGCAAATCCAGTTTGCAACACCCGCCCAAGAAACAGATCATATGACTGATCTTAATGCAGAAGGTATTACAAGCAAAAAAATTAAACTAAATTGTAATAGCTTTGATGTATACATTACTCAGTATCAACCCAATATCGTTATCTTTGATCGCTTTATGATGGAAGAACAGTTTGGCTGGCGTGTAGATAAACACTGTCCCAAAGCAGTTAAAATATTAGATACTGTAGATCTACAATGTCTACGTGCCGCTCGTCACATGGCATTTAAACAAGATCGCAATTTAACTAACTCTGACTTATCAAGTAACCTAGCAAAACGAGAAGTAGCCGCTATTATGCGATGCGACCTCTCACTCATTATTTCACCATTCGAAATATCACTTCTTACTGATCATTATAAAATTGATGCAACCTTACTTCATCACCTTCCTTTCATGATTAACCTCTCAATACTCCCTGACAAAACCACCTCTTTTAATGACCGCCAGAATTTTATAACTATTGGTAACTTTCGTCATGCTCCGAACTGGGATGCCGTCATACATCTACAATCACTTTGGCCAAAGATCAAAAAACAACTTCCTGAAGCTCAATGTCATGTTTACGGCGCCTACCCACCACCCAAAGCTACGGCCTTAAGTAATGAAAAAACTGGCTTTTTAATTAAAGGCTGGGCAGAGGACAGTCTTATTGTTATGGAACAAGCTCGTGTCTGTTTAGCCCCTCTACGATTTGGAGCAGGATTAAAAGGCAAGTTACTGGATGCTATGATCATGCAAACTCCGAGTGTAACAACACCCGTTGGCAGTGAGGGCATGCATGCACAATACTCTTGGCCAGGCTTTATTGCTGATAACTCCGATGAGTTTATTACCAATGCAGTGAACTTATATCAAAACCATTTAACTTGGGAGGTAGCTCATAGTAATTGTCACCCTTTATTACATGCACTTTACGATTCACGGATCCTAGGGGAGGCGCTTGTCTCGAAAATAGCTCTTATTGAACAACACCTGAGTCAACATCGACTAGAGAACTTTACCGGCGCAATGCTCAAGCATCACACAATGGCGAGTACACAATATATGTCTCAATGGATTTCGGCCAAAAATGACCTTAAGTAAGATAGTTAAACTTCATCTTTTAAGAAATGTAAAGCCAAGCTAATATTAGCTTAGATAGACAGCTTACTATGATCTAAAGTTACTCCTGATCCTCATATGAGCATTTTAGTTAACACTCATCTTTCACAGTGAAAAAGATACACATTAAGTTTAATGTTAAAATCTACTTATTCTTACAACCTTCTATTAGTTTCTATAATTTAACCGACCATACTTTATTCGATAATGACAAAACCTAAATCAGGACAATCAGACCAAGCTGATATCGCATTATTTCGAGAAGAAATAGGTGAGGTAGAACATATTGCTCAAGATAAAATCGTGCCTGTCACTAAAACGACTAAAATAAAATTAAGAGCCCGTCAAAATAAAGCTACAGACTTGCAAAGTGAATTATCTGATCTTTCTGACCCAACGACCGTTGTTGGCAGTGAAGAGACCCTGAGTTTCCGCCGCAGTGGTATTCAGGAGCGTTTATTATCTCGCTTGCGCAGTGGTAGCCTTAAACTTGATGCGGAGTTGGACCTACATGGAATGACTATCCCCATTGCTCATCAAGCTTTGTTAGACTTTATCCGTGACTGTGTAAATTACAATATTCGTGGTGCACGAATTATTCATGGCAAAGGCTGGAGCTCAAAGCACCATAAACCAATATTAAAAAGTAAATTGAACATTTGGCTACGTGAAATGGATGATATTTTGGCTTTTTGTTCAGCTCGAATTGAAGACGGCGGCACTGGCGCTTTGTATATCTTATTACGTCGAACTAACAAAAATAAATAGCAACAATCCCCTCTTTCTAACCCACCCACTTTCTTGCGTTCTGGAATAAACGTAACCATGGGCCATTATTACCCCAATCATCTGGAGACCATGAGTGCTGTACTGTTCTTGTCACGCGCTCAGGATGTGGCATCATTATAGTGACCCTTCCATCCGTTGTTGTAAGTGCAGTTATACCTTCTGGTGAACCATTTGGGTTATTAGGGTAACGTTCTGTTGCTTTTCCATAGTTGTCAACATAACGCATAGACACCAGGGCTTTTTTTATATCATCAGTACTATTAAATTTTGCTCTTCCTTCACCATGAGCTACTGCAATAGGCATTCTAGAGCCAGCCATGTTTTTTAGTAAAACAGATGGTGAGTCTACAATTTCCACCAGTGAAAAACGCGCTTCAAATTGTTCTGAAAGGTTTCTTTGGAATTTTGGCCAATGGTCACTACCAGGTATCAATTCTTTAAGCTGGGATAGCATTTGACAGCCATTACATACTCCCAATGTAAAAGTATCTTCACGGGCAAAGAAGTCTTTAAACTGTTCCCTTGCACGACGGTTATGCAAAATCGTGCTGGCCCAGCCTCGTCCGGCACCTAAGACATCACCATAGGAAAAGCCACCACAAGCAACCAAACCCTTAAAATCAGCTAAGTCAACGCGCCCTTCAAGAATATCGCTCATATGAACGTCTATAGACTTAAAACCCGCATGATCGAATGAAGCTGCCATTTCTATCTGGCCATTTACACCTTGTTCTCTCAAAATAGCCATTTTAGGCCTAATACCGTTTAAAATGAGAGGAGCAACAATATTTTCGTCTCGATCAAACAATAATGACACATTTAAACCAGGATCTGCATTATCTAGAATTGCATCAAACTCTTCCTTTGCACAATCAGGATTGTCACGGCTACTCTGCATTTGATAACTAGTTTCGGCCCAGTACTGCTGCAGTTTTGAACGCGGAGTATTAATGATTTCGGAACCATTAATGGCTACCACGATTTGTTGATCATCACGGAGCGTGCCTATGACATGACAGTAATGCTCTAAATCACGCTCCCTTAAAACAGCCAGTGCATTCTCAACATCACTATGACGTACCTGAATTACAGCACCTAATTCCTCATTAAACATTACCGGTAAAGCTTCACCCAACCCTATGAGATCTATATCTAAACCACAGTGGCCCGCAAAGGCCATTTCACACAATGTAGTGATCAGTCCGCCGTCGCTTCGATCGTGGTATGCCAATAAAAGACGGTCTTCTTTTAACTGCTGGATAGCATAAAAAAAGTTTTTTAAATCTTCAGCTTCATCTAGGTCTGGAGAGTAATGTCCCACTTGCTTATAGACTTGTGCTAATGCTGAAGCAGCTAATCGATTAAAACCTTTTCCCAAATCAATATAGATAAGGTCAGTATCACCGACATTTGTTTTTAGTTCGGGAGTATAGGTCTTAGCAGCATCAGAAACTGGTGCAAAAGCTGTAATAACTAAAGATAAAGGAGAGGTTACTGATTTAATTTCATCTCGCTCTTGCCAGACTGTTTTCATTGATAGTGAGTCTTTGCCAACAGGAATGGCAATTTCTAGCTTAGGACATAACTCAATGCCTACTGCTCTAACAGTATCGTATAGCAGAGCATCTTCGCCGTCATGTCCACAAGCAGCCATCCAATTTGCTGATAGTTTTACATCCCCCAACTTTTTAATACTTGCTGCGGCAATATTGGTGATAGCTTCTCCAATAGCCATACGTCCTGATGCAGGTGCATCAATGAGAGCAATCGGAGCACGTTCTCCAATGGCCATAGCCTCCCCTGCATAACCCTGATGATCTGCTAAAGTAACAGCACAGTCTGCCACTGGTATTTGCCATGGCCCAACCATTTGGTCCCTAGCCACTAACCCCGTTACACTCCTATCACCTATCGTAATCAGGAAGTTCTTACTTGCTACTGCCGGTAATTTTAAAACACGTTCTAAAGCTGAGTTGATGTCAATACCCTCTAGCTCTAATTCAGGTTTATGGAAGTCGTTATGTTGTACATCACGCAGCATTTTTGGTGGCTTTCCTAGTAATAAAGATAAAGGCATATCTACTGGCATGTTGACATTATCTGCATCACCCACTAATAAATCCTGTCGCTCTGTTACTTCACCAACGATGGCCCAGGGACAGCGTTCGCGCTCAGCAATAGCTTTGAAAATTTCCACTTCGTCTTGGGTAACCCCTAGTACATATCGCTCCTGTGATTCATTACACCAGATTTCCATCGGAGACATACTTGGTTCATCATTCGGGACTAGACGTAAGTCAAAGCGGCCCCCACGGCCACTATCATCTACCAGTTCAGGGAAAGCATTAGATAATCCGCCGGCACCAACATCATGAATAGCAATAATTGGGTTTTTATCGTCTAGTGCAACACAACGATCAATTACTTCTTGGCAACGACGTTCCATTTCTGGATTACCTCGTTGCACAGAGGCAAAGTCTAAACTTTCTTCACTCTTACCAGAAGATACCGATGATGCGGCGCTGCCACCCAAACCAATCAACATTGCTGGACCACCAAGTACAATCAACTGCACACCTGGTTCGAAAATATTCTTTTTAACATGCTGAGGCCTAATCGTGCCCATGCCACCTGCCAGCATAATCGGTTTGTGGTAACCACGGGTTTCCATACCTTTTGCTGAAGGGACAGCCGCTTCATAAGTTCTAAAGTAACCACATAAATTAGGTCGCCCAAATTCATTATTAAATGCTGCTCCACCCAACGGAGCATCCAACATTATCTCGCGCGCTGAAGCTATCCGCGTCGGCTTCCCATAACTCACTTCCCAAGGTTGCTCAAAGCCCGGGATCTTGAGGTTAGATACTGAAAAACCTGTTAAACCGGCTTTTGGCTTCGACCCTCTACCAGTCGCACCTTCATCACGAATTTCTCCACCAGCACCAGTTGCAGCTCCAGGAAAGGGAGAAATAGCTGTTGGATGATTATGAGTTTCCACCTTCATGATTATGTGCTGTTCTTCAGCTTGAGAGTGATATTGATTAGTCCTCATATCCACCTCGAACCGTTGACTAACTGGCCCTTCAATAACAGATGAATTATCACTATATGCGGTTAATACACCTTCTGGATTTTTAGCATGTGTGTTGCGGATCATGTTAAAAAGGGTTTCAGGCTGATGATCGCCGTCAATTATCCAATCAGCGTTGAATATTTTATGCCGACAATGTTCAGAGTTAGCTTGAGCGAACATCATCAATTCCACGTCATTGGGATTCCTACCCAAAGTAGTGAAGTTATCGACTAGATAGTCAATTTCATCTTCAGCCAAAGCTAAACCCATAGACTGATTGGCATCAACTAAAGCTGCGCGGCCACCAACTAAAATATCAATAGCCAGTAAAGGCCTAGATTGACTATGCATAAACAGTAGATCTGCATCTTCTTCGCTTGTGAAAATAGACTCAATCATCCTGTCGTGCAATAAGCTGCCTATACCCTGCCATTGTCCTAATGATAGTGAAGCTTTAGAGGTTACAAAAAATGCGATCCCACGCTCTATTCTCGCGACATTTTTGATACCGCTATTTAATACAATATCTGTAGCTTTACTCGACCAAGGTGAAATCGTTCCAGGTCTGGGCGTTACTAGAAAAAAAACAGTACCCTCTTCACTGGCGCTCTGCCTTACTTTTGCCTCAAGTAAGCTGGATAAAACCTTCTGCTCTTCTGTCGTGAGTTTGTGATCATCTGTGACTTCAATAAAATAACGATACTCACTGCGAAGTGATGCGATATCATCACTCTTACCTTGAATTACGTTTAATAATTTCGCTAATCGAAAAGCAGAGTGCGCTGAACGCCCAATCATTTGTAACATAGTGTTCCTAATTCACATCAACCAATGCAATAATGATACTTTATGTCGCTTATCTACCCAAATAAATTACAACTAATAGCCTATGACTAATAAAGATAATCTCATTAGACCGGCGCTCTTTCGTCATTTAGTCATAATCATTTATGATCTCCTTCTACTGTTCTCTATCCTGCTGTTAGCGACATTTATTATTGTCGCGCTCAATAATGGTACTGCTATTGGACCAGGCAACCCTTTTTACATTGCTTATTTATTTATTGTCAGTTTTATTTTCTATGGCTGGTTTTGGACCCATGGTGGCCAAACTTTAGGAATGAGAAGTTGGAAAGTTACCTTGTATAGTCAGACTGGACAGGTTATCAGTTGGCGACAAGCAATGTTACGATTTGCTATCTCCATCGTAGCTTGCTTAGCGTTAGGAATTGGAATTTGGTGGCAATATTGTGGCAAAAAAAATCAAAGCTGGCCTGATCAAGCCTCTGGTACTTATCTTCATTATTCAAAAGACTCTAAAACAAAGCCTATGACCCGTCTCTCCTAACGAGACTCTGAATACAACCTTGTATATAAGCCGCCTTCATTGATTAAGTCATCATGATGACCTTGCTCGCTGATTCTGCCATCTTCAAAAACATAAACGTGATCCGCTTGGCGAACAGCACTTAAACGGTGCGCAATGATGATGGTCGTACGTTGCTTTAAAAAGTCGTTTAAGGCAGATAATAATTTCTGTTCTGTTTCCATATCAAGTGCCGATGTTGCCTCATCTAAAATAACTACTTTAGGCTCTGCTAGTAACATTCTAGCTATGGCAATTCGTTGTCGTTGCCCACCTGACAGCCTCACTCCTTTTCGGCCAATCTCAGTATCTAAATCATCTTCTAAATCCCACACGAAATCAGTCATTTGAGCGACATCCAACGCATGCCAGATATCTTCATCTAGATAGTCTCTGCCCATGGTGAGGTTTTCACGAATAGTGCCATTAAAAATAGTCGGATGTTGTAACACCGTTGATATGTTTTCTCTAACAGTTTGTAATCCAATTTTTTCAATGGGCACACCGTCAAATCTGAGTTGTCCTTGTTGATGAGGATATAAACCCAATAAGACTTGTACTAAAGTCGACTTACCGCCTCCGCTAGCACCCACCAGAGCAACTTTCTCACCAGCTTTTATCTGTAAAGTTACCCCTTTCAGAACATCTTCATTATCTCCGTAGCGAAAATGCAGATCTTCTATACTAATAGCAACAGTATGTTTACCAGAAAATGGGTTTTCGATACTTTTATACTGAGGTTCTTCTTCTAGATTATCTAGTTTATTAATTCGTGCTAATGCGGCTTTAGCTGCATACCATGCATATTGGATACCAATAACTTCATTAACAGGGCCCATCATGAACCAGAGATATCCAAATACCGCCATCATCTGACCAATACTGAGATCTGACAGCAAAACCATCAACATGGCTAAAGCACGGAAAACCTCAAAGCCTAATAAAAAAATAGTAAAGCTTAAACGGTTAGCGGTGTCGCTTTTCCACGTATAAGCAATTCCATGGTCTCGCACCAATTTAGCTTGCTCAGACAAGCGTTTCAAATAATGTGTTTCTCTATTTGCTGCTCTTACTTGCTGAATGCCTTCTAAAGTTTCTGTTAATGAAGACTGGAATACTTCAAACGCTTTATTTTCACGTTGTTTCAATTGTTTAACTTTTTTACCAATAATCACCGTTGCATATATTACAACTGGATTTAAAAGCAGTATAAAAAGTGCTAACTGCCAATGCATAAACAAAAGAATAATAGCTGTTCCAATAATCGAAAGTATAGCCACTAACAAACGACTGACAGATGTACCAATAAAGCTATCGATAGTATTTAGATCTGTAACAAGATGAGAGCTTACAGCACCACTCCCCAATGTTTCATACTCTGCCATTGAAATTTGCTGCAGCCTGCGTAAAAGACCATGCCTAATTCGGTAAGTAATATCTTTTGCAATAATTGTGAACTGGCGAGTTTGCCACACGTTAAAAATCAAGGAAAGCAAACGTAAACTCATAGTAATCAATAAAATGAAAACTAAGTAACGTGCGGGTTCGTGCCAAAACTCGGGAAGCGTTTGATTAATGGTATTTACAATAAAGCCAGGTTTATTTAATAAAACTTCATCAACCATTAGGGGCATAAGTAATGGGATAGGAACAGCACATAGAGTCGCTAGTATCGCAATAATATTGGCTTTGAATAATGCCGTTTTATGTTCTAAGGCAACACTAAAAATATAGCGGATATTATAGGTGTCACGCATAAAGTTATTATTCATAGACATGATTTAATTATCATTTACTCTAAAAACTCTTTTAATACCATTTTCATCTGTTCAGCAACTGCTAATGATTCACCTTCACTATAGGTGACTGTGCTTCCAGTCCCCCAGATCGGTGCTGGCCAGGCTTCATCTGTTTGATACCTTGCTACATGATGAATATGAAGCTGGCTTACTATGTTACCTAAAGCTGCAACATTCATCTTATCTGCAACAACTAACGACGATAGCTGTTTTGCAACAAAGGCAGACTCTGTTGACAATAAATATTGATCAGCATCACTAAGCTGAAATACTTCGGTAATATTCTCACGCCTTGGGACTAGAATGACCCATGGATAACGTGCATCATTCATTAGTAAAACATCACAAAGTTTAAGGTGCCCTAGATAGAAAGTATCTTGTTTTAGCTGATGGTGTAATTTATACATTACGTATCTGCCAAGTACTTCGTCACGATCTCATAAACATCAGCTGATAAGTCAGTCTGCTTTGCAATTTTTTCTAATGCTGCTCTCATCATACCTTGACGCTTTTTATCATATTGTTGCCATGAGTTAAAAGCACCCATTTGCCGAGATGCAATTTGAGGGTTTAGCTTATCAAGAATTAATATTTGTTCAACTAAAAACTGATAACCACTGCCATCTATGGCATGAAAGTTAACCGCATTATTTCTACAAAACTGTCCAATCAAAGAGCGTACATTATTCGGATTAGTGATATTAAAGGCCGGGTGGCTCATCAAACTTTTCACACGTAATAAAGTATCTTTCAGACTCGATTGTGCTTGAACAGCTAGCCATTTGTCGACTACTTGCCGATCACCTTTCCATTGCTCATAAAATGCACGTAACGCGTGTTCACGTTCAGGGCCCTGATGTTCTACCAATACTGCTAATCCCGACATCGTATCAGTCATATTATCGGATTGCTTCATTTGTTTAAGGCAGCGTTGAGCTTGCATCGGATCGCCCGTAGATACAAGGTAATCCAGACAAATGTTTTTTAAGCTCCGCTTTGCCATCTCTGCAGCATCAAACTGGTATTTATCAGTCGTATTTAGTGCGGTGTAGAGTATTGAAAAGTCTTCTTTTAAACTTAGAGCAAGTTCTCTTTTCATATAGGAACGAGCAATATGAATTGCATCTACATCTGCTGGCTTTTTTTGGCCTGCTAGATAATTTTCTGAGGGTAGTTCTAACATCTTAGCAGCTAGCGCTGGTGATGATAGCCCCCTTTTTAGAAGCTTACCAAACTGCTCAACAAGTTCAGTAGGCAAAGATAATGCTGAACCCTTACTCGTCTTTTCAGCAAGTTGCAGTAAAACGTTAATTAATAACTGTTGACCTGCATCCCACTGGCAAAAACTATCACTGTCATTAGCCATTAGAAAAGTTAACTCTTTATTAGTTCTTGGTAAGTTTACTTTCACGGGTGCTGAGAAACCACGCAAGAACGATAAAACAGGTTCAGATGGCACATTAATAAAGACAAACTGTTGCTTACTTTCTTTTACTGACAGTATTCGTGTCTCTGACACATTAGATGCCGCCTCACCATCTAATTGCACCTGGATAATATTACCCTTCTTATCTAATAAGCCCAATGCAACAGGAATATGGAAGGCCTCTTTATGTCGTTGCCCAGGGGTTGCCTCACAATGCTGATTGATGGTGAGCGTATAACGCTGCCCAGTTGAATCATACTCGGTTGCTATATTAAGTTGCGGCGTACCTGCCTGCGAATACCAACGTTTAAATTGAGTCAAATCAACTCTATTGGCATCTTCTATTGCTTTGACAAAATCATCTGTCGTTACTGCCTGCCCATCATGACGATCAAAGTACAGATCCGTACCTTTTCGAAAGCCTATATCACCGACAATCGTCTTAATCATGCCAACTACTTCAGCACCTTTTTCATAAATTGTGACTGTATAAAAATTACTGATCTCAATGAAAGATGCAGGCCTTACAGGGTGGGACATAGGGCCCGCATCCTCAGAGAACTGCATTGATCTAAGTTGATTAACATCTTCAATTCTCTGCACAGCAGCAGAGTTCATGTCAGCACTAAACTGTTGATCTCGTAGAACTGTAAAACCTTCCTTTAAGCTCAACTGAAACCAATCACGGCAAGTTACTCGATTACCTGACCAGTTATGAAAATACTCATGACCGACAATACTCTGAATTCTGTAATAATCTCTGTCTGTAGCTGTCTCAGGACTTGCAAGTACACAGGCAGAGTTAAATATATTAAGTCCTTTATTCTCCATTGCCCCCATATTGAAATCATTGACAGCAACGATCATGAAAATATCTAAATCATATTCCCTACCATAGCGCTCTTCATCCCATTTCATTGCTTGTTTCAGTGACATTAGAGCATGATCACATTTATGACTGTTTTCTACATCAACATATATTTCTAAGGCAACTTTACGGCCCGATGTTGTTACAAAACTGTCTTTTTGGATATGAAGATCGCCCGCAACTAATGCAAACAAATAGCTTGGTTTTGGGTGTGGATCATGCCAACTCACCCAATGCCGACCATTTTCAAGCTGGCCTTTTTGTTCTAAATTACCATTGGATAACATAATCGGCCAATCTGCTTTTTCTGCCTCAATTGACACTGTAAAAACAGCCATTATATCGGGACGATCTGGATAATAAGTAATTCTACGAAACCCTTCCGCTTCGCATTGAGTACACAATAAACGACCAGAATGGTACAAACCTTCTAACGCCGTATTTTTATCTGGGTGAATTAGAACTTCAATTTCTAAATCGAACTGTTCAGGCACTTTAGAAATCAACAAGGCTTTATCGGTACGTAAGTACTCATTTCCTTGAAGTTCACGACCATCTATTTTGATGGATTTTAATGTTAATTTTTCACCATCTAATACACAGTCCCCTCCTTGACCTAATGGGTTACGCCGCATAGAAAGCACACTTCTTACTGTCGTTTCAGCCCGCCCTAAGTCAAAATACAAAGCCACATTATCGACTAAATAATTGGGTACAAGATAATCAGCTAAAAAAGTTTCTTTTGGCGCAAGCTTGGTGGACATAACAATACACTCAATAATAATTAAAAATATTCTAAATTTCTATGGGTCTAACTTCATAGACAACAGCTTCACAAGAGAAAATGTATAAATAATTAGCCAATATGACAACGTCGCCTCTTGTTCACCCTACTACGACTTGGGCAAGGTAACACCCTGCTGGCCTTGGTATTTTCCATTACGATCGGCATAAGATGTTTCACACACCTCATCCGATTCGAAAAACAACATTTGAGCAACACCTTCATTAGCGTAGATCTTCGCTGGTAATGACGTAGTGTTGGAGAACTCTAATGTTACGTGACCTTCCCACTCAGGTTCTAGTGGTGTGACATTTACGATAATTCCGCAGCGTGCATATGTGGACTTACCTAAACAAATTGTAAGTACATTGCGAGGTATTTTGAATCGCTCTATCGTTCTCGCTAGGGCAAAAGAATTTGGTGGGATAATGCAAACATCTGAGTTAACATCAACAAAGCTATTCTCGTCAAAATTTTTGGGATCAACAATCACAGAATTAATGTTGGTGAAGATCTTAAACTCATTAGCACATCGAACATCGTAGCCATAGCTGGATGTCCCATAAGAAATCATCCTCCCATTCTCGCTTTCACGTTGTTGTCCCGGCTCGAATGGTGAAATCATGTTGTGTTCTTGGGCCATTCGTCGGATCCATTGATCTGATTTGATACTCATTTTGTAGTCACTTTAAATTTATTTTAACATTTGTCATCATAACTGATGTCTTTTAGCAGTGATATTGTTATTTAATCGTTCTGGATAACTATATTAGGGAATGCTGAAGAAAAATCCTTTGCTTGCTTGGCTAACCTTGCCGCAACTCGCGTTGCAATCAAACGATACGCTTTTGCAATCTCACCATCTGGGCTCACAGCTACTGTTGGTTCTCCATTATCCGCGTTTTCCCTGATACGAATATCTAAAGGCAAGCCACCCAATAAATCAACATCATACTGGGACGCCATTTTCTGACCCCCACCACTTCCAAAGATGGCCTCTTCATGACCACATTGTCCACAAATGTGAGTGCTCATATTCTCGATGATACCCATTACCGGCACATTAACTTTTTCAAACATTTTGAGTGCTTTTCTGGCATCTAATAGTGAAATGTCTTGTGGCGTAGTGACAATAACTGCACCACTGACTGGAACGCTTTGTGACAATGTCAGTTGAATATCACCAGTACCCGGCGGTAAGTCTATAACTAAGTAATCTAACTTATCCCAATTCGTATCATTGAGTAACTGTTGCAATGCTTGTGTGACCATTGGACCACGCCAAATCATTGGTTCCTCTTCATCAATCAGATAACCAATGGACATGCTTTGCAGCCCGTAACTTTCAATTGGCTTTATACTTTTACCATCTGTTGTTTCAGGTTTTTGACTTTTACCTAGCATCCTGGGGAGGCTTGGGCCATAGATGTCAGCATCTAAAATACCAACATTAGCACCTTCGGCAGCAAGTGCTAAGGCTAAATTAACAGAGGTCGTTGACTTACCTACTCCCCCTTTACCTGACGCAACGGCAATAATGTTTTTTATACCCTCAAGCCCTTTTACACCCTGCTGCACTTTATGTTTAATAACCTGCCAGTCAATTGTGACAACCACCGACTGTAAATTGGTTTCCTTTTTTAATAAATTCAACAACTCTGAAACCAGCTGCTCTTTATGTCCTTTAACTGGATAAGCCAATGTGATCAACACTGTTAACTTTTCACCATCTAGTTGGATGTCTGTCTTTGAGTGACTGTCTCCAAATGATACTAGGCTAAGTGGGTCTTCATAGTCGTTGATGATCTGTTTAATTTGGGCAGGGTTCAGCATTAATCACTCCGAATGTATAGTTAGGCATTTGATATGAATGTTATTTTATACTGCCTGACTCTTAACTTCACTCAATATCTCTGCTTTGACCACTATATTTCGGTTAAGTACCGGGCTTTCCTCAAAAAGTATTATTTATTTTGATAAAGGAGTTTATTCATCTTCGTGATATTTACCACACTGATATCTTTTGGGCATGCGCGCTCACATTCCCGATAATTGCTACAGGTTCCAAATCCTTGACGCTCCATTTCTACCAACATTTTTTTAGGACGCTGCCTATCAATTTCTCCTTGTGGCAGTGTAGATAAATGATTTACTTTCGCTGCAACATATAACGTTGCGGATGCATTTGGACAGACAGCGACACAAGCACCACAACCAATACAAGTTGCTGAGTCAAACGCACCATCGACCGTGTCTTTATCTATTGCAATAGTGTTAGCTTCAACAGCTGAACCCGTCCTCGAGGCAATATAACCGCCTGATTGAATTATTTTTTCAAAAGCTGATCTATCAACAATTAAATCTTTGACCACTGGAAAAGAGGTGGCTCGCCAGGGCTCTACCCACAACTCTGATTCATCTTTATAGTCACGCATATACAGTTGGCATGTTGTTGTCGAACGGGGCTTACCGTGTGCCGAGCCATTAATAACCAAACTACAAGAGCCGCAGATCCCCTCTCTACAATCAAAATCAAAAGCTACAGCATCATGACCATTTGATATGAGTTGCTCGTTTAATCCATCAAGCATCTCTAAAAAAGATGTACTTTCAGTAACATCTATTTGAAATTCTTCAAAGTAGCCCTGCGCTATGGCATTTTTTTGTCGCCAGATATGTAAAGTAAAAGTCATCGATAACTTCTTCTGTTTGGCCGCACGAATTCGAAATTTAATTCTTCTTTATATAAGGTAGGCATGCTGGGTTTCCCACTATATTGCCAAGCTGCGACATAGGAAAATTCTTCGTCATTGCGCTTTGCTTCTCCATCCTCGTTGAGATGCTCTTCTCTTGCGTGAGATCCGCAAGATTCTTCTCGCGCTATAGCATCAATACACATCAGCTCTGCTAATTCAAAGAAATCAGCAACGCGACCAGCTCTCTCTAAAGTTTGATTTAACTCCTCATTATCTCCCGTCACTTTGACTTGTTGCCAGAACTCCTCATTCAACGATTTTATCTCAGCTAATGCTTTTTCTAGTGCTACTTTCTCACGAACCATGCCGCAAGAATCCCATAAAATACTGCCTAATAGCCTGTGAAACTCATCTGGAGTTTTTTTCGGAAAAGGAGCGTTAAGCAATTTGTTTATCCTAGATTCATTAGCTTTTAGTACTTTCATAGCTTCGGGATAGTTTTTAGTTAAATCTAATGGCTTTTGCTCTGCTAAATAATTAGAAATCGTAGTAGGTAATACAAAATAACCATCAGCTAAACCTTGCATTAAAGCACTAGCTCCAAGCCTATTAGCACCGTGGTCTGAAAAATTAGTTTCTCCGCCTGCGAATAAACCATCTAGTGACGTCATTAAATTATAATCAACCCACAAGCCACCCATCGTGTAATGGACTGCGGGATATATACGCATTGGTGTTTCACTAGGGTTTTCATTAGTAATACGCTGATACATCTCAAATAAATTGCCATACTTTTCGCTAATGGTCTCTATCCCTTGTTCATTAATAGCTTCGGCAAAATCAAGGTAAACACCGAGTTTTTTCCCATCTATAGCATTACCAACACCACGACCTTCATCACATATCGACTTCACCGCTCTGGAGGCAATATCACGAGGGACTAAATTACCAAAAGCTGGATACATCCGTTCTAGAAAGTAATCACGATCCTCTTCTGCAATTTGTTCAGGCTTCTTAGCACAATCTTTAATATTTTTTGGAGCCCATACACGGCCATCATTTCGCAGAGATTCACTCATTAAAGTTAGCTTAGATTGCAGAGCCCCATGTTGTGGAATGCAGGTTGGGTGGATCTGAGTAAAACAAGGATTGGCAAAGAGCGCGCCTTGTTTGTGAGCTCGCCATGCAGCAGACGCATTACAACCTTTAGCATTAGTCGATAAGTGAAAGACATTACTATAACCGCCTGTACACAAGACAACACAGTCGGCTAAGTGGCTCTCCAATCCACCGGTTACTAAGTCTCGCGTAACGATGCCTTTGGCTTGACCATCGATCATAATCAAGTCTTGCATTTCACAACGAGAACGATGGGTAATGCTACCTGCTTCAATTTCTTTGCTCATGGCTTGATAAGCCCCTAGCAATAATTGTTGACCAGTTTGGCCCCTGGCATAAAAAGTACGAGAAACTTGTGCGCCACCAAAAGACCTATTGGCTAAATAACCACTGTATTCACGAGCAAAAGGTACTCCTTGAGAAACTGCTTGGTCAATAATGTTATTACTTAATTCTGCTAAGCGAAAAACATTCGACTCTCGCGATCTAAAGTCACCACCTTTGATGGTATCGTAGAATAATCGCCAGACACTATCGCCATCATTATGGTAGTTTTTAGAGCCATTGATGCCGCCTTGAGCAGCAATACTATGTGCCCTTCTAGGGCTATCTTGATAGCAGAAAGTCTTAACGTTATAGCCCATTTCCCCTAATGACGCCGCAGCGGAAGCTCCTGCCAGCCCTGTTCCAACAATGATGATAGTATATTTTTTTCTATTTGCTGGGCTGACAATTTTTAGGTTAAATTTATGTTGAGTCCATCTGTTTTCTAGACTGCCTTTAGGCGTCATACCATCTAATATAAAGTCTGTCATTGCATTACAAAATAAATATAAATTGGTAACAATGCAAAACCAGCAGCTAATGACAGTGTCACCAGCCATGCTAAAGATTGAGAAGTAACAGAAGTTTTTCCTAAGGTTTGCATCACATTAGCCAAAGAATGTTGTAGATGCATACTCAAAACAAATAAGCCTGCTATATAAAAAATGAGCATCCAAAAGGATTGAAACAATATAACCGTTTCTTGATGCACATCGACAGTACTGAAGCCTAAAGTTTGAATCACATGAATGATAATGAAAAACAACAAAAACAACAGACTTGCAGTAACTACGAAGGCAGGTAGCTTGACCTTATCGTGTCGATAATAGTTAACGCTTCTAGCATTGGCACTGATAACCCTTATTTTCAACGCTGTTCTAACATGCACCCCTATAACAACAACCATGACAGACAATACTAGCCATCTAATAATGCCAGCGTTATACCATTGATAAAATTCATTAAAGAGTTCTTTGGAGAAAAAAGTCAAATTCGATAACATATGGAATATTAAATAGCCAAACATCACAAGCCCAGCGATAGCCATTGTTCGTTTCTGCAATTGCATTAAATGCATTTCTTAACTTTCCATATCCGTAAGTATGTGGTCATTGTCTTGCCTAGGCTTTAGCTTTTCTTTTTCAATGGTACGAATACAACTATTTTGACGTAAAATCGCATCATCATTATGAACCGGGCTGTGCTGTTCAGCCTGTTGATATTCTGCCATCGCTTCAATGAAATAATCATAAGCAAAGGTTTGTGACATAGGCTGACTTACCAAGAACCTAGCCCGACGTTCACTGAGAATACCACTGTAGTAATATCGCTCATACATACTAGACAGCCGGTTTATGGTTGCTTTTATATCTCTTATTTGGGATTGTTTTTCTGTGTGATGTAATTGATCTGTTAGCGCTAAGATATAAATCACTAAAGCTTGCTGATTATCCTGCTCTATATTTAAGATATCAAGGCAAATACTTTCTGCAATTTCCGGCTCTAACAGGGAACGATATTGACGTGCTTTAACTAGCGCTAACTCTATTGCATCAACATGAATATCATGTGGTTTAAGTTCCATCTTTATCCTTCCGTCTAAGACTGAACAAACTCCAAAAATTAGTCGCTTCTTGTCTATCAGCCAATCTAATTCAAACTGTTTAACAATGCAAACCTTAAACAATCAAATCTTTGTTTTTTTTGTTGGCTCCAATGGTGTCAACGTGCACATTCTGGTATCTTTACCGCATTACTAACACCTCATACTCAACCGGTTAATCAATGCAAAGAAAAATTCTTGTTACTAGCGCCTTGCCTTATGCTAACGGTTCTATTCACCTAGGCCACCTTGTTGAATATATTCAAACAGATATATGGGTAAGATTTCAGAAAATGCAGGGCCATGAATGTCATTATGTATGCGCTGATGATGCTCACGGCACACCAATTATGCTAAGAGCTCAAAGTGAGGGCATTACACCTGAAACGCTCATTGCTAATATTGCAAAAGAACACCAGACAGACTTTAAAGATTTCTCCATCGGTTTTGATAATTTTCACAGTACTCATAGTGATGAAAACAAAGCTCTTGCTCAACAAATTTATCTTGCGAATCGTGAAGCTGGCCATATCACCACTAGAACGATCAGCCAAGCTTATGATCCCGAAAAAGAAATGTTTCTCCCTGACCGTTTTATAAAAGGAGAATGCCCGAAATGTGGTGCGAATGACCAATATGGTGACAATTGTGAAGTATGTGGTGCGACATACGCTCCGACCGATTTGATTAATCCAATTTCAGCAGTATCTGGTGCAACTCCTATTACTAAGGAATCTGAGCACTATTTCTTCAAGTTGGCTAATTTTGAGTCTGCACTAAAATCATGGACAACTGGCGGACATTTACAGGATGAAGTCAGTAATAAATTAGACGAGTGGCTTGAAAGTGGTCTACGTGACTGGGATATATCACGCGATGCTCCTTATTTTGGATTTGAAATACCAGATGCACCAGATAAATTCTTTTACGTTTGGTTAGATGCACCTATTGGTTATCTTGCTAGTTTCAAACATTATTGTGAGAGGACTGGTGTCGACTTTGATGAATATATGAAGCCTGATAGCACAACTGAAATGGTCCATTTTATTGGTAAAGATATCATTTATTTTCATGCTCTATTTTGGCCAGCCATGCTTCAGGGAGCTAATTTCCGTCTACCTAACAACATCTATGCTCATGGGTTTTTAACTGTCGATGGTAAAAAAATGTCTAAGTCGCGAGGCACTTTTATAAATGCTCGTACGTACTTAAACTATTTAAACCCTGAATATTTGCGTTACTACTACGCAGCAAAACTAAGTTCTGGTATTGAAGATATCGACCTTAACCTTGAAGATTTTCAGAACAGAATCAACTCCGACCTCGTAGGTAAAGTAATTAATATTGCAAGTAGATGTGCAGGGTTTATCAATAAAGGATTTGAGGGAAAACTTTCCAGCTCCCTCTCTGAACCCATTTTATTTAAAGAGTTTGTAGATAAATCAACCGCTATCGCTGACAAAATGGAAAACCGCGAATTTGGTCATGCCATGAGAGAAATTATTGGATTAGCCGATAAAGCTAACCAGTATATCGATGAAAAAAAACCCTGGACTTTAGCTAAAGAAGAAGGTCAAGAACAACAGGTTCAGGATATTTGCACCATGGGGATCAACCTATTCCGTGTATTAATTATTTATTTAAAACCAGTCCTGCCCGAAACAGCGAAGCAAGCAGAAACTTTTTTAAATATATCTCCTCTTCAATGGGCTGACATTCCAAATCCTATACTTAGTCAGGGTATAAACAAATTTAAGCCCCTAATGACTCGAGTTGAATCAGAAAAAATACAATCCATACAAGAAGACTCTATAGAAACAATGTCCACTTCTACGGAGTCTTAATACAAGATGGCTGCTCGCTCTGGCCCTCCCAACTAGTAATTCTGATAAGCAGGAAATGAAATAACGGCTAGAATTGCAATAATTGCAACAACTATTATTAGTTCGGTGAAGGTAAAACTCTGTTCTGTATTTTTCATTATGATCCATTATCTTTTTATATAAATTAGCAAGTAAATATGCTGTTTCATTATGAGCGCTTATCCTTAAGAGCATTATATAATATTGTTTATGATGAGATTTTCTCTTTTTAACTGCCTATTTAGCAATAGCTACAAAATCATATAAGTTACATTCACATCAAATCACTCTGAACAACAAACCAATCTTTCAGAAATTCAATGGTTAACTAAATATAACTATTGGATCAAAATACTTATAATCATGTGCTGTCGCTACCGCTTGATGTGTGACTTTCCCTTCGTGAATATTGAGCCCTTTGAGCAAATACTTATCTTTTTTTAAAGCTGCCTTTAGACCTTGATTGGCCAACCCGATGATGGCAGCACAAGTCACATTAGTTAATGCATATGTCGCTGTATTTGCAACAGCACCAGGCATATTCGGGACACAATAATGAATAATATTTTGTTCAACAAAAGTTGGGTTTTCATGCGTTGTAACTCTTGATGTTTCAAAGCAACCACCTTGATCAATAGATACATCAACTAACACTGCCTTAGGTTTAATTAACCTTAGCATTTTTTTAGTGATTATTTTTGGTGCTTTTGCACCAGGGATCAGAACGGCACCAATTACTAGATCTGCATCATTAATGGCTAATTCAACGGCATCATGGCTGGCAAACAGTGTTTTCATTTGTGGACCAAAATGCGTATCAAGCTGCCTAAGTCGGGTTAATGATTTATCAATCACAGTAGTATCACCACCCAAGCACAGTGAGAGCCTAGCAGCTTGTTCGCCAACAACTCCTCCACCCAAAACAACGACTTTAGCAGGCTCTACACCCACAGCTCCGCCCAATAATGTACCATTACCACCTTGAGGGTTTTCTAAGGCATGAATTCCAGCCTGTATCGACATTCTCCCGGCGATTTCACTCATAGGAGCCAATAAAGGCAAGTCACCATTTCTCCCTGTGACTGTTTCATAAGCCATACAACTCGCCCCTGACTCGAGAAGATCCTGAGTTAATTCCCTGCTTGCAGCCAAATGTAAGAAGGTGAATAAAACTTGACCTGGGTGAAGCCATTGACACTCTTTCTTTTGAGGTTCCTTTACCTTTACGATTATGTCTGCTTGGGCATATATCTCTTCAGCAGAATCAAGGATGTCTGCACCTGATTGTCTGTACAACTCATCTGTCAGCCCTATTAGACCACCTGCATCAGACTCAACTAAGACTTGATGGCCTGCTCTGATCAGCTCATGAACACCCGCAGGAGTGAGCCCAACCCTACATTCATTGCTCTTAATTTCTTTCGGTATGCCTATCAACATTATTTTTCTCCAGTTTTATATTGCAAACTTTTCTGTTCTAATGGTAATGACAAACTTAAATCAAACAAATGTGAACCTTTGACTAATCAATTAAAACACGTCTCAACGTTGCCACTCCAGTTTAATTATCGTTTCAATGATGAATTACCTGCTGATATTGAGACTGACAATCATCTCCGTATAGTTGCAGCTGCTTGCTTTTCTTACGTTAACCCTAAAGCTGTCAAGGCACCGAAATTGGTGGCTTATTCAAAAGAAGTTGCCACGAATATAGGTTTATCTGACAGACACTGTGAATCTGACATATTTGTTGATGTCTTCTCTGGTAATACCCTATTGAAAGGCATGCAGCCATATGCTCAATGCTATGGAGGTCACCAATTTGGTCATTGGGCTGGACAGTTAGGGGATGGTCGAGCTATTAATCTAGGAGAGATCATAAATGATGCGGGCGAGCACCACCTATTACAACTTAAAGGGGCTGGTCCTACTCCTTATTCTCGAAATGCAGATGGTTTAGCAGTCCTACGCTCTTCAGTCCGAGAGTTTATTTGTAGTGAGGCGATGTACCATTTAGGTGTTCCAACTACTCGCGCGCTCAGTTTAGTTCTGACAGGTGAAGAAGTTATTAGAGATATGTTCTACGATGGCAATCCTAAACCTGAGCAAGGAGCAATTGTTTGCCGTTCAGCACCCTCTTTTTTACGCTTTGGTAGTTATGAAATCTTTGCAGCTCAGGGAGATCTTGACACTTTACGTCGTTTAGTCGACTACACCATCAAAACTGACTTTCCACATCTTGGTAAGCCCTCTATTGAAGTTTATATCAGCTGGTTTAATGAGGTGTGTGAGCTTACCGTTAAAATGGTCGTTCACTGGATGCGAGTAGGTTTTGTCCATGGCGTTATGAATACCGACAATATGTCCATATTGGGTTTAACAATTGATTATGGCCCTTATGGCTGGCTTGAAAGCTATGACCCTAATTGGACACCAAATACTACTGATGCATCGAACAAGCGATACCGTTATAGCCATCAAGCACAAATAGCACAGTGGAATTTAGTACAGCTCGCTAACGCTCTATATCCTTTAATTGAAGATACCGAGCCCCTAAAGCGTTGTATTAATGACTTCGCTACAAATTATGCTGCACAGCTTGAAACAATGCGAGCTGCTAAGCTTGGATTAGTAGCCTACCGCGAAAGTGATAACTCCTTAATTGCAAACCTACACAAAATATTACAACTTGTTGAAACCGACATGACTTTATTTTATAGAGGATTGGCTGATTTAAAAGTTTACCAACAAGACCAGACTGATGCGCAACTAATGGCTCCACTTGCGCAAGCTTATTATGTGGATGCACAGTTAACAACAGAAAACAAAACCCAGATCTGCCAATGGTTACGGGAGTATCAGCAACGAGTTCGTCTTGATGGAATAACGGACGAGAGTCGTCGAAAAGCAATGAACACTGTTAATCCCAAATATGTTTTTCGTAATTACTTGGCACAGCTCGCTACCGATAAGGCAGAACAAGGTGATTTCAGTTTAGTTAAAGAGTTGCTAGAAGTACTTCGCCATCCATACGATGAGCAGCCAGATAAAGCTCACTTTTCGATTAAGCGACCTGATTGGGCAAGACAGCGTGCGGGATGCTCTATGTTGTCGTGCAGTTCATAACCACATGATTTCAGCATAAAGTGTAAAATATAAAAGTATTATTTTTAATAACTCACCCAAACATAGGCGTTTAGTACTTTCAAATTATGAGCTAGCGAAAATAGCCCCTATAAGTAGATAGCGTGAATAATGCATTAGGCATTCTTTCTCATCCACAAAATTTAATACCGAATTGCCAGAATAACGTAATTTTTTCTACCATTTTGTACTTGAATGGTAATCTCATCCGTGACCTGTTTTGACAATAAAGCTATAGCAAGTGGTGAGTCTAGACTAATATTACCTTTTTGCTGATCAATTTCATCAGGACCGACTATTCGGTATTCAACATCTCCACCTTGCTCTGTTCTAAGCTTTACCCAAGCAGCAAAAAAAACTGTATCTATATCATCCGGTGACTCAGATATGACTCTTAAGTCTGGCATTCTCTTTTGCAAATAACGTATGCGACGATCTATCTCTCGTAACTCTTTTTTTCTATATATATATTCGGCATTCTCTGATCTATCACCTTCAGCTGCTGCTGCCGATAAAGCTTTTACAACTTCCCTCCTTCTTTTCCATCGCGCCTCTAGTTCTTGATTTAGGCAGGTCATGCCCTGAGTAGTAATGTACGGAGAAGAGCTCATAAAAAAAAGGCACCTCTATATTTTGTCACGCTAATATTAAATAACATTATATTTACCAGCTAAGTATATGATTAATAGAAATTAAGTTGTTTTAAGAATTTATTTGTTATTGGTGCCCTGCAGCTGTAGTTTGCTATGAAAAAGGAGTTAAATCTAACATATTTTGCTTTATCTAAAGTAAATAATCATCATTTAATATAGCGGTAATTGCTAGGCACTTCTAACAATATTTATTAACGTTATTCATACCTATCTCTATCCATTGACATCCTCCTCAATACCTATTAATCTCCTCGTCTCTAGGTGCTTTCATATATAGTATTTTGAAAGATAATCGGGAAGTTGGTGAAAAATCCAACACTGCCCCCGCAACGGTAATTGAGTTAAACATCTGATAAGCCACTGTGTTTTTTGACATGGGAAGGCCATTTGTTTTTAGCCTCATTAGTCCGGAGACCGGCCTAGTTCGAGGGACCCTATTGCGGTGGGCAATACTATGAATTGAAGACACTAATTTTCATAGAGTTATCTGCTAATATTCGGTCATTTTAATGACTTGACCCGGGAGGATGTCGAGTATTATTTAAGGCAGGATTTATGTTACCAAAATTTAATTTTTTACCCCTTGCGGCTCTTCTTTCTTTTACTCCTCAAGCCATCGCTAATGATAGCTATGATCTAGACTCCCTAGTTGTTACGGCCAGTCGACTCGGTGATTTTTCAACATTACCAAACAGTATTAGCGTTATCACGGCAGACGATATTAAACGCAGTCCTGCCAATACGCTACCAGAACTCCTCTCTGAGCATGTGGGAGTGTCAACTAATAGTCTCTACGGCCATGGTAGTAGAGCTTCAGTTGGGTTGAGAACCTTTGGTGAAACGGCCACTCAAAATACTTTGATCCTACTTGATGGGCGTCGTTTAAATGATATTGATCTTTCCTCTGTAAATTATGCAGCAATTAGTATAGACAATATTAAACGAATTGAAATTACGCGAGGCAGTGGCGGCATTCTTTATGGAGACGGTGCAACGACTGGAACAATCAATATCATTACCAAGGACCCACGTGAATCTGAAAACTACGCTCTAATTAGTCAAACTTTTGGCTCTTTTGATTACAGGGAAACTAATGCTTTTTTTAGTCATTCGAGTGAGGGATTTTCCATCACAGGTAATATCAATGGTCGTGAAGATGCTGGTTATCGTGATAATAATAACTTCCATCAAGATACAGGCCAGTTCGATTTAAGAGTACCTTTTGGTGGTGCGGCTGAGTTCTATATCAAAGCTGGCGCCTTCGTTCAAGACACAGAGCTGCCTGGTGAGCGTGTTGTTAACCCTGCTAACAACGTTAATGAGTTATCTTCAGATAGAACGGGCACAACGAACCCAAATGATTGGACTGATGAATACACAGAATTCACTACAATTGGTTTAAGTACTCGTTTAAATCAGAACGATAGCTTAATTATTGATGCTGGTTATCGTCGTAAGCGTCAACGTTCAATGTTTTTTGACTATGACGGCTACAATGGTGATGCCTACACAGAAACAGCATTACAAACACTATCTTTAACGCCCCACCTAACTTTGGATAGAGCATTTTGGGATCGCACTGTTAGCATGGTGATTGGAGCAGATTTTTATCTCTATCAATATGACTCTTCACGTTCAAATTTCAAGCGAAATATCAATCAGCAATCTCATAAGCTAGCTGCTGATCAAAAAAGCTTTGCTCTTTATAGCCAAGCAACTATTGGACTAACAGATAAGGCTAACTTAACTGCAGGAATACGAAATCAGAAAACACAGATCCAAGCACGTGATGATTATGATCCTACAGCACCTGGCTCTACATATGGTTCACAAGCTGCAGATTTCAATGAGTCAGATCGTAAGACAGGTTTTGAGCTAGGTTTACAATATACTTTTACCGATGAACTAAGTGCATACGGTCGCTTTGCTCGTGGTACTCGTTTTGGCACTATTGATGAGCTCTTTGAGTTAAACTCAAGCTTTCAACAGGTTTTTTCTCAGCTCAAGCCACAAGTTTCTGATGATATAGAATTTGGTGCTAGTTATAAAAGTAGACACTTAGAAACAAGCATTTCTTTATTTCATCAGACTATTGAAAATGAAATACACTTCGATGCAATTACATTTCAAAATGTTAACCTAGAAAATACCCAACATGACGGTGTTGAGTTAACACTAACTATAGATCCATACGCAGACCTCTCTATAAATGCTAATTACACTTACCTTAAAGCAGAGTTTACCGAAGGTAATAATAAAGCCAATGACATTCCACTAATTCCAACTAATTCAGCGAATATTACTGTACTTGCATCACTCCCTGCTAACTTTAAAAGCTCAATTAGTTTTAATTATGTTGGTAGCACATTGCTAGCCAACGATCTCAACAATAGTTTTGATAAAAAAATACCCTCATATAAAACTGTTGATTTTAAATTATCTAAACAAATAGGTAATATTGCTTTAGCTTTACAAATTAACAATTTGTTTAACGAGCAGTATTTTAACTATGCTATAGGAAGCACTTTCACGGCTGGTCTTTTCAATGCTTACCCTCTTCCAGAAAGAACATCATATCTAACAGCCTCATACAAATTTAACTAGACAATATAGACACTCCCGAACTCAGTAGTACCTATATTTCCTTTATTGCCCTACTCCTTAATGTAAAACGGAGCATAAACATGATTGATAAACAGTCACAACGACACAAAAAGAGAATGGAACGACAAAAAGCTATTGTCGATGAGCAAGTGCAAAAAGCAGATGACGACAAAGGTTTATTGCTCGTTATTACAGGTAATGGTAAAGGCAAAAGTTCATCCGGCTTTGGCATGGTCGCACGTTCATTAGGTCACAATATGAAAGTTGGAGTTGTTCAGTTTATTAAAGGTGCTTTTAGTACCGGAGAAGAGACTTTTTTTAGGCGATTTCCTAATGATGTTGAATATCACGTCATGGGGGATGGCTTTACTTGGGATACACAGAATTTAGAACAAGATATTGCATCAGCAGAAGCAGGTTGGGCTGTATGTAAAAAGTTACTTCAAGACCCAACAGTTCATGTCATTTTACTAGACGAGCTTAATATTGTTTTAAAAATGAATTATTTGAATACTGAAATGGTATTAAAAGATATTGCAAGCCGTCCTCCTATGCAACATGTCATAGTAACGGGACGAGGGGCACCCGATGCTGTGTTGGATGCTGCTGATACTGTAAGTAGAATTGATGATGTGAAGCATGCATTTCGGGCAGGCATAAAGGCACAGAAAGGCATAGAGCTCTAATCTTTTTTATCTTAACGGAACTTTTTTAAATAGCTATAAAGTTACTAACAATTTCTGTGGATAAGTCTGTGGTTAACTCAACTGTCACTCGTCAAACTATTTGTATATAGGCGTTCAGCATACATTGTTCACAATTTGAACAATCATGATAAGCTCAATATAATCAATAGGTTAGCAATGTCTTTTATTTATCAATAGCTTAGCTATGTTTTGTTAAGGCTAAATAATTATCTGCTTTTTAACTTGAATAACTTTTAAATTGTCAATAGTTATTTTATGATTACTCATCTGTACATAATCGATAGTGACTACTATTTATCGTAAAAACTTACCTTCTTTTAGACAGATTCTGTCTCATTTTCAAAGTCGATGATTAATTCACTATCCACCAGTGTAATTCGAGCATGGCCACCCTTACTTAATTTGCCAAAAAGTAACTCATCTGCCAAGGGTCTTTTTATTTTTTCTTGGACTAGTCTAGCCATTGGTCTTGCTCCCATACTCTGGTCATATCCGTTTTCAGCAAGCCATTCCCTAGCCTCATCTTCAACTTCTAAGGTTACGTTCTTTTCATGTAATAACATTTCAAGTTCAAGCACTGCTTTATCTGCAACACGTAAAATAGCAGCTTTAGCTAGAGATTTAAATTGAATAATACCATCCAAACGGTTGCGGAATTCAGGAGTAAATGCACGTTTAATAACTTCCATTCCATCAGCTTGATGATTCTGCTCAGTAAACCCCATTGAAGCACGGCCCATTTCATGCGCACCGGCATTACTAGTCATTACCAGCACAACGTGTCTAAAATCTGCTTTTCGACCATTGTTGTCGGTTAAAGTACCGTGATCCATAACTTGTAACAATAAATTGAAAACATCTGGATGAGCTTTTTCAATTTCATCTAGTAATAGGACAGCGTGAGGCTGTTTACTAACCGCTTCTGTTAGTAGTCCACCTTGATCATAGCCTACATAACCAGGAGGAGCACCAATCAACCTGGAGACCGTATGACTTTCCATATACTCAGACATATCAAATCGTATAAGCTCAACACCCAAATTATGTGCTAATTGCCGCGTAACTTCAGTTTTACCCACACCAGTTGGGCCTGTAAATAAAAATGCACCTGTAGGACGCTCAGGGTGCCCTAGACCAGATCTGCCCATTTTGATAGCCGAGGACAAAGTTGCTATGGCTTCATCTTGTCCAAAGATGACATGTTTAAGATTCTTTTCAAGGTTTCTCAGTGTATCTTTATCTGTGTCATTAACTGTTTTGGCTGGTATCCGGGCAATCTTTGCTACTATTGCCTGTATATCATTCACCCCAATCATCTTCTTACGTTTAGACTTAGGTAAAATACGCTGAGCAGCCCCAACTTCATCTAAAACATCTATAGCTTTATCGGGTAAAAAACGATCATTAATGTAGCGATCTGATAATTCTGCTGCCTGCTCTATTGCCGCAATGGTGTACCTTACGTCGTGATGTTCTTCAAGCCCTACTTTCAGCCCTTTCAAAATCTTTTTCGTTTCTTCAACAGATGGCTCAGATACATCAATTTTTTGAAAACGTCGCGTTAACGCGTGGTCATGTTCAAAAATACCTCGGTATTCTTGGTACGTCGTTGAGCCAATACATTTCAATTCACCTGTAGCTAATAGTGGTTTTAGCAAGTTAGCAGCATCCATTGCTGAATTGCCTGCAGAACCAGCACCAATTAAAGTGTGAATTTCATCTATGAAAAGTATTGCACCACTTTTCTCTTTAATTTCTCGTAAAAGTGCTTTTAAACGTTTTTCGAAGTCACCACGATACTTAGTCCCTGCTACCAGTGCTCCCATATCAAGTGAGTAAATCACGGCATCACTTAATATATCGGGTACCTCATTAAGCACTATACGTCTGGCAAGGCCCTCTGCTAATGCTGTTTTGCCAACTCCTGCTTCTCCTACAAATAAGGGGTTATTTTTTCGTCGTCGACATAAAATCTGTAATGTTCTCTCAACTTCGTACTCACGGCCAATTAAGGGATCGATCTTGCCTGCAATTGCTAATGTATTAAGATTTGTTGCGTATAACGATAGTGGATTGTTACTTTCGTTATCGCCCTCACCCTGCTCAATATCGATGTCGGCTTGTAAATTTAATGGCCCTTCGTCTGTACTTTGGCTAATTGCATTCACAACATCAAGACGTTTTACATCTTGCTTTTGTAACAAATAAACGGCTTGGGCTTGTTGTTCAGAAAAAATGGAAACTAAAACATTGGCACCTGTAACTTCAACGCCAGCTGATGACTGAACATGCATCACTGCGCGTTGTAATACTCTTTGAAAAGCTAGCGTTGGCTGTGTCTCACGCTCACTATCCTCAGCAAGTATAGGTAAGTTATCACTTAAAAAACCAGTCAACTCTTCTTGCAATATTGTGATATCAACATCACAAGCTTTTAAAACAGTAAGGGCTTGGCTATTTTCGAGAAGTGCAAATAGTAAATGCTCTATTGTAAGAAATTCATGGCCAGCTTTTCTGGCATGACTAAATGCCTGACTGAGTGTTTGTTCTAACTCTTTACTTAGCATGTTTTATCTCTCTATCTAACTTAACAACTGACGTTTATTCTTCTTCCATTGTGCATTGGAGCGGATGGCCATGCTGTTGAGCGTAGCTATTAGCTTGTTCTACTTTGGCCTCTGCGATCTCAAATGTATAAACACCGCATTGTGCAAGCCCTTCGGTATGTACTTGAAGCATTGTACGAGTAGCACTCTCATGTTCCATTCTAAATAAGCCTTCTAGCACTTTGATTACAAAATCCATTGGCGTGTAGTCATCATTGAGCATCAATACTTGATACTTTGGCGGTTGTTTTAAGTCTGGCTTTACTGGTGAGACGGTTAAACCGTTATCACTCTGCCAATCGTTGTCTTGCTCATCGCTCATATCTTTTACTTACCTACTTGTTCAACCATTTTTTTCAATTCGCCATTCTCATAAAGCTCCATAACGATATCGCAACCGCCAACTAACTCACTAGCTATATAAAGTTGAGGAAAGGTCGGCCAATCAGCATAACGATGTAAATTTTCGCGCACCTCTGGCTCAGCCAATACATTAATAAACGAGAACTCTACACCACACTCTGTAAGCGCTGCTGACGAACGACTTGAAAAGCCACATTGTGGAAAATCAGGCGTACCTTTCATAAACAAAATGATATCGTTAGTCTCAATAGCCTGCTTAATTCGTTCCATTACATCCATCGTACGACCTCTATTAAAATAATTAGTTAATCCCGTTAAAATATATGGGGACTATGTTGTTAATTTCAAGCTTATGCTAGTTAAAAAACTACTGCAACATTCCTAAGACACCTTCTAAGCCACAATAATTTAAAACTACATCGGCTTCTGACTGAACTTTAGCTTTTGCATGGTAGGCAATACTCAAACCAGCCTCTTTCATCATAGACAAGTCGTTGGCTCCATCGCCCATTGCGACAACTTGTAAAGTACTTATTCCTAATTTTTCACACTGTGTGATTAGAAAGTCTGCTTTTGCTTGTTCCCCACAAATTGCACCTGAAACTTCACCTGTTAATTTGCCATTTTTTTCTGTTAAAACATTAGCCATTGTATAATCTAGACCTAATTGCTCTTTCAATCGTTCCGTAAAAAACGTGAAGCCTCCTGAAACTAATGCTGTCTTTATTCCTTTTTCTTTTAATCCCTTTAGCATGCTTTCGGCTCCGGGATTAAGTTTAAGCCTTTCCTCAAATACTCGCTCTAATACCGATGTATCTAGCCCTTTAAGTAAGGCAACACGCTGGCGTAATGACGTTTCAAAATTGATATCTCCACGCATAGCGGCATCAGTAATAGCTGAAACCTCTGGTTTAGCATTAATAAAGTCTGCTATTTCATCAACACACTCAATACTGATTAAGGTCGAGTCCATATCTGTGACCAGTAACCTCACTTCCTTAGGCTCAAACTGTTCTGGAATAATATTGATGTCAAAATCATATCGCTGACGTAAATTAGACAATTGATCTGGCAACATATTTTGAGGAAAAGTAATCTTGATGCAGCCAATATAGGGCTCTAATATTCCATTTAACTTGTCACTTATTTCTAGTGCCATCGAATTTGTTAAATTTTTGCCTTGTAATACTAATATTGCCATTATCTGCCCTATTTAAATACAACTTCGGCGAGACTGATTAATAACCAGCTCGCCGAAATGAAATACTACCTTCAAATACCGTCAGGCACTAGAAGTTCGGCTTAACGGGGGCCTCATTGAAACGAGTAACACTTGCTATGATCTCAGCTTTTGCCTCATCTATACCCACCCAACCCTCTACTTTGACCCATTTATTTTCTTCTAAATCTTTGTAATGCTCAAAAAAATGAGCAAGTTGTGCTAGTAGTCGGGGTGAGATATCTGTCACATCATGCACATCCTCGTACATTGAATCATGTGGTACCGCAATAATTTTAGCATCCTCACCCGACTCATCTGTCATTTTTAACATACCTACTGGACGACATTGCACAACAGAACCGCTTATTAAAGAATAAGGACTCATGACCAAAACATCCACAGGATCACCATCGTCTGATAGTGTATGGGGAACATAGCCATAATTGCAGGGATAAAACATTGCTGTGTTCATAAAGCGATCCACAAATAACGCACCTGTCTCCTTATCAACTTCGTACTTTACTGGGTCTGAATGAGAAGGAATTTCAATAATAACGTTAATATCTTCAGGCAAATTTTTGCCTGAACCCACACGGTCAAGATTCATATTAGGTAAAGCTCCAAAATTGGTATGTGATTAAACTTACTAATTATATAAGAATTTGGCTAGCTATTATACTTAAGTCAACAATAGTTTCTTATTCGAGAACGACCATATCAAAATCCTCTTTACCAACCGAGCAATCGGGACAAAGCCAATCATCAGGAACATCACTCCAAAGAGTACCCGGGGCAATACCCTCCTCTGGCAACCCTTTTTCCTCATCATAGATAAAGCCACACACTGTACAAATCCACTTTTTCATTTTTAAATTCCTGCTAATCGAAGAGTAGTGATACTGACACTGATATCAGCACTAAAGAAAATAATCACTCTAATAATTTTATCCGTAAGTATTTAGCACCTTTCACTCCTAATGGTACAAAACAATACTGGTACTAAGCCCTAAAAGTGCTTTCCATTGAATAAACCTGTTTACCATTCATCAGTTACCGCTTGGTGTTCACCAAAAATAAGGAATCCTAACACACCAGATTTTGCAATGAAGAGCGCAAGCTGCAAAGATCCCTATCGATCACTGAATGTTTTGTCTTACTAACAATAAATATGACACAGTCATTATACCTCCCATACCCACGAGCAAAGCTACACTCCCAAAAACACTCCTGACCGCTCATTAATCCACTATTCTAACCTTAAACTGATGTGTAACTTTACACGCTAGTCTAATACAAGGTATAAGAAGTGAAACTTGTTTGAAGTCACAACATCGTTACGCTATTTGTCTACTAACAATCAACGTGGGGTTTTGCTTATGTCAACATTCAGTTACCTGCCAACGCTATTAGGTGCTTTCGGTCTCTATTGCGCATATCTAGTTTACGGTATTGTTAAACGTGCACCAGCAGGCTCAGGCAAGGTTGTTGATATTGGAGACCAAATACATCTCGGTGCAATGGTGTTTATGAAAGCTGAATATAATCGACTTGGTATTTTTTGTACGGCCGTCTTTTTAGCTATTTGGCTTAGTGATCTTGGTGGTGCTACTGCTTTTGCATTCTTACTAGGTGCACTTTGTTCCGGTTCGGCAGGGTATATTGGTATGTATACAGCGACTCAAGCAAATGTTCGCACAGCAACAGCAGCACAAGATAGGGGCCCCTCAGCAGCATTAAGCATAGCCTTTTACGGCGGTTCAATTATGGGCTTAACAGTCGCTTCAATGGGCCTCTTGGGCTTAGGTGTGCTGTATTTAATGTTCGGAGCAGATCCACATACAGTCCATATTCTTCACGGCTTTGGTATGGGCGCCTCTTCTGTAGCGTTATTCTCTCGTGTAGGCGGCGGTATTTTCACTAAAAGTGCCGATGTTGGTGCAGATTTAGTGGGTAAACTTGAAGCAGGTATTCCTGAAGATGACCCCAGAAACCCTGGCGTTATTGCTGATAATGTCGGTGACAATGTAGGAGATGTTGCTGGTATGGGTTCTGATATATTTGAATCATACTGTGGTTCAATGATCGCAAGTCTAACTATTGCTTCAACTATGAGTTTAACTGCTATACACACACTTGCAGCTGATCAACAATCATTGATGTTTATGCCACTTGCGTTGGCTTCTCTCGGTTTATTATGCTCGATAGCCGGCATTTATGCGGTCAAGTGTTTTGCTGGAAAAAGTCCTGAAGTTGCACTTCGAATTGGCACAATGGGCTCATCTCTTCTCTTCATAACGATTGCTTTGGCAATGATTGTGACAATGGGCGGTACAATTAATTTATGGATCGCTGTCCTGTCAGGAGCTATTGGAGGAATTATTATTGGCCTTATCACAGAATATTATACTGGTGGTGCACCTGTAATAAAATTGGCTAAGGATGGTGAAACTGGACCAGCTACAGTCATGATTAGTGGTTTAGCCCTCGGCATGCAGTCTGTCGCCATTCCCGTTGTAACTATTGCTGCTATTATATTTATCTCCAGTCATTATGCTGGTCTATATGGTGTCGGAATTGCTGCTGTTGGTATGTTAGCAACTGTTGGTATCACTATGGCTATTGATGCTTATGGTCCTATAGCTGACAATGCTGGCGGTATTGCTGAAATGGCAGAAATGGGGCAGAAAACTCGTGAAATAACTGACTCCCTAGACGAACTCGGTAATACAACCGCGGCTATTGGTAAGGGCTTTGCGATTGGTGCCGCTGCTTTAGCTGCATTAGCGTTAATCAGTGCTTTTATTGAAACTATTAATCAAAGTAATCCTGAGTTTCAATTGTTACTTAATGATCCTATTGTCTTAGTTGGAATGTTCTTAGGTGGTACCTTTCCATTTTTAGTTAGTGCCCTAACTATGACTGCGGTCGGCGATGCGGCATTCGAAATGATTCATGAAATTCGTCGCCAATTTCGTGATATACCCGGTTTATTGGAAGGCACAGCTAAACCAGATACTGCACGATGCATTGATATCGCCACTAAAGCCGCGCTTGATAAAATGATCTTACCTGGTGTTTTAGCAATACTCGCACCAGTAGTTGTTGGTTTTGGACTAGGGCCAGAAGCTCTCGGAGGTATGTTAGGCGGGGCACTAATTACTGGTGTGATGATGGCTCTAATGATGGCTAATGCCGGAGGAGCTTGGGACAATGCAAAAAAATATGTTGAAAAAGGCAATTTGGGAGGCAAAGGCTCTCCCGTTCATACAGCCGTTGTTGTGGGGGACACAGTGGGCGATCCTTTAAAAGATACTTCAGGTCCCGCTATGAATATTTTAATAAATGTAATGGCAATAGTAAGTTTAGTTATCGCACCACTATTAGTTTGAGAGCTTAAGGTATAATCCGACGAACCATAAATCATCGTTTTAAATTTTTTTAATAAAAAAGTCGCGAAGAGAAACGCGGCTTTTTCCATCGGAAAGTATGCTTAAGCAACCAGACAATATCCCGGTTACCCACCATAAGATATGGCAAATAGCAGGGCCTATGATTTTAGCCAATATCTCAGTACCTCTCTTGGGTATGGTCGATACTGCTGTCATGGGCCATTTAAATAGCCCACACTTTTTAGGTGCCGTTGCTGTAGGTACTCTCATCTTTAGTTTTTTGTTTTGGGGCTTTGGTTTTCTAAGAATGGCTACAACTGGCTTGATTGCTCAAGCTGTTGGCCACAATGACCCAGAACTTCACCAGCAACTACTTCTTCAAAGAACACTCTTATTTGCATTATTTATTGCTAGTTTGCTACTGCTCTTCCAATCACCCCTCTCACATCTCGCTTTTTATGCTATGGGAGCTAGTGATTTAGTCACGCAATACGGACAAGAATATTTCTCGATTAGGATCTGGAGTGCACCAGCCATTTTGGCTAATTACGTTATTCTGGGCTGTCTTATAGGCCTATCTGCCACTCGCTCAGCCTTAATTTTAGTTCTTACAATTAATATCGTTAATATAGCCTTGGATCTGTTGTTTGTTATTGTCTTTGACATGGCCGTTGAAGGTGTTGCATTAGCTTCAGTATTTGCTGAGTACCTGGGCCTCGTAATCAGTTACAGACTGCTAAAAACAAACCGCATCAAGCTATTACCTCTTAAGTTTACATTTAGTTTTCAGGTTGATTATGAGTTACACCGACTATTACAGCTACATGGCAACATTTTTATTCGCACTTTATGTTTAATGTTTAGTTTTGCTTTTTTTATGGCGCAAAGTGCAAAGCAAGGAGATATCGTACTTGCTGCAAATGCAGTGTTACTTCACTTCATCACTTTTATGGCATTTTTCTTGGATGGATTTGCAAATGCAACCGAAGTAATAACCGGCAATGCTATTGGTAATAAAGATAAGTACCAGCTCAAACGCGGCCTTACTTATACCGCTCTTTGGTCTGGTGTAATTGCTACACTGTTTAGCTTTGGTTATTATTTCTGGGGAGCCACAATCATTAACCTTTTAACGACTATTCCATCAGTTATTACTGTTGCCAATGAATACTTGCTCTGGTTAATAATAGCACCCATTATCGGCGTTTGGAGTTACTTATTAGATGGTCTCTTTATTGGTGCCACTCGAAGTGCAGAAATGCGTAACACCATGATTTTTTCAACCCTAGTTTGCTATTTACCTGCATGGTACTTTTTACAAGAATTAGGTAATCATGGTTTGTGGTTAGCGCTGATTATCTTTTTAGCATCTCGTGCTATTGGTCAAGCTTGCTACCTTCCAAAAATATTATCTAATGTATAAGGTTATCTCTTGTGCTCTTATACGAGAGACTATATGATAATCATTATGATTTAGATTCGGAATAAGCAATGAAGATTATACAACGTCTCTCGGAAATGCAAGTAGGCCAAACAGCAACTATTCAAGCTTTTCATGTCGATACAGCATTTAAATACCGCCTAAATGGCCTTGGCTTACGCGTTGGTAAAAAACTCGAAGTTATTAGACATGCTCCATTTGATGGCCCTTATCAGCTACGCATTGGAAGTACCGAGCTAATGTTACGAAAACGAGATGCCCATATGATCGAGGTGTTAATGTGAAGCGTATTGCCTTAATAGGTATGCCTAACGCAGGGAAATCAACACTTTTTAATCGCATGAGTGGTGGCAGTGCAAAAGTAGCAAACTGGCCAGGAGTCACTGTTGATCTACTAAGTTCAAAGCTGCTTTTGGACGGTGGTATGGTTGAGATTGTCGATCTACCCGGTATTTATGATCTCCATGGCTTTTCTGATGATGAACAAGTGGTCCGTCATTTTTTAGCTAATAATACTGTTGATTTAGTATTAATGGTTGTGAATGCTTCCCAAATCGACCGGCAATTAAGCCTTACATTACAATTAAAATCACTGAATATGCCGGCTGTTATTTTACTTAATATGGCTGATGAAGCAAAAAAATCAGGCATCAGCATCGATACAGAAAAAATCTCTGTCGAACTTGGTTACTCCACACTATTATTAAGTGCAAAGTATGGCCAAGGCTATTCTGAGGCCTATAACGCCATCGAAGCAACTCTTCGAACAAGTAAGGCTAGGCCTGCTCGTGCCTTAGAACAAGACTTTGCTGTTGATAAGGCTATGGAAACTGAACTTGATAATCTAGTGAAGCACAGTGTCGATTTCCCAGCACAAATAGGCAGCACAATGACTGAAAAAATTGATAGTGTCGCCTTGCACCCAGTGTTTGGTTTACCACTTTTCTTTGGCTTTATGTTTGTGATATTTCAAGCCGTTTATACTATTGGCGGACCTTTACAAGAGGGCATGGCATGGCTATTTGAAACTTTTAGAGATCTTGCCCTCGTCCCACTCCTTTCCGGTTTACCCGCCTTACTCAATGGTTTCCTAATTGGTGGCGTCTTTGATGGTCTTGCAACCGTAGCTTCATTTGTTCCAATTGTTATCGTTTTCTTTTTATTTATGGCTTTTGTTGAAGACAGCGGTTATTTATCACGTGCTGCTTTTTTAATGGATTCCTTAATGAGCCGTATGGGCCTTGATGGCCGAAGCTTTGTAATGCTACTAATGGGTTTTGGTTGTAATGTTCCTGCCTTAATGGGCACTAGAACCATGCGTAGTCGTGGTTTACGGCTTTTGACAATGTTAGTTATCCCCTTTTCACTTTGTAGTGCTCGCCTGCAAGTTTTTGTCTTTATGACAACGGCTTTATTTTCACCACAACATGCACCAATTGTACTATTCAGTTTATATATAATGACTTTTGTAGTTGTTATTCTGACAGCCTTACTCTTCAAAGGACATTTCAATAGTCAAGAGCCTTTTGCTCTCGAGTTACCTCCATATCGCTTACCCACTTATCGTCAAATGTTATTTCGCGGCTGGCATGAGGTTGCTGTCTTTATAAAACGTGCTACCAAATTCATCACCATTGGTGTAGTAATGGTTTGGGTTTTAACTAACATGCCTTATGGAGTCGAGCCCGCTAGTGCATCCAGTTGGTCCGGTATAATTGGTGAGTTCATGTCACCAGTCCTATCTCCAGCAGGTATTAATCCTGAACTAACCATCGCCTTAATATTTGGCTTTGTCGCAAAAGAAATTGTGATCGGAGCCTTAGCAGTCATTTATGGATTGGAAGGCTCTGCCCTCATGACTGGTATCGCTGACCAAATAGACTGGGTTCAGGCCTATAGCTTCATGCTATTTACCCTTATTTACACCCCTTGCTTATCTACTATTGCAACTATACGCACAGAAGCTAAATCAGGGTGGTTCACAACAGTGTCACTGGTGTGGCCATTAACCTTAGCATGGGTTGTTAGTGCAGGCTTCTATCAAGCAGCACGCTTTTTGGGATATTAATTCTCGGTTTATTCAGGGTCCAACAAATTAAAAACTTGCTGCTTTTGTGAAAATGGACACTTAAATGCAAGATAGTATGCCGTTAATTGTAAATTATCAGAAACACTAATATTGCTGTATAACCTATCCCCAACAATAGGGAAACCTAGTTCTGCACTATGACGCCTGACTTGATGTTTTCTACCTGTTTCAATATTAACATCCAACAAAGATTGGTTTTTTTCAGGATCATATTTAACAAACGAAAAATGACTCTTAGCATCCCGCTCATCAATCTTACTCTCAATACTCATCGGTTTTTCAAGTGTTATTTCTTTATCAAATTGGCCATGTACCAAAACTCGATAACGTTTATCAATTTGACGTCGCTGAAATAAATCCGATAACGCAGCTGCAGCTTTTTTTTCATGCGCTACGATAATTAAACCATTTGCAGCCCGATCTAATCGATGCACAGTAAAACTATTTCGTTGAGGTGATAAATATTGTTCTGCCCATCGTGTAATCGTGCAGTGGTCACCCCACTTTGACCCTTGGGACAACATGCCATAAGGCTTGTGCCACACACTATAGTACCCTTCATCTGCAAGGAGTCTGGGCTCGGGAGGAATCATATCAAGTACTACTTTATCGTAGTATATGTGAAGCGTTGCACCACACCTTAAAGTTTTTTTAGCTCGACGTAAACGCTGGGTTTTTTTGCCTATTGTCTGCCAAACAGCCCCTTTTCGCATTAGCTTCTTGATTAATTGCTTCGATAAACCAGATTCTAATGCCAAAAAATCAACTGCAATACTGTCTTTATCTGTCACTTGAATATGCTTTTCGAACTGGTTTGGCAACTCAGACATGTTATGTTCCGTAACTTTAACGTAAAATTATAATACTACCCAATCATCAGAGAATACATTAGGGTTGACGAAAATGCTTGCCAAGCTATGATTTAGCTACTAAAAGAAATAATAAAAGTTATTACTAATAAGGAAAACATCATGCCCTATTTAAATATTGTGATTAATAAACCCGTTAATAATGAAGCTCTATTATTAAAAGCTGCTAGTCAAGCAGTAAGCGAAGCAACTGGTAAGGCTGAAACCTATGTAATGGTGAGTCTTGATACCCAACCAAATATGATAATGGCAGGTACTGATGATGTTCTTGCTTTCTTAGATTATCGAGCACTTGGATTACCAACTGACCGAAATGCTTTCTCAGCTGCTCTCTGCCAAATGATTGCAGACCAATTATCTATTCCTGGCGAACGTATATATATAAGCATGACAGACTCTGAACGCCAAAATTGGGGGTGGAACCACCAAACGTTCTAAATATTTTAATTACAACATACTTATTCACCCCCCATTTCATAGGAAGACAGGCCGCTCATGCGTAGCTCACAAGTTTTAATCGCCACATTAAAAGAAACACCCGCTGATGCAGAAATCATCAGTCATCAGTTAATGCTTCGTGCTGGACTAGTTCGTCGTTTAGCATCAGGGCTGTACACCTGGCTACCAATGGGATTGAAAGTATTACGTAAAGCTGAAGCAATTGTTCGTGAGGAGATGGATAGTGCTGGCGCGCAAGAGCTCTTAATGCCCTCTATACAACCCGCAGAACTTTGGCAAAAGACTGGCCGTTGGAGTAAATATGGTCCTGAATTGCTTCGACTAAAAGACCGCCATGGTCGAGAGTTTTGTTATGGACCAACACACGAAGAAGTTATTACAGAATTGGTAGGACAGGAAGTTCGAAGTTATAAGCAGTTACCTATTACTTTTTATCAAATTCAAACTAAGTTCCGCGATGAGATTCGACCACGTTTTGGTCTAATGCGAGCCCGCGAATTTTTAATGAAAGATGCTTATTCTTTTCATCTTGATCAAAAGTCACTTCAGAAGACCTATGACGCAATGTTTGCTGCTTACTCAAGAGTTTTTGAAAGGATGGGGCTCGATTTCCGTCCAGTGCAAGCCGATACGGGAAGCATTGGTGGTAATACTTCCCATGAATTCCATGTGTTAGCGAGTTCGGGTGAAGATGCCATTGCCTTCAGTAATCAAAGCCAATATGCAGCTAATATTGAACTTGCAGAAGCACTAGCACCCTCGGGTGAGCGGCCTCATGCAGTTGTAAACATGACTATGGTTTACACACCTAAGAAACACACGATTGATGAAGTCTGTGAGTATCTCGATATCATCCCAGCTCAATGCCTCAAAACATTATTAGTACAAGGTTCTGAAGAAGGATCCGTTGTCGCTCTGGTTATTCGTGGAGATCATGAACTAAATGAAGTGAAAGCTGAAAAAAACACGCTCATTGCCGCACCTTTAACCTTTTGTACGCCCGAGCAAGTCACTGTGGCTTGCGGTGCTAGTATCGGTTCTATTGGCCCTGTTGGCCTCACAATTCCCATATTAGTGGATAGGGCTGCAGCAAATGTCGCCAACTTTGTGTGCGGATCAAATCAAAATGGTCAACATTTTTCTGGTGTAAACTGGGCACGTGATTTACCCGAGCCAGAAACTGCCGATTTACGTAATGTTATCGCCGGTGACCCCAGCCCAGATGGTGAAGGGTCATTAGAGATTGCACGAGGTATAGAAGTCGGTCATATATTCCAGCTTGGTGATAATTACAGCCAAAAACTTAATGCAAATGTTTTAGCAGAGTCTGGCAAATCACAAATATTAAAGATGGGTTGTTATGGCATTGGTGTCTCTCGTGTCGTTGCTGCAACCATTGAACAACATCATGATGAGCGGGGGATTACATGGCCATTAGCACTGGCACCTTTTCAAGTGGTCTTAGTTCCTATCAATGCCCACAAGTCTATCCGTTTACGTGAAGCAGCTGATGCTCTTTATCAACAGCTACTTGATGCTGGGTTTGATATCCTATTTGATGATCGTGGTCAAAGGCCTGGTGTAGCTTTTGCAGATATGGACTTAATTGGTATTCCTCACAGACTTATACTTGGTGAGCGAGGCTTAGATAATGGAATGGTCGAATATAAGTGTAGAGCTGATGGTAATGAATCTGAATTTCCTATTGTTGATGTAGTTGAAGAACTCCGTAAAAGACTTACAATCTAAATTGACCATGGCTCTTATAACTAAAAAAGACTTTATTGATAGTATTACAGATGCATTACAGTATATCGCCTGTTACCACTCTAAAGACTTCATTGAAGCGATGTCCACTGCTTATGAAAAGGAAAAGTCCCCGGCAGCTAAAGATGCCATTGCCCAGATCCTTATTAATTCGCGAATGTGTGCAGAAGATCAACGCCCTATTTGCCAAGACACTGGTATTGTAAATGTCTTCATAAAAGTTGGTATGTCCGTCCACTGGGATACTGACCAAAGCGTTGAAGATATGGTCAATGAGGGCGTTCGGCGTGCTTACACACACCCCGATAATATTTTGCGTGCTTCTATCGTCAGCGGCCCTATTCACTCACGAGAAAACACAGGAGATAACACGCCTGCCGTCGTTCACACTGAAGTTGTACTCGGAAATAAAGTTGATATTCATATTGCTGCTAAAGGTGCGGGTTCTGAAAACAAAGCCAAATTTACAGTACTAAATCCTAGTGATAATTTAGTAGATTGGATTTTAACGACTATTTCGAAAATGGGTGCTGGATGGTGTCCACCAGGAATGATTGGCGTCGGCGTCGGTGGTACAGCCGAAAAGGCGATGTTAATGGCAAAAGAATCGTTAATGGAACCTATCAACATACAAGCACTAATAGCAAGTGGCCCTGTAACGGAGGCTGAAAAATTAAGAATTGAACTCTACAATAAAATAAACCAAATGGGTATTGGTGCTCAAGGTATGGGTGGGCTAACGACCGTATTAGATGTCAAAGTTAATGACTATCCTACTCACGCTGCATCCTTACCTGTAGCTATTATTCCAAACTGTGCCGCCACAAGACATAATCACTTTGTATTAGATGGCTCTGGTCCCGCTGAGTTTACGCCTCCATCGCTATCAGACTGGCCCGAAGTTACGCGCCAAATCGCCTCTAATACCCGCCATATAAACTTAGATACCATCACTGCAAATGATATTCGTACATGGCAACCTGGGGATACATTATTACTGAGCGGTCACCTATTAACTGGACGAGATACTGCACATAAAAAAATTGCTGAGCTAATAAACAATAAGCAACCTCTGCCTAAAGGCCTGTGCTTCAAAGGTCGCTTTATTTATTATGTAGGCCCTGTTGAACCTGTTAAAGGTGAAGTAGTAGGCCCTGCAGGTCCAACGACAGCCACTCGCATGGACAAATTCACTGATATGATGCTAGGTCAAGCCGGGTTGCTAGGTATGATTGGCAAGGCAGAGCGTGGCCCATCAGCCATTGCTGCCATCAAGAAATATCGATCAGTATCCTTAATTGCTGTAGGCGGCTCAGCTTATTTAGTATCAAAAGCTATCAAGTCTTCGCGTATAGTAGCTTTTGAAGAATTAGGTATGGAAGCAATTAGAGAATTTTATGTTGAAAATATGCCCGTAACTGTTGCTGTCGATAATCTTGGACAATCCGTTCATGAGTCGGGCCCCAAAGAATGGCGCCTTAAGATTTCACAAATGTCCATTAAACCACGTCTTTTATAGCTTAGGAGTTACTATGCTCGCCATTACAATGCATCTTCTTGCTGCCGTTATCTGGGTTGGTGGAATGTTCTTCGCCTATATGGCAATGCGTCCGGCTGCACACTTTTTAGATCCAGCAATGCAATTAACACTCTGGTCTAATACCTTTAAACGTTTTTTTCCATGGGTCTGGTTATCTATCATCACTATCTTAATTAGTGGTTTTTGGTTGATAGCTCTATCTGGTGGCATGGGAGCTGTCGGCACCCACATCCATATCATGCTTTTACTTGGCATCATTATGATGTTGATATTCATGCATGTTTTTTTTGCTCCCTATAAAAAGCTAATTCACTCTGTTAAAAGTGAAGATTGGGAAACAGGCACTAAGGCCCTAGGCCAAATAAGGTTCTTGATATTTATCAATCTAACGATAGGTCTCTTTGTCACTTTTATTGGCAGTGCTGGTCAATATTATATTTAAACTCTCTTGATAGGCCTTGTGTTGCTAATCATACCCCCACTCGATTGACTTTACTTCCATGAGAATTAAATATACCTAAAATGATGACACACTCTCTAGATAGCTTAGTTACTAAAGCCAAATAGTGGTAATATTACATTTGTAATTCCTATCACAATCCCAATGCTGAGCAGTCCATAGCTATAAGGCAGTTTCCCTTATAGAAATAATAAAATTAATGTCGAGCGTGTTGGCATTTCTCACCGTCGATACAAACAAGTACTCTAATCATGAAAAGCATCAAAAAATTTCTAGCTGAAAATGACAACCTCATTCATGCAACCATGCAAAAAATTTCCTCTCATGTGCAGCGACGTAAAGGCGAGTGGGTTTTCAATACCGTCTTAATTGAGGGCCAAGAAGTCCCATTCAAATACAAACGCCAAAAAGATTATAAGTCTCTTCAGGGTGCTTCTGTTGATATGATCTACTACCCAGACAAAGAAACTATAGCTGGCATGGAGTTTGAGTATATGAAGGTCGTGAAAATAAATATTTCTTAATATATAAATCATGACATACGCTAAGGACATAACATGAGTAAAAATAACCAAGCAGCACTAAAAGCTAGAACACTCTTCAACACCCGCTGCGATGGTGTTTTAAGCACTCATTCAATTGATCTACCAGGTTATCCTTTCGGCTCGATTACTCCTTATTGTTTTAATCGCCATGGCCAAGCGGTGATTCTAATTAGCACCATTGCCCAACATACCAAAAACATCAAGGCTAATAACAAAGTTTCTCTCATTGCATTTGATGATGCTACAGATAGCCAAGCCGCAGGACGTGTAACCTACATTGGTGATGCTAAGCCTGTTAATGACGATGAAATAGCCGAACGATACTACCGGTTTTTTCCAGACTCGCGTAATTTTCATAAAACTCATGATTTCAATTTCTACCTTATTGAATTTGTTAGAGCCCGCTACATTGGTGGTTTTGGACAAATATTTTGGGTCGAGAACAGTGATTTCATCAAAGCCAACCCGTTTAGTTTTGAAGAGGAAACTGGAATGGTCGACCATATGAATGCCGACCACCTTGATGCGATACGGCACTACTGTGACTTATTTGATATTACTTACAATCCTAAAGAGCAACCAACCCTAGTTGGAGTTGATAGTGAAGGTTTTCATCTTCGAGTCAAGGGCAGTATTTATCGCCTCGGATTTAATCACCCTGTGAGCAATACCTCAGAAGCTCGAGCAGCTCTAGTCGAGTTAGCAAGAAGGCCCAAATAAATATAATTCTGTAAACATAGTTATCGGTATTTTTAAAAGTTTCACGCTGTACAATCTAAAAATAAAAAAGGAAACCTGTGACTTTGAATCTCACTAAAATGTACATGCCTATAAAGTTACAAGTACACCAGCTAATAATTTATCAATGAAACTTAATATGCACATATTAGTTATTTTTGTGGTTTTTTTTATATCGTCATGTTCTTCTTCGCTAGTATATAACCTACACGATTCCCGTTATGACGACCTTCTCGAGAATATAAAATTAGAGCCTAATCTAACTGCAGTTAGAGAGTTAAGACATGTTTATATCTTAACGCAACGTTATAAAAAAAATATTAATGAAGAAAAAGCAAACCACCCTCAATTTCAAGCTCTGGTCCATGAGGACTTAAATACTACTCTTCTCAAGGCTTACGTGGCTTTAGAGAAGAACTATACCAGTTTAAATGGCCATTATTGGGCAATGGCAACTAGTTTTGAATTGGGTGAAAAAGAAAAAAGTAAGTATCATCAATCACTATTAAACATACTATTGGAAGCAATTTGGGCTTCGGGAGATGGCAGATCAATTACAACGGCCTTCTTTTCGACCAGCACTCGGGAGATACATTCTTTTATAGAGTTACATGGATTAGACATAATTAGCCACACCTTGATACACAGAGATGAAAAATCATATGATCAGGTCAAAATAAAGGATTTAAAAACCGGCCAACTCTTCGATTGGTATTTTGATATAAGCGCTCAGAAAAACGTAACAATAAGCATTCAATGATTTTTAAATTAACTACCATACACAAAGTGTTAGCTTTCTATTTTTAAATCACTTTTTCTGTTAATACTTCAATTATTTTACCCATCGCCGTCGTTAATTGGCTTAGGTCCTCAGAGTTAATAATATAAGGTGGCATAATATATATTAAGTTTCTAAAGGGCCGTATCCAAACACCTTGTTCGACAATATACATTGGTAACCAATTCATCTGTTCCGACAATTCATCGTTTAACTCTATAACACCAATTGCACCTTTGACTCTAACTTCCTTAACCAGCGTATGTTTTTTGTAAGGTAATAATTCTGTTAATAACTGTTCCTCGATATCTTGGATCTGCTGTTCCCAATTTGACTCTAATAGAATATCAAGACTTTCACAAGCAACACGACATGCTAATGGGTTCGCCATAAAAGTTGGACCATGCATTAATACTCCACTACCATCTGCACTGATCCCTGTTGCAACCTCAACACTGCATAAGGTCGCGGCCAGTGACATATAGCCTCCTGTTAAAGCTTTTCCCAAACAGAGAATATCTGGGCAGATACCTGCTTGTTCATAAGCAAACAATGTACCTGTACGACCAAAACCTGTAGCTATTTCATCTAAAATTAATAACACATCATACTGGTCACAAAGTGATCTCACTTGCCGCAAATATTCAGGGCAATAAAACTTCATTCCACCAGCACCCTGAACTAGAGGTTCTAGTATCACAGCAGCTAATTCTTGGTGATTAGTACTAATAAGTTGTTTAAAGACTGCAATATCTTCAGGTTTCCAATCTTCATCAAGTTGGCAGCTTGGTGCTGGGGCAAAAATATGTTTTGCCAAAACATCTTCAAACAAATAATGCATGCCATTATCGGGATCACTTACAGACATGGCGCCAAAAGTGTCTCCGTGGTAACCATTCCTAACCGTTAGTAACCGCCGTTTATCAGTTTTTCCTTGAGCAAACCAATATTGTATTGCCATCTTCACAGCGACTTCTACAGAAACTGAACCCGAGTCAGCAAAAAAGACCTTTTGTAATGGTTCAGCTGTAATAGAAATTAACTTTCTTGCGAGTTCAATAGCTGGCGAGTGTGTTAATCCACCAAACATGACATGTGACATATTGTCTATTTGCTGTTTAGCAGCCTGGTTTAATCGTGGATGATTGTATCCGTGAATAGCTGACCACCAAGATGACATACCATCAATAATTTCACGGCCATCTGCCAAGGTAAGTTTTACCCCTCGTGCTGATAAAACCTCGTGTGTCGGTGATGGCTTTGTGACACTGCTGTATGGATGCCATATATGTTCTGCGTCAAATATTAAATTGTCTGATTTTTGCATCATTAGATCATAGCAGTTGTCGCTAGAAGAACTATTAAAAATTTACTTTATTTTCAATCAAACTGCCTTTACAGCTCAGTTAATAGTAAAGTGCTCAGTTCTACTCCACTTCATTTAGTGATGCTAAAACTCTCACCACAGCCACATTCAGATGTAGCATTTGGATTATTAAACCTAAAGTTTTGGTTTAAACCATCTTTCACATAATCAACTTCTGTATCACCAATTATTGCCAGACTCTTTTGATCTATTACTACTTTAGCTCCATCACGTTCGATCACAATGTCGGTATCCGCCAGAGCCTCAGCATAATCTAATGCATATTTGTACCCAGAACAGCCACTTTCTGTCACTCCTACGCGTAAGCCAATGCCTGAACCTCGTTTTCTTATCATGTCATGAATACGTGTAGCAGCCGACTCAGTTAAGGTAATCATTTGTCTGATGCTATTTCTAGATTGATAAGTTGTTCAGCACCAAAGTCATTTTGATGCTCAAAAAGTCCTGATAAAGTAACCGGTACAATGCCATAGTCTTGAGCTTGCTCTAATATCGCTCTGTGCGTATAAAGGCTATTTGTAGAGTGACACATATAAAATACCAACATAATTTAGAAACACCCACTTACTATAAACCTATTTTCACAAATCGGCCTTAATTTATGACGGGGTATTAGTTAGTTAGCATTAATAAAATGCTTATAACTTAACACTACTCACCACAAGTGTACCTATTTGATCATTTATTCTTTTTTTTATTAGCTACCTTGTCTTCTATGTCATGCTCTAGATCACAATCTGCTAGATCAGGCATTTTTACATCGGAAATTTCACCGCCCATTTTATGTATCGTATCGCACAAGCTGTCAACACGTTTATCCATAATGTGAATATGCTCAATTAACCCATGGATTGCAGTTGCTACTGGATCTAAAGTTTCACTAGATGTTCCATATGCATCAAAACCAACTGATTGAGCAAGTTTTTGTTTCTGCTTCTGATCTTCCGTTAAGGAATTTTTTACAATGCGACCAGGTACTCCTACAACAGTTTCTTCTGCTAAGACATCTTTCGTTACTACCGCATTTGAACCAATACGAGCGCCATCATGAAGAGTAATAGGCCCCAATACTTTTGCCCCCGCACCAACCACAATATTATTGCCTAATGTTGGGTGACGTTTCCCCTCTTTCCATGATGTACCTCCCAATGTCACTCCATGGTAAAGCGTGCAATCATCACCAATTTCAGCTGTTTCACCGATCACAACGCCCATGCCATGATCGATAAAAAACCGTCTCCCTATCTTAGCTGCAGGATGAATTTCAATTCCAGTCAACCAACGACTAAACATAGATAAGAAGCGCGCAAACCACTTAATTTCATGTTTCCATAAATAGTGGCTTAAACGGTGCCATTGGATCGCGTGCAGTCCTGGGTAAGTAGTAACCACTTCAAAAGTTGTTCTTGCAGCAGGATCACGATCAAAAACACATTTGATATCTTCCTTAAACCTCTGCCAAGCATTGATTTCCTTGATCATTCAGCTTCTCCTTTACTTTTTTCAGCAGCACGTAAAATACCATGCAAAATTTGTAATTCATTACGATCTAAATCGGCGCGATTAAATAGTCGCCTCAAGCGGCGCATTAAGTTTTTTGGGTTATAAGGATCTAAAAAACCAATTGCCATTAGACTCTCTTCAAAATGACTATATAAGTGTTCTAGATCTTTAGCATCAATAGCCTCACGATCTTCACCAACTCGACCGACCTTAATCTCGGGATTAAAACTCATCTTAAGTTCATAAGCAAACACTTGTACTGCAGCTGCCAAGTTTAATGAACTATACGCCTCATTAGCAGGTATATTAATCAAGTTTTGACAACGATCAAGCTCGTCATTTGATAAACCTGAATGTTCTCGACCAAATACAATTGCCACTTGAGTCCCATCATGATGTTGCTGGATCTGCTCGACTGCTTGACGAGGATCGACAACGGGTACCGGTAAATGGCGTAATCGGGCACTCATCCCATAAACTTGATGACATCCCTCTATTGCTGATTGCAAATTATCATGCACAACGGCACTGGCCAGTAAATCATCTGCTCCAGAAGCTCTTGCTGTCGCTTCAGCACTCGGGTAGTGCATGGGTTCTACCAAATGTAAATTTGATATACCCATTGTCTTCATTGCTCGCGCTGACGCCCCAATGTTTCCCGGGTGCGTCGTGCCAACTAATACAAAACGGATATTATCTAACGTCTTCATTGTTGGTCCCTAGTCAAGAACATGGCATCGCCATAACTAAAAAAGCGGTATTGCTGCTCAATCGCGTGTTGGTAAGCAGCTAGGATATTTTCTCTCCCTGAAAAAGCTGAAACTAGCATTAATAAGGTTGATTCAGACAAATGAAAATTAGTTATCATGGCATCAACATATTTAAACTGGTAGCCCGGATAAATAAAAATATCTGTTTCTCCCATATAAGGTTTGATTTCACCTGATGTAGATGCGCTCTCTATCGCTCTAACACTAGTCGTTCCCACTGCAATGACTCTGCCCCCCCTTTCACGTGCTGATTTTATTTGTTCACACACTTTTTCTGACACATTAATACGTTCTGAATGCATTTGATGGGTTTTAACATTCTCTACTCGCACCGGTTGAAATGTCCCAGCACCCACGTGTAATGTGACCTGTCCTGTTTCAATGCCTAAGGATAATAAAGAATCGAGCATTGCATGATCAAAATGTAAGCCCGCTGTTGGAGCAGCTACCGCACCGATATGCTCTGCATAAACTGTTTGATACCTCTCTATATCAGCAGCATCAATTTCTCTTTCAATATAAGGTGGCAATGGTAAACGACCATACTCTTCTAATAAATCAATAACATCTACGTCACTGTGGAAATATAATTCAAATAAAGTATCTTGCCTACCCAGTACCTCGACATCGAGGTTTTCTTCTAGCAGTAGATGACGACCAGCCGCAGGTGACTTGCTACTTCGAACATGTGCCAAGACTCTACGTTCATCTAATATTCTTTCTACTAAGACCTCCACTTTACCTCCACTTTCTTTTTTACCTAGTAAGCGAGCAGGTATCACTTTGGTATTATTAAACACCAACAGATCATCAGGGTTTAGTAATGATAATAAGTTTGAAAACTGTAAGTCTTGTAATTCTCCACTCAAGCCCTCTAGTGCCAATAAGCGGCTTGCAGTTCTCTCGTCTGTTGGATGTTGAGCTATAAGCTCCCGTGGTAAATCAAATTGAAAGTCAGTTAAATTCATCTCGAGATCATAACAAACAAACTTCATTTTTCATTCTTTGCATTCAATATTAACTTTAATATAATGTGGGTTAACTCAAGCTATCACAAGATTTATCATAAAATAAGACTTCCATAATGAATTCGAGATCGATATAATTCAGTGCTTGAATTTGCCGGGGTGGCGGAACTGGTAGACGCGCTGGATTCAAAATCCAGTTTCTTCGGAAGTGTCGGTTCGATTCCGACCCTCGGTACCAATTCAAATACAGAGCAGATAATATAAAGTTGCTCATTACTCATGTAAGAAAAACCTCAACAAAGCCTTTCATCTGCGGCTAACTCTCTACTATTAAATACTCTATGAGATAGCCCCATTTAAATATATTGCCAGTTTCAGCTGCTTTGATTAACTATAAAAGATTCATATTTAGGCCGACATATATTTAGGTTAGTTCCGCTTCATGCTGCCAATACCCGTGCCCCCTACTTACTTCTTAGTTAACAATTAAGGACAAGAATCGTTAGAATTATTTTTTTCATTGTTGATTAATAATAACAACTCATTAGAATAAAAGCATCGAAGAGCTGACAATAAAACAACTATCCTACTGAAATTAAATGACTTTTACCCTCCACAAAATATACATTACAGTCAGGCCTCCTGATACGTCCCTACTGAGCATTCAATAACAAATAATTTCACACGAAATATGCTAATTAACTACCCTTCGTATTTCATCAAAAGTACTCGCATAAAGCATCTATAACTGATATCTTTCTGTCCTTGCTAATTAAAAAATGGCCAATGTTGTTCATCTTGAAAACGCTTGCCATCTGAATAATAAATGATTTGGGGTACTGTAAATGAACTATCAATATATTCGATTCTTTTCTGAGATTGGTATTGATGATGTCGACATTGTCGGCGGTAAAAATGCCTCTTTAGGCGAAATGTACACCGAACTGAGCCGTGAGGGTGTCAATATCCCTAATGGGTTTGCCACAACGGCTGAAGCCTATCGTGACTTTCTTGATCATAATGATCTTGTCGGCCCAATTACCACTGCATTAGACAAATTAAATGTTGATGACACCAAAGCGCTGGCAAAAACAGGCGAATACATACGCACATTGATTAATCAAGCTGCTGTTCCTGAAGCTATCGTTAGTGAAATTGAACACGCATACGGCCAATTGGAGGTCGAATATGGTAACAATGTAGATGTAGCGGTTCGTAGCTCTGCAACCGCAGAAGACCTTCCTGATGCTTCATTTGCTGGTCAACAGGAATCTCACCTTAACATCACAGGCACCGCTAATTTGATTAATAGCTGCCGCCAAATATTTGCTTCTTTATTCACTAATAGAGCAATTTCTTATCGTGTCCACCAAGGCTTCGACCACATGAGTGTAGCATTAGCCATTGCTGTGCAAAAAATGGTCCGTTCAGATAAAGCCTCTTCCGGTGTCATGTTTTCAATTGATACTGAAAGTGGATTCCGAGATATCGTTTTCATCACCGGTGCTTGGGGCCTTGGTGAAAATGTTGTACAAGGTGCAGTAAATCCAGATGAGTTTTATGTATTCAAGCCCACTTTAAATACACAATACCAACCAATTATTAAGCATCAGCTCGGAAGTAAAGCCTTAAAAATGATTTACGCCAAAAGTACCTCTACTATTGGTGCAACAGGTTCAGTAGTTAATACTGACGTTTCTCCTGAGATGCAGGGGCAATTTTGTATTAACGACGATGAAGTACTAGAACTTGCAAAAACAGCTGTCATAATTGAAAAACATTATTCGAAAAAAGCCGGTCGTCCGATGCCAATGGATATCGAATGGGCAAAAGATGGTGATAGTGGCCAGTTGTTTATCGTTCAAGCTCGTCCCGAAACGGTTGAATCTGGTAAATCTCTACATGCACTCGAAAACCATGTCCTCGATGCAAAAGGTAAAGTTATTATCGAAGGTAAAAGCGTCGGTAGTAAAGTTGCCAGCGGTAAAGCACGAGTTATTCTTAAGACAAGTCAAATGGCGGACTTAAAGCCTGGCGAAATATTAGTTACAGACATTACCGACCCAGATTGGGAACCTGTCATGAAGATTGCGGGGGCTATTGTTACCAACCGTGGTGGTCGAACCTGCCATGCAGCTATTATTGCAAGAGAATTGGGCATCGCTGCTATAGTTAGCACCAACAATGCAACTAAAGTCATCAAAACAGGTGATATTGTCACTGTTAGTTGTGCCGATGGTGATACAGGTACAGTTTACCAAGGCGATCTTCCTCACCATGTCGAAAACATTGATATATCAACTATTCCAGAACCAAAAAATACCGGCATCATGCTGAACTTAGCTAATCCTGAAATCGCATTTAAAACTAGTAGCCTTCCTAACTCTGGTGTTGGTTTGGCCAGAATGGAATTTATTATCAACAATAGTATAGGTGTCCACCCGAATGCTTTAATCGATTTTGATGACCTTCCTAAGCCCCTCCAAAAGCAGATTTCCCCGAGAATGGCAGGTTACCCCAACCCAATTTCATTCTATGTTCACAAATTAGCAGAGGGTATAGCTACTATAGCTTCTGCATTTTATCCTAAACCAGTTATTGTTCGTCTTAGTGATTTTAAATCAAATGAATATGCTAATTTAATAGGTGGAAATCTATATGAACCCGAAGAAGAAAATCCAATGCTTGGCTTTCGTGGAGCAACACGTTATTTAAGTGAGGAATTTAGTGAAGCATTCGCTTTAGAATGTAATGCCTTACGCATTGCACGCACAACAATGGGCTTAGATAACATAACTGTGATGATTCCATTCGCTAGAACCGTCTCTGAGACAAAAAAAGTTATCGAGTTAATGGCATCTCATGGCTTAGTTCGAGGTAAAAGAGGCCTTAAAATTTATCTCATGTGTGAGATCCCAGCTAATGTCATTTTAGCTGATAAATTCCTTGAGCTCGTTGATGGTTTTTCTATTGGTTCAAATGATTTGACTCAGCTTACACTCGGCGCTGATAGGGACTCAAGTCTACTTGGGCACTATGATGAACGCAATGAGGCAGTACTAAAAATGCTAGAGATGGCTATTGCAGCTTGTAAGAAAGCAGGAAAATATGTTGGTATTTGTGGACAAGCACCATCTGATTTTCCTGAAATAACTAAATTCCTTGTAGAGCAAGGCGTCAGTACTATCTCTGTCAACCCAGATAGTGTAGTTCAAATGGCACATGTTATCTCTGAGATGGAAAACAAAGCTAAATAATCAGCTTAGCTTGTTTTTCACATAAGCATAAAAAGCCCAACTTATTCTTCTAGTTTATATTTAACCTAAATAACTGGAATAATCACTAGCCTCTATATTGATAATTACTTACTGTTTAATGAGTAATGCTATTGATTCCACATGACTTGTATGTGGAAACATATCCATAATTCCAGCGGAAACTAGTGTATAACCGTGCTTATGTACCAATTCACCAGCATCTCTAGCTAATGTTGCTGGGTTACAAGAAACATATACAATCCGTTCGGCACCTAGATCTACTAATTGGGGCAATACCTCAAAGGCACCACTACGCGGTGGATCAAGTAGTATTTTATTAAAACCACCTTTTGCCCAAGAGTAATCTTTCAAAGCAGTTTTAGTTAAGTCGGCTTGCTCAAAAGTGGCATTATCTAATTGATTTAGCTTTGCATTATTTTGCGCGTGTTTAACTAAGGCTGCATCAGCCTCTACACCTACAAGTGCATTGACACGTTTTGCTAAAGGTAAACTAAAATTACCCAAGCCACAAAATAGATCTAAAACACGATCTTCTGCACACACTTCAAGTAATGCCATGGCACGTTGAATCATATTTTGATTAATCGTATCATTGACTTGAGTAAAGTCACTTGGCTCAAAGATTAAGTTTACATCTGGCTCAGGCGTATAGCTCAATTGTGGTGACGTTGGCCAAATTGCTGTAATAGTGTCTGGGCCACCTGATTGTAGATAGATCCACAAATCATTTTTTTGACCATAAGCTATTAGTAATTTTTGATCTGATTCAGAGAGAGGATCTAAATTTCTAAATACTAAGGCTGTATGCTTATCATCCATCGCAACTTCTATCTGAGCTATACGGTTATACGCTGCTAAAGTTGCAATCATAATACCTAACTCACCTAAACGAGTTCCTATTCTTGGATCTAGCACTTCACATTTATCTAATAATGCTAGGTATGGTGTCCCTTTCTCTCTAAACCCAACTAAGACACGCTCTTTCTTAGGAACATGCTTGACACCCAGACGAGCTTTTCGTCTATAGCCCCATAATGGTCCTGTCATCGGTTCAATCCATTGTTCTGGCTCTATATGACCAAAATGATTCATTTGTTCCATTAATGTTTTTTGTTTTAAGACAAGTTGGGCTTCTGGGGCCATATGCATCAAGCTACAACCACCACAAACTCCATAATGTTGGCACTTTGCTTCAACCCTATCTGGAGCTGAAGTTAAGATTTCAACAACACGTCCTTCATCATATTTACTATGTTTCTTACTGTATCGAAACTTGACTCTTTCACCCCCTAAGGCGCCATCGATAAAAACAGTCTTTCCATCAATTCTAGCTACGCCACGCCCATCATGTGACAAAGATTCAATCTGAGTTTCGACTGGATCTAGTGGTAATTTACTACGACGGTTACGTCTTGCCATGATTGGATCTCTTAATTATGCTGGGAATAGAAAACCAGCAATTTTACAGCATCACTAGTTGATTTAGTTAATTCACTCTTAATTTAAATGATGTTGTGGCAGGAAAGCTTTATAATCACTATATACATGATTTTATGGATAAAATTGCTGGTGTCTTAAATGCTTGAGTGAGTAATATGTAAATCCGCGTGACTTTAGGGCACGAATTACTCGAGTTCAATATTCATGAGATATTTTTTTCACTTTAGTAATACTAAAACACCCTGCACAAACCCGCTGATTGTTTAATCATGCTAATTTGTAATTTATGAGAAAAATAGAAAAAATTGAAACTAAAACGGTATTAAGCAGGGAAAACACCTGTTGATAGATATCTGTCACCCCTATCACAAATAATCGCAACAATAAGTGCATTGCTTACTTGTTCTGATAAACGTAGGGCTGCTGCAACATTACCACCTGAAGATACACCACAGAATATACCCTCTTGTATCGCTAGCTTTCTCATCATATCCTCTGCAACATCTTGTTCCATATCAAGTGTCTTATCAACACGCTCTGGCTCAAAGATGCTAGGTAAATAGGCTTTTGGCCAACGACGAATCCCAGGAATAGCGCTGCCCTCTGTTGGTTGAACCCCGATAATTTTGATATCTTGATTTTGTTCTTTCAAGTATCGTGATACACCCATGATAGTGCCCGTTGTCCCCATTGCGCTGACAAAGTGAGTGATTTTTCCCTTTGTATCTTTCCAAATCTCAGGTCCAGTAGTCTCATAATGAGCTAAAGGGTTATCCATATTGCCAAATTGATTTAATACTTTACCTCTTCCCTTTTTTTCCATTTCACTAGCTAAATCGCGAGATGACTCTATTGAGTCAGTCAATATAATCTCAGCTCCATATGCCTTCATGGAGGCACGACGTTCTATACTCATATTTTCGGGCATAATTAACACCATTCTATAACCTAAAATGGCTGATATCATGGCAAGTGCGATGCCAGTATTACCGCTAGTAGCTTCAATAAGGGTATCACCTGGCGTTATATCGCCCCTTTCTTGAGCTCGTCTGATCATACTAATAACAGGCCTATCTTTCAAAGATCCAGCAGGATTATCCCCCTCCAATTTCACCAAAATAGTATTACTTGTTTCCCCCTGTAAACGCTGCAATTTGACTAAGGGCGTGTTACCAATGCAATCATCAATTGTCAGATAAGATGTCATCTTCTTTCTCCATCAATGTCACGTAAGCAATAGCATAGTTTTCTTCATCACTCAGACTAATAAAGCTACGACCAACATTTAGTTCAGATAATAATTTTTCAGCACGATGCTCAAAAATAAGTCCAGGGCGCCCAAGCTCATTATTTTGCACTGAAATATGGCATAAATTAAGACCGTCTCGAAAACCTGTTCCTAACGCTTTGGCTGTAGCTTCTTTAGCCGCAAACCGTTTAGCTAAAAAAGCTGCTGGTTTAACTGATTTATTAAAGCCAATTAGTTCTGTTTTACTTAGTATTTTTTTTGCAATTTTGTCACCTCGCTTATCAAGCATCGCTTGTATACGAGGAATACTAACAATATCCGCCCCAATACCGAAAATCATCGACGGGCTGCTATCATCAATTCTTTCATTTCCCGTACGGCAACTTTCAGCCCAGTGAAAACTGAACGTGCAATGATCGCATGGCCAATATTGAGCTCAAAAATATCAGGTATCTTAGCGATCGCAGTTGTGTTGTGATAGTTAAGACCATGGCCCGCATTAACTCTTAGACCAGCTTGCTTTGCATATTCAACTGCTTTTACAAGAACTTGCAACTCATGCTGCGCAGCTCCATGTGATGGTGCATCGGCATAAGCACCAGTATGAAGTTCAATCACAGGTACTCCACAAGCTACTGCAGCATCGATCTGAGCATTATCAGGATCAATGAACAGAGAAACATTGATATTTGCATCTGATAGACGTTCACAAGCCACTTTTAGTTTTGTAAGTTGGCCAACGACATCTAATCCACCCTCTGTAGTCAGCTCTTGTCTTTTCTCTGGAACTAAGCAACAATCTGGAGGAGAGTATTTTTCTGCAATCGCTATCATCTCATCTGTGACAGCCATCTCTAAATTCATTTTTGTTTGTAAAATATCAGATAGCATCATAACATCACGCTCTTGTATATGACGCCTGTCTTCACGCAAATGAATGGTAATCCCATCAGCACCTGCCTGTTCAGATTCAATTGCAGCCTGTACAGGATCTGGATACATTGTGCCTCTTGCCTGCCTCAATGTTGCAATATGATCAATATTGACCCCTAACTTTATACTCATTTTACTCTGTGACCCTATATTATTTATGTGTTGATGCATCATGTAGCTGACTAAATAATTCCCGGCTTCGTAAAGGCTTATCACCCAAGTAGAAATGTATCACCATTCGCATTAATTGTTTAATTTCATTAAGACTTTTTTCATCAAAACCTTGCTCTGTTACTAAATGTTGTAGGCTTCGACCTGAAATACGATTTCTTTCTTGTCCTGACTGCCAACGATAAAGACCTGCATCCGCGACATAATAATAGTCTTTTCCTTTATCTATTGATTCACCCGTTTCAACATCTTGGTCTAATACTAATCCATAGCCCAAGTGGCCTAATAATTGTTTCTCAAATAAACGTAAAGTTATTTCATTTTGTAGAGCTTCTTGCAACCCAAAAAGTGCTTTTTGATAATCGATATATAAGTTTGCTTCTGGTTCACCCAAGGGTAATAACTTCATCATTAATTCATTAATGTAGAGTCCACATAAGGCAGACTCTCCGCGTAATAAATAAGCTGGCCCATTAGACTCTACAGCCGTTAATGTTTGTAGATCTCTTCTACCTTGCCATGACAATAGCAATGGCTGATAGATCTGTAGCAATCCCGCTTGACTACGTTTTTGCTTGCGCACTCCCTTTGCAACTAAGCTTATGCGGCCATAGTCTCTGCTAACGATATCCAAAAGTAAACTACTCTCTCTAAATACTCGTTGATGTAAAATAAAAGCTGGACTGAAATCAACCGTCACTAAAGTTCTCTTTAAAGCTCGTCGTTATAACCTAAATTTTTCAACATACGTTCATTATCACCCCAGCCTTCACGTACTTTAACCCATAAGCGTAAAAAGACTTTATGTCCGAATAAACTTTGCATTTCGATCCTAGCATCTTTACCAACAGATTTTAATAAGTCGCCTTTTTTACCAATCACAATTGCTTTTTGACCGTCACGCTCAACATAAATTACCGCCCCAATGCGATAAAGATCTTTTTCATCATCAAACTGTTCTATTTCAACAGTGATTGAATATGGTAATTCCTGTCCTAAATGTCTAAACAATTGCTCCCTAACTAGTTCTGCAGCTAGAAATCGTGAACTGCGGTCAGTAATCTGATCTTCAGGGAAAATCAAATCACCTTCGGGTACTAACTGTTTTATCTGTTTTTCTAACTCGTCTAGGTTCATACCCTTTCGAGCAGATATAGGAAATACATTGGCATAGTCAAATTGCGCTGAAAGTTTTTGAATATGTGGCAGCATTACTTCTTTATCAGCTAGTTTATCCATCTTATTGATAACTAATATAACTGGGGCCTTAGCACTAACTTTTAATCGCTCAAGTACTTTTTCATCTTCATCCGTCCAGTTCATCCCATCGACTACAAATAAAATCACATCAACATCATCAATTGATGATGCTGCTGCCCGATTCATATATCGGTTCATCGCTTTTTTATCATCAATATGGAGTCCGGGTGTATCTACATAGATAAGCTGACTATCATCGTCAGTCTTAATGCCTAATATCCTGTGCCGCGTAGTTTGGGGGCGCCGCGAGGTAATACATAATTTCTGTCCTAAGACACGGTTAATTAAGGTGGACTTACCTACATTAGGGCGACCTATAATCGCAACATAGCCAGATCTAAATTCTTTTCCTGTCATAATATTTCTTCTAATAATGTTAGTGCACGCTCAGCAGATTTTTGCTCTGCTTTACGATGACTATTACCTTTAGCCATAACAACTTTACTTAATAACCCTACTTGGCATGATGCTTCAAACAAAGGAGATTCTTGTTCTGAGGTTTTTACTTCATTGACACTATACAATGGTAGAGGTTGTTTACGACTTTGCAGTAATTCTTGTAGACGTGTTTTTGGGTCCTTAATAGCCTCATCTATGTCTATCGAAGCTAATCTCTCGTCATACAACCTCAAAATAAGGTTCTTAACTTGCTCGATACCACCGTCCAAATAAACGGCGCCTAATATAGCTTCTACGGTATCAGCCAAGATAGATTCTCGCCTAAACCCACCACTTTTTAATTCACCAGGACCTAGAATCAAAACCTCGCTCAGTCTTAACTCACGACCTATTTCCGCTAAAGTTATACCTTTAACTAAAGAGGCACGAAGACGGCTTAGTTTCCCTTCTTTTACTTGTGGGAATCGTTCAAATAGAGCTTCAGCAATTACAAAACTCAAAATTGCATCGCCCAAATATTCAAACCTTTCATTATTGAGAATGTCAGCGCTACGGTGTGTAAGAGCCTGCTCCAAGAGCTGGTGGGCCTTAAATTCATACTTTAGAAGGGTGAGTAGCTTATTCTGACTTTGCGTTATCATCTTAGTGAATTAAGCCACCTAGACGCTTCCAGCCAATGCAACTCCAACTTGCATTACAATCCCAGCTCATCCAAATATAAAACGCTTTACCTACTAAATTACCCTCTGGTACCGTACCCCAAAAACGGCTGTCGCTACTGTTATCACGATTATCGCCCATCACAAAATACTCCCCTTCAGGAATGATCTCGTCAATCATAACTCTCTGCCTTCTTGGTGCAAGAGCAATTTCATGGCTTTTATCACCTAACTGTTCAGACAAAACTTTATTGTTTATTGGAACAACCCCAAACAGTTCAGAATTTTTCTCAAGTAGGCTCTGCTTCATGACTTCGCCATTAATATAAAGCGTTTTGTTATTATACTGCACATGATCACCAGGTAGACCTACAACACGTTTAATATAGTCTACTTCTGGCTGCGGCGGGTATCTAAAAACGACTACATCACCACGCTCTGGCTTTGAAACATTTATAAGTTTTATATTTACAACAGGTAAACGTATGCCATAACTATGTTTATTGACTAAGATAAAATCACCTATATGCAGTGTAGGCACCATGGATGCGGATGGTATCCTAAAAGGTTCATACAAGAAGGAGCGTATGACTAATACCACCAAAATAATTGGGAAAAATGATTTGGCATATTCAACTATCATAGGATCGGCTTGACTAGGAGATCTCTTGTCAGACCACATTATTTTATCAACTAGCCAGATTAAACCCGTTACAACAACAAGACTGACCATTAAAGCTGGAAAACTCACTCTACACTTCCTTCAATTAAGATTTTTTAGACAATTGTAATACTGCTAAGAATGCTTCTTGTGGAACATCGACTTTGCCGATCGATTTCATTCGTTTTTTACCTTTCTTTTGTTTTTCTAGTAACTTCCTTTTTCGAGATACATCACCGCCATAACATTTTGCTAAGACATTTTTCCGCATCGCTTTGACTGTTGAACGCGAAATAATATGACCTCCGATAGCTGCTTGAATTGCGATATCGAACATTTGACGAGGGATCAACTCTTTCATTTTCTCAACCAAGTCACGACCTCGGCCAATACTTTGTTCCTTATGAACAATCATTGATAAGGCATCAACTCGTTCACCATTAATCAAAACATCTAGTTTAACAAGGTCTGCTACTTGGAACCGAGTGAAATGATAATCCAGCGAGGCATAACCACGACTAACAGATTTTAAACGATCAAAGAAATCTATTACGACCTCATTCATTGGTATCTCATAACTCACAGCCACCTGTTTGCCCATGTACTGCATAGAGACTTGAACACCACGCTTTTCAATACACAATGTGATTACAGAGCCAAGATGTTCTTGTGGTACTAAGATATCTGCGATGACAATGGGTTCACGAATTTCATCAATCGTGCCCACATCTGGTAATAATGATGGGTTTTCAATATGAACTTCTTCGCCTTTGCGGTTTAACACTTCAAAAACCACGGTCGGTGCAGTAGTAATTAAATCTAGATCATATTCCCGCTCTAAACGTTCTTGAATAATTTCCATATGGAGTAAACCAAGGAAGCCACAACGAAAGCCGAAGCCTAGTGCTTGTGAATTTTCTGGTTCAAAAAATAATGATGCATCATTAAGTCTTAATTTTCCGAGTGCTTCACGAAAAGCTTCAAAGTCATCCGAGCTCACTGGAAATATGCCTGCATAAACTTGTGGAGTAACAGCTTTAAATCCCGGCAACATTTCTGTCGCACCATGATTTGAATGCGTTAATGTATCACCCACGGGTGCACCGTCGATATCTTTAACACCCGATATGACATATCCAACCTCTCCACAGAACAAACCATCTTGCTTGGTTCGCTTAGGGGTAAACACACCTACTTGTTCTACCTGATATTCATGTCCTGTCGACATGACTTTTATCTTATCCTTGCCCTTGATGGAGCCCTGCATAATCCTAACCAATGAGATCACACCCACATAGCTGTCAAACCATGAATCAATTATTAAGGCTTGTAACGGACCTTCGGCATCACCTTTTGGTGCTGGTATTCGAGCCACCAAAACTTCTAATAGATCTTCGATACCTAACCCGGTTTTGGCACTACATTGGACAGCGTCGAGAGCATCAACACCAATAATATCCTCTATTTCTTGTGCAACTCGCTCAGGCTCAGCTGAAGGTAAGTCAATTTTATTTAGAACAGGTAAGACTTCTAAATCTAAATCTATTGCTGTATAGCAGTTTGCAACACTCTGTGCTTCAACTCCCTGCGCAGCATCAACTACTAATAGTGCACCTTCACATGCTGCAAGTGAACGTGAAACTTCGTATGAAAAATCTACATGTCCAGGCGTATCAATGAAATTGAGATGATAAACTTCCCCATCACGAGCTCTGTAGTCCAAAGAGACACATTGGGCTTTAATCGTAATGCCCCGTTCACGCTCGATGTCCATTGAATCTAAAACTTGTGATGACATTTCGCGAGCTGTTAGCCCCCCGCAAACTTGTATAAATCGATCTGCAATAGTAGATTTACCGTGATCAATATGTGCAATGATTGAAAAGTTTCGTATGTTCTTGATATTTATAGCCTTTGTTCTTTTAAACCACGAGGAATTATTCTTAAGCACACAACTAGGTTTAGACTCTTGATTCAACCCAAATTCGCACGTAAACTTTTCAAGTTATGGATGTACCCATATTAAACTCAGTTCACATCAATATTTATTGTAGAAACCCTAGTCTACAAATGAAGTACCGACTAGTTGTATTATTTTAACTCGTAAATTTTACGGCAAAAAAGGCTGGCTGTCCTGATTTGGGAATGTTTATTCTCGCTGTTCTTTTACTAAACTTTATTCTTCATCTAATCTTAGGGCCAAAAATATTGCACCTTGTTGTCTTTGGACCAGTACAGGAATAGCCTTATTTTCAGGTAAACCACGTGCAATAACCAAAAATTGCTTAGTATTTTCAACTGTTTCATTATCGATGCTGACGATAACGTCTCCCCTTCTAATGCCCGCTTTACCTGCAGCACCCTGTTTAACCTCAACAATAAAAACTCCTCCTTTTTTTAGGCCGTAGTCTTCACGTTGTTTCTCTGTGAGTTCAGCAACTTGGACTGCAAGACGTTCATCCATCATTTTACTCGGCTTGTTTCTAGTTTTAATAACTTTGCTTGCATCTTGCGGTAATGTCTCGATTATCACTTTTAGTGTTTTTTCTCTATTGTTGCGCATCACAACAACTGGCACTGACTCACCAATTTTTGTTCTCCCCACAATAGGAGGTAATGATGATGACGTTATAATTTCCTTACCATCAAATCGTAAAATAATGTCACCGGTAACTATTCCTGCTTTGCCAGCAGGGCTTCCTGGCATGATCCTAGACACTAAAGCACCTTGTGGCTTATCTAACCCAAATGACTCAGCTAATTCTCGCGTTACATTCTGTATCACAACACCTAGCCACCCTCTACTGACAAAACCTTGGGACTTGATTTGTGACACAACATCCATGACAACATCCATTGGAATGGCAAATGACACTCCCATAAATCCTCCCGTTCGGCTATAAATTTGTGAGTTAATACCAATTACTTCGCCGTCTAAATTAAATAATGGGCCACCTGAATTACCTGGGTTGATCGCCACATCTGTCTGGATAAAAGGCACATAATTATCGCTTGGTAAATTTCGGCCTAAAGCACTCACAATACCTGCTGTAGCTGAAGCATCAAACCCAAAGGGTGAGCCAATAGCTAATACCCATTCGCCAACTTTTAAGGCATTTGAGTCCCCAAGTTTTACAGCTTTCAACCCTGTAGCTTCGACTTTTAACAAGGCTATATCGCTACCCTTATCACTACCTAACACTTTCGCTTCCATTTCATTTCTATCATTGAAGCGTACGATGATTTCATCAGCATCTTTAATAACATGATGATTAGTCAAAATATAACCATCTGATGAAAGTACAAAGCCTGAGCCTAGCGAATGTGTCTCATATGGTTGTTGTCGCTGACCGCTTCCGCCTGGTGGGAAAAAGTGCTTAAACATTTCATCGAAAGGTGTTCCTTCAGGTATTTTCATCCCTGGTGGTAAGCCACGCCTATTGTTAACCTGGGGCTTATTTTTTTTTGTTGTGCTTATATTAATTACTGCGTCACTATTTTCTGAGACCAACTCCGTGAACTCAGGCAGTCCGCTAGCTTGTGTCATTACACTCATAAATGAGGTCACTAAAAGGGCGGCAATTATTGCCCACGTTTTATGATGCATCATTATCTATTCCTCTAGAACTTTGGCCTGAATGCCATCTTTCTTATTTCTTAAATTCTCTTTAACCACTGCAAACCCAGTTACTAGGCCAGTTAATCCTGCCAGTATTTCAGCTCCTTCTCCCAGATCGAAAGAGCGTGTAATGATAGAGAACAAAAATAACAATGTAAGGGGCAGTAAATACATTAAAGCAGCTCCTTGTAATAAAGCCTCCTCAGGTATCACTAACATTACTACTTCGCCCATTGTCGTATCTGTAGTTTTGTGAACTGATATTTTTGAAAACTTTTTGCCAACATGTTTTGCTAGTAAACCCGTCCCACAACCTTGTTTCACCTGACAATCACTGCACGTAGATTCCCGCTCTGCTTCTAACCAAACCGTATCACCATCAATTTCGATAACTCTCGCTTGCTGCTCAATCATAATTAACAAGTTTAATTGAAAGACCTACTTTCTCGACCGTACGAGCTGGAACTTGACCTACTACCGTTAAGAAATGTATGGGGGCAATCAGGCCAAAGGCATTTATTGCTCCCATAGCGGAAACCCCTTCGAGATGCCGGTGCCCTTGATTACGTTTTTCAATAAAAAATGATAATGAACTTAATCCGTCACTGTATACACGTTGTTCAACTAGTGTCCCATCTTGCGATTTACGACGACTTTGTTCTGCTACTAACATAAAGCCCTCTGGCAACCAATCCACTTCCCATACGAGACCCTGCTTCAGAGCATCTTCTTTATTTTTAAGATTATTAACCGGTTCAGTTTTATTACGAGTCCACGTCAGTTCTTCGCCTCTTATATGAGGCTGCAATAAAGAATCAGGGATTTCCACGCCCAGCTTTATCGATGAAAAGGCAAAACTCTCGAGTACTACCCCTCCATCAGCTAATAAGTTTGACTGCAATAACAAGTCTGTTTCCTCGTCAACCCATAGGTGGTATCCATAGCGATAATTATCACTAGGTGTTACTAATAGTTTTTTTGCGCTGCGATCCGCTACTCTAGCCTCTTCACCTAAGGTTATCTCGTAGTATGGAGTTGCTGAACCCAAGCGGCTTAACAAATCACTCGGGAAACCCCGCCCTAACGGGCGACGATCAACGTTAACCTGCTTGCCTTCAGGAAAGATACATGTAACGATATCATTTGTCCTAACGAGTTCTCTCGCTGCACCATTTAATGACAGTAATCGCTCTACTTCACCTTTACTATTAGTTTTATGGATAATTCGAATTGCTTGTAATTTTGTGCCTGTTTGGTAGGTAAACACACCATCATAATCTAACTTTTTAGCAGCGACACCCATTTTCTCTAGTAAGACTACTGCTTCTAGGTCTTCGGCATGACTATAAGCAGAACTCAAGCCAAGGCATAATACTAAGTAAAGTTTGATTAAATTGCGCATTACTTATTGGCCCGATTCATAAGCAACTACACGGGCATTAGAAAAAATATCTGACACGCCCGCATACTCATTATGGTCAACTAAATATATATTTAGCCTGTCTTCTATTTCCTGCTCTTCTACCGTCCATCGATTGCCTGAGTTTAGCGGCAAAGCCCCTGCTTTTGATGCGGCTACAGTTATTTCCGCTGGATCTAACCCTTGTGTTGATTCTAATGCTGCCATTGGTGTTATTGAGACAGGTTGTATCTTGGGTTGTGTCATAACTCCAACAACCGCCAAAGCACCTATTGAAGCAGCTACTGCTAAGCTGAGCGATTGCTGCCAGAACGTAATAGGTAGAGAAATAACATTTGTTTTTCCTACAGCTTGTACATTGACAGGCTTGTGTTTAGCCTCTAGCAATATTGCTGCAGATATTTTTTGTGTCGCACGTGCTTGTTGTTTAGTTCCATAACCATGGAATGCGTCTCTGCTAATTTGGTAGCGCTGTAAGCATTCTCTTGCACTCTGATCTTTACTTAACAAAGCCAATGCTTTATCTAGCTCACGTCCTCGTAGTTCCCCATCAACTAACGCAGACAATAATTCATTGTCATCAGTCGTCATTGCTCTTCCCCTTCGGTCATTACCTGCTGTATTCTCTGATCAATTGCTTCACGTGCACGAAAAATTCTCGAACGCACTGTACCAATAGGACAGTCCATTGTCTCAGAAATTTCCTCGTAACTCATTCCTTCAAACTCCCGTAACTTAATTGCCATCGCTGTATCTTCTTGTAATTCGCCAATGGCGTCGTGAATTGTTTGTTCTAATTCACTTCGCATTAAATTACTTTCAGGCGTTTCAAATTCTTTTAGCTCTGGCGCATCAAAAGTGTTTGTTGCATCCGCAGCATCAACATCGCTTGTCGGCGGTCTTCTAGCCCTTGCCGTTAAATAATTTTTTGATGTATTAATCGCAATTCGGTAAAGCCACGTATAAAAAGCACTATCTCCTCTGAAATTTGGGATGGCTCTGTAAGCTTTAATGAAAGCTTCTTGAGCAACATCTTGTGCTTCTATAGGATCATGAACAAAGCCAGTGATCACATGCACAATCCGCTGCTGATATTTCATTATCAGCACATCAAATGCACGTTTATCTCCTGCCTGTACACGCTGTACCAGCTCTTGATCCATGCTCATCTCTCTATCTCGGTTACTTCCGATTATTCGGAGATTATTATTTATTTCTGTTTTTGACCAGCAAGGCCATGATTCGTTCCCAAATTGACTATCATTAAAAAAGAGTTTATTACTTTTTGGAAAAATAATAGACAAATAGCTTCTCTGATACGCTTTTACTACACAATATACATAGATTAGCAGCATCTTATCAAAAGAAACTCCTTCACTTTCCCCACCAACTTTCATATCCACTGTTATATAATCAAATTTAGACAATTAATTAACAAGTATAATATTCATAATACATGGCAACACATTCAGACTTTGACATCTTGATTATTGGGAGTGGCACTGCTGGCCTTACGCTAGCGTTGCAACTTGCAGATCACGCTCGTGTTGCTGTCCTATCAAAAGGTCAATTAGAAGAAAGTGCCTCTTTATACGCACAAGGTGGCATTTCCGTAGTACTAGACCAAGCTGACTCAATAGAATCGCATATCGACGATACCTTAACTGCTGGCGCAGGTTTATGCGATGAAGGCAGCGTTCGTTTCACCGTCGAGAACGCACGTGAAAGTATTGAATGGCTTATAGATCAAGGCGCTTCATTTACTAAAGATGGTGTGACATCTGAAACCTACCACCTAACCCAAGAAGGTGGCCACAGTCATCGTAGAATTATTCATTCAGCTGATGCCACTGGTCGCGAAGTCGAAACAACATTATTAGCAAAAGCAGTTGCCCACGACAATATCGTATTATTTCCATTCCATATAGGAATTGAGTTAATCACTACTCGCAGGCAAGTGGGCGAGCTCGAAAACCACTGCCTCGGCTGTTATGTACTGGACATTAAATCAGATACGACCCATTCATTTGTTGCGCCCATCACCGTCATGGCTACTGGTGGTGCTGGTAAAGTTTATCTCTATACAAGTAACCCAGATGTGTCCACCGGTGATGGTATTGCTATGGGTTGGCGTGCTGGGTGTGATGTTGCCAATATGGAGTTCATCCAGTTCCACCCAACCTGTCTTTACCATCCTAAAGCAAAGTCATTTCTAATTAGTGAATCACTACGTGGCGAGGGAGCGAAACTTCTTTTAGCAAATGGAAAGCAGTTCATGTCTCGATTCCATGAGCAGAAAGAGTTGGCTCCAAGGGATATTGTTGCAAGGGCCATTGATTATGAAATGAAGCGTTTAGGAGATGATTGCGTCTATCTAGACATCAGCCATAAGTCCCGAGAGTTTATTGAGTCTCATTTCCCAACTATTTACCGACGCTGTCTTGAGCTTGGCATAGATATGACACGTGACCCGATCCCAGTAGTGCCTGCAGCGCATTATACTTGTGGGGGCCTAGTTGTAGACAGAGTAGGACAAACTAGTATCACAGGTCTTTACGCTGTGGGGGAAACGGCCTCTACCGGTTTACATGGCGCTAACCGCATGGCTAGTAATTCATTATTAGAATGCCTTGTTTACGCTAATTCAGCTGCAAAGCATATCCGCAGCCAGTTGCCTTTTAAACACTTTCACCCAATTATTCCTGACTGGGATGCTAGTAGGGCTCGTCCCGCCAAGGAGGCTATTGCCATTAGTCATAATTGGGATGAGTTACGCCGCTTTATGTGGGATTATGTTGGTATCGTTCGTACTGATGATAGGCTAAACAGGGCCCAGTCTCGCCTTCGCTTATTGCAACAAGAGATTAATGAATATTACCAACAACATCATATAACGAGTGACTTACTCGAGCTACGTAATTTAGCAGATGTTGCTGATCTTATTATTCAGTCAGCATTAAAAAGAAAAGAAAGTCGTGGCTTACATTACACGCTGGACTACCCAAATATTAATATTAAAGATAGTCCTCAAAACACAATTATTGCCGGAAAGCACTGAAGCAAAAGATAATTGCTATTCAATCTTGTCACCCCCTCCTAATGTCATTAGCTTTGTTTTTAAATCTATTGCTTTTTTAAGCTACAATAATTACATGTTTAAAAAAATAGACAGAAAATGGCGGCATTTATGAAAAACCCAATTCAACACGGCGCAAGCAATGGAAGTAATTATAGTACTTTAAGTACTACTCACCTGCTTTATCGCTCCTAGGGCACCTTGGTGTGATTTCAGTATCTGGCGATGATGCTCAGGTTTATTTACAAAGCTTACTCAGTAACGACATCAAGTTACTTAATATCAATGAAAGCCAATATAGTAGCCTTTGTACACCTAAAGGACGTTTACTCGCCCTCTTTCTCATTATTCGTACAGATAAGAATACCTATCAACTAATTTTGCCCGACGGTCTTTGTGAATCCATAAAAACACGACTGACCATGTACATATTAAGGTCAAAAGTCACCGTGGCCAATACTTCTGAAAATATGATTTGCATAGGTTTGACACAAGATAAACCTAGTCTACCAATCAATACCAGTTATCACACATTACCCAACATATTTTATCGAGGCATAGCAATTAGCCCCGCTAATGAAGTTGACGCCTTATGTAACTCATTAATTCAACAACAATACCAGCCTATGCCTTCAGGCTTATTGGGAGTGGCTAGATATCACATCCGGCATTGCTAAAATCGAACCTCGAAACTCAAGAAAAATTCACACCTCAACAACTTAACCTAGACATTACAAAAGCAGTCAACTTTCAAAAAGGCTGCTACCCGGGACAAGAAGTTGTCGCTCGCTTGCATTATTTAGGTAAGGCCAGTCGCCGATTATTCACTGCTAAAGCAAGTACATCAGTTTTACCTGAAACAGGCAGTGAAATAATGACAACTGAAGGTCAAGTGGCAGGGCATATTGTCTCAGCTCAGCAACAAGGGCAAGATGGCTTGGTATGTTTAGTTAGTATCAAGCTCGCCTGTTATGACTTTAGTTTGTTAATTGACCAATCCCCAATAACATTGACAAGTGGCCTTGTGGACTAGTAGGTTTAAAGCCGCTTAAGGTGAAGGGTTTGGGTATTTATTATGGACTTCTTCAATATCAGACCTTAACTCTCGGCTTAACTGAATATCAACACTAGCTATATTACTTTCCAATTGCAACATCGTTGTAGCCCCAATAATGTTACTGGCAACAAAGGCTTGCTCATTAACAAAAGCAAGCGCCATTTGTGCAGGATCTAACCCATACTTCATAGCTAAAGCCACATAGCTCCGAGTAGCAGCGGTACCTTGCTCGCTACTATATCTTGCATAGTTGGGCCACTTAGTAATTCTCGCTTCTGCAGGTTTTTTATTATTTAAATATTTTCCACTAAGCACACCAAATCCCAATGGAGAGTAAGCCAATAAACTGACATTTTCTCTATGACTAATTTCAGCATTCCCTATTTCATAGGTACGATTCAATAAATTATATGGGTTTTGTACTGAAACAATAACAGGTAAGTCATACTCTTTTGCTAAAGTCAGAAATCGCATAATCTCCCCAAGGAGTTTCATTTGATAGGCCTACATATCTAATTTTTCCTGCTTCAACTTGTTTTTTAAGGGCACATAAGGTTTCTTTTATTGGCGTTAAGGCAGTCTCCTTGTCTTCAGCATCGTAACCCAACTTACCAAAATAATTAGTATTTCGCTCTGGCCAATGCAACTGGTATAAATCAATATAGTCTGTTCTTAGGCGCTTTAAACTCGCCGATAATGCTTCAATTATGTAATCTTCAGTAAACCGTGTTTTACCACCACGAATATGATTAACCCATTCACCACCCCCCGCAATTTTACTTGCCAAGATGACCTCATTTCGCCTGCCCCGCATAGAAAGCCATGAGCCTATAATAGACTCTGTCTTACCATAAGTCTCAACCTTCGGAGGAATAGCGTATAACTCTGCGCTGTCAATGAAATTAACTCCTTTATCGATAGCATAATCTAGCTGTCGATGGCCTTCTTTTTCAGTATTTTGCTCACCATAAGTCATCGTTCCTAAACAAATAATACTGACATTGATTCCCGAGTTTCCAAGCATTTTATAACGCACAAATTTCCCCTTTTTTTACAAAAAAAATAACATACTATATTCATGATGATAATAAAACATAACGTTAATCATATTAAGTTTATAACTCACTTTATAAGTTCTTTTAATTTTCTAAAAGTCTTATGCAAAACCACATAAAAATTTATCTCGATGCAATAAATTCTCTTTCACAACGTGAAGATCGTTCGTTACCAGTTAAGGATTTATTAATCTGGGAAGATAAGCTAAAAAAACTCACTTGTTATTACGCCCCTTTCGAACATGTTAATCAACAAGCTGAAATTATCATTGTTGGGATCACACCCGGTAGAACTCAGATGAACCGAGCGCTTAATGCCCTGAAACACTCTATGGACGACACTCATGATATAAATCAAACTACCGACACAGCATTTAAAACAGTCAAAAGACTTGCTAGCTTAAGTGGAAGTATGAGGCCTCGTATTATTGCAATGCTCAACCGCCTTGGCTACGCCAAATTATTAGGTATTAAATGTTGTAGTACCCTATGGACAGAAGACAATCACCTTGTCCATTTTTGTTCAGTACTAAAGTACCCTGTTTTCGTTACTGGCACCGATTATTGTGGTCAACCCAAATTATTCAATACTTCTAAATTAGTGAGGCTCCTCTTCGAAGGGTTTGTTCACGATATGAGAACTATAAATCCTGAGGCTGTAATTGTCCCTTTGGGAGAAAGGGTCGCAGATATTTTAACCACGCTTCACCAGAACGGTCATATACATCACAAACTGACCACTTTCGAAAATAAAGTTATTGCACCTCCACATCCTAGTGGAGCTAACGCAGAGTCCATTGCCTTGTTATTAAGAGAAGATTACCCCACACTTATCAACTATCAAAATGAGATGTATAAACAATATCTCTTAAAACAAAGTTGGTTGAAGAAAAAGAATGGTAAAGCTCAACCAAAAGAACACTACAAAAAAATGCGCGCCGCTCGTTGGCATACTATGCTCCTTGTTCGCAAGGCCTACAGTCTTTAATGTAAACTTTAATGATGACTATACAAACTAACAACCCTCTGCATGGCTTAACTCTCGAAACGCTTCTTGTTACACTAGTTGACCATTTTGGCTGGCAAGAATTAGGTAAGCGTATTAGTATTCGCTGTTTTACCAGTGAGCCATCTGTCAAATCCAGTTTGAAATTTTTAAGAAAAACACCTTGGGCTCGTCAAAAAGTCGAGGAGCTATACTTATTACACACTCGTAATGAATGAATTAATGACAAATCAACCCACAATTAGCGTTCTGGGTAGTGGCTGGTTGGGTTTCCCGCTAGCAGAATCACTTCTCGAACAAGACTATTACGTTAATTTATCAACACGTAACATAAGTAAGTTTTCATTACTCAAACAGACTGGAGCAAAACCCTTCTACTTTGAAATTGATAACATCAACGACTACATGGCAGAGTTTCTCGTAGCAGATATTTTAATTATCAATATCACCTCAAAAAATATACCTAGCTTTCAGAATCTTATCAAGTACATAGCCCAATCACCTATCAAACATGTTCTCTTCATAAGCTCTACTTCAGTATACAAAAATAAAAACAGGGTAGTTACTGAATCCGATGGTGATGAATCAGCAGAATCACTCTTGTACCAAATTGAACAGTCTTTTCAAAAGTCTCTCGGCTTTGATACTACAATTTTAAGGCTTAGTGGTTTAATAGGCTACCAACGCCATCCAGGAAGGTTTTTCACTCATAACAAACCCATTTTAAATCCTGATGCACCCGTTAATTTAATTCATCGCGATGATTGTATTGGGTTAATCATTGCCATCATTATAAAAGGTGCTTGGGGTGAAGTATTTAATGGCTGTGCTGATACTCACCCAAATAGGCGCGACTTTTATAGTTACGCTCGACAATTATTAGATGCACCACCACCATTGTTTGCAGACACAACAGAAAGTCAGTACAAAATTGTTAGTAATGATAAAATAAAAGCACAAATAGGGTACCAGTTCCTATACCCGGATTTAATGAACATTCACTTTAAAAAGATGGTTGATAAAAATGGCTAAAATCACATACAAATGCCCTTGTACCAGTGGCAAAATTTATCCTGACTGTTGTGAATTGGTACATAAAGGAAAAACGGACACGCCCGATGCTGAATATACTGTCCGTGCTCGTTACACTGCCTATTGCTACGGCAACATCGGCTATTTAGTTGATACAATGCACCCAAGAAAGCGACGTATCGGAGATTCATTCTCATTATCAAAATTAATCAAAAAGACTCGTTGGCTTGGCCTTAAAATTGTCTGCCATGATGCTGGTGATGAGGTTTCTTACGTGGATTTTGTCGCTTACCGTCTTGAAAATGGCCTAATAGCACAACAGCACGAGCGTTCAAAATTTGTATTGATTGAAGGTAAATGGTTCTACTTCGATGGAGAAGAGCTACCCCCTTTAAAATTAGAACGTAATGAACTTTGCTTTTGCGGTAGCGGTAAGAAATTTAAAAAATGCCACGAAACCTTGCCGGCTAAAATAGAAGCAATGTAAGCTCAAGCAGCCTGTACAGGTATCGAGTGACGCATTTGTGTTATGACATTATTTTCATCAAGATAGACTAATGTAGGCTTAAAGTTTGCCACTTCAACCTCATCTAAGTTTGCGTAAGCACAGATGATAATACGATCACCAGGAGCTGCTTTGTGTGCAGCTGCACCATTAACTGAAACAATCCGAGATCCAGCTTCAGACCTTATTGCATATGTTGTGAAGCGTTCACCATTGGTGACATTATAAATTTGTATTTGCTCATACTCATTAATACCTGCTGCTTTCAATAAGTCGCTGTCAATAGCACATGACCCCTCATATTCCAGCTCAGAATGTGTTACACAAGCGCGATGTAATTTTGTTTTTAATAACGTTAGTTGCATATACAGTTAGTAATAGTAGAAATTGGCCTATTATCGCTTTTTACCTGATATCAATCAAGGTGACAAGCGATATTATCAATAAGCCTCGTTTCTCCCAATTTTACTGCCATCATAATACGAAGAGCCTTGTCTTGATGATTTGCTGGCATTAAATCACTTTCACGACAAATTTCCACATACTCTGGAGCAAAACCACGCTCTTTTAAAACTTGTTTTGCCTCAGTGCAAAGCTCCGTATAGCTTTGTTCACTTTGGTGAAGTTGCAGCTTAACAGTCTGTAACATTTGATAAATTCCTGCAGCGATCATTCGTTCATCGCTGCTTAAATATTGATTACGGGAGCTCATTGCCAAGCCACTTTGTTCACGATAAGTTTCACTAGCGATAATTTCAATAGGCATATTAAGATCTTGCGTCAACTTTTTGATGAGCAATAATTGCTGATAATCTTTTTCACCAAAAACTGCACTGTCCGGTGCAACCATATTAAATAATTTACTAACAATTGTTGCTACTCCCTCGAAGTGACCAGGACGATAGTGACCACATAGCCTTTCACCTATGGTGGGAACAGTCACTTTAGATTGGCCCTTCATCCCGTTCGGATAAATCGTGTCGACATCAGGAGTGAAAGCCATATCGCAATTTACTGAAGATAATTTTTTTATGTCAGCTTCGAGTGTCCTCGGGTAGGCAAGTAAGTCTGTTTTATCTTCAAACTGGAGGGGGTTTACAAAGACACTGACAACCACTTTGTCAGCCCTACTTTTAGCATGCTTTACCAGAGATAAATGACCTGTATGTAGGCTCCCCATAGTTGGAACTAACCCTATCTTCAACCCTTTTCGACGCCATGATAGGACTTTTTGTCTCAAGTCTCGGAGCGATGTTACTCTATCCATTAGTATTGCTGGTCTTCATTCGGAAATTCACCAGATTTAACTGCTTTTACATAATCTGAGATTGCAGCAGGAATACCTTTCCCTTGGATTAGAAAATCCTGACTAAAACGAGGCCGTTTTCCTGAAGTAATACCCAACATATCGTACAGTACTAGAACTTGACCATCACACTCTCCACCAGCACCAATCCCAATCACTGGAATATCAACAGCCGTTGTGATTAGTTTGCTTAAGGATGCCGGCACACATTCTAATACCAGCATTCCGGCACCTGCCTGTGCAAGCTGTTTAGCTTCTTCGACCAAAATTTTCGCCTGCTCTGGATCACGGCCCTGTATACGGTAGCCACCTATTTGATGAACTGATTGCGGTAATAACCCAAGGTGGCCACAAACTGGAATACCACGCTCTACCAATTTTTTTACTATATCAATATTGACAGACCCACCCTCTAACTTAACCATTTGTGCGCCCCCCTTCGCCATTAATAGTGCCGCGTTAACGATCGCTTGATCATTATTGGCATAGCTCATAAAGGGCATATCAGCAATCACAAAGACCTCCCCACTTCCTCGTACTACATTTTGCGTGTGATAAACTATTTCATCAACAGTCACCGGCAAAGTACTTTCCTGGCCTTGAATCACCATTCCTAAAGAGTCACCTACTAATATGACGTCTATACCTGCTTCCTCAAGTATCAAACTGAAACTAGCATCATAAGCAGTTAATACTGCAATTTTCTCACCTGAAGCTTTCATCTGCCTCAATTGCGTTAATGTTAGGCGACTCATTTTGGCTTTTCCATGACGGGTAGTGGATTATAATAATTACGACCACTATGACTAAGATTAATTTGGCTAATTAAATTCTCATAATCTTGCTCACTGTCTACTAAATTAATTTGCTCTGCATTAACTATTAGCAATGGTGAAGCTTCATAGTAATGAAAAAAATCGGCATAACTTTCAGTTAAACGTTGCAAATAACCATCTTCAATTCGTTGTTCGTAGCTTATTCCACGTTGTGAAACTCTATTTTTTAAAACAGCTAGAGGTGCTTGCAAGTAAATAACTAGATCAGGCTTACGACTTTGCATTGTTAAATTGTCATAAACCATGTTGTACAAAGCTAGCTCATCATCATCTAGAGTGATTTGAGCAAATATTCGATCTTTATCAATCATAAAGTCAGAGATTTGCAAATCATTAAACAAATCATCTTGCTGTAGGTTTTTACTTAACTTAATACGTTGCATTAAGAAGCTCAGCTGTGTTGGCAAAGCAGATTGACGGGGGTGAGTATAGAACTTTTCTAAAAAAGGGTTTCGTTCTGGTTCTTCAAGCAATGTTGTCCCTGAAAAGCTTGAAGCCAGGCGATTAGCTAAATGGGTTTTCCCCACACCTATCGGGCCTTCAACAACAATATAACGATGTGGTAATGTTGTTTTTACATTCATTTACTTATCAACCGTTCTAAACCGTCTCGTGGACACTCTGCTAATAGATTTGTGATTAACCCTATACCGGGGATCATAATATCAGCATCAATTTCTGCTAAAGGATAAAGCACAAAGGCGCGTTGGGCTATTCCTAAATGTGGTACTTTTAACCTAGCATCTGCTAACAGTTCGTCACCATATAATAACAAATCTAAGTCTATTGTCCGCTCGCCCCAGTGCCGTCCTTTGACTCGCCCTTGCTGCTGCTCTATTTTCTGTAAGCAATCAAGTAGGTCATGTGGTGATAATAACGTTTCTAACTCTGTGACAGCATTAATATAATCAGGCTGATCTTGTGGCCCCATTGGTGGGCTTTTATACATTGATGAGCATACTACGAACCGTGTCATTGGTAATGTCATTAGTGCTTGTTGCGCGGAATGAACCTGATTTTCAGGGTCAGCTATATTGCTACCTACACCTATAAAAACACGCATTACGTTTTATTTTCAGCTACTTTCTTAACGCTAGGCTTTCTTCTCCGCCGACGTTTTTTTTGCTTATCTGGTGCTAAGGCAGTTACCATTTTTTGCTGCTCATCTTCTGTAGAAAATTGAAAAGTTGTCCACCACTGAGCTAAATCCTCATAAGGCTCTCCTGAATCAACACGAAGTAGTAAGAAATCATAGGCTGCACGAAACTTGGGATGCGTTAAGAGCCTATATCCACGTTTGCCTTGTCGCATATTTAACCTTATCTGCATTATCCAGATATCTTTCGTAACCAACGTAAATCTTTTGGGAATAGCTACTCGCCGCACTTGCCTTGAAATAACATTTATTGCTGCCTGTTGTAAGGCCGGTATGGCGGGAATATTATGGTCCTGATTCTGTTGCCATTCTTTCGCAACAGGACCCCATAAGATAGCCGCAAACAAAAAAGCTGGTGTTACTGGTTTTGATTCTTCAATACGCTTATCCGTGTTCTCTAATGCTCTATTGAGTAACTTCACAGCTAATCCTTCGGGCTCTGTCTTCAATATGTTGCCAGTTTCGGGAAAAAGAAAATCGAATATGCCATATTGCACAAGCAACTTATGAGTTGACACCGCATTACCTGACAAATAAAGTTTCAAACACTCATCAAATAGGCGTGCAGCAGGAATATTTACTAATAGCTTTGCTAGTTTAGGCAAGTGATGTTCAGTGTTTTCATCAAGCTTAAGATTTAGCTTCCCTACAAAGCGCAAGGCTCTCAACATGCGCACTGGATCTTCACGGTACCGTGTTTCAACATCACCAATTAGGCGTATTTTACCTGCTTGTAAATCAGCAATACCCCCAGTGTAATCAACTATTGAGAAATCACGAATATTGTAATACAAGGCATTGATCGTAAAGTCACGACGCCACGCGTCCTGTTCTAATGACCCAAAGACATTATCCTGAACGATCTTACCTTGCTCATCAATATGTTGTGTTGCTTCAGGTGGAGCCCTAAATGTAGCAACTTCAATAACATCTCTACCAAAGCCGACATGAACTAGTTTAAAACGCCTACCTATCAGACGACTTTTACGAAACAAACGATTCACCTGCTCAGGTGAAGCATTGGTGGCGACATCAAAGTCTTTGGGTTCATGACCCAGTAAAAGGTCACGTACACAACCACCAACTAAGTAGGCTTCATAACCGGCATCGTTGAGACCATACAGTACTTTTAAGGCTTGGGAGCTTACCTGAGAACGCGACAAAGTATGATCGCTTCTAGGCACAACCAAAGGCATAGCATCTTGTATCTGTTGATGTTCAGACTCTTCGCTTAACTCCATCGCAGGACGTCGTCGAAAAATTTTATTTAAAAATGACATTAATAGCTATCATAGCATGTCTACTCTAATTAACAGCGCTGAAAATAATGCGTAATATTCCATTGGGACCTCATAAATTGTGAGCCTCTATCACCAGTTGTACAGGCTTAAATGAGCGGCGATGAATCTCTGACACTCCCAATTTCATTAAAGCATCTTGATGCATTTTTGTTGGATAGCCTTTATGTTTTGCAAAACCATAGCCCGGAAAATACTCTTCCATTAATATCATTTCTTTATCACGGGACACTTTCGCTATAATTGATGCTGCTGCAATAGCAGGTTCCGTTTGATCTCCCTTAATAATAGTAGTCACTGGGCACATTAAATTTGGTGCTTGATTGCCATCTACTAACGCATGGCTCGGCACTATACTCAAACTTTCAACTGCTCTTTTCATTGCTAATAAAGTAGCCTGTAATATATTAAGTTGATCAATTTCTTCTGGTTCTGCCCTACCAATTGCCCACGCCAATGCATCTTGCTTAATAGTAGCTGCGAGAATTTCACGACTCTTTTCTGTTAATTTTTTAGAGTCTGCTAGGCCTAATATCGGTCTATTTGGATCGAGAATAACTGCTGCAGTGACAACAGGCCCTGCCAAAGGGCCACGTCCCACCTCATCAATCCCAGCAATATATCCAGTCGAATACTCCCTATTTAAAATCATTGAGCTAACTTCACGAGAATCTGCTCAGCTGCATTGTAGGCTCCACCTGCTGGTCCTAGTGATAAACGAACTTCTTGACCAACCTTTGCAGCGACAACTTGGCTATCGTCTCGCGTCAACCTATCATGTATTTCTTCTTCTAAGCGGTCGACAGTAACTTCATCTTGTATGATTTCAGTGATTAGCTTCTTACCCGTAATAATGTTGCATAATCCGACATAGGGTATTTTTACTAATCGACTCATGATTCCATAAGTCAACGGTGATACTCGATAACAAATAAAGTGCGGCACATTCAACAAAGCTATTTCTAACGTCACCGTTCCTGAAGCTGCAACAATTACATCGCAGGCTGATGTTAGTTCGTAGAAATCACTGGAAACAACTTGAACTGGTATTAGCGCATGAGCTAAAATAGAAGTAAATATAGTTGCATCCAGACCAGGGGCGATAGGTAAAACAAATTGGAGATCAGGATCGTTCTCATATAGTTTACTACCTGCTTGAATCATCAAGGGCAGTAGCACTTCAACTTCGCTGAGGCGACTGCCAGGAAATAAACCCACGACTTTATGACCTTCATCTAATCTCAGTTTTTTTTTGGCTTGTTCGGTTGTTAATTTTCTCTGAACCGCATCAATTAATGGATGACCAACACACTTGACTGAGACACCCGCCTCCTCATATATCGGTAATTCAAATGGAAACAACACCAACATCTCATCCACAACTTGTTTGATTGTTTTTACTCGACCTTTCCGCCACGCCCATACTTTTGGACTGATGTAATACACCACCGGAATCGATAGTCTTTTGGCTGCTTTAGCTAGTTTTAAATTAAAGCCAGGATAATCTACTAAAACTAATAAGTCTGGCTTTTCTGTTTTTAACAACTCAACCATTTGGTCAAAGATTTTTTTTAAGAATCGGTATCGCTTTAGTACTTCTAATAAGCCCATAACTGCAAGCTCTGAAAAGTCGATGATAACGTTCATGCCTGCTGCACGTAGATTATCGCCACCAATGCCGCTGACTCGTGTGTTAGGTGACTGCTTTTTTAACTCTGTAATAACTCGCGCGGCATGCGCATCTCCAGAGGCTTCTCCCACGACCAGCATGATGTGCTTATTATTCAACCTTCTTGTGGCCCTTTGGCATAACCTACTAACTCTAAGCCAAAACCAGATAATCCTGTCAATTTTGTTGGCGTACCCATTACACGCATTTTCTTAACTCCTAGCTCTGCCAATATTTGAGCACCAACACCAAAAGTACGCATATCCCAACCCACTTTGGGGCCGGTTAATATTTCACTCCTGTCTTGCTGCTGGTAAAGTTCGACTTTATCGGCTAGACGTTTGTTTTGTTGAGGCTGTCTTAAGACGACGAGAATACCTTTACCTACTCGTTGGATTTCAGCCATCACCTCATCCAAAGGCCAATGCACTGTGTCTCGTGTAGCTCCTAATAAGTCGTTTAAAGGATCCGCCATATGAACTCTAACTAGTGTCTCTTCTTCCGTTTTAATATCGCCATAGACAAGCGCAAGATGAACTTGTCTGTTGACTGTATCTTGAAAGCTAACAAGCTCGAAGTCACCTTGCTCTGTTGGCATGTGACATCGTGATAAGCGTTGTATGGTCATCTCATTTTCTAAGCGATAACTAATTAAGTCCGCTATAGTGCCAATTTTTAGTTTGTGGAACTCAGCAAAGCTTTCTAAATCTGCCCTCCTAGCCATACTGCCATCTTCATTAAGAATTTCAACAATCACTGCTGATGGTGCTTTTCCTGACAATTGTGCTAAATCACATCCTGCTTCAGTATGACCTGCCCGAGTTAATACCCCACCTAATTGCGCCTTCAATGGAAAAATGTGTCCGGGCTGAACTATATCTTCAGCTTTAGCTTCTGGGTTAACTGCAGCGCGAATGGTAAGTGCACGATCAGATGCCGATATCCCTGTTGTGACACCCTTTGCAGCTTCAATAGATACTGTAAAGTTTGTGGCATAAGCAGCTTGGTTATCTGAAACCATTGGCGTCAAGCGTAACTTTTTGCAATGTTGTTCTGTTAATGTAAGACAAATCAAGCCCCTGCCAAAGCGCGCCATGAAGTTAATATCTTCAGGCGTCACACATTCAGCAGCCATGACTAGGTCACCTTCATTTTCCCTATCTTCATCATCCATGATGATAACCATCTTGCCTTGCTTAAAATCATCGATAATTTCAGCAGTTGTATTTAATTTCATTATTTCAAAAACCCGTGTTTGAGCAATTTATCCTGTGTAACATTACTTTTTTCTCCAGGTACCAGTCGTTCTAAATACCGAGCAATCAAGTCCACCTCTAAATTTACACGTGTACCAACTTGATAATCTTTAATGATAGTCTCTTCTAATGTATGCGGAATGATATTCACCTCAAAAATATCCTTTGATACTCCATTAACTGTCAAACTAACACCATCAATAGATATAGAACCTTTTTCAGCTATGTAACGTTCTAAATTACTAGGTACTTTAAACTGAAATATAATTGAACGTGCGGAAGTTTCTCTTTTTATACATTCACCCATACCATCAACATGGCCACTAACAAAATGACCACCGAGCCTGTCACTTACTGCCAATGCTTTTTCTAGATTTATCTCTGAACCAACTTTAGCTGTCCCTATGCTACTTCGCTCCAGTGTTTCTTTTGATACATCAAAATATACGCTGTCACTTTGCATAGAAATTACAGTTAAGCAGACACCATTGACCGCAATACTATCCCCCAACTTAACATCATTTAATTCCAACTTCTGAGTTGCAACTTCCAGGCGGACATCTCCACCTTTTGCTTTGACAGCGACTACTTTCCCAAGCGCAGCAATAATACCCGTAAACATATTTATTCTTCCTATTGATATTTCAAATGTCTAGAGATTCATCCGTATATCGGAGAAGCTGTGATACGCCAATCACTACCTACGGCACGAATATCAGTAATGTTTAACGCTATGTTCTGTGACATTTTTTGTAAAGCTGGCAGATGAAACAGACCTTGCGCACTATCACCCAATAATTTAGGCGCCATGTAAATAACTAATTCATCAACTAAGCCTGCTTGAACCAACGCCCCATTGAGTTTTGACCCAGCTTCGACCATAACGTCATTTATTTCACGTTCGGCTAACCGATTCATTAGCTTTTTCAGATCAACATGTCCTCTGTCAGCCTGGATGACCATAACGTTCACCCCCTTTTTATCTGAAGGCTTTATACTCACAACCAACGTCTCGGCTTCTGAATTAAGGATCTTAGCATTAAGAGGTATTCTCAAATTACTATCAATGACGACTCTTAGTGGTTGACGAACCAATTCCCCCTGAGGATACCAATCTCCTGGCCTGACACTCAAACTTGGGTCATCAGTTAATACGGTGCCAATGCCTGTCAGTATTACTGAACTTTGTGCTCGCAATTTTTGCACATCTTGCCGCGCATCCTGACTGGTGATCCATTGGCTTTCGCCTGAGGCCATTGCTGTTTTACCATCAACACTCATTGCTAGTTTACTTCGAATATATGGCCTACCCATTCGCATTCGTTGACAAAACCCTTGGTTTAACTTTTCTGCCTGCTCTTCCAACACACCAAGAACAACTACAATACCCACCTGTTTAAGCTTTTCGATACCACGGCCTGCCACCATGGGATTTGGGTCTTTCATAGCGATAATCACGCGTTTAATACCAGCTTTAATTATGGCGTCACAACAGGGCGGCGTCCTGCCATCGTGACTACAAGGCTCAAGAGTAATATAACAATCAGCACCATTTGCTTCTCTTTGATTAAGCTGCAATAGAGCATTAACTTCCGCATGGGCCTCACCCGCTCTATGGTGCCAACCTTCGGCGATTATCACTTCATTCTTTACAATTACACACCCTACTCTTGGGTTTGGTGCTGTAGTAAAGACCCCTCGCTCGGCCAATAATAATGCTCGCGCCATTAATGATTCTTGTGACATCAAATACTAATTACGTACTTCACAAAAATGAAAACTATTATCAGTTCCAACCGGCTCACTCGTGCATTTCCTATACCAATTCTCTCTGGTGGCTTGGATGCATTCCTGTTCAAAGGCGTAGTTTGAAAGAATAACTTGAAGCATAGACCTACTCCTTTAATAAAGGATCTGAAAGACCTTCCATTCGTTCAATTTCTTCACGAAAGGCATTAACATCCTGAAAACTTCGGTAAACTGATGCAAAGCGAACATAAGCAACTTCATCTAGTTTATGTAATGCATCCATCACCCAGTCACCAACTAGTCGGCTAGGAATTTCCCTCTCTCCTGTGGCTCTCAACTTATGGATAATTCCTTTTACCGCACTATCGACAGCATCAATACTAACTGGTCTTTTTTCAAGTGCTCTAAGGAAACTTGCTCGTAATTTATTTTCGTCAAATATAGCTCTGGATTTATCGCGCTTTATCAGCCGAGGTAAGATTAGCTCAGCTGTTTCATAGGTAGTAAAGCGTTCGGTACAATCAGTGCAAAGCCTTCGCCTTCTGATAGAGTCAGCTTCAGCTGAAAGGCGAGAGTCGATAACTTTTGAGTCATCTGCACCACAAAATGGACAACGCATATATTACAACCCTTTAGTTTGTCTATGCGCCATTGCGCAGACAATATAGATACTAACTTTCCCCATCAAGGACTGATTATGAGTAAACAGGGTGTATTTGGCAAATGCCTTTCACTTGCTCTCTGACACTTTTAACAACAGCCTCATCTCCACCACTGCTAATCACATCACACATCCAACCCGCCAAAACCTTACAATCTTGCTCGTTAAAACCACGGGTTGTGACTGCAGGGGTTCCGATACGTATTCCTGAAGTGACAAAGGGAGACTGTGGATCATTTGGAACAGAATTTTTATTAACCGTGATATGGGCATCTCCCAACCAAGCATCGATATCCTTTCCCGTCAGGCCAGCATCAATAAAGCTCACTAAAAACAAATGATCGTCAGTACCTTTAGATATGACATCATAGCCTCTCGTCATAAATACTTCCGCCATAGCTTGTGCATTTTTAATTACCTGTTGCTGATAGATTTTAAAATCAGGCAGCATCGCTTCTTTAAAAGCCACAGCCTTTGCTGCAATCACATGCATCAAGGGACCGCCTTGATATCCTGGAAACACAGCCGAATTTAATTTCTTTTCAATCACTGCATTTGATTTAGCTAAAATCAAACCACCACGCGGACCACGCAATGTTTTGTGTGTAGTGGTAGTAGTTACGTCAGCAATTTGTACTGGGCTGGGATACACACCAGCAGCGACTAAACCTGCTATATGCGCCATATCAACAAGTAAATATGCACTTACTGAGTCAGCAATCTCACGAAACCGTTGCCAGTCAATTATTCGTGAATAAGCAGAAAAACCCGCAATTACAAGTTTAGGTTGATGCTCCTTAGCTTTTGCTGCAACTTCATCATAATCTATTTCACCAGTTTCAGTATTGATACCATAAGAAACAGAATTATAAATTTTACCTGACGCGCTAACTTTTGAACCATGGGTTAAATGGCCACCATGCTCCAAACTCATACCAAGAATCATATCTCCGGGTTCTAATAAAGCAAGATAGACAGCTGCATTAGCTTGAGAACCTGAGTGAGGTTGTACGTTCGCATAATCTGCACCAAATAAGGCTTTAGCACGATCTATAGCTAGCACCTCAGCTTTGTCAACATGCTCACAACCACCGTAGTAGCGTTTGCCAGGATAACCTTCTGCATATTTATTCGTTAATAAAGAACCTTGCGCTTCCAGAACTCGAGGGCTTGTGTAATTTTCTGAAGCGATTAACTCGATATGATCTTCTTGGCGCTGATTTTCGGACTCAATCGCAGCAAATAGTTCATCATCAAACCCAGCGATGGTCATGTTTTTCTTGTACACAATCTTCCCCTGCTTCTACTGTAATATAAGCTACTATTCTAACCCACTCTACACAAGTCATCTATATAGGCAGTTATAGATTCACTAACCATAAAATGGAAAATTAATACAATGAATATCGCCATAATTGGAACCGGCCTGATGGGGCAAGCATTGGGAGAGCGCTTGCTAGCAAAACAACAGTCTTTGACACTATATAATCGAACCCAAGATAAGACACATTTACTCCAAGAACTCGGTGCTTCTGTTGCTACATCTGCGCAACACGCTATTGATAACAGTAATATTTCTTTGCTACTTTTAAGCGATGCTTGTGCGATTAATACTGTCTTAGATACTATAGAACCATCTACTTTCAATAGAAAAATTCTAATTCAAATGGGTACCATTTCACCCGACGAGTCTAGGGCTATTGCTAAACGCTTGCATAAAGTAAATGGCCTTTATTTGGAATGTCCTGTTTTAGGCAGCTTACCTGAAGCTAGGAGCGGTAAGCTTATCTTAATGACTGCTGGTCAATATGATGTATTTAGTGCCGCTCTGCCATTATTGAACCTAATAGGGGAAAAACCCTGCTACTTTGGGAAAACAGGTCAAGCTTCTACTGTAAAATTAGCTATGAATCAGTTAATTGCAGGATTAACTGCAAGTTTTTCCTTGAGCTTGTCTTTAATCGAAAAAGAACAGGTTAATATTGAACAGTTTATGTCTGTGGTACGTAAAAGTGCACTCTATGCACCAACTTTTGATAAAAAACTCGACCGCATGCTCAATAGTGACTTTAGTAAGCCCAACTTCCCTACTAAGCACCTCGCTAAAGATATTGAGCTATTTTTAACCGTAGCTAAAAATCTTGGAATAGAAACTTGTGCCCTGAAAGGCGTTAATGAACTACTAAATAAAACCTTAGAACAAGGCCTAGCTAACACTGACTATTCGTCAATCTATGCTGCAGTTAACTCAAGCATATTACACAAATAGACTTTTTTTATTAAAGACTAAATAAATCGCGTTTTATTACTGTTTCAATACGATCGGGACCTGTTGATATAATATCAATCGGCACGCCTGCTAAGCCTTGCACTCTTTCAATGTAGTTACGCGCATTAAGTGGTAACGATTTATAATCAGTAACCCCGGCGGTTGACTCTGACCAACCTGGCATATCTATGTACTTTGGCACGCAGCCCTCAAACTCCTCGGCACTAAGTGGTAAGACGTCAATGTCATTACCATCACGCTGATAAGCCACGCACAAACGAATCGTGTCCAATCCATCTAAGACATCAAGCTTAGTCAGACATAACCCCGTGATACTGTTTATCCAGCATGCTCGTTTCAAGGCAACCATATCTAACCAGCCACAACGCCTATCTCGTCCAGTCGTAGACCCTTTTTCATTCCCAACTTCAGCCAAATGCAAGCCTACTTCATCAAACAACTCTGATGGGAATGGGCCGGCACCAACACGTGTTGTATAAGCTTTTGTTATTCCAAGCACGTAATCAATATGACATGGACCCACACCAGAACCAGCAGTACAAGCACCGGCAGTGGTATTAGATGATGTCACGTAAGGGTATGTACCATGGTCAATATCTAATAATGCACCTTGTGCACCCTCGAACATCACATTTTCACCGGCTTTAGAATACTCTTCAAGCAGTTGTGGAATATCTGCAATCATTGGTAGCATGACATCACGCATAGATAAAACATCATCACGGACTTGTTTAAAGCTCACTGGTGAAGCCTGGTAATAATTTATGAGCGAAAAGTTATGAAAGGCCATAACTTCTTCAAGCTTGCTCACAAAGGTTTCTATATTTATCAAATCACCCAGTCGTAACCCACGACGTGCTACTTTGTCTTCATATGCAGGTCCTATACCACGGCCTGTTGTTCCTATTGCAGCTTTACCACGGCGGCGTTCGCGCGCTTGATCCAGTGCAATGTGATAAGGCAAAATTAGAGGACATGCAGCACTTATCTTAAGACGTTTTCGAACCGGAATACCATTACCTTCCAGTTCAGACATTTCTCTCAAAAGAGCTTCAGGTGAGAGAACTACACCATTTCCAATTAAGCACTCAACATGCTCCCGTAAGATACCTGAAGGTATTAGATGTAAAACAGTTTTTTTACCGTCAATGACTAGAGTATGGCCTGCATTATGGCCACCTTGAAAACGAACTACGGCAGAGACATTGTCTGTTAGCAGATCTACTAGTTTCCCTTTTCCCTCATCGCCCCATTGAGAACCAATTACTACTATATTCTTAGCCACGTATCTCTGTTCCTGTTTCAACCACTACCCAGTGGTTACTTTGTTTTACTAATACTTTTTTAGTGCTTATAGGGCTGCCAGATAAGAGGTACACCACTATTTCACCATTTTCACGCAACTGTTGAATCATGTCATGTTGTTCAGTATCGTCAGTCCATTGTGCTGTTATAGCTTCATCCTCTTTAAACTTAATAGCACAGTTGGCAACCATATCTTTTAAATCCAAACTGAAACCTGTTGCTGGCTGAGCATGCCCAAAGTCCTCACCAATACCATCATAACGACCGCCCATGGCTAATGCCCGTGCAGAACCTGATTGATATGCTGCAAAGACCAGCCCAGTGTGGTAGTCATATCCTCTAAGTTCAGCCAAATCAAAATTAACCGCCATTTTAGGCAGGCGCTGCCTAGCCATACTTGCAATATCTTTGAGTGTTTTCAAAGCTTCTTTTACTGAACCAGTCGCTTTTTCTAATACTTGGTCAGCTTTAAGCAATACATCCATATCGCCATTTAATTCTGACAAGGCTAAGAGCATCGAGGTGCTATCCTTAGATAATGCATATTCCGATAATAATTTTTCAATTTCAGGTAACGCTTTTCGTTGTAGAGCACTAAACAACGCCTGTTCTTGCTCTGTACTTAAACCCGCTTGCTCAGCTAAACCACGATATATGCCAACATGTCCAATATCAATGACTATGTTCGAATCAAGTCCAATAATAGTCAAAGCTTCTACCATCAATTGCAATATCTCTAGATCACTTTCAACACCTGTATGCCCATATATCTCTGCACCTAGCTGAGTAGGGTTTCGTGACGTACCCTGACAAACAGGTAGTGTTTTCAAAACACTACCTATATAGCACAGCCTTAAAACCCCTTGCTCATCGCGTAATTTATGTGCCGCTATTCGTGCCACTTGAGGGGTCATATCTGCTCGAATACCTAACAAGCGACCAGACATTTCATCAATCAATTTAAATGTCTGTAACTCCAACATTTTAGCTGGGCCTGTTAATAAAGCATCTAAGTATTCAACTATTGGGGGAGTAACTAACTGATAACCCCATCCTTGAAGACGGTCTATCAACTCACGTCTTAACTGCTCAAGACGTGCAGCATCCTCAGGCGATACTTCATCTATTCCTTCAGGCAGGAACCAAGGTTCTGTATGACTCATTTAATCAATGTACCCAATATAATAAAGTTAGACCTAAACACATGCTGAAAAGACCTATACCTCTAAGCGACTCATCACTCATACCCATCATTTTACTCAGTGTACGACGAAACATTGCAGGTACAATAAAAGGCATTACACCTTCAATAATTAACATCAATGCTGTTGCTATGAACAGACTTTCAAGTAATGCTTCATTCACTCTGTATTATTTAGTCGATTTTTTAAAGTGATTGAAGAACTCACCTTTTGGCTCAATAACTAACATGTCATCACTATCAAAAATATTCTCGTATGCCGTGAGGCGACGATAAAGTGAATAAAACGTACTATTCTGTTGGTATGCTTGAGCATAGATATTTGTTGAACTTGCGTCACCATTACCGCGCAGTATTTCCGCTTCACGATTTGCATCAGCTAAAAGAATTGTCCGCCTACGATCCGCATCAGAGCGAATTTTTTCAGATTCTTCAGCACCTTGAGATCGTAACTCTTTGGCAACTCTTTCACGTTCAGCTTCCATACGAGTATAAACAGATGAACTTACTTCACTCGGTAAGTCGATACGCTTTATTCGTACACTAACAATTTCAATACCAAACTTAGTTGCAACTTTATTAGCATCAAACATCATTTGGGAAACCATTGAAGTACGGTCTCCTGACACAACTTCTTGGATAGTACGTTTACCAAACTCTCCGCGTAAGCCATCTTTGATGATTTGAGAAATACGTGATTGAGCTCTCGCTTCATCACCGCCCATTGAACGGTAGTAAACAGCTTCATTATCAATACGCCAGAGAATAAATGAATCAACTGATACATTTTTCTTTTCACCGGTTAAATAACGTGCTGGTGTGGCATCTAACGTCAATATTCGGCTATCAAAACGTTTAACATTATTGACAAATGGTACTTTAAAATGGATACCAGGTTCATAGTCCGCACGTTCAATTTGGCCTAATCTTAATAAAATAACTTTTTCGCGTTCTTCCACGAAAAAAATTGCTGAACTGACTAGAATAAAAGCGGCAAGCGCCATGAAAATAATTATGTTTGTACGAGCAGACATATTATCGGCCCCCTCTAGTACGTGAATCAACTGGTGCTTGATTGCTCTTCGTTGATGAATTGTTACTTGCAGGATAGGTATTCACATTGCCAAGATTCATTTTATCTTGCTGCGCTGCACCCATGCTCCTCATTTTATCAAGTGGAAGGTACAACATATTGTTGCTACCTTTCGTAACATCAATCATAACTTTTTGGCTCTGCGTATAAACAGACTCCATTGACTCTAAATACAAGCGCTCTCGGGTTATTTCTGGTGCTTTCTCATATTCATTCATCACCTGTAAGAAACGACTGGTATCACCTTGAGCTTTTGCAATAACTTGCTTTTTATAAGCCTCTGCTTCTTGCACTAAACGAAACGCCGCACCACGAGCCCTTGGTACAATATCATTTGCATACGCTTCCGCTTCATTTTTCTGGCGAACTTCATCCTCACGAGCTTTAACAACATCCGCAAAGGCTGCCTGAACTTGCTCAGGCGGTTGAACATCTTGCATATTGACACTAGTTATGGCTAAACCTGTTTGAAGTGAATCTAACATTGATTGCAGTAAAACTTCAGTACTCGCTGCAATGGCACTTCGCCCTTCTGTCAGTACAAAATCCATTTCAGATTGGCCTACAGTCTCGCGAACCGCACTCTCTGTCATTTGACGAAGCGTTAAATCTGGGTTTCTGACATTGAACAAGTAGGCCTCTGCATCTTTAATTTTGTATTGCACAGCAATTTTTAAATCAACGATGTTTTCATCCTTGGTAAGCATAAGTGATTCTGAAAGTATAGTACTTCCAGCACGACCTGTATTAGAACGATAACCTATCTCAGCATTCCTACTTTGCTCAACGTTAACTACTTCAACTGCTTCAATTGGATATGGGATATGCCAATGTGGGCCGGGTTGTGTCACATCATTGAATGCGCCAAAACGGATAACAACTCCTCTTTCAGCAGGATCCACGATGTAAATGCCAGATAATATCCAAACAAGGAATGCAACAAGTAAAATAAGGCCAATCCCGGCAGGCCCAGCATTGGTTATCTCACCCCCATCAGGTGAAGAGCCTCCAAAAATGCCGTCTAATTTACGTTTCATGTTACGTACCACTTCATCAATATCGGGTGGGCCTTGATCATTACGATCACCGCCCCACGGATCTTTGTCACCTTTACCAGGTTCGTTCCAAGCCATTTAGCACTCCAAGCTGAGAAAATTTCAGATTAATAAATATTAAAAGTTTATTTTACGGACATAATAGTAATTATGGAACCGTTGATTAGTTGTAACTTTAACTATTACACAAATTTGTCTATAGATTTGACGTGAAAGTTCCATTCATAATAATTCCATTTACCATTAGAACCTTTAAACTTCCTCGCATTCTATCATTCTTCTCTGTACGGAGACTCTTCAGGAAAGTTTTCTAATAAAACCTGTCTCAACAAATCAATACCCTCTCCTGTCTGCGCTGATAACCAAACACGCCAGATTCGGCCATCTTCATCTCGGTCAATTCTTGCTTGACGACCATCTGTCTGATCTATTTTAGTACATACTATTACTTGTGGTACTTCATCCGCACCTATTTTATGTAGTACCTCATTGACGTGTTCCAACAATTGTTCCCTTTCTGATGATCCAGCATCAACTATGTGCAATAACAAAGCAGCACTGCGCGTTTCTTCCAGTGTTGAACTAAATGATTCCACCAAATCATGTGGTAACTTTCTTATAAACCCAACTGTATCTGCCATAACTAAGCCTTGTGTTTTCATCAACTTTAAACGGCGAAGTGTTGGGTCTAAGGTCGCAAATAGTCGATCGTCTGCATAAACGTCTGAACTTGTCATTCGATTGAATAATGTTGATTTACCCATATTGGTGTAGCCAACTAAAGACACTACCGGGACATCAGCTCTTTGCCTTGAGCGTCTCCCTTGCTCTCGTTGTGAACGAACTTTACTGAGTCTTTTTTTAAGGGATTTAATACGGTGGCCTAGTAAACGCCTATCTGTTTCTAGCTGTGTTTCACCAGGGCCACGCAGCCCAATACCACCCTTTTGTCTTTCTAAATGCGTCCAACCACGAACTAAACGCGTTGAGATGTGTTTGAGTTGGGCTAACTCGACTTGTAGCTTACCTTCATGAGAGCGAGCTCTTCGAGCAAATATATCAAGGATAAGTCCTGTTCTAGCAATCACCCTACACTGAATTTTTTCTTCTAAATTACGTTCTTGGCTTGGCGACAATTCATGATTAAAGATAACAACAGTAGCTCCGGAAGCGATTACATTTTCTCGAATTTCATCAACTTTTCCTGTACCAGCGTAAAACTTAGAATCAGGCACCCTTCGTTTACCATGGACAATAGTCGCTACTTTCGCACCAGTTGAATTAACTAGCTCGATAAACTCTTTTTCAGATTCATCAAAGTTAATATCGTTAAAGTTTAAGTGAACAAGAACAACAGCCTCTTTATTTTCTGATACATCAAATGCTGCATTACTACTAGGACGATCAAACAAACACACTTCTCCTAAATATCTTATCTCTAATCATCATGTTTCAACTGGCACAATTGTTGAAATTGCATGCTTGTAAACCATCTGACTAACTGAATTTTTCAAAAGGATGACACTTTCATCAAAGGTTTCAACTGCTCCATGCAGTTTAATCCCATTAACAAGATAAATAGATACTGACACTTTTTTACTCGCTAAGTCAGATAAAAAAGAGTCTTGTAATAATTTTACTTTAATCATTATTCTTCTCCACATATTTATTAGCTTTTGCCCATATGAATCATCGTGTTTCTACATAATCATTTTAGAAGAAGTATCGATATCATCAAGCCTTGTTATTTAACTCTGATATATTGCGTGTTAAGTATGATGTCACTTGTGCCTGTACGAGACTATCCTCACTATCAAACCATATAGTATCATTTTGAGCCCTTAACCATGTTAACTGTCTTTTTGCCATTTGCCTTGTAGCGATGATGGCTTTTTCTATACATGTCTCTAGATCATAATCACCACTCAGATATTTTAATACCTGACGATATCCCACAGCTCTCAATGAAGTTAATTCATTATGATTTTCATATGATTCATATAAATTAGTAACTTCTTCCAACAGACCATTCCCCATCATCATTCGGAATCGCTTCTCTATTCTTTGATGTAGAATTTTTCTATCAAACGGACTTAAAACAATTTTAGTAACTTGGTAGGGAAGTAGAGTTTCTGGGGCTTGTGTTAGTGCGGTTAGAGATTTACCTGATAATTCATAAATTTCCAGAGCACGTTGTATGCGCTGAGGATCATTTTTATGAATCCGTTTAGCCGATGCTGGATCAACTTCTGCGAGACGATTATGCAGGTGGAGTAGCCCTTTGTCTGATGCTTCTGCGGAAAGACGCGCTCTTATAATAGGATCAGCTGAGGGTAAATCGGCTAAACCGTATTGCAACGCTTTAAAATAAAGCATCGTCCCCCCGACTAACAATGGAACCTTTCTCCTTGATGTAATATCAAGCATTAATGCCAGTGCATCTTGGCGAAAATTCCCAACGGAGTATGACTCTGTTGGTTCCAGAATATCAATTAAATGATGAGGATACTTTTTAATAACTTTTGGCAATGGTTTAGCTGTGCCAATATTCATGCCACGATATACCAAGGCTGAATCAACACTAATAATCTCAACTGGGTAATCTTTGGCTATACTGACCGCAAGATCGGTTTTACCGGCCGCCGTCGGACCCATGATAAATATTGCCGACGGAAGTTTCTTTTGTGCTTCTACTTTATCTACGATCAACCGTGTTTCATCGAATCAAAGAATTCAACATTAGTCTTAGTAGCTTTTAACCTTTCCATCAGAAATTCCATTGAATCAACAGGCTCCATTGGAGCTAATAGCTTACGCAACAACCAAAGTTTATGCAGGTCGTCAGGTTTGGTAAGAAGCTCTTCACGACGTGTGCCTGAACGTGTGACGTTTATTGCCGGGTAGATACGACGATCAGCTAGTTTACGTTCCAACATAAGTTCCATATTACCAGTCCCTTTGAACTCTTCAAAGATAACCTCATCCATCCGAGAACCTGTTTCAACTAAGGCAGTTGCAATAATTGAAAGACTCCCACCCTCTTCGATATTTCGAGCTGCGCCAAAGAAACGTTTTGGACGCTGTAATGCATTGGCGTCAACGCCACCCGTTAAAACTTTTCCTGATGATGGTGCAACGGTGTTGTAAGCCCGCGCTAAGCGGGTAATAGAGTCTAACAATATGACGACATCATGTTTGTGCTCAACTAATCGTTTTGCTTTTTCAATTACCATTTCAGCAACTTGTACATGGCGTGTAGCCGGCTCATCAAATGTGCTCGATACCACCTCGCCACGAACGGACCGTTGCATTTCAGTCACTTCTTCTGGACGCTCATCTATCAATAATACAATTAGATAGCTATCTGGATGATTCGCAGTGATTGCTTGCGCTATTGACTGTAAAATCATTGTCTTACCTGATTTTGGTGGTGCGACAATCAAACCTCGTTGACCTTTACCAATTGGAGATGCCAGATCAACAATCCGTGGAGTTAAGTCCTCTGTACTGCCGTTGCCTCGTTCAAGCGAATAACGTTCGTTTGGAAATAATGGGGTTAAATTTTCAAAAGGAACTTTATTCTTAGAGTTTTCAGGTTTTTCAAAATTAATTTCTTCAACTTTTATCAGTGCGAAATAGCGTTCGCTATCTTTTGGTGCCCTGATTTTACCTTTTAAAGTATCTCCCGTTCTAAGATGGAAGCGTCTAATTTGACTCGGAGAAACATATATATCATCTGGACCTGCTACATAGGAATCTTCTGGAGACCTTAAAAAACCGAATCCATCAGGCAACAACTCTAGCGCACCTTCTGTGTAGACTTCATCACCATTTTTTGCATGTTCTTTAACAATAGCAAAAATTAAATCTTGTTTACGGTTACGAGCTAAACCATCGAGCTTCATTGAGATGGCAAGTTCCATCAGTTGGGCAGCGGACTGCTTTTTCAGATCAGTTAGATTCATGTATTACCTAAAAAGGGGGATTTATGTGGATAGTATTGTGCACGCTAAAGGTGCATTCAAAGGGAGAGGTACGATTCAGAAATTTCACAAATAATAACAATAAAATATAATCAGGTCTACTTAAAACCTAAAATATTCCTTCGTCGCACTACTTCTTGGCTGTTACGGTAATGTGGCAGCTAGTTTTGAATCATCTAGTTATTTGAACTAAATAACAAATATTTTAGCATATTTTCGTTTACCTACTTGGAAAATATGACCTTCGCCCTTCATTATGACAAGACTACGATCATCAATTTTTTGACTGTCCATTTTCACTGCGCCTTGTTTTAACATTCTAATTGCCTCAGATGTGCTAGTTGTAAGGCCCGCATCTTTTAGTACGTTTGCAATTGGGATCCCTTCCTTGACAGTGCTTAGTTTTATTTCAGGTATGTCCTCTGGGATTTTTCCTTTTTTGAACTGGTTTTCAAAACCTTCTCGTGCCTGTTTTGCTGCTGCAGTATCATTAAATCGCTCAACCATTTCTTCAGCAAAGTCTTTTTTAATTTCGATTGGATTTTTACCTCCAGCAACATCATCACGCCATTTCTGAATTTCAACAACAGTCCTAAAGCTTAATAAATTGATGTAGCGCCACATCAATTCATCTGAAATAGACATCAATTTACCAAAAACATTTTTAGGGCTATCATTTATTGCTATAAAGTTATTCAATGATTTCGACATTTTTTGTATGCCATCTAAACCTTCTAGAATTGGCATCGTTAAAATAGATTGTTGGGGTTTACCATAAGATTTTTGTAACTCACGGCCCATCAGTAGGTTGAACTTCTGATCTGTACCACCTAATTCAACATCCGCATTTAGTTCAACAGAATCGTAACCTTGTATCAAAGGATAAAGAAATTCATGAATAGCAATAGATTGCCCATTTTTATAACGCTTATCAAAATCGTCTCTTTCTAGCATTCTAGCTACCGTGTGGTTTGAAGCAAGACGGATCATATCTGAGGATGTCATCAAATTCATCCAATGAGAATTAAAAACAACTGTTGTTTTTTGAGGATCTAGAATTTTGAAAACCTGTTCTTTGTATGAATTAGAGTTTTCTTTGACTTGTTCTGTTGTTAGAGGCTTACGAGTAACATTTTTTCCTGTCGGATCTCCAATCATTGCGGTGAAATCACCAATTAAGAATAATATTTCATGTCCCAGGTCCTGGAATTGCTTTAGTTTATTTAACAGTACCGTGTGGCCTAAATGTAAATCGGGCGCTGTTGGGTCAAATCCCGCTTTTATTCGAAGAGGCCGCCCTGACTCCAGTTTCTCTATCAGTTCACTTTCAACTAAAATTTCTTCTGCTCCCCGTTGAATTTCCGCCAACGCTACCTTCACAGGAACCATAACTTTCTCCAATTTGATAATTCTTCTGGCCAGAATAGTATCATAATCAACATAAACAAAGGCTTCCATTCTCATAGAAATGCTGCGAGAATGCCCGGTATTGCTACAACTTTGAGTCTTCGATGAAACGAAACCGATTAATCAGACAGGTCAACCATATAAAACTTGTATCCGATACTACGGTTATGTTTATTAAGCATCCCTATATTGGTGGACTTGTTGTGCTATCTATAATTGGCTTTTTTCTATTTTTTTCCTCTTCCCCAGACACACAAGATAATACGCCTCGCTCTCTAGTTATTGACTTACCTGGTATAGCAATAAAAAACACTTCTGCTTCCTACCCTCCCTCACTTATTAACTCACCGAACTTTACTAAGCCTTTTGCCCCGAGTTCAAATTCTACATTAGTAAAAAAAGTTAATACTAAAGAGGTTCCTCACCAAAAGATTGTCAAAGGTTTAGATGATGCTAAAGCTTCTTTCTTAGCTTGGGATGAAGTGGCAGTTCAGTCTGGCGACAACTTATCCCTTATTTTTCCACGTGTTGGTTTAAATGCCAGAGATGTTTACCTTGTTACACAACTTGATAAAAAAGCTCTTGCTCCCCTATTAAATCTCAAGCCCGGTCAAGTGCTCCGTTTCGGCACTTTAATGCAAAAAGATGGAACCCTTTCACTTGAGGCTTTAAAAGTTACTCTTAACCCGATAGAAACCATTCATGTTCGGAAGGTAAATCAAGTTTATTATGCGGATACAATCAAGCTTGAAGTCGACTTAATACAAAAACAAATCACTGGTAGAATTGATAGCTCATTATTTGAAGCTGGTCTGACAGCTGGATTAACAGATAAAGTTGTAATGGAAATGGCTCATATCTTTGGCTGGGACATTGATTTTGCGCTTGATTTACGAAAAGGGGACCACTTTAAACTTATCCTTAATGAAGCCTTCATCGATGGCAAGAAAGTCAATGATGGCAACATCCTAGCTGCTGACTTCACTAATCGTGGCAAAACTTTCCGAGCCATACGTTTTGCTGATAGCACGGGCTCAGGCCGCTACTATTCTCCAGATGGTGATAGCATGCGTAAAACCTTTAATCGAACACCAGTTCCATTATCACGAATTAGTTCTCGTTTTAACCCTAACCGAAAACATCCAATATTAAAAACTAACCGTCCCCATCGTGGCGTTGATTATGCAGCTAAAAAAGGCACACCTATTTTAGCAACAGGTGATGGCAAAGTAGATTTCATGGGCACAAAGGGTGGCTATGGCAGAACTGTAATTTTGTCTCATGGTGGAAAATACACAACACTCTATGCTCATATGTCCCGCTACAAAAAAGGTATCCGCTCAGGAAAGCGTGTTAAACAGGGACAAACTATTGGGTATATTGGCAGCAGTGGTTTAGCCACTGGTCCTCATTTACACTATGAATTTCGAGTCAATGGCACCCATAGAAACCCATTAACTGTTAAATTACCGAAAGCTCAGTCTTTACCTAAAAAATATCGCGCACAATTCAAAGCACAAGCTACTCCACTTATTACTCAGCTTGACATTCTAGGCAGCACTTCCCTTGCTCAAAGCAAATAAAGGCTGATATATGCCCTATTTCATTGGTGTAATGTCAGGGACGAGCTTAGATGGTGTCGATGTCGTTATCGTTGACTTTACAGGCGTAGCAAGCTGTGAGCTTATTGCTGCTAAAACATTTTCATTTCCAATTGAGTTGTATGAGCAGCTACAATCAGCTATTTACAGTCCAAAATTTCACTTAAAAGAATTAGGACATCTAGATGTAACCTTAGGCCAATTTATCGGTAAAATGATCCAGAAAGTTTTAGATGAGCAAAATATATCATCAAGTATGATATCGGCTATCGGTAGTCACGGACATACACTATTTCACTCTCCCAATGGCTTAACACCCTTTAGCCTACAAATTGGTGATCCCAATGTCATTGCCGAGTTAACTGGTATAACTACAATTGCAAACTTTCGCCAGCGTGATATAGCCGCAGGAGGGCAAGGTGCCCCACTTGTTCCTGCATTTCATGCTGACTTTTTTTCTGACCCTGAACAGCCAAGAGCTATTATTAATATTGGTGGTATTGCCAATATTACTTTACTTGATAAAAGACACCCTATTCTGGGTTTTGACACTGGGCCTGGGAATGGTTTGCTTGATGCGTGGAGTTTGCTACACCAAGGGAAACCTTACGACGACAATGGCAACTGGGCAGCTAGCGGGCAGTGCCATAATGGCTTGTTAGCACAGATGCTTATGGACCCTTATTTTCATGAGCCAATCCCGAAAAGCACTGGGCGTGAATATTTCAACCTCAAATGGCTAGAACATCAGTTAAAACCCTTTGGAAAAAACTTACTCACCGCAGATGTTCAAGCTACATTACTAGAATTAACAGCCCACACTATTAGCCTTGATATTTTGCACTACTGCAGCAGTGTTGAGGCAGTTTATGTTTGCGGGGGTGGGTTTCATAACGAACATCTCTTGAAGAGTTTACAACGATTATTAAAAAATAAAGCCGTTCTGAGTACGGAACGATTAGGTCTTCATCCCAACTGGGTTGAAGCAACCGCTTTTGCATGGCTTGCTTATCGTACACTTAACCGAAAGACTGGTAATTTGCCATCTGTTACAGGGTCTCGTCGTGCTGTTATTTTAGGTGCTATTTATCTGGCTTGATTAATCTGTCTATATTGGACTTATTCATTCAGTGACTCTTCATACTCAGTCAATGACATCAAGGTTTCAATATCAATAGTGTTCTCTGGTGCTAGTTTAAATAACCATCCTGCACCGTAAGCATCTTGATTAATTAATTCTGGTTCGTCCTCTAAAGCTATATTTAATGCAGTTATTTTACCGCTGACAGGCATATAAATATCGGATGCTGCTTTAACAGACTCCAACAACATACAACCCTCATTGCCTTTAATATACTTACCTAACTCGGGGAATTCCACAAAAACGACATCACCCAATAGATTCTGAGCATGCTCACTAATACCAACCATAAGCTCTCCAGACTCCTCCAGACGAACCCATTCATGAGTTGTTGCGTACTTTAACTTCTCCAAATCAGTCATTAATTGGTCCACCCCTATGATTAATTTAACTATTAACTCTAGTGCTAAAAAGCCAAATATATTTAGTTTTGCCCGACTCCTTAGCGCTTGGTCAACTGTCTAATCAAATTAATTAAGCTTGTTGTTGAACTGTCATGACCAGATATGTCAGCGTCTTTTTGTAGCTCAGGCACAATAGCCTTTGCTAGTTGTTTTCCCAGTTCAACCCCCCACTGATCAAAAGAGTTAATATTCCATATTGCGCCTTGAACAAATACCTTATGTTCATATAAGGCAACCAGCTGCCCCAACATTTCAGGCGTTAATTTCGGAAATATAAGTGTGTTACTGGGCCTGTTTCCTGGGAATATCTTGTGCGGCTGTAAAGCCTCTAACGCCTCGCCTTCATAACCTTCATTAACTAATTCAGTGCGAACTTCTTCAGCAGATTTCCCCTTCATTAGAGCCTCTGATTGAGCCAAGCCATTTGCAAGCAAAATAGATTGATGATCACATTCAGGGTAGTGACTGTTAACTGGCAGGACAAAATCAACTGGGATGAGTTGAGTCCCTTGATGAATTAGTTGAAAGTAAGCATGCTGACCATTTGTTCCGGGCGTACCCCATATAACGGGGCCTGTACTATAGCTTATACGCTGCCCTTGCCTATTGGTAAGCTTTCCATTACTTTCCATATCCAATTGCTGCATATGACTGGGAAAACGCGTTAGGGAGTGATCATAAGGAACAATTGCATGGGTTTGTGAACCAAAGAAATTAACATACCAAACTCCTAACAAACCCATAATTACCGGCATATTGTTTTCGAATGGTTGTTTTCTAAAATGATTGTCCATTTCATGACCACCATCCAGTAGTCTCTCAAAACTCTCCATCCCTACATATAATGCAATAGGTAAACCTATCGCGCTCCATAGAGAGTAACGGCCACCTACCCAATCCCATATCTCAAACATATTATCAGTATTGATACCAAACTTTGCTACTGCATCAGCATTGGTAGAGACTGCAACAAAATGTTTTGCAATATCCTCCACCCCCCCAGCTCGCAGGAACCAAGCTCTTGCTGACTGTGCATTAGTCAAGGTTTCTTGAGTAGTGAAAGTTTTGGATGCTACGATAAAAAGTGTTGTCTCTGGGCTTAGTTTTTCAAGGGTTGTACTTAAGTCTGTGCCATCGACATTTGAAACAAAATGAACATTCATACCGGCTATCGCATAAGGTTCTAATGCTTCGCATATCATTGCAGGCCCCAGATCAGAACCTCCTATACCAATATTGACAACATCACTAATACGCTTGTCTGTATAACCCAACCATTTACCTTGATGAACTTGATCACAAAACTGCTTCATTTGGGCCAACACAGCATTAACGGCTGGCATGACATCCTTACCATCAACTTTAATTGGTCTATTACTACGGTTACGCAGGGCGATGTGTGAAACAGCACGTCCTTCTGTTGTGTTGATTGATTCGCCCGTATACATTCGTTCTATCCAGTCGGATAAACCTAATGATTTTGCCAAAGCAATTAATTTTTCTATAGTTTCCTTTGTGATGCGGTTTTTTGAGTAATCCAGCAAGAGTTCGCCACTATTTAGTGAAAACCTCTCAAAACGACCTGAGTCTAGAGCAAACTCATCTCGCATGGAGACATATTTGAGGTCCGTGTAATGTCGGTCTAAAGATTGCCATTCAGGTGTATTCAAAGGGGTCATATTTTTCTTCTATTTTTTATGATTGTAAATAATTTGCTAACATATCCCAGGAAACTGTTTCCTGTTCTCCTGTTGCCATCGCTTTTACACCAATGACTTTTTTGTTAATTTCATCGTCGCCCAAAATCAAGCTCCACGTAGCACCACTGCGATCTGCATGTTTAAATTGACTCTTAAAACTCCCACCACCACAATGAGTAATCAGTTTCAAATCAGGAACCTGATCGCGTAAATGTTCTGCCAGCAATAAAGCATGCCTAGCTGCATTATCACCAACAGCTACTAAGTACGCATCGATAGTTTCGACCTTAGGTAAAGCATCCATAGCTTCCAATAAGGAAATTAAACGATCTAAGCCAATTGCAAAGCCAATTGCTGTCGCTGCTTTTCCGCCCAACTGGCTTACCAATCCATCATAGCGTCCGCCAGCACAGACTGTTCCCTGTGAGCCGAGGTGCTCTGTAACCCATTCAAATACTGTTTTACCATAATAATCCAAACCACGAACTAAACGCGGGTTTATTTCATAACTGAGACCGACGGCATCAAGCGCTTCACAAAGTGCCCTAAATTCTTGTTCCGACTCTTTATCAAGGTGGTCTAATAACTTAGGAGCACCATCATTAAGTCTCTGCATTTTTGGGCTTTTACTATCTAGGATCCGTAAAGGATTACTATGCAAACGACGTTGGCTATCTTCATCTAATTGACTCCGATGTGATTCAAAATAGTTAATTAATTTTTCTCTATATGCTAGGCGTGCTTCCGTTGAACCCAGTGAATTTATCTGCAACTTCAATCCCGTCAAGCCTAATTGCTTCCATAATCTTGCTGTCATCAAAATCATTTCAGCATCAATGTCAGGTCCCTTAAAACCATATGCTTCAACACCAATTTGCTGAAATTGACGATAACGACCCTTTTGAGGCCGTTCGTAACGAAACATTGGCCCTTGATACCATAACCGTTGAGTTTGGTTGAGTAAGCCATTCTGCATTGCAGCACGCACACATCCAGCTGTACCTTCGGGCCTAAGCGTTAGACTCTCTCCATTACGATCATCGAAACTATACATTTCTTTTTCAACAATATCAGTAACTTCACCAATAGACCTACAAAATAAAGCCGTCTTTTCAACTATAGGAAAGCGAATTTCTTGGTAGCCATAACTACTAAGCACCTCATTTACAGTTGTCTCTACAGACTGCCAGTAAGGCGTTACATCCGGAAGAATATCATTCATTCCCCGAACAGAGCGAATAGTATCTGCCACGATTAACTTATTTCCTTTATAGGTATGATTTTATCTTGTTGTACAGTATTTTTCTGGCGTGCAATTCGTTCTCTAATCTCTCTCTCAAGTTCATCCACTAGAAACTCCTTTTCAACTTTATGGCTTGGCTTACCATCTTTATAAAGTAAGTTTGGTGAGCCACCCGCTATACCTATAGCTGCTTCCTTAGCTTCGCCGGGCCCATTGACTATGCAACCAATAACCGCAACATCCATAGGCTCGGTGATATCTTCCAGTCGTGCTTCAAGTGCATTAACAGTTGATATAACATCAAATTGTTGTCGTGAACAAGACGGGCAAGCAATTAAATTAATGCCTTTATTACGAATTCGCAAACTTTTTAAAATATCAAAACCCACACGGACTTCTTCAACGGGATCGGCTGCTAGCGATACCCTAATGGTATCTCCAATGCCTTCTGACAATAGCATGCCCAGACCAATAGCCGACTTTACAGCCCCAGAGCGAAGACTGCCTGCTTCTGTAATACCTAAATGTAAAGGTTGCTCTATCTGATTGGCCAGTTGTCGGTATGCATGGACTGTCATAAAAACATCTGATGCTTTGAGGCTTACCTTAAAGTTTGGAAAGTTTAAACGGTCTAGAATATCAATATGACGCATTGCAGATTCCACTAAAGCTTTAGGTGTCGGTTCACCATATTTCTTTTGCAAATCTTTTTCTAGTGAGCCTGCATTGACTCCAATTCTGATTGGGATCCCATGATCCCTTGCACTCTCTACTACAGCTTTTACCCGAGCTTCTCGCCCGATATTACCAGGGTTTATTCTTAAACAATCCACCCCAAGTTCAGCCACCCGCAGCGCTATTTTATAATCAAAGTGAATGTCAGCAATAAGTGGTAAGTTTGCTTGTTGCTTTATTTTACCAAATGCTTCAGCTGCTTCCATTGTGGGAACTGATACCCTAACTAAATCGGCACCAGCTTTTTCTAACGCCAAAATCTGGGCCACTGTTGATGCTACATCGCAAGTTTCTGTGTTAGTCATACTTTGAACTGCTATAGGTGCACCGCCACCGATAGCAACATTACCAACCATCACTTGCCGTGACTTTCTGCGTACGATGTTGTGCTCTGTTCCACTCACTATCTGTATTCTCTTACAATCATTTTCATCACTGTCTCACTGCAATTTGATTTAGAGGTCAATTTCAATCGATAATTGCTATGTTATTCTCGTTTGGACTATTTTAAATTAGTAGTTCTTCTTCATCAGGCTGGAATAGCCTCTGTTTTATTAATGCTTTGCGTCCGACGCGTTTTATCTTGTACTTCACCAGCAAGCTGACCGCAGGCAGCTACAATATCATCGCCACGTGTTTTGCGCACTGTTGCTATACACCCTCCATCAAGCAATTGCTGTTTAAAACGTGCAATCACTTTCTTAGATGAGCACGTATAATTAGTACCTGGAAATGGATTGAATGGTATTAAATTTATTTTAGTCGGCAAATCTTTCAATATCCGCATCAAATCACGGGCGTCTTTTTCCGAATCATTGATCCCAGCTAGTAAAACATATTCTATTGTTATATGACGGCGCTGATGCCCTTCAACATATCGTTTGCAGGCATCTAATAAAACAGCAATCGGGTATTTTTTATTCAAAGGAATAATTTCATCACGCAACTTATCATTTGCGGCGTGTAATGACACCGCTAGGCTAACGTGACAGTCTTCACGCAATTTATCTATCATTGGCACCATTCCAGCAGTACTCAATGTCACTCTTCGCCATGAGATCCCATAGGCTAAATCATCACGCATTAAATTCATCGCAGCTATCACATTATTGTAGTTAGCTAGTGGCTCACCCATTCCCATCATGACAACATTAGTGACTACTCGCCGCCCCTTTGGATCCTTACCTAAATACTTGTTTGCTAACCATAATTGCCCAATAATCTCACTCGCTTCTAAATTCCGATTAAATCCCTGTGCACCAGTAGAACAGAAAGTACAGGCTAAAGCGCAGCCTACTTGTGATGAAACACATAGTGTCCCTCGATCACCTTCAGGAATGTATACCGCTTCAATTGCATTGCCACAAGATAGCCGCATAACCCACTTTCGAGTGCCATCAACTGAAATATATTCATGTAAAACTTCTGGGAGGCTTAGTGTTGCTTTCTCTGACAGCGTTTGACGTAATGTTTTACTGAGATTGGTCATATCCTCAAAATTGACAACTCGATACTGGTGTATCCATTGCAGTAACTGACGTGCACGAAAGGGCTTCTCGCCAATCTCAGTGAAAAACCCTTCCAGACCTGCGAGATCTAAACCTAATAGATTTGTAGGTGCCATTAGATGTATAACCCTTGCCTCATCGAGTTCGAGCGCACATTTGATCTTCAGTAAAGAAGTAAGCAATCTCACGTGCCGCACTTTCAGCTGAATCAGAGCCATGCGCTGCATTTTCGTCAATGCTTTGCGCAAAATCAGCACGAATGGTTCCTGCATCTGCTTCGGATGGATTCGTAGCACCCATCAGATCACGGTTTTTAATGATGGCACTTTCACCTTCTAAAACTTGAACCATAACTGGACCAGAAATCATAAAACTAACTAATGCGCTAAAGAATGGGCGCTCCTTGTGCTCTGAATAAAACCCTTCAGCCTGCTCTTGACTTAAGTGAATCATTCTTGCCGCTACAATTTTCAAACCCGCTTTTTCAAAACGTGTGTAAATATCACCAATTACGTTTTTCGCTACTGCATCAGGTTTAATAATAGAAATTGTACGTTCGATCGTCATTGTTGTTCCTTAGATATAAAGTTACTAAAATTCAATTATTTTAGCATTTTATGGCTGTCATGATGGAATTATTGCGATAGAATCACATTTGAAAGTATATAAAATAAAATTTCCATCTTCTACAACTGTTGAAGTGTAAAGTCCCACTTCAGCACAAAATTAGGTTTTTTAACACACTATGCCTCAACCATTTAAATATATTGGCCTGTTTATCCGTAAGGATGATCCTATTCTCGAGAATGCGGTTGTTCAGGTGTGTCAGTTCTTGAATGCACGCGGCTTATCGATGGTTATTAACGAACCACTGAGTTTTTTAACTGACTTAGAAGTTATTAGTATTTCTGATTTCCCACAACATTGTGATCTTACAATCGCAATAGGTGGTGATGGAACAATACTCTCGGCTTCGCGTGCTCTGGCCGGTAGTGAATTACCTTTAGTGGGCATTAATGTAGGTCGACTTGGATTTCTTGCTGATGTCACTTTAGATAAATTAGACAGTCAATTATCTCAGATCCTTGCTGGGAAATATCGCGAAGACACTCGTTTTTTAATGCAGGCAACAATAAATAATGCCAATAAACCCATCGGCTTAGCCATGAATGATGTCGTTATTCATGCCAATCAAAGTTTGCATATGATCGAATTTGAAACTTTTATAAATGGGCGCTTTCTAAATAGTCAACGGGCTGATGGTATCCTCGTTGCTACTCCTACAGGCTCTACAGCCTATGCTATGTCTGCCGGAGGCCCTATTCTTGATGTTGATTCGGATGCCTTGGTATTAGCTTCGGTTTGTCCTCACACATTAAGTAATCGCCCTCTAGTCTTAGCCGCAAATAGTATCATCGACATTACGCTAAGTGATAAAACTGTGGGAAGCTGTATGACCACTTGCGATGGTCGCCTAGGCCATATTATTCAACCTGGAGATACTATTCGTATCGAGCGCGCACCCAACACCATCAAACTTTTACATCTTGAAGATCACGACCACTATTCTATTTTGAGAGCAAAATTAGAATGGGGCCGGAAATTAACATGTTGATTCACTTAAGCGTTCGCCACCTTGCTGTCGTCGATGATATTACACTCAGCTTCGAACAGGGGATGACCTCGTTGACTGGTGAAACTGGTGCTGGAAAGTCTATCTTGGTTGATGCTTTGGGCCTCGTTTTAGGTGACCGAGCAGATTCAAATATGGTTCGCCATGGATGTGACCGTGCTGAAATTGAAGCCAGCTTTGATATCACTAACAATATAGCGCTTCAGCAATGGCTTATTGAACAAGAGCTAGACGAGCAAAAACAATGTCATCTTCGAAGGACCGTTTCCAGCGAAGGTCCCTCTCGAGGCTATATCAACGGACGCGTTGTACCATTAAGCCAGTTACGAATAATTAGCGAAAATAGCATTGATATTCATGGACAGCATGCACATCAGTCCTTGATTCGTAGCGATACTCAGCGTTTACTCCTCGATACCGTCGCAAAAACTAAACCATTCCTTGCTAAGCTGGCCGTTGCTCACCACCAATGGCAGACTCTTAAACGTACTGTGGCTGAGCAAGAACTTCAATCAGAGCAACACATAGCTCAACTTGAACTTTTGCAGTACCAAATCAATGAACTTGAGCCATTAGATTTAAGTGAAAGTAATGTTAGAGAGCTAATTAATTCACAGAAAAAATTAGCTCATGCCTCCGAGTTGATGACAACAGCTCAAACCAGCTTGCATTTACTTTATGACCAAGAAGAGGGTGCAGCATATAGCCACATTACTCAGGCCTTATCAAATATTGAGGCTCTTGCAAATATAGAACCTCGGTTTGCTAATATCGTTGAAGTCCTCAATTCAACTGCCTTACAACTTGACGAGGCTGCTAGTGAATTGAGACAGTATCTTGATAGCGGCGAACTAGATACCGATCTCTTATCCGAAGTTGAAAATCAACTATCGGCTTTGCATGCCATTGCACGCAAACACCATATAGAGGTAGAGGCATTACCCGCACATTACAACCTCCTTTGCGACCAATTATCACAACTCACAAATCGTGATGAGCATCACACTCAGTTGCAGAAACAGCTTGTCCAACAAGAAAGTATCTGTCTTGAGTTATGCCAGAAAATTGGTCACATGCGTCAACAAGCTGCTGGACCACTTGCACAGGAAATCTCAGCTACAATCCAACAATTAGCAATGCCAGGTGGACGTGTTGAGTTTGTCATTATGCCAATGGCAAATGGTAGTTTCAATGACACAGGTGCGGATCATGTTCAACTGCTCGTAACTACTAACCCTGGACAAGTTCCGGGCGATCTAGGGAAAGTGGCTTCCGGAGGGGAACTTGCTCGTATTAGTCTCGCGATACAGGTCGTAACAGCAGGTACACGTAGTGTCCCAACCTTGGTCTTCGATGAAGTTGACGTTGGTATAGGGGGAAGTATCGCAGAAATAGTCGGCCAACATTTACGTCAACTGGCTAGTACGCAACAGGTTATATGTATTACTCACCTTCCACAGGTCGCAGCACAAGCACATCGACAAGTCCAGGTTAGTAAAAAGCAATTGAAAAATACAACACACATTGAGCTGCTTGAACTAAGTCAACCACAGAGAATTGAAGAAATTGCGCGCATGTTAGGCGGCGTCACTATTACACAGAAAACGCTTTCTCATGCAAAGGAAATGCTCGAACAGACACCTCCTAAGCTATAGTATTTTCTTCTCTGCTTGGCAGCGTTTACAAACACCATAAATATATAAACTATGTTCTGTCATTTTAAAACCTTTATCTTCCGCAATCGCTCGCTGGCGCTGCTCAATAACTTCATCAACGAACTCTTCTATCTGGTTACAGCTGACACAAAGAAGGTGGTCGTGATGTATACCATCTTCCAGTTCAAACACCGCATGACCACCATCAATACTTAAGCGAGATACTAAACCTGCATCTTCAAATTGTGTAAGTACACGGTATACCGTAGCTAAACCTATTTCCTCGCCTGTTTCTAGTAATGCTTTGTAAACATCCTCTGCGCTCATGTGACGCTGCTCGGAGACTTCTAATATTTCTAGGACTTTGAGTCTTGGCAAAGTGATTTTTAGGCCTGCCTTTTTTAGATCTTGTCGTTCCATACTCATAAAGATGCCTCGTCGAAACTGAGTGATTAGCGTATCATCACAGTTTGGTAATTAATTAAGATGTTAAATATAAATGAAAATCGTCATCATTTACACTTTTTCGTTTCTAATCCTTCTGATTAGTGGTTGTAGTAGCTATAAAACTCCAGGGGTTTATCGTATTGATATCCAACAGGGTAATTATATTACACAAGAGATGATCAGTCAGCTAAAACCAGATATGTCCAAGAGCCAAGTCTCATATGTATTGGGCACTCCACTCATTATAGACACCTTCAATCCCGATCGCTGGGACTATCTCTACAGCTTTCGACCTGGTAATGGTCTTCGAGAGCAACGTAATATCACTATCTATTTTAAGAAGGACAAATTAGATTACCTCACAGGGGATACACGGACAGCCACTGGCGATGAATTAATTCCAGTCTTGCGCATCGATAGTAACGTTATTGTTCCCTTCACCGATAAGAAGATAAGTTTCTTCAGTGAAATGAAAAAAACTATAGGAATTGAAGTTGAGCCTGATGAGAATACCTCACAGCATAAACGTGATTTTTTAAATAATAGACCTGTTCCCATACCGAAAAAATCGGCAAGTTTTATTGACCATATTGTCGACTCTATGAGCTCTCGTAAGATTCAAAACTCAGCTCAAGAACTCAATTCAAAAGAGTCCAGTCTGCTAAAGCGTTTTATTAGTTTAGGTAAAGATGAAATTATTGAAGAAAAAGTCGCTTCCGCCTCTAATAAGCGCCCGGAAACTAAAGAACCTACCCCTAGTGTAACTTTAGCTAAAGATCCCGGCTTCTTTGATCAGCTCAAAAATGCTATTGGTCTAGGTAGCAACACACCACTCGATTAACTGACTGAGATGAACTTATTTTGCTGTGGTTCATAAGTAAGTATGTCACCACCTTTAATATCAAAATACCAACCATGAATGCTGAGCACACCCAGCTCGACTCGCTCTTTGATAAAAGAGAAACTTAATAAGTTTTCTAATGATACTAAAATAGCTTCTTGCTCACATGCGATTAATTGTTTCTCTGGGGATAGGTTGTTACATTCTAGTTTTACTTTATCTTTTGCACGCTTAGCAATAGAGACCCAAGGCTGTATAAATTGTGATGACTCGCCACCATGACCTTCCCAAAGCGCATTAATTCCACCACAATTAGCATGCCCCATAACTATAATGTTTTCTACATTTAGACTATTAACCGCAAATTCTAAGGCAGCACTAGTACCATGATAATGCCCATCATCCTCACAGGGTGGTACAAGGTTAGCCACATTCCGCACAATGAATAAATCACCAGGGTTACAACCAGTCAAAATAGCTGGATCTACTCTCGAATCACAACAGGCTATCATTAATGTCTTTGCCGGCTGTCCATCTTTCATACTGGCATAAAGCCGGTTATCACCTTCAAAATATTCCTTCTGGAAACCTTTAAAGCCTGCTAACAAATTTTCTATTTTAGCCATAGAACTCTCTATCTCATCCCTTTCAAAATTTCATCTTACGTACTCGACATACTAATGCTTAGCATTAAATAAAGAATTATTACTACAAGAAAATAATCATTTGACACAAGAGCTTTAGGTATACTTTTAAATTTCTTAATAAGTTTAGAACTTAAGCTACTCGCTTATGAGTAGCTAAATACCTTCACTTATCTTTTTGTTTTTCTCGTGCTATTTTAACGTTAGCTTCGTACCATTTTTTCTTAATATTTTTTGTTCGTGCGAGGCTAATGTTAGCTTCATACCATTTTTCTTTCACTCCAGCATGAGGGTCAACTATTAAATTTGCCTCATACCAGGGTCTGTTGGCACGAGCAATCCTTGCCGTAGCTAGGTTTGCTTCATACCAATGTTTTTTTGTATCACTGGTTCTTTCTTCATTAAATTCATACCAATGCTTTTCTGTAACTAACTGGTCTAAATTAGCTTCATACCATTTAGTTCGGCTCACACGTGCAACCTCTAAATTAGCCTCATACCATTTTTTCGTGATCTCAGCATCTAAGCTATTATCAAGGTTAGCTTCATACCAAGGTACTGTTGCTGATTTCTGTTGCTGATTAGCTTCATACCATTTTGCACGTGTTGCCTTAAACGAGGACTCAGCTTCTTTGAGATTTGCCTCGTACCACTTTTTCTTAGTATCTAGATGTTTTGTCATATTTGCTTTATACCAGGGTTTAATTCTATTTTTAGTCGTTTCTTCCTGATGCCTATCAGACCAGATTGTATTAGCATCTATTGTTGTGCTCATAGTCTGTCCCTTGATACCTATTTAATACCTACAAGACTGATATTAACTCAGAAACACTCTAAATTCCAACTCAACATTCTTCTAATTAAATCTTGTTTTGTTCCCAAAGTTAGCGTGCAGAGTTCTTCTTACCTTGATTTTCAAACTGAAATTAACCCTGATAAGCTAATGAGCAAAGAAATTTAACCTCTAGGAGCTACTGTCAAGCTCGTAAAGATTTATTACAAATCAGCATTTATCATCATATAGCTTATGTCATACTGCTAGATACGATAACTACTAGCAGTCATTATTTTCGAGACTAATGACATAGCTATCTTTATTGACTTTGGTAAATCAATGCCTCCTGCTTCTCGAGCGACTTTGCCGTGGTGAGCCTCATCTATTTTCATTTGTTCTAAAATAGCATGACTTTTAGTATCATCCTGGCAGAGCTTCTCTAAATGTTCATCTATATGTTTGACAACTTGGGCTTCTGTCTCTGCAACAAATCCTAAGCTCCATTTATCTCCTACTCTTCCTGCAACTGCACCCAGTATAAAAGAACCGGAATACCACAAAGGATTCAAAATGCTCGTGTGCCCTCCGAGCTCGGTTAGACGTTGATTGCACCATACTAAATGATCATTTTCTTCAATGGCGGCTTGTTCCATTGTTTCTCTAACACCCGGTAATTTTGCAGTCAATGCTTGGCCTTGATACAAAGCTTGTGCAGAGACCTCTCCTGCATGATTAACTCGCATCAACTTTATTGCCTGTTGTCTTTCTTCAGCAGTCAATATTGGAGCGGGTAAGTCATGCCCTGGTTGGGTTCTACTGCTATTTTTTGGGGTGTCTAGTACAGTTTTAATTGCTCTATCACACTCTAAAACAAAGGTATCGATAATATTATAATTTCGCATTAGTGCTCAATTTAAAAAGTAATACTTATAAATAGATAGTCGCGGATATGTTGTACTTTGCACCACAACCCTCACCTACTACTGAAAAAATGGTATTTTGACACTTACAAGACTCAAATTAAACTTTTGTCAAAGCTACTTTATATAATTTATAGTATTTTTATTATAAATGGTCAAGTGCCCTGTCATCTAAAACAATGGCTTTTTCATCTTCAATTTACCCGGTAAAATAATCACAACACACTCTTTGGCATAAATTAAAATTAGAGACTGCTAAATATCATATTGTGAAAAAATCACCTTAATCCTAGTAAATAGGGGTAAAATAGTATCACAATTAAGAGCTTATACCGTCTAAGAGACAGTCGTGCTTGTGGTTAATCAAACTTCCACTTTCACTTATCAGTCCTCCAACACGATCTCTTATCCTCTTGTTCGCCTCCACATAAATCGCCAACAACGATGGGGCACCCACTATAAACGGAAGTAAGTCATCCCAATGTCAGACAAAAATTTAAATGATCCATACTCAAACCGAGAAGCTGAAAAATATCAAAATCCAATCCCGAGTCGTGAGTTTATACTTGATCTCCTCAATCAAAATGATCGCCCCCTCACACAACGCAACATCAGTAAATTACTAGGCTTAACTAGTGACGATGAAATTGAGGCTTTGCGGAGAAGACTTCGTGCTATGGAACGAGATGGTCAGCTTTTACGAAATCGTAAGAATGCCTACGGTGTCCTTTCTAAAATGAACCTAATTACAGGTAGAGTTACAGGCCACCAGGATGGTTATGGTTTTTTAATACCCGATGAAGCAGGAGAAGATTTATTTCTAAACCAACGTGAAATGCAGGTTGCACTGCATGGCGACCGTGTTGTTGCACGTGTTACGGGTATAGATCGAAGAGGCCGAAAAGAAGGAGCTATTGTTGAAATTATCAAGCATGCTAATGAGCGAATTGTAGGTCGCTTATTTGTAGACGCCGGAATTTATTATTTGATCCCTAATAATCGTCGTATTAGTCAAGATATTTTAATACCCGCTGAAAGCTTAATAGGCGCAAAAGAAGGTCAGATTGTCGAAATAGAAATTACCGCTCACCCTAGCCGGCACCGTTCGCCCCTGGGTAAAGTAGCAACCATTCTCGGGGACCACCTTGCACCTGGAATGGAAATAGATATTGCCTTGCGTGATTTTGAACTTCCTCACGTCTGGACACCCGAAGCACTAACGCAAGCAGAATCCTATGGTGATAGCATTCCCAAAAGTGCTATTACAGGCCGGCTTGATCTTCGTGATCTTCCGTTAGTGACCATTGATGGTGAAGATGCCCGTGACTTTGATGACGCCGTATACGCTAAACAATTAGAATCTGGTGCATGGCGCTTGTGGGTCGCCATAGCCGATGTTTCCTATTACGTAGACCCTCAAAGTCCATTAGATAAAGATGCTCAAGATCGTGCCACTTCAGTGTATTTCCCAAGCCAAGTAATTCCTATGCTACCAGAAGCTTTATCTAATGGATTATGTTCGCTTAATCCACAAGTTGACCGACTATGCATGGTCTGTGAAATGGTCATTGGGGTTGATGGCCTACTAGAATCACATACCTTCCATCAAGGTGTCATGAATTCTAAAGCTCGTTTAACCTATACAGAAGTTGCCGCTATATTGGTTGATGCTAATGCTTCATTACGGGAAAAATATGCTCATGTATTGCCTGGTTTGGAATCTATGTATGGTTTGTACAAAGCTATGCTATTTGCTCGAAAACAACGAGGTGCTATTGATTTTGAATTAACGGAAACTCAGTTTATTTTTGATTCACAGCGTAAAATAAAGGCAATTGAACCGCGAGAACGTAATGAAGCTCATCGCCTAATTGAAGAGTTTATGGTCGCAGCTAATGTCTCTGCAGCTCAATATATACTAAGTCACGAGATCCCAGCCCTATTCAGAGTTCATGAAACTCCTTCAGAAGAAAAGCTCTCAGGGCTGCGAGAATTTCTAGCAGAATTAGGCTTATCACTCGGCGGAGGTGATGATCCACAGCCTAGTCATTATGCTCAACTGTTAAAGGTCGCCAGCCAACGTGACGACGGGCATTTATTACAGACTGTTATGTTACGTAGCATGAAGCAGGCTATGTACAGCCCAGATAACCTCGGCCACTTTGGTTTAGCACTAGAAGCTTATGCACACTTCACGTCGCCAATTCGACGATATCCTGACTTATTAGTACATAGAGCTATTTGTCATATTATCAACAAGAAAAAACTATCTAAATGGCACTATTCTCACGAGTCTATGCTCCAATTAGGTGAACACTGTTCTATGGCAAGTCGCCGCGCCGATGAAGCAACAAGAGATGTTAGCGACTGGCTGAAGTGCGAATTCATGCAGGAAAATGTTGGAAAAGTTTATGATGGCGTCATTAGTGGAGTCACTAGCTTTGGTTTATTTGTTGAATTGAGCGATATTTACATAGAAGGCCTAGTCCACATCACAGCATTAAAAAATGATTATTATCAATTCGATGCATCAGCACACCGTTTAACCGGCGAACGTACAAAAACAATCTATCGCCTTGCAGATAAAGTTAAAGTCAAAGTAGTACGTGTAGATTTAGATGACAAGAAAATTGACCTAGAACTGGCTTGAGTCTAATATTTTCCTTGACCAGAAAAAAAAAGGCCGTAGAATTACCAGCTTGCCAAATGATTACCAGTACTTTGCTGGTTCATATTATAGTGGTGAGTGTAGCTCAGTTGGTAGAGTCCCGGATTGTGATTCCGGTTGTCGTGGGTTCGAGCCCCATCATTCACCCCATTTACTTTAATATTAAGTAAATTGTCTCTGGATATAAGCAGTCATAACATTAGTCAAAATTAAACTGTTATTATTTTTCGTTGATTATCACAATCTTTATATGTGCTGCATAGAAAATAATTGATGCTAAATTATATAGATAATAAAACAGTCTTTTTGCAGCATGCCTTTGTTATAAACATATAGATCATAGGAAACACACTTAATGTTTCCTATAAGCCTTAAATGACTTTACGGACTCTCATACCATATTATTTTTTTTCTGCATCACGGTGGTCCTCTGAACAATAATACTTATTGTCTAATGAAACCGCTTCTTTCTCTGCAATGTGTAATCCGCAATGGTCGCAAGATACCATTTTTTCTGCACTTTCACTTGACAATGGAGACTGTTTATTCTTGCGTAAAATACTCCCAACAATTATATAGAGTAATAAACCAATCGCAATTAAAACTAAAATCCGCATACTAAAGTCCTACACACATAAAATTAATGATACACAATAAGGACACGCTTTATTGTTAAAAGTTGCTAACACTATAGCCGAGAAGCTCGCTTCCGTTCATGCTCTAGCAAGAATTTCTTACGAACTCGCAGTGATTTAGGCGTCACTTCTAACAATTCATCCTCTCCGATAAATTCAAGTGCTTGTTCTAGGCTCATCCTAATAGGCGGCGTTAGCGCAATTGCTTCATCCGTTCCCGATGCCCTGACATTAGTCAACTGTTTACCTTTCAAAGGATTGACGACTAAATCATTATCGCGAGAATGAATTCCAATAACCATACCTTCATAAACTTCATCTCCATGACCAACAAACATTCGACCACGTTCTTGTAAATTAAAAATAGCAAAGGCAACTGCTTTACCTACACCATTAGCAATTAGAACTCCATTGAGCCGATTACCGAAATCTCCGGGCTTCACTGCAGCATAATGATCAAAGACACTATATATAAGACCTGTACCTTGGGTTGCTGTCAAGAACTCAGTTCTAAAACCAATCAAGCCTCTTGAAGGAATAGTAAAGTCTAGGCGTACACGTCCTTTTCCATCTGGAACCATGTTGGAGAGCTGAGCACCCCGCTCTCCCAATTTTTCCATAATCGTACCTTGATGTTCTGCTTCAACATCTGCCGTCACAGATTCGTATGGCTCTTCTTTGATCCCATCGACTTCACGAATGATTACTTCAGGACGAGACACTCCCATTTCATAACCTTCACGGCGCATATTTTCGATTAAGACAGATAAATGTAGTTCACCTCGTCCAGACACTCGAAACTTATCAGGATCTTCCGGTGTTTGTTCAACACGCAAAGCAACATTATGAATTAGCTCTCTCTCTAAGCGCTCTTTGATTTGACGTGTAGTAACAAACTTGCCCTCTTTACCAGCAAAAGGTGAATTATTAACTTGAAAGGTCATCGTGACCGTTGGCTCATCTACGGTCAATGGTGGCAGAGCTTCAACGGCTGTAGGATCGCACAACGTATCTGAAATGTTAAGTGGGTCTAAACCAGTAAAAGCAATAATATCTCCAGCCTGAGCTGACTCGACTTCTTCGCGCTTCAATCCCATAAAGCCCATGACTTTCAGGACACGACCATTACGTGTTTTGCCTTCAGTATCTATAACCGTAACTGGAGTATGCGCTGTGACTGTACCCCGCTCAATACGGCCAACACCAATAACACCAACATAACTATTATAATCAAGTGACGTAACTTGCATACGGAAAGGTCCGTCTGCATTGACTTTTGGTGCTTTGACTTTATCTACCACTAACTGGAATAACGGTGTCATATCACCTGATCTCACGTCATTTTCCATTCCCGCGAAGCCATTTAGTCCAGAAGCATAAATGACCTCAAAATCGAGTTGCTCATCTGTTGCATCCAAGTTCGCAAACAAATCAAAAGTTTGGTCTAGTACCCAACCCGGTCTAGCACTCGGTTTATCTATTTTATTTATGACTACAATTGGTTTCAATCCAAGAGCCAATGCTTTCTGGGTAACGAAGCGAGTTTGTGGCATAGGACCTTCAGAAGAGTCAACTAATAATAGTACTGAATCAACCATTGATAAAACACGTTCCACCTCGCCACCAAAATCAGCATGACCTGGAGTATCTACGATATTGATGTGGTAGTCGTTCCAACGAATAGCAGTATTTTTGGATAAAATCGTGATGCCACGCTCACGTTCTAAATCGTTTGAATCCATTACACGTTCTTGTAACTCTTCGTGTTCGCTAAAGGTACCCGACTGCCGCAATAACTGATCAACCAAGGTCGTTTTACCATGATCGACATGCGCAATTATTGCGATGTTACGTAACTTGCTAATTTCTCTTTTAGTAGATGTCATTATTCTCAGTTCTTTTTAAAGTTCTATTTTTATATCTAAATGTGTTCGCAAATATATGAAAAAATTATTTTTTCAACGCTTCTGAAAGATGGGGTTTAATCTGATTGAGTAATTGTTGATGAATATTGAAGTTACCTGCGACTAAGTTACCGTGTTCTATGTGATTTTCACCACCAGTAAAATCACTCACAACTCCACCAGCTTCTTCTATCAGAAGGACGCCAGCCGCTAAATCCCATTTCTGCAGTCCTAGTTCCCAGTAAGCATCAACACGTCCCGCCGCAACATATGCCAAATCTAATGCCGCAGATCCTCCACGTCTTAAATCAGATACTTCTGGAAAAACAGCATTAAAAGTCGCTAGGTAGGCAGGGAAATGTTCATGGTATTTGAATGGAAATCCAGTAGAAATTAGACTTCCGGCCAAGGTTTTTTGTTTTGTAACTCGTAGCCTACGATCATTTAATTGCGCTCCTGCCCCACGTGATGCAGTGAACAATTCATCTCTTAATGGATCATAGATCACGCCATGTTCTATTCTTCCTCGGACCATTACGCCAATTGAGACACAGTAATGCGGAAAACCATGTAGAAAATTCGCCGTTCCATCCAGGGGATCAATTATCCAGATCGTCTCACTGTCACCCTGCTCACCCGATTCTTCAGCCAAAATAGCGTGGTCAGGATAGGATTTGTGTATAACACTAATGATTTCTTGCTCGGCGAGCCGATCTACATCAGTAACGAAGTCGTTGCGCCCTTTTGTAGTCACTTCAAGGTGTTCAACATGCTGGAGTGAACGAATAATAATATTACCCGCACTACGCGCTGCTCGAATAGCAATATTCAACATTGGGTGCATAAACTGATTTTCCAGGGCAAATAAAACAAATAGTTAGCACGAAAAGACTGAATCAGTAGTGCGCCTAACAAAGCCAGACATTATAACAATAAATCATTTCTCTATCAGATTAAGTTTCAACTAGTTGGACAGCCTAATTAAATCCTGCTAGCCTCCTTGTCATTGCTTAAAACGCAATAATACAATGGAACATGTTCCAGCAAATAATTACTAAGGAGTACAGAAAATGAAATCGTTAACAAAATTAGGTGCATTGGTTTTACCATTAGTCTTGATAACTGGTTGTGCTACACACAGTCATACTTTAGCTGACATTAGTAACATTCAAGCTGTCAAAGATCACTTTGCTCGTGTTGAAGCTCACGTTGGACAAGTTGAAAACACTGCTAATGTCGCGTTAACAACAGCACGTGATGCAAGTAAAAAAGTTGACCGTATGTTTCATAAAGCAATGAGCAAGTAAAACACTTCGTTTAAGCTTTTCTAAAAAAAACCGAGAATTTATTCTCGGTTTTTTTTTGCCTGAAATCCTGCTAATTACCCCTATAATACCTCACCAGGCATCAAAGATACCCAAACTGACTCACCCGATAACTGCATAACATCTTCCGCTATTTCACTCGCTCGTTGCTGACTGTCGAATGGCCCAACTAGTACTCCACCTTCAGTCCCTCTGAGTGGCCAAAAATAACTATCCAAACCCAATGTAGCCATCGCTAAATTCAGTTTTTTCTTTGCGTCATTAGTTACACCAGAATGAATAAACCAAACATCCTCTACTACTCTATTTTCAAATTTTTCAATAGCTTGAGATACGCCCAACTGCTCTTCAATCATAGCTCGTGCAAACAACAAGTCATCGTTATAAAGTTTATCTTTTTCCGCCATAATAGCTTTAACTACAGGCGTCATATTGTTTTTATCAACCTCCATATCTTTGTATAATTCATGTGCTTCAACATAGAGTCTCCCTCGATACATTGCAGCCTTAAAAGGTTGGTAAACAATTTCAACTTCTGTATTGAGAGGTACTTTCCCAAACAAATGTTCAATATCTTCAGGGTATAGGCGAATACAGCCGTGGCTCACACGGAGGCCTACACCATAAGGCTTGTTCGTCCCATGTAATAAGTAACCCGGCATACCTAGACGCATTTTAAAGGCCCCTAAGGGATTATCAGGGCCCGCAGGCACAACTTTTGGTAACGGGTCACCATTTGCTAGATGTTCTGCTAGCACAGATTCTGGGACTGTCCAAGTCGGATTCTTGACCTTTTGAATTATTTTAGACTTACCTAAGGGTGTTTGCCAACCTTCGCGACCGATACCAATAGGATGCGTAATAACTTTTTTAGGCTGACCTGCTTCTTGCTTTGGATAATAATACAATCGCATTTCTGCTAAATTAATCACGATCCCTTTCTGGGCCCCTGCCGGTAAAATAAATTGATTAGGCACAAGTACACGTTGCCCGCTCCCAGGTAGCCAAATATCTACACTAGGATTTGCGCTGGCCATCTCACTATAGCCAATATCAAAACGTCGCCCGATATCTAGCAGTGTGTCTTCAGCCCGACTAAAAACAATTAGATTGTGCCCCACGACACGAGTTTTATCATCTGGTAAATAAAATGTAGTCGCATTGCCTGAAGGCATAGCCAGACAGACAAAAAGCCAACTAATCAAATAACGCATTCTTTTTCCTAAGTCACCACAACATTGACTTGCTTATTGTACATGGATTTATTTTTTGATTCTAAAGCAAATTATTTACAACTAAAGCTAACAAGATAGTAAAATCTGCTTTGCCTTCATTCCACGGCTAGCGTAATCTAACGACATGAAAAAATACTATTTACTAATCATTTTTATCTTAGCAGCTCTCTCTGGCTGCTCCACACTTAATACCGACCCTATTCCTGATCCCGAGGAAAGTTGGAATGTCGAACGAATATATTCAGAGGCCACAAAAGCGTTAGAAAATGAAGATTATACTAAAGCGATTAAGTACTTCGACCTAATAGAGGCTCGTTTCCCCTTTGGTGAATATGCCCAGCAATCTCTAATAGATAGTGCTTATACTCACTATGAAGCAGGTGAGCCCGAAAAAGCCTTAGCCACAATCGACCGATTTATTCGTGTTTACCCTCTGAATCCTAAGCTTGACTACGCTATCTATCTTCGTGGGCTCATTAACTTCACACGTGATGTAGGTATTATAGAAAAATATATACCTCGAGACGAAACGCAACGAGATCCAGGATCTGCCCAATTTGCTTTGCAAGACTTTACTAATCTGATTAATCGCTATCCAAGCAGTCAATATAGTAAAGATGCTAGCCAGCGTATTGTTTATTTGCGTAACCGTTTAGCACAACATGAGATTAACGTCGCACATTTTTATCTTCGCCGAGGTGCTTATGTTGCCGCTTTGAATAGAGGCAAATATGTTATTGAAAATTACCAGAGAACACCTGCTATGCCGGAAGCATTAGTAGTGACAGCCAGGGCCTATAAAATATTGGGCCTTCAAGAGCTCTCAGATGATACTATACGTGTACTTGAATTTAATTATCCTCAGTATCCTGGTCTCGATTCATTAAGAGAAATAATTCTCGAATAACGATCACCATAAAACTGATTTTTGTTATATATTTTACTAACTTCAAGTGGCTTTTTTAAACAGCAGATTCGCCTTCTTCGCCAGTACGTATCCTAATCACTTGCTCAATAGGAGTTACAAATATTTTACCATCGCCTATACGTCCCGTGTGCGCTGCCTTGGTAATGGCCTCAATACAAATCCCCACCTGATCTTCAGGCAGCACTATTTCCAATTTAATTTTTGGTAAAAAGTCGACGACATATTCAGCCCCTCTGTAGAGTTCAGTATGTCCTTTCTGTCGGCCAAATCCTTTAACTTCAGAAACGGTTAACCCTGTGACTCCGACATCCGACAATGCTTCTCGTACATCATCTAATTTAAAGGGCTTGATAATAGCTTCAACTTTTTTCATTTTTCCCTCACTCCATTTTAGAATTTATTGTATAGCCTGATGTAATAGGATAGCGTCTATCCCTTCCAAATGCACGATCTGTAATACGTATTCCTGGCGGAGCCTGTCGACGTTTGTATTCATTACGGTCTACTAATCGTATTACTTGGGCTATTAACTCTGGATCGTTACCGATAGAAACCATCTCTTCATAACATAGATCATTTGCAATATATTGTTCAAGTAAGACATCTAGTATTTCATAAGCTGGCAGGCTATCCTGATCCAATTGTTCATCTGCCAATTCTGCAGATGGAGGCCGAGTAATAATTCGAGTCGGTATTATCTCCGCGAGGTTATTACGATAATCTGCCAGACGGTATACCAAAGACTTATAAACATCTTTTAAAGGCGAAAACCCTCCGGCCATATCACCATATAATGTTGAATACCCAACTGCCATTTCACTCTTGTTACCTGTCGATAAAACCATAGCACCAGTTTTATTTGATAAGGCCATCAAAAGTACGCCTCTAGAGCGGGCTTGAATGTTTTCCTCAGTGATGTCTGCGGGCAGACCATAAAAATGGTCAAGTAAACTAGTATTAAATTGATCAGTTATAGGATCTATTGGGATAATACTGTGTGTGACATTTAAAAGACTTGCCATTTCAGCTGCATCATCCAAACTCATTTGTGAGGTATATTTTGATGGCATCATAACTGTTTTGACTCTATCTGAACCAAGGGCATCTACAGCCAGAGCTAAAGTCATTGCAGAGTCGATACCTCCTGACAACCCAATAACAACACTTGGAAAGTCATTTTTCTCAATATAATCCCTTAACCCCACCACTAAACCACGGTAAATCATCTCTAGATCGGACTCTTTTGCAACAACCTCACCCACCAAGTTTAATTGCCCATCCTGCTCTCGAGTGATATTAACTGGAAATAAGCCTTCTCGCCAAGCCGGTGCTCTAGCAACTTTCTGACCATTAGCTGAGATAACAAATGATCCACCATCAAAGACTAATTCATCCTGTCCACCGACTTGATTGACATAGACAATAGGTAATCCAGACTCTGCTACTCGTCGTCTTACTTCAACTTCACGTAACTGACATTTTCCTTGGCGATAAGGTGAAGCATTCAAATTTAAAAGAACTTCAGCACCATGGTCAGCAGCTTGATTTGTTGGATCTTTAAACCAAATATCCTCACAAACTGTGATACCAAATTTAATCCCCTTACATTCGAATATTCCAGGAGAATTGCCTTTGACAAAATATCGCTCTTCATCGAACACGCTGTAATTAGGCAAATATTGTTTAAAGTATGTAATTAGACACTGGCCATCTACAATAACGGACGCCGCATTGTACAAATCTTCTCTTACTTGTCCTGATGGGTGACCGATTACAATCGTGATCCCATACAAATCTTTTTTTAATTTTTCCAAGCCCAATTCCACTCGTTTTATGAAATCAGGTCTATGTAGTAAGTCTTCTGGTGGATAGCCTGTTAAGGTTAATTCAGGAAAAACTACTAAGTCTGCGTTTAACTCATCGCGCGCATGCTCCGCTGCATCAATTACCTTTTTGACATTGCCCAACACATCTCCAACAATAGTGTTGATTTGGCCCAGGACTAGACAGCAATGGCTAATCATTAACGATTAGCCATTGCAGCCAGCATAGTCTCACCCATTTCAGCAGGTGAGTTAGCTATCTTTACTCCAGCCGCTTTTAAAGCTATTAGTTTTGCTTCTGCAGTACCCATACCACCACTAATAATTGCACCAGCATGTCCCATTCTTTTACCTGGTGGCGCTGTTAAACCAGCAATATAAGCGACGACTGGCTTTGTCACATACCCTTGAATGTATGCTGCAGCATCTTCTTCTGCTTCGCCACCAATTTCTCCCACCATTACAATACCTTCCGTTTGTGGATCAGCTTCAAACAACGCTAAACAATCAATGAAGTTCATGCCATGAATTGGATCTCCACCTATTCCTACACATGTACTCTGACCTAAGCCATTTTTGGTGGTTTGATCCACAGCCTCATAAGTCAATGTACCTGAGCGAGAAACAATGCCAATTTTTCCAGCTAAATGAATATCCCCTGGCATAATACCAATTTTGCATTCACCAGGCGTTATTAAACCTGGGCAATTTGGCCCTATGAGAATAGCGCCATATTGTTTTAGAGCATGCTTCACTCGCAACATATCCTGAACGGGAATTCCTTCAGTAATGCAGGCAATAATTTTAATACCCGCATCTGCCGCTTCTAATATAGCATCGGCCGCAAAAGCCGCGGGTACATAAATCATAGTCGCATCAGCACCAGTTTCCAAAACCGCATCATAAACAGTATTGAATACAGGTAGTTCCAAATGCCTTTGCCCTCCTTTGCCTGGTGTAACACCACCAACAAGCACGGTACCATAAGCAATTGCTTGTTCAGAATGAAACGTGCCTTGTTTGCCTGTAAACCCTTGGCAAATAACTTTAGTTTTGCTATTTATTAAAATGCTCACTACTTCGCCTCCTTGGCAGCAAACACCGCTTGTCTTGCAGCATCAGTTAAATTATCCGCTACCCTGATCGTCATCAGACTATTAGTTAATAACTCTCGACCCAATTCGGCATTTGTACCTTCAAGCCTTACAATAACTGGTAAGGATAAACCTATTTCTTTTGCAGCTTGTATAATTCCTTCAGCAATTAGATCACAACGAACAATGCCTCCAAAAATATTCACCAAAATTGATTTCACTTTGGTATCAGACATAATCAATTTAAAGGCATGAGCAACGCGCTCAGCTGTAGTCCCTCCACCAACATCTAAGAAGTTAGCTGGCTGCCCTCCTTCTTGCTTGATTAAATCCATGGTAGCCATCGCTAAACCGGCTCCATTGACCATGCAGGCTACCTCACCATCCAATGATATATAATTTAGGCCATGTTGCTGTGCAACTACTTCAGCTTCATCTTCTTGTGCAGGGTCAAACATTGCAGCCAACTCAGAATGTCTAAAAACCCCATTGTCATCTAAATTTAGTTTTGCATCTACAGCTAATAATTCATTTTTATCAGTGACTACTAGTGGGTTAATTTCCACTAAGTGGACATCATTATCGATAAATAATTGGTAAAGGCCTTGCATGACATGTTGTAATTGCTTGAATGCCTCACCTTGAAGATCTAGAAAGAACCCAGCCCTTCGACACTGATAAGTTTGCAGTCCTACGATTGGGTCTATAAATAAGTTTAATATTGCTTCAGGATCTTTTGATGCAACTAACTCAATGTCCATTCCACCTTGTGCGGAAACCATACACACTATTCGTTGACTGATACGATCTACTAAAATCGCTATGTATAGTTCTCGCTGAATACTAGATGGCTGCTCTACTAGAACTTGGTTAATTGGTAATCCGTGTTTAAGAGTTTGATGAGTCACTAATCGGCGACCTAATAAGTCATAAGCTGCATCAGCCACGCCATCAAGCGTATCAATAATTCTGACTCCTCCAGCTTTGCCACGTCCGCCACTATGTACTTGGGCTTTCACTACCCAGAGTTTCCCCCCAAGTTGTTCTGCAGCTTGCCTAGCTTGTGAACCACTAGTAACAACTTGTCCCTCTGGTGTAGGAATCCCATAACGAGAAAACAATTGTTTAGCTTGAAACTCATGCAGGTTCATATATTGGATTTACCTTCTATCGTTCTTGTATTGTTATGAAAATAATATATTAAGTAGCTATTTTCTCGCAATCATCAATTAATTACCATCTATAGTCATAGATATAGTTCAAACCAGACTATCAATAAAAAAATAAATCAGCTCGATCATGTCAGAAAGTTATCGATTACTTTGTTTTTATACGAAGTTTAACCTTAATTCAATGGACTTCACTGAAAGAAGTTTTTCTTATCATGCACTAACATAACAAACCAACTTTAAGATAGTATAAAGGTTATTCATCATATCTAGTTCAATGCCTAATTTAGGCTCGTAACTCTCATCTTTTGGAAATAGATAAGCACTATAATTAATAAATATTTGGCCTGATAGCCAAACAAAAAATATTATATTTAGCAAAAATGTAACCTAAGCTACAAATTTCTTGCTGAATTTTCTCATCTTATCAAAAAGTAACTCAAATTAATTGCTTTATTACAGCGTGTTAGAAAGGCTACTGTTGAGGTTTAACAGCATGTGATTGCATGAATAAATCAGGGGTTGTCGGTTTTTATAGACATTTAAGTCAATGATACAACAATGCTGATCGAATATTACAGCGACTACTGTCTTATAGGATTTACGACGACTCAAATGAAAAATTGAATTTATCCCTGAAAGATACCAAGTGATGTTTATTACTAGTTTCTCAATTTACGTTAGCAGCTGATACAAGAAATCGTTTGAGACCTAGTTTGTATTGCGCAGTGGAGCCTAACAGCAAAACAGTTATTTCACCACATATGCAGGGAGCATAAACACCATCATTTATAACTTGGGCAGTTTGGTAGCAATATGGAGCTTTTTTATTACCGGTTGACCACATATCTCGGTTAAAAAATACTTGGGAAAATAAGATTAGCTAAAATTACTGTCTTCACTATTCAAAGTTAATGACTAAAGCGACTCTTCTGCCCTCAGAAATGAGTAAGTTGTATGTCCTACAGGCCGAGCCTATAGGCATTTGTTCTACACCAATAGCTTGTTCTGAAAATTTGACTAGTATAGGTCCCGGAAGCCTGGTTACTTTTGGCTGCCCAATAATTAGTACCTCGATATCAAGTGATTTAAAGTAATCAGCATCATCAGTATTAAAATCTAGAACCACATTAATTGGATAGACTGTAACTAATCGATCGATACTCAGTATAAATGGTGTTGTCATCGTTGTTGACTCTGACTTATCAGCAGATTGTATAACAACAGATTTCTTGTCATAAGACTTAATGCTATGAGAATCAGTCATATCTTCTTGACTAAACTTCACTCTTGACTCTCATTAAAACCCAGCAGCGTTATTTACCCTATCACGTAATTCTTTACCGGGTTTGAAGTGTGGTACATGTTTATCTTCAAGTGTTACGGACTCACCACTTTTAGGATTCCTTCCAATTCGTGCAGGTCTATGGTGAAGTGTAAAGCTACCAAAACCACGAATTTCGATACGTTCTCCACTCGCCAAGTTTTCACTCATTTGTTCAAGAATTAATTTTACTGCTAACTCAACATCACGATAATTTAATAGTGATTGCCTGTCTGACAGTATTTCGATTAAATCAGATTTAGTCATGTTTATATTTCCCTAAGAACCGCGAGCAATCTATTTTTTAATAACTTAATAAAATTTAATTGTCATCTGTTTTCAACAAAAAAAGAAGCACCTAGGTTAAAAACTAGGTGCTTTACAATTTCACAATACTATAGCTCTATTTTTGATCCATTTGCTCTTTTAGCAAATCACCTAATGTTGTGTTACTACCATTAGATGCACTCGAATACTCTTTCACCGCTTCTGTTTCATCTTGTGAATCTTTGGCCTTAATAGACAAGGTCAGTGTGCGATCTTTTCGAGATGTACCCGTGAATTTCGCCTCAATCTCATCACCTACTGATAGAACTTTACTCGCGTCATCAGTGCGTTCACGTGAAATATCTGCAGCTCGAATGTAACCATCAACACCCTCCGCTAGCTCAATTGTAGCACCACGTGCATCCACTTCAGTCACTTTACCCGTAACTACAGTTCCGCGTGGATTTTGTGACATATACTCAGAGAACGGATCGTCTTGTAATTGTTTAACACCCAATGAAATACGTTCACGTTCAGGATCAATTGCTAATACAATAGCTTCTAACTCATCACCTTTCTTAAAGTCACGAACAACCTCTTCATTTTCATCTTCCCAAGTAATATCTGAAAGGTGAATCAGGCCATCTATACCCCCGTCTAGACCAATAAATATTCCGAAATCAGTGATAGATTTAATAGAACCAGAAACCTTATCACCCTTGTTATGAGTCATTGAAAACTCTTCCCAAGGATTAGATTGGCACTGTTTCATTCCTAATGAAATTCGTCGACGATCGGCATCAATATCTAAAACCATTACACCGACTTCGTCACCAAGCTGTACTAATTTTGATGGATGAACATTTTTATTGGTCCAATCCATTTCAGACATGTGAACTAGACCTTCAACACCATCTTCAATTTCCACGAAACAACCATAGTCTGCAATATTAGTGACTTTACCTTGAATACGACTGCTATTTGGATAGCGATTTGCAATATCTTTCCACGGATCATCGCCCATTTGTTTAAGGCCTAATGATACTCGTTCACGCTCTTTATCAAATTTTAATACTTGTACTTCTATTTCGTCGCCAATAGCAACTACCTCAGACGGATGTTTTACACGTTTCCATGCCATGTCTGTAATATGTAATAGACCATCAATACCGCCAAGATCTACGAAAGCACCATAATCTGTTAGGTTTTTAACTACACCTTTAACATTTTTACCTTCTTCTAATTCTTCTAGAAGGGCATCTCGTTCAACACTGTTTTCAGCTTCCATAATTGCGCGACGAGAAACAACGATATTATTACGAGGACGATCTAATTTGATCAGTTTGAACTCAAGTTCTTTGCCTTCCAAATGCGTTGTATCACGAATTGGACGAACATCTACCAAGGAACCGGGCAAAAATGCACGTACGTTTTCAAGCTCCACAGTAAAACCACCTTTTACTTTACCGGTCATAACACCGATTACAGTCTCATTGGCTTCAAAAGCATGCTCAAGCTTGATCCATGCCTCAGCTGCTTTGGCTTTTTCGCGTGATAATTGTGTCGCACCGAAACCATCTTCTAATGTTTCTAATGCTACATCAACGATATCACCAACTACAACAGTGACCTCACCTTTTTCATTTTGAAATTCTTCGGCAGGAATGGCACCCTCTGATTTTAAACCAGCATTGACCATAACCACATCGGAACTAACACTTACTACCATGCCAGATACGATCTTACCCGTTTGCATTGGTGTGGAATTTAGACTCTCTTCAAAGAGTTCAGCAAAGCTTTCGCTCATTATTAATACCCTTGATTTTACTTAAGTAGTAAAACCGCCCTTGATACCTGCTTAGCGCAGGAAGTAAAAAAAACCTACCTTTCATCATTAAAAGATAAGCACCTATTATCTGTCAGCGCAATATTGCTCTGACACGATCAAATACATTTTCAATTCCCAAGCTGGTTGAATCCAGCTGTATAGCATCAGCAGCAGGCCTTAGTGGCGCTACTGATCGATTATAATCTCGCTCATCTCGCTCAGAAATTTCAGTAATAAGAACGGAAATGTTACTCCTAATTCCTTTTTCTTTCAACTGCTTATGCCTTCTTTGTGCTCGCACCTCGGCACTAGCATTTAAAAATATTTTATATGGTGCATCAGGAAATACCACAGTACCCATATCTCTACCATCTGTTACTAAACCTGGAAGCTGTCTGAAGTCACGCTGACGCTCAAGTAAAGCATTTCTAACTAGGGCTAATGCAGCAACTTTTGAAGCCGCATTACCTGCCTGCTCACTACGAATCAACGTACTGACATTCTGCCCTTCTAATAAGACTTCTAGCTCATCATTTTTGACTGAAAATACTACATCTAAATTTTGAGCTAAAGTACTTACCGAGGTTTCATCTCCCAACTCAAAACCATGTTTAATAGATGCTTGTGCCAATACCCGATAAAGAGCCCCACTATCTAGGTAATGCCAACCTAAGTCTTTTGCTATCAGTTGAGCAACTGTCCCTTTTCCTGATCCACTCGGTCCATCAATAGTCAAGACAGGGATATTAATCATCGTGTTCTTCAATTACCAAGCCAGCATCTGTGGCCAAATCTACAAAATTAGGAAATGAGGTTTTTACATTTGTGCAGTTTCTAATCACAATAGTGCCGCCGGCTTGTAATCCTGCTATGGCAAATGACATTGCAATACGATGGTCACCATAACTATCTACCTCACCAGAGCCTATCATACCTCCATAAATAATCATTCCATCATGAGTCGCAGACGCGTCAATACCTAATAATTTCAAACCATCAGCCATTGCTTTTATACGATCACTTTCTTTTACACGTAATTCTTCTGCACCAGTTAACACTGTTACACCATCTGCACACGCTGCTGCAATAAAGATAGCTGGGAACTCATCAATAGCTAAAGGCACTTGCTCAACAGGAACATCAATCCCATTCAATACTGCGTAACGAACACGAATGTCTGCAACAGGTTCACCACCTGTTTTTCTCTCATTACTGATTGTAATATTAGCTCCCATTTGACGTAAGATATTTATCACACCAGTACGAGTTGGGTTGATACCAACATGTTTTAAGGTTATATCTGAGCCTTTCGCAATAGTAGCACCGACAATAAAAAATGTTGCAGATGATATATCTGAAGGAACATCAATTTCAGTTGCTGTAAGTTTACCACCGCCCTCAATTGTCACTTTATTTCCATCAACTTGTATCGGATAACCCATACCTGTCAACATTCTCTCTGAGTGATCTCGTGTAGGTGCTGGCTCCGTAATAGTCGTTTTGCCTTTCGCATACATCCCTGCAAACAATAAGCATGATTTTACTTGTGCACTTGCCATTGGTAATTCATATGTAATGGCAGATAAGTCTTTTCCACCTTGTACATATAGTGGTACTTTACCTTTATCACTCCCAATAACTGCTCCCATCTCGACTAAAGGGTCAATTACCCGGCCCATGGGCCGCTTAGCAAGAGAATTATCTCCTTTTAAAATGGTATTAAATTTTTGGCCAGCTAATAAACCGCAAAGTAGTCGTATTGATGTACCAGAATTACCTAAATCTAGTGTATCTGTTGGTAACGATAAGCCATGCATTCCAACACCATGGACTGTTATACATCCATTTTTAGGACCCTCTATCATAACTCCCATTTTTCTGAAGGCTGATAAAGTAGATAAGGCATCTTCACCTTCTAAGAAACCAGTAACTTCTGTTACGCCATCAGCTATAGCGCCTAACATTATAGCTCGGTGCGAAATCGATTTGTCTCCAGGCACACGTATTGTTCCAGTCAGCTTTCCACCTGGTTGAACGATATATTGTATTTCTTGTTTTGCACTCAAACTTGTATCAACTCCACTTAATCCATTCCAAATAGTCAAACTTCACTGCTATCCTTTAAGCTTGGCTCATTGAAACAAGTATCTCGTGCTTGTTTCGCACGTTCAAATACTGCTATTAAATAGTCACCATCTTGCTGTTCTATAGCTTGATGTAATAAGCTCATTTGATGCTGATATTTATTCAAAAGGCTCAAAATAGCAGTGCTATTTGTCAATGAAATATCCCTCCACATCTCTGGGTCACTTGATGCTATACGCGAAAAATCTCTAAACCCACCAGCAGCATAGCGTAAAACCTCAGCCACATCAGCATCTTCCTCTGCAAGCATATCAACCAAATTAAAGGCTAAAAGGTGTGGCAAATGACTAGTTGCCGCTAATACATCATCATGATGTTCTGCAGTCATTATTGATACTTCAGCACCGGCTGCTATCCACATATTACAAACTTTCTTTACAGCTTCTTCATCAGTTTGTTTGGTTGGCGTTAAAACTACTCTGTGCTCTTGATATAGTTCAGCAAACGCAGCTGCAGGACCACTTTTTTCTGTACCTGCAATGGGGTGGCCAGGTACAAACTGCCTAAACTTATCGCCTAGAGCTAATTTTGCTGAATCCACAACTTGGGCTTTTACGCTACCCACATCAGTGATAATCATATTATCTTTCACATATGGCGCTATGCTTATCAAAGTATCGGCTATTGCACCCACAGGTACTGCTAAAACTACTATCTCTGCATTCTTTATAGCGTCCGCGATATTACATTCAGCCGAATCAATAATACCTAACGACAATGCTTCACTTCGTGTTGAAGCCTGCCTAGAAAAGCCAACAACGTGTTTAACTCTGCCTGCTTGTTTAAGTGCTAGTGAAAGTGAACCACCAATTAAACCCATTCCAATTATTGCCAGACGATTAATCATAATTTAACTCTAATATTTTCGCTAAAGCACTAAGGCAGCGTTCATTTTCTGATGTTTGGCCAATACTAATCCGAAGATGTTGTGGCAGATTATAACTACCAATTGGCCTTGTGATAACACCTTGTTGTAACAAAGCTTCAAATACATGTCCTGCATCCGTTTCAACATTGACACAAATGAAATTACCTTTCGAAGGGATAAAGTCTATACCTAAACTACGAAAACCTAATTTAAACTGCTGCATTCCAGCATCATTGAGCTCTCTTGTCTTCACTATATAGTCATTATCCATCAATGCAACTACTGCTGCAGCTAATGCAAAACTATTGACATTAAAAGGTTGACGAATACGATTTATAATATCCGCCACATCAATATGCGAGAGGCTATATCCCACTCTTAGTGCTGCTAAACCATAAGCTTTTGAAAAAGTACGTGTGATAACTAAGTTTGGGTAAGTATCAAGCCAATCTATTGTATTAACAGTTTGTGTCGTGTATTCGACATATGCTTCATCTAGTATCACAATAATCTTACTGGAAATAGACTCTATAAAATCTTTAATTTCCTCAGGCGCTAAGGCTGTTCCAGTTGGGTTATTCGGATTAGCAATAAAAATGAGTTTGGTCTTATTGGTAATTAATCTCTTCATTGCATCTAAATCGTGACCATAGTCACGGGCAGGAGAAATTACTGGTATTGCTCCTATTGCCTGAATAAGAAGTGGGTATACAGCAAAAGCGAATTGTGAAAAGATCACTTCATCCGACGACGATACGAAACTACGGGCCAACAATTCCAGCACATCATTTGAACCATTACCTAAGGTCACCTGATTAATATTAAGTTGATGTTTTTTGGCTAATGCAGCTTTGAGGGCAAAACCATTTCCATCCGGGTAGCGGCTGACATCTCTACAAGCATCAGCCATAGCCGATAATACTGCTGGTGACGGGCCTAATGGATTTTCATTTGAAGCTAATTTGATAATATTACTGATACCTAATTCACGCTCCAACTCCTCAATGGGCTTGCCAGGCTGATAGGCTTGTATAGCAGTAATATTAGGAAGTGCTAAATCATAGATACTCATGCTGTTTCTGACTTAAAACTATCCGCAACTAATAGTATGGCACCAATACAAATAGCCGAATCTGCGATATTAAAAACTGGCCAATGATTATGACCTATATAGAGATCAATAAAATCGATCACATAACCATATGAAATTCGATCAATGACATTACCTATAGCACCACCTAAAATCAAGCTCAGTGAAATCGCCTCTAGTTTTTCTGTTGGTTTTAATTTTGCTAACCAAACCAACAGCACTACACTAATAACTAATGCCAACCCAATAAATAACCAACGTTGCCAACCACCTGCTTGAGATAAAAAGCTAAATGCTGCACCTTCATTATGAGCCATAGTCAAATTAAAGTATGGCATAACAACGACAGTTTCATATAATGATAACCACGACACCATAAGCCACTTACTGACTTGATCAAACACAATCACCAAGCTCGTAATGAACAAATATTTCAACATGAATAGTACGCCTTAAGCATAGAGGCGATGTTCACCGTCGCCATCGATATTACCAATACAACGGTCGCACAGTTCAGGATGCACTGAATTTTTACCCACTTCATCTACCTGGTGCCAGCAACGATCACAACGCTTGTAGCCTGAGGCGACCACTTGAATCTCTATAGCTGAATCTGAAACATCGTCAAGAATTAATTCCACCTTGGATGTAATCAATACAAACTTTAGTTCTTCACCTACTAGTCGCAAAGGCTTAAACCACTGCTCGCCAGCTTTAATGGTAACTTCTGTTGTTAAGCCGCCCTTGACTAGTCCTGCATTACGTTTTTCTTCTATTGCTTTAGAGACAATATCACGCACTTTAAAAATTTGTTCCCAAGATACCAGGTCGATTTTTTCTGTCTCAGGCAAAGGTGCTAACTGATCATACCAAGTATTAAGCATCACAGATTCATTGCGCTCACCAGGTAGATATTCCCACAATTCATCAGCTGTGAAACTAAGGATGGGGGCTACCCAACGTGTTATAGCCTCCAGAATGTGATACATGGCCGTTTGTGAGGAGCGCCGGCCAATACTATTTTCACCCATAGTATATTGCCGATCTTTTGTTATATCTAAATATAAGCTTCCCATTTCATTAGAACAGAAGTTATGTACTTTCTGATAAATGGTATGAAATTGATAACTATTATAGGCCGTAATAATATCTTGTTGGCAGTCATAAGCTCTATCAACAGCCCATTTGTCTATGGCTAACAAGTTTTCAGTAGCTACAATATCTAGAGCGGGATTAAAGTCGGATAAGTTCGATAACAAATAGCGAGCAGTATTACGAATACGTCGGTATGAATCAGCAGTTTGTTTTAAAATATCATCAGACACATTCATTTCTGCAGTATAATCGGACGATGCGACCCACAGACGAATGATATCTGCACCCAGGTTATTTACTATTTTTTGTGGTGCAATTACATTCCCTTTGGATTTAGACATTTTCATGCCCTGTGCATCGACCGTAAAACCATGTGTTAATACATTTTTATACGGGGCTTTACCAGTTGATGCTACCGAAGTTAATAAGGATGATTGGAACCAACCACGATGTTGATCGCTACCTTCCAAATAAAGATCAGCCGGAAGACCTAAATATTCACGACGCGCTAAAACGCAGGCATGAGACACACCTGAATCAAACCAAACATCCAGAGTATCAGTAGCTTTGTCATAGTCCGCAGCTTCATCTCCTAACAAACTCTCTGCATCTAGATCAAACCAAGCATCAATACCTAGTTCTTCTACTTGCAATGCCACTTGCTCCATTAAAACTTGAGTATTGGGATGTAGCTCACCAGTCTGTTGGTGTACAAATAAAGGAATGGGTACACCCCAAGTTCGCTGCCTAGAAACACACCAATCCGGCCTGCCATCAACCATACCTTCAATACGTCTCTGACCCCAGTCTGGCAGCCAGGTCGTGTCGTTGATCGCTTTGTGTGCTGCTTCGCGAAGACCCTTTTGATCCATGCTAATAAACCATTGGGGTGTAGCACGGAAAATAATAGGACTTTTATGACGCCAACAATGTGGATAACTGTGTTGAATGTCAACATGGCTTAACAAGGCACCATTTTCATTAAGTAATTCAATCACATTCGGGTTAGCTTTAAATACTGATTGGCCTGAAAAGAATTCTGTGTCGGGCAAGAAGCAACCATTTACTCCAACCGGGTTGTTAACTTCTAATTGATATTTCAAGCCAATTGTATAGTCATCTTGACCATGACCTGGCGCAGTATGCACGGCACCTGTTCCAGCTTCAGCAGTTACATGATCACCTAGAATAATAGGCACTTTGCGCTCATAGAACGGGTGTTGTAATAGTAAGCCTTCTAAAACTGAGCCTTTGCAACGAATAATGACTTCACCTGTCATACCGTAACGTTCTAATGCATTTTTGTATAAGTCTTCAGCAAGTAACAGCCTCTCGTTCCCACACTGCAGCAGTAAATAGTTATATTCAGGGTTCAGTGCTACAGCTTGATTAGCCGGCAATGTCCATGGTGTCGTAGTCCAGATTGGGACACTGATTGTTCCATGCCCTGATGCACCGGAGATCTTTTCAAATTTTACAGTATCAATAACATTAAAACGTACATCAATTGCTGGTGATTTCTTATCTTCGTGTTCTACTTCAGCTTCCGCTAGGGAAGAACGGCAATCCACGCACCAATGGACAGGTTTAATCCCTTTATGTAAGTGCCCTTGTTTTACAATATCAGCTAGGGTTCGAATGATATCGGCTTCATAACTAAAATCCATAGTGAGGTATGGGTTCTCCCACTCGGCTTGAATACCTAAACGCTTAAAGTCTTCGCGTTGGCCATCAACTTGCTTTTGAGCATATTCACGACAAGCTTTTCTAAACTCACTGGCTGGTATTTTGATGCCAGCTTTACCTACTTTCTTTTCAACATTGAGCTCAATCGGGAGTCCATGACAATCCCAACCGGGCACATAAGGCGTATCAAAACCTGATAATGTTTTTGATTTTAAAATAATATCTTTCAGAATCTTATTAACCGCATGGCCAATATGAATATCACCATTAGCATACGGTGGGCCATCATGCAGAATAAATCTCGGCTTACCTTTACCATTATCACGCATCTTCTGGTATAGGTTTAATTCCTGCCAACGCTTTAATATCAGTGGTTCACGATTGGGCAAGCCCGCCTTCATTGGAAACTTTGTTACAGGCAGGTTTAAGGTGTGTTTATAATCAGCCACAATTTTCCATTACTATTAATTAACCAATCTTTTTATTATACCGGTTTTTATGGTCGACCTAAATCATAGAGTAGCGTTTTATGGGATCTTTTATGCTTAGATATGAACTTTTTAAAATAAAATATACAATAATTCATGACTTCACCATATGTGCTGCCTAGAGACTTTTATATTTTATTTAATAACAAAGATCGCTAAAGTTTTTCTCCATAAATATAAACTCACCTATAAAGAAAAATAACAACGTGACATCATACTTATGTATGTTCCCGAGTCGACTTAAACTCAATATCTGGCCATCGTTCCATAGTCAAATCAAGGTTCACTCTTGTAGTGGCAATGTAAGTAAGTCCTCCAGCTCCATCTAGTGCTAGGTTTTGTGAAGCTTTTTTCTTGAATTCCTCGAGTACCTTGTCATCCTCGCAATAAACCCAGCGCGCAGTGTGTACTTGTACCGCCTCGTAAACACAATCAACATTGTATTCTCCTCTAAGTCGATGAACCACCACATCAAACTGCAGCACACCGATAGCACCTAAAATTAAGTCATTATTATCTAAGGGCCTAAATAACTGAGTAGCACCTTCTTCACTCAATTGTTGCAGACCTTTTGATAACGCTTTCATTTTCAGAGGATCTTTTAAACGAACTCGTCTAAATAGTTCAGGGGCAAAGTATGGAATGCCAGTAAATTGTATATCTTCACCTTCTGTGAAGGTATCACCAATCTGGATTGTACCGTGATTATGTAAACCCAAAATATCACCCGGCCAAGCTTCTTGTGCCTGCTCACGTTCGGCCGCCATGAAAGTCACGGCATTAGCAATAGTTATATCTTTCCCTACCCGTGTTTGGCGTAACTTCATACCTTTCATATATTGACCAGAACAGACGCGAAGAAATGCTATTCTATCTCTATGTTTAGGATCCATATTGGCTTGTATTTTAAAAACAAAGCCACTAAAAGCCTCCTCCTTTGCTTCTACCACGCGAGTTTTAGTTTCTCGAGATTGTGGCTTAGGAGCATAGTTGATAAAAGAATCCATTAGCTCAGTAATACCAAAGTTATTCATGGCACTACCAAAAAATGTAGGGGATAACTCTCCCGCTAAAAACTTATCCAAATCAAATTCATAGCTAGCCCCCCTTACGAGCTCAATCTCTTCTCGGAACTCTTCGACTAAATCACCAAAGAGTTCATCAAGACGGGGGTTGTCTAGTCCTTCTACTATTTCACCAACTTCACTACTGTGTGGCTCAAAAATATGTACGCTATCATTTAGTAGGTGAAAAATACCTTTGAAGTTTTTGCCCATACCAATAGGCCAAGTAATTGGTGCACATTGAATATTCAGTATTTTTTCGATCTCATCCAACACATCGATTGGGTCACGCCCCTCTCTATCTAGCTTGTTGATGAAGGTTAAAATTGGAGTATCTCGAAGGCGACATACTTCCATTAATTTAATGGTACGTTGCTCGACACCTTTGGCGCTATCTATTACCATCAAAGCAGAGTCTACTGCTGTTAACGTTCGATATGTATCTTCGGAAAAGTCTGCATGTCCGGGAGTATCAAGTAAATTTACAACTCGCTCTTTGTAATTAAACTGCATCACAGAGGACGTTACGGATATCCCCCGTTCTTTCTCCATTTCCATCCAATCAGATGTCGCATGACGATCGGATTTACGTGATTTAACGGTACCTGCAACTTGGATCGCACCACCAAATAACAATAACTTTTCAGTGATTGTTGTTTTACCTGCGTCTGGATGCGAAATGATCGCAAACGTACGCCGTTTGTTCAATTCTGTCTGTAAGTTAGCCATTCGAAAAATGTATTATGGAAAATGTTCTATTCTACATGACTAACATTTGTTCAGTGATAAATTTAAGGACTACAAGCACTTGAACTAGAGACAAAAGAGAATATTTAAGTGCCCTTATTAACATTCATTAATACTTTACTCTAGTGCGTTATTAAAATACGTTTCCACCAACACAATTAGCTTGTTAGATTACTCAAACTAGTTATTAAACTTAGAAAATTAGACAACGTTAATTAAAGTTATTGATTTTTAAGCACCAGTAAAATATTTAGAGTCTTTATTTTCTCTACCCATCTTCCTTTAGACTTTTTTCTTCTTGGTTTTGCTCAATTGAAGGTGCTAATCTCGGATCTTGATAAGGTCCATGTAATTCTATCCAACCGGCATAATTTGCAACCACTATAAAACCAATCAAAATGGCAGAGAAAGTCACTCGTAGCATTAAAAAATTAGCAACACCCTCGCCTTGCTTTGGTCCTTTTAGCGTCACCATGAAGTATAAGGCTCTAAACAGACAAAACAGTACGATCAAGCCTAGACCTATAATTATTGCATTTACCAATTGAGAACCTCTTGTATTTTGATACGAATCTTCGTGAAAATTCACAATCATCATTAATGAAAAAACAGTTCAATGATTAAGGACATCATATATAAACAATACCCACAAGTCATTAATATAGAAAAACACTATCTAAATCCAAAAAAAAGCCTCGAATTATCGAGGCTTTTATTAAAATATAGATACTTTATTTAGTCAGCACTTTCTTCACTGACTGCTTTCATGCTCAAACGAATACGACCTTGGCGGTCAACTTCTAAGACTTTTACTTTGATGCTATCTCCTTCAGATAATTTATCGCTGATATTCTCAACACGTTCATCTGATATTTGTGATATGTGAACTAAGCCATCTTTGCCAGGTAGAATAGTAACAAATGCACCAAAGTCCATTAATTTAGCAACTGTACCTTGGTATATTTTACCAACTTCAACTTCAGCTGTTATTTGTTCGATACGATGTAAGGCATCTTGTCCTGCATTATAATCAGATGAAAAGATCATAACAGTACCATCATCCTGAATATCAATCACGGCGCCAGTTTCTTCCGTCAAGGCACGAATGGTAGCACCTCCTTTTCCAATCACGTCACGAATCTTATCCGTATGAACTTTAATTGTAATAATACGAGGCGCAAACTCAGACATTTCTTCACGATGCGTTGAAAGATTAGCGTTCATAGTTTCTAGAATGGTTAAACGACCGTCACGTGCTTGTGCCAAAGCGGTACGCATGATTTCTTCGTTAATACCTTCAATCTTAATGTCCATTTGGAGGGCAGTAATACCTTCATTTGTACCAGCGACCTTGAAGTCCATATCACCTAAATGATCTTCATCACCTAAAATGTCTGTAAGAACAGCATAGCCATTCTCTTCTTTTATTAATCCCATAGCGATACCAGCTACAGGGGCTTTAATTGGGACACCTGCATCCATTAAAGCCAAACTGGTACCACAAACAGAAGCCATCGAACTCGAACCGTTTGATTCAGTGATTTCAGATACCACTCGAACTACGTATGGGAAATCTTCAGCGGATGGCATAACCGCTTGAATACCACGTTTAGCTAATTTACCATGACCAATTTCACGACGTTTTGGGCTACCAACAAAACCCGTTTCACCAACACAGAATGGAGGAAAATTATAATGCAACATAAAACGATCACGGTACTCACCTTCAACGGCATCAATCATTTGTGCATCACGTTCCGCACCAAGTGTAGCTACAACAATCGCTTGTGTTTCACCTCGAGTAAATAAAGCAGAACCGTGTACTCGTGGTAGTACAGTAGTTTCAACACTGACTTGTCGGACAGTCGAAGTGTCACGCCCATCGATACGTGGCTCACCAGCAATAATTCTGCCTCTAACTAACTCTTTTTCTAATTTAGCAAAAGCATTTTTAACATCATCTGCAGACATTTCAGAGTCTTCGCCTGCTATTGCTTCAACGGCAATGTCACGAATTTTAGTTAACTCTTCTTGGCGAATCATTTTATCGCTAATTGCATAAGCTTTTTCAATTCCCGAGTAGGCGTTGGCTTTGACAGCAACATAGATAGAAGGATCTTTCTCTGGTGCTGCCCAATCCCATGCTTCTTTTCCTACTTCAGTTTTTAATTCTTTAATTAAATCAATTGCTGGCTGCAATTTTTCATGCCCGAACATGACAGCACCCAACATAACTTCTTCAGCTAGTTCGGATGCTTCAGACTCAACCATTAAAACAGCACTGTCAGTACCTGCGACAACTAAGTCTAAATCACTTGTTTTTAATTGTTCTTTACTAGGATTCAGTACATAGCCCTCATCGATATAACCCACACGGGCACCAGCAATCGGTCCACTGAATGGAATACCAGAAATAGCTAGAGCTGCAGAGGCACCAATCATTGCAGGAATATCTGGATCAATTGCCGGATCTAATGCAATAACTGTTGCAATTACCTGAACTTCATTCAAGAAACCTTTTGGAAACAATGGTCTTAAAGGGCGGTCAATGAGGCGACATGTTAATGTTTCTTTTTCAGAAGGACGACCTTCACGTTTGAAAAAGCCACCTGGGATTTTACCTGCCGAATAAGTCCGTTCCTGATAGTTAACTGTTAGCGGAAAAAACCCCTGTCCTGGCTGAACATTTTTTTTACCTACAACGGTAACCATTACTGAAGTTTCTCCAAGGCTAGCAATGATGGCACCACTTGCTTGACGCGCAACTTTACCGGTCTCAAGACTTAAAACATGGTCGCCATATTGAACTACCTTTTTTACTGAATTCACGGTTTCTTTCCTTTATCTGACTGATTGTGTGACCGGCTTATTCCGCTCACTATCGTTTTTTTATAACAAAAATGCCCCTGAAACTAGTAGCTTCAGGGGCATTTTTTAAATACTTATACCTTGTTGATTACACAACAAGAATATGGTTTTTTTATTAAATTCTTTCACTTTTACCGATGTTTAACGGCGTAAACCTAGACTTGCAATTAGATCACGATAACGTGCTATGTCTTTCTTTTTCAAATAATCTAGCATCTTACGACGGCCACTGACCATTTTCAATAGGCCTTGGCGAGAATGATGGTCGTGTATATTATCTTTAAAATGATCTGATAAATCAGCAATTCGTGCAGTTAACAAAGCAATTTGTACCTCGGCAGAGCCTGTGTCTGTCTCGTTACGCTTGTATTTATCGACCACTACTTTGGTTTGTTCTAGGGATAATGACATTAAAAGCTCCAACTTTTTGTAGTTTTATACTACTAGCTAAATTCTGGTCTATTCCAGTTCATAGGAACCAAAATATCCAACTAATTAAGGATGATGATTGTACCCAGTTTCTACTTGATAAACAAGCATCTTAAGAGCTTTCATCCACAACAAAAACCCGCTTTGGTGAGATGATACCTTTTTGTGACATTTCACCTAGGCCTAAGAAGATACCCAACCTATCAAATAATCTAATTTGTACGCCTTCATATTTTTGCTCGACTTGTATCTGTTGCCCGCACCTCAAGGCTAGAACTTGCTCATCATCTGCTTCAATTCTAGGCCAGTTTGGCAAAGCTTCCTCAGTTGGAAGTAATAATTTATCTAAAGCGTTGATACCTTCATCTGCACATTCTTCGATAGATTCAATTGTTATTGCTTGTTCTATAGCATATCCTGCCGACTCAAGGCGGCGTAGGGCAATAACATGGCCTCCGGTACTTAAAGAGGCACTAATATCTTCGACTAGGGTCCTAATATAAGTCCCTTTGCTACATTTAACTTCAAGGGTGAAACTGTCTGAAGTAAAGGATATAAGAATGATGTCGTAAATGTTTACAGTTCTCGCTTTCCGCTCTATTTCAATCCCTTGACGCGCAAGCTTATACAGCGGTTGACCTTGAAATTTCAAGGCTGAATACATTGGTGGAACTTGCTGTTGTTGACCAATAAAACTAGGTAATACTGCATATAAAATCTGTTCTGTAATTTCTGGGATTGGCATTTCAGCCACAACGTTACCATCAGAGTCTCCACTGTCTGTTGTGACACCAAGTTTACATGTAACTTGGTAACACTTATCACCATCCAATAAATACTGTGATACTTTAGTTGCTTCACCCAAACAAATAGGTAAAACACCAGTTGCTAGGGGATCTAAGCTACCAGTATGACCAGCTTTTTTCGCATCAAATGTACGCTTTATTTGTTGCAAAACATGGTTAGAAGTGCGAGCCTTTAGGTTTATCAATTACGATAATACCCGTTATATTTCGACCTTTTTTATTGCGACGACCCATGACGTCGACTAGCTGCCGGTTAGGTCTTCATTAGCTTTGGCTATTAACTCATCCATATGAAAGCCATGTTCTAGTGACTTATCATAATAAAACCTCAGCTCTGGAATCGTTCTAATTTCAACGCGTTTTGCGATACCACGTTTTAGAAATCCAGCAGCATTCGTTAATCCTGCAATACATTCGTTCACATCTTTCTCTGACTCGATGCCATTCAAGCGAGTGATATATACCTTAGCGTATTTTAAATCAGGTGTGACACTTACATGCGACACCGTCACCATTCCGACACGAGGATCAGATACTTCTTGTTGAATCATCTGTGCGAGTTCACGCATAATAACTTCGCCAATTCTACTTGTACGACTAAACTCTTTTGCCATTATAGTTTCGGTGTGACCAAAATACGGTCAAAGACTTCTATTTGATCACCAGGCTTAACATCTTTGTAGTCTTTAACGCCGATACCACATTCAACTCCTGACTGCACCTCCTTCACATCATCCTTAAAGCGTCGTAATGACTCTAGTTCACCTTCATAGATCACCACATTATCACGTAATACTCTAATTGGATTAGCTTTCTTGATAGTTCCTTCTGTCACAAGACAACCCGCAATATCTCCAAACTTAGGTGAACTAAAGACTTCATCAACACGCGCTAGGCCTATAATTTCATCTTTGTAAACTGGCTCCAACATACCTGTCATGGCGTGTGTAACGACATCAATCAGATCATAAATGATACTGAAATATTGTACATCTAGGCCTTTTTCGGCAATAACCTTTCTTGCAGTATTATCAGCGCGTACATTAAAACCTATTAAAATCGCATCTGATGCACCGGCTAATTGAGCATCTGTTTCGTTAATTCCACCAACACCTGAAGCAACAATACGAACTTTAACTTTATCTGTTGATAATTTTAACAAGCCTTGGCTTACTGCTTCAGCACTACCATGCACATCAGCTTTTACGACAACATTCAATGTTTTCACATCACCCGATTCCATTTTACTAAACATCACATCTAATTTAGCCGCTTGCTGCTGAGCCATCTTAGTTTCGCGTGCTTTTGTCTGTCTAAACTGGGCGATTTCGCGTGCTTTTCGCTCATCAGGAGCCACCTGTAATTCATCACCAGAAGCAGGCGTTCCTGATAAGCCAAGTAACTCAACTGGCGTTGAAGGTTTTGCTTCACTTAATCCTTCACCGGTATCACTAAACATTGCACGTACACGACCGTATTCCTGACCTACTACAACTATGTCACCTTTTTTCAAGGTACCGCTTTGTACCAATACTGTCACAATTACACCACGGCCTTTATCAAGACGTGACTCAATCACTGTTCCTTTAGCCGGAGTAGTAACAGATGCTGATAACTCCATTACTTCGGCTTGTAATGAAATTGCGTCTAACAAATCATCAACACCCTGACCTGTTATTGCAGAGACTGGGATAAATTGCACATCACCACCCCAATCCTCAGGTATCACCTCGTGATTAGCCAACTCTTGCTTCACTCTATCAGGGTTCGCTTCTTCTTTATCCATCTTATTAACAGCTACAATAAGCGTTGCTCCAGCTGCTTTCGAGTGCTGTACCGCTTCAATTGTTTGGGGCATCACACCATCATCTGCAGCAACTGCCAAAATAACAATATCGGTAACCTTAGCACCTCTAGAACGCATTTCAGTAAACGCAGCATGGCCTGGTGTATCCAAGAAGGCAATTTCACCTCGACTTGTATTTACCTTATAAGCACCAATGTGTTGTGTAATACCTCCTGCTTCGCCCGAAGTAACTTTTGTACGACGAATATAATCAAGCAAGGATGTCTTACCATGATCAACATGTCCCATCACCGTCACAACTGGTGCTCTAACAACAAGATCACCCTCATCTTCATTTGAAACTTCCAGTGCTAACTCAAGTTCATTCTCTTGAACAGCTTTTGGAATATGGCCCATTTCTTCAATTACAATGACCGCAGTCTCTTGATCTAAGAGTTGGTTAATCGTTGCCATAGTACCCAAACCCATCAAGGCTTTGATTACTTCACCTGCTTTAACCGACATTCGTTGAGCCAAGTCTGCCACACTAATCGTATCAGGCACATTCACTTCATGCACTACTGGTTCGGTTGGCATTGAAAAACCATGCTCATCGGACGTTTCCATCATAGCTGCTGATCTTTGCTGGTTGACACCTTTCTTCTTTTTACGACGCCCGCCTTTACCATTTATAACATGGAGCTCTTTGCGTTCATTATCATTATTTTTACCATAACGCTGGCCTCGACGACTGGCTTTTTCTTTGTCTGTTGCTGGGGCAGCAACAGTAGGCTTTTCTTCTTTAGCTTTCGCTCTAGCTTCTTTTTGCTCTTTAACTTGTTGATCTGCAATAGCCTTCGCTTTAGCTCTTTCTTTTTCTAATACGGCCTCTTCTAAACGCGCTTTTTTTCTCGCTATCAAAGCACGCTCGGCTTCAACACGAGCGATGTTAGCCGCACGTCGCTTAGCATCAGCTTCTTCTAATTTTTGGTGTGCAATTTGCGAAGCACTCAATTCTTTTTTAGCAGTCTTACCTTTTTTTGCTGCTAGTTCCTTAGGTTCTTTTGCTTCTGCAGCTAGTGCGTCTTGTTCTGCTTTTGCTGCTAAACGTGCTTCCTCTGACGCTTTCTGCTCGGCCTGCACAGCTGCTTCGACAACAGCTGCTTCTCTTGCCAATTCAGCAGCATCCATTTTCTGTTGAATGTCTAACTGTTCTTTTTCATGCTGTTCCGCTTCTTCTTGCTCTTGTTTTTGTAGTGCTAATTTAGCTACTTTATCAGTAGCCGCTTTATCTTCAATTTCTTTAACGCGTAATAACTCTGCAGCAGCTTGAGCTTCATCTGTTTCGCTACGCTTCACATAAGTGCGCTTCTTCCTAACTTCAACGCTAACACTACGTCCACTATTTCTAGTGGCGCCACCCAGTTTTATTTCACTGACTGACTTTCGCTTTAATGTGATTTTTTTTGGTGAAGTCTTTTCACCCTCGACTGATGTATTACTATGCCGCTGTTGAAGAAAAATCAATAATGTTTGCTTCTGTTCTTCGCTAATCGCATCCGTAGGTTTTGACACCTTAATACCTGCTTCATTAAGCTGCTCAACCAAACGTTTTGGTTCAACACCTACAGTCGCAGCGAGATCTTTTACCTTAATATCACTCATTGTCTACTCCCCTGCTTCTGTTGGTTCATCAGCAAACCATGATTCTCGCGCTTTCATAATCAGTCTCGCTGCTTGCTCAGCATCAATACTATCAATTTCTGTTAGCTCATCGACTGATTGTTCTGCTAGCTCATCAACAGTACTAATACCCTTGCTAGCCATCAATTTCGCTAACTCTTTTGTAATTCCTTCCATCTCTAATAGATCTTGAGCAGGTTCAGCTATTTCTAATTGTTCTTCATTTGCAATAGCTTTAGTCAATAGCACGTCACGGGCCCGTGAACGTAATTCACCAACAATATCAGCATCGAACTCTTCAATGTCTAGCATTTCTTGTTCCGGCACATAGGCAATTTCTTCTAGACCAGAAAAGCCTTCTTGTGCGAGTACTAAAGCAACATCTTCGTCCACACCCAGCTGCTCTTTAAATATATCAATCAAGAGCACTTGTCTCTGTTTCTGCTTTTTTATCAGCGTCCGATGCTGACATGATATTCAGCTCCCATCCCGATAGTTGGCTTGCAAGGCGTACATTTTGCCCACCGCGACCAATAGCTTGAGATAGTTGCTCATCCTCAACTGCAATATCCATACTGTGTGCTTCTTCATCCACGACAATAGAGAGTGCTTCAGCCGGCGCTAATGCGTTGATTGCAAAACGAGCAGGATCCTCATCCCAAAGGATAATGTCGACACGTTCTCCTGCCAATTCATTGGTAACAGCTTGAACACGTGAGCCACGCATACCGACACAAGCACCAATAGGATCGATCCGTGCCTCCATAGCTTCTACAGCAATTTTTGCTCGTAAACCGGGGTCACGTGCGGCCGATTTTATTTCAATTAAACCATCACTAATTTCAGGGACTTCCAACTTAAACAATTCAATTAATAGTTCAGGAGCCACTCGACTTATCATCAATTGTGGTCCGCGGCCTTCTGGCCTTATTTCTTTCAAATAACCTCGAACACGGTCGCCGGTACGAAAACTTTCACGTGGCAACATTTCCTCACGTGGAATAAAGGCTTCAGCATTACCACCTAAATCGAGTGTCACATTTCCGCGCTCAACACGCTTCACTGTTCCACCCACCATTTGGCCCAACTTATCTTGATACTGTTCAACGACCTGCGCACGCTCCGCTTCCCGTACCTTTTGTACAATTACTTGTTTCGCTGTTTGCGCAGCAATACGTCCGAACTCAACAGAATCCATTGGTTCACGTATGTAATCACCAACTTCCACGTCACTTTGCTTTATTAATGCTTGTGATAAAATTATTTGCGCTTCAGGCTGTTCGAGTTCTTCCTCGTTATCTTCAACTACTAACCACTGACGAAATGTCTCGTATTCACCAGTTTCACGATCGATTTTGACATATGCATCTAAATCGATGTCATGTCTTTTACAGGTGGCCATTGCTAGCGCTGCTTCAATTGCGTCAAAAATGACTTCCTTACCCACTCCTTTCTCATTAGAGACAGCATCTACAACCAGTAAAATTTCTTTATTGTTCATCTTATCCCCGATGCCCTTATCCGGCAGCCCAAACCATTTCATACCTAACATCTCAACCGTAAATAATACGCTTTTTTTAGGCTACAAGTCTTGCTTTTGACATTTTTGTTAATGGCAGTTCATATACTTCACCATCTACTTCTATTAATATATTACCTTCACTAAAACCATCTAACAGTCCCTTAAAATTACGTCTTCCTTGGATTGGCAATTTCATTACAACTTTCGCTTGAACACCCACAAACCGCTCAAAATCCTTCTGCTTGAATAGTGGCCTATCAAAACCTGGCGATGATACTTCCAATGAATATGCGCTACTAATCGGATCTTCAACTTCCAGAATCCCGTTAACCTGATGACTCACCCGTTCGCAATCTTCAATTGAGATCCCTTGATCAGAATCGATATAAATTCGTAAAACGGTATTTTGACCGTTCTTCACATACTCAATACCAACTAGCACATAACCAAGAGAAATTATTGGTCCTTCAACTAGTTGTTCAATTTGATCGCTAACTGCCATAATCACCTAAAAAAAAAGGGCCAATGGCCCAATTCAACTCTCTAGAAAAACGAAAACCCCATATAGGGGTTCTTTTATCTTTGGTAGCGGGGGCTGGATTTGAACCAACGACCTTCGGGTTATGAGCCCGACGAGCTACCAGACTGCTCCACCCCGCACCGGTTAAGCAGAAAATTATACTAAGTTGATCTCATTCCTGCAAGTCATTTATCAGACTCTTTCAGTTTTCTTGTTAAGGTATTTCGTCCCCAACCTAATAGCTTAGCCGCCTCTTGTCTTTTTCCTGCTGTTTTCTCTAAAGCTACTTCCATCAATAACACTTCAACTTCTGGAATAACCTCAGATAAAACACCCTCTTGGCCACTTAATGACTTTTGCATAGCCCAGTGTTTAAATAATGCTTGCCAATTTTCTCCTGTAGATCTCTCCTTCATCTATACCTTGACTCAATTCATGAGGTAAATCATCAATCTGTACAACTGATGCGGGAGACATCACAGTTAGCCAACGGCAAGTGTTTTCCAACTGTCTTACATTACCCGGCCATGGTAATTGACAGAGGTAGCTTTCCACCTCTGTTGACAACGTTTTTACTTGGACACCAAGTTCACTAGCAACTTTATTTAAAAAATACTTCGCTAAAGCTGGTACATCCTCATAACGCTCAGATAATGCTGGGCTATGAATACGTATTACATTTAAGCGGTGAAATAAGTCATCACGAAACTCACCTCGCTCAACTAATTCTTCTAAATTTTGATGAGTAGCAGCAATAATTCGCACATCACCTTCGACTGGAGTATGTCCACCAACTCTAAAAAACTTCCCGTCTGATAAAACTCGTAATAAACGTGTTTGCAAATCAAATGGCATATCTCCAATTTCATCTAAAAATAATGTTCCACCATCCGCTTGTTCAAAGCGACCTTTACGAGCAGCGTGAGCTCCTGTAAAGGCTCCTTTTTCATGGCCAAATAATTCAGACTCCATTAGTTCTTTTGGGATAGCAGCCATATTCAATGCTATGAATGGACGTAATGCTCTTGGACTGTGTTTGTGCAAAGCATTGGCAATTAATTCTTTACCTGTTCCCGACTCACCATTAATCAAGACTGTGATATTAGAACGTGCCAGCCGACCAATAGCTCTAAAAACTTCTTGCATGGCAGGTGCTTCACCTATGATCTCACTTTTTAAATCAGGTACTTCTTCTACTGGCCTGTTTTCTTTATTATGACTTATGGCTCTCTGAACTAGATCAACTGCCTCGTCAATATCAAAAGGTTTGGGGAGGTATTCGAATGCTCCACCTTCGTATACAGAAACAGCACTTTCGAGATCTGAATAGGCCGTCATTATAATAATTGGTAGTTTAGGGGCAATCTGCTTAATCTCAGCCATAAGTGTTAGGCCATCTATGCCAGGCATTCTGATATCGCTCACTATTACGTTAGGGCAACTGGTTTCAAGTTCAGCTATAATTGCGTGACCATTTTCAAATGTTCGTACAGTTATATCCTCAACTTCCATAGCTTTTTCTAATACCCACCTGATAGACCGATCGTCATCGACAATCCATACTTCTGCTTTATCTGTCACTCTCTTGCTCCAATGGGAAAACTACTGAAAATACCGTATGGCCCGGGCGACTGGTACAACTGATAGCACCTTTGTTACGATGTACAAGGCTTTGACAAATGTAAAGGCCTAAACCAGTTCCCTCTGCTCGTCCAGTTACCAATGGATAAAACATACTCTCTTGTAAAGATAGAGGGATACCCTCACCATCATCAACAATTTCTATATTTACAGCTAAGCGGTAACGAGAATCATCAATTGTTACATGTCGCTTTATTCTGGTTTTCAATATTATATTACCGACACCATTCATCGCTTGCACAGCATTACGAACAATATTGAGAAAAACTTGCACTAATTGGTTCAAATCTACTTCTAAGTCTGGAATACTCGGATCATAGTCAGCTTTAAATGATAAACGCTCATCTACCTCTGTCTTGACCAAGTGTCTCACCCGTTGAAGTACCTCATGAATATTAACCTGGATCGCTTTAGTTTCTTGATATGGCCCAAGCATACTGTCCATTAAACTTTGTAATCGATCAGCTTCAGTAATAATAATGCCTGTATATTCTTTTAAGTCATCAGAGTCTAATTTACGCTCTAATAGTTGTGCAGCACCACGCAAACCACCTAATGGATTCTTTATCTCATGCGCTAAACCTCGTACGACTAGTTGTTGCGCATGTAAACTTTCATCTCGGCTTATTCTCTGCTGGTTATCTAATTGAAAAAACTCCAATAAAATAAAATTTTTATTACTTTCTAACTCTAGTAGCTTTATTGCACAATCAACATTTATTTCACCAGTAGTTGGAATATAAAGTTTGATTTCGCGCTGAAGAGATGAATGTCCAGTTTCCATCACTTTAACAAGACTTTTAAACAAATTATCTTCGCCCGGTAAAATAGCTTGAAGTGGAATCAGTTCAGCCTGACGCTGACTAATATCAAATAACACTTCAGCTGAGGAATTGATAAACCTCACTTTAAAAGTTTTATCCAGAATAATGACAGCATTCGTTAAATTCTCGATTATATTTTGATAAGAAATTTGATCCATTTTTCTCACTGAGCCTCTGCCATGATTACAAATACAATTAGCAATAACCGCTCCAAACTATCACAACCACGTTATTAAAATTAAAAATCTCTTTATACACAGGGGCTTAAAATCATCTATATTTTAAAAAGTCATGTATTTTTTCCAACAAGGGCATATAGATATCATACAAACCTTTCCACGCACTGTAATGGTGCACCACCAAATAAATAGTAAGCCAGAGATTGATGAAGTGCAATAGTAAGACAAAAAAAAACGCCTCCAGAAGGAGGCGTTTTCTATCTCGATTATAAGTTACAAATTAAACACTGTAGTACATATCAAACTCCGCAGGATGAGTTTCTATTCGAATTCGAGTCACTTCTTCCATCTTCAAAGCTATATATGCATTGATCATATCATCAGTAAACACACCACCAACTGTTAAGAATTCACGATCAGCATCAAGCGCATCTAATGCTTGATCTAATGAGTGACAGACTGTTGGAATTTCAGCCGCTTCTTCTGCTGGCAAATCATACAAATCTTTATCCATAGCATCACCAGGATGGATCTTATTTTTAATACCATCAAGACCAGCCATCAACATCGCACTGAATGCGAGATACGGGTTAGCCGTTGGATCGCCAAAACGCACTTCAATACGACGACCTTTAGGACTGTTAACGAATGGAATACGAATTGATGCACTTCGATTACGTGCTGAATAAGCAAGCATAACAGGTGCTTCATAACCAGGTACCAGACGCTTATAACTATTTGTACTTGCATTTGTAAACGCATTTAATGCACGTGCATGTTTAATAATGCCGCCAATGTAGTAAAGAGCTGTTTCAGACAAACCACCATATTTATTACCTGCAAATAAGTTATCACCATCTTTAGTAAGTGACATATGAACATGCATACCACTTCCGTTGTCACCAACTAGAGGTTTTGGCATAAATGTAGCTGTTTTTCCATAAGCATGAGCGACATTGTGAACAACATATTTTAATTCTTGTACTTCGTCTGCCTTAGAAACTAATGTATTAAACTTAACACCTATTTCACACTGACCTGCTGTGGCAACCTCATGGTGATGGACTTCTGTTACTTGGCCCATTTCTTCCAATGTCAAACACATAGCGCTTCGGATATCTTGTAAAGAATCAACCGGTGGTACTGGAAAGTAACCCCCTTTTACACCAGGGCGATGACCTTTATTCCCGTCTGCATAGACTTTAGCTGTATTCCATGATGACTCATCAGAATCGATTTTATAGAAAGAGCCTGACATATCAGTACCCCACCGAACATCATCCAATATAAAAAATTCTGGTTCTGGACCAAAAAATGCTGTGTCAGCAATACCTGTTGCTTTTAAATGTTCTTCAGCACGTTTAGCAACACTTCGAGGATCTCTTTCGTAGCCCTGCATAGTAGCAGGCTCAATAATGTCACAACGAATAATTAAAGTATTATCATCCATAAAGGGATCCATCACCGCAGTTGTTGAATCTGGCATAAGAATCATGTCTGACTCATTAATTCCTTTCCAACCTGCTACCGATGAACCATCAAACATATTACCTTCTGTAAAGGTACTTTCATCAATAGAATGAGCAGGAAAAGAGACATGCTGCTCTTTACCGCGAGAATCAGTGAAACGGAAATCAACAAATGTGACTTCTTCATCTTTAATCATTTGAAGCACTTTTTCAACAGACATTAAATTTTCTCCAATTTTAAAATTACTGGGTGTTATGGGTAAAACTCATCAGGTAAAGCATAAAATGAGCCAATATAAAATAATTATTAAATCAATAAGTTATTATCTGGTGCTGACGCGCGCCGCACTTTTTTGGTGCGCCAAGTACAATCACGCACCATTTTAGACTCTAACTTTTCACTCTAACGGCGATAATAACCTCGCCCTCTTTTTTTTCTGTTTCAACAATCTCATGACCATGGATGCGAGCCCATACTGGTATATCACTCAATGCCCCTGTATCGGTACAAACGACCTCTAATATATCACCAACAGCTAACTCTTTTATCCTATTTTGTGTTTTTATAACTGGCATAGGACACATCATCCGCCTTGCATCTAGTTTGAAGCGCATTATACATGCCACTCTTTAAGTACCTGATCGGTTGTTAGTGGCTGAACCATAATACTTTGCGCTCTAGCATTGGGTAAGGCGAATGTCATCTCCACGTTATCAGCATTGCGCCCTTGCCCATAACGAGCCACAATACTAGCAGCGTGATTATAGTCTTCCAGTTCAATTTTTCCATCAATCAATGCTAATGGACCATTGTGGCTAACAGATTGAATAGAGGTATATTGTTTTCGATAACCTTCTAGATATTGGCACTCACCTTCATCGCGCGCGATAATTAGTTTGTAGTTACCTTTTGGTCTTAAATGTCGTCCAACTTTAAGCAGCATAATGTCGTCAATTTCATAATCACGGCTGCCCCGCCCTTGCCATAAATCAACCAATTTACTTGAATAGCTTTTATCTGTTAAAAAACAACAGCCACCTGCTGGTGTGGCGTAATCTGTAAAACCATATTCTTCTGCCAGCACCATTTGTGGAGTTCGCACACGGCCATTAAAATCATAGAGTTTTTCTCGATCAACCCAACCTTCTAGTTCTGGCTTAGTAGCTGGTAAATTTTTGGCACAAAGTGGTCTGAGTAGAATATCATCAGCACCTGACTCTGAAGCAACAATTGGCATTGTTAGCCTACGCTGTGACATAGGACGTTGACCAATCACTTCGCCAGTTATAATAAAATCAAAGCCATCCGCATGATTTTTTTTAATCCATTCAACTGCTTTACTAACCATAAATATTTTACAGTCTAGGCATGGATTCATATTCATGCCGTAGCCATGTTTAGGGTTTAGTAGCACCTGTTTATATTCCTGAACAACATCAACAATATTAATTTTTATCCCTAATTGTTCGGCAACCCAAAGAGCATTGTTACGTTTTTTTTTTGTTTATCTTCATTACGAATTGCATGAGTATGACCTTCCACACAAAAACCAGTGTAAAAGTTAATGCCTTCTACTTCAATACCTTGTTCTTGTATGACTCGCACTGCCAACATAGAGTCTAAGCCGCCTGAAATAAGAGCTATAGCTTTATGCTGTTTTGCCACTATGTTGTGCCGCCAACCGTTAACCCTTCAATTTTCAATGTCGGCTGTCCTACACCAACCGGTACATTTTGCCCTTCTTTGCCACAGTTACCGACACCAGTGTCTAGTTCCAAGTCATCTGCGACCATACTTATACGACTCATAACTTCTGGACCGTTACCAATTAATGTTGCGCCTTTCACTGCCTGAGTGATTTTGCCTTTTTCGATTAAATAGACTTCACTAGTTGAAAACACGAACTTTCCTGACGTAATATCTACTTGACCACCACCAAAATTAACAGCGTAGATACCTTTATCTACAGAAGCTATAACTTCTTCTGCTTTATGTTTTCCCGGCAGCATGTATGTATTGGTCATTCTTGGCATCGGCAAGTGGGCGTATGATTCACGTCTACCATTACCCGTGCTTCGAGTCCCCATTAATCGTGCATTGTGTTTGTCCTGCATGTAGCCTGTCAATTTACCTTTTTTAATCAACATCGTATTTTCTGTTGGTACTCCTTCGTCATCCACAGTTAATGAACCTCGACGATCTTGTAAAGTACCATCATCAACCACCGTGCATAAGGATGATGCGACCATTTCTCCCATTTTCCCTGAAAAAGCAGAACTACCACGACGGTTAAAATCGCCTTCCAAGCCATGGCCTACAGCTTCATGTAGTAACACGCCAGGCCAACCCGATGCTAAAACAACAGTCATATTGCCTGCTGGTGCGTCGATCGCTTCAAGGTTTACTAAAGCTTGGCGTACTGCTTCTTTAGCATAATCTGTCGCCATATCGTTATCCTTAAAGTAACGATAATCTAGACGACGACCGCCGCCAGCACTGCCCCGCTCCCTCCGTCCCTTGGCTTCTACAATGACACTAACGCTCATTCTAATCAAAGGTCTAATATCCGCTACCAAAGTTCCATCACTTGCAGCGACAAGGATAGTATCTAACTCTCCTATCAAGCTTGCACTAACTTTTGTCACCCTATGATCAGCGGCTCTCGCAACCTCATCAGCTTGTTGCAGTAAAGCAAGCTTTTGTTCAACTGATAAACTAGCCAGAGGATCTGACTCACCATAATACTGAGGGCATTGTGTCCGCTTCCAAGCATGAACAGTACCGTTACCACCATGACGAGAAATAGCTCTAGCTGCCTTAGTTGCTTCATTAAGGGCCGGTAAAATTAAATCATCAGAGTAAGCAAAACCAGTTTTTTCACCACTGCAGGCACGAACGCCAACACCTTGTTCAATGTGATAGCCACCATCTTTGATGATGCCATCCTCGAGTACCCAATTTTCCTGGCGCGACTGTTGAAAGTAGAGATCAGCATAATCAACCCCTCTGCCCATTGTCATCTTCAGCGCATTTTCTAAATCAGCCTCTGTTAAACCAGCAGGCACTAACAATTGCTGACTCACATGTTGGTATGTCTTATCTATCATGAATATATTTTTACTAGTTACGACTATAGAATATCAAATTGTATCAGAAATCTACTTCTATCTCTTGTGATTATAAGCCTGGTAAAAAAGGTTTTATCATCTTCAAATCAGGTTCTTGCCATGAGCCAGTGAGTAAATAGTCATAGCTAATCAGATTCACAATATCTTTATCGAAAAGTCTACCTGCTAATTTGTCCGCTAATAAGATAGCTGTTCCTACACCTAGCCCTACCGGTCCAGCAGCAACTGCACCTGCTAAAGGTAATGTAGATGAGACATTAGGCCTCACTTTTACTTTTTGATTATATTGCTGGTTAACTAAGTCAACAGCTCCTTCAATGAGTATATCGGCACTGCCGCCCTCCAATGAAAAGTCTTTTGTCATCGCAAGCCCATCATTAATCTCAAAAGATGCCTTTATTGTTCTATAGTTCAAGCCCTGAGAAAATAACTCACTGAAGTCAAGAGATAGGCGACGTTGTATTGTTGCTATACTTAACAACCCAAAAGCGCGACCTGCTGCGCCTGGCTCAACATCTTTTAACTTACCTTTTTCCAGTTTAAAGCTTATTGTCCCTTTTGCTGCTTCTTCTGAAAAAGTCATAGGCCCACCCTCCCATGAGAGTGATGTCAGTAATTTTAATTTTTCTGCTTCAACTCGCGGTTCAAAGCCAAACTTTTCAATTAAGTTCGTAAAATCATGGCTATCTATTCTAAATGCTAATTCTGTTTTAACAGCTAATGGGAATTGGGTCCAAATGCCTTCAGACACCTCTAAACTATATAATTCAGAAGTTATGTTTGCAGAGTCAATTACCCATTTATTAGTGTCTTTATGACTGATTAGTTCCAGGCTCCCTAATGTAATATCATCTATGATCAACTCATTCACATTAATCGACATTGAAGGCCAAAGTGCGTGTTGTTTACCCACATTATCTTCAGCATTTATTTTTTTTGGTAATACTAACTTAAGTCTCTCTAGGTCAACTTTTAAGGTATCTTTTTTTGTTATATTTTCAGGAACAGAAACTTCCCCCTCTATCCCTTGACCAACAATTGATACGAGCCAATTCTTTCTTTCTTTGACTGCTGTAATTTTAATATTTGGAAATTGTTGTCCATAGCCAAGTAGCTTTTCAGTTTCGATCGTCAATCGATCTACCCCACTTACTAGAATGTCATCAATATTATATTTTTCATACCATAACAGCCACATTTCGGCATCAAGCTCCGACATCATAATGTTCAATCTTGAATTATCAAAAAATCGCTCATCTCCCAGTGATTCATACTCAACATTTACAATATCATCATAGTTAATATTGATAATCGGGTTGTTTTTTGATTGCTTAAGAGTGACCTTAATATTTTTATTTTTATCAGCTTCTTTATAAAATGAGCCTGGTAGCGTAACCTCAGCACCCTGCAAATTCGATACAACAGAGGCATCAACATAAAAGTCACCTTCATTCTGTTCTGATATAATCACATCAAATAGATAAGGAAATTGTCCAGTTATAAAGTCAGGGAATGTTTTAGGCATGCTCGATGACACGAATATCCCCTCAGCAGATAAAACCGTGCTGTCGCCTTTCGGGTAAATATCAATATCAACATCTTGATTTAATAATTGACCTTTAATATTCTTAGCCGTCATACCTTTATTATCAAACTGGACCATTCCATTTACTTGCATCAAACCGATCTCAGCCATATCTTTATGATACAAATCACTACCGATGAAATTGATATCACCTTTCACTTGAGCCTCACCTGTACCGCTCAATGGCACTCTTATACCCAGGTTAATATTACTTTTCCCTCTGGCTGAGACCCCCTCAACAACACTAGCAAACCTCTTCTTTAATGGGCTAGTCCGCAAAAAATTTAGTACTTGCTGGCTTTTCCCTTTTAAACTTCCCTCCACTGTCAAGATCGCTTTTCCGTTGATTAGCCCGTTGACCTTAGCTTCAAAGTCTTCAAAAATAAAACCCGCCACCAAGCCGTCCTGACTTTTAATCACTAAATCGTTACCTTGCCCAGTAATCGACCCTGTCACATTCAATAGGTCAGGCCAGTAATCTGAATAGTGTAATACAACACCCTTAACATCTAGCGCCATATCAAAACTGCCTAATAATTTCTCTGCTTTTGTTTGATATGGAAAGCCCGCTATGTCGCCTTGAAGCTTTATTTTTCCATACTCAATTTTCCCATCTAAAAATGCATCTTCAGACCATTCTTTAAACTCGGCACTCAAATATTTTTCAGGAAAATAAGATTGCCATTGAGTCATGGCTACATTCTCAAATGATAATTCAATATCATTAATTATTTCACCAGCTATATTTTGTTCAATACTTCCATTAAACTCGAGAGTTAGTTCATCATTTTTAACTTTGAGTTCATCACCTCGCACGCGCCATACTTTGTCCTTTTTTTCAAACTCTAATTCCCCAGTAACCGTATCAAAAAACATCCAATCATCTAGCTTGTTTGCCGGGTGAACCATCACTTTTTCACTCGCTATTTTAACCCTTGCGACTTGCTCAGAAAAATTAATCCTCGCGTCAAGATTTGTTATCCCAGGATAATCACTCCATGTTGCAACTTGGCCTTTTTTTATAATTAGTGAAACATCCTTCAAGCCTGATTCAACCAGATAGATTACTTCTAATTTTTCAATATCCCCAGCAAGACTTTGTAATAGTACTTGCTCAGGTAGCCGGCCAGATAGTGCTGCTATATCAATTAAATTTTCAATACGAAAGAAATCACTTTTAATCATGACTTTTTCAGGTTTCTTGTTCACTAACAATGTTGTTTCTGGCCAAGCTTCTCCTTTTATAGATAAATTAATATCATTACCAGACAAGATCCATGATCTACTCTCCTCTTGTTCTATCCAGTGAAAATCACCACTGAAGTATTCAACGTCGATGGGTATTAAAATATTACCCATTTCCTTTGATGCAAGCATGGCTTGCGATAACTCTATATCTAACTTGGCCTCTCTCACCTCAAGACCTACCCCTTCAATTGCAATAGTTGAATTAATAAGGCCTTTCTCAACTGTAATATTCTTCCAGTTAAGATAATCCGATAAAGGGGATATGAAAACCTTATTTGTCTTTATCTTTCCCTCCCATTCCATTAGATTCATGTTCTGTTGATTCAATCTCCAGTTCGTCGAGAATTCTATGTTGTCACCTGATGATATGGGTAAAAAAACTTGGCCATCAGCATGCCAACTAGTCCCGCTATGTTTAAGAGTAGCATTCTCTATTTGGTATCGACCTGATATGTTGGCCTGTTGCTGATCATTATAATTAACAGTGACCGCTTTTAGATTAAAACTATTGAGATTATTTGCATGTTTTATGATGTCTGAAAATAAAGTAGTTGAATCACTATTTTGCTTAAGCCCTTGCATATAAAAATCACCATTAGAATCTCTAGCAACAGTGAGATTAAGACCAATAACTGTAACCTCATCCAACATGAAATTTGAAAACCAAATACTACTTAATACATTAGGATCCAAATATAATTTTTCTAGGCTCAGTAGTTCAGCTGAATTATCTTTAGCCATCACTTTTATCGTTTTGAATTCCAGCTGCGGTGAAATGTCCACCCATGACAATTTTATATCGGCAATTTCGATTGGGTACCCAACCTCTGTACTCACCCATGACGTAATAGACTCTTGCTGCTTCTCGACGATAGATGCTCCCCAATAAAATACTGCCATTACCAAAGCAAATATTATTAGAAGCAAGTAACTGAAAGATCTAATCATAGACCCGTTATTATGTTTGAAATTAATCATAAATCTTAGCGCCGGGTTATGCCGGATGTTTCCTATTTAAAGAGACCATTATTTTTACTCACTTTTAGCTTACTATTATTAGGCTGGTAAACTACATTAATACGACATTAAATTGTTCTGGTCCATATTGATGTTCCGCTTTGAAAGAGATAGGCCTACCAATAAACTGTTCTAATTCAGCAACATAGGTAGAGTCATCCTCATTCAACCTATCAATAACATCTTGGGATGCTAGCACCATTAAACGACTAGTCTCATACTGTTTAGCCTCTCTAAGTACTTCACGAAAAATCTCATAACATAGTGTTTCAATACTTTTAGTATAGCCTTTACCATCACATGCTGGACAAGGGTCGCATAATACATGGCCCAAACTTTCACGAGTACGCTTTCGTGTCATTTCAACTAAACCGAGCTCAGAGACCCCACATATATTGTGTCTTGCCTTATCCCCCAACATTGCTTTTTCTAAAGTGCGTAGCACCTGATCACGATGATCTATTTCTTCCATATCAATAAAATCAAGAATAATAATTCCACCCAAGTTACGGACACGTAATTGCCTAGCAATGGATTGTGCAGCCTCAAGGTTCGTTTTAAAGATCGTTTCTTCTAGGTTCTTATGACCCACAAACCCACCAGTATTGACATCGACTGTTGTCATAGCTTCAGTTTGATCAAAAATTAAGTAGCCGCCAGATTTAAGTAATACTTTTCTCTCTAAAGCTTTTTGTATTTCATCTTCGACATTAAACAAATCAAATAAGGGAGTAGCCCCCTTATAATGTTCTAATCGTGATGCACATTCAGGCATAAATCCTTCTGCAAACTTAATAGCTTTATAGAATGTTTCTTTAGAATCTATTCGTATTTTCTCAACATCCGGAGAAAATAAATCTCTCAATGACCGCAGAGGTAATGGTAAGTCTTCATGTAACGTTTCACCTGATTTCACAGTCATTTTACGATCCTTCACTTTTTCCCAAAGGCGATGTAGAAATTGTAAATCAGCTAATAACTCGCTTTCCTGGACTCCTTCTGCGGCGGTTCTCAAAATATACCCGCCGTTATCAAGGCTAAGTTGAGACTCCAAACATCCTTTGAGCCTATCACGCTCATTTTCATCTTCAATTTTCAAAGATACGCCTACACCATGGATCTCGGGCATATATACCAAATATCTGGAGGATACCGACAATTGTGTCGTTAAACGTGCCCCCTTAGTCCCCATCGGATCCTTTATCACTTGTACTAAAACTTCTTGACCTTCTCGTAATAAAGATGTGATGGCAGGCACTTTTTTTTCCTGTAAATCCCCTGTTTGCCCTTGTGGAATTGAAATGTCAGAAGCATGTAAAAATGCAGCTCTAGTAAGTCCTATTTCAACAAAAGCTGCCTGCATACCTGGTAAAACACGACACACCCTACCCTTATAAATATTACCAACTAAGCCTCTATATTCTGCACGCTCAATGAAGACTTCTTGCAAGACACCATTGTCCACTAAAACGGCTCGAGTTTCGCTCGGTGTCACATTGATCAGAATTTCACTACTCATAACAAGGTTGACTTATTTCCATTAGTAACTCACGTGTTTCGTGAATCGGTAACCCCATAATGCCAGAATAACTTCCTCGTATGTCTTCGATAAACATTGCCGCTAAACCTTGGACAGCATAACTGCCTGCTTTGTCGCGACCTTCACCTGTTGATAAGTACCAATCTATCTCTTTTAGTGTCAAAACTGAAAATGTAACATAGTTCTTGCTTAGCCTACAAAGCACTCTCTTGTCTTCGACTACGGTCACTGCAGTTAAAACTTGATGTTGTCTTCCAGATAGAAGCTGCAACATACTTCTTGCCTCCTCATCATTATCTGGTTTGCCTAGTATTCTATGATCAACTATAACTGATGTATCTGCAGCAATGACGGGATGCTTACTTTCACTACCTAATGCTTTCCAACCAGCCTGTGCTTTAGCCATAGCCACTCGTTCTACATAATGAATGGAAGACTCGTTTTCTTGTAATGTTTCATCAATTTCTAATCGTAATATGTCAAATGTTACGCCCATCTGCATTAATAATTCACTACGCCGTGGTGAACCTGAGGCTAGATAGACTTTTGGAAAGTTCATGTGCGATGATAAGGATGGTTTTGTAGGACTGTCCAGGCACGATAAAGTTGTTCTGCCAGCACAATACGCACAAGAGGGTGGGGTAGGGTTAAAGCTGATAATGACCATGTCTGGTTTGCTCTTTCGCTACACTTTGTAGCAAGACCATCAGGTCCACCGATCATCATTGACACATCCCTGCCATCACTAAACCAATTTTTCATTTGTTCTGCAAGTTGCTCTGTTGACCAGATTTTACCTGTAACATCCAGAGATACAATATGATGATCAGAGCGTGTAGCTGCTAAAATTCGTTCACCTTCCTCTTCCACCCATTGTGATGCATGACCACTTTTTCCTCTTTTGGCTGGTTGTATTTCCTGCAAAACTAATTGGCACTCTCTTGGCAGTCTCTTAGCATATTCTTCATAGCCATCATTGACCCACGTTGGCATTTTAGTGCCTACTGCCAATAGATTTAACCTCATTAGTCTTCTACTAAAGCCTGCTTGTCACTCTCTTCGGATACCTGCCAAAGCTTTTCTAAATTATAAGTAGAACGGCTTTGTGGCGTCATGATATGCGCAATAACATCACCTAAATCAACCAAGGCCCACTCACCAACATCTTCACCCTCGATACCCAAAGGCTGAACACCTCCCGCCTTAGCTTGTTTACTAACCTCATTGGCTAGCGCTTTTACTTGGCGAGTCGATTTGCCTGTAGCAATGACCATGAAATCGGTCACATCGGTCATTCCCGTAACATCAAGTACTACTATTTGTTCCGCTTTTATGTCTTCTAGTGCATCAATCACTAGCAATTTTAATTCATTGGCCTGCATCGGGCACTCCGTTAATATCCAGTGACATAGTTTATCACTTACAATAGGTTTACTTTTTACTTTTACTCAATACAACTTTTAATTATTGTGTCAAATTAATTTATTACTCAAGGACTCTAGTTAAAATTTAAATTATAAAAGCTATTTAAAAAACATCATTCAGAGCTAGATCAAGTTGTGTGCTTATTTGTTGTACGAGCTCAGCCTTATTGAAACCACTCACAGAAACACCAACTAATCTCACAGCTAACTGTCCTGCTTCTGTTTTACTTAATAATTCAGGTAATAAACCCTTCATCATTTCATAGTCAAGGCCTTCTTCGATTGTCAAAGAACGTGTTACCTGCTGAAAGTTCGCATACTTCACCTTAATTGTTAACGTTCTTGCGCTAAACCTCAATCGTTCTAGGTTTTCCCACACCTCGCGTGTTAGCCCAATCAGTGCCGTCTTAATTCAATTATTGAACGAATATCTTGCTGAAAAGTTTTTTCTTTACCAATTGATTTTCGCTCACGCATACTTTGAACAGGTCTGTCATCAATTCCACGTGAGATGCAGTAAAAGTAGTGTCCTGTCTTACCAAATGTTTCAACTAGCGATTTTTCAGACCATTGGCGTAAATCATAACCAGTCTCAATTCCTATTTTTTTCATTTTAGCCTCGGTTGCAGGACCTATACCATGAAATTCCCCGATTGCTAAACTTGATGCAAAATCAGGTCCTTTCTCTGGTTCAATTACATATAAGCCATTAGGCTTATCCATATCTGATGCGATTTTAGCTAAGAACTTGTTATACGATACTCCTGCAGAAGCAATCAATTTCGTCTCATCTTCAATTGCATTTTTAATGGCTTGTGCAATGTATGTTGCAGATCCATTAAGATAATCACTTCCTGTGACATCTAGATAAGCTTCATCTAATGATAAGGGCTCCACTTCTGATGCATATCGCCAAAATATTGCTCGAATTTGCTCTGATATTTCACGATACACATCAAAACGATGAGATACAAAAATAGCCTCAGGGCATAACCGATATGCTGTTGAACAAGGCATTGCAGAATGAATGCCAAATTTTCGAGCCTCATAACTACAGGCAGCTACAACACCGCGTTCATTAGGTTTCCCTCCAACAATAAGCGGTTTATTACGATATTGTGGTTGATCTCGTTGCTCAACTGATGCAAAGAAAGCATCCATATCAATATGGATGATTTTACGTTGTGGGTAAGGCTTTTCATTCATACTTATAAAGTGACTTAACTTATTGATACAACGACTGTTCCTCTATGAGTCTCATCACTGGATCTGGCATTAGAAATATAGGACTTACACCTTTACTAATGTCGTCTCTAATAAATGTTGCCGAAATATTCAACTGCGTTAATTTCACTGGCCATATTTTACCTGACGATAAAGCCCTGTGTTTCGCGCTTCCAAGGTGTTCCTCATACCACACTTTCATGTCCTCCCTCACTGCTAAGGGCTCTCCAGGTCTTTGCATCACCACAATATGGCTAAGTTTTAATAACTGTTGCCATTCATACCAGCTCGACAAATGATTAAAAGCATCACTACCCAATATTAAATATAGAGTTGTATCACTTAACTCATCTCTCAGTGACTTTAACGTATCGACACTATACGATGGACCTTCACGCTTTAATTCTCGGTCATCAACCACGATTTTACTATGGTTTTTTACTGCTAAATACAACATTTCCAACCGTTGTTCTTCGCTGGCAAAGGGTTGATCACGATGCGGGGGCCGCGCACTGAGAACCAGCCGTACGTGATCTAAATCAAACTCTTCTAAGATTTCTAATGCCGAGCGGAGGTGACCATTATGAATAGGATCGAATGTACCCCCCAAAATGCCAACTGCTTTAGCCATCTTTATACCCGAACTTGCCCCGTTCCTAATACAATCCATTTTTGAGAAGTTAGGCCATTAAGCCCTACAGGCCCACGGGCATGAATTTTGTCAGTTGATATACCGATCTCTGCCCCCAAACCATATTCAAAACCATCTGCAAATCGAGTTGAAACATTTACCATAACCGAACTGGAGTCAACTTCAGCAAGAAAGCGCGATGAAGTCGTATAATTTTCTGTCACAATAGTTTCAGTATGATTAGAGCTATGCTTATGGATATGGTCCATTGCCTCATCCACACCCTCTACAACACGAATTGATAAAATAGGTGCTAGATATTCGGTATCCCAATCTTCAATCGATGCTGAGTTTATTGTTGGCAAAATTGCAAGAGTCTTTTCACAGCCTCTTAACTCAACTGATTCAGCATCATATCTTTGTTCTAATATAGGTAATATAATTTTTGCGATGCTACTATCTATTAAAAGCGTTTCCATTGCATTACAAACTCCATAGCGCTGGCATTTCGCATTAACAGCTATTTCTTCTGCCATTTTTAAATCCGCTTCACCATCAATGTACACATGGCAAATACCATCCAAATGTTTAATTACAGGTACTTTTGCTTCCTCACTCACTCGCTCTATAAGACTTTTTCCACCTCGTGGAACAATAACATCTACTGTCTCCGTCATCGTAATAAGTTGTCCTACTGCCTCACGATCAATTGTTTCTACCACTTGTACTGCTTCAGCTGGCAAACCGGCATTCTTTAATCCATTTTTGATACAATGAGCAATCGCCTGATTAGAGTGAAATGCTTCGGAACCACCTCTTAAAATAGATGCATTACCTGACTTTAAACAGAGACCCGCAGCATCGGCCGTAACATTTGGACGTGATTCATAGATAATTCCAATCACTCCTAGTGGAACCCGCATCTGCCCAACTTGAATTCCTGATGGCAGATAACGCATATTGTTGACTTCACCAACTGGATCTGACAAATTTGCAATTTGCTCTAGGCCTTCAGCCATTGCTTCAATCCGGCTATCCGTTAACTCCAGTCGATCTAATAAAGCCGCATCCAACCCTTTAGCTTTGCCTGCTACTAAATCCAAGTCATTTTGTGTTTTCAAGACATCCGCAGCCTCACGGATGCTACTTGCAATGGTAAGTAATGCATGATTTTTAGACTTTGTACTAGCACGCGATAACTCACGACTAGCCTTTCGTCCCTGTATGCCCAACTTTAGCATGTATTCCCTAATATCCAAGTCTAAACTCCTTATTTTGGCCATGTAAATCCACCCCTGCAACGTTTAAGCATAATACTTCTAATAGTGCCCAAGGACATTGTTGTAAGCTACCCTTTGCAGCTTGATCAACTTCTGACATTTGACACAAAAACTGCTTCCATTGCCTGGCATCATGTCTAGCTAAGGAATCACGTATCATGGATTTAGACTTATCCCACACAGGTGGTTTTTGGGCACCAAAAACTTGATCAACGTTAGCTCCTTGCTCAAGTTGAGTAGACATGTCGACCATGCGGTGAAGGGACCATAATACTGCAGAAAAAACAGCTAATATATCGACTCCCTCACTTTTTAGGCTTAATATTACTCTCGGTATTTTAGCAGCATGACCATTAAATACGATTTCCATCAAACCAAAAGCCTGAAAACGAGCGTTATCTGCCACCGATGCTAATACGAGTTCTTCACTTACTTGGCTATCAGGACATAGTAGGACAAGTTTTTCAATTTCTTGTGCAGCTGCATATAAGTTACCTTCGACACGGTCTGTAATTAACGCTGGAATAGTTGGATTAAATTTTAAGCCGCGGTGCTGCATTCTTTGTCCAATCCAACGTGGTAGGTCAGTTAGGTCAATAGGCCAGACTGCTATCACTGCACCAACGCGCTGTATCTCCGTAAACCATTTACTTTTCTGAGATCTTTTATCTATTTTTCCACTAATAATCAGTAAGGTCGTATCTACCGGAGGATCGTCGACAAATCGACGCAAAGCTTCACCACCATCTTTACCTGGTGAGCCCGAGGGTAGGCGAAGTTCTATCAGTCTCTTATTATCAAACAATGACATAGTTTGTTCTTGCCATTGAACTTGAGACCAATCAAATCGACCTTCAACGTGCCACACTTGCCGTTCGCTTGCACCTTCTTCTCTCGCTTTTTCACGAATGAGGTCACTGTTTTCTTCCACTAGCATTGCTTCATCACCAAACACTAAGTAGACCGGCAACAAACCTTTTATTAGTTGTCCCGTTAATTGGTCGACATTAAAACGCATACATAATTATTTTATTGCAGATAAACGACGTAAAACACCCTGTACCAATTCTTTATTCAAGTGGCTGCGTAATGAGGCTTCCTCTGATTCTCTAGCAAGCACTTGGTTCTCATTAAATTGAAAATCGCGTTGCGCTTGCACTTGCTGTGAACCTGCCAGTATTTTCCCCTGTGAATCTGTTAATGAGAAGCTTATTGAAGAATATAGTCCATACTCACTTACTTTAGCATCAGAGCCAACTGATAAAACTCGTCGATCATGCTTGATTTCTATTACTTTCAACACCGCACTTCCTTGTTGAAACTTATCCAAAACCTCTATTCCATTGCTCCTCAACCCACGTTTCAAGTAAAGTCCAATACCTCGCTGAAGACTTATTCCTTCTATATGGACAGATTTTAAGCTATCTGAATAGTCTATTGCACCACGAAGGTGAAACCCACAGCCTATAAGCAGCATTAATAAAAATGCAATAAAACTATTTGATACAATGCGTTCCATAAACGTAGAGTCCTTAATTATCCTGCAACAACAATGTTGACTAACCGACCGGGTACGACAATAATTTTACGTATCTCTTTACCATCAATAAACTTAGACACATTATCATCCGCTATAGCAAGCTCCTCCACTACATTTTTATCAGCCTCAGTACTCACACTGATCTTAGATCGTAGCTTACCATTGACTTGCACCATCAGTTCAATTTTATCTTGTAATAGGGCTATTTCATCAATTTCAGGCCATAACTCATTAACGACCCATTTATCGTGGCCAAGTAATTGCCATAGTTCATGACAGATATGCGGAGTAATTGGAGATAACATCAATATGATTTTTTCTAGTGCCTCTTGAATAACTGCTCGTCCTTGCTCGCTGTCATCATCAAATTTAGTTATCGTATTTAGCAATTCCATCACAGCAGCAATAGCAGTATTAAAGGTATGACGACGACCAATGTCATCACTAACTTTTGATACTACTTTATAGGTCTGACGGCGAATATTTTTTAAATCATCACATAAATTATCAAGCGATAATTCAACACATGTCCCCTTTTCAATATGCTCTATTGTGAAACGCCATAATCTTTTTAAAAAACGATTTGAACCTTCCACTGCTTTATCGGACCATTCTAATGACTGCTCTGGCGGCGCTGCAAACATCATAAATAAACGAGCTGTATCAGCACCATATTGGTCAATTAAGGCTTGAGGATCAACCGTGTTGCCTTTTGATTTTGACATTTTCACACCATCTTTGAGTACCATCCCCTGCGTTAGTAAGTTTTTAAATGGTTCATCACCATCGACTAAACCCTCATCACGCATCAATTTATGGAAAAAACGTGCGTATAGTAAATGCAGTACTGCATGCTCGATGCCACCAATATACTGATCAACTGGCAACCAATGTTTAGAACGCGCATCTAACATCGATTCGGTATTTTCTGGACAGGTAAAGCGTGCGTAATACCATGATGACTCAAAAAAGGTATCAAAAGTATCTGTTTCACGTTCCGCTTCCCGACCACACTTTGGACAAGAACATTGATAAAACTCTGGCATTGATTTAATGGGTGAGCCACTGCCATCAACAATCACATCCTCTGGCAAACGCACTGGAAGCTTGTCTTCTGGAACTGCGACAGCACCACAATCAGCACAATTGATAATTGGGATAGGTGTTCCCCAATAACGTTGTCTAGAAATCCCCCAGTCGCGTAAGCGATAATTAACTTGACGTTCGCCTTTGTTGTTTTGTTCTAATATTTTTGCAATCGCATCAAACGACTCCTCAGAAGTTAAACCATCAAACTCTCTTGAATTAACTAACCGCCCTTTATTCGTGAAGGCTGATGTCTTTAGATCACAACTTTCCTCATTCGCAGGTTCAATAACTTTTTTAATTTCTAACCCATACTGATGGGCAAACTCGTAATCACGCTGATCATGAGCAGGTACTGACATCACTGCACCAGTGCCGTAGCTCATTAAAACAAAGTTAGCAGCCCAAACTGGGACTTGTTCACCAGTAATGGGGTGACTGGCGAATACTCCTGTGTTTACCCCCCTTTTGTCGGCAGTCTCGACCGCAGCTTCACTAGTTTCCAATTTGCCACATTCATCAATAAAAGCTTGTAATTCAGGATTAGTTTTAGCCTCCTTCAAAGATAGAGGATGCTCGGCAGCAATCGCAAGATAAGTCACTCCCATGAGAGTATCAGGTCTAGTGGTGTAAACAGCTAAATCAAGATCACTACCGGACACCTTGAAATTGATCTGTAACCCTTCTGACCGACCGATCCAGTTTGCTTGCATGGTTCGCACTTGTTCGGGCCAACCATCTAATTGATCAAGATCATTGAGTAATTGATCAGCGTAATCAGTTATTTTCATAAACCACTGGGGAATTTCTCGCTTCTCGACTACCGTATCGCAACGCCAACAACAACCATTAATTACTTGCTCGTTGGCTAAAACAGTTTTATCAACGGGGCACCAATTTACTGCCGCAGTTTTTTTATAGACCAGACCTTTTTCAAAGAGACGGTGAACAACCATTGTTCCCAACGGTAATATTCCGGTGTACATGTCGCTAGTTCACGCTCCCAGTCATAGCCTAAGCCTAGACGTTGTAGCTGTCCACGCATGTAGTTAATGTTGTCGTACGTCCAAGCGGCGGGCGCAACTTTATTTTTAATAGCAGCATTTTCAGCAGGCAAACCAAATGCGTCCCACCCCATTGGTTGTAATACATTTTTACCTTGCATCCTCTGATAACGAGCGATAACGTCACCAATCGTATAGTTACGAACATGTCCCATATGCAACTGGCCACTTGGGTAAGGGAACATGGCCAGGCAGTAATACTTTTCTTTACTATTGTCTTCAACAGCTCGAAAGGTTTTCGCTTCCTGCCAATGATTCTGGACTTTCGCTTCAATTTTAGCCGGGTTGTAGTCTTGTTGCATGGTGTCTTCATTTAGGTAAGTAAAAATAAGCTGATAAGGATACCTGATGCTGCGATTTGCTTAAAGTTAATTAGCTTTTGAACCATACAAATGAGTACAGGCGCAAAATACTTTAGAATATTTTGCGCCTGTTTTTACTTGTTTTCAGGCACCAACATAAAACTCATGCTGAGCCACTTTGCTATTTATTTTGAGACATCTACATAACGCAGGTATGGTAGGATTTGCTCAAAGCCTTGTGGGAATTTCTTTTCTGCATCAGCATTGCTTACTGTTGGCGGAATGATAACCTTACTACCAGGCTGCCAATCTACTGGTGTTGCAATACCATTTTCATCTCCAATTTGGAGTGCATCAAGAACACGCAATATTTCATCAAAGTTGCGACCTACTGCCATCGGGTAAGTCATCGTCAGACGGATTTTCATTTCTGGGTCTATAATAAAAACAGAACGAACAGCAGCTGTACTGCTTTCTGATGGGTGGATCATGCCATATAGCTCCGCTATCCTTTTATCAGCATCAGCAACGATCGGAAATTTAAGCGTCGTGTTTTGCGTAGTATTAACATCTTCGATCCACTTCAGATGCTCATCTACTGTATCTGTTGATAAACCTAGTGATGCACAATTACGTGCTTCAAACTCTGGCGCTAGTTGAGCAGTTCTACCCATTTCTGTCGTACAAACCGGAGTAAAATCTGCTGGATGACTAAAGAAAAAAGTCCATTTACCTTTTTCCCAATCATGAAAATTAATTTCACCAACAGTTGTTGCAATCGTGAAGTTCGGAGCTGTATCGCCAATACGTAATGCCATTGTTATATTCCTCAAGAATGAATGTTTGTCATATATTAAGCCTGCACTAAAAATATGAAGTTAAATTCTTTAGTTCCTTACATTCTAATACAATATCTTCAAATGAGGTAATTGGTATATTCATTTTGTTTAATCGGACAGGCCGATGGTAAAATATATCAGACTCCAAGAGCCTATTCGTTTAAAAACTCATTGAACAAAACATCAGCATCTGCGGCGCTCTTGTAGTCGATATAGCTTTTTCTATACTTAAAAACAGCGGATACACTTCCTTTTTTCCTACTCTTTCCTCGCACTTCTAATTTTAAGCACGCTTTGGCTTCAGTCATAACCTGTCCCGATGAATCACCCTTGAACGTGACCCATTGTTCAGTGGTGTACATATTTTCATCTAAACGCTCCACACAGACAAAACCACAATTTTTTGGAGTGCCCTGATGGCCGGCCATTACAGTAATGAGTTGAAACTACTGTCATAGATAAGTTTCTGTATTCATTAGCTCTTTCAACAACAAACAAACGCTTCAACCTAGTCACTTCTTTATCGTACACCACCAGTTTCTTCTGGAAAGATAACTTACTATTATCATCTAATGTCGATACTAATAAACTCCACTCTGCCTGATATTGCTGTTTATAATTTTGTAGGGCCTTGAGTCGATTCGCCTCTTCAGCAAAGAGAAGGCTGGGGAAAAATGTTACTAAAAAGGTAAATAATACTAATTGTTTTTTCATTATGAAGCCCTGCTGCTTATACATGAATGAACCCACTTTAATATTAACCCTTCATTGTGTGGCAGGCTATTTATAACCCCGCTATTTGTTATTTAAGATAAGCTCGATAATGAAATATTTAATGAAGTCTGCTTTCTGAGTTTAAGTAAGAAACATAATTAATTCAGGTCGCTTGAGCAGTCAAATTATCTGACAGTCTTTGATTTTAACAGTATCGTTCTCTTTAAAAATAAAAATGCAGAGTACGTTAAAAGAACATATCATATCTTTACCCATATCATTAAAGATTCTGGGAACCACTTTAAACCTCAGGAATTAATGTGAAAAAGATTATCGTTGATAGCAATCCAAGCGAAGCACTTCTTAAAAAAATGGGTGTGATTTATTGGCCCACCTGGGAAAAAGAAGTCTCTTCATTTTCATGGGAGTTTGTCACTACCGAAACAGCACTTATTATAGAGGGTGAATGTGAAATGACTCCAGAAGATGGAGGTCCGTCAACCACTTTCAAAGCTGGTGACCTAGTAGTCTTTCCAGTAGGTTACAAAGGTAATTGGGAAGTGAAAAAAGCACTTAAGAAAAGTTATAAACACAATAATGGTAACTTTGTAAAATGCGCTTTTAATCGTTTGAACAGAATTTTAAATTTTGTTAAATCAATCATAAGTTGAGACTGTTCAGTATTGTTTTAATCAGCCACATCCTTAAATTTACTATAAGGGTTAGGTTACAGTTGGACGCAATCTATCCTTTGACTTTAGTTGCTAGAATTTCAGTTAATTGAGCTTTCAATACCACGGTGCTACTCATAAGCCTTTGATAGTCATAAGCTCGTCATATTTACCTCGTAACTGATCTTCAGACTCAACATTGTCAGGATCTTTTGGAATACAGTCAACGGGACAAACTTCAACACATTGCGGTTCATCAAAATGTCCTACACATTCTGTACACAATTTAGCTGAAATTTCATAAATTTCCGGTCCTTGTGAAATAGCGTCATTAGGGCATTCTGGTTCGCAGACGTCACAATTAATACATTCATCGGTAATAAATAAGGACATTCTTGACTCCAAGATTTGAATATAGACTAATTTTAGCGTTTATTTAACTTTAAGGACATTCTTAATGATCAAACTATTTTCAACGATACATAAGAAGTTCTAACAATAATGTTTACTCACTAATATTGTAGAACTTTATTCTGCTTTTAAGTTCAGTGAGTTTTATTGTTTAAAGCTACCGCTACACATGATGGAACAAAAGCTGATACATCACCACCAAGTGAAGCTACCTCTCTTACTAGACTTGATGAAATATAACTAAATTGTTCAGCAGGAGTTAAGAACATAGTTTCAACGTTCGGCTCCATATGACGGTTCATTCCCGCCAACTGAAACTCATGCTCAAAATCTGATACTGCTCTTAAGCCTCGAATAATTACCTGAGCTTTTTTTTCTCTTGCAACATCAACTAATAGACCCTGAAAGCTACACACCTCAACATTCGAAAGGTCTTGTAAAGTTTGCATCGCTAAGTTAACCCTCTCCTCTAATCTAAATGCGGGTTTTTTAGAGGGATTGATGGCCACGGCAACAATTACGTGCTCGAATAAACGGCTGGCCCGCATAACTAAATCAATATGACCATTGGTAATCGGATCAAAGGTACCGGGGTAAACTGCTATTGTTTTCATATTGTCTGCCCAACTGTATTTTTAAATAAACAGTAGTTTACCCCACCTGCTTTTTTTTCTTTAATTAATTGCCATTCTAGAGGGAAATAATGGCTTAATAGCAGTAAGAGGGTACTCTACATAAATAAGAGCATTCAACGACAAGCAATCTTGTGAGACTAGCTGCTCTGCTATTTCTGACCATATCTCTAGCTTATAAGGCGGGTCAATAAAGACGATATCGTATTGATCTTGGTCACCCGATAAAAAGGTGACTGCATCTTTATTTACAAGCTGGTAGTTATCAGCTCCTAATTGTTGACAATTTTTACTTAGTTGTTCAGCAGTCCCAGTATTAAATTCTACCAAGGTGATTTTTTCCACACCTCTTGAAGCTGCTTCCAATCCTAAAGCTCCCGTACCAGCAAATAAATCTAAACAATTAGCTCCAGACAAGCTGAACTGCAACCAATTGAATAAAGTCTCCCTAACTCTACTGGGGGTTGGTCTTAAACCTTCTGAATCTATAACTGTAAGCTTGCGACCTCTCCACCGGCCTCCGATAATTCTCAACGTGCCGGCCACTTTTAGTTTATTTTGCTTTGCCACCAACCATCACCGTTACCATTGTTCCTGGGTGCACCCTTCTTGAATATGCATCTTTAATTCCTTCTATAGTTACCATACTGACTTTATCTTTAAATGTTTCTAAGTAGTCCAAGGGCAAGCCATAAAAACCAATCATCGCTAGATAGTTAGCAATTTTACTATTACTATCAACACGTAATGCAAATCCACCAGTGATATTCTGTTTAGCAGCAGTTAATTCAGCATCACTCGGCCCTGTAGAAGTGAATAAGTTCAAAGTCGTACGCATAACTTCAAGTGCTTCTTGTGCTTGATCGTTACGAGTTTGCAAACCAAACTGATAAGGACCCAACTGTAACATTGGCCTAAAGTAACTATATGTACTGTATGACAATCCACGTTTCTCACGAATTTCATTACTTAACCGTGAGACCAGCCCACTGCCACCTAGAATATGATTACCAACATAAAGAGCAAAGTAGTCTGGATCATCTCGACTTATGCCAGGCTGGCCCATCAAAATATGAGTTTGTTGTGATGGATGCTGAATAACTACTTCTTTTCCTGCAGCAAGCTCCATAACTGGATTAATTGGACTTGCCTTCTCGCCTGCTGGTAAAGCTGACAATAATTGTTCTCCTATTATTTCTGCTTGTACTTTGTCTATAGCACCCACTAGAACAACAGTTGCATTTTTCGCCACATAATATTGATGATAAAACTTTTTGAGGCTTTTGACATTTAAGTTGGATACTACTTCGTTATTTCCTACTGGCATTGCTCCATATGGATGTTTGCCATAAATACTAGAATAAAAAGCCCTAGATGCAATAGCGCTAGGGGATTGATTTTCAGCTTGAAGCATTAGTAAAACTTGCTTTTGTAGCCGTTCAAATGCAGCTTGTGGAAAGTCTGGCTCACTCAACACAGCTGTCATCATTTGTAATGAAGTGTTGAGAGCATCCTCCTCAGTCAGAGTGCGTAAACTCAATATAGCCATATCACGCTTTGCTGAATTACCAAAATTAGCACCAACATCTTCAAAAGCAGCTGCAATTTCATCTGATGATTTACCTGCAGCACCTTCGCTTAACATTGCATTCGTTAATAACGCCATACCCGGTAAAGTTTTGTCTTGAGCAGAACCAGCATTAAAAACAACTTTAACATCGAGCATTGGTAAGTCGGGAGCAGAAACAAAAAAAACTCGGCCCCCATTATCTGTTACCCAATGCTCAATTTGTGGGCTCGCTTGAACAGTTAGTGTGAACAATAAGCCAACGATATAATAAAAAGTCCTAATAACCATGACGAACTCCAAATGATGATTTTGGCCGTGGCTTATCACCAATGGGTTGAGGAAGTAGTTCTGCAACTGTCAATGTTTTATCAATGAAATACTTTCTGGCAACAGCTTGGACTTGCTGGGCTGTTACAGCATCAATGTTTTTTACATATTCTTCACTTAAGCGCCAATCCAGCCCGATAGTTTCTAACATACCAATTTGCATTGCTTGATAAAACACACTATCCCTTTCATAGGTCTTATTGGCAACAACTTGAACCTGAATCCGTTTCAGTTCTTGTTCGCTTACAAGCTCAGATTTTAACTCTTCTATTTGTTGCATTACTGCCTGTTCTAGCTCAGATACTGTATGAGCTTTGGTGGGTGTCCCCGCTACAATAAACAAGTCATCCAAGCGTGAAAAAAGGCCGTATCCTGCACCTATGCTAGTGGCAATTTCTTCTCCCCCGTACAAGTTCTCGAGAAAATCTTGCACTAGCCCCACCATCAAGAATACCTGCCAACATTTCAAGAGCATATGGCTCCCAGGCCACATCGGCAGTCTTTACCACCGGTACTTTCCAGCCCATCATTAGATATGGCAGCTTGGCTGGTGTTTGAACTATAACTTTGCGCATACCTAGTTGTGGCACTTCGATCTGTGGCTTCACTACAGCGGTAACTTCTCGGGTTAATTTTCCAAAATATTTTTCTGCTAGCTTATATACGGCTTCAGCCTCGACATCTCCCGCCACAACGATAGTGGCATTATTAGGTGCATACCATTTTTGATACCACTCCCTTAAATCTTCAGCTTCATAGTTATTAATATCACTCATCCAACCCACAATCGGGTGGTGATAAGGACTATTAACAAATGCTGTCGCATTAAATGCTTCACGTGTCATGGCGATAGGGTTATCTTCTGTTCGCATTCGACGTTCTTCTGCCACTACTTCACGCTCTTTGATTAATTCTGTTTCATCAATGATTAATTTGCGCATCCGTTCTGCTTCAAGTCGGAAGCTAACTTCCAAGCGATCAGCTTCCATCGTTTGAAAATAAGCTGTGTAATCTCGGCCAGTAAAAGCATTTTCCCTGCCACCATTAGATGCAATAATACGAGAGAACTCATTAGGGGCAAGATTTTCCGTACCTTTAAACATCATGTGTTCGAGCTGATGTGAAATACCTGTGATACCGTTGTATTCATAACTCGAGCCCACCTTGTACCAAACCTGAGTGACCGCAACAGTCGCACGATGGTCAGGTTTGACAATCAGTTTGAGCCCATTCTTCAAAAGATACTCGCTTACATCAGCAAATACTAAAGCTGGTGATGCAAGTAGTAAACTGCATGCTAGGATTATTTTTTTAAGCATCTGCATTTATAGTTCCCTGACATGATAAAATTAATTCGTTGAAGTGTAGAGACAAAAATCCATTATGTTTAGTTTCCTAAGAAAAAAAGACCATGCTACTGATAGTGCTTCAGAAGTAGACCCACTAAATATTTCCCCTACCATCGATATGGCACCAAGTGAGGAAAGTAATCTTTTTGACAGATTAAAGCAACGATTAAGCCGCAGTAGTTCAAAATTAACCGATGGCTTCGCTTCTCTTATTTTGGGCAAGAAAATTATTGACGACAATTTATTGGAAGAACTAGAAAACCAGCTACTTAGTGCTGATATTGGGATTGATGCAACACAGAGTATTATTGTGAATCTAACGCAACGTATGCGGCGAAATCAGCTCGGTAATAGTGATATGTTATTCAATGCTCTGCGTGATGATATGATTGATATTTTAAGACCCTCTGAAAAAGCCTTACTCATCCCTGAACAAACTCAACCCTATGTTATTTTAATGGTGGGAATTAATGGTGTCGGTAAAACCACCACTATTGGTAAACTTGCTAAGCAATTCCAAAGTGAGGGTAAAAGTGTCATGCTCGCAGCGGGGGATACGTTTCGTGCTGCAGCAATCGAACAGCTACAAGTTTGGGGGGAACGTAACAATATACCAGTGATTGCCCAGCAACCCGGTGCTGATTCAGCTTCGGTCATATTTGACGGCTTACAGGCTGCAAAGGCTCGTAATATTGATGTCCTAATTGCAGATACTGCTGGTCGCTTACATACCCAAGAAAATTTGATGGAAGAGTTAAAAAAAGTGAAACGTGTCATGGGTAAACTTGATGCTCATGCTCCACAGGAAGTAATGTTAGTGCTGGATGCAGGTACAGGACAAAATGCCCTTAATCAGGCAACACAATTTCAAGAGGTTGTTGACGTTACGGGTATTACTATAACTAAACTCGATGGTACGGCCAAAGGCGGAATTATTTTTGCTATAGCTAAAAAGCTCGAACTACCCATCCGTTATATTGGTGTTGGTGAGGCTATTGATGATTTACGACCTTTTAAAGCCACTGAGTTTGTCGATGCACTACTGGGCCGTGAAGATTAATCCATGATTCAGTTCACCGATGTCTATAAACGCTATCCTAGCCGGTACGAAGCCTTATCTGGCCTAAGCTTTCACCTTAAAGAAGCTGAAATGGCTTTCCTAACTGGCCATTCAGGTGCGGGAAAAAGTACGCTACTAAAACTTATTGCCCTGATCGAACGTAGTACGCATGGGCAAGTATTGGTTAATGGCCAAAACTTAAGCCGTTTAAGTAAAGGTAAAGTACCTTACTACCGCCGACAAATTGGCTTAGTATTTCAAGACCACAACCTTCTCCATGACCGAACTGTTTTTGATAACGTTGCTCTGCCATTAGTTATAGAAGGTGAAGAGCATCGCGAGATTGGCCGCCGCGTCCGTGCTTCACTTGATAAAGTTGGCTTGCTTAGTAAAGAGCGGAGTTTACCAATAGCGCTATCTGGTGGTGAACAACAGCGCGTTGGTATTGCTAGAGCAGTAGTCAACCGTCCTCCAATTCTTCTTGCTGATGAGCCTACCGGAAATCTAGATCCCGATTTGTCCCGAGATATTATGCAGTTGTTTGAACAATTTAATCAGGTTGGTGTGACCGTGTTTATAGCAACTCATGATTTAGATCTCGTTCAATCTATGCCACACCGCCAAATAGCCATACAGAATGGTCGGATAGATTCAAGGATGAGCTTATGAAAAAACGCTTTTCCTTTTATATCGGAAGTTATTTGCTACGCCACTTACAGTCGATGCTTTTTAGCCTCGGTCGATTGTGGCGACAACCTTTTTCTACCTTCTTGACAATTGGTGTTATTGGTATCGCTCTAGCCCTGCCTGCAGGTTTATTTGTTTTATTGCAAAATATCAATAATTTAAGCAACCAGTGGGATGATGCTAGCCAAATCAGTTTGTTTTTAAAGCAAGACTTACATGAAAACCAAATAAAACAGCTCAACATCTACATTAGTTCATGGCCACAGGTTACTGAAACAAACTACCAGACTGCAGAGCAATCACTGGATGAATTCCGTGAACTTTCGGGTTTAGGTCATTTGTTAGATACACTGCCTGATAATCCCCTACCTCCGGTTATAACCTTATATCCCCAGAATGAAAACCTGTCTGCTGATGATATTAGAGCTCTACTTGAAAAACTAGCAGCTCTGCCTGAGGTGGTCCAAGCTCAGCTAGATATGGAATGGCTTCAACGTCTACGCAGCATTAATAAGGTACTAGCACGAGGAGTTAGTTTACTCGCTCTATTATTATCTCTAAGCGTAGTATTAGTCATTGGTAATACCATTCGCCTTGCTATTCTTAATTGCCAGTCTGAGATTAAAATCATGAAGTTGGTTGGTGCCACCAACCGATTTATTCGCCGACCTTTTCTCTACACCGGCTTTTGGTATGGACTCCTTGGTGGATTCTTTGCTTGGTGTACATTATTATTTGCGATGAGTATGTTAGCTTCACCCATTAATGCACTCACAATTCAATATGCCAGTGATTATCAATTACGGTGGTTTGCAGGGGCCTTGTTGTTATACTTACCCTTAACCGGTTTATTTATAGGTGTATTGGGTGCATGGATTGCTGTAGGCCGCCACCTCAACTCTATTGAGCCTAACTAGTAATTCATAATCACCCAGCCCCCTAATTATTTTAGTAACACTTTTTAACACTTTAATGTTATTATTATAGTAATAAATTTTAAGGAAGGTCAGAAATGACAGTGCTACAACACCATACCAACTTGCATTGGCACCTCTAGGTAGCATCGACTCCTATACCAATATTGCACACAATATTCCTGTCTTAACAGCTGAAGAAGAATATGATCTAGCCACTAGGCTGCAACGAGATGGTGACCGTGATGCTGCACAACGACTGGTTCTCTCACATTTACGTTTTGTTTCTCGTATTGCTAAAGGGTATAGCGGTTATGGTTTACCTGTTGCAGACCTTGTACAAGAAGGCAATATAGGGCTGATGAAAGCCGTTAAACGTTTCGACCCTGAAAAAGGAGTACGCTTAGTCTCTTTTGCTGTCCACTGGATCCGAGCCGAGATTCACGAATATGTTATTAAAAATTGGCGAATTGTTAAAATTGCCACTACTAAAGCACAACGTAAATTATTTTTTAACTTGCGCAGTGCTAAAAAACGTTTAGGTTGGTTAAACCAAGCTGAAGTTGAAGCTGTAGCATCAGACTTGGGAGTTACAGCCGCTAACGTGATGGATATGGAACGTCGCCTGGCACAACCTGACACCTCATTTGATTTACCTGTAGATACAGATGACGACGATAATCACTTCTCTCCTGCAGCATATGTAGCAGGGCCAGAAAATTCTGACCCTTCACAACGTATAGAACAGGCTGACTTTTCTGATTATCAAGAACAAAAATTAAGTAATGCCCTAGCAACATTGGATGAACGTAGCCAGGATATTTTACGTCAACGTTGGTTAAATGATGAAGGCAAAGTTACCCTGCATACTCTAGCAGACCATTATCAAGTATCTGCAGAACGTATTCGCCAAATCGAAAATAATGCACTCAAAAAATTAAAAGACTTAATGCTTTAAATATTTTTAAATATAACCTCCGCTTCTATCGCGGAGTTTTATCTATTATTATTTAAATTCTCATCGTTCTAGTAGTTCAAATTTATTAGGCTTGCCATCCCAATCTGCACCATCAGCAGGCCCCTCTTTTTTCTCAGCTAAAACTGGCCAAATTTTAGAAAGTTCTTCATTGAGTTCCGTGAAGTACACTTGATTCTCTGGTAAATCATCTTCAGAATAAATGGCTTCTGCCGGACACTCAGGCTCACACAGCGTGCAATCAATACATTCTTCTGGATTAATCGCTAGAAAGTTAGGCCCTTCATGGAAACAATCTACAGGGCAAACGTCTACACAGTCAGTATATTTACATTTAATGCAATTCTCGGTGACAACAAAAGTCATTTCATTCTCCAATGGCCTATTGTGTAGCAACACACATTGTGATTTGAGCAGCAATTTTACATGATTTCAATCTAATCTGGGCAGTCCGTCATTTTGACGGTATGATTCTACTATTAGGGTAGTAACCTTAAAACTAATAATTAACATAACTTGATTGAGATATTTTCACTATGAAGCGGATTATTACTATTGCTATTTTCATCGCAGTTTTTTCTGCTGGCGCTGCTTTTTCTACCGTTAATAACATCCCTGTAGATATTCAATATTATCTAGGGACGGTAACAATGCCGATATCATTAGTTGTTATTCTCTCCCTCGTCATCGGTATCACCTTAGGTGCGTTAGCTATTTTTATCGGATCTTTACAATTACGTTATGAAAATAGGCGTTTACAAAATAAAATTGACCTTCGAGAACAAGAACTTGATAGTCTCCGTATCTTACCTATAAAAGACTCCCATTAGTTGCCCTCTATGGAATGGCTATTTCTTCTGTTACCAATTGCTGCACTGTCTGGATGGCTGTCAGCACGAAAGCATTATCAAAAAAATTATAATCCAAAGCAAAGTCCTTTTGACCCTGAGTATTTTAAAGGACTAAATTATTTACTTAATGAGCAGCCCGACAAAGCCATTGATGTTTTTATTCGACTACTTGAAGTCAATAGTGAGACAGTCGAAACACATTTAGCATTGGCTAATTTATTTAGACGGCGCGGTGAAACCGAACGTGCAATCCGCATTCATCAAAATTTAATTGCCCGTCCCACATTAACCCCATTACAGCGTGAGCAGGCACTGATAGAGTTAGGGTTGGATTACATGAGTGCAGGAGTGCTTGACAGAGCCGAACTCTTATTCCTTGAATTGCTTAATTCAGCCTCTCCACCCAGCGATGCATATGATCATTTATTAAATATTTATCAGCAAGAAAGACAATGGCAAAAAGCAATTAATATTGCAAAAAAACTGCACTCACAAGATCCACAAAAAAAGAAAGCAGAGATTGCACAGTTCTATTGTGAGTTAGCAGAAGAAGCTCCGAGTAGCATGAGTCAAGAGGCTTTAATCTTACTCAAGAAAGCCAGTCAATTCGATTCCAATTGCGTTCGAGCTGCTTTATTGAAAGCCAATTTACATATAAAAGATGGTCACTACAAAAAGGCACTTAAATCGCTAGAGCACATTGAACAACAAGATCCACATTATATCCCAGAAGCCTTACCACTTTTAAAAACTTGTTATCAACAACTAGAAAAACTTCCAGCATTTAACATTTGGCTAAAATCAATACTCATACGTCATCCCATTATGACTAGCGTGCACCTTATGCTCACTCAAGTGATAGAAATACAATATGGTCATAGAGAAGCTCAAAACTATCTTCAACAACAGTTAAAACATAACCCCTCTATAGAAGGCTTGGATACCCTATTATCACTAGGTGACATTACAAGCCCTACTCTCATACCTTTAGTGCAAGATACTACTCATGACATACTCCAGAAAAAACGTAATTATCTATGCCATCAATGTGGCTTTTCCGGTAAAACGATGCATTGGCACTGCCCTAGCTGCAAGCAATGGAGTACTATTCGTCCCACTGAACTTCATTCTTCTACTCTTGAACAGATACTGGAAACTTAGCATGACTGATATATACCACAATCCACGCTGCACAAAGTCTCGCCAAACTTTAGCTTTACTTGAAAAAAATAATATCCAAACTAATATTATTGATTATATGTCTCAGCCACCTAATATTACTGCCTTGACGCTTTTAGTTAAACAACTAGGTATGTCACCACGTGGTTTATTACGTAAAAATGAAGGTATCTATAAGGAACTTGGGCTCAATGATCAGGACCTAAGTGATACAGTGTTACTTCAAGCTATGTCACAATATCCAAAATTAATTGAACGGCCAATTGTCGTTCATTCTGACAAAGCTAAATTAGGTCGGCCGCCTGAGGCGGTTCTGGAGCTTTTTGCCTTATGAATAAAATTCTCGTTCTCTATTACAGTCAGTCCGGTCATGTTCTTTCTATGGCGGAACAGATTGCTCGCGGTATTGAAAGTGTCGAGGGCTGTACGAGTCTTATAAGGACTGTACCTGCTATTTCAGCCGTATCAGAAGCTACTGAAGATACAATTCCTCAGCAAGGACACTTGTATGCAACACAAAATGATTTAAAAGACTGCTCTGCTCTTGTTCTAGGGAGCCCAACCCGTTTTGGGAACATGGCCGCTCCCCTTAAGTACTTCCTTGATAAAACCAGTGCTCTTTGGCTATCAGGCTCATTAATAGGCAAACCAGCAGCTGTCTTTACTTCTACTGGAAGCATACACGGCGGTCAAGAATCTACATTATTATCTATGATGTTACCGTTATTTCACCACGGTATGCTCGTAATGGGTTTACCTTATGATAACGATACTTTAATGAGTACGACTGATGGTGGCACGCCATACGGTGCTAGTCATTTAGCCGGTGCTAAAAATGACCGCCCACTCAGTGATAGTGAAGCACACCTTTGTCGAGCTTTAGGTCAGCGCGTTGCTGAGACAGCCAAGGCACTTTCATAGTGGTCACCTTTTATAGAAGGTTTTCCTTGTTATGTTTTTTTGGCTTGATGTTGACATTAATCTTTTGGATAACCGTCGCTAAACACAGCAATGACTTCCCAATAGCCAGCTTGCTAGCAATAGCTTTATTGCCTTTGCTCTTTCCATTACGTGGCTTGTTGCATGGGAAACCTTACACCCATGCTTGGAATAGCTTTCTAATGTTGTTTTATTTTTCTCATGCTGTCGCTGAACTGTACAGCACCCCCCATCATATTATTTATCCTGCTTTATCGGTATTATTTAGTACCTTATGCTTTATTTCTTCCATTCTGTTTATTCGCTTTAATGCAAAGCTATAATTAAATACCCAGCAAGATACGTTTATTACACACCTTGAGGTAAGTTAAAAAACTGCATGACTATCTTTGTTAAAATATTTTGCCTTAGTCCTCATTTTGAGCTTAGTATCACATTTGACTGACACTGTTGACATGCCTAACCAGCCATTATCACACTCTGCTATTAGCGGGGCTATTGAGCCTCAGTTTTATCAGCAGCTTTCTGATATTTCTATTTATAAGTCTGTTGGCTCTACCAATGATCAGCTGTGGCAACGTTTAGAGCAAGGATTAAATACGCCCGCAGTTTGTCTTAGTGAGCATCAAACGGCTGGCCGCGGTCGTCGCGGGGACTCATGGGAGTCACCATCAACAGGTAACTTATATTTATCCCTTTTTTGGCCATTTCCCGCAGATACTTTAAAAAATGGCCTGAGCATCGCTATTGGGATTGGTTTAATAAATACTCTAAAGAAGATTGGGATCAATGACTTAAAACTTAAATGGCCTAACGATATTTTATGTAAGAAACAAAAGCTTTCTGGAATTCTAGTAGAATCACGTTTCGGCAACCAACAAAATGTCGTCATTGGGATTGGCCTTAATTTTAAGCTTCCAATTGCCACTCGAAATAAAATACAACAACCCACAACCAGCCTTCAACAGCTTTGTAAAAAAATACCCTGTAGAAACATGCTGGCAGGACACATAATTCAAAATATGATTGAAACAATTACACTTTTCCAAGCACGCGGATTACAAGATTTTTTACCACTTTGGTCGCACTATGATGCACTTCATAATGCCAAAATTAAATTGATTAGTAATGAAAAAACACTTATTGCAAAGGCCTGTGGAATAAATGGTGAAGGACAGTTCCTTTATGAATATCAAGACCAAATCCATGCCCTGTCAAGCAGCCACATCAGTATTAGGTTTGCTTCATGAAGTTATTAATTGATATTGGCAATACCAGAGTAAAGTACTCGTTTATTGAATCAGGACGCCTTGCAGGCAGTCACTCATTTAACTCCAGTAAAACAGGTATTAAATCTTCACTAATTACTGAATTTAAAAATATTGAGGGCGTGGACAGTATTTTCGTCTCTAATGTTGCTGGTGATGAAATTGAACAACAGTTAACAGAGTGGGCAGAAAAAAAATGGAAAATCATCCCTACTTTTGTTCGCAGTGAAAAAAAACGATTTGGTGTTACAAATGCTTATTCTGATGTAGAGTCTTTGGGTGTTGACCGATGGTTATCACTTATTGCGGCCCGTCAACATGCTCGAATGGCTACCTGTATCCTTGATTGTGGCACGGCAATTACTGCTGACATTGTTACTAAATATGGTCTGCATCAAGGTGGTATGATTTTACCTGGTTTGAGCATGATGCGTGAGTCTCTACTTATAAACACTAATAATTTAAATGAGACTTTGGAAGAATCGGAATTCAAAACATTGGCTGTCAACACTCGAAGTGCTATCCAAGCAGGCACGTTATACACCGTGACTGCGGCTTTAGAGCGGCTTATTACAGATTTAAAAGAGCAATTTAATCAACGTATTCGTTTTATTATTACAGGCGGTGATGCAGAAACCCTAATACCATTATTACCTTCTTCTATCGCTTATTATCCTGATATTGTTTTGAAAGGTCTTGCCTATTACGCTCGTCAAGGTGAGAAAAAAAGGCATCATGATAAGGTTGCTGAGTTAGAGTCAAATGCCGGTGATTTATCAAATGATGGGGTCAATCGCAATATAAAAGTTGAGGCTGTTCAACCTATTGAGGCTGTTCAACCTATTGAGGCTGTTCAACCTGTTGAGGCTGTTCAACCTGTTGAGGCTGTTCAACCTGTTAGAGGCTGTTAAAGCTGTTAAAGCTGTTAAAGCTGTTAAAGCTGTTAAAGCTGTTAAAGCTGTTAAAGCTGTTAAAGCTGTTAAAGCTGTTAAAGCTGTTAAAGCTGTTAAAGCTGTTAAAGCTGTTAAAGCTGTTAAAGCTGTTAAAGCTGTTAAAGCTGTTAAAGCTGTTAAAGCTGTTAAAGCTGTTAAAGCTGTTAAAGCTGTTAAAGCTGTTAAACCTTAAATTTATCATGCCAAGCGATGTAATATAGTCTTTCGCAAAAACATGGAGAGCTGGCTGAGTGGCTTAAAGCGCACGCCTGGAAAGTGTGTATGGGTTAATACCTATCAAGGGTTCGAATCCCTTGCTCTCCTCCACTTTGTCATTGTAAGTGTCTGAAACTCAGGACTTTATAAATTAAAACTCAAACCCAGGCCCCCAAACCACTATCTACTCAACCTTCATTTGCCTATCTCACTTAAACATATAGGCAATCAGTTATAGCAAAAAGTATTAAAAACAACTAAAATTATGCTCACAATGGTGACTTGCACTGGTTTCCTCGCGACGATATGTTGGTCAACCCGTCAGACCTGGAAGGGAGCAGCGGAACTTTCGGATTCGAGCGCCGAGATTTAGCTGGTGTGAGTCGCCACCCTTTATTGACTAGCCTGGTGGCACACTATCATATGAGCTATTTAGTTCTCGCGCGAAAATGGCGACCCCGGACCTTTACAGAGGTTGTTGGTCAAGAACATGTTCTTCGCGCCCTTATTAATGGTCTTGATCAAGACCGCCTCCATCATGCTTTTTTGTTTTCAGGTACTCGTGGTGTTGGTAAAACAACTCTCGCACGTATCTTTGCTAAATCTCTTAACTGTGAGCAAGGGGTTAGCTCTTCACCCTGTGGTAAATGTGATAGTTGTAGAGAGGTAGATGCGGGTCGATTTGTTGACCTTATCGAAGTTGATGCTGCTTCCCGTACTAAAGTAGACGATACTCGTGAGTTACTAGACAATGTGCAATATGCGCCTAGCCGAGGTCGCTATAAAGTCTATTTAATCGATGAAGTACACATGCTATCCACTCATAGCTTCAATGCTTTATTAAAAACATTGGAAGAACCACCGCCACATGTCAAGTTTCTATTTGCCACCACAGATCCTCAAAAACTACCTGTAACTATTCTTTCACGTTGTTTACAGTTTAATCTTCGCCGCCTAAATATCAACCAAATAGCAGGACATCTTAATACAATTTTACAAGCTGAAGATATCAAATATGAAGTTACAGCATTGGATGATATTGCGAAGGCTGCAGATGGAAGTATGCGGGATGCGTTAAGCCTGCTTGACCAAGCTATTACTCATGGCGCAGGTACAGTTATTACTGCACAAATTCATGATATGTTAGGTACGATTACTCAACAACAACTCTACCAACTAATTCAAGCTTTAATTCAGCAAGATGCACAGGCATTAATTACACAATCCAATGAACTGTCTATTCAAGGTCGAGACTTCACACAGGTAATTAACGACCTTTTAAACTTATTTCAACGTATCGCGACGCTTCAAGTGGTGCCTGATATCGAAGATAATGATAGTCACGATACGAACAAGTTACGCACTTTCGCCGAACAACTCTCTCCCGAGATAGTGCAATTATTCTACCAGATCGTCTTACACGGTAAACGAGATTTACCATATGCCGCTGATCCTAAAAGTGGTTTTGAGATGACTTTATTGAGAATGCTAAGTTTTGAACCAATCATCACTCCAAAAGACAGTACCCCTGACTCAACTAAAGCACATGTGAAAAAAACTTTAGTTCCTGAGCCAAGTATTAAAGAAAAAACTGAGAGAATCACTTCTCAGTCATCAGAAAAGAAAATCGTCGCACACTCAAAAAAAGCTATCTCTAATAAGGCTGAAGTAATTGATAAAGCTAAGAACCCAACCTTAAATAGTGATAATTGGTTAAAAGTTATTGATAATCTAAAATTAACAGCACTTGCAAGGCAGCTTGCTGATAATTGTGCTTTTATCGATTTCGCTCAAGGTAAAATAACACTCAGTATTGCAGCTGAATTAGCGCACCTAACAGGGAAAAAACCGCAAGAACGTTTAGAAGCTGTCATTAGCAAGCACCTTCAGCAAACTATTAGCTTGGTTTTTCAAGAAAATGTTGATACGTTGGTCTCGGCTACAGTTGCAACTGAAAAAGCACAGCAAGCTAATGATGAGCAAGATCGAGCTAATGCATCCATTCACAACGACCCAGCAATCAATGCCATGAAAGATGCTTTTGGTGCAAAAGTTATTGAAAGTACAATCAAACCGATTAAGTAGAGGGAGAGAATATGAAAGGTGGTATAGGCAATTTGATGAAAAAAGCGCAACAAATGCAAGCCGATATGGAAAAAGCTCAACAAGAACTCGCTAATCTTACAGTCACTGGCCAAGCCGGTGGTGGTATAGTAAAAATAGTTATGTCGGGCGAGCATGATGTCCAGCGTATAAATATTAAAGATGAATTATTCCAAGGCGATAAAGAAATGTTAGAAGACCTCCTTGCCGCCGCTATGAATGACGCTGTTCGGCAGATTAAAGTAACCAGCCAAGATAGCATGGCAGGTATGATCCCATCTGGAATGAAGCTTCCATTCTAATGGCAGTTCATTAAGATATGGCAAGTCTAGGGCCTACAATTGATCAGTTGATTGATGCTTTTCGTTGTCTACCTGGTGTTGGGCCAAAATCCGCACAGCGTATGACATTTCACTTATTAGAGCGGCAACGGGATGGAGGTGAACGTCTCGTCAAAGCACTAGAACAGGCCTTAAGTAAAGTACAGCATTGTGAACGATGTAGAGTTTTATCTGAAACAACGATCTGTAATCGATGTAATGATACTGAACGACGCCAAGATCAACTTTGTATTGTGGAAATGCCCAGTGATATTCTCTCTATTGAACAAGCTACGCATTATAAAGGCCTGTATTTTGTTTTATCAGGCCATCTGTCCCCCCTAGATGGCATCGGTCCAGAAGCACTCGGTATTCCAAAGCTCATAACATTGTTTGAAAAACAGACAGTAAAAGAAGTTATTCTTGCAACAAACCCGACTGTTGAAGGTGAGGCCACAGCTCATTATATTAGCCAACTTGCGAAGGCTCAAAAGATCCTAATCACTAGGCTTGCTCATGGTATTCCATTAGGTGGAGAACTAGAATATGTCGACAGTGGTACTCTATCTCATGCATTTTCTGGTCGAGAATCCATTTAACCTTTATAAATTATACATAAATAAGAATGAGCATTGACTATGCACAATTGCCTTGGCTAAATGAGACTGACACTCAATTTCCAAACCATTCTAAAGCACTCTCGAATGGTTTGATTGCCGCAGGCGGAAAACTATCATCTGAACGAATCCTTTCCGCTTACCGCCAAGGAATTTTCCCTTGGTTCAATTCAGATAGTCCTACCCTATGGTGGAGTCCGGATCCAAGAATGGTGTTAATCCCTGAGCAAGTCAAAGTATCTAAGAGCTTGAAAAGAAATTTAAAAAAACAACAATACGATGTTACTGTTAATAAGGCTTTTTCAGCTGTCATATCAGCCTGTTCAAAACCACGTGTTGGCCAGTATCAAGATGGAAGTAGTGGATGGATCCATCCTGACATGATTAATGCCTATACTAAATTACATGAACTAGGACATGCACATAGCATTGAATGTTGGGAAGAAGATCGATTAGTTGGAGGTTTGTATGGGGTTGCTATTGGGCAAGTTTTTTTTGGTGAATCTATGTTTAGCATTGCTCCTGATAGTTCAAAAATTGCACTTGTCACATTATGCCAACAACTTCAAAAATGGGAAGTAAAGTTAATTGACTGTCAAGTTTACTCTGACCATCTAGCCAGTATGGGTGCCCTCGAAATTGATCGGAGTATATTTATTGATACACTAAACCAATTATGTCCCATTAATCCAGTTGAAAATAGCTGGCAAAAGATAGACAACTAGCATGGACTTATCAATAAAATTTTATCAGGATGCACATAGCCACCAGTGTTCTTATTTACCTGGTCAAAAAGCAAGAAACTTATATCCCGATCCCGAATTAGTCATGACAAATGAAGTCTATAGCCAGTTAATTCAACATGGTTTTCGACGAAGTGGTAATAGTTGCTATCGGCCTCATTGCCCTGCCTGTAATGCATGTGTCCCTGTCCGTATTAATATCGACAAATTTAAAATTAGTCGCTCTCAACGACGTTGTCTAAAGCGTAATCAGAATCTTACCATCACTCACCACCTAGCTGAGTTCAACCTCGAACATTACTCACTTTACAGCCGCTACTTAAAAACACGTCATGCTAATGCTGGTATGGATAATCCAACTCAAATAAGCTATTGTGATTTTTTGACAAGTGACTGGGGTGACACTCACTTTATTCAATTTCATGATGATTCTAAACTAGTAGGTCTCGCGGTCACTGATTATATTGATAACGCAATCTCCGCTTTTTATACTTTTTTTGATCCCGATTACACTCAGCAAAGCATTGGTACATACGCTATCTTAGAGCAAATAAATATTGCTAAAAACCACGGTTTATCATATGTTTACCTCGGGTACTGGATCGAAAATAGCCAAAAGATGAGTTACAAACAAAATTTTTCTGGAGTTGAGGGCTATATTGACCACCAATGGCAACCACTAGAAAGATAAAAACTTTGTATAATCAATCGTTTTACGTCAGACTAGTGTTTTATTTTTGATAGAACAGATAGAAATTTATGGCAAAAGAAGAGCACATTGAATTTGAAGGCACTGTTATTGACACTATGCCTAACACCACATTTCGCGTAGAACTTGAAAATGGTCATGTTGTAACAGCCCACATATCAGGTAAAATGCGTAAAAACTATATACGTATCCTTACAGGCGATACCGTTACTGTTCAGCTTACTCCTTATGATTTAAGTAAAGGCCGAATAACCTACCGCGCTCGTTAGGGTTTTAGTACACATAAATATAAGTAGCGCCAGCCATAGTGAAAGGTTAAAACCGTTATTTTCATTGAGCCCTTAGACAGAAAATGTCATAGTAAATTACTCCTATAACAATATTTTCACATAACGCTTCTCTTGCTCTTAGCTATGGTACTTTTATCTGAGTTACTTATCCTTATCCCTCACGACCTGAATAGAGCCACCTCAATAATATTCATTGAGTGTCACAACTCAGCATTTTACGTATCAATAATTAAGATAAAATACCTTTGTAGAACTTCTATCTATTCGTCAATAAAACCATATTTGTGTTAAGTTGATGTATAGCACCTTCTGCATAGAGGAGTTATCTCATGTCTGAACAGAAACTAGAAAAAAAACTTATCGCTGCTTATGACAAAATGATAGAGCGCGTTACTCTTGCCCTAGATGATGCCGAACAACAAGTTTTACCACCATTATCTAAAGTTGTTGATAACGCTAAACAACGCGCAATCGACTTAAAAGAGCTAACTCGCGATGAGGCCGATAAATTATCTAACTATGTAAATCGCGATCTCAGCAGCTTAACCGAACACTTGTCAGAAACGGGTCAAGATTTTAAGACTTGGTTTGATTTTGATCTACAGCTTGTCCAAGACCGTGTACTCGATGCTTTTGCAAAAGTTGCCGATAGAACAAGTATTCAATTAGCTAATTTAGCTAGCCAAGCAAAGCACTCACTCGAATACCATACTGGAGAGATAGTAGGTATAGGTACTTTGACTTGTCAAAGTTGTGAACACTTATTAAACTTTAAAAAGACTAGTCGAATTCCCCCTTGCCCTCACTGTCATAAAACAGTTTTTACCAGAGCAAAACAACGCTAACTTTCATCAGGCCTTTACCCAATAAAAACCACCTTCAGCAACTAGACTGCGTAGAAGATTAACGACTTTAATATCATTAGACAGCATCTGCCAATCTGTTGAAGTGATCACGGCTTGCTCAGCTAGTATAATTATATTTTTTTTCTGACAGAAGGTTAAAGGGTAACTTTCTCCACCCATATAGATAGTTCCGCATTCCTCATGATATTCCCATGCGAAACGCAAATAAGGATTACGAAATAAGACATAACCAGTTTCAAACTGCTCTACAAGCATTTTTACACTCGGCTTATCTGCATATACTTCTTCGGCTAAGCTGACTAAACTAGGTTTGGTTTCCGTAACTAATTTACCAAAAGTAGCTAATAATAAAGGCTCTGCTTCCTCTATAGTCTCATGTAATAACTTCTTTAATCGTAGCACTGCTTCTAGACCTATTTCGTATCCATGTCTTGCGGCTTGTAGATCAGAATCCTGATAATGCCGTTTCGCCATACTATGCTCAACCAAATCATTAATAACTGCGTCTAAAGTTTCTGATTGATTAGGTGCCCTAAAACCAATCGAAAATGTCATACAGTCCTCCATAGCAACACCATGATGACCGTAATGAGGAGGTAAGTAGAGAATATCACCAGGTTCAAGTAACCATTCCTGTTCTGGCTCAAAGTCTGCCAATACTTGAATGTCAACATTTTCCAACAATGCTGGCTTATGTAATGGTCCTGCTGACACCTGCCACTTTCGCTTTCCCATCCCTTGTAATAAAAAAACATCATAACCATCTGTATGTGCGCCAACGGAACCCTGTTTAGGTGCAAAACTTACCATGAGATCATCGAAACGCCAATTGGGAATAAAACTAAATGGCATTAATATTTCTCTTGTTTCTGGGACATGTTTATCAATATCTTGCACCAATAATGTCCAATGACTTTTTGGTAAAACAGAGAAATCCTTGTCACTAAAAGGTCCATCGATTAATTGCCATGCCCCCCCCACACCTTTTTCTATAACAAGCCGAGATTCAATTCTTGGTTCACCAGCTAAACCCGCCAATTCATTGGGGCTAATAACTGATTTAAAATCAGGAAATGCTTGGCGAATCACCAAAGGTTTTTTTTGCCAATACTGGTCCAAAAATTCCTGTTGAGTCATTCCAGTATCAAAAAATTCAGTCATCCTATTTTTTGGCCATCTCTATTTTAGGGACTGCTGTGGCAAACTCATAGAAACCATACATATTTTCACCAATCCCATTTATCATTAGGTTTTATGATCATAACAGTAAATTAAAGATTATTTTATGAGAAGACTTGGACATTTATGTGAGTCAATTGCACAATAGCGTATATGTATAATATTTCACAAACATCCATAAAAGCTTCTTCGCTCACTTTAAAATCAATTTGTATGTCCAGTTTTATATTTTTTAGCTCATTGAGTAATGCCGAGCAATGGTATCAAGTCGAACTAATTGTCTTCGAAATTGTTGAGCCTATTGGTACTGAACAATCACCAATAAAGTTTGTCCCCACTGGGGACTTTTGGCCTGGTACTGAAAATGAGTTTATGCAACCAGCTGAGAATAGTACGCTTCTAGACTCTGCCAATAAACTAAAAAACTCCCCACTTTATCACTTACATTATCACCAGTCTTGGCAACAACCTATCAAAACTAAAAGTCATGCTAAATCAATAAATATTGAAAGTGCTAATGAAATGGTTCTTGGCCAGATTAGTCTTCATAAGGCGACTTACCTTCACGTAACCCTTGATATACAACTGAATAGTACTTATCCTCAGGAAAATGCTTCGCCCAATATTGAAGGGGTACCTAAACCCTATCTAGCCCAAACTCGGCGGATTAGAAGCAAGAAACTACACTTCTTTGACCATCCAAATATGGGCGTTTTACTTAAACTTAGCCCTGTAGAGTCTCCAATCAATGACCAAGAGTCTTTAATCCCTCCAGCTCAATATTCTTCAATAATATCTCGTAATATTAGTTTCACATCACTCATCCCAACCTTTACTATCTTTTCTACCTCCGACATCGATATTAAGCTATCCGATAGTCCAGCAGCACGATTAACAACCAAAGCACAACAGGCATAGTGTATATTCAACTCTCTTGCCAATGCGGCCTCTGGCATTCCTGTCATTCCTACTATTGTGCAGCCGTCTTTTGCCATTTTAATAATTTCTGCTCCACTCTCCAATCTTGGACCCTGCGTCGTACCATAAACACCCCTATCAATTAAATCCAAGCCCCTTTTCTTAGATGCTGTCATTATCTTTTCACGTAATTCCTGATTGTAAGGGTATGTAAAATCAATATGCTTAGCTGCAGAGAAGTCATCACTGAAAAAGCTTTGCTCTCGCCCGTAGGTATAGTCAATTATCTGGTCTGGGCAAACTAAATATCCGGGCATAGTGTCAGGCGTGATACCCCCAACAGCTGCTACAGAGATGATATGTGTAACGCCCAGAGCTTGTAATGCCCATATATTTGCACGGTAATTAATACGGTGTGGTGCAATAGTATGTTTCTCACCATGTCGAGGTAAGAACACAATATTTTTTCCATTTATTATAGTTTCAACTAAAGCTCCTGATGGTAAACCAAATGGCGTTTCAATAACTTGTCTGTTATTTCTATTCTGGTCTCCTAATCCAGATAATCCAGTACCACCAATAACTGCTAATTTACTCATTTACTACTCACCTTCTTCATCTTGTTCTGATATGGCATAAATGCCTGGTAGATTTCGCCAATAACCTTTGTAGTCCATTCCAAAGCCAAAAACATAACGATTCGGAACTGAAAGCCCAATGAACTCTGGAGTAGAACAATGTTTTTCAATACCCAACTTATTAACTAGAGTCACACAACCCAGAGACTTACAGTGATTATCTTCGCAGTACTTTCTTAAAAATGCCAAGGTGTGCCCATGATCTACGATATCCTCCACTAAGATAACTTCTCGTCCGACTAGTGAGCTTTTTGGTTTGTGGATCCAATTTATATCTCCTCCACTTATCTTTTCGCCATAACGGCTGGCATGGATATAGTCGATTTCTAAAGGAAAGTTTAATTCAGGTAATAAGTGTCCCATTGTTACCAACGAACCATTCATCACACATAACAGCAAAGGGTTTTTATCTTCGTATTGCTTTGTAACCTGCTCAGCCAGTCGTATTATTGCAGTCTGTATTTCTGATAAACCGTATAAGTGATCTGCTTTTTTTAAGACCTTTTGTACTTTTGTCACTTCAACCATATTTAATATTTACCTTTAATTATTACAGCATTATAAGCGATACAATATAACCATTATAAAAACCACCTATGGAGCTTTCATAACCCTTATAATATCCCTTTTATTTTAAAGGTTTCTATGGCATGCAACACAATTGGCCATTACTTTTAGTAACTTTTCTATTACCACTTCTTGTCGGCTTTAATATACAGGCATCTCCAACAGTGCAAAAGCAGACTACTCCAATACGGATTGTTAGCTTAGTACCAAGTATTACCGAAACTTTATTTGCTCTTCAATCTAGTTCTCAACTTGTTGGTGTAAGCAACTATTGTGATTACCCCCCAGCCTCTCAAAGTATTACTAAAGTTGGTCGTGGACTCAACCCAAATCTTGAAACCATCTTAAAGCTCGCCCCTGATCTAGTCGTCTTATCACCATCAGGACAAAAAACGATTAATCAACTTGAACAATTAGGGATTACAACCCTTGCTATCAAATCCCAAACCCTTGACGATATTCGCCTCTCCATCAAGCTCATAGGTCAGGCTACAGGTCGACAGCCTGAATCCGCTTTGTTGCTTGCTCACTTTGATACACAGATTAATATGATAGAAAAAAAAGTCGCTGGCCAACCTCGGCCGCGAGTTATGATTTCTATGGGACATAGCGCTGGTAACAATGACTTCCAACAGTTTTATATCGCTGGCCAACAGGATTTTTATAATGATTTAATAAAATTGGCTGGTGGTATAAATGTTTATCAAAAGCCTATTCCAAAAGTGCCCTTGATATCACTGGAGGGGCTTTTTCACCTAAACCCTGAGGTGATTATTGATGTTTTTCCCGAAGCTGATGACCACACAGCTTCAATTAAACAAGTCCGCCAGCAATGGACTGAGCTCAAACATATCAGTGCAATTAAAACTGAGCGTTTACATATTATTGAAGCAGATTATGCAACAATCCCTGGGCCACGTATTATTAAACTACTAACAAGATTTGCTAAAATCATCCACCCTAATCTAGATTGGCCAAGAGACACCACTTATTAACTATGCTTCAGACTAATCACCTTAATGTTCATATCGCTCAAAAAAAATGCTTGGATGATATTAACTTACAATTTAATACACATGACTACCTATGCGTTATAGGACCCAATGGTGCAGGTAAAAGTACCTTATTGAAAAGCTTAATGGGCATTGGTGCTGCAAGTAAAGGAAGCATCACAATATCTGGTAAACCACTTGAAAAGATAAGTCAAAAAGAGCTTGCCCGTAATATCAGTTATGTCGCTCAATCGCATAACCAGCATTTAGACTTCACAGTTGCAGATTTCATTAAAATGGCTAGATATCCACATCATAATATTTTCTCCACATGGACAACAGATGACCAGGTTGCTTTCGATAGTGCTCTTTTTATGACGGATACAGAAGCCTTTACAGACCGACAAATACCTAGCCTAAGTGGAGGCGAGTGTCAGCGTGTCATGATTGCGGCTGCACTCTGCCAACAGACGCCCTTCTTGTTGTTAGATGAGCCCACTAGCTTCCTAGATCCTCGCCACCAAGTCGAGGTACATCAATTAATTCAAAACTTAAACCAAAAGCATAAAATTAGTATTATTGAAGTTACTCATGACATAAATCATGCAATACAACATAGCTTACATATTTTGGCTCTAAAAGAAGGTAAGGTTTTCTGGAAAGGAAGGTCTACAGATTTTTTGGCATCTTCCACCTTATCAAAAATATATAATCAAGAATTTGTAATACTAAAGCACCCCGAAACGGGACAGAATATTGCTTTAACTAGTGAGCAAGTATAGCTGCAATGAAATCACTTCATGTCTTGCTATCAATTACCCTCGCATCCATAGTCATACTAACAATAGCACCCCACATTGGTCTAGCAAACAACACTGATCCTGCTATTGCCTCACATATCTTATTACAAATCCGAATTCCACGTGTTTTATTGGCTTTTATTATCGGAGCGGGCTTAGCTTTATGTGGTTTAGTTTTTCAAGCAATGTTTCATAACCCTCTAGCAACGCCCTTTACCTTAGGTGTGGCTAGTGGAGCTTCACTTGGTGCTGCTCTCGCTGTATTTTTTGGCTTGAGTTTTACATTTATTGGCATGGATAGCACTAGCTTTCTTGCTTTCATAGGTGCCTTAACCACAATTAGCTTTGTCTATTGCATCAGTCGTTTTGGTGGCGGCTTTTCTACTGAAGTTTTATTATTGACAGGTATAGCCGTAAGCTTTTTCTTTTCTAGCCTTATTTTATTGACACAATATTTAAGTGACATAACAGGTTCATTTCGGATATTACGTTGGCTAATGGGTAACCTCTCTATCATTGGCTACAATGATATTTGGAGAATACTTCCTGTTGTTAGCGTTGTTACGGTCCTTGTTTTTTTCTTTCGCCGCGACCTTAACTTATTAGCTGCAGGCGATGATATTGCAATGAGTCGCGGTGTCTCAGTGAAAAAATTACGCTATGTGCTTTTTTTCTCAACCTCCATTTGTATCGGTGCCATAGTTGCACTCTGCGGACCAATTGGGTTTGTGGGTATGATGGTTCCACATATCTGTAGATTGTTAATTGGCAATGATCACCGATGGTTAATCCCAGCTAGTTGTTTATTTGGTGGTGCATTTTTGATCTTGTGTGATGGCATAGGTCGTTTAGTTATCGCTCCAGCTGAAATTCCCGTTGGTGTTATCACCACATTATTAGGTGGGCCCTTCTTTCTTTGGCTGCTTATTCGAGCTAGAACACATAGACCTTAACTATCTTTTAACATAACAATTTTAAGCTAATTAAACAGTGACCACTTCACACCTTAAAGACAGATTATTTTTGGCCTAGCATCCTATTTATTTTATAAATTGTCACTCCCTTCACTTTAGTTAAGATTCTCATTTTTTTACGAACAGGGACAAGTAGTGAAAAACACCGTAAAATGTGGTGCATCTTTACTGACTTGGCTAGAAAAGCTCTATGTCTCACCTTGTTATCTGCGCCTTATACAAATTTGTCACGTTAAATAACTATAGGGCTATTCAAAAGCCATTGCTTAGCCTTATGTTAGAACATGGTATCAGAGGTACAATATTACTAGCTCAAGAAGGTATTAATGGCACTGTTGCTGCTGACCGAAATAATATGGATCATTTATTAGCCTTTTTAAAAAGTGATGCCCGTCTAGCCGACCTGAGTTATAAAGAGTCTTATACCAACCAACCTCCTTTTTTGCGAAGCCGCGTCAAACTCAAAAAAGAAATTGTCACAATGGGCATTGAGGGTATTGATCCAAAACGTGTCGTAGGAACCTATGTAAAGCCTACAGATTGGAATGCACTTATTAAGGATCCAGATGTCCTTTTAGTTGATACCCGTAATGATTATGAAGTACAAGTTGGTACTTTTAAAGATGCTTTAAACCCAAAAACAGAAAGTTTTAGAGATTTCCCGGGCTATGTCAAAGAAAAACTTGATGCTAAGAAACATACTAAAGTTGCCATGTTTTGTACTGGAGGAATTCGTTGTGAAAAATCAACTGCTTACCTTAAAGAACAGGGCTTTGATGAGGTGTACCACCTAAAAGGTGGTATCTTAAAATACTTAGAGGAAGTACCTGCTGAAGAATCTCTTTGGGAAGGTGAATGCTTTGTCTTTGATGACCGCGTAACAGTTAACCATCAGCTAGAGAAAGGGGTTTATGAGCAATGTAATGCTTGTCGGATGCCTATAACTGCCAAAGAACAGCTCAGTAACCAGTTCCAGCAAGGAGTTAGTTGCCCCCATTGTTTTGAAAGTACTACAGAACAACAAAAGGCACGTTTTGCAGAACGTGAAAAACAAATGTCGTTAGCACAGCAGAGGGGCGAAAGTCATATTGGTACAGACACCGCAAAGGTAATAGCTCAAAACCGGCTAAAAAAGCAAAAACATTTCCAACAACAACGCTCAGCATCACTCAAAAAAACTAGCTGATGATGTCCTTTCCCCGAGCTAACGTAGTCGTATTTTTATTAATCAGCCTAAGCTCATGTACCTCTGTCCCAACATATTCAAAAGTGGCAATAGCTACAGCCCATCCTTTGGCAACACAGGCTGGGCTAGATATCCTAAATCAAGGTGGTAATGCTTTTGATGCTGCTGTTGCTGTGAGTGCTGTTCTTGCCGTTGTTGAGCCAACAGGTTCGGGACTTGGTGGCGGTGGGTTTTGGCTTTTACATCGAGAACACGACAACTTCCAAATTATGATTGATGGAAGAGAAACAGCTCCTAATGCAGCACATCGTGATATGTACCTTGGACCAAATGGAGAAAATGAAGAAAAGCTCTCTTTAAATGGCCCCCTTGCTGCAGGTATCCCAGGCCTACCTGCAGCCCTAGATCATATCAATCAAAAATATGGTCGCCTATCGCTAAAACAAACTCTAGCTCCAGCTATTGTGCATGCGAAATCTGGGTTTAAAGTCACTTCCCATTATCAATCCATGGCTCAACTCAGGTTCCAAACACTACAAAACTCACCTGCCGCTGCAGAGATATTCTTAGAATACAACAGCATTCCAAAAATTGGTCATGTGATTAGACAATTAGATCTTGCCCACACTCTAGAACAACTTGCTTCACTTGGTAGAAATGGTTTCTATCAAGGTGCTGTTGCAAATAAATTAATTCAAGGAGTCCAAGCAGCCGGAGGAATATGGACACAGCGTGATTTAAGGGACTATCAAGTCAAAGAACGACAGCCCATCATAGGGACATACCAGGACTACAAGATCACTTCTGCATCTTTACCTTCTTCTGGTGGAATAGTACTTAGCACTATACTTAATCAATTAGAACACTTACCAATGTCAGAAGTTGATGAAGCACAGCAACGTCATTTTATAATCGAAGCAATGAGGCGTGCTTATTTTGATCGAAGTTATTACTTAGGAGATAGTGATTTTGTGACAATTCCTGATCACCTCAGCACCAAGGCCTATGCCCAGAACTTGGCCGCCACAATTAATGCTGACCGTGCAAGTCATAATGAGCTGCTTATTGATGATCTTGCTAAAGGTGAGGACACCACCCACTTTTCTATCATTGATCAATATGGTAATCGTGTAGCAGCCACTCTCAGCATTAATTATCCTTTTGGCTCAGGTTTCGTACCGCCAGGTACAGGAGTATTATTAAATGATGAAATGGATGACTTTTCTGCTCGGATTGGAACAGCTAATGTGTATGGTCTAGTTGGCAATGAAGCTAATTCTATTGCAGCTAACAAGCGACCTTTATCAAGTATGAGCCCAACATTTATCGAAAACGATCAACATTTAATGATTATCGGCACTCCTGGAGGGAGTCGAATTATCACCATGGTTCTTTTGGGTATTTTAGATTTCATTGAACAAAAACCTGCAAAAGACATTGTATCTTCACCACGGTTTCATCATCAATACCTTCCTAATAAGGTGCAGATTGAGTCCTCAGGCTTTTCAAAAGAAGAACGGCAAGCTATTATTGCGTATGGCCATGATATACAAGAGTTGACTCGACAATACGGTAATATGCAGATCATTATTTACGACAAAATAACTCAAGAATTGGAAGCTGCCAGCGATCCAAGGGGTGAAGGTCAAGCTCGTGTTGAGTCCCTTTCCCACTGACTATGAAATTAATTGACAGCCATTGTCATATTGATTTTGATCAGTTTTCGCCTGATCGTTCCGAAGTTTTACGACGTTGCTTAGCTCTCGATATAGACAAAATAATTGTACCTGGTGTCATCGCTAAAACCTGGGACCATTTGCTAGAAGTATGCCAACAGTCAGAACTTTTATTTCCAGCTCTGGGCTTACATCCCATGTTTATGCCTCATCATCGAGATAATGACCCCGATTTATTGATTGAGTATATTGATGCCTATCACCCTATCGCAGTCGGTGAAATTGGATTAGATTTTTATGTGTCCAGTCATGATAAATTAACCCAAATTGCTTTATTTGAAAAACAACTTAAGGTCGCCGCCACTTTTAATTTACCTATTATTCTCCATGTTAGAAAAGCCCATGATCAAGTTATCCTTTTACTCAGGAAATATTCAATAAAAGGCGGTATTGTTCATTGCTTTAATGGTAGTGAGCAACAAGCAAAAGATTATATAAAGCTAGGGGTTTTGTTAGGAGTTGGTGGAGCCGTTAGTTACAGTCGCGCAACTAGATTACGTAATATGTTTGCCAAACTACCTCTATCAGCTCTCGTACTAGAAACCGATGCTCCTGATATGCCTCTACAAGACCAGGAGGGAAAACGTAATTCACCAGAGTTTATTCCGCATATCCTCGATATTTTAGTTTCTTTACGGCCTGAAAGTGCTAGCGCTATAGCTCAGACAACCACTGCTAATGTACGGGCATTACTTTCTATTTAGCCACAAAATTATTTGAGTAAACTGCTAAACAATTTAAAGCGCGAAAATGATAAGCTGAAAATGTAATGGAATTATCTCAATTAAATCACTTTAAACAACAGTTGATCTCACAACGAGATACCTTAATGGCCTCACAGCAGATGGCTCAGAGTGCCTCTGAACCTGTTGAGCTCGACCAGTCTAGTGTTGGCCGCGTTTCCAGAGTCGATGCCATGCAAGCCCAGTCGATGTCAGTCGAAGCAACTCGCCTCAGACAGCAACAATTACGAAAAATAACTATGGCTTTAGCCTCAATAGAGTCCGGTGATTATGGCCACTGTCAACGTTGCGATGAAGAGATTGATCCACGTCGCCTAGCAATAGACCCTGCTGTTACAGAATGTGTGCCCTGCGCTACACAGCAGGAATAAGTTAGAATACTGTCTTTAAATTTTGCTTGGCTCGTAATTAATCATATGTCGACCAATAACCCCCTATTTGAACGAAGCCATATACTAATCGGTGACGAAGGTATTGCACGTATAGAAGCTAGTCATGTCTTAATAGCAGGTATAGGAGGTGTCGGTTCTTTTGCTGCTGAAGCACTCGCTCGACTGGGTGTAGGGCAACTCACACTAGTTGATCATGATGTTGTTTCACCTTCAAACCTTAACCGCCAGCTTATTGCATTAAATTCAACAGTTAATAGGTTGAAAATATCAGTAATGGCTGAACGTATTGAAGATATCAATCCAAACTGCCGCGTTACTGTACTAAACCAATTTTTGAGTCCCGAAAGTATTCCTTCTTTACTTGAAAAGCCTTTTGATGTTGTTATCGATGCAATCGATAGTATGAGTAGTAAAGCCACATTAATTGAAACAGCCTGGCATCGCGATATTACCCTTTTTTCAAGTATGGGTGCTGGTGGAAAGTTAGATCCGACTCAAATACGCACCGGAGATCTCATGGATACGACTATCTGTAAACTTGCAAAGCAATTAAGAAGGCACGTCCGTAAACGCGATGTAGGCCGCGGGATTCAAACCGTCTATTCAATAGAACCGGCAATAACTCCCCTTCCTCCTCAAGCTGTTGAAAGGGGTCGTCCAAGAGCTGTAAATGGGACTGTCAGTTATATGCCTTCACTTTTTGGCCTCACATTAGCTGGTCTGGCTGCCAATGCTCTTATAGGCGATGCTCGTCGTGGATGAACAAGATTCACCTCTTTCTCCAACTAATGTTTTAAACTGTCATACAAAAAGACAACTTGAACTAGCCCAACTACTTATTCCTTATGGTCTTAAAATTGAGTCTGTTGCTGATGACGAGTTGATCCCTGGCAGTTTTTTTGGTGAAAGAGAAGCCGGTTTAAAAAAACAAACTCTCTATCTTCGCAAAGATACACCACTTCACTCTGCTCTTCATGAGGCTGGACACTATATTTGTATGGATCCTCTACGTCGAGAACAGTTAGATACTGATACTCAAGGCGGGTTTGATGAAGAAAATGGCGTCTGTTATCTGCAAATATTAATGTCAGATCTATTACGGGACGTAGGAAAAAATAGAATGATGCAGGACATGGATAACTGGGGCTATACCTTTAGATTAGGTAATGCGAAAACCTGGTTTGAACAGGATTCAGATGATGCCCGTCAGTGGCTTTGTTATCATAAAATAATTGACTCAAAACAAAACATAACTCTGCAGTTACGTGACAACTAAAAACTCTTTTATTACAGTAAGTCTGTTGAAGGTTTTTTCGTTAGGAGTTCATTACTTTTCAGACTGAAGATGGTCCAAACAGTATATCAAGCAACGTCAAAATAATTTCTTGCGGATTGACAGTCTCGTTCGATTTGCGCGACTAGTGCTGGTAAACCATCAAACTTTTTCTCATCACGCACTTTATGTAAGAAGTAAACCTGAACATTCTCTCCATAAATATCCTTATTAAAGTCGAACAAATGGACTTCGAGCAGCGTGTTTCCTTCACCAATTGTTGGTCTCACCCCTACATTTGCTATACCTTCGATAGGCTCATCTTCAAGACCATATAATCGAACAGCATAAACGCCTGTAAGAGGAACTTTCGCTCGATGAAGGTGAATGTTAGCAGTTGGGTATCCCAATGTTCTCCCACGCTTATCTCCATGAGCAACCCGGCCACTCATCTTGTAAGGGTGTCCTAATAGTGTTTGTGCTAGCATTAAGTCCCCCGCCGTTAATGCCTGCCTAATTCTTGTACTACTAACTCTAGTTTCCGCGATTGCAAAGGTATGCATGTTAACCACTTGAAAATTATGCTCCTCACCCATTTTTTTTAACAGTGCGAAATCTCCTTTTCTATCTTTACCAAACTTGAAATCATCGCCAACCACCAAATAGCGAACATTTAAGCCCTTTACTAGTAATTTTTGAATAAAGTCATTAGCAGACATTCCAGCTAAAACCTCATTGAACCTAAGAACACACAATTGTTCAATCGAGTAGCTTCTTAATGCTTCTACTTTTTCACGAAATCGACTCAGCCTAGGAGGGGCTTTTGCGGGTAAAAAAAACTCTGTGGGTTGAGGCTCGAATGTAATGACAGTTGCTGGTAGGCCTAGCATGTCACCTTTTAATGCCAATTGGCTTAAAACAGCTTGATGACCCAAATGTACGCCATCAAAATTGCCAATTGTTGCCACGCACCCTTCGGATGATGGAGACAGGTTATGAAAACCACGAATTATTTTTTTCATATTTGGATGTCATTTCGTGAAGGCAGTATCATAGGTTAACACTATTAAATAAACAATCCAGCAGACAAAAATACGACTATTAATTTATACTGTGCACTTATTCACTTTTGTTGAGAGGGCGATCAAATGGCAAAACGAAAAAAACTCAATTATGAAGCCTCCATAGCTGAACTAGAATCATTAGTTGAGCGATTAGAGCAAGGTGATATCAGCCTCGAAGAATCCCTTAAACTCTATGAAAGCGGTGTTCTGATCACCCGCGACTGTCAAGAAGCTTTGCAAAATGCTGAACAAAAAGTACAGATGTTATTAAAACAGTCGGGGCAGACCAACTTGGTTGAGTTTGAACCACACTCTTCCGATTCGTGAATCACACTTTTGTTCTGTCTGATTGGATGCAGCATAGACAGGCGCGCATTGAACAATCATTAGCATTACACTTATCAATCGATACGAAAGAATTGTATTCTTCCAAATTAATCGAAGCTATGCATTACTCAACCCTCAATGGCGGGAAACGTCTTCGCGCTATGTTCGTTTATGCTGCTGGTGAAGTTTTAGGCGCTGATCCCAAATTATTAGACTATCCGGCCTCTGCCGTTGAAATGATCCATGCCTACTCACTAGTCCACGATGATATGCCTGTCATGGATAATGATGATCTTAGGCGAGGAAAACCAACTTGTCACAAAGCTTACGGTGAAGCAACAGCTTTATTAACTGGGGATGCTCTACAATCGTTAGCTTTTGAAACACTCTGTAAAGGCCCTTTGAGCTCCCAACAACAAATCAGCATGATCAAGGTCCTCGCAAGCTATAGCGGTGTGAAAGGTATGGCTGGAGGTCAAGCTATTGACCTTGAGTCTGTTGGTCAAGGGCTGACGGTTAACGAACTGCAGAAAATGCATGAGCTTAAAACAGGCGCGTTAATCCAAGCTAGCCTTCAAATGGGTGCTTTAGCTTCACAATCTGTGACAGAAAAAATTCTGCAGCAATTCGCTAAATATGGAGCGTATTTAGGTCTAGCCTTCCAGGTTCATGACGATGTACTTGATGTCACCTCTGACACAAATACTTTGGGTAAAACACAAGGTGCTGATATAGCTCTCGATAAACCTACTTATCCAGCTCTGGTAGGTTTAGAGGCGGCGCAGCAAAAATCCGCTGAATTAATTGACAAATCCTTGGCTATTTTAGAAGAATTACCCTACGATACTCAAGCACTTGCTGACTTGTCTCAGTACATCGTACATCGTCGCCATTAAAAATTTAATAACATGACCACTTTACTCTCACTCATCAATAGTCCCGATGACTTACGCCAGTTGGATAAAAACCAGTTGCCTCAGGTCGCAAATGAAATCAGAGCTCTGATTGTCGATAGCGTCCAGCAAACTGGTGGACATATTTCATCCAACCTCGGCGTTGTCGAACTCACACTTGCCCTGCATTATGTATTTAATACTCCCGAAGACCGGTTTGTTTGGGATGTGGGTCATCAAAGCTATGCCCACAAAATCATTACTGGTCGCCGAGACCAAATGCACACCATGCGCCAAGCTGGCGGCTTATCCGGATTCCCTAAACGAAGTGAAAGTCCTTACGATACTTTTGGTGTAGGCCATTCAAGTACCTCTATTAGTGCAGCACTTGGTATGGCAATCGCTGCCCAAGCCAGCGGAAATGCACGCCATAATGTCGCTATTATCGGTGATGGTGCCCTTACAGCTGGCCAAGCTTATGAAGCATTAGCCCATGCTGGAGATCTGAGTGCTAATTTACTTGTAATTCTTAATGATAATGAAATGTCCATATCTAAAAATGTCGGAGGTATGTCAAATTATCTCGCTCGCATGTTATCAGGTAATTTTTATACATCTGCACGTGAAGGCAGCAAAAAAGTATTAGAAAAGTTACCTTCAGCATGGGAATTTGCGCGTCGAGCAGAAGAGCACATGAAGGGCATGGTCATTCCTGGTACCTTGTTTGAAGAAATGGGCTTCAATTACATTGGTCCTATAGATGGCCATGACATGGATACATTATTGACCACACTGACAAATTTGCGTGACCGAAAAGGTCCTCAATTTCTACATATTGTGACAAAAAAAGGAAAAGGCTACCAACCAGCCGAGCAACACCCCAATAGATATCATGGTGTCAGCCCCGCCAACAGTAAACCATCAGGGCCAAGTTACTCTAGTGTTTTCGGGCAGTGGTTATGTGATATGGCTGCTGAATCAGAAGATCTTATCGCTATTACTCCAGCGATGTGTGATGGTTCGGGCTTGACTGCTTTTTCTGAGCAATATCCAACGCGTTATTTTGATGTTGGTATCGCCGAACAACATGCCGTTACCTTGGCTGCCGGAATAGCTGCAGAAGGTAAAAAGCCAGTTGTCGCTATTTATTCAACTTTCCTTCAACGTGCCTATGACCAACTAATTCATGATGTAGCTTTACAAAACCTATCTGTTTTATTTGCCATCGATCGAAGCGGCCTTGTTGGAGCTGATGGCGCTACGCACGCAGGTAGCTTTGACTTAAGCTACCTGCGTTGTATACCAAATTTGTTAATCATGGCTCCCGCGGATGAAAATGAATGCCGTCAGATGTTAACTACGGGATATGAGTACGAAGGACCTAGCGCCGTTCGTTATCCAAGAGGAACAGGTCCTGGTGTGTCTATCGACAAGTCATTAAAATCAATTGCAATTGGACAAGCACAGACAATACGCAAAGGTGAAAAAATCGCTATTCTTGCTTTTGGTAGTATGGTGGCTGCAGCTATTGAGGCCGGTAATGAACTCAATGCCACTGTAGTGAATATGCGTTTTATTAAACCACTTGATAACGCATTGATCGCCAAAATATCTGAAACTCATGATTTGATTGTTACAATAGAAGAAAACACACGTATGGGTGGTGCTGGTAGCGGCATCGCAGAATATCTGCTTTCTATTGGTAATAACATACCTATCAAAATATTAGGTTTACCTGACAGTTTCCTTGACCATGGTGAACATCAGGCGATGTTAGATGCTTCGGGGTTATGCTCTGATGGGATTATTAATACCGTCAGACAACATTTTCCGGCATAATGGCGACTTAAGTAGTACACCTATCAATTATAAAAACCGATTATGAGCAACGCTGCCTACACCTTAAAAATATCAACTGATTTCGCTTCTGCCCACACCTTACGTAACTACCCAGGTGACTGTAGTCGTATGCATGGACACAATTGGAAGGTTGAAGTTGAAGTCACAGCGACAGCTTTAAATGAACACGAAATGGGAATGGACTTTAAAACCATTAAAACTGCTACTCGTAAGTTAGCTAAAACACTGGATCATCGTTATTTAAATGATATTCCACCATTTGATACTCGGAACCCTACAGCAGAAAATATTGCCCAATATTTCTACCAACAATTAAGTAACATTTTAAATATCAAACAAGCCCGCGTTACTGCCGTTACCATTTGGGAAACGGATCGCGCCTGTGTTCGATACAGTGAGGATTAAAACATGACAACCGATAAAAAACCTGATTGCTGTGACGAAATAGAAGATGTGCAAAACATCGCCGATAAGCGTCATATTGCTATTGATAAAGTTGGTATCAAAGATATTCAACACCCCATTAAAGTCAGTGACCGAAGTTCAGGTGAGCAACACACCATTGCTAACTTTAATATGTATGTGAATCTCCCTCACCAATTCAAGGGAACTCATATGTCACGATTTGTTGAAATTTTAAATCAACATGAACGTGAAATCACCGTGAAGTCTTTCCGTACCATGCTGGGTGAAATGACAGAACGCTTGCAGGCAGACTCCGGGTATATCGAAATGGACTTCCCCTATTTCGTTAATAAAGAAGCTCCAATTAGTAAAGTTAAAAGCCTGATGGACTATCAGGCAAGCTTTATTGGTGAAATAAAGGGCGATGAAACAAACATAACGGTGAAAGTAATCGTTCCTGTTACGAGCTTATGCCCTTGCTCAAAAAACATTTCTGATTACGGCGCACATAATCAGCGTTCACATGTCACACTAACTGTTCGCGTAGACAGCTTTGTCTGGATCGAGGACTTAATCGACTTAGTTGAAGAAGAAGCCTCATGTGAAATATTTGGTTTGCTAAAACGGCCCGATGAAAAGTATGTCACCGAGCGAGCTTATGATAATCCAAAGTTTGTTGAAGATATTGTTCGTGATATTGCTGCCAGGCTGAATGAGGATAGTCGTATCAATGCATATACCGTCGAATCTGAAAACTTTGAATCTATCCATAATCACTCAGCTTATGCACTTATTAGTAAAGGTTTTGAATAACAAACATCACAGTGAAATAGTCCCAGTTAAACATATGGCCTCACACACTTAATGAGGCCATATATTAGCCCTTAAAACACACATCCAATATTAGATGGCTACGTTAACCTACCAATTATTTTAATTGCTCTATTGGCTACATCTCACAATCAGCCTGCGTTCGTATAAGTGTCCTAACAACTTTAATTCATACCTTTCTCAAACCCAGTAATATACCGAATACCCCAGTGAGCGTATCTCTAAGAGGCGTTAATAAGCACATGACACCAAACTAGTTGGTGTAATATGTACTTATTGATGGTCACTAAGCTTCGTTTCCTGCTATTATTGGATAATGTGTCATGTAAATCAGCTTTACTAAACCTGATTCTACGGCATGTATGTTATTAATTACGTTTAAGTAAGGAAGTTTATGATGAAAAGTATTATGAAATTTATCACTCTGTTAGTCCCAATGCTACTAGTTTCGCTTAGTGTACAAAGCGGTGGCCACACTGGTGGACACGAAGAGTCGAAAGAAGATCTTATCGCAAGAGCTATGTCTGCTGGACCTACAAATATGACAAAAAATGCCACTATCGTAGGTATGGATGGACATACTGTATTGAAAGAAGGAAACAATGGCTGGACTTGTATGCCTGGAATCCATGTTATTCCTGGTGACAAACACCCAATGTGTAATGATGCTGTTTGGCAGCATTGGATGCATGCTATCGCTAATGGTGAAGAATTCACAACAGATAGAGTCGGTTTAGGATACATGCTGCAAGGTGATGCTCATGTTAGTAATACTGATCCTGGTGCAACTGACCCGAAAAATGGTGATGTATGGATCGAAGAAGGTCCTCACCTAATGGTTATAGTACCTGTAGATCTACTTAAGGGTGTATCAACTGACCCGTACAATGGTGGACCATACGTGATGTGGAAGGATACTCCTTACGCACACATTATGTTTCCAACACAAAATAAGTAAATTAGTTTAAAAAAACAATAAGGCTCATTTTAATGAGCCTTATTGTTAATTTACTAAAAACGTTCCAAGATGTAATAGCCCAAAGTACCAAACTCAACCGGTCTAACACCGCTATTTAATCAATATTTCCCATTTTAACTGCCCAGAACAAAACTAAAATAAATCAATAACCTTTCCGAGGTTATTAACTGCCAACTCGCCCTTCCCCCCAATATCCTCATGAAATCAACATCAGAATTCATAGTTATAGTCGATATATCAGCATTGGCTGACGAGATACTATCAATGTGTCTTTATACAAATTATTTCATCAAAATTAAAAGTCTGCTATTTACACTTAATTTGTATCTCCGAATTACTACTCAGGGGACCTCATCTGATACTTTGAGATACATCCCCTCGTACGATAGCAATATTTAGCAGTATAATAGTTATTGTACTGCATGCTTTTGGTATGCTTTCAATAACGAGCTCAATAACTGAATAACTACAAATAATAATGAATACATCTAAAGCACATTCTGTCACTGGTGTTATTTTAGCTGGAGGCCGAGGCCAACGAATGGGGGGCCTAGACAAAGGTTTGCTAATGTTCGAGCAGCAACCATTGATTCAACACATCATCAACACACTATCAACGCAAGTTGACAGCCTCGTTATCAATGCCAATCGTAATATAGAGCGCTACCAACAATTCGGGTACCCCGTTATTCTGGACAGCTTATCAGGGTTTTGCGGACCTCTTGCGGGTATGTATAGTGCAATGGAAGCCACTAAGTCAGATTATATCCTTACTGCACCCTGTGACTCACCTACAATATCACCTCACCTTCGTCAAAGAATGATGGAGGTCTTATTAATTAATCAAGCTGATATTGCTGTAGCCCATGATGGCAATCGTACTCAGCCAGTTTTTTGCCTGATAAAGTGCAGCTTGAAAGATGATCTTGAACGTTTTCTTAAACGGGGTGACAGAAAAATAGACCTATGGTTTAAACAACATAAACTAATAGAAGTTGATTTTTCAGATCAACCTGATAGCTTTATTAACTTTAATCACCCAGAAGATATTACAGAACAGTTAAAACCAATAGTCTCACCATTACCAATCATTGGCTTTTCTGCTTTTAGCGGTACAGGTAAAACTACTTTATTAACGCAGCTTATCCCTTTACTCAAGGCTAAGGGTATTGAGGTCGCCGTTATAAAACATGCGCATCATAAATTTGAAGTCGATGTCCCCGGCAAAGATAGCTATCAGATTCGCAAAGCAGGTGCTCAACAAACGTTAATTACTTCTAGCTGCCTAATGGCACTAATGCAAACAAACAGTACTGACCTAAGACTTGCCGATATATTGCCTCGGCTCGATACAACTACAATTGATGTTATCTTGGTCGAAGGTTTCAAACATGAACGGTTTTCTAAAATTGAATTACATCGCCCTAGTTTAGGAAAACCACTACTCTATCCAGAGGATGATTCCATTATCGCGATAGCTTGCGACCAAAAACCTCAATCAGAATATACAATCGATCAACTTGATCTTAACGATATTAATGCCGTTGCAAAATATATAGAGCACTTTATTGCTCACTGGACTTATTAAAGCTATGTCAAAATTCATTCCACAACCCAGTTGCGCTGATCCTGAAGATAAAAATAGACTCAGTATCGATGCTGCAAGAGATAGAATTTCTGCTCTAATAAAACCACTCAATTCATGGCAGCGTTATCCTATTAGGGATGCTCTCGACCGTGTCTTATATCAAGATATTATTTCGCCTATCAATGTCCCAGCACACAACAATTCAGCAATGGATGGTTATGCAGTACGAAGTGATGATATTAATGATGGTTCATTAAATCTTAAACAAGTAGGCACCGCATTTGCTGGTAAACCTTTTAAAGGCAAAATAAATAGTGGTGAATGTATTCGCATAATGACTGGTGCCGTTGTACCCAATCAATGCAACACCATAATTATGCAAGAACAGGTAGACATTAATGATGATATCGTCACAATTCATGGCCATCATCGTAAAGGTCAACATGTTCGTTATGTTGGTGAAGATATAAAAACTGGAGCAGTTGTACTAGCTGCTGGCCGACGTCTTGTACCCTCTGATATTGGCCTTCTTTCCTCACTTGGTATTGCCGATGTGAATGTCACCCGCAGACTACGTGTAGCCTTTTTCTCTACCGGTGATGAGCTAAAATCTACCGGTGAGTCACTTGAAGTTGGCCAAATCTATGACAGTAATCGTTATACCCTCTTTGGTATGCTCAAACGCTTAGGAGTTGAAATACTAGATATGGGAGTAGTCCCTGATCAAAAAGCTATACTTCGCCAGACACTGGCTGATGCGGCGCAACAAGCAGATGTTGTCATCACTTCTGGTGGTGTTTCCGTAGGAGATGCTGATTACGTTAAAGAAATGTTGGCGGAATTAGGTCAGGTCGATTTCTGGAAAATTGCCATGCGTCCGGGCCGACCTCTTGCCTTTGGGAAAATTAACAACTCGCTTTTTTTTGGTTTGCCCGGTAACCCCGTCTCCGTCATGGTCACTTTTTATCAATTTGTTACTCCCGCTCTACGTAAACTTATGGGTGAATCCAAACCCGACTCCATCACACTCCAAGTCACCTGTACTGACAAAATTCGCAAACGACCTGGTCGCTTTGAGTACCAGCGCGGTATTTTATTTACAGATAACGATGGTCAAACAAAAGTTAAAACTACAGGTAGCCAAGGATCTGGAATCTTAAGCTCAATGAGTAATGCCAACTGCTTTATCTTGCTAGATGAACAATGTGACGGCCTAGCAGCTAATAGCATAGTCTCTGTCCAACCATTCTCTGGTCTTATCTGAATGGTTGATGTAACACGAAAAACAGTTAAACAAACTAAAGAGGTTAATAAATTACATAAGCGCTTACGTCATCAGGCAGGTCAGGCCATTGCTGACTACAACATGATACAAGATGGCGATAAAATTATGGTTTGCCTTTCCGGTGGTAAGGATAGCTATACTTTGCTTAATATTTTGATGAGTATGCAAAAACATGCACCTATAAAGTTTGAATTGATAGCGGTTAACCTTGACCAAAAACAACCCGGCTACCCAGAACATGTCCTCCCTGAATACCTTACCTCTATCGATGTACCATTCCATATCATCGAAAAAGATACTTATAGCATTGTAAAAAAGGTCGTACCAGAAGGGAAAACTACTTGCGGTATCTGTTCACGATTACGCCGTGGCTCACTCTATGCTTGGGCTAAAAAAAATGACATCACTAAGATTGCATTAGGACATCATCGCGATGATATTATTGAAACTACTTTTCTTAATATGTTTTATGGTAGTAAAATTAAAGCGATGCCACCAAAATTGCTCAGTGATGACAAAAAAAACATCCTTATTCGGCCACTTTGTTATGTAAGCGAATCTGATATATCTAAATATTCTGAATGGCATAAATTCCCAATTATCCCCTGTAATCTCTGTGGTTCCCAAGATAACCTTCAACGCCAAGTAATCAAGGATATGTTGCAAGGTTGGGAAAAACAACAACCTGGCCGTCTTGATAATATCTTTCGTAGCCTACAGAACATTTCACCATCTCAATTAGCAGATAATGAACTATTCAACTTCAAAGACCTAGAGCTTCATCGTGAAATATTTTCCGACAAAGATTCCTATTCCGATATTAATAGCTACTCCCCCAACTTGAGTAAACATTAGATCTTTAGGTAATACCATAAAGTCATTAGGCACAAATCCTCAAACTGCTTTATTTGTTAATCATTTTGAGCATTTGAATATATCCAGATGACGATTATTAATAGTCGTTAGAGATGAGAAGAAATCTTTACTATCAGTACAATTTTTCAACCATAAATATTCAATTTTGAACATTCAGTATACAAAGTAATCTTAATCTTAATCTTAATCTTAAGAAAATATTTTTTCAGTCCTAGAGTCTAATCTAAACTAATTAAAGCTCTTGACTTTAATATATTTAAGTACCAATATCGGAATTGTAACCAAATGGTAACTGGGCTATCTAAATTTAGCCCAAGCATCTAAGGAGTTTCTTATGACAGCTCACATAACAGGTGTCCCGCTATTATTTATAGGATTTTTACTAATTATTAATGCGATGTGGTTGCAAGATAAAGTTGATTCTAAAGACGTTGGCGTCTTCAATCTTATCGTTGGTTTACTTGCTTTTATCTCAGCACTCTTTTATGGTTTTTTCCAAAAAGACTATCCTCTGTCTGCAGGCGGTATGCTGTTTGCCATCACCTATATTTGGATTGGTATTAATGCTCTTCGTGGCGCTGAGGACCAGCGTGCATTAGGTTATTACTGTGGCCTCGTTTCCCTCACGACCATTCCATATGCTTACCATGCTTTTATTGCCGGGGACTTCGGCTGGACGTTCGAATGGATAACCTTTGGTTTTCTATGGTTTTTATTTTACTTACAACTTGCTAAGAAAAACACTAATATCATGGCTGTTACAATTTTTAGTACATTTTTTGTCGGCATTGAAGTTGCCGTTACTGGCTGGGCTTATCTCTACGGTTACTGGCCTTTTGCCTAATAAAAAGCTAGAACTAAAAAGCAACGTTTACTAATTAAGTCATTATTCCATAGCTCCTCGGAGATTAAAATACCATGAAGCATTTCATTAAATCAGCTTTTTTTTTTCTAACACTACTGATCACATTCAATGCCAGTGCCCATGAAGAAAACATTCAGAATGAACCCGGTTTACTAGGTGGTGACTTCACAGGCTGGGTTGAGTTCGGTAATGAGCGTATGTTCAGGGGTAACTCTGAAACACAAAATAGCGATATCTTATCTCTTCAGGGTTTATTGACTTGGACACATGCTGATACAGGCCTATATGTTGGTTACTGGGCAGCAACTAACAAATTTGATATTGCCCCAGATATCTATGCAGAATCCGGACCATATATTGGTAAGCTCGGTACTACCGAAATCTCAGGAGTGGATTTCAATTATAATGTCTTTGTATGGCACTACATTTATCATGAGGATGGCAAAGGACAGCCTAACTATACAGAGCTTTGGTTTACAGCTAATAAAGATGTCACTGAGAACCTAAATATTTATGTTGAGTTCACACACACCCTGGATGCTTGGTTCGGTACAAAGGATGCAAAAGGTACTAGCGGTAATGGCGACCCTGTGTATGGTTATGCAACTGCTATCACACCAACATATCAACTAGGTAATGATTGGTCTATTAATGCAACTCTTGGTTATCAAGCATTTAACAAGCCACAATTTGTTGCCGTCGGTGACTGGATGTACGCTAATGTCGGTGTAGTAAAAGTTTTTCCAGGTGGATGGAAAGCTAGTCTCAGCTATCACGATACAAACGTTCACAACGATGTGGACACTAGCGATATTTGGCAAAGTCATGTTGTTGGCAGCATTTCAAAAAGTTTCTAGCACCTGAGCAAAAATCAAGACCGTAGTCATTTAAACACTCTGATCTAATAGCTTTTACTAAAAAGTTGTTCATGATTTATCATCACAATCATATAACTCTATTAGCTATCAGCGCTAAGTCCATGAAAACACTGAAAACTATTTTAACCTGTTGATTTTAATATCTTTTTTATACAGCTGTCTATTATTCAATCAATATGAAATCTTATCTTTTAAAGTAATCCCTAGCGTTATTCTCTTTTTTTATCCACAAAGTTATCCACAAGCGATAGGTATAAGCCTCTAAGTCTCATGAATCTGCTAGAACACTAGATATTAAGAATGAATTTTTCTGAAAATTCTAATGCATTACCATCAGGATCACGACAAAAGAAAGCGGCCCTTCCGGATTTACTTCGTGTGAACTCAATATTTGCATCTTTTAAACGATTTTCCAGCTTAGCGATATCCTCAACGACAAGCGCTATATGTCGATCTCTCCCACCGTGATCAGGGCGACCATCCTTTGAGTCAGGGTTTGGCAACTTCATTAAATGGATTTGCTGCCCACTCGCAGCCAATGTCAATCCATGCGCCTTCAAACTGTTAGGTTAGGCCTTGTTCCATTTAGTTGCAGCTGCAATACATCACAATAAAACACCATTGATGCAGCTTAGCATCTGTGACCAGAAAGCTCGCATGGGCGATTGACTTGATCATTCTTCTTCTCCTACCCTTCTTAATGTTATCTGTTATCTGGGCTCTTAATTTTAGCGACACCATAGGCTGCTAGTATAATTAAACCACCACCCAACCATTCCTGAGATGTCATTGCTTCATCAGTCAGTAGCCATGCTGCCACTGCGGCAACAATTAACTCAAATAACATGATTACCGACGAACGATAAACTGGCATCATTGCTACACCATACAAGACAGCCACAGTCATCGCTACTATCCCGAACCAACCTAGTAACCATGCACTAGCCCAGATAGTAGTTGTCACTTCTGGCAAAGGTGACTGTTGCACTATTATTACCAATAATGAAACTCCTACTACACCCCACCATATCACTGCAGTTTTAATACTCATCGTTAGACTTGATAGTTTACGCGAAAGAACATTAGTCACTGAAAAAGCCACTCCAGCTATAAGCGCTAGAGCATCAGCTATTCCATGAGGCCATGGTAGTCCTATTTCAGTGTTCCATAACATTACTAACGAACCTATCATAGCAATAGAAAATAATAAGCTAGCCTTTGATGATAATTTTTCTCCTAACCACCATCGACCCAATAGTACAGTCCATATTGGCGATAAATAAAATAGCAACATCACGCGCATAATTTCACCTTCTATCAACGCCACCACAAAGGCGACATTGGTCACACCAGCCGCTATTGCTAAAGCCAAGAGTGCGCCTTTATTTTCTATGATTTCATAGTAACGATTTGATAGAAATGGAAGTACTATGATAGCTGCAGCTAAATACATTACTAAGGAACTCCATATTCCTGGCATTCCCGCCTCATTTAACAATCTCACCGGATACCATATTAAACCCCACATACCGGCTGAAAAAAGAAGGCAAAGTACAGCTAAGTTGTTTCCTGATGATATTCTTATTCTCATGGAGGAACCTTATACCACGAGAAAGGCATAACCCGTTATAATGAGCTGCTTTATTTTAATAATATATTCAAATTATGAATCCTGATTTGACTCAGCTTCACCCTTATCCTTTTGAAAAACTCGCAAAATTAAAAGCAGGGTCAACACCTCCGACAGAATTGGTTCATATCCCCTTGTCTATTGGTGAACCTAAGCACCCAACGCCTGCCCTTATTACTGAAGCTATTACAAGTAACTTATTTGGTTTATCACACTATCCAACTACTGTTGGCTCCATCGACTTACGACAAGCTATCGTCGATTGGCTTAATCATCGTTTTAAGCTCAACGGTCACCTTGATGCGACTCGACACGTTTTACCCGTCAATGGGACCCGTGAAGCTCTGTTCTCTTTTGCCCAAGCTATAATTGATAGGCATAGTAACCCATTAGTAGTCATGCCTAACCCCTTTTACCAAATTTATGAAGGTGCTGCTTTTTTGGCCGGTGCACAACCTTTTTTCCTTAACTGTAATAGTGACCTCGGCTTTATTCCAGACTTTGATGCTGTTAGCACTGATGTTTGGAAACAATGCCAACTTCTTTATCTATGCAGCCCTGGTAACCCTTCAGGTGCTGTTATTAATCAAGCAACTTTAGTCAAATTAATTAAGCTTGCGCACCAATATGATTTCATAATTGCATCCGACGAATGTTATTCAGAGATTTATTTTGATGAATCTAAACCACCAATTGGTTTATTAGAAGCAGCCGTCGCCTCAAACTATAATGACTTTTCCCGCTGTGTCGTTTTCCACAGCCTTTCAAAACGCTCTAATTCACCTGGATTAAGATCGGGTTTTGTTGCGGGCGATGCTAATATCCTTAGTCACTTCTTACGCTATAGAACTTACCACGGCTCTGCCATGCCACCAGCAACACAAGCTGCTTCTATCGCAGCATGGAAAGATGAAGAGCATGTCATTTCTAATCGTCAATCTTATCGAGAAAAATTCGCCGCGGTACTTGCTATACTATCTCCTATTATGAATGTGCAGCAGCCGGAAGCTGGCTTCTATTTATGGGCGGAAACACCCATTAATGATACTCAGTTTGCACGCCTATTATTTAGCCAACAAAATGTTACTGTGCTTCCAGGGTCATACCTCGCAAGAGACACACACAATGGTAACCCAGGTAAAAATCGTATTAGAATGGCTTTAGTTGTCTCACTTGAGGAATGTACTGAAGCCGCACATCGCATCCGTCATCTTATTGAAAGCCTGTAAAATATTAATAACAAGAAAACCCCACTGGAGAAATTTTAAACATGAGTAATATCCAAAAAATCATCGAAACTGCATTTGAAATTCGTGCTGATATTACACCTGCTAATGCAGATGTAGATGTTCGCAATGCTGTAAATGATGCCCTTACAATGCTTGATAATGGCTCTGCACGTGTAGCAGAAAAACAAGGTGATGACTGGGTCGTTAACCAGTGGCTAAAAAAAGCCGTATTGCTATCGTTTCGTCTTAATGAAAATAAGATCATGCCTGGCGGCGAAACTAATTTTTACGATAAAGTCGAACCGAAGTTTGCTAGCTTTAACGAAGAAGACTTCAACAAAGCAGGCATCAGAGTTGTCCCACCCGCTAATGTTCGTCGTGGCTCTTATATCGCTCCCAGTGTCGTTTTGATGCCTTCTTATGTCAATATCGGTGCTTATGTTGACTCAGGCACTATGGTTGATACATGGGCAACAGTCGGTTCATGTGCACAGATTGGTAAGAATGTTCACCTTTCTGGTGGCGTTGGCATTGGTGGCGTACTAGAACCCTTACAAGCTGGTCCAACAATTATTGAAGATAACTGTTTTATTGGTGCTCGGTCTGAAGTTGTGGAAGGTGTCATTGTCGAGGAAGGTGCTGTCATCTCAATGGGAGTGTACATTGGCCAAAGTACTAAAATATTCAACCGAATGACCGGTGAAATCAGTTATGGCCGTATTCCAGCTGGATCTGTTGTTGTTTCAGGTAATTTACCATCTAAAGATGGCAGTTACAGCCTCTATTGTGCTGTTATTGTGAAACAAGTTGATGCTAAAACTCGTGGTAAAGTTGGCATTAACGAGTTATTACGCGATATCTAATTGTGATCGTATATGGAATTAAAAACTGCGATACAGTCAAAAAAGCACGACGTTGGTTTGAAGCCAATAGTCTGGAGTTTGAATTTCACGATTTTCGAGCAGATGGCTTAGAGCAAAAAACTATTGAATTATGGTTGAAAAAAGTACCTTGGGAATTATTACTTAATAAACGAGGTCAAACTTGGCGTAATTTGGAAGACCCACGTAAAGACAAACTTGATCAACTTATTGCCATTGAATTGATGGTAGCCAATCCAACATTAATAAAACGACCCGTTGTCAGCTACAAGAATGACGTAATGGTAGGTTTTAAAGAGCAAGATTATGTCACTTATTTCGGAAAATAATATGTCTGCTACACTTAATCTAACAAAAGAGTTAATCAGCCGTGACAGCGTCACGCCCAATGATAGGGGCTGTCAACAATTATTGGCTGAGCGTCTATCGGCTATTGGATTTGAAGTAGAGCATCTACGCTTTGGTGACACAGACAATATCTGGGCACGACGTGGCTCAACCTCACCTGTCCTTGCCTTTGCAGGTCATACAGATGTTGTACCTCCAGGGCCGATAGAGAACTGGAAATCTAATCCTTTTGTACCAGAAATCCGCGATGGCTTACTTTACGGGCGTGGTGCCGCCGATATGAAAGGTAGTATTGCTGCCATGGTGACAGCTTGTGAACGTTTTGTTGCCCAACACCCATCACATAATGGCAGTATCGCTTTTTTGATCACTAGTGATGAAGAGGGTCCAGCAACCGGTGGTACAAAGCGTGTTATTGAGACACTTGAAGCGCGTGGTGAGAAAATAGATTGGTGTCTTGTTGGCGAACCTAGTAGCACCAATAAAGTAGGTGATGTTGTTAAAAATGGTCGTCGTGGTTCACTTAATGGCTATTTAACTATTAAAGGAAAACAGGGCCACATTGCCTATCCGCACCTCGCTACTAATCCTATTCATTTAATGGCACCTGTATTGAGTGAACTTTGCTTGCTAGAGTGGGACCAAGGTAACGAGGATTTCCCTCCTACTAGTTTTCAGATATCTAATTTAGACGCTGGCACAGGTGTTACTAATATTATTCCCGGAACCAGTCATATAACTTTTAACTTTCGCTATTCAACTGAGTCCACTCATCAGCAACTTCAACAACGAGTTGAAGAGCTATTGAAAAAACACGCTGTAGATTATGAACTCACTTGGGAATTATCTGGTATGCCCTTCCGTACGGCAAGCGGCCCATTGGTGGATGCTGCAAAAGCTGCCATTGTCCACGTCACTGGTTATACAACTGTACTTTCAACTTCTGGTGGCACATCTGATGGGCGTTTTATTGCACCAACTGGCGCACAAGTCGTTGAACTCGGACCACAGAATGCAACTATTCATCAAATCAATGAATGTGTATCAGTGAAAGACCTTGACACATTATCTGAGATATATGAGCGTCTGCAAAAAAATCTCCTAGTGTAATTAGCAACCTTCATGTTAATAATTGTAAGACTTCTTGCATAAAACGTTATTAATGATATGATATATCATTTCAATCCAGAGATGAGCAAACACTATGTACACAAAAACAACCCTTGCCGTGATGATCACATCGGCACTATTTATGTCTACACCCATATTTGCTGGTGGTGTAGATGATATTAGTGAACTAAAAACAGAACTACTAAAAATGCGTCAGGATTATGAAAATCGTATAGATGCTTTGGAAACACGACTCATAAGAGCTGAAAACAAAACTGACAATATAGAAAAACAATCTAATACTAGTAAGAAAAAAACATTAGCTTCAGGAGCAAGCGTTTTTAACCCAGCAGTTAGCGTTATTCTTAACAGCCAGTTTAGTGATTACAGCCAAGATAAAGCCGATTACAAAATTAGCGGCTTTGCAATCCCTGGTGAAGGCGGATTAGCTAGAGAAGGTTTCTCTCTAGGTGAAACTGAAATCACCGTAAGCGCCAATGTTGACCAGTTGTTAATGGGGCAGACTACTCTTGCTTTACATGATGATGATGGGAAAACAGAAATTGAGGTTGAAGAAGCTTTTATTGAAACGTTAGGATTAGGCAATGGTTTAACAGTCCGTGCCGGTCGCTTCTTTTCACCTATTGGCTATCTGAATGAAAAACATATCCACGCATGGAATTTTGCAGATGCTCCACTTATATACCGTGGCTTATTCGGTAATCAGTTAGTCACAGAAGGCGTTAAAGTCTCGTACCTATTACCAACAGACTTATATATGGAAGTTGGTGTTACTGGAGGTAATGGTGATAAAAACCCAGGGAATGGGCAACATAATGGGGTTGGCGATTGGTTAGTTTACGGAAAAACGGGCGCAGACATCGGACATAATAGTAGCTGGCAACTAGGGCTAGCACACTGGCAAGCAAGTCCTAAAGCTCGTTCAATAGGTGGCGGCCATGCCCATGCGGGAGAGGCTTCAGAAGAATCAGTAGCATTTAAAGGTGATACTGATATATCAAACCTTAACTTTGTATATAAATGGGCACCCAATGGCAATATGAGACAGAATAGTCTTACGTTGCTAACTGAATACTTCTACCTCAAGGATGATGGGGAATTGAGTATTGAAGATGAACTCGCACAATATGATGGTGAGCAATATGGCGGATTTGTTGAGGGGATCTACCAGTTTTCTCCGCAATGGCGCACAGGCGTTCGGTACGATTATTTAGGAAGTGATTTGAAAGCTTCAGATACAGAGTTATTAGATGATGCGGGACTAGACTATTCTAATTTTCATCCTAAACGCTATGGTTTGATGCTTGAATATTTACCAAGCGAATTTAGTCGTTTCCGTGTCCAAGTAAACCATGACAGAGCTTCTTCATCTCATGATGACACCCAAATATTATTTCAATACACGGTAAGCCTTGGCGCTCACGGCGCACATAACTTTTAATCAGGAGTAAGAAATGAAAAAACTATTTTTTATTAGCTTACTTTTAAGCTATAGCTTCCCAGCATCTGCAGAACTTAATATTTTTGCTTGTGAACCAGAGTGGGCAGCACTAAGTCAAGAATTAGGAGGGGACGACGTTGTGGTATATTCCGCCACAACGGGGTTACAAGATCCTCATTACATTCAGGCTAGACCCAGTCTGATCGCAAAGGCGAGAAAAGCTGATCTGTTAGTTTGTACAGGCGCAGAACTAGAAGTTGGTTGGCTACCTTTATTACAGAGTAAGTCTGCTAACCCAATGATACAAAATGGTGCTGATGGTTATTTTATGGCAACTGATTATGTCTCTTTATTGAATAAGCCGACACATATAGACAGGAGCCAAGGTGATGTTCATTCAGCAGGAAACCCACATATTCAAACTGATCCTCATCAAATCCTCAAAGTTGGAGAAGCCTTGACTCTAAGGCTTCAACAATTGGATATGAATAGGAAAGCGGCGTATCAGCAACGCTGGAGTGACTTTAAACAACGTTGGAGATCAGCAATCGTAAAATGGGAAAAACAAGCCGAGCCTTTAATTAATATGCCTATTGTTACTCAGCACGATAACTGGGTTTATATGATAGATTGGTTACACCTCAACCGGGTGGCCAATATGGAATCAAAGCCGGGAGTACCACCTACTATTAATGACTTAAATACTGTTGTTAACACCCTAGCTACTTCACCTGCTAAAGCTATTATTTATGCTGCATATCAACCATCAAAAGCCTCTGATTGGCTTGCTGATAAAACAGGAGTTTCCAAAGTAAGCTTACCTTATACCGTTGGTGGGGATGCTAGTACAACTGATTTATTTAGCTTGTTTGATAATACTTTAATGTTACTACTTAAAGCACAAAAGTGAACTTTGATAGCTTAGATTTTACTTTGATGATCCCTGCCTTATTGGCAGGGATCATTGTTTTATCGACCCACGTACCACTCGGCCAAGAGGTATTGAAACGAGGCATTATCTTTATCGACCTTGCAATCGCACAGATTGCAGCCATGGGAGTTATCGCAGCCACTCTCTTTGCAGGGGAATTAACAAATTGGTCAGTGCAATTATTTGCAGGCTCCAGTGCAGTTCTGGGTGCGTTATTGATTCATAATCTAGAGCAACGCTATAACCATAATCTAGAAGCTATCATCGGTTTACTTTATGTGCTTGCAGCCAGTGGTTGTTTATTAATGATTAGCCATGCACCTCATGGCGATGCCTTATTGCATAATTTGTTAGTCGGCCAAATTTTATGGGTGAATTACGAACAATTAATTTGGGCAGCCCTACTATATAGTGTCCTATTACTGATATGGTTTAAGCTCAAACACAAATCGCCCATCATATTCTACTTAGTCTTTTCTCTGTCAGTTACAGTCTCTGTCCAATTAGTCGGTATTTATCTTGTCTTTACCAGCTTAATCTTACCGGCCTTAGCAAGTAGAGGAATGCAACAACCTTCTTACCAATTGCTCACCGCTTACAGTACTGGATTAATAGGTTATTTATTAGGTTTAATAACCTCATTACTATTTGATTTACCCACGGGCGCTGTAACTGTTTGGACCTTAGTTTTTGTAGGATTAATGTTTTACAAGTTTAAGCAACATCCTAGCTTTTAAGCTGTTTACGTAAGATTAACTTACCTCCTTTAAAGCCTATACACCTTCAGAAAAGACGATGGTGCGTCGTCCTGAAATAATAATACGATGCTCGATATGAGCCTTTACAGCTCTAGCTAGTACTAAGCGCTCGATATCTTTACCAATCATAGCCAGATCTTCCGGGTTATTGTCATGTATAACTCGCTGGATATCTTGTTCAATAATGGGACCTTCATCCAAATCAGCAGTTGCATAATGAGATGTCGCACCAATAATCTTCACCCCACGGTCATAAGCTTGATGATAGGGCTTTGCACCTTGAAAAGCCGGTAAAAAGCCATGATGAATATTAATAACGCGACCGACATATTCCTTAACGAACTGCTCTGACAAAATTTGCATATACCGAGCCATTACCACCAAATCAATATCATACTCAGTCAACAAACTTTTGATACCACCTTCTTGTTCGTCTTTAGTATCTTTGCTGATTGGTAAGTGATAAAAAGGTTTATCGAACTGTTGTGCCATAGCCGCTAGATCATTATGATTACTTATGACCAGCGGGATCTCACAACTTAGTTCCCCCTCTAATTCTCTCAATAGTAGGTCGTATGGGCAATGTGATGCACGCGTCACTAATAGTGCAACCCGATATGGCTGGTCTGAATAACGGACTGACCATGTTAAGCTTAAGGTTTTGGCATACTCTGAAAATTGTTGTTCAAGTGTTGCCTTATCAAGTTGAGAAACATCTTCTAACTTAATTCGCATAAAATACTGACTATGCAACACATCGGTATATTGCTGACAATGTAAAATATTGTATTCACGTGACGAAAAAAAGCCAGTAATCCCTGCAACTAAGCCTTTTTGATCAGAACATTGAATAAGGAAAACAATGGCATTCATATCTGGGGACGTCCCTTAAAACCGAATTAATAAAGTAAGTTGAATACTATAACGACAAGTGGTTTTTTTTGCACCAAGAACTATAATTTAACTAAGCTTTCTTATTCAACATCATTATATAAATGCTCCGTCACAATCATTATAAATACTTTCTTTAAAAAATAATTAGTCCCTATTTACTTTTATTTATATTTTCACTCAAATAATAGAGGGAGTTTATTAAATATGTAACAGTTACCAGAGTTGAATAAAAAGATAGTACTTAAGCTTCTTTAATTCTTCTCACTTGAAGGCTCCTCACACAACGCATTAATTACTCTAATGGCTACTATTTATCATAGCCAAAAAAATCACTAACTTTGGTGAGAAATAGACTTGGGTATTCGGCATGGATCCAATGACCTGCCTGATTGATCGTTGTAATATCTACGTTTATAAAAATTTCTTTTATCATCACCTCATCAGCGTGCCCAATATAATTTGATAAGCCAGCCTTTAGAAATAAAGTTGGTTTATCTATGAGCAACCCTTGGCAAACAGGCTCTAATAGTTGTGAATAGTTATCTGATAAGCCTTGAAGATTAATTCGCCATTGAATTCTGCCATCAATCACAGTCAAGTTCATCAATAAAAACTGCCTAATAGATTTATCTTTTATTGTGATGGCAAGAACCTCATCGGCCTCACTTCGTTTATTGAACTGGCTTAAATTTAAAGCTAATAATGCCTCGAAAATATCACCGTGGTTATCTAAGTAGAGCTTTGGTGCCATATCCACTATTGCGAGTCGGCGTATTTTCTCTGCGTTACTAGCTGCCATTGCCATCGCAACTTTACCGCCAATAGAATGGCCAATTACATCTACTTGCGATAAACCTAAATCTTTAATTAATTTAATAACATCACTTGCCATTTCATCATAACTAATTTTTTCGCTATGCGGAGATTTCCCATGATTGCGCAGGTCAACACTAATTACTTGTACATGTACAGCTAGCTTCTTAGCTAGTCCTCGCCAGTTATCTGAGGAGCCAAATAAGCCATGCAATATAATTAACGGCTGTCCACTTCCTTGGCTCTGATAATATAAGTTCATTATTTAGTTCTTTATAAATAGACCCGTTTATAATAGCGAGCTTTTACCTTGTTTGGATATTTTTATGGAAGATGAAACTGTACTCGTGATGTTAATTCAACAATACGCTAATCAATATGGTATTACATTCAGTTCTAAACATTTAGATGATCCTGATAAAAAAGCTCAATTAATAGGCCTTATTCAAGAGTCTCTTGCTGGTAAGCGAGGTGTTGTAACAGATGAGGACCTAAATTAGGTATAAAAAAGCCATCTTAAAGATGGCCTTTTTAAACATTTAAAAGTTTATCTTAATCAATACACTTTTCAAATACTAAACAAGCGTTCGTTCCACCAAAACCAAAACTGTTTGACATGATTGTTTTTAGACCAGCATTATCTTTTCGCTCACGAATAATTCGTATGCCATCAGCTTCTGGATCCAGGTTATCAATATTAGCGGATGCCGCTATAAAATCATTTTTCATCATCAGTAAGCTATAAATAGCTTCTTGCACACCTGCTGCACCTAAAGAATGACCTGATAATGATTTAGTTGAGCCTACAATCGGAGTCTTATCACCAAATGTCTTCTTGATCGCTCCAAGCTCTGCCAAGTCCCCAACAGGCGTACTCGTACCGTGAGCATTAATATAATCAATCGGTGCCTTTACAGTCGATATCGCTTGTTGCATGCAACGAATTGCGCCTTCACCTGATGGTGCAACCATATCGTGACCATCAGATGTCGCACCATACCCCGTTAATTCAGCATAAATTTTAGCGCCACGAGCTTTGGCATGTTCATATTCCTCTAAAACTAATACACCACCTCCGCCTGCGATAACAAACCCATCGCGGTCAGCATCATAAGCTCTAGAGGCACTAGCAGGCTTATCGTTATACTTTGTAGACAACGCACCCATGGCATCGAATAGCGAACTCATTGTCCAGTGCTCTTCTTCTGCACCACCAGCAAATACAATATCTTGTTTACCTAGCTGGATTTGCTCCATGGCATTACCAATGCAGTGTGCGCTGGTCGCGCAGGCTGAAGACATAGAATAATTGACACCTTTTATTTTGAAAGGTGTCGCAAGACAAGCCGACGTAGTACTACCCATCACTTGAGTTACGCGATACGGTCCTACTCGTCGTAAGCCTTTGTCTCTGAGAATATCAGCTGCTTCTACTTGGTTTGACGATGAAGCACCACCTGAACCCATTACAAGCCCTGTACGAGGGTTAGAAACCTGCTCTTCGGTTAATCCTGCATCTGCAATAGCTTGTTGCATAGAAATATAAGCGTAAGCCGCAGCGTCCCCCATGAAGCGTAGGACTTTCCGATCAATGTGTTCTTTAAAGTCAATATCCACCGAGCCAGCAACATGGCTACGAAAACCCATATCTGCGTATTCTTGCTTAAATCGAATACCTGAACGACCTTCTCTTAATGACTCTGTAACTGAGGCTGCATCTAGTCCAATACATGATGTGATACCTAACCCTGTGACAACAACACGTTTCATCTTAACTTCCTAAAAATTTTCTGTAGATGTGAATAGACCTACGCGTAGATCTTTTGCAGTATAAATTTCTCGCCCGTCGACAGAGACTGAGCCATCTGCGATTGCAAGAACTAGCTTTCGGGCAACAACACGTTTTAGATTGATTTTATATGTAACTTTTTTAGCTGTAGGCAGAACTTGTCCTGTGAACTTAACTTCACCAGCACCTAAAGCTCGACCTCGTCCGGGGTTACCATCCCATGCCAAGAAAAAACCAACGAGTTGCCACATGGCGTCTAATCCCAGACAACCGGGCATAACAGGATCACCCGGGAAATGGCAATCAAAAAACCATAAGTCCGGTGTAATATCTAATTCTGCAATGATCTCTCCTTTCCCAAACTCCCCGCCACTATTTGAAATATGCGTGATTCTACTCATCATCAGCATATTAGGTGTGGGTAGTTGTGCATTGCCAGGACCGAACATTTTGCCCTGCCCTGATTCTAAAAGTTGCTCGTATGTAAACGAAGATTCTTGGCTCATGAAATTCTCTAAAATCGCCTGATACTAGGCAAGTAGCTAATCATATCACGCCCATCAACAAACAAGAAAAGTTCGTGAAATATTTCTTTATTTTACAAAAAAAAGACATGATATTAACATAATAAATATCTGCTTAACCGCCACAAAGTTCTGACGAGTCTGAGGAGTTAAAATATTATAACCCAACTATTTACGTCGCTTTTCCATATGTTGACGTTTTCCGGCATAAGTAGGGGTCAATTTGTTTTTTCGGTTTTTAAATGGATTTTCGCTCTGCTTAAACTCAATCATTACCGGTGTACCGTGAAGTTTTAAGACATCTCTAAAAGTATTTTCTAAGTAGCGACGATAGCTTTGCGGTGTAGAGCTTGTTTGATTCCCATGGATAATAATTCTAGGAGGATTTTTCCCGCCTAGGTGAGCGTAACGAAATTTAATTCTTCTTCCATGTACTAATGGTGGCTGATGACCAGAGACTGCATCTTCAAGAACTCTCGTTAGTCTTGGAGTTTGAAGTTGAGCCATAGCTGAATCGTAGGCTTGGTTGACTGATTTAAATAATAGTCCAACGCCGCTGCCTTCTAATGCAGAAATGAAGTGTGTTTTAGCAAAACTTAGAAAAGGTAACCGGCGCTCGACATTAGTAGCGACCCACTCACGTTCTGATTTTTCGAGACCATCCCATTTATTAACTGCTATTACTACAGCCCTTCCACTTTCGATAATCAGACCGGCAAGATGTAGATCCTGCTCAACAATACCTTCATGAGCATCTAGTACTAAAATAACAACATTTGCCTCTTCTAATGCCTGAAGTGTTTTTACAATACTAAACTTTTCAAGCATTTCAGACACTTTAGACCTTCTACGAACACCTGCAGTATCGATTAAAATATATTGTTTATCATTTTTTTCAAAAGGAATATAAATACTGTCTCTTGTCGTTCCGGGTTCATCGTATGCTACAACTCGCTCTTCACCCATAAGACGATTAATTAGTGTTGATTTACCAACATTAGGCCTACCCATAATAGCTAAGCGTATAGTATTGGAGTCATCGGGTTTTTCATCATCTTGGTGATTTTGACTGACTACACTCGGTAATTTCTCTCGTAATGTCGACAGTAACGTTACGAAACCTCGGTTTTGGGTTGCTGAAATCACTTGTGGTTCACCCAAACCAAGTGCATAAAACTCTGCAGCCATCACTTCTTGGCGCTCGCCTTCAGATTTGTTAACCACTAGGATAACTGGTCTATCTGCATTTCGTAGTTGTGTTGCCACATCTTGATCTGCTGCCGTAAGACCAGCTCGGCCGTCAACTAAAAAGAAAATCATGTCTGCTTCTTCAATAGCCAACTGTGCCTGTTGGCGCATCAGACCCGACATATCGTCTGAGCCCTTTGTTAAACCACCAGTATCAATTAAAATAAATGCACAGCCTTCCATTTCAGCCGTACCATAAATTCTATCTCGTGTTAGACCTGCATGATCAGCAACTAAGGCATCTCGACTACGTGTTAATTTATTAAATAGAGTAGATTTGCCAACGTTTGGACGCCCAACTAGTGCAATAATAGGTTTCATTAATTCAAGGGATCCGAATAGCTGCAACGGTACCGTCAATTGCTGAGATGTAAACTAAACCATCCCCAACAACGGGCTTACTTCTTATTGCATCGGTAGATAATCTCACCCTGGCGACAAAACTACCGTCTTCACGAGAAAGCCAATGTATGTAACCATCATAATCACCAACAATAACATAATCGCCAACAATAACAGGTGCCGTTATATTGCGTCGTAGTAGCTCAGTTTGGCGCCATAGTCCATTCCCGAACCATCTTGTATTGCCCAAACATAATTATTTTCATCACTCACGTAAATAGCTTCGTTTGGTGCGACATCTATGCCTGCACGCGAAGACATTTCTCTTTTCCAGAGCACTCTCCCTGTTTCAACATCAAGTGCGGCAAGGTTACCATGATAAGCAACTGCATAAATTCTACTACCTTTACTTACAAGTTCAGAATCAATATCTACCAGCCGGTCTATTTCTGTTCGGCCACTCGATACGGCCACACTTTTTTCCCAAATCACTTTTCCATCAGAAATAGATAGCGCAACTAACTTTCCATTGGCGTAACCAACAATCGCTTTATCATCAACAATCGCAGGTGGACCTGCTCCTCGTAAGCTTAAAAGTGGAACAGAACGTTGATAATTCCATAGTACCTCGCCATCCTTAACGGAAAGCCCGCTCATTCTGCCATCAGCTGTTCTAGCAATAACAACACCTAATGCAGCTTTAGGTGGTGTAAGAACTTCGCTAGTTAACCGTATACGCCATATAAATTCACCGCTACTTTCATTCAAGGCAATAACTTCGCCTTCTTGAGTACCTACTAAAATTAACCCTTCGCCTCCACCTGGACCAGCAACAACTGGAACTTCTAGCTCTATTTGCCAATTTAACTGACCAGTCAATCCGTTGTAACTGTTCACTTCACCATTTTGATCATTAACAATAACATTACCATTTTGCAACAAGGCTCTAAGATCGCTATATTTGTTTTTAGCACCATCACCTGTACTTTTGGACCAAACAACTTCAGGTTCAAATTTAGCTTCAAAATCAATTAATTCAGCAGGTGGTAAAACTAGATCATCAGATATGAGCCAATCAGGTACCTTGCCTGAACAAGCAGTCAACATTGAAATTAAACCCAAAACAACTAGTTTTCTAGAAATATACATTATTTTCATGACCCCGCCACATCATCAAGTTTTAATTTTAGAACTAAACCGCGCGGATCACTCTGCTCTAATGAACTCAATGCAGTAGCGTATGCAATAGCTGCTTCAGACCTTTTCCCTTGGGAAATATAGATATCACCAGTTAATTCATTAATTAGTGATTTAAACTCTGTTGCTTGTACTTCTGTAACAACCGTCAGGGCTTGTCTAAAATGACCTTGGTCCAACAATAAACGACCCAGTCTTAATCTTGCGATATTGATGTGACCACTTAAGTCCCCATTGCTAATAACCCAGTCTTAGATAGGGCTTAGCACTTTCAATATTGCCACTACCTACATTATATTTTGCCATTTCAAATGCGGCAAATATTGCATAAGGTGTTGAAGAATAGCTACTAAACAACTCGTCAACTATGGGCTCAGCTTCTGCTATCTTTCCTTCAGCAATTAATTGTGATGTCTGTTGGTACAAAAATGATGCATTTGCTGATAACATTTTCTCTTGTGATAGCCAATACCGACCGCTCAGTAATATAGCAATTCCCAAGACAACTCCCGCAATTACTGATAGGCCATTTTCACGCCACCAACGCTTAATATCTTCGCCTTTTTCTTCGTCTGATGCGTAAATATCCACGTTAACCCCCTCTAAATACTAATGATACCTAAATTAAAAGATGCTGAAATTTTAAACATGAAATTATACGTTAAAGTCACCTTATGATGTTGATATGTTGTGTGAACGATTACCCGTACCTCAATTGTACTAATTTGGTGCATTAAATTTATCTACGCACTGTATTTGAGCAATAATTCAAACTCTAACCTTCATTCCTATACACAATACTACTTAAACAGTGGGTGTAATATTCTGGTGCGGTTCTTGCTTCAAGATATCTTTATTATTTAATTTAAGGATAAGATTGTGGAAAGTTCAACTGATGTCCTCTTCATCTTGTTAGGTGCCATCATGGTCCTTGCCATGCATGCTGGTTTCGCTTTTTTAGAAGTTGGGACAGTCCGTAAGAAAAACCAAGTCAATGCCTTGGTCAAAATTATTATGGACTTTGCAATTTCAACTATTGCCTACTTCTTTATTGGATATGGAATTGCTTATGGTATCGACTTCCTTCAACCAGGGCCTTCATTAATTGATAGTAATGGTTATGCCTTGGTTAAGTTCTTCTTCTTGATGACTTTTGCTGCTGCTATTCCAGCCATTGTATCTGGTGGTATTGCTGAGCGAGCTAAATTTAACCCTCAACTTATCGCAACCTTCTTATTGGCGGGTTTCCTATATCCCTTTTTCGAGGGAATAAGTTGGAACGGTGCTTATGGTATACAAGACTGGCTTGCAAATACTTATGGCTTTGGATTTCATGATTTTGCAGGTTCCATTGTCGTTCATGCTTTTGGTGGCTGGGTAGCACTTTCTGCTGTACTTTTATTAGGTCCACGCCATGGTCGTTATGGAAAAAAAGGGGAAATTTTTGCACATCCCCCCTCAAATATACCTTTCTTAGCACTAGGTGCTTGGATTCTAACTGTTGGCTGGTTTGGTTTTAATGTCATGTCTGCTCAAGAGGTTGGAGGTATTAGTGGCTTGGTTGCTGTCAATTCACTCATGGCTATGGTCGGCGGTACAATAATGGCATGTTTAGTCGGTCGTAATGACCCTGGGTTTGTACATAATGGTCCATTGGCAGGCTTAGTTGCAATCTGTGCGGGCTCAGACATAATGCACCCTCTTGGTGCATTAATCACTGGTGGAATTGCAGGTGCTTTATTTGTTTATGCGTTCACTCTTACACAAAATAAATGGAAAATAGACGACGTTCTGGGTGTTTGGCCATTACATGGGCTTTGTGGTGTTTGGGGTGGTATCGCTGCTGGTATTTTTGGTCAATTATCATTTGGAGGTTTGGGCGGTGTTAGTATGATGTCACAAATTATCGGCACCGTATTAGGCGTGACTATCGCATTTGTTGGCGGCTTAATTATTTATGGCGGCCTTAAGATATTCTTGGGCCTGCGTTTAACTCAAGAAGAGGAATTCAACGGAGCAGACCTAAGCATTCATAAAGTCAGTTCAACTCCTGCAGACGATTAGCCATTAAAAAAGGGCTTTGTGAATTACAAAGCCCTTTTTTATTGAGTAACTATAGGAAAAAACTACCTAATAATGCCACCCTCCTGCTGATCTAGAAATGTCGTATAAAGACTCAATTCTGAATTAAAACCCTCTAACTCTTGTATTGCAAGACTCGCCTCACCAATCTTCAGACTCAAACGATAGGTCAGTTTGTATGCCTGCTTGATACTCTTGATTTGATGAACCGTAAAGTCATTTCGACGTAAGCCTTCTGTATTAATACCGACGGGTTTAGCCATATGACCTGATACCAATATATATGGTGGAACATTACGTGAAATTACACTTCCCATCGCGCTAAAGGCATATGAGCCAATATGAGTAAACTGACTGACGAGACTAAAACCACCCAAAATAACAAAATCATCAATAATGACGTGTCCTGCTAAGGTGGTGTTATTAGCAAAAATATTTTCGTTCCCAATAATACAATCATGTGCAATATGGACGTAAGCCATGATCCAGTTATTACTGCCAATCTTTGTAATACCCCCACCTTGTGCAGTCCCACGATTTATTGTCACACTTTCACGTATTAAATTATTATCACCAATTTCTAATAATGTCGGCTCACCAGCATACTTTTTATCCTGAGGAACTTCACCAACAGATGAAAATTGATATATATGATTATTCTTACCTATTTTCGTCGGGCCTTTTATGACGACATGAGATTCAATTTGACAGCCACTACCAATTTCAACGTTAGCACCAATAATAGTATATGGACCGATAGAAACATCATCAGCAATAATGGCCGATGGGTCGACAATTACTGTCTTATGGATCATGGATTAATTGCTTGGTTGGTGCACATAATATCAGCACTGACAACCATCTCACCATCTACGGTGGCTTCCCCAGAAAATTTCCATAAATTACGTTTATGCTTAACTAGCTTCACTTCTAATCTAATTTGGTCGCCCGGTTCTGTAGGTCTTTTAAAACGTGCATTATCAATACCTGCAAGGTAATAAAGTTCTTGCTCAGATCTTAATTCAGCTGCAGTTTTAAATGCTAATAAGCCAGTTGCTTGTGCTAATGATTCAAGAATTAGTACACCTGGCATGATTACACGCTGTGGGAAATGTCCTGTAAACTGTGGCTCATTAAATGTAATATTCTTTATACCAACCAAATACTCTCCTGGGACATAGTCGATAACACGATCTATTAGGAGAAAAGGATAGCGATGTGGCAGCAAACTTTGAATTTCGTGTATATCAATGGTATTCAATCTTTTAATCCTTTTACTTTGTCTCTGTTTAATATGACATAAACATCTTTATCTTTCATGCTGCCCAACACTAAAATAGAATTAATTTTATTGGGTTACTTTGTTATATTTCCGATATCAGGATGCTCAAGCTTTTTCACACGTGCAGCAAGTTTGTCCATCTGACGATATCTCACTACATTTTTATGCCATTGAGAGCTCGGTTCTGCAGGTATCCCTGAGGAGTATATGCCAGCTTTTGTAAGTGATTTTGTTACCATCGACATCCCTGTGATCATCACGTTATCAACAATTTCGATATGACCGCCAATTCCCACGCCTCCGCCGATAATACAGTTCTCACCGATAATAGTACTACCAGCAATTCCTGAACAGCCAGCTATTACTGTATTATTTCCAATAATAACATTGTGACCAACTTGAATTTGGTTGTCTAATTTAACACCATCCCCAATGACGGTATCTTCAATCGCGCCTCTATCAACTGTAGTATTTGCACCTATTTCAACATCATTACCAATTTTAACACCGCCAATCTGTGGGATTTTAATCCATTTTCCTTTGTCATTGACTATACCAAAACCATCAGCGCCTATGACAACACCGGGGTGAATCACAACATTCTTACCTATTTCAACACCATGACAGATCGTGACATTTGCGGCTATTAGAGTACCTTCACCAATGATAACTCCATCTTGCAATACTGTACCTGCGCCTATAATAACTCTGTCAGCCAATTTAACATTGGCCTCAATCACTACTTGAGGTCCAATGGATACAGTTTTTGAAATATTAACATTCGATTCAACCATCGCGGTGTCTGAGATGCCTGTTGTTATCTTTTTCGGTGGGTTTAATAGAGTCGCTATTTTTGCATAAGCAATATATGGATCGTCAACGACAATCGCACTGTTCTTCACAAGCGACGCCATTTCTTTACTGACAATCACTGCTCCTGCTTGTGAAGTCGGCAAGTATTTTTTATATTTACTATTCGCTAAAAAACTGATTTGTTGGCTGTTAGCAGCTTGTAATGTTGATACATTAGAGATTTTGCATTCCGCATCTCCAATAATAACACCATCAACATGAAGTGCTATTTGGGCTAAGGTCAACATTTTATTTTGAAAAACGTTATTGAGACTTCAAACTTTCGAGAACTTTGTTAGTAATATCTACCTTCTCACTAGCATAGATAACTCCTTGGAAAACGATCAAGTCATACTTTTCTTTTTTAGCAATATCTGTAATAGTTTTAGCTATTTCTTTTTCTAGTTTCCGCAACTCCTCATTTCGACGAATAGACAGATCTTCACTATATTCATCCTGCAATCGTTTAATGTCACGTTGATCGCTCACTAAAGTACGTTCTTTCAACTTTCTTTCTTCAACACTAAATATTGCCCCATCTTTGATTAGCTTTTCTTGTGTAGTCCTTAACGATTTTACTTTTGTTTCTATCGCTTTACTACGTGACGAAAATTCTTTTTCTAGCCTAGTTAATGCTCTTGTTTTCTGGGGGGACTGCTCCATAACAGCAGCAGCATTTACTACACCAACCTTCAATTCTGCAGCATGAACAGATGTACTGAAAAGTATTACCCAAGCACATAGCCATATAAACTTCATTTTATTCACACTTATCTCCAAACTCTTATTTAAAATGTCGAACCAACAGCAAACTGAAAGACTTCAGTCTCATCATCTTTTTGCTCGTTAAAGGGTCTTGCAAAACTAATCGAAACTGGTCCAAATGGTGAAATCCAAATAGCCGATAGACCAGCAGAGTATCGTAGTAGGCCAGCGTCGAAATTCTCATCCTCGTTGTAAACATTACCTGCATCAATGAACCCGCTCAAACGGAAAGATCTAATTTTCTTTTTCACAAAAGGTACCGGGAAAATAATTTCGGTACCAGCATTAATTAAAAAATTACCTCCCAGTGATTCATTATTTTCCTTTAGCCCTATGGTATTCGATTTAAAACCTCGAACACTTTTTTGGCCACCTGCATAAAAATTCTGGAAGAAGGGGTAGTTTTCAGTACTTCCATAGGCATCACCATATGCAATTTTACCACCATAAGCTAAAGTTAAGTCTTCAGTTAAAGGCTCATATCGTCTATCTTCATAATTCAATTTATAATATTGAAGAGACCCCCCTGGTAAGGTTATCATTGTTGAGAGTCGTTGTAACTTACCCCTCGTGGGTAATACAGGATTGTTTCTAGTGTTATTTGTCCAAGATAGTACTGCTGAGAAAGTATCATACTCATCACCTTCTGATGCTACGAAATCATTATACCTACTTACTGTGCTCACTTTAGGCAAATGTATTAACGTATTTTCATATCCCAACGATAAACTGATCCGGTCATTTTCTGCAATCGGTACCCCAAAAGTAGTAGACGCGCCATACGTATCGGTAGTAAAGCTCGCAATATTGGCTTCATCAGCATTAGTTTCACTATAAAAGGCACCATATCCTTGGCTAATGCCGTCAACTGTAGCGAATGGGTTCGTGTAGCCTATGCTATATGTAGTATTAACATCCCCATTATTAAAGCCGAAACTAATGTGCTTACCACTACCCATAAAGTTTTTCTGAGTAAGATTAGCATTTATTACTAAACCATCAGAGTCTGAGAAGCCGACCCCTGCTGATAAATTACCCGAGGATTGTTCTATAACCGTGAATTCAAGATCAACCTGATCTGAGGTACCGGCGACTGGCGTCATTTCAACATTAACATCTTCAAAATAACCTAGGCGTTGAATAAGCGCCCTGGAATTTTCTACATCTATCGTAGATATATGAGCTGCTTCTTGTTGACGAAGTTCTCGTCGTACCACTTCATCTCGTGTCTTGCTATTACCAACGATATTAATACGCCTAACATAAGCCCGTCGGCCCGGATCAACAAAAAATGTCAATGCAACTGAACGTTCTTTTTTGTCAATTTTAGGAACTGCATTAATATTGGCAAAAGCATAACCTTCATTACCTAAACGACTAGTTAAATACTCACTGCTCTGTGTCACTTGTTTGCGTGAAAATATTGCACCTTTTTCAATAACGACTAAATTAAAAAGTTCTTCTTCTTTAACAATCAAATCACCTGCAAGTCTCACTTCTTTTATTCTATACTGCTGGCCTTCTGAAATATTAATAGTAACAAACATCTCTTTTTTATCATCAGTAATTGATACCTGTGTTGACTCAACTATGAAGTCTACATAGCCACGGTCTAGGTAAAAAGACCGCAAGCTTTCTAAGTCTGCAGATAGTTTCGGGCGTGAATACTGATTATCGCGGGTAACAATTGAGAACAGGTTGCCCGTCGTTGATTGAAATTCTAGTAATAAATCTTCTTCTTCATACGAACTATTCCCGACGATATTAATATCACCAATCGTCGTCACAGTTCCTTCACCCATTGTGATTAAGATACCAACGCGATTTTCAGGTAATAAAGTAACTTTTGACTCTATTGTAATTCCATACTTACCCCGACTGAAGTATTGTCTTTGCAATTCTAGTTCAACACGTTCTAGCATCGCCTTATCGTAAACTTGCCCCTCCGAAAATCCAATTTCGCGAAGTGACCTGGACAAATCTTCACTGCCAAGATCTTTATTCCCAACAAATTCAATACTTGATATCGCTGGGCGCTCACTAACATTGATTATCAAAACCCCATCTTCAGCTTCGATACCAACATCATTAAAGTATTTAGATTTGTATAAAGCACGGATAACGCTTTTGGCATCGTTGTCAGTCATTTCATCCCCTGCTTTCAGAGGAATGTAATTAAAAACAGTACCAGCAGACAGGCGTTGTAAGCCCTCCACACGGATTTCTTTTATTACAAAGCTTTCAGCATAAGCTGTACTACTCAGCAACAATAAAATAATAATATTGAGTAATTTAGTCATTTCTTTAAATTTGATTAATCTAATGCGAATTCACTCACTAGTGTACCCGTATTATAGCTATAATCCAAACAGTCTTAATAAGTCATTGAAAAAGGCAAACAGCATTAAAGTTAACAATAAAAAAAGCCCTATTTTATGACAAAGTAATTGAACCTGTTCTGATAATGGCTTTCCTCTGGCCCACTCAAAAAGATACATTACCAAGTGGCCACCATCTAGTATTGGAATCGGTAATAAATTTAAAATGCCAAGACTAATGCTAATAATGGCTAAAAAACTAATAAAGGAAACTAAGCCTCTATCAGCAGATGTACTTGCAAATTGGGCAATTCTGATAGGTCCACCTAAGTTTTTGCTCGATATATCACCAGCTAATATGCCCACAAAACTTTTTATTGTTATAAAAGATACTTCTCCTGTCATTTTAAATGCTTTAAGCAGACTAGATAATGGTCCAAAACGGAGCTCAGCTACTAATTCTGCTGGAACTATCGTGGCACTAACATCAACACCTGCGCCAATAACACCTATTTTTTCTTTTGTTTCTATTGGCATGATTTGAAGTGTATGTCGCAGACCTTGTCGTTGAATTTCCACATCTAACAATTGATTTGGGCTAGCTCTGATTATTTCAACCCATTGTGCCCAGTGGCTGACAAGTTGACTATTGGTCGATATGATCAGGTCGCCTACACGCAAACCTCCAACATCCGCTCCATTACCTGCTACAACAGCACCAACGACAGGCTTTAATTGATATAAAACAGGCGTCAAACCAAGTTGCTCTAATAAATTTATAGGCTCATCGTCTAGCGCAGTTTGTTGAGGAACTATTAGAGAGCGAAGTTGTTGAAGCCCCGCTTTCTCAATCGTTAATTCAGCTCTACCACCCACTTTTGCTACTTGAGCTAAAGCATTGCGAAAACTCGCCAAAGTAGGTGTTTCATCACCATTAACACTTCGTATCTCATCGCCAGGTAATAATTGTGCATTTTCAGCAGGTGAATTAATTGCCACTTCACTTATAATAGGTTTGATACCCGCAATGCCTATTACAAATATAAGCCAATAAGCGAAGACAGCAAACAATAAGTTTGCAATGGGTCCTGCAGATACAATCGCAAATCTAGAGCCCAAGGACTTACGGTTAAAAGCCTGACTTAGCTGTTCTTTCGGTACATTACCCTCTCTCTCGTCTAACATTTTGACATAACCACCTAATGGGATCATTGCCAAAACATACTTTGTGCCATCTTGTCCTGTTTTTTGCCAAAGCGGCTTACCGAAACCGATAGAAAACTTTAGTACTTTGACGCCACAACGTCTAGCTACCCAAAAATGTCCAAACTCATGAACTGCAATCAGAATTGCCAGAGAGATAATAAAAAAAAAGAGTGACTGCATATCTAAATAATATACTTATTTGCAAGAGAACGAGCTTCTTTATCATCTGCTAAAACTTGTTCTAAACTATCTCCACTGCATGAAGTTTGTTCAGAAAGTACTTGCTCAATAATGATTGGAATATCAGTAAACTTGATACGCTTATTTAAAAAAGCATCTACCGCCACTTCATTCGCTGCATTTAAAATTGCTGTCGTTGTTCCTCCTGCCTCCAGCGCCTCATAAGCTAGTGCTAGACACGGGTAATGTTTATGATCAGCTTTTGCAAAATCTAATCGTCCTAGGGCAACAAGATCAAGCGGTATCACACCGGAATTAATACGGTTTGGCCATGCTAATGCATTAGCAATAGGAGTTCTCATATCTGGGTTTCCCATCTGAGCTAGGACTGAACCATCAATATAATCAACCATGGAATGAATAATACTTTGACGATGCAACACAACCTCAATAGATTTACTAGACATGCCAAATAGCCAATGTGCTTCAATCACTTCTAAACCTTTATTCATCATTGTAGCTGAGTCGACTGAGATCTTCTCCCCCATTGACCAGTTAGGGTGTGCAATTGCTTGTTCGGGCGTAACATTTTCAAGATCTTGAAGCTCATAATCCCTAAATGGTCCGCCAGATGCAGTTAAAATAATACGTCTAATGCCTTTACCTTCATATTGGTATTGCTGACTTTTTCCTACTGGTAAACACTGCCAAATAGCATTATGTTCACTATCCACCGGTAGAAGTGTCGCACCATTAGTTGCAATTTCACGCATTAATAATCGCCCGCTCATAACCAAGGCTTCTTTATTTGCTAACAAGATACGTTTGCCTGCTTTCGCTGCAGCTAATATCGGCAGTAACCCAGCGGCGCCAACGATTGCCGCAACAACATAATCCACTGCTTCGTTGCCAGCTACTTCCTCTAACGCTTGCTCACCAGATAATACCTCTGTCAATAAACCAGCCGTTTTAACTCTTAACGAGAGCAGTTCGGCACTACTTTCATCCAACATCACAGCAATCTTTGGCTCAAATTGCTGACACTGCTCAAATAATATGTCGACAGAACGATTAGCAGTTAATGCATAGATATTATATTTATCAGGATGTTGCCTTAAAACACTGAGCGCACTTGTGCCAATTGAACCTGTTGAGCCTAACAAAGTGATAGCTTTCAAACTATAGACCCTCAGTTAGTATCAAACCTGCAACAAAAATTGGAACAGCCGCTATCAAACTATCAATCCTATCTAAAACCCCGCCATGGCCTGGTAATAAATTACCACTATCTTTAATGTTATGGCTTCGTTTAAACAGACTTTCAAATAAATCACCCACAATTGACATTGCAACTGATGTCAATGTTAATAACAGCCATGTTTGCAGAGACAAGCTCCCTCCTAATCCTATTTCAAAAGCCACTATTGCCCATATAGTAGTTAAGGTTAGTGCGCCCCATACACCTTCCCATGTTTTATTTGGGCTGACTGCTTTAGCTAGTGCTTTTTTACCCCATTTTTTGCCTACAAAGTACCCCCCCGTATCAGCAAGCCAAACTGAAACTAATATATAGACTAACTGTTGTGGGCCCATTTGCGAGTCATGTAAAGAAATAGCTGCTATCCAAAAGGATGCTAAAAGAATTACTGCGCTTGCAATCCCAAAGCCCGGTTGTCTAAACAATGTAGTCAAATGATTCGGAAGACCATCATTGCCATACTTTATTAGGACAGCTGCTGCTAGTAGCCAAATGATCGACGTGATGGATACTATAAAGCCTATGGATAAGTACTGAATACTTATGATAGACAATAAGCATAAACCTGAAACCCATATAAGACGCTTTATAACATCATGTACACCGATAATGCCAAACCATTCCCATGCCGCCAACACCGTGATAATTGCTATAAACCATTCTAGCGTTTTAGTTTCCAACAATAAAATGCCCAATAATACGAAAGGAATTAATATTGCGGCTGTTATTAATCTTTGCTTAATCATTGTTACCATCTTCTAATTGTTCTGATGTTTTACCAAACCGTCGTTCACGATACGTAAATGACTCAATCGCTAAATCAAGTGACTCTTCGTCAAAGTCTGGCCATAAAGTGTCGGTAAAATAAAATTCTGTATATGCCATTTGCCATAACATGAAATTGCTGACTCGTTGTTCACCGCCCGTACGGATGAAAAGGTCTGGGTCTGGGAGTTCAGAAGTTGTCAACCCATTGCTGATCAGATCTTCTGTAATCTGCTCAGGCATTAATACGCCAGCTTTCACTTTATTTGCCAATACTTGGACAGAGCGTGTTATGTCCCATTGACCGCCATAGTTAGCAGCAATATTAAGTGTCAAACCTGTATTGTTTTTAGTGAGTGTTTTGACCATCTGTAATTTGCTTTTGAAGGCTCGATGAAAACTTGCTGATATCGCCTATAACTTTTAGTCGCACATTATTTTTATCTAGGTGCTTAACCTGTTGTTTTAGCACTAATGCAAATAACCCCATCAACAAACTAACTTCTTTACTTGGACGACGCCAATTTTCACTACTGAAAGCAAAAAGGCTTAGTACAAAAATCTGTTTTTCAAAGCAATATTTTACAATTTTTTCGACAGACTTCACTCCAGCACGATGGCCCATAAAACGTGGCTGATGACGTTGCTTTGCCCACCTACCATTACCATCCATAATAATCGCAATATGCTTTGGAATCAGACGGTTATTCTCAGACATTAATCTTATTACGCCAGGTATACAACACTAAACTTCCATTAACGCGGCTTCTTTTTGAGCCAAAATAGTGTCAACTTGCTTCATGACACTATCAGTTAACTTTTGAATAGTATCTCCTGCACCGCGCTCAGCATCTTCAGAAATTTCTTTTTCTTTAAGCAGTTCTTTCAAAGTACTGTTCGCATCACGCCGAATATTACGAATAGCAATGCGAGCACCTTCAGCATCTGAACGTGCCACTTTTACCAAGGTCACGGCGACGTTCTTCAGTTAAGGGGGGAATAGGAATCCGAATTGTCATACCTGCACTATTTGGATTTACCCCCAAATCAGAAGCCATAATAGCTTTTTCAACGACCGATAACATTGGTTTTTCCCAAGGTGTAACCGTCAATGTTCTCGAGTCTTCAATTCCAACATTAGCTACTTGGCTTAATGCAACATCTGAACCATAATAAGGCACTAAAACATGATCTAGAAGACTCGTATGCGCACGGCCAGCACGAATTTTTGCCATTGCATTATTTAGCGCGGAGACACTTTTTTGCATTCTATCTTCCCGCATCTTTCTTAATATCTTCAATCATCTTTTACATTCCTAACTAGATTTTATGTCACTAACCTTGCTTGGCTTTTTATTTCACAAGCGTACCAATCTCTTCGCCATAAACAATTTTCGTTAAATTACCTGTTTCATGAACATCAAAAATCCTTAAGGGCATTTTGTGTTCTTGACACATAACAACTGCTGTAGTGTCCATGACAGCTAGGCGTTTATTAATGACTTCATCATAAGTCAACTCGTTATAACGGACAGCATCCAAGTTAGTCTTTGGATCAGCACTGTATACACCATCCACTTGAGTGGCTTTTAATAATAAGTCTGCACCAATTTCAACTGCGCGGAGACTAGCAGCCGAATCTGTTGTAAAAAAAGGGTTACCTGTTCCTGCAGCAAAGATCACGACACGACCTTTTTCCAGATGTCGAATCGCACGGCGACGTAGGTAGTCTTCACAAACTTCATTGATCCGAATTGCAGACATTACCCGACAAAAACGGTCATGACGCTCTATCGCATCTTGTAAAGCCAAAGCATTCATTACGGTTGCTAACATCCCCATATGATCGGCACTTACGCGATCCATACCATTAGCTGCTAATCCAGCACCACGGAATATATTGCCACCACCAATAACAATACCAAGCTCAACACCATCGGCACTAAGCTCTGCTATTTCTTTTGCAAAACGAGAAATAACCCCAGGTTCAATGCCATAATCAGCACCACCCATCAATGCTTCACCACTTAATTTAAGTAGGATCCGCTTATAACGTGGTTTTTTTCCCGTTTTTGACATTGCTTAGTTTCCTCTAGCTTGCGCCATCACTTCTTCAGCAAAATTATCTTCTTTTTTCTCAATGCCTTCACCGACTTCATAGAAAGCAATATCATTGACTTTAGCACTCGATCGAGACAATAGTTTTTCAACTGTGACATCTGGATCTTTAACAAATCCTTGCCCTAACAAACTAATTTCATTAACAAACTTTTTCATTCGACCATCAACCATTTTTTCAATTATAGCTTCTGGCTTACCACTTTCACGTGCTTGTGTTATTACAATATCACGTTCTTTCTCTAACAATTCGGCAGGTAACTCTGCTGCTGAAATAGCTTGTGGCCTACTTGCTGCAATATGCATAGCAATATCTTTCGCCAAAGCTTTATCACCGCCAGTTAATTTGACCATGCTTCCCATACTTTCACCATGACGGTATGAACCAAGAACACCATCATTTGTAGACATCAAAGTAAACCGGCGAACCTGAATATTCTCACCAATTTTTGCAATTAAAGTTTGGCGGACGGTATCTACACTCTCCCCTGCATCATTCAATGTCAAGGCCATCAGTGCTTTAACGTCTGCAGGCTGTACTTCTAATGCTTTTTTTGACACTTGGCCAACAAACCCAATAAAATCCTCCGCTTTTGCCACAAAATCTGTTTCTGAATTAATTTCAAGCATTACCGCACGTTTACCATCAGCACTTATTTCGATTGCAATCACACCTTCAGCTGCAACCCTGTCAGACTTTTTATCGGCTTTAGCTAAACCAGATTTACGCATTGCTTCTATTGCTAGATCAATATCGCCATTCGACGCTACTAATGCTTTTTTACATTCCATCATACCTGAGCCTGTTCGCTCACGAAGTTCTTTTACTAATGCAGCTGTAATTGCCATTTTTCTACCCTTCATTCAACTCGTTTTAGAACGTCTATGCTGGTTACGATATCAAATCTAACCATACAAACAATACAGGCCCGCTAAACTAGCGAGCCTGTCTCTATACTTTACGCTAAAGCTACTCTGCAGCCGCTTCTGGTTTTTTTGCTGCTTTTGATTCTGCTTTTGTTTCTTTTGCAGCTGCTGCTTTCGGAGCTGCTTTTGCTTTTGGAGCTGCTGCTTTTGGAGCTGCTTTTGTTTCTTTTGCAGCTGCTGCTTTTCGGAGCTGCTTTTGCTTTTGGTTCAGCTTTAGCTTTTGGAGCTGCTTTAGCTTTTGGTTGCAGCTTCTGCTTTTGGTGCTGCTTTAGCTTTTGGTGCTAGCTTTAGCTTTTGGTGCTGCTTTTACTTTTGGTGCAATTTTTACAGGGGTTTCCGCTTCTAAAGATTCCTCAGCTACCATCGACTCTTCTTCAACATCTCCAGTTGCTACGGATGCTCGACCTTCTAAAATCGCATCTGCCACACTTATAGTATAAAGTTTGATAGCACGCATTGAATCATCATTACCTGGGATGACATAGTCAACGCCATCGGGGTTGCTATTACTATCAACAATTGCGACGACAGGAATTCCAAGGTTATTGGCCTCCTTGATTGCGATACGCTCATGATCAACGTCAATCACAAATAACGCGTCAGGCAGGCCACCCATTTTTCTTATGCCACCAATACTCTTTTCCAATTTTTCTTGTTCACGTGTCAGTGTCAAGATCTCTTTCTTTTTAAGACCTTCCAGTTGACCTGATTCAATCATTACTTGAATTGCATCTAAACGCTTGATTGATTGGCGAACTGTCTGGTAGTTAGTCAACATACCACCTAACCAACGTCGGTTAACATAAGGCATGCCAGCACGTTCTGCATCTTCACGAATAGCATCTTGCGCCGCACGTTTTGTGCCAACGAAGAGGACTCTTCCTTTCTTAGATGCTAGTTTACCGATGAAATTTAATGCATCATTAAACATCGGTAAGCTTTGCTCTAAGTTTATGATATGTATGTTATTGCGCTTGCCAAAAATGAATGGGCCCATTTTCGGGTTCCAATAACGGGTTTGGTGACCAAAGTGAACGCCTGCTTCTAGCATTTGGCGCATTGTTGTTTTTGCCATTTTTATAAAACCTTTATTAGTAAATTGGGGTTAAACCTCCACACACCCCAAGTATCGACTAGCGTAAACTGGCGCCAGCACCCCGAAACTTGTGTCGGTGCATGTGTGATTTTTGCCTAAATAGGCGCGGATTTTATACCATAAACTAGCTCTAAAGACAACTTATATGTGTCTTTACACGACAGTTAATGTTCAAAATTGACAATCTAGAATGCCTTAAAAAATCAATTTCTGGTTGTTTAGGTTGTTTTACGGCAAAATAAAGGTTAATTAAGTATTTAAATTAATGCACTAGGAAATATTCAATCATGGCTGTTAGCATCAAAACTCCAGATGAAATCAAAAAAATGCGAGTAGCGGGAAGACTTGCTGCTGATGTACTTGTCATGATTGGACCTTTTGTGAAGGCTGGTATTACAACCGATGAACTGGATAAAATATGCCATGCTTATATTGTCAACGAACAACAAGCAATCCCAGCGCCCCTTAACTACCATGGTTTCCCAAAATCAATTTGTACCTCTGTTAATCATGTTATTTGCCATGGTATTCCTGGTCCCAAAAGTTCTGAAAGATGGTGACATTATTAATATTGACATTACTGTAATTAAAGATGGTTACCATGGGGACACTAGTAAAATGTTTCATGTCGGCAAGACCTCAATTTTGGCACAGCGTCTGGTCGAAAATGCAAGAGAAGCAATGTTACTTGGTATTTCTTTAGTCAAACCGGGCATTCAGCTAGGTGACATTGGTCATGTTATCCAGCAGCATGGTGAGAAAGCACGGTTTTCTATTGTTCGTGAATATTGTGGTCACGGTATAGGCCTCGTCTTTCATGAGGATCCACAAGTTTTACACTATGGTAAGCCCTAACACTGGTTTAGCATTAGAGGCAGGCATGACTTTTACTATTGAACCCATGATCAATGCCGGTAAACGTCATGTTAAACAATTAGCTGATGGCTGGACGGTAGTCACAAAAGATCGATCCTTATCAGCACAGTGGGAACACACTATCTTGGTTACCAATACAGGCCACGAAATTCTTACACTTCGTGAAGAAGAGGTTATTTAATTAAAACCAATGACTCTTCTATCGCTTACAGACTTAGTTTCTCCCAATAAGTTCTTCTCAGCTCCCAATTGATACTGCATTTCTTCGCGATAGCTTAGAACAAGGGCAGCGCTATCTTCAACAACAATTTGAAGCAAATAATGACATTGTCAAACTAGTCCAGCAACGAGCTATCTTTGTTGACGAAGCTATTCTGTCTTATGGGCGCAAAATGTAGATATTCACAGTACCTATCAGTTTAATCGCTGTGGGAGGGTACGGCCGGGGGGAACTACACCCCTATTCAGATGTTGACTTGTTAATACTTATTGATGACTCCCTATCAGACAGATCCGCCAGAATCAATTTCATTTTTTCTAACTACAGCTATGGGACGTAGGTCTAGAGATTGGCCATAGTGTTAGAACACTTAAACAATGCCGAGAATTGGCTGAGCAGGACATCACGATTGCAACCAACCTTCTTGAAACCCGTCTTTTATCTGGCAGCCCAGTACTTTTTGAATCATTACGTAAGTCTCACCGTAACTAATAAAACTTGGAATGAAAAACAGTTTTATCAGCAAAAAATCGAAGAACAGAAACAACGCCACAATAAATATAATAATACGGCAATAATTTAGAACCTAATATCAAAGAATCTCCCGGCGGGCTAAGAGATCTCACACGCATTAGTTGGATTGCTCAACAACACTTTTCAGTTAATGACTCTATGGACTAAACCAAAAAGGGTTTATAGAAAACAATGAATATCTAAGCCTTGAAAAAGCACAACGATTTTTGTGGCGTATTCGCTTTGGCTTACATTTAATAGCCGGACGTAAACAAGAAAAGTTGATGATAGATCACCAACGAGAACTCGCCACTATGCTTGGGTTATTACGATGATGATAAAAGACTTGCCGTTGAACATTTCATGAAAGATTATTACCTATGTGCACGATCATGTCCAACAAATGAACGAATTGCTTATTCAAGTATTTGAAGAAAATATTATCCTAGCTGAAAAAGACCACAACATAGTGCCCGTTAATAAGCGATTTCAAATTAATAGCGGATACCTAGAGACTATTAATTCGGGCATTTTTGCTTTTTATCCTTATTCAATGCTTGAATTATTCCTTATCCTTCAGCAAAATCCAAAAATAAAAGGTATAAGAGCAGATACAGTACGTCAGTTACACGCTCACCTTCACCTTATCGACAACACTTTAGAGCTGATATTAAGAATCGTAGCTTATTTATGGATATAATTCGTCAAGGAACTGGCCTTACTCATGCCCTACTTAAAATGAACAAGATTGGGTTTTAGGAGCATATATCCCGGAGTTCGGTGTCATTGTCGGCCAAATGCAGCATGATCTTTTTCACACTTATACTGTTGATCAGCACACTTTATTTTTAGTTGGTAACCTTCGTCGGTTCGCTAGTGAGGAATATAAAAGTGAATTTCCTTTGTGCTCAGAAGTTTTTCAGGAAATTGCAAAACCCGAAATACTCTATATCGCAGGACTATTTCATGATATTGCTAAAGGCCGCGGTGGTGATCACAGTAAATTAGGTGTTGTTGATGCCACTCACTTTTGTGAAAATCACAGCTTAAGTAATTACGATACCAATCTTGTCGCTTTTCTTGATCCGTCACCACCTTACTATGTCTGCAACTGCTCAACGTTGTGATATTCATGATCCAGATGTCTTAAAAAAGTTTTCTAGACTATTCAATCCGTAGAGCGGCTCAATTATCTCTATTGTCTAACAGTTGCAGACATTAGAGCTACTAACGAAAATTTATGGAATGGCTGGAGAGACTCTCTACTCAAGCAGCTATATCATATGGCTAGACAGTATATTGAAGACACTGAGAATGCAGCTAAAACTATGGCTGAAAAGAGCAACAACAACGTGAGCTAGCTTTATCAGTACTGCTAGATTCAGAATGGGATGAAAGCTAAAGTTTTAGACTTATGGCAATATTATGATGACGATTATTTCTCTACGGCATAATGTTGATGAAATTATTCGACAGACAGAACAACGTCTAAAACAACCAGATGTTAGTACGTTAATAAAAATAAGAGATTTTGATAACGACGGCACTATAGAAATCTTTGTGCTTACAAAAGAGAAGCCTGGTATTTTTTCAGCTATTGCTGCAGCACTTGACAACCTTCAACTTAATATCTTAGATGCTAAAATAATACAGGCATCTAACGGTGACCTATTAAACACCTATATTGTAAATGGTCCCGAAAAGAGATACAAAAGAGATAAGTAATAGAATTTATGATCAATTATCTCACATAGAAAAAATAGATTTAAGCAATGTATACACGCCAGAAAAATGACCTTATTTAAAACGGCACCTATTATAAATTATCAGAACAACGACCAAAAAATACACACTACCCTTGAACTTTATACTCATGACAGACCAGGGTTAATTTCAATTGTTGCACAAGTTTTTATCGATTGTAAGATACATTTAATCAATGCCAAACTCGTGACCTTGGTAGATCAAGTAGAAGACGTGTTTTTCATTACCACACTGGATAATAAACCATTGAGTGCGAATATCCAGGGAATTAAAAAAAGCTTTAGTGGTGGCTTTTAGAGACACAGCTAATATAAAATAAGTCATCAATAGACTGTACCCTATAGTTCAGTCAGTCTATTTTAACCACAGTTAAGACGACAAAAACCAATGGTGCACATATCACACTGCGATGGTTTACGGCTCTTAGCCACCAAACTTTATCATTCAAACTATAAAAAAAAATTTTATAAAATATAACTACTTAATGACTAATATTTTTTTTACCTATAACTTTTAAATATGTCAGCCATAATATTTTTAGATCAAAATTAAAAGATTGTTTATGCATGTATTCCTCATCGAAACTAACTTTCTCATGAATAGTTAATTCATCGCGCCCATTTACCTGCGCCCATCCAGTTAAGCCAGGCACCATAGTCTCAATTGATTTCTCTGTCCTCAACCTAATAAGATCCACCTGATTAAATAAGGCAGGTCTTGGTCCAACAAAGCTCATCTCACCTAGAAAAATATTCCAGATCTGTGGTAATTCATCTATGCTCCAGTGACGCAAATAACGACCGATAGGAGTCAGTGCCTTTTCAGGATCTACTAAGAGGTCGCTTCCTACAATGGGAGTTCCAATCATCATACTTCTAAATTTTAACATTTTGAAAAGATGATTATTTTGACCTACTCTCTCAGAACTAAAAAGTATAGGTCCATCAGCACTTAATTTAATAATTACCGCTACTATAAAAATAGGCACAAGAAGAATAATTGTAAGGATGATTACTAAAAGTAAATCAAAAGTTCTTTTCATTGATTATTGACTTCTTACGTTTATATAATTTGATTTGTCTTTGTGTTCACACTATAAATATATCGTTATTCATAATAGTGTGTGTTGCTATTAATTCAACATCTATACCTAGCCATTCATTTGTAGGATCAGTAAGGACCAGACTAAATGTTTCGTCGACTTCAGCTAAAGTATCACCGTAAATTACAACTTCAATAGCAATAGCTGTTTCATATGGGTGCAGTTCTACAGTTCCTTGTGTATGTTGGTAGTCTAAACCAGCTGTCGCAGTTCCGCCTCTTGTAGAATAATTGAATATTACTGTTTCAGACCTTATAGATGATGTTGATAGTAAAAAATGATTAATCACACTTCCACTAAATGGCTCAGCCACTGTTGTAGCAACATTGCTGACTATACTCGGTGCCAAATAATTAGGGTTACCTTGGGTTATGTAATCTATCCATGGTATATATGGATAGATTTGAGTGGCGATACTTAGTTCACCAAAACTAAAATCAAGAACATCATTCACATCATAAAGTGGGTTCCGATATGCATAACTTGAAATTGCAGCTATCTCGTTATCAATAAGCAACCCTCCACCAGAATCACCAGATTTAGCTAGAGTTTCATTACCTGTCGCTAATGAGCTGCTATTAACACCAAATAAGTTTTTACTCGTATTTTGATGTTCAAGTCCATTGTCATAGTCATATACAACTTGTGTGGTTTCAACGATGTTTTTTGAACTAAAATCGTTAAAGAGGCTAGCATCTGCATCAAATATATTAGTGCCCGTATGTAATGAACCCTCATTCCCAAAACCTGTTAGCGTGAATGATTGTCCTATAATCATGTCATCTCGTCTTAGTGACAAACCTTGATCAGACGCTGTTGAGGTTAATTCAATTATTGCTATATCATGATTAATGTCAGAATTACTGCTAACCCAACTATGATGCTTATATATCTCTCCAGCATTTAATGTTGTTCCATTAGCTGACAATATACCAATAGATTGGCCATTTATATAAGAGTCAAATACATGTGCTGCAGTTAAGATGTAATTACCTGATGCAAAAAGGACTCCAGAGCCACGCGTGACTGTCGAGCCATTGGTTATGCTTATCGACATGATTGAGTCTAGCGGTACTGCTGGAGTTATTACAGCCATCTATTCACACCTTTTTAATGTTATTAATAGTCATTTACGTAATGAGGGACTAACTGACATAGTTAGTCATATATATCTTCACATTTTAAACATATTTTCTATAATGGTTACTCTCGTAAGAGGCTGTGTAAAATAGCTATTTAATGATAGTGCAGCACTAAATTTAACACACTTAAGTAATAGTTCTTTCTTACTTAGATTAATGATTTCGTTCACTGGTTTAAGTAATTTTTTAAATAATCCGTGCTCATAAGTATAATCAATTTGAAGTTCATTCCTCAGAACTAGTATCTTTCATCACTTCATGATCTGTATTATCAGCTTCTTTTGACTCTAAAAGCTCAACTAATGCGGCGTTATATGCCAATCGCGCAGTTTCGATTAATGCAACTTGGGCTCTTAGACGTCTTAATTCTTCGTCTGCTACAACAACACCTTGAAGCTGGGCTTTTTGATCTTCTGTAAAATTAATCTTCATCGTTAAAGTTAGCGTCTCTTTTTTCTACAAATGCGTCTCTTGCTTTTTTTTTCCATTATTTAATCCTTAAAAATTCTGAGATGTGTATCATTCATTACCTAATTAACAAAACCTCTGTAGTCTTCACCTTTCATAATCTAATTCATGATTTTAATGTTTAGTGTCATCTTCAGGTAGTAGATTGGAAACAGCATTACGATAAGCATTTCTTGCCGTTAACGCTATAGCCAACTGTGCATTTACTCTAACTATTTCTTGCTCACAAAGTTGAAGCGTTGCAAGCTCCTGTCTACATTCATCTGATAATTGAGATAGCTTATAGTCAACATTATCAATTGTGATAACTTCTTCTTTTTTAGTCATTTTACAGTCCTTTATTTATAGTTAATGAATAATATTATATCTGGGCATAATCTCGAATTTCAATGCCAATATAATAAAAAACCCTAGTTCATTTCTGAACTAGGGTTTCCTTTTTTCTTTAGAACCTTAAGTCAGGTTCAAGGTTACTTATATCTTATGTTCACCATTTTACTCTAATAAAAGTCGATCTAATTCAAATCAACTTGATGATAGCTACCTAAAGACTAGGATACAGCTAAGAAGTTAGTTGTATCTAGACCAGCAGTTTGATCACCAACCAATAGAACCAAATCAATAACGCCTAGACCAGCCGCCGTCATTGGCGCGTCAGTACCAGAATCTGATACAGATGATACGTGTGTATTAGTACCGTCATACCAGACAACTAACAATGCGTTGGTTCCCGTGTTGCCTGTTGATTTAGTAATAATACTGTTTGTACCAATAGCTGCCTTTAATGCAGCAGCATCAGTAATCGTACCACCCGTTAGAACTACTATCTCATCTGTGGCACCTAGTGTAACAGCAGTACCAAAACCAGTTTCCTTAATTACAAGGTTCCAGTTATAGCGATCGAACCGTTACCTGCAGCAAATATACCGGTTGCAGCGTTGGCAGTAGAATCAGATATATCAATATGAAGAATATCACCACCAACACCACCTACGAAGCCTTTGACTACATCGGCTGTAGCAGTTGTATAAGCTTCATCAACAGTAGTGACGATTGTATCTATAGCTTGAGTAGCTTGAGTGATGTCAATGTAATCTTTCAATAAATCAGACGTTACAGTAGATTTAGCTGTATTCACAAGGTTAATATAATCTGCTAATGCAGAACCAACAACATTTTCAAAGCCTGACACTGTATCACGAACCATTGTCGCTAAACTGTTACCTGCAGTAGTCGAGATATAACCAACACTGCCTGCAGCTAGAGCGTCACCTGCAGCACCTGCACCACCAGCTAACGTTACGTTACCTGTCATTGCCGTATTAAGTGCTGTTGCTGTTACAGCAGCGTCACCCAAGTTTATCGCCATACCTGATAGGTTAGTTAGACTATGACTAGTGGCAGCTGTTACATCTGCTACAGATAAAGTATCTGTACCTGCACCACCTGACAAAATATCAGCACCTGCACCACCTACAATTGTATCGTTACCTGCATTACCGTCAATGGTATCAATAGCAGCCGCACCCGTTAGAGTATCTGCACCTGCACCACCATCAATATCAACAGCTGCTGTTGCTGTGACGTTAGCCGATGTGAAAGTTACAGCAATGTTAGCTGCTGTATCTGTTGTACCAATCACACCTTGTGTAGTTGCCGTAGAGTTTAAGGCAAGTGCACTAGCATCCATTCTTGTAATAGCAGTGTTACCAGTATTAGTAAATGTAACACCATTGTTACCTGTAACGACAAGGGATGTAGCAGCAGTAGCTTGCAATACTACGGATTTAATCGCAGCTACAGCACCAGTCGTTGAACTATCTGTTACATCAATGTTAATCGTTTCAGTGTTAGCTACTACTACAGTACCTAAGGCCGTTGCTGCATTCAGAAAGCTCATATTAAGAACATCTGAAGAACTAGCTACAGCACCATCAACATTAATGGTAAATGTACCAGTGTTACTTACATTTTGTTGAACTGAAGAACCACTGTCAAGGTTGTTTAAAGTACCACCAGTAGTGTCACCAGCAGCAATGATTGTGGTTGCATCTTGAAGAGCATCTACATCTAGCGCACCGCTTAATGCGTCAGAAATTGTGAGTGCTTCAAAGCTAGTGTGCGAGGTGTTAAATGCACCAGATGCATCAGCAGCATTTGCTAAAGCAAATGTCATTGAAACTGTATCTGTACCACCACCACCAGCGACTGTACCACTTGTTCCTGCAACTGCAGTGTAGATAACAGTATCGTTACCAGCACCCATAGTTAAGTCTTGAGTTGTAGCACCAACCTGAATCGCATCAGCACCAGTACCACCAGCGAAAGTTACTGCGTTACCAAGTGCTGTACCCGACATGCTCAAACCACCAGTGTTCGTGACAGTTACGCCAGTCAATGATGCTAATGTATGTGCGGTCAAAGTAATTTTCGCATCACCAGCTGCTGTCAAGGTAGTCATATCAGCTGCAACAAAAGAAGAGATAGTTGAAGCTGTTGTGTTACCTGTTAGGTTGATAGTAGTAAAACCATCATCCGCTGCTGCTTCACTATCTGTGATTGTGCTAGTGGTCGCACCTGTTAAACCTAACGCCAGGATATTGGCAGTCGGTGTAGCAGTTAGAGCACCACGAGAAATTCCCAATGTGCCACCGTCGCCAGCTAAGTTAACTGATGTTAGTGCACTTGAATCAATCGTTGAGTTACCAAAGTTTGTCAAGTTGACAGTTGCTAATGTACCAGCAGTTGTAGCTAATGCTGCACTCGCATCAGCAATCGTTACAGCACCGTTAGTAACACCAATTTGACCATCGTTAGCTGCGCCTGCAGCACCTTCTACTTTTGCAAACTCTTCGTCTTGAGTTACAGAAATAGTCGTTGTAACCGCGCTACCTGTGGCTGCAATTTCACCTTGTGTTACTACAAAGTTACCTGTATCTGTACGAGCAGCCGCTATATCTGCAGCTGTAATACCTGTGTCTTGGTTTACTGTTATTGTTGTACCACCAGTAACAGTTATACCCGATAGTATGTTGTTAGCAGATGCAAGATAATCACCTGTATGTTGAACATTTACCGTTCCAGTAGCTGCTGTTGTAGTACCAACAACAATCTCTGCGTTACTATCAGCATCATCTACACCATCATCAGCTGTTAGTGTTAGCGATACATTCTTACCACCATTAACAGTGATCTCACCGTCATTTGCAGTATCCACGGCTGCGTCAGTTACATTGATGTCAGCTGTAGCGCTAGCTATAAGAGTCGCACCACCAGTAGAGGTAGAATTCATAGTGCTGATACCACTTAAAGCACCAATTGATGTATTTGCAACAATTTCAGCACCTGAAATCAAAGTAGCTGCTTCAACGCCAGTCACAGAAGCACCAGTTGGTGCAACATCGACTTGGGCAATAGCAGCTGTCTTGACTATTTTAATAGTATCTACACCCAAACCACCATTTAGAGTATCGGCAATTGTGAATGTTGAAGCTGGTGTAGCACCAACCCAAGCAGCCATGAACGTGTCATCAGCGCTTGTACCTGTTAGAGAATCAACAGAATTTGTTAGTACGTATGTAGTGCCCGCACCACCTGATGATGCTGATACTAGAGCCGCTACAGCAGTTGTTGCCGCTGCATTTCCTGATGTAACTGTTGAAGCTACTGCTGTTACACCATCCAATACTGCTTTAGCAGCTGCAACTGCAGCTGAACCTGAATATGTTTTACCTTCGCTGGTAACCGCAGTTGTATATGTATTTGCAACACTTACTTTATTAGCTGCTGCTGTTACATCACTTCCTTGTGCGCCAGACAGAATTTGAACCATTGCTGATTCTTTAGTTGTAGTACCGGCAGTAATAGCATCAGTCCAGAACGTTCCATCAGTAGATGATCGTAAGCGCGGCCGAATGCTTGCAAATAAACTGCTGATACATAAGCACTAGTACTATAGCGCTACTGTAGTAGCTGCTTCAGTTGAAGCACCGAAGCTAGTTGCAATTGCTGATACCGTTGTGGTGCCAGCATCCAACGCGTCAGCGTAAAACGCTAAACCCGCTGCATCTGCCGGACGACCAAAATAGGCAATATATAGTTCTTGCACACTTGTTGTAGAGGCTGTTGTAGCCATATCCAATCTCCTAAATAAATAATGTTCGAGTCAAAAATAAAATCAGTTCGTAATGCTCACCAAATAAAGCCCTTTAGCAAAATGCTACCAGGCCTGGCAAAGCTTTTTTAAGAGCTCTATCAAGAAGCACTAGCTCCTTTATAATGTGACTCAGCTCGATATCGAGTTTCAATAATCCAAAACTCACATTGAATTTTATGTGAAGACCCCCATGTAGTCAAGGCTAATTACACTTAATTTGCAGCTCTCAGATTCAGCTTAATAAGGGCTACTCCTTAACCTACTGTTTTTACTTCACTTTATTAAGTAATCGTTAATAGGTCCTGTCATATCAATAATATTCATGTAATTGCAAAAAGTCTTTAATTATGCAAAGTTGACATCTATATATAAGCATCCTAATATAAGCATACTTGCGACTATTTTCATATCTTAATAGTGATTTTTGGCTCAAGACGGCAAATACCTTCAAAGTAATTGTCGCTTACTCCAATACATTAAACTCTAGCACCTCATCATGCCAATTGAGCACATAATCCGGCATCGTTGGTATAGTTGTGCACCGCAGCGCTAATTGTATACTTCCCTACTCCAATATTCATATCCAATTCAAACTCAATTAATGTCGTAGATTTGGTGAGTGTCAATATTTGTTGGTGATGAAAAGTATTAGTGCCAAATATATCTTGTCCGTAGCTATCTCTAATGGCTATACCACAGGTTAAGTTTGTCATATCAACCTGAGATCTCTATTTCTACCTTTATATATACATGCTGCCCAGACTCTAGTGTCGGCCTGGCACTATCACCATTAATTGAAATTTGTTTAATTACAGTCTCTAAGGTTCCATAAGACTTTGGCCTGCCTTTTTCAACATGAAATTCAATTTTATTGTGGCTTTTTGAAGTAAGGAGCTGTTTATATTTATTTACTATCATACTTGGCGGACCACTAGCATCTATCATCTCCGTGGTTTAATAAAATCGCATGATCACACAATTGTTTAATTGCATTCATATCATGTGATACAAAAATAATTGCTCCCCCTTGCTCCTTTAAACTCTGCGATCCTACGCATACATTTTTGCTGAAAACCCGCATCACCAACAGATAAGGCTTCATCTATAACGAAACAATTTGGATCTGCATTTATTGCTATGGCAAATGCAAGCCTCATACTCATACCTGATGAGTAGCGTTGATAAGGGTTCATCGATGAAAATACCAAGTTCCGCAAAATCTATAATTATCGGTTCTTTCAGCTCGACATCTTCATTCGTCATACCTAATAGCAGTCCATTCATCGCTATATTTTGCCGACCTGTTAACAGTGGATTAAAACCCGTTCCTAATTCCAATAGACCGGTAATTCGACCATCGACTTGGAGCTCACCTTCATCAGGTAATAAGATCCCCGTAATCATTTTAAGTAATGTTGATTTACCCGCACCATTAGCACCTAACGATCCCTAAAGTTTCTCCTCCTGATACATGAAAAGAAACATTATTTATGCTGCGAAATTTATGATATTTTTTACGAAAAATAATTTCTTTCAACCGGATGCGCAGGAGAACTATAAGTTTAAATGTTTTGCTTAATTCTTGGCCGTGATCACCCGAGTAAGTCCTCCGTAGTGCTAAAAACATAAAAACAATGAAAAATATAATGCACTTATAATGATGACAAGCAATGCCCTATTTTTCCATAAACTTACGCGAATAAGTGTATATAAGAGCCATAGCTACTACTGTTATGAAGACCCAGTAGCATTATTAATGTAATCATAAAAAGTCTCTAATATCTTTTTCTAAGATACGGTACATTAAAAATGTGACGAATAATAAAGCGTGGGCAGCAATCGTAATCACAATTATCCCTGTCATGTCTGGGATCGTCTGATATACAAACACTTGATGCCAAATATTAATGATTTGATAAACCGGGTTATAAACAAGGATTTCAGACAATGAACTCGGCACGATTGAGACGACATAAACTATAGGGGTAAACCAAAACCAAAGCTGCATTAATATCGCAGTAAACTCTTTCAAGTCGCGGATAAACACAGTAAGTTGTGCCAACAAAAAACCTAGTGCAAAGGCAAGGATTTGTTGAACGATATATACAAAAGGCAATATTAGCATTGCCGTTGATAGCTTTTGACCTGTTACTATAAAAAAACCTAAAAAGATGAACATCGTAATTAAAAAGGTGATGCTTTCTGATAAGACAATAAATAGTGGCAATCTAAATAAAGAGATATTTATTTTACTTATAATGTGTTTCTTATCCAAATATATCGTGCTGATCCTTGAAACTGTATTAGAAAATGCCATCCAAGGTATCAGCCCACTAATGAGATAAATACTATAGCTATAACCACCTTCTTCACCCGTTGCACCAGGCAACCTTGCATTCATAATTTGGGAAAAGATAAGTGTATAAATCATGATATTCACAAGAGGCGAAATAAAGCTCCATCCAACCCCCAGGATCGAGCCTGAATACCGCTCGGTAAAATCTCGTTTTGTAAATTCAGCTAATAGATTTAAGTTCATAAATTACTGTGTATCAATAAGCTGTTAATTGGAAGTATTATCGACGGGATGATAGCATACAGCCTGTCATAACCTCTACTTTTCATCAAGGAGTCTTAAACTATCATGACTGATACATTCTTCATTCAAACAATGGTTATTGGCACTCCTCTTTTAGGAGCCGTATTAGACTTTTAGCCGCTATCAAAAATAGCAATGACACTCGACAACGAACACTCGAAGCTAGAACAGCGTTTTGAACAGCGTTTGAACAAAATAATAGTTTAAATGAGCGTCAACAAAACTCTTAAACTAATATTGCCCGAGCCTTAGCAAAAAAACAAAATATTGATAGCTATTCTCTCGGAGATCATAGAACAGCAACCTTAGATAATGATCTTAATGACTTATATATCGCGTTTGAAAATCAATTCCGCGGTACAGCAGAAGAAATTAAGCAACAACAAGTTAAATACTTACCCTTTTTATCTGCTATTGCCCAAAATATTTCGAACCATTAAAAGTACTAGATATTGGTTGCGGTCGAGGTGAATGGTTGCGTTTGTTATCTGAACACAATTACGAGTCTCAAGGTATTGATCTCAGCCATACCATGGTTGATCTTTGCCTAGTTGAAGGTTTCAAGCTACACAAGGTGATGCTATAACTTATCCTAGAAAATCAGGATGATAATTCTCTTCATGTTATTACCGCCTTTCATGTTGTTGAACATTTACCTTTTGAGCATGTGTAAGTTTGTTTGACCAATGTCTTCGCGTGCTAAAACCTGGCGGAAAATCATTTTCGAAACACCCAATCCAGAGAACTTAACCGTTGGCGGCTACTCTTTTTACCTAGATCCTACTCACAAAAATCCTATCCCACCGATAACACTAGAGTTTATTGCCAGACAACGTGGCTATAGTCAGATCGATATATATCGCTATAACCCTAGGGAAGAAGTAGGCGATGTCACTCCTCTAGTCGAGAACTGGTTCAACAGTCCTGTTGATTTTGCTGTGATTGCAGAAAAATAAATGCGTATTGCCATTGCTACAACACAAACTCCATATGTCATTGGTGGTGCTGAATATTTAGCAAATAACCTTCTTCAGGCATGTCAACGAAATGGTCACCAGGTAGAAATAATCAGACATCCTTTCATTGATTTATCACCTGTAACTATTAAAAAGAGTATCTCTAAGTGGACACAAGATGATTTGTCGTTATGGGGTAGTAAGCAACCTGACCTAGTGATTTGTTTGAAGTTTCCCGCTTTTTATATTCCACATGACTGTAAAATAATGTGGACGCTGCATCAACACCGTTCTATGTATGACCTATGGGACTATATGGAAAGAACAAGGACACCAATATTCAACTGAAGAAAAAACACTACGCCGTAAAGTGATAGCATTAGATAATGAAAGTTTCGTACCGCATTACAAAACTTCACCATTTCTAAAACAGTGAGTAAGCGTCTACTTCATTACAATAACATTGTCTCTAACACCTCTTTATCATCCACCAGCCTTTGCAGATCTATTTCTTCAAAATGATAACACCAATGAGACTGGAGACTTTATTTTTGCTCCCAGTAGATTCGAGCCCCTCAAGAGACAACATTTATTATTAGAAGCTTTAAGGATAACGACCCAACCTGTAAAAGCTGTGTTATCCGGACAAGGTAGTAATGAACAGCACCTACGTAACTTTATTATTCATCATGGCTTAGAAAAGCGCGTTACCATTCATAACCAATTAAGCCCAGACTGAAATGGTTGAGTCACTATGAAGAACTCATTGGCCGTTTTTTTCGCACCATATGATGAGGATTATGGTTATGTGACCTTAGAGGCAATGTTGGCTCAAAAGGCAACCATTACCTGTTATGATTCTGGTGGAACCAACGAATTTGTCATTCATGAACAAACAGGATTTATTGAGCCCCCAGCCCTCAACAACTCGCCGCTAGATTGGATGAATTATACCTTAATAAAAAAATGGCTAAGTCTATGGGAAAAATGCCTATCTCACTACCACTCATTATCACTCAGTTGGGATAATGTAATAAATAATTTATTGTATTAATGGCTAATCAACCGCAAAAACCTTCTATTGCTATCCTCCTTGAATAGTCAAATTAACGACTCTTTAATTTTATGAAAAAGAGTTTGCAGTCGGTCTCATGCCTAGTGTGATTTTGTTGCTCTGTCGACATTGAATAAAGTGCTGGTCGCTGAGCCTATTAAGACTGTTACTCTTCATCTGAACTTCAGGATTATGATCTGATAATTTATCAATACGGCTGCTGTTTTTTACTATATCTTCATGGTGAGTGATTCGAGGCAAGATAATAATTCAATATAATGATTGATGCATGTAGCTCTATCAAACTTAAGGGCATATCATCACGCCACTTCACTTGTTCACCAACTCGAGCTAGAAAGGCAATACTTCTCTGAATGGGTTCAGAAGTAATTGCTTACGAGTTTTTTGGCTAGCAGGTTCTCCATCCGCTGCCGAATCTTAAAAGCTGGGGGGTTAAAGACTCCATCGATAACATAGCAATTGTCCCTCCTTTCTTGGAGCTTCAGGATGGGAAATATGCATGTGAAAAGCAGCGAGAAAAAAGCTCTCAATCTATCTTGGTTACAGGCCCTATATACCCGATACAGGTCACATCATGATAGTTAATATTATTAAGGACTATCATAAATCTATTTCACAAA